>CAWIVI010000017.1:0-77561 GCA_963839465.1 uncultured beta proteobacterium
GGGCAAGCGCTGGTGACGCACCCGTTGGTCGCGCACATCGGCTTCACCGGCGGCACCGAGGCAGGGCGCAAGATCTACGAGATGGCGGCGCGCGGGCTCAAGACGGTGATGCTCGAACTGGGCGGGAAGTCGCCGAACATCGTGTTCGACGACGCCGACCTGGACCAGGCGGTGAAGGGCGCCGTGTCGGGCATCTTCGCGGCGTCGGGCCAGCTGCCAGGCGGGTCGCGGCTGCTGCTGCAGTCGACCATCCACGATCAATTCGTGCAAGAAGCTGATCGAGTTCGTGAGCAGCGCGAAGATGGGAGACCCCTCGTTGCCGGAGACCCAGATCGGGCCCATCGCCAGCGCCCGCAGTTCGAGAAGGTGATGTCGTACATCGAGATCGCGAAGGGCGAAGGCGCGAAGTGCGTGATACGGCGGGCGGCAGCCGGCCGGACCTGGGCGCGGGGCAGTTCGTTGAGCCGACGATCTTCACCGAGGTGCGCAACGACATGCGCATCGCACAGGAGGAGGTCTTCGGCCCCGTGCTGTCGGTGATCCGGTTCGAGGACGAGGCCGAAGCCATCCGCATCGCCAACGACATCATTTCGGACTCGCCGCTGCCGTGTGGACTCGGGACCTGCGGCGTGCCATGCTCGACCGACAAGATCAAGGCCGGCACGGTGTGGGTGAACAACTACCGGGCCACCAGCTTCACATCGCCGTTCGGAGGCTACAAGGAATCCGGCATCGGCCGCGAGTCCGGCACGGAAACGATCAAGGAGTACCTGCACACCAAGTGCGTGTGGGTGTCGTCCGACCTGGACGTGCCCAATCCCTTCGTGCGTCGCTGAACGACGTTCACAGAGAAACCACGGAGGATTCTCATGGGCAAAGCGTTGAGCGGAATCCGGGTGCTGGACCTGACCAACGTGCTCGCCGGCCCGCTGTGTGCCTATCAGCTCGCGCTGCTGGGCGCCGAGGTGGTGAAGGTGGAAGCGCCGGGCGGCGGCGACCTCGCGCGGCAGCTGGGCAGCGATCCCGAACTGAACGCCCGGCACATGGGCGCGTCGTTCCTGGCGCAGAACGGCGGCAAGAAGTCCATCACGGTCAATTTAAAGACGCCGGAGGGCAAGTCCTTGCTGCGGCGGCTCGTGAAGTCGGCCGACGTGCTGGTGGAGAACTTCCGGCCCGGCGTCATGGGGCGCCTCGGCCTCGCCTTCGAAGAGCTGCGCGAATGCAACCCCTCGCTGATCTACTGCGCGATCACCGGCTTCGGGCAGGAAGGGCCGCTGAAGGATGCGCCGGCCTACGACCAGATCATCCAGGGCCTGTCCGGGATGATGAGCATCACCGGCGACGAGGAGTCTGCGCCGTTGCGGGCGGGTTATCCGGTGGCCGACACCATCAGCGGCATCACGGCGGCATTCGCGATCTCGAGCGCACTCGTGCGGCGGCACGGCACGGGGGAGGGCGCGTTCATCGACGTCTCGATGCTCGACTCCGCACTCGTCACGATGGGATGGGTGATCTCCAACTACCTGATCGCGGGCACGCAGCCGAAGGCGCACGGCAACAGCAACTTCACCGCGGCGCCGTCGGGCACCTTCAAGACGAAAGACCGGCTCCCTCAACATCGCGGCCAACAAGCAGGAGCAGTTCGAGGCGCTGGCAAAGGCGGTGGGTCGCGAAGACCTGATCTCGGACGCCCGCTTTGCCAAGCGCGAGAGCCGCAAGCTGCACCGGGCCGCACTCACCGAGGCCCTGGAGAGGGCGCTGAAGCGCACGGCCGGCCACGGAGTGGGAAACCATCTTCAACGACCTCGGCGTGCCTGCCGGATGCGTGGCGACCGTGCCCGAGGCGCTGAAGTCGAAACAGGTGGCCACGCGCGAACTGCTGCAGACGTTTCCCGACGTGCCCGGCGTCGGGCGGCCCATCACGGTGGCCCGGGCGGGTTTCAAGCTGTCCAACGGAGAGCCGACGGCCGCGACGCCGCCGCCGCAGCTCGGCGAACACACGCTGGAAGTGCTGGAGGGCCTGGGCTACACCGCCGAAGACATCGAGGGCCTGCGAAAGGCGGGTGCAATATGAGCGTGCCGGCCGCTCCGAAGCGCTCATCCCGCAGCGCGCAGCGCGGAGGGTATTCCAATGAGCTCCAAGACTCCCGAACAAGTCCTGAGCGAAGCCCAACGCTGGTGGTCGACGCGGATCATCGACATCGAGCCGGGCCGGATCGCGGTGCACGGCTACCCGATCGAGCAGCTGATCGGCGAGCTGAGCTACGCGGAGATGGTCTGGCTGATGCTGCGCGGCGAGGTTCCGGCGCCGCAGCAGGCCAAGCTGCTCGAGGCGGCGCTGGTCGCGGGCGTCGATCACGGCCCGCATGCGCCGTCGATCGCGATCTCGCGCATGGCCGTCACGTGCGGGCTGCCGGTGAACGGCGCCATGGCTTCGGCGATCAACGCGCTGGACGACATCCATGGCGGCGCCGGGCAGCAGTGCATGGCCTTCATGCAGGAGATCGACGCGGATCGGCGCGAGGGCGTGACGGACGCCCAGCGCGTGGAGGACGCGATCGACCGCTACGTATCGCACAACGGCAAGGTCGTTCCCGGCTTCGGTCATCGCTGGCACAAGGTGGATCCGCGGGCGGTACGGCTCCTGGCGCTGGTCGAGCGGGCGCGCGCGGAGGGGACGATCGGTGGCCGCTTTGCGACCATCGGCATGCTCATCGACCAGGCGTTGACGCGCCGCAAGGGCACCCCCATTCCGATGAACATCGATGGCGCCACGGCCGTGATCTATTGCGAGCTGGGCTTCGCGCCGCCGTTGGGCCGAGGGCTCTTCATCCTCTCGCGCTCGGTCGGCATCCTGGCGCATGCGGTCGAGCAGAGCCAGCAGGGCGGGCGCATCAAGGGCCCGATGCCGACGAGCATCCGCTATGAATACACAGGCGCGGCGCCGCGCCGCTTCGAGCGCATGCCGTCCGACGAATGAAGCCCCGGTGGTTTCCGTCCGTCCGATCCAGGAGTTCCCCATGCAAGAACTGATTTCCGAGCAACTCGTGCGCTATCTCGAGCGGCGCGGCGTGGAGCACGTGTTCGGCCTGTGCGGCCACACCAACATCGCGGTGCTGGCGGCGCTGTCGAAGAGCAGGATCAACTTCGTCAACACGCGCCACGAGCAGATGGCCGCGCACATGGCCGACGGCTATGCGCGCGCCCGCAAGACCACGGCCGTGCTGCTGTCGCACCTGGGCCCGGGCCTGACCAACGCGTCGACCGGCGTGGCGAATGCTGCGATGGATTCGGTGCCGATGGTCGTGATCGCCGGCGACATCCCGAGCCACTACTACGGCAAGCATCCGCACCAGGAGGTGAACCTGCATGCGGACGCGGCGCAGTCGGAGATCTACCGGCCGTTCGCCAAGCGGGTGTGGCGCGTGGAGCGGCCGGACCTGTTCCCGGAGATCCTGGAGAAGGCGTTCCAGCTCGCCGAAACCGGGCGCCCCGGCGTCGTGCTGGTCTCGGTGCCGATGGACATCTTCTCGATGAAGGTCGACACCGCGCTGTTCGAGCGCCTGGCGCATCACACGAAGGCCCTGCACAAGCCGTCGATCGACGACGAGACGGCAGAGAAGATCGTGCGCACGCTGGCCGACGCGAAGCACCCGGTGATCCAGGCGGGCGGCGGCGTCATCCTCGCGGACGCGGCGGCCGAGCTGCGCGAGTTCGTCGACCGCATGGGCATCCCGGTCGCGCACAGCCTGATGGGCAAGGGCGTGCTGCCCGACGACCATCCGCTCACGCTGGGCATGACGGGCTTCTGGGGCACGAAATTCGTGAACGAGAAGTGCCGCACGGCCGATTGGGTGTTCGGCGTCGGCACCAGCTTCAAGGAGGCCGATTGCAGCTCGTGGGAGCCCGAGTTCACGTTCAGCTTCCCGCCGAGCAAGCTCATCCACATCGACATCGATCCGAGCGAGATCGGGCGCAATTTCCCGGTCGCGATCGGCGCGGTGGCGGACCTGAAGCAGGCGCTCGTGGTGCTCAATCGAGTCGCCAAACGCCTGTTCCCGCAGGGCCGGCCGAACAAGGCGCTGGCCGACGAGATCGCAAGCTACCGGCGCGACTTCTCCGCGTCCAGGGCCGGGCACGAGAAGAACGACGCCTACCCGATGCGCCCGGAGCGCATCCTGGCCACCGTGCGCGAGGTGCTGCCGCGCGACGCGATCATCACCACCGACGTGGGCTGGAACAAGAACGGCGTCGGGCAGCAGTTCCCGATCTACACGCCCGGCAGCATCCTGACGCCGGGTGGCTACGCGACGATGGGCTTCGGCGCGCCGGCGGCGATCGGCGCGAAGCTGGCATGCCCGGACCGCGTGGTCGTCGCGCTGGTCGGCGATGGCGGCTTCGGGCAGAACCCCGCCATGCTGGCGACCGCTGCCGAGCAGGAGGTTCCTGTCGTATGGGTCGTGATGAACAACAACGCGTACGGCACGATCGCCGGGCTGGAGATGGCGCACTACGGCACGGCGTTCGGCTGCGTGTTCCGCCGCGGCGGAGAGCCCTACCATGTGGACTTCGCCGCCATCGCGAAGGCCTACGGCCTGGATGGCGTGCAGGTCAAGTCCGCCGCGGAATTCAAGCCGGCGCTCGAGAGAGCGGTGGCCTCGGGCAAGGCCTGCGTGATCGACGTCGCGATGATGAACGAACCCGTGCCGACGGCGGGTCACTGGAACATCAATGACATCTACTCTCCCGGCCGCAGGGTGTCGCACGTCGCCACGCCGTGAGCTGACCAAGGGCGGTGACGCGACTCGTTGAATAATGCGGCCGGGTTTTGACCACACAAGACAACCGGAACGGCCCAAGGGCCGCGCAACCATGCAACGACTGCACCACCGTCGGCGCTCGGTGTTTCTGACGTCGAGCGCAAGCTCGGCGATGGTCGCCTTGGCGCTCGTGCCAACGTGGTGCTTCGCGCAAGCGGGGCCGGCCGCGCGCACCGAGACGATCGTGATCACCGGCACGCGCGTCGAGGAGCGCCTGTTCGACGTGCCGGCTGCGATGGACGCCATCGACGGCGGGCAGGTGCGCGACCAGCAGTTGCGCGTGAACCTCTCGGAGTCCCTCGGCCGCGTGCCGGGGCTGCTGGCGCAGAACCGCCAGAACTATTCGCAGGATCTGCAGGTGTCGTCGCGCGGCTTCGGTGCGCGCGCCACCTTCGGCGTGCGCGGCGTGCGGCTGCTGCAGGACGGCATCCCCATCACCATGCCCGACGGCCAGGGCCAGACCGCGCTGTTCGATCTCGACGGCGCGCAGCGCATCGAGGTGCTGCGCGGCCCGTTCGCGGCGCTCTACGGCAACTCGTCCGGCGGCGTGATCCACCTGATCACCGAGGATCCGCCGGCGCAACCGACCGTCGAGGCCAGCGCCTCGGGCGGCAGCTTCGACATGTGGCGCACGGCCGTGAAGTTCGGGGCTTCCTCCGGCGGGTTCGGCGGCACCGGCAACGTGGCGCGCTTCGACACCAACGGCTATCGCGACCACTCCAGCGCCACGCGCGACACGGCCAACGCCAAGCTGCGCTGGGCGCTCGGCGAGGCCACCACGATCACGCTGATCGCCAATGCGCTGAACCAGCCCGACACCCAGGATCCGCTGGGGCTCACGCGCGAGCAGCTCGAGGCCGACCGCGAGCAGGCAGGCCAGAACGCCGTTGCGTTCGACACGCGCAAGAGCATCGACCACCGGCAGGGCGGGCTCGTGCTGCGCCACCGCCTGGGCGCGCAGGACACGCTGCAGGCCACCGGCTACGGGGGCCAGCGCGAGGTGGAGCAGTACCTGGCCATTCCGCTCGTCGCCCAGGGCCCCACGTCCTCCGGCGGCGTCGTGCACCTGGACCGCGACTTCTACGGCGCGTCGCTGGAGTGGACGCGCCGCACGCAGCTCGCGGGCCGCGACACGAGCTTCACCGCCGGGGTCAGCCGCGACTCGATGACGGAGCGGCGTCGCGGCCACGTGAACAACAACGGCGTGCGCGGGGAACTGCGCCGCGACGAGGAGGATCGCGTCACCACCACCGACATCTACGCCATCGCGAGCTGGCAGGCCACCGACGCGCTGCGCCTGACCGGCGGCGTGCGCAGCAGCGATGTGGAGTTCACCGTCGACGACAACTACATCGTGGGCCCCAACCCCGACGACAGCGGCAGTGCCGATTACAGCGGCACGAGCCCCGTGATCGGCGTGCTGTTCAAGCTCACCCCGACGACGAACGTCTTCGCCTCGATCGGCCGCGGCTTCGAGACGCCGACTTTCGTCGAGCTGGCGTACCGGCCGGACGGCGCGCCGGGCCTGAACTTCGACCTCGAGGCGGCCGAGAGCGAGAACGCGGAGGTCGGCGTGCGCACGCAACTGGGCGAGGGCGTGCGCACCACCGCCACGGTGTTCCATTCGAGCACGCGCAACGAAGTGGTGTCGGCGGTGTCGTCGGGCGGGCGAAATTCCTTCACCAACGCCGACCGCACGCGCCGCCAAGGCCTGGAGCTGGCGTTGGAGGCGACGCTGGGCCGCTCGTTCGAGGCGTACGCCGCCTACACGCTGACGAAGGCGACGTTCCAGGAGTACGTGACGTTCGCCGGCGTGGACCTGTCGGGCAACCGCATTCCGGGCGTGCCCGAGCACCTGTTCGCCGGCGAGCTGGCCTGGCGCGACGCGGGCTCCGGCCTGTCGGCCGCACTGGAGCTGCGCGTGGCGAGCAAGGTGCCCGTGAACGACGCCAACAGCGCGGCAGCCGGCTCGTACGAGGTGGCCAACCTGCGCGGCGGCTGGAGCGGCATGGTGGCGGGGTGGAAGCTCGACGCCTTCGCCCGCATCGAGAACCTCTTCGACACCGAGTACGTGGGCTCGGTGATCGTGAACGAGGCCAACCAGCGCTACTACGAGCCGGCGCCGACGCGTGCCTACTTCGTCGGCCTCACCGCACGCCGACCTCTCTGAGATGAAACGGCCCCCACGCTCCTCTCGTCGCTGCCCCCCGAGGGGGCGCTTTGCAGCGGACCGGCGGAGCCGGATCCGCGCAAGAGGCTTGATCTGACGGTACGGGTTGCGGCGAGAAGTTTCCGCGGCCAGGTCTCCCGTGAACCTCCACCGCCTCGACCTCTTTTCGCTCTCGCTGTTCAGCCTCGTTGCGCGCAGCGGCAGCATCAGCAAGGGCGCCGAGCTGGCGGCGCTGGCCGTCGGCGCCGCAAGCAAGCGCATCACGGACCTGGAGGCGGCCGTGGGCGCCGTCTTGCTGGAGCGCCATTCCCGCGGGGTCACGTTGACTGTCGCGGGCCAGGCGCTGCAACGGCATGCGCAGCGCATCTTGAGCGATGTCGATCAGCTTGCCGCCGATCTGTCCGACTACGCCTCCGGCCTCGTCGGGGTCGTGCGCCTGTGGGCCAACACCTCCGCGGTGACACAGTTCCTGCCGCTCGACATCTCCACCTTCGTCAACGCGAATCCGGGCATCCGCATCGAACTCGAGGAAGAAGACAGCAGCGAAGTCGTGTTGGCGGTGCTGGATGGGCGAGCCGACTTCGGCATCTTCGCCGATCGCACGCCCGCCCTCGGCCTTCAGGTCCTGAACTACCGCGAGGACCGCCTGGTGCTCGTCGTGCCTCGGAAGCATGAACTGGCCCGCCGTCGAACGGTGCGTCTCGAGGAAGCGGTCGAGTACGACTTCGTCTGCCTGTCCAAGGGCACTTCGCTCGCCAAGCGGCTGCAGTCCGAAACCGAAGCGCTCGGGCGGAGGTTGAAGGTTCGCATTCAGGTGCGCAGCTTCGACGCGATGTGCCGGATGGTCGCGGCCGGGATGGGAGTCGCCATCCTGCCGGCCGAAGCGATTCAGCCTCATGTGCGGTCGATGGACCTGCGGCAGATCGCGCTCGAAGACGCGTGGGCCGGCCGACGGCTCCTGATCGGGCTGCGCGATGCCAAGGTCGTTCCTCGACATGTGCGCATGTTGATCGACCACCTCTGCGAAGCGCCAGGCCGCTGAGCGAGTCGCGCACCGGATAAGGGGAAACCCCCTTCGGCTTTCGCGATCCGCGAAAGCTGGGTCCGCACCTTTGTCGTTCCCTCGCCGAGCGCTTGTTTCGAGAATCACTGCACGCACTGATTCTCTTCAAGGAGCCTTCATGAACCAAGCCACTGGCGCACTTTCCGGACTGCGTGTCCTCGACCTGACGCGCGTTCTCGCCGGCCCCTTCTGCACGATGATGCTGGCCGACATGGGCGCCGAGGTCATCAAGATCGAGCAGCCCGGCCGCGGCGACGACACGCGCCACTTCGCGCCGTTTCGCAACGGCGAAAGCGCGTACTACATGAACCTGAACCGCGGCAAGCAGGGCGTGACGCTCGACCTCAAGGCCGGCCGCGAATTGTTCCTCGACCTCGTGAAGACCGCCGACGTGGTGGTGGAGAACTACCGCCCCGGCACGATGGACAAGCTCGGCCTGGGCTATGACACGCTGAAGGCCGTGAACCCGCGGCTGGTCTACGCGGCGGTCTCCGGCTTCGGCGATACGGGGCCGTATCGGCTGCGCCCGGGCTACGACATCATCGCGCAGGCCATGGGCGGCTTGATGAGCACCACCGGCTGGCCCGGCGGCGAGCCCACCCGCTCGGGCACCGCGATGGCCGATGTCCTGGCGGGCTTGTCGGTGACCATCGGCCTGCTGGCAGCGCTGCGGCATCGCGACGCCACCGGCGAAGGCCAGAAGGTGGACGTCGCGCTCGTCGATTCGGTGGTCGCAAGCCTGGAGATCATCACGCAGATCTATCTGGCGGATGGTCGCGTGCCTGAGCGCATCGGCAATCGCTACGAGTCGTGCTATCCCTACGACTCGTTCGCGGCGCGAGACGGCAGTGTCGTCATCGCTGCGGCCAACGACAAGCTCTGGCGGCTGGTGTGCCGGACGATCGGCCAGCCGGCGCTGGCGGACGACGAGCGCTTCGACACCAACGCCAAGCGTGTCGAGCGCCATGCCGAAATCAAGCCGCTGATCGAAGCCTGGAGCCGCCACCTGGACGTGGACCGCATCGTCGAGGCGATGCTTGCCGCCGGCGTGCCGGCCTCGCCGATCAACACGATCGACCGGCTGGTGACGGACCCGCACATCGCCGGTGCCCGCGAGATGTTCGTCGACGTCGATCATCCGGTGGCCGGCAAGACCAAGTTGACCGGCAGCCACATCAAGCTCGGCGCGACCCCCGCGCGCATCTCTTCACCGGCGCCGCTGCTCGGTCAGCATAACGAGGCGGTCTTCGCCGGCCTGCTGGGCATCAAGGGCGAGCGACTCGCCAGCCTCAAGGCGACGGGCGTCATCTGAGGTGGTGGCATGAACAACATCTGGAACGGGACCGGCAAGCGCATCCACATGCAGGAAGTGGGCACGCGCGACGGGCTTCAGGTCGAGGAGGCCTTCGTGCCGACCGAAGACAAGATCGCCCTGGTGAATGCGCTCTCGCAGGCAGGCATGGCGAAGATCGAGGTCACTTCATTCGTGTCCCCCAAGGCCATTCCCGCGCTGCGCGACGGCGAGATCGTGATGCGCCGGATCGAGCGCAAGCCGGGCGTGATCTACAGCGCACTGGTGCCCAACGTGCGCGGCGCCGAACGCGCCATCGACGCGCGCACGGACGAGTTCAACCTCGTGATGTCCGCGAGCGAGACCCACAACCTGGCCAACTTGCGCATGACACGTGCGCAATCGCATGCGGCGCTGTCGGACGTGAACTCGCTTGCTCGCGAGGCCGGGCGGATCGTCAACGTGTCGCTCTCGTGTTCGTTCGGCTGTCCGATGGAAGGCGATGTGCCGCTTCCCACCGTGCTCGACTGGTGCGCACGATTCGTCGACGAGATGGGCGCTCACGGCGTCACCTTGTGCGACACCACCGGCATGGCCTACCCGGGGCAGGTGGCCGAGCTGACGAGCGCGTTTCGGGAGCGCTGGCCGGACACTGAATTGACGCTGCACTTTCACAACACGCGCGGCCTGGGCCTCGCGAACGTGCTGGCGGCGATCGATGCCGGCGCCGACCGCTTCGATGCGTCGCTCGGCGGCATCGGCGGCTGCCCGTACGCACCCGGCGCCACCGGCAACGTGTGCAGCGAGGAGATCGTGCACGCGCTCGAGCTGATGGGCTACGACACCGGAGTCGACCTGCAGCGACTGATCTCCGCCTCGAACCGCCTGCCGGCGCTGATCGGCCACGACATCCCGAGCCAGATCCTCAAGGCCGGCCGCCGTCTCGACCTTCACCCCGTGCCCTCCGACTTCAACGCGATCCGTGAGCGCGCGCTCGCCCGCGACCGTTGAAACCCCCTCTGCATTTCGATCACAGGAGATTGAACATGAACTTCCAGCGACGCCCTCTCGTTTCGCTCATGCTGGCCGTGCTTGCCGTCGTTGCTGCCGGCGGTGCTGCCGCACAAGCCCCTTACCCGAGCAAACCCGTCACGCTGATCGTGCCGACCTCGCCCGGCGGCACCACCGACATCGCTGCCCGCTTGCTCGCCGACCCGCTCGGCAAGACGGTGGGGCAGACGGTGATCGTCGACAACCGGGGAGGCGCCAGCGGCGGCATCGCGGCGGTCGCAGTCAAGCGCGCGGAGCCCGATGGCCACACGCTGCTGATGCAGTACTCCGGCTACCACGTCATCACGCCCAACTTGCCCGGGCAGCCGGCGCAGTGGGAGTTCAAGGACCTGCAGGCAGTGGCGAATGTGTTGAGCGCGCCGCAGGTGGTGGTGGTGCGCGAGGGCCTGCCCGTGAAGACGCTCGCTGAACTGATTGCCTACGCGAAGGCGAATCCCGGCAAGCTCAGCTACGCGTCGTCCGGGAACGGCTCGCTGCAGCACGTCACCGGCGCGATGATCGAACAGCAGGCCGGCATCACGATGACGCACGTGCCGTACAAGGGCACCGGCCCGGCGATGCAGGACTTGCTCGGTGGGCAGGTCGACCTCACCTTCGGAACGCCGCCGCCCTACATGCCGTTCATCCAGTCGGGCAAGCTTCGCGCACTCGCGGTCACGGGCAAGACACGCGTGGCATCGCTGCCGAACGTGCCCACCGCCGCCGAAGCCGGCCTGCCGAAGCTCGACGCCACGTCGTGGTTCGGCGTGTTTGCGCCGGCCAAGACGCCGAAGCCGGTGGTCGACAAGCTGGCCGCCGAGATCGAGAAGGTGGTGGCGACGCCAGCGTTCAAGCAGAAGGCCGCCGAGTTGGGCGCGACAGCGGACTACATGAACCCGCAGCAGCTGAACGACTACAGCAAGGCGGAACTGGCGCGCTGGGCGCAGATCGTGAAGGCTGCAAAGATCGAGGCAGACTGAGCATCGCCGGCCGGCAACCCTCGATGCATCGGCCGAGGTCGCCGGCGGGCTGAGCAGATTCGTATTGGTTTCAGCCAATTCGCGCTCTGTTCTTGTTTGTAAGGCTCGGAAATACTCAGTAACCATCAAGGGAGATGGTTCCTGAGCGTCGTGCTGGAGCGCGCGACAACAAGAGCATTGCATGACAACAAGAAGCGACGTCCGCGAAGCCATCGTCGACTGGCTGCGCCGATATCTCCAACGCCAGCATGCGGCCTCATGGGCCGGCGACTGCACCGCCCTGGCCGATTTCGGCATCGATTCGCTCGCGGTCGTGGACCTGGCCTGCAACCTCGAGCAATGGCTGGGCGTTCCGGTGTCGTCGACCCTGCTCGCCGACGTGCGCGATACCGACGGGCTGGTCGAGTGCATCCGGGCCCTGCAGACGGGGAGCGCGTCCCCTACGGCCGCAGCGAGCCCCTACGAGACGTTCGTGAACCCGCATCTCGCGGGCAAGCTCCGGCAACTGCGGCTCGACCGCACCTTCGTGCGCGGCGAGGGCGCCTGGCTCTACGACAGCGAAGGCCGGCGCTGCCTGGACTTCATGGCGCAATACGGCGCGCTGCCGTTCGGGCATCACCCGCAGGACGTGTGGCGCGCCATGCAGGCGCTGCGCGAGGACGGCGAACCCGTGTTCGCGCAGCCCTCGATTCCGCGCTCCGCCGGACGCCTGGCCGAGCGGCTGATCGAGCTGGCGCCGCCGGGGCTGCGCTACGCCACCTTCTGCAACAGCGGCGCCGAAGCCGTCGAGGCCGCCTTGAAGATGGCGCGCCACGCCACGGGCCGCATGGCGGTGCTCGCGGCGCGGCGCGGCTTCCACGGCAAGACCTTCGCGGCCTTGTCGGCCACCGGCAATCCGGCCTACCAGGCGCCGTTCGGGCTCCCTTTGCCGGGGTTCGACCGCGTTGACTTCGGCGACCTTGGCGCACTCGAAGCGCAGCTGTCCGCGCATCCGGGCCGCTACGCCGCGTTCATCGTCGAGACCATCCAGGGCGAAGGCGGCGTGCATGTGGCGCCGCCGGGCTATCTGCACTCGGCCCGCGAGGCCTGCCATCGCCACGGCGCCCTGTTGATCGTCGACGAAGTGCAGACCGGCCTGGGCCGCACGGGGGTGATGTTCTCGTGCGATGCCGAGGGCGTGCGCCCCGACATCGTCACGCTCGCGAAGGCGCTCGGCGGCGGGCTGGTGCCGATCGGCGCGGTGCTGTGCACCGAGGCCGCCTACAGCGAAGCGTTCGCGCTCAAGCACTCCTCCACCTTCGCCGGCAATGCGCTCGCCGCGCGTGCAGGCCTCGCGACGCTGGACCTGCTCACGCGCGACGGCGGCGCGCTGCTGCAGCACGTGCAGGCCGAAGGCGCGCTGCTGCGGGCGAGCCTGGAGCGCATCCGCGCACGTCACCCCTGGCTGGTGCGCGACGTGCGCGGGCGCGGCTTCATGCTGGGCCTGGAGTTCACGAACGATCGCGCGTCGTGGCCCGAGAACTTCCTCGGCATCGCGGCGGAGGCGGAGGAACTGGCGCAGTTCGTGGCCAGCCACCTGCTGAACGTCGAAGGCGTGCGGCTGGCGCCCACGCTGAACGGCGGCAACGTGCTGCGCATCCAGCCGCCGCTGAACGCCACGCGGGAACAGTGCTCCGTGGCCGCGGACGCGCTGGGCCGCACGATCGACCGCCTCGCGTCGCGCAGCACCGGCGCGTTCTATCGGTCCATCCTGCGCGGGCAGGCCCCCGCCGGCGCGGCCGTGGAGCCGGCACGGGTCTCGTCGAAGCGCGCGGCCGGACCGAGCGCTGCCGCGGGCGACGCGTCCAGCGCGCGCTTCGCCTTCCTCGTGCATCCGCTGGACGAGCACGGTTATGCCGAGTTCGACGCCAGCCTGGCATCGCTCGATGCGCACGAGCTGCGCGAGTTCGCGCAGAGCATGTCCGGGCTGCTCGATCCGGTCGTCGGCACGGCAGTGCAGATCGCCTCGCCCACGGGCGCCCTCGCGGCCGGCGACTTCATCCTCATCGGCCACACCGCGGCGCAGCTGAAGGACATGCCGGTGAGCGACGCGCTGAAGATGCTCAACAAGGGCATCGACCTGGCCCGCGCGCGCGGCGCGTCTCTCGTCGGGCTCGGGGCCTACACCTCCGTGGTCAGCGGCGGCGGCGCGCACCTCGTGCGCGATGGCATCGGGCTCACGTCCGGCAACTCGTACACCGTGGTCTCCGCGCTGGACGCGCTCGATCTCGCGCTCGCCCAGGCGGGGGCTTGCTGGAGCGAGAAGTCGGCCGGTGTCGTCGGCGCTGCCGGCGCCATCGGGTCTTGCGTGGCCGTGCTGCTGGCGGAGCGGGCGCCGCGCCTCGTGCTGATCGGCAACCCGGCGCACGCGCCGGCCGCAGGACGGGAACGGCTGTTGTCCGTGGCGAGGAGGATCGTCCGGCACGCGCTGGCCGGTCCGGCGGACGATCGGCGGCCCGGCTCGCTGGCCTCCGGTCTTGCCGCGCTGGCGTGCGACGTTGAACCCGACGTGGACGCGCTCGTGCTGGCGATGGAGCGGCGCGGGCAGCTGATCCTGGCCGGCGGCGTGCAGGGCGTCGCGCTGGCCGACGTGGTCGTCACCGCCACGAGCTTCCCCGGCCAGTCGCTCGACGACGACCTGCTGCCGCGCGGCGCGCTCGTGTGCGACATCTCGCGCCCGCGCTCGATCGGCGAGTCGATCGTCCACCGGCGTCCCGACGTGAGGGTGATCGACGGCGGCCTGGTGGCGCTGCCGGGCGGCACGCGCATCGGTCCCTACGGCCTGCGCGACGGCACGTCCTACGCCTGCATGGCCGAGACGATGCTGCTGGCGCTGGAGCGCGACTACCGCAACACCAGCCTCGGCAACACGCTCGACGTGCAGGAGGTGAAGCGCCAGCGTGCGCTCGCCGTGCGGCATGGCTTCGCGGTCGCGGGGCTGCAGAGCTTCGGGCGGCCGCTGGTCATCGGCGCGCCCGGTGCTCCGGCTCCCGCGCGCGGCCTGGCGCCCATCCCGCGCGCAGCGCGCAGCGTTGCCTCATGAGGCGCCCGCTGCCGGGTTCCCACCTGCGTGATTGCGGCACCCTGACGGAAGTCGTCCGCCGCCGCGCGGCGCTCACGCCGGCGGATGCCGCCTACACGTTCGTCGACCACGCGACGCAGGGCGCTCGCGACGAGGTGCTCGATTGCCTGACGCTCGACCGGCGCGCGCGCCAGGTTGCGGCGCTGCTCCAGGGCCGCGTGCCCGCCGGCGCGCGGGTGCTGCTGCTCTATCACGCGGGGCTGGACTACCTCTGCGCCTTCTTCGGGTGCCTGTATGCCGGCATGGTGGCGGTGCCCGCGTACCCGCCGCTGAACGCGCGGCTGAACGGCCGGCTGGCTCGGGTGGCCGAAGACTGCGAGGCGGCGGTCGCGCTCACCACCGCAGCGGCGCTGGCCGCGCTGCCCGACCGCTCGACGCTGCCGGCGCCGCTGGCGCGCCTGCAGTGGCTCACGACGGACGCCAATCTCGACGGCCTCGAGCATGCGTGGCGCGACACCCCGGCGGCGCCGTCCCGGCTCGCGTTCCTGCAGTACACATCCGGGTCGTCGGGCGTGCCGAAGGGCGTGATGCTGACCCACCGCAACCTGCTGCACAACATCGGCGCCATCGTGTCGCAGATGGCCTTCGAAGCCGATGACAAGGTGTTCTCGTGGCTGCCGCCGTACCACGACATGGGGCTGATCGGGTCCATCCTCACGCCGCTGTGCGCGGGTGTGCCGCTGGTCTTCATGACGCCGCACGCGTTCCTGCGCCGGCCGGAGCGATGGCTGCGCGGCATTGCGGATCACGGCTGCACGATCAGCGGCGCGCCGAACTTCGCCTTCGACCTGTGCGTCGACAAGGTGCGCGACGACGACCTGGCAACGCTCGACCTCTCGGAGTGGAGCCTGGCCTTCACGGGCGCGGAGCCGGTCAAGCGCGACACGCTCGCGCGCTTCGCCCGGCGGTTCGAGACCTGCGGGTTCAACGAGCGCGCCTTCTATCCGTGCTACGGCATGGCCGAGACGACGCTGCTCGTCACGGGCAAGCCGCGCCACGACCCGTACCGGGCCACGGCGATCGACAAGGCGCTGTATGCGCGCGATCGGCATGCGGTGCCGGTCGATCCGGGGGTCACGCCGGCGCAGCAGGTCGAGCATGTCGTGAGCTGCGGCGTGCCGGCCGATGGCTTGCGCGTGGTCGTCGTCGACCCCGTCCACCTGATGCCACTGCAGCCGGGGCGCGTCGGCGAGATCCTGATCGCCGGGGAGTCGGTCGCGTCGGGCTACTGGCAGCGCGAGGCCGAGACGCTGGCCACGTTCGGCGCGGCCGTGCCCGGATGCGAGAGCACCTTCCTGCGCACGGGCGACCTGGGCTTCTTCCACGAGGGCGAGCTGCACGTGAGCGGCCGCCTGAAGGACACGCTGATCATCCGCGGCGTGAATCACTTTCCGCAGGACATCGAGGGCACGGTGGACCGCTGCCACGACGCCGTGCGGCCGGGCTGCGGCATCTGCTTCTCCGTGGAGCGGGCCGGTGGCGAGGTGCTCGTGTTCGTGCAGGAAGCGGGCACGCGGGACAAGTCGCGCGCGGACGAGATCCTGCGCGCGATCCTACGTGCGCGGGCAGTTCCACCTGCGCGCGCCGCGCATTGCCGGCGCCAGCCGGCGCGCTGCGCTGCTGGCGCTGCACCGGGCCTACCACGAAGCCGGGCGCCATGGGCTGGACGGCGCGCGCTTCGCGGTGTCGTACGCGCAGGCGCTGGCCGCCACCGGCCATGCCGCGCAGGCCCGGCGGCTGATCGACCGCCACTTCGACCACCCACCCGCCGCCACCGATCGCCTGCGGCGCCGCGCCGCGCGCGCCGCCGATCTGCGCGCCGGCCTGCCCGAGCCTTCCCGTCGCTCGCCCACGCCATGACACGCACCAAAGCGCAGGTTCCCACGCAGATTCCCGCGCACTTCCGCCGCAAGTCGCTCGCGGGCGCCGCGGCGCTCGTCGCGTTCATGCTGCTGATGTTCCTCGGGCCGGCAGTGCTCAATTACCACCTGCTGCTGCAGTCCGAAGGCCCGCTGTGGCTGCGCATCGTGCTCTCCATCCCGCTGTTCGTGATCGCCGGGCAGGGCGTTCATCTCATGGGGTGGATCGGGCACGACGGGTTCCACTTCACGTTCCACGAGAACCGCCACGTGTCGGCGCTGATCGGCCTCCTGTTCTCGTCGATGACGCTGTTCTTCTTCCAGAGCGGCATGGCGATGGACCATTGGTCGCACCACCGGTTCGCCAACACCGACAAGGATCCCGACCTGCAGCTGCTGCGGCGCTATCGCACCTTGCTCGGGCGCATGCTCGCGCAGCGCAACCGCGCCAATGCGCACTACTTCAGGCGTGCGCTCGGCCTCGCGCTCGGCCGGCCGCTGCCGCCCGAGCTCGCGCACATCCGGCTGCCGTTTCCGCTCGCGCAGTTCCGCGTGCTGGCGTGGCTGAACATCGCGTTCGTGCTCGGCTGGCTGGCGGTGTACCTGTGCATCGAGGCGCGCTGGCCCGGCTTCCTGTGGATCGGCGTGGCCATCCCCCTCGTCGTCGGCGGCTGGCTCTCGGGGCTGCGCTCGTTCACCGAGCACGCCCACACGGCCGAAGGCGAGCTGCACGACACGCGCTCGCGCACGCACCCGCTGTTCACGCTGGTGGAGTTCGGCGGCAACCACCATCTCGAGCACCACCTCTATCCGGCGGTGCCGCAGTGGCGCTTGCCGGCGCTGCACCGATGGCTCGCGGCCCAAGGCCACTACGACGCGCTGCCCGACGCTTCCGTCATCGACTCGCGCCTGTCGGTCTACCGGTATGCGCTCGGCCGCTATCCCTACGGCCGCAGGCGTCCGGCCGCGCGGAGCGCGCCATGACCGCGAGCCGTCCCATCGTGGCCGAGCGCGAGCTGCGCGGGCTGGAGGTCGTGCTGGCCCAGCTCGGCGACTCGATGGGTCCCGATCTCATCATCGGCCGCATCGAGGGCGCGCTGCGGTTCGAGGCGCTGCAAGAGGCGTGCTTTCGCGTCCAGCAGCGCCACCCGTCGCTGCGGGCGGCCATCGTCTGGCCGGGCGGCGACGAGCAGCAGCGGGCGCGGCTGCGCGCCCACGCGCCGGACCGCACACGCGCTGGACATCGAGCAGATCGACGGCGGCGCCGTGCCCTGGCAGGAGGCGGCGCAGCAGCAGTCGCGCCACCGCTTCGATCTCCAGCGCGGCTTCCTCTTTCGCGTGGTCTGGGTGCGTGAGCGGGGCGGGGCGGGCGGCCACCTGATCGTGTGCAGCCATCACGCGATCGTCGACGGCACATCGCTGATGAGGCTGCTGCACCAGATCCTCGTGGCCACGGTCGCCGTGCAGCAGGAGCTCGAGCGCGGTGCCGCATCGGCCGAGGCCGCGGCGGCCCGGCTGCCTGCCGTCAAGGCGCTGCCGCTGCCGCCGTCGATCCACTCGCACCTGCGCTTGCGCCTCGTCGGCCGCGCGCTCGCATGGGTCGGCCGGCACCTTGCCGTGCGCGACCAGCGGCGCTTCACCCGCGCGCCCTGGCTGCCGCTCGCCCCGGCCGCGATGCAGCCGCGAAGCCGGCACGACATCGCCACGCTCTGTGCCTTCGCCAGTGGCGACAGCGCGCGCTGGGCGGTGCTGTCGGCGGCCTGCAAGAAGCGCGGCGCGACCGTCGGCGGTGCCTTCGCCGCGGCGGTGCAGTTCGCGGTGTGCCGGCACCTGGCAGCGCACGGGATGTCGCCGCCGATGGCCGGCGGCCGGGTCGCGGTGCCCTTGTCGATGGACTTCAACATGCGAATCCGCATCGACCACGGCGAGATCGATGCGCAGGCGATCGGCCTCGGCACGAGCATCGCGAACGTCGGCGTGCCCGTCGACCCCGACATCGATTTCTGGTCGCTGGCCCGGCTGCTCACGCGCAGCGCGCGCCGGCAGCTTCGGCTCGGCACGCCCAAGCTCTTCCAGGCCGTCACCGACACGGTCGTCGACTACCACGGTCTGTGGCGGCGCCGCGGCGTCGACCACGGCCGCACGGGCGGCGTGGGAGACGGCGTGAACATCAGCAACGTCGGACGCTACCCGTTCCCTCACACGGTCGGTCCGTTGCGGCTGCGGGACGTCCATGGCTTCAACGGCGCCTGCGTCGGCGGGCCGATGTTCATCTTCTGGCTGCGCCACGTCGACGCGCACCTCTGCTACAACGCCATCGCCGCGCACCCCGCCGTCGACCGCCCGGTGCTCGACGCGGTGTTCGCCGACGTGGTCGACCTGATGGAGCGCCTCGCGCCCGCGGCCGCCGAACGCGGGCTCACGCTGGCGGCGCACGCGAAGGCGCCCGTGGGGGCTGTGCGCAGGCCGGTGCGCGACGCCGCCGACATCGACGCGATCGAGGCCACGCCGCTCGCGTCGCGCGTCGCCGTCGGCTCGGCCTACGAAGCGCTGCTGCAGGCCGCCGCGAAAGTGCCGTCGAAGGAAGCGATCCGGTTCTTCATCGACGGCCATTGCCACGACCCTCGCCGCATCCCGTGGCGCCATCGGCTGCGCTCCGCAGTGGCCGGCCTGCGGTACGGCAGGGGCGCTGCGAAGCCGTTCGAGACCTTCACCTTCGAGGAGGCGGCACGGCGCGTCGCGCAGACGGCGCGGCTGTTCCAGGCCTGCGGCGTCGGGCGCAACGACGTCGTGTCGCTGCTGCTGCCGAACCTCCCCGA
Source organism: uncultured beta proteobacterium (assembly GCA_963839465.1). Lineage (GTDB taxonomy): Bacteria > Pseudomonadota > Gammaproteobacteria > Burkholderiales > Burkholderiaceae_C > CAWIVI01. The sequence goes on from CAWIVI010000017.1 coordinate 19,174, forward strand.
AACGCTGTTCTGCCTGTGGGCCGCGGAAACCGTCGGCATCGCCAACCCGGTCAATCCCCTGCTCGACGGCGAGATCGTCGCGAGCATCCTGGCGGCGGCGGGCACCCGCGTGCTCGTCACGCTGGGCGATCTGCCCGGCAGCGCCCTGTGGTCCCAGGTCGAGCGCATCCGACGATGCGTGCCGACGCTGCAAGCGGTCATCATCGTGCGAGGCCGGGGGTCGCCGGACGTCATCCGCTACCACGACGCGCTCGCCCGGCTCGACGCGTCGCCGCTGCCGCGCGCGGCCTGGCCCGCGCCGCAGGATGCCGCCAGCCTCTTCCACACCGGCGGCACCACCGGCCTGCCCAAGCTCGTGCGCGGCACGCATGCGAACAAGATCGCCAACGCGCACATGCTGGTGCTCGCCTCGCCGCTGTCGAGCGACGACGTGGGGCTCGTCGCACTGCCCCTCTTCCATGCCAACGCCGCGGTGAACACGCTGGTGGCGCTGCTGCTCGGCATGACCACGGTGCTGGCCGGCCCCGCCGGCTTCCGCACGAAGGGCGTGCGCGAGCGCTTCCTGAAGATCCTCGCCGGCCATCGCATCTCCTACTTCAGCGCCGTGCCGTCGATGTTCGCGTCGCTGCTGCAACTGCCGCCCGAGCGAGCGGACCTGCTCAGCGTGCGCTTCGCCATCTCGGCCGCCGCGGCCCTGCCGCCCGCGGTCGCCCAGGCGTTCACCGCCCGCACGGGCATCCCCATCCTCGAGGGCTACGGCCAGACCGAGGCCACGGTGGCGAGCTGCCTCACGCCCTGGGCCGGCCGCGGCAAGGCGGGGTCGGCAGGCTTGCGCCTGCCCTACGTGCGGTTGAAGACGGCGCTGCTCGGCGACGCAAACCGGTTCGTGCGCGATTGCGCCACCGACGAGATCGGCCATTTGCTCGTGGCCGGCGAGCACGTCGCCTGCGGGTACCTGGATGCCGATCACGACCGCGCCCTGTGGGTGCACGACGACCACGGGCGCCGGTGGCTGCACAGCGGCGATCTCGCGCGCATCGATGCCGACGGCTACGTCTGGCTGACGGGGCGCGCGAAGGAGCTGATCATCCGCGGCGGCCACAACATCGACCCCCGCATGATCGAGGAGGCCTTGCAGTCGCACCCCGCCGTGGTGATGGCAGCGGCCGTGGGGCGGCCCGACGCGATGGCCGGCGAGTTGCCGGTGGCCTACGTCACGCTGGCCGCCGGCTCCGGCCTGACCGCCGACGAGCTCGCGCTGCACGCGCAGTGCCGCATTCCCGAGCGCCGCGCGTGGCCGAAGGCCGTGCGCATCGTCGACGAATTGCCGTTGACGGCGATCGGCAAGGTGTTCAAGCCCGCGCTGGTCCGGCGCGAGAGCGAGAACGCCTTCGAAGCGGCGATCGCCCCGGCGCTGGCCGGCCTCGGCAGTGCATCGGTGGCCGTGCAGCCTGACGCGCGGCACGGGTTGCTCGCCGACATCCGCGTCCGCCTGCGCCGGCCGGGCGACCGCGCGGCGGCGCAGGCCACGATCGAGGCCGCGATGGGCCCGTTCGCCGCGCGCCACGTCGTCACGTTCCCCCTCGAAAGCTGAAAGGAAACCGCATGAACCTTCGCCCCTGGTCGGCCTGTGTCGCGTTCGCGATTGTCTCGGCGCTCTCGCAGTCATCGGCACTCGCGCAGGAGGCCCCGGTGGCTGGGCTGTGGAAGAACATCGACGACCGCAGCGGCAAGCCCCGCGGGCTCATCCGCATCGTCGAGGTCGACGGCGAACTCGTCGGCCGGATAGAGCAAGTCTTTCCCGAGCCGGGAGAAGACCCGTCGCCGAGTTGCGCGCGCTGTTCCGGCACGCTGAAAGACCAGCCCCTCGTCGGCCTCCCGATCCTGCGCGGCTTCCGGCGCGACGGCGCCGGCTACGGCGACGGCACGATCCTCGACCCCGAGAACGGGCAGACGTACCGGTGCCGCATCGCGCTGGCCGAAGGCGGCCGCAAGCTCGACGTGCGCGGCTACATCGGCGTGCCTTGGCTCGGCCGCTCGCAGGTCTGGCTGCGCGAGCCCTGACAGGCGCCGCTCCGGAACCGGTTTTGCTGCCTTCTCGTTTCCTCTGTGTCTCTGTGTCCTCTGTGTCAAGGAAGCATGCCCGCATGCGCCAGTCTTGTTTGACACAGAGGACACAGAGGCACAGAGGACACAGAGCCAATGCAATCCAAGCGGGACTTGCCGTATCGGACCAAGGTCCAATGTGCTGCCGGCTCGAGGCGGGCTATGTTGGCAGCCGGATGTCCCACACCACCCGAATCCGACGCCCCACGGCGACCAGACGTGCAGTCGGACGCGGCCTGACGACGACGCTCCTGGCTGCCTGCTGCCTGTGCAGCCAGCTTGCACGCGCGCAAGAGGAGGAGCCGAAGAAGGCTCCATCGCCCTGGGTGTTGATGCCGACCTTCTCGAACAACCCGAAGCTCGGCACGTCGTTCGGCGGGCTCGCCGGCTATCTCCGCAAGTTCGACGCGCAATCGCAGGTGTCCATTTTCGGGGCCAGCGCGCAGTACACGTCCACGGACTCCGCCACCGCGGTGCTGTTTGCCCGAACCTCGTTCGGCGCCGACAAGCATCGGCTCATGGTGCTCGCCGTCGGCGGCAAGATCAGGAACGACTACGACGATTTCCTCGGCACGGGTGAGCCGCTGAAGTCCGAAGATCACATCCGCTCCTTCGTGACGCGCTACCTCTACCGCGTGAAGGACGACTGGTTCGTCGGCGCGCAGGCGCTGGCCACGAACTACCAGATCGTCGGACAGTCGGCACTCGACGATGACCTGCTCGGCTTGCTCGGATTGACCGGGTTCGAGGCCGATGGCGTGGGCCTGGTCCTCTACCACGACTCCCGCGACCTCCAGGATTCGCCGAAGAAGGGCGTGGTCTTCAACTTCAACAGCATCGCCTACCGGCAGAGCATCGAGGGCGACGACTTCGACGTGTACCGGCTCGACTACCGGCACTTCTGGAGCCACGGGGAAGGCCACGTGCTGGCGGTGCGCCAGAGCAACCAGTGGACGAAGGACGCGCCGCCCGGCGCCTTTGCGCCCGTGATGCTGCGCGGCTACACGATGGGCGAGTACCTGGGCAAGTCGATGTCCTCGATCGAGGTCGAGGAGCGCCATCGGTTTGCCGAGCGCTGGACGGCCACGGTGTTCGCCGGCGTGGCGTGCCTCTATGGCGGCAATCGGGACGGCTGTTCGGAATCGGACAACCTCTTCCCCGGCGTGGGGGCCGGCGTGCAGTACCTCCTCAAGCCGGACCAGGGCATCGTGGCCAACCTGGAGGCCGCGGTGGGCAAGGACGGCAACAAGGCGCTGCTGTTCAAGTTGGGATACGCCTGGTAGAGAGTCGCTCGAACGGGTCGTCAGACGTCGTCGTCGCTCGCAAACGCGATGCGCGCGATCTCGTCGTCGGTCAGCGCCGCGCCTTCGGCACGTGCGCGCCCGGTCGTGGTGTCGCCGAGCGCCGCCGCCGCGAGCGCCAGCGCGCGCTGGTGAGACTGGATCTCGACCCCTTGCCGCGTATGGTGGCGCGCCGCGTACAGCGCGTCGGCGTGCCCTGCCAGCAGCGCGGCGGCGCGCGGGCGCCCTTCGAGCGCGGCCAGCAGCGCCAGGTGGTCGGCCCACGAGTGCTGGGATTCGACGACCGCCCGCAGCGACCAGGCTTCGCGCGCCAGCGCGCGCGCCTCGCGCGTCGCGCCCTGGGCCAGCCACGCTGCGGTGAGGTTGGACTTCAAGCCGTCGAGCGCCCACGCGTGGCGCGAGCCCTGCAACTCGTCTTGCAGCTTCAGGCCGAAGCGTATCGCCGCGTCCGCGCGACCCACCTCGACCAGCAGGTTGGTGTAGTTGACGGAGGCAAGCGGGTCCGGCTGGCCGGCCGCCGCTTCGAGCGCGATCGCGCGCTGCTGGTTGCGCACCAACTCGTCGGCCGAGGCGTCCAGCTGCTTCATCAGCAGGGTGGCGCAGCGCACGCCGCGCGCAGCCACCTGGGGCGCGAAGGCGGGGCCGTCGCGTTCCAGCGTGTGCAGGCGCTCGAGCAGCGCGGCCGCCTCGCCGTCGCCCAGCCGGCGCTCGCGGCGTGCGCACTGCACATGCTCGGCGAGCGCCAGGTACAGCCCGGCGCGGTCGTCGCCGGCGGCGTCGTACCAGCGCAGCGCCTGCTGGATCCACGTCGCCGCGGCGTGGACCGTCGCAGCCGCAGCACGACCGATCCCTCGAGCTGCACACGCGCCCGCAACTCGCCCGGCACGGCGTGGGCAAGCAGAGGTTCGATCGCCTCGCACAGCGCCACCCGTTCGCGCAGGCCCGGCAGCGCCAGCAGCAGGGTCGCGGCGATCGTGGCTGCCGCAGCGGCGTCGTGCCGGCAGGCCCACGCGAACGCCGCGCGGGCGTTGTCGAGGTCGGGTGCGAGGTCGCGCTGCCAGGCGTCGATGGCGCCGGCGCGGCTGCGGTGGTCGTCGAACGCACGTTGCATCAGCGCGGCCAGCGCGCGCGCATGACGCCCTAGCAGCAGGTCTTCCTCGCCGGACGCGCGCAGCCGCTCCAGCGCCAGCGCGCGCGGCGACTCGAGCAGGCGGTAGCGCGGTGCGTCGGGGTCGCCGACGAGGGCCACCAGCGAACGCTCGGCCAGCCCGCCGAGCGCATCCAGCGCCGCCCACGGGTCGGCGGCGTCGTCGGCGAGCAGTTGCCGGGCCAGTTCGAGCGACGCGCTGCCGCTCACCACCGCCAGCCGGCGGAACACCCATTGCTCGATCGGCGACAGCAGGCCGTGGCTCCACTCGAGCCCGGCGCGCAGCGTCTGGTGACGCGGCGGTGCACCGCTGGGTGACACCGTCAGCACACGCAGGCGCTCGTCGAGCGCGGCGGCCAGCCGCGTCACGCCCAGCAGCGGCAGGCGCGCCGCCGCCAGCTCGATCGCGAGCGCGATGCCGTCCAGGCGCCGGCAGATCTCGATCACGGCGCCGACGTTGCCGTCGTGCAGGCGAAAGTGCCGGTCGAGCGCGGCTGCGCGTTCGACGAACAGCGCGACGGCGCCAAAGCCGAGCGCCGCCTTCGCCGCGGTGCCGGAGCCCGGGACGGCCAGCGCGTCCAGCCGGTACAGCCGCTCCAACGCCAGATGCAGCGGCGCCTGGCTGGTGACGAGCAGGCGCACGCCGGGTGCGCCGTCGTGCAGTGCCTGCGCGACGCGCGCCACCTCGGCGTGCAGGTGTTCGGCATTGTCGAGTGCGAGCAGCAGCTGCAAGCGGCGCACAAGCGGCGACGAGGCCAGCCAGCGGGTCGCCGCCGGCGCCCGTGCGCACGCCGAGCGCGGCGCCTGATCGCGCCCACCACTTGCAGCGGCGATTCGAGCGGCGCCAGCTCGACCCAGCAGGCGCCGTGTCCGGGGCGCGGCGCGCGCGCCGCGAGCAAGTGCTGCGCCAGCAGCGTCTTGCCGATGCCGCCCGCGCCGGCGATGGTCACCAGCCGGTGGGCATCGAGCAGCGCGCCGAGCGCGGCCAGGTCGGTATCGCGGCCGATCAGTGGCTTGCCCAGCGACGCCCGGCCGGGCAAGCGCGGGCGCGGCGGCCGGCGGGGCGGCGTGCAGGTCGGCGCCGTCGGCCTCGACCGCCACGCAGAAGCGGTAGCCGCGCCCGGGGACGGTCGCGATGACGTCCGGGCCGAGCAGCTTGCGCAGGCTGCTCATCTGCACCGTCAGGTTGCCTTCTTCGACCACCACGTCCGGCCACACCAGGTCGAGCAGTTCCTGCTTGGTGACGAGCCGTCCCGCACGTTCGGCCAGCGCCAGCAGCAGGTCGAAGGCACGGCCGCCGAGCGCGGCGCGCCGGCCGTCGACCAGCAGCCGCCGCTCGAGCGGCCGCAGCTCGCAGCGCCCGAAACGCAGCGCGCCGGGCCGAAGGAGGATGGGCTCGTGGGGCAGCAAGGTAGCCCCAGCCTAGCGCACCTTGCAACATTTAGGAACGTTTAAGGACGGGGGCAGGCCGTTCCGGCCACCCTGACGACATTCATCAACGAGGAGGAGCAAAGATGAACACGGTGACTCGTTGGGGACTGCGCGCGCTCGCCATGGGGCTGGTCGCCGTGATGACAGCCTGCGGCGGCGGCGGCAGCACCACCACCGCACCGGCCCCGGTCGTTGCCACGGTGGAGATCGAAGAGAAGGGAGCCCTGCTGCAGCAGGCCGGCGAGACACGCCAGTTGTCGGCCGTGGCGCGCGATGCGCAGGGCAACGCGCTCGATGTGCCGATCGCATGGAGTTCCGGCAAGGCGGCCGTGATTGCCGTCGATGCAGCCGGCAAGCTCACCGCCTCCAGCGCCGCCGGCTCGAGCCAGATCGTCGCCAGCGCGCAAGGTGTGCGCTCGGCGCCGGTGTTGGCGGTGGTCGCCCAACCGGCTGCCGGGAGCGTGCTGGTGAGCGACGCGCAGGTGCTGGGCGAGCCGGTCGAGACCGACCCGAACGCCGCGCCCAGCATGGCCAACACCTACCGCGTGACACTCAGCGGCGACGTGCCCGCGCCCGCGCTCGGCACACTGCTCGTGGGCACCGGATCGAAGGCGGTGGCCGGGCGCGTGGTGGCGGTGGACGGCTCGGTCGCCGGACAGACCACGTTCACGCTGGGCCTGGTGCCCTTGCCGGTGCTGTTCCCGAATCTGCAGCTCGACGAGGTGTTCGAGTTGTCGATGGCCCCGGTGATCTACTCGGATGAGGTGCTCGCGCACTACACCGTCCAACGGGTGGGCGACACCCACACCTTCACGCCGAAGCCCGGGGTTCAGCAGGCCAGGGAGCGCACGCAAGCCCGCGGGCCCGGTCGGGACGCGGCGTGCGCTGGGCGCGTTCAGTTGCGATGACTCGTCCATCACCGGGGTGGCTGGCGATTCGCCCCTGCCGGTGCAACTCGCGGCGCCCCCACAAATATCGATCACTGTCGCGCCGTCGGTCGACTGGCACATCGTGGACGGAAGCCTGGACCGTTTCATCGTCAAGGCGGAGCCCAAGCTGACGATCGCCGCCGAAGTGAAAGTGGGCCTTGTCTTCGAGGGCAAGCTCAGTTGCGCGATGGAGCTCTTCGTGATTCCGTTTCCGGCGGCGCCAGGTGCGCTTTCGTTGGTTCTGAGTGGCCTCGTGCCCGTGGGCGCGGGATTCGAACTGAGCGGGAAGCTCACCGTGGCGGAAGCAAAATTCACGGCCAACGTCGAAGCGAAGGCGCAGACTCAAGTCGGCTTCGAGTGTGCAAGCTGTCCGCTGGACGGCAAGTTCGATCCTTCGCCGCTCAAGTTCGACTGGACAGCGACCTTGCCGAGCGCCGGGTTGGGCGGCTTGCGGTTGGAGCCGGCGTTCGAGATCTTCGGCACGGTTGACGCCGCGCTCGGGAACCGCTTCATTCGCGCGCGATGGGAGTTCCTGAAAGTGAGAGTCGGCGGCAAGGTCGGCGGCAGCTTCATGACACGAACGGCCCAGATCGTCGATGAGGGATACGCGTCCGACTACAAGCTCTCGCTCGAAGGCAAGGCGGGTGTCGGACTCGATGTGGAGACGGTGCTCGATGCCCTGGGTCTGACACGCTACACGCTGGCAGAAGCCACGATCTCCAAGGACCTGGCGACATCGCCGGCTGCGATGGTGAGCACCGACCGCGCGAGCTTCACTGCCGGCGACACGGTCAACCTGAAGGCGGTGCTCGACCCGAGCACGTTCCTGGGCATGTACAACGTCGATCGCGTCGAGTGGGTGCACAGGGTCGGCACCACGCAGACGACGATTGCGACGCAGACCGCCAGCAGCGGACAGACCGAATTCACGCACGCGTTGACGAGCACCACCGCCGCGTCGGCAGGCGACTATTACGCCTTCGTGATCTCGCGATTGCCGGAGTTGCCTCTCGAGCTCGGCAAGGTGTCGCTGAGCGAGGCCACGCCGCAGCTTCTTTGCCCGCTGTACGAGGTGGATGTGCGTGGTGAGACCGACACCAGCGACGAGTTTTCCGTCAATGCGCACGCGGGATTCAGCGTGGATGGAGCCTATGGATCTGCGTCCATCGGAGGCAACGCAACCGCGTTCGTGAGCTCGGCCTATCCCGGTGCGTCGACGGCAAGCGCCGACGTGACGTACTTCGTGGAGGTGAATGCGGCTCCCGAAACATCGTTCGACACGGTCTGGACCTGGCGGACAAGTTTCGAGGTCGGTCCGGGTGGCAGCTGCAATGCGACGTTCTCGATCGGAGGGATCAGCGAGACGATCAGCTCAACCACCCGCGAAGCGAAGAAAGGGCCGTTCAATTCACGACGAGAGTGCGTCACGGCGATGCGATCAAGATGAAGCTCGACGCGACGTGCACCTCGCCGGGTCTGGTGCCTGGCCCGCCGGAGATACTTGTCGACAACAACTTTTCGTCGGCGGTTGACTTTCCAGACCACCCTGACGTTCGGTTCCGTGCGGTGACGTGCAATCGATGACAAGCCCGATCATCGGCAGTTCGTCGACAGCGCCGCTGGAGGGCGCTTGGGCATCAGCTCTTGGAAGCGCTCGCCAGCACGGCAGGCATCGGTAGTTCCAGGCAGCCGCCCGCGATGTACTGCGTGGCGGTCTGCCGGACCTCATCTCGGATGGCGTCCAGAGCCTGCGCGCTTTGCGCCTTCAGCAGAGCCGCCATTCTGACCGTGCTGTTCAAGACGACCTCGAAGAGCGCTTCAGGCGATCGCAAGCGCCAGACTTGCGGCACGAGTGTGACCAGCACGGACTCGAAGCCTGCTGCGGTGAGCACGCGTTCGCATTCGGCCGCGTCGCTGAAGCGGAAGAACGGTGGGCCGGGCGGCAAGGGCACCGACAAATCGCCCGAGCGTCGCAAGGCATCCAGAACGATCCCGAGACCCACCGCCTGATCGGGCGGGGCCCACACCGTGAAGCCGAACCGACCATGCGTTCGCATCACGCGGAATGCTTCCGCCACGGCACGTTCGGGCCGCGGCATGTGCAACAAGCCGAAGCTCATCACCACCGCGTCGAAGGTTCCGTCGGCGAAAGGCAATTGCTCCGCGTCGCCTTCGCGCAGGTCAAGCGCCGGGTGCTGGCGTCGCGCCGTCGCAAGCATCGCCGCGGAGAAGTCCAGGCCGACCACATCGGCGCCTCGGGCAGCGGCTGCTGCGGCCGCATAGCCGGGGCCGGTCGCAACGTCGAGCACGCGCGAGCCCTCACGGACGCCCGTGGCGTCCAGCAAGGGCTCGATCGACTGCGACGTGAGACCGGCGAAGGAGCCGTCGTACCGATCGTGCACGGCTTCCCAGCCGGCGTGCTCGAATGCGTGGAAGTCGACCGGGTTGGATTCTGCGTTCATGGCACTCCTCCAGCAGCGAATCTTGCGCTCGAAGGCATGACCACTTCGGAATCGGGAGACGGCGGCGCACACTCCTTCCATCGATTCGTGCAGGAGATGCGGCAATGCGCAGGCCAGTCCAAGAACCGTCGCGGGATCCTCGGCGGGCGACGCGCTCGCCAAGGCCCGGAGCCCGTCGATGAGCGGCCCGCGGCGACTCGCTGCCGTCGTCGTCGCCGTCGCCCTCGTCGTGCTCGCGTGGCTGCCCCGCCCGCAGCAGGTCGCCGTCGAGCACGCCGAGGCGGGCCTCAAGCGTGCGTTGTCGACCTACGCCGTCGTGCGCGGGTTGGACGCTCTCGTGTCCGCCGCGCAGGGCACGCAGCTGAGCGCCGCACCGGCCGGCATGGGCGTCATCACCGCGCCGGGACAACTGCTTGATCCAGTCAACGACCTGCTCGAGCAGTTCTCGTCAGTCATGCTCACGGCGGTCGTGGCCTTCGGCCTGCAGGCCTTCCTGCTGAATATCGGCGCGCACTGGACGCTCTCGCTCGCGTTCAGCGCCGCGCTCTTGCTGAGCCTCGCCCTGGCTTGGCGCCGCGGGCGCGCGCCGACGGTCTGGGTGCGTGCCCTGCTCGTGCTCGCCGTCGCCCGCTTCGCAGTGCTCGGCTGCACCTTCACGAGCGAATGGATCTATCGAGGCTACCTCGCCGAACGCTACGCCATCGCCCAGAAGGAGATCGACCAGGCGTCCGTCATGCTGCAGCCGAAGGGCTTGGACGTGCGGCAGCTTCCCGAGCAGATCGCGCAGGCGACCGAGCACATCGTGCGTCAGCTGGTGGACTTGATCGTCGTGTTCCTGCTGCACACGGTCGTCTTTCCGGTGCTGACGCTCTGGATGGTGGTTGCGCTGGGGAGAGCGATCTTCTCGAGCGCCTTGCCGCGAGCGCCATGAAGAAGTCACGAATCCCGAGAACCCTGACTGTCAGCCAGCGGAGTGAAACACCCTCAGGAACTCGCGCCGCGTCTTCGGCCCGTAGGTCCTGAAGTGCGGATCGGGATTCTCGAGGTAGGCGGCGCGCTTGTGCGCGACCGCGTCGCGTGCGGTGTACCGCTTCACGTCTGTCGGGGTGAGGCCGTACACGTTCGCGGCGTTCAGGCCGAAGACCTTTGCCCGCATCGCGGGAGTGATCTCAGGGTACCCGTGCCGTTCGCGCAACTGCGCGGAGATCTGGAACGTCCGGAAGGCCTGGATCTGGTCTTGCGGCGAGCCGTACCAGATCGAGTCGGTGCCCCACAGCACGTTGTTCTCGCCGCACGCCACGATCAGCTTTCCCAGCGCGTGGGCCGCCTGATCGGGGTCACGCATCAGAAAGCGCCAGGTGCTGCCCAACTCTGCATACACATTGCTGTTCGGCTTGACCTGATGCTTCTGCAGCGAAGCGACGAGCGTGTCGATGCCGTCGCTCGTTCCGCTCGCGTCATAGGCCTTCTCGGTCACCGTGCTGACGAAGCCCGAGTGATAGATGAGGAAGTTCACGTCTGGATAGCGCTTGGCGACGACGCCGATGTCGCTGCATTGGCTGTGCTCGTAGGAGCGGCGGCCGAAGGGCAGCCCCTTGTGGATGCAGATGTTCTTGACTCCGAGGGCGCGCGCCTTCTCGATGAAGCGAATGCCGACGTCGTCGTGCAGAAAGTAGCCTTCGCCGTTCGGACCGTATTGCGTGTAGGTCTTCCAGGCGCTTACGCCCCACTTCTGCTGCAGCTCGTCCATCCCCTCGAGGTCGCCGGGCTGGTTCGGGTTGACGCGGCCGTGCAGCAGCAGCCGGTGCGTGCCTTCGAGCTTGTCGACCAGCCGGCGCACTTCGTCGGCGGCCTGAATCGTCACCGGCTCGGCGTTGCGGGCGGAAGGGACGAAAGACAGCACCATCACATCGGTGTCGCTGTCCATGAACACGTCCTTGAGGAACACCTCGGCGCTCTTCGGGTTGCCCTTCGGCGTGTCGATGAAGTGGCCCTGCACGTCGAGTATGAACTCCTGCTTGACGGGTCCGACCTGCGCGCGAGCGAGCTGCAGGTCCAGGGCTGCGTCTTTCGGCAAGTCGAAGAACCCGCCGGTCCGTCCGGCGGCCGCGTTGGCCGCGTTGAAGGCGAGGAGCGTGCTTGCTGCGCCACAGGCCGAGGTCAGAAACGTCCGCTTGGAGCAACCCAGACGCTTCGAATTCTCCGCAGCCGCCTCATGCGCGAGACGGTTGGCTTCGAGGTTCGCCGGCCACAGAGGCACGGGCGCAAATTCGCCGTTCGAGGTGCTGTCGAGCTTGATGGGAAGGCGCCTGCCTTCGGGGTCGATGCCGGTCATGGTGGTCCTCCGGTCCGAACGGGATCGTTGAGTCCGAGATACGGCGCCCAATCCAGGAACTCCACGTCCGACAGGCTCAGCGGGCGGGTGGCAAGGAACAGGACGGCGCGCAGGCCATCGGTGTGATATCGAGCGCCGCCCAGAGTCGTTCGAGGGTGGGTGGGGGATGCCGAGCCGACACCGGTGGCGAACCCGAGCTTGTCCAGGCCGCCCGAATACATCATGTCCTGGATCATGAGATTGCGCGCCTCGTCCACGTCGTCATGCAGCACGATGGCTGCTCCGTTGCGAGGCAGGAAACGCCCGCCCACCGGCCGTCCGACCTGCACGATGAAGACGGAGCGGCCTTCGAAGCGAACGGGGCGAGCCACAGGCGCATCCAGGTCGATGTCGCACCTGCTTGCGCCTGCTTGCGCAACACCACGTCGGGCCCGCGGCCGAAGAGCTGCTGGGCAGCGTCCACGGCTTGCGCGTCTCGGCGGTAGCTGCGGCGCACGAGCGCTGCGCCGATGTCGGGCAACTCGCCCACGAACACGGCATTGAGGGGATCGCCTCGGGCCGTGCCGGGCGCATCGCTTGCGCAGCATGGCAGCCGCTCCAGCGCCGCACGCAGCGCGGCGAGGTCCTTGCAGTCGGTGATGTCGGCATCGGGATAGCTGAACGAGATCGCCCCGTTACGCGAATCTGCGCCATCGTCAGGGACACCCAGGAAGAGGGAGAAGGGGATCAAGCCCCGCCTCTGGAGCAGGTCGATGTTGAGGAGTCTCGTGAGACGCTCCGGGTTGATGAACAGCACGCCCGCACGGGTTTCGCCGGGAAGAATCGGATTCTTGAACGAGAGCTCGCCGAACAGGCCATCGATGCGCGCGTTGGCTTCGCGCGCAAGCGGCGCATGCAGGGACCACGCGACTTCGAGCGGCGAGAAGTAGTCGGGGTCTGATCCGGGGCGCAGCAGCCACAAGGGCTCCGGTGTCTGGTTCCGGAGTTCGACCCATACGGACTGCACGCCGGTCGAGTTGACGTCGGCGCCGAACATGAGTCGAGTGTCCTCGGCGCTCAGCACCGCCGCCATCACGCTCACACCCTGCCTGGAGGCAGTCACTGCGCGTGCGCGCAACCCGGCGTCGTCGAAGGCGGCTGGAGCTTGCCAGGTCGAACAGCCGGCGACGCCGATCGAGAGGCTCGTCGTACACAGTGCGATTGCGAGCAGTCGTCGGGTCGACTTCATGGTCTGTCACCCGTGCCGTGCATGGATTCCCAAGGGAAGAACTCGACCGCCGACAATGAAGTGGGCAGGCGGTCGAACACCAGGACGCCGCGTAGCCCGTCGGTGTAGTAGGGGTCGGTCGTGAGATTGCCGCGCGGGGCGCTCCTGGGCGCGGCGCCGACTCCCGACACGTACCCGATCTTCGCGAGGTTCTGCGAGTAGGCCATGTCCTGCGCCAACGCGTTGCGTGCCTCGTCGACGTCGGGATCGATCTTGTGCGTGGTGAACGTCGGCGAGTGAATCGTCAGGCGGCTGCCGATGTCGCGACTGATCTGGCCCACCCACACCTGCTTGCCATGGAGCCGCATCGGGCTCAGCCAGAGCCGCAGGTGGTTGCGCTGGTGGACGTTGTCGCGCGCCTTCTGCAAGGCCAGGTCCTGGGGCCGGCCGAACATGTAGAGGTCGCTCACCGGTGCGTACGGATAGCGCTCGCCCGAGAGCGCGGAGGTCACGATCTTCATGATCGACCCCGACCACTTGAGCTCGGTGGGGCGCCAGCCGCGGCGCGCGAACGACGGAAAGGCGTCGTCGAGGCCGCCCACGACCACCAGGTTGAGCGGATCGCCGTTCCTCGAGCCATCCTCGTTGGCCACGCAGCAGGGCAGCGCCTCGAGCGCCGCGCGAAAGGCCGCGTCGTCGGTGTAGTTCACGATCCTCTCGGGCGGGTAGATGTCGCGGCTGAAGACTTCGCTGGCACGGTAGTCGGAGCGGAAGCCGGGCGTGATGGCGAGGATCGAGAACGTTCTCGCCCGCCCGCTCGTGACCAGGTCGATCTGCACGAACTTGAAGCCCTCGTCGAGGTTCGTCAGCACGAAGCCCGAGGTCGTCGCGCCAGGCAGGACCGGATTGCTGAAGGCGAGTTGACGAAAGCGTCGATCGAGCTCGACCCTCTGCTCGGGCGACCCGTTCGGTGCAAGCGTCTCGGACGCTTCGGAAGCGGGAAAGAAGTTCGGGTCGAGTCCCGGCGACAACAGGTAGTAGGCGCGGTCCTCGCGGTTCTCGACTTCGATCCAGACGGGCTGGATCGAGCGGTCTGCAAGCGGCACGCCGTACACGCTGACGCTCTCACCGGCCGACAGCACCGCGGTCGATACGCGCACGCCACCCTCCGTGCGCGTGACGGCACGACTCTTATAGTCGGGGTTGGCTGCTGGCGGCGTCGAGGTGCAACCGACAAGCGCAACGGCGAGGACAGCAGCTTGCGGGATTCGCCAGGCGATGCGGCTCATCTCGTTGCCTCATGACGCAGGCCAGGAAAGTATTCTCGTACCTCCATGGCGCAATCATCGCGAACTTGGCGCAGCCGCGCCAGCGCAATGGCCGGAACTGCGCCGTCCCACGATGGAGAACCGACATGAACTCATCACCCGTGAACCAGGGTGCCCCTGGGACGGCGGCTCCTGCAGGGCGCCTGCGGGCGCGCGCAGGCCTGCTGGTCCGCGGCGCACTCGTCGCCGGGCTCGCCCTTTTTGCCGCCGCAGCAGGCGCGCAGACCACGATGACGCTGTACGGCGGCGCGCGCGGCGGCGGCGAGTTCGAGGACGCCAGCGGCAACGGCGACATTTTCACGCCCGGCAGCGGCGCGGCGGTGTCGGCAAGCGTCGACTGGCGGCTCAGCGACGGGCAACTGGGGCAGGTCTTCTATTCGTTCCAGCGCAGCGAGCTTCCCGGCCAGGCATTCGGTCAACCGGCCGAGGTGGCGGTCAACATCAGCTATCTGCACCTCGGCGGGCGTGTTTTCTTCGAAGGCGATGCGAGGCAAGGCGGCGTCTATCTCGTCGGCGGGCTCGGCGCCACCTTCTTCTCGCCCGGGCTTGACGGGCTGTCCGACGAGGTGCGCCCGTCCGGCAACCTCGGCGTCGGCTGGCAGTGGACGCTGGCCCCCAACATCGCGTTGCGCACCGAGCTGCGCGGCTACCTGACCCTGATCAACACCAGCAGCGGGTTCTTGTGCTCCAGCGGCTGCGTGGTCTCGATTCGTGGCGATACCCTGACGCAGGCCGAGGTCCTGCTGGGCTTGTCGATCGGGTTCTGAGCGGCGACCGGTGGTCGCCGGTTTCAGGACAGATTCACGATGCGCGAGAAGAGCTGCCGATATTCCTTGTCGGTGTCGCCGCGAAAGCCCGGGTCGCGGTTCTCGGTGAAGGCGGCGTCGATCGCCTCCCAGTCTTCAGGCAGAAGGTGGCGCTGTGCCGCCGGCAGGATCACCCCTTCCTCGCGGCCCATGTGGTCCCAAAGGAAGACGGCGTAGCGAGCGACCTGTTCGTCCAGCGAACGCGTCACGCTCAACTGGCCCTCGGCATCGGCCGTGGCCAGTACCTCGACCTGCTGCGCCAGCGCGATGACGAGTTGGTCGTCGCGATCGTGCTGGCGTTCGAGTTCGTCAAGCTCGGCATTGCAGCTCGTCGTACGTTCGCGCAGTCGCTGGAACAGGTGCTCCTCTTCCTTGGGGTGATGCAGCTTCATCGGAAATTGCTGCACGTAGCGCACGATGGCGCGCATCAGAGCTACATCGGCTGCACTGCCCGCCTTGCGCGCGGTGGACAGGGCATGCATCCAGGCATGCATGACCGCGGCCAAGGAACGGTGCTCGTCGCGGATGATGGCGATCGCCCGCGCCGGCGCGGTGGGTTCGCCCGTGGACGACACCAGGACCGGCAGCCCGGCACCCATCAGCACCGCCAGCGTCTCGGACGCGAAGGCCATGCCCAGCTTGCCACGCCCACCGTGCGAGGCCATGAAGATGAGGTCGCAACCGCCGGCGCGGGCCGCCTCGACGATGGCCTGCGCAGGCCTGTCGCTGACGGTATGGCGAGATTCACAGGGCACGCCCAGCGCGCGCGCCGCGGCCTCGGCCTTGGTCAGGAGCTCCCGCGCCTTGCCGAGGTGCTTGTACTCGTATTCGCCGCGCGCGGTCAGGCGCAGCAGCTCGGCGTCACCGCGCAAGGAACCGGCCCCATCGGTGACGGCGTGGAAGAACGTGATGCGCGCTCCCAGCGGCCGCGCCAGCGCGACGGCGTTGCCGACGACTTCGACCGACAGGTCGGTGTCGTCGACGGGAACAAGCAGATGGCGGTACATGGGTAGCCCTTCGGAATGCGATTGGATGCCATGCTAGGCAGGGGGAGGCCTCCGGTCCCTCCTCCTCGCGGGGGGGCAAGCACGGACGCTTGTCCTCGCCGTCCGCCGTTACCATTCGCATCGGCAGTGCGGACGACGCGTGGGCGGGTTCGCCGCCGCAGCATCGAACTCCTGGAAGACCGTGGCAACTCCAGCTTCCCGCACCACCGCTGGCGCGCCCGACGACCTGCTGCTGAAGGTCACGCCACCGCGCGTGCCACGCCACCAACTTGCGCGCCCACGCCTGCAGGCCGACCACGAACGCCTGGGCGACCATCCGGTCATCCTGGTGCAGGCACCCGGCGGCTACGGCAAGACTTCGCTGCTGGCTCAGTGGCGGCGCCAGCATCTGGCCCAGGGCCGGAGCGTGGCGTGGCTCACGGCGCAGCCGCATGACGATGTGCAGCGCTTCGTGCAAGGGCTGTCATTGGCCGTTCGCACCGGTGCCGGCCGCCCCACCTTCGGTCACACGCTGCTGGAGGCCGCCACGCCAGCCGGCCTCGAGGGCGTGACGATCTGGCTGGCCGACGTGGCGCAATCGGCGCTGGACATCGTGCTGATCGTCGACGAGGCCGACCGCTTGCCCGAGGCCACGCGCGACGCGCTGGCCTACCTGCTGCGCAATGCCCCGTCCAACCTGCGGGCGGTGGTCGCCGTGCGCGCCGACTGCCAGCTCGGCCCTCGACGACCTCGTCAGCTACGGCATGGCCACGGTCGTCGGCCCGGCGCAGCTGCGCTTCCAGCTCGACGAGACGATCGAGCTGGTGCGTGGGCGCTTCGGCACCGCCGTCGATCGCGACGCCGCGGCGCGGCTGCACGAACTGGCCGAGGGCTGGCCGCTGGGTCTGCAGCTCGCGCTGTCGGTGATGGCCGCCGGCAGCGACCCGCAGACGGAGATCTCCGCCATGGCGGCGCAGGGCGGCGCTGTGCGCGACCCTCTGCGCGACCAGTTCGTCAACCTGCTGTTGGCCAATCTGGACCCTGCCGATGTCACGTTCCTGACAGGATCTCCATCCTCGACCTCCTGCACCCCGAGCTGTGCCGAACCGTCGCGCAGGCCGCCGACGCCGGCGAGCGCCTGGCGCGGCTGGCGCGCGACACCCCCGTCCTGGCCGCCGGGGAGGCGAGCGACTGGCTGCGCATGCATGCGCTGGCGCGCGACGAGCTGCGGCGCCGCTTCGCGCTGCTGGCGGCCGACGAGCAGGCAGCGCTGCACGCGCGCGCCGCCGAGGGCCTGGCGGCGCAGGGCCTGACCGAATCCGCTGCGCTGCATGCGCTGGCGGCCGGCCAGCGCGAGACGGCCTATGACCTGGCGGAGCGCAGCCTGTATGACTCGCTGATGTCGCGCGGCCACCAGGGCACGGTGCTCGAGTGGCTGGGGCGCTTGCCGGCCGAGGAGGTCGATCGCCGGCCGCGCCTGCTGCTGGCGGTGGCCTGGTCGCTGGCCTTGAGCGAACGGCACGAGCAGGCCAGTCACTTCATCGAGCGCATCCTCGCCCAGCCCGGCGCCGGCGCCGCGCTGCGCTGCGAATGCGCGCTGATCCAGAGCGGGGCGGCGGTGTATGCCGACGACCCCGACCGCTTCGCCGCGCTGCACGACCCCTGGGCACAGGACCCCCCGCTGACCGATCCCATGTTGCTGCAGGTCCATGCCAACCGTTCGGCGTTCCGCACGCTGCTGGAGGGCGAGCCTGCGCTGGCGCGCCTGCGCCAGCAGCAGGCGCCGAGCGGCGAGCAGGGGCCGGCGCAGGGCTACCTCGGTCGCTGGGGCGACTTCATCGTCGGCCTGTCCTACGTGTGGGAGGGCCAGGCGCTGTTGGCCGAGAACCTGCTGCGCCCGACGCTGGCGCGCGCCGAAGTCGACCTGGGCAGGCGCAGCCCCTTCACCTGCATGCTGGCGGCCGTGCTCGCAGCCGCGTGCTGGGAGCGGAATCTTCCCGACGTGGCCGGCGAGCTGCTGGCCAATCGGCTGGATGTCCTGGAGCGCAGCAGCCTGCCCGAAGCGGTGCTGCTGGCCTACCGGACGATGGCGCGCATCGCGGCCGCGGAAGGCGCCGAGCACCGCGCGCTGGAACTGCTTGGCGCCATGGACGCCGTCGGCGTGACGCGCCGCCTGCCACGCCTGCGCATCGCCAGCCTGGCCGATCAGGTCCGTCTGCACGCGCGCCGATTCCGCGTCGAAACCTGCCGCGAACTCTGTGCGCAGATCGATGCGCGGTTGGCCGAGCCGGCTGCACCGCAAGGTCGGCTCTGGCGCCGCAACGTGATGGTGCTGCGCGAGGTCGCGCTGGCACACGCCGCCATCGCCATGCAGGACTGGCGCCAGGCGGCCGAAACGCTGTCGCACGCCGACGCGATGGCACAGGGCGTGAAGCTCGGCCGCCTGCACATCGAGTTGCTGGGCCTGCGTGCCTGGGCGCTGGACCGCTGCGGCGAAAAGTCGTCGCTCGCGCTGCTGCGCGAAGCGGTCGACCTGGCCTCGACCTATGGCTTGCTGCGCGTCTTCGACGATGCGCACCCGGCCCTGGGGGACTGGGTGCGCCAGGCGCTGCCCGGCGCCTCGGGCCCGGCACCGATCGGGCCCGGGCCCGCTGGCCGCGCCGCTGCGCGCGCCCATGCCGGCGCCCGCGACTCGCAGGCCCGCGCGATCCCCAGCACGGTGCTCACGCCGAAGGAGCGCGAAGTGCTGGAGCTGACCGCGCGCAACCTCTCCAACAAGGAGATCGGCCTGGCGATGCAAGTGGGCGAGCAAACGATCAAGTGGCACATGAAGAACCTCTTCGCCAAGCTGGACGCCGGCACGCGCAAGCAGGTCGTGCAGCGGGCGAGGATCCTGGGGCTGCTCGAAACCGAGCGCTGAGCGCGCCGACCCCCCTCCACGATGGGGGGAAAACCGGCGGAGACCCGGTACTAACCTTCTCGCCAAGAAAGGTCGCCTCGAGGTGGCCTCACGCCGGAGACTCATCGATGACCACCGCCACCGCCCCCGCCGTTGTCCGCGCAGCGTCGCTGCCCGACTCGATCAAGGTCGAGCAGCTCACCTGCGCCATCGGCGCCGAGCTCTCGAACGTCAACCTCGGTGTCGCCTCGCGCGATCCCGCCCTCGTCGCCGAGATCCGCAAGCTGCTTCTCCAGCACCGGGTGCTGTTCTTCCGCGACCAGGACATCACGCGCGCCGAGCACGTGGCCTTCGCGCGGCACTTCGGCGAGCTGGAAGACCACCCGGTCGCCGGCAGCGACCCGGAGCACCCGGGCCTGGTGCGCATCTACAAGTCACCCGATACGCCCAACGACCGATACGAGAACGCCTGGCACACCGACGCCACATGGCGCGAGAAGCCGCCCTTCGGCTGCGTGCTGCGCTGCGTCGAAGCCCGCCGGTGGGCGGCGACACCATGTGGGCCAACATGGTGCTGGCCTACGAGCGGCTGCCCGAGCACATCAAGACCCGGATCGCCGGCTTGCGAGCGCGCCACAGCATCGAGGCCAGCTTCGGCGCCGCGATGCCGACCGAGAAGCGCCTGGCGCTGCACGCCCAGTTCCCCGATGCCGAGCACCCGGTGGTGCGCATCCATCCCGAGACGGGCGAGAAGGTGCTCTTCGTCAACGCCTTCACCACGCACTTCACCAACTTCCACACGCCGGAGAACGTGCGCTTCGGCCAGGACTACACCTCCGCCGGCAGGGATCTGCTGGGCTACCTGATCGAACAGGCCGCGGTTCCCGAGTTCCAGGTGCGCTTCCGCTGGAAGCCGAACTCGATGGCGATGTGGGACAACCGCTCGACCCAGCACTACGCGGTGATGGACTACCCGCCCTGCCACCGCAAGATGGAACGCGCCGGGATCGTCGGCGAAGCCACGTTCTGAACCCGCCGTCGCCGACGCTTCCGCGACCCACTTCGACTTCACGCAAAGGACTGACCATGAACTTCCTCGACGGCTCGCTGTTCACCGAGAACCAGGAAAAGCTCGTCATCACCGCCGCCCCCTACGGCCCCGAGTGGGTGCCTTCGGACTTCCCGGAAGACATCCCGGTCACGATGGAGGAGCAGGTCCAGAAGGCGGTGGACTGCTACAACGCCGGCGCCACCGTGCTGCACCTGCACGTGCGCGAACTCGACGGCCGCGGCAGCAAGCAGCTGTCCAAGTTCAACGAGCTGATCGCCGGCGTGCGCAAGGCGGTGCCGGACATGATCATCCAGGTCGGCGGCTCGATCTCCTTTGCGCCCCCGACCGACGGCGCGGCGGCGAAGTGGCTGTCCGACGACACCCGCCACATGCTGGCCGAGCTCGACCCGAAGCCCGACCAGGTGACGGTGACGGTGAACACGTCGCAGATGAACGTCATCGAGCAGATGGACGCCGCGGATATCGCCGGCACCTCGCTCGCCGAGCCGGACAACTTCCGCGCCTACTCCGAGATGATCGTGCCGTCGACGCCGAGCTTCTTCGAGGAGCATGTGCGACGCCTGTCCGCTGCCGGCATCCAGAGCGCCTTCCAGTGCTACAACATCAACAGCTACGAGACGGTCGAGCGCCTGATCCGGCGCGGCATCTACAAGGGCCCGCTGGTGATGAACTGGGTGGCGATCGGCGGCGGCATGGACGCGCCGAACGTCTACAGCCTGGCCAACTTCCTGCGCGCCATCCCGGACGGCGCGATGCTGACCGTGGAAAGCAGCATGCGCAACGTGCTGCCGATCAACATGATGGGCATGGCGATGGGCCTGCACGTGCGCTGCGGCATCGAGGACAACCTCTGGAACCAGTCGCGCACCGGCAAGATGACGACGGTGCAGCAGATCAAGCAGCTGGTGCGCATGTCGCGCGAGTTCGGCCGCGAGGTGGCCAACGGCAAGGAAGCGCGCGAGATCTGCAAGATCGGCGTCTTCTACGACACCGTCGAAGAGACGCTGGCCGCCAACGGCTTCTCGCCCAACCGCAAGGGCGGCGACCAGGGCTTCCTGCGCAAGGCCGCCTGAAGGCCATGGATGCTCGCGCCCACCATCCTCATCGTCCCCGGGCTGCGCGACGCCGTCGCGCAGCACTGGCAGACCCTGCTCGAGCCGCAGCTGGCGCGCGTACGCTGCGTGCCGCCCATGGGCCGCGAGGACCTGGACTGTGCCGCGCGGGTGAATGCCATCGAACGCGCCGCGCAGGCGATCGAGGGGCCCATCGTGATCGTCGCCCACAGCGGCGGCTGCATCATGGTCGCCCACTGGGCCGCCCAGACCCGGCGCGCCGTGCACGGTGCGCTGCTGGCGACACCGCCGGACTTCGAATCGCCGATGCCCGAGGGGTATCCCACGCTGGCCGCGCTCGCCGAGAGCGGCTGGCTGCCGGTGCCGCGCGGGCGCCTGCCGTTTCGCAGCATCGTCGCCGCCAGCCACGATGACCCGCTGGGCAGTTCGACCGCGTCGCCGAACTGGCGCGCGACTGGGGCAGCCGAACTCGCCGACCTGGGCAAGGTCGGCCACCTGAATCCGGCCTCGGGCTACGGCGACTGGCCGCAGGCCCATGACTTCATCGCGCGCCTGTCGGCGGCGGAACTAGGAACCCAACAGGAGACCAGCCATGGCCCGTGCCATCCGCTTCCAGGAAACCGGCGGCCCCGAGGTGCTGAAACTCGAGACCGTCGAGGCTGGCGAGCCCGGCCCGGGCCAGGTGCGCGTGCGCCACAGCTACATCGCCGTCAACTTCATCGATATCTACTTCCGCACCGGGCGCTATCCGCACCCGCTGCCGGCGGGCCTGGGCAGCGATGCGGTCGGCGTGGTCGAGGCCGTCGGCCCGGGCGTCGATTTCGTCAAGGCGGGTGACCGCGTCGGCTACCTGCTGGGGCCGCAAGGTGCCTATTCCGACGTGCGCGTGATGCCGGCCGACGTGCTGATCCCGCTGCCCGACGGCGTCAGCGACCGCGCCGCATCGACGCTGATGATGAAGGGCATGACGGCCCAGTACCTGTTCCGCCAGGTCTACCCGCTCAAGGGCGGCGAGACCATCCTGTACCACGCCGCGGCAGGCGGCGTCGGCCTGGTGGCCTGCCAGTGGGCACGCGCCATGGGCGTGACCATGATCGGCACCGTCAGCACCGACGAGAAGGCGGAGGTCGCCCGCGCCAACGGCTGCACGCACACCATCGTCACCGGCCGCGAAGACATTGCCAAGCGCGTGCGCGAGATCACCGGCGGCAAAGGCGTTCCCGTCGTCTACGACTCGGTCGGCAAGGACACGCTGATGGCCTCGCTCGACAGCCTGCAGGTGCGCGGCACGCTGGTCAGCAACGGCACCACGTCGGGTCCGGTGGTGATCGACAGCACGCTGCTGGCGATGAAGGGCTCGCTCTGGTTCACGCGGCCGGCGATGGTCCACTACGCAGCGCCGCGCGCTCACATGCTGGCGATGGCCGACGAGCTGTTCGGCCATGTCCTGGCCGGCCGCATCACCGGCGAGCCCAAGCAGAGCTTCGCACTGGCCGATGCCGCCGAGGCGCACCGCGCGCTCGAGTCGCGTCGCACCACCGGCGCCACCGTGCTGGTGCCCTGAAGCGGCCGCTGAAGGAAATTCGATGGACCTGCACGCGCTCGAAAAGCGACCCGGCGACGACGACTACCTGTTCGGCCGCGGGCCGGCCTGGTTCGCGTTCGCGATGACGTTGGCGCTGATGGTGGTCGACTACGTCGACCGCCAGGTCATCGTCTCGCTGTTTCCGTACATGAAGGCCGACTGGGGCCTGTCGGACAAGCAACTCGGCGCCCTGGTGTCCGTCGTCTCGGTGACGGTCGCGCTCGGCGCGCTGCCGGTGGCGCTGTTCGCCGACCGCGCCAGCCGCGTCAAGAGCATCGTCGCGATGGCGACGGTGTGGAGCCTGGCCACGATCTCGTGCATGTTCACGCGCAGCTACGGCCAGTTGCTGGCGGCGCGCTCGCTGGTCGGCCTGGGCGAGGCGGGTTACGGGTCGGTGGGCGCCGCGCTGATCGCCAGCCACTTCCCGTCGCGCATGCGCGGCGCGTTGCTGGCGGGATTTTTCGCGTCGGCGTCGATCGGGTCGGTGCTTGGGCGTGATGCTCGGCGGCCTGATCGCTGCGCGGTGGGGCTGGCAGACCGCATTCGGCGTCGTCGGTATTGCCAGGCCTGGTGCTCGCGCTCATGTACCTCAAGGTGCGTGACTACCGCACTGTCGCACTCGATCCTGCGCTCGATGCCAAGCGCCGCTCGCTGGGCGAGGCCGCGGGTCACATCGCCGGGCTGCTGCTGCGCTCGCGGACCATGCTGTGGGTTTGCGTCGGCGGCGCCGCGCAGCTGGTCGTCGTCTCGGCCCTGTGGTCGTGGCTGCCGAGCTTTCTCAACCGCGTGCATGGCATCGCGCCGGCGCAGGCGGCCATGAAGGCAGCGCTGGTCGTGCTCGCGGGAGCGCTCGGCAGCGTGGTGTGGGGCGCCGTGGTCGACCGCGCCGGAGCGCGCAGGCCGGGCCGCAAGCTGGCAGTGATGGCACTGTTGTGCATCGTCGCGATGCTGCTGATCGGCTGGGCCTTCGGCGCCGATCGACTCGGGGTCACGCTCGACGCCGGCACCCAGTTCGCGCTGATCGTGCTCGGCGGATTCATGCCGCCACCTGCACCGTCGGGCCCGTCTCGGCGATCGTCATCGATGTCATCCACCCCGGCGTGCGGGCCACCGGCTCTTCGGTGCTTGCGCTGTTCCAGAACCTGTTCGGGCTGGCGGCCGGGCCGTTCCTGGCCGGCGTGCTGTCCGATGCCCTGGGGCTGCAAGCTGGCCCTGACCTTGACGCCGGCTTTCGGGGTGCTGGCGGCGCTTGCGTTCCTGCTCGCCGCGCGCAGCTACGAAACCGACAAGGAACGCGCGAGCGAACCTCCCACCCCCCTCGCCGGCGCTGCCAAGGCCAGTGCTGGCCTGATCTCCACCTTCGAATCCGATCGAAAGGCGCACACCATGAACGGACTGATGCAACAGCGGCAACTGCTGATCTCCTCGCTGCTGACCCATGCCGAACGCCACCACGGCGAGCAGGAAGTGGTCTCGCGTCGCGTCGAGGGCGACGTGCACCGCACCACGTACCGCGAGCTCGCCGCGCGCTCGCGCCGCATGGCCAACGCGCTCGCTGCGCGCGGCATCGCGTTCGGCGACCGCGTCGCCACGCTGGCATGGAACGGCTACCGCCACATGGAGCTGTACTACGCGGCGTCGGGCTCGGGGGCGGTGCTGCACACGCTCAATCCGCGCCTGCACCCCGACCAGGTGGTGTGGATCGCCGACCATGCCGAAGACCAGATCCTGTTCTTCGACCTGACCTTCCTGCCCCTGGTCGAGGCCGTGGCCTCGCGCGTGAAGACCATCAAGGCTTTCGTCCTGATGACCGACCGCGCGCACATGCCGGCTGCGAGCAAGGTGCCCAACCTGCTGTGCTACGAGGAGCTGATCGAAGACGCCAGCGACAACTTCGACTGGCCGCAGTTCGACGAGAACACCGCGTCGTCGCTGTGCTACACGTCGGGCACGACCGGCAACCCGAAGGGCGCGCTGTACAGCCACCGTTCGACGATGCTGCACACCTATGCGGCGGCGCTGCCCGATTCGCTGAACTGCTCGGCGCGCGAGACCATCCTTCCGGTGGTGCCGATGTTCCACGTCAACGCCTGGGGCCTGCCCTATGCGGCATGCATGGTCGGCGCCAAGCTCGTCTTTCCGGGGCCGTTCCTCGACGGCAAGTCGCTGCACGACCTGTTCGAAAGCGAAGGCGTCACCGTTTCGGCCGGCGTGCCGACGGTCTGGCAGGGCTTGCTGGCCCATGTGGAAGCGAACGACCTGAAGTTCAGCACGATGCGCCGCACGATCATCGGCGGCTCGGCCTGCCCGCCGGCGATGATGCGCGCCTTCCAGCAGCGCTACGACGTGCAGGTGCTGCACGCCTGGGGCATGACCGAGATGAGCCCGCTCGGCACGGCCTGCACGCTCAAGCCCAAGCACGAGCGCCTCGGCGCCGAGGAGCGCATGGCAGTGCAATCCAAGCAGGGGCGCGCGGTGTTCGGGGTGGACATGAAGATCGTCGGCGAGGAAGGCCAGGAGCTGCCGCACGACGGCAAGGCCTCGGGCGAGCTGCTGGTGCGCGGGCCGTGGATCATCTCCAACTACTTCAAGGGCGAAGGCGGCGACCCGCTGGTGGACGGCTGGTTCCCGACCGGCGACGTGAGCACCATCGACAGCGACGGCTACATGCAGATCACCGACCGCAGCAAGGACGTCATCAAGTCCGGCGGCGAATGGATCGGCTCGATCGACCTCGAGAACGTCGCGATGGCGCACCCGGCGTCGCGATGGCCGCCTGCATCGGCGCCAAGCCACCCGAAGTGGGACGAGCGCCCGCTGCTGGTGGTGGTGAAGAAGCCCGGCGCCGCGGTGACGCGCGACGAGCTGATCGCGTTCTTCGACGGCAAGATCGCCAAGTGGTGGACGCCCGACGACGTGGTCTTCGTCGATGCCATCCCGCTCGGCGCCACCGGCAAGATGCAGAAGAACAAGCTGCGCGAGCAGTTTGCCGACTACAAGCTGCCGACCGCCTGAACGGCTGACGCCGCCATGACCACCCTGACGGTCGCTGCCGGCCAAGAGCGCGCGCGCACCCTGTTCCCCGGCGTGCTGGCCTGCGTCGTCGTCGCTGCGGCATCGACCTTCCTCGCCGAGCACTACGGCGCGCCGGTGATGCTGTTCGCGCTGCTGCTCGGCATGGCGATGAACTTCCTGTCCGGCGACGGGCCTTGCGCGCCGGGCATCGAGTTCACGGCGCGCCAGGTGCTGCGCATCGGCGTCGCGCTGCTCGGGCTGCGCATCACGATCGGCCAGATCGCCGAGCTGGGCTGGCAGCCGGTGGCCATCGTCGTGCTGGCGGTCGTGCTGACGATCGGCGTGTCGATGGTGATGGCCAGGCTGATGGGCTTCCAGAGCCTGTTCGGACTGCTCAGCGGAGGCGCCACCGCGATCTGCGGCGCCTCGGCGGCGCTCGCGCTCGCGGCCGCACTGCCGGCGCACCCGGGCAAGGAGCGCGCGACGCTGTTCACCGTGGTCGGCGTGTCGGTGCTGTCCACCGTGTCGATGATCGTCTATCCGATGATCGCGCACGCCGTCGGCCTGGACCCGCGCCTGGCCGGCATCTTCCTCGGCGCCACGATCCACGACGTGGCGCAGGTGGTGGGGGCGGGCTACAGCATGTCGCCGCAGACGGGCGACGTGGCCACGTTCGTCAAGCTGATGCGCGTGGCGATGCTGCTGCCGGTGATCGTGTTCGCCGTGATGCTCACTCGCGCCCGCACCCGTGACGGCAGCGCTGCCGCGGGTCCGCGCCCGCCGCTGCTGCCCTGGTTCGCGGTGGCCTTTGCCGTCCTCGTGGCGATCAACAGCACCGGCTGGCTGCCCGCGGTCGTCGCCAAGGGCGGCAGCGACATCTCGCGCTGGTGCCTGGTGGCCGCCATCGCCGCCATCGGCATGAAGACGCAGCTCAAGGAGCTGGCCAGCGTCGGCTTGAAGCCGGTGCTGCTGATGCTTGCCGAAACCGTCTTCCTGGCCGTGCTGGTGCTGGCGCTGCTGCGCTGGGCCGTGTGAAGCCGGGATCTCACATTCACTGGAGCCGATCGATGCTGCGTCGCAGATTCTCAGGAGTTCTCGCATGCGCGGCGGCGCTGACCGCCGGGCATGCGCTTGCGCAAGGCACCGTGCCGAAGTGGCCCGAGAAGACGGTGCGCATCGTCGCTGCCGGCCCCGCGGGTGCCTCCGCCGACATCGTCGCGCGCCTGCTCGCCGACCAGTTGTCCAAGCAGATCGGGCAGACGGTGATCGTCGAGCCCAAGCCGGGTGCCGGCGGCGTGCTGGCCGTGAACGACCTCACGATGGCGCCGCGCGATGGGCACACGCTGCTGGTCGCCGTGAACTCGCTCGTCAGCGAGATCCCGCACATCCTGAAGCTGCCGGTCGACATGGCCAACGAGATCAAGCCGCTGGCCGAGGTGGCGCGCGGCGGGCTCGTGATGGTGGGCAACAACGCGCTGCCGGCCAAGACGCTGTCCGAGGTCGTCGCCCATGTGAAAGCCAACCCCGGCAAGGTCAACTTCGCCTCTTACACCGCGGGCACGCTGGCGCACGTGATGGGGCTGCAACTGAACACGGCGGCCGGCATCGATATGACGCATGTCGGCTACAAGGGCTCGACGCCGGCGCTGCAGGATTTGATGGGCGGCCATGTGCAGCTGATGTTCGACGGCATGGCGACGTCGATACCGCTGATCAAGAGCGGCAAGATCAAGGCCTTCGCGGTCAGCACGCCCAAGCGCTCGCCGCTGCTGCCCGACGTGCCGACTTTCTCCGAGCTCGGCTACCCGAAGCTGGAGGCGGTGGCATGGATGGGGCTGTGGGTCAAGCCCGACCTGCCCCCGGCGCTGCAGGCGCAGATCCGCGAAGCGGCATTGAAGGCGTTGGCACAGCCGGGCGCGCGCGAGCGGCTGCAGGAAGTCGGCTTCGAGCCCGGCCAGCCACGCACGCCGGAGGAACTGAGCGCTTCGCTGAAGAGCGACTACGAGCGCGTCGGCGCGGTGCTGAAGTCGATCGGGTTCAAGCCGGAGTAGCTCCCTCTCCCACTTGTGGGAGAGGGCCGGGGTGAGGGCGCCATCCGCAAACGCCTAGCTGCGGCGCGCTTCGTCGGCAATGCGGCGCAGGGCCCGCTCGTACGTTTCGACCGTCTGCCCGCCCTGCATGAGGTGGCGCTCGTTGATGACGACCGACGGCACCGAGTCGATGCCCAGCCGTTGCCAACGGCTCACCGACGCTCTCACTTCGGCGGCGTAGGCATCGCTGGCCAGCACCTCGCGCGCACGCTGCCCGTCCAGGCCGGCTTCGGCGGCGGCTTTCACAAGCACATCGTGCCGGGCCGGGTTGTCGCCGCGGCAGTGGTAGGCCACCAGCAAGGCGCGCTTCAGATCGAGCGCCTTGCCTTCGAGGCCGGCCCAGTGCAGCAGCCGGTGCGCGTCGAAGGTGTTGTACACATGCGTGCGCAGGCGGAAGTCGTAGCCGACCTCCAGACCGCGCTCGCGGATCAGCGCCTGGCGCGCCGCTAGGGCGTCGGGGCCGGCGCCATACTTGCGCGCGGCGTATTCGGCGATCGGCTCGCCCTCGTGCGCCATGCCCGGATTCAGCTCGAACGCTTGCAGGTGCAGCACGACCGGCACCGCATCGCCGAGGTTGGCGATCGCCCGTTCGAGCGAACGCAGCCCGATCGCGCACCACGGGCAGGTGACGTCGGAGACGAAATCGATGCGCAGCGGCGTGGCCATCGTCAGCAGGCGTCCAGCGCCAGGTTTTGAATCGGATGCTCGGCCATGAAGCGCTCGACACGGCGCGCGGTTTCGCCGGGCCGCGTCATCACGAACAGGTGACCGCAGTCGACGGTCTCCAGCGTGGCGCGGCGCAGGCGCGACGCCACGATGCGCCCGTTGACCGGCGGCACGATCGGGTCGTCGGCGCCCATCAGCACCAGCGTCGGCGCGCCCACGCGGTGCAGCCGGTGCCAGCTCGTCCAGCCCCAGATCGCCAGCAGCTGGTACAGGTAGCCGCGGTGGCTGGGGGCGCGCGTCGATGAGGCGCGCACCTGCCGCAGGTCGCGCTCCAGGTGCAGGATGCCGCCGTACAACTGGCCTCCGACGTGCAGCAGATGGAACGGGTCGAGGGAGCGCCTCGGGCTGAGCAGCGTCATCAGCACCCCGGGCTGGCCGGGCACCATGACGAAGCCGGCGCTGGTTGCCGCCAGGGTCAGCGTGCCGCAGCGCGCCGGGTAGCGGATCGCGAACTCCTGCGCCGCGGCACCGCCCCACGAGACGCCGAACACGTCGGCAACCGTCACGCCCAGATGGTCGAGCAACTGCGCCGCCAGCCGCGCTACGTGGCGCAGCCGGTACGGCAGGGGCGGCACAGGAGATTCGCCGACGCCCGGCGCGTCGAAAGCGATCACGCGCGTGTTCTCGAAGCCCGCGATGAACTTCGCCGCGGTCTCGACGCTGGCGCCGATGCCGTTGAAGAGCAACAAGGTGCGTGTCGCGTCGCTCGCACCGCCCTCGACATAGCGCACGGACTTGCGATTCGAGCGTGACGGTGCGCGTGTGCAGCTGCGGCGTCATGCCGCCATCTCAGCCATTCGACACGCTCGCGGCTTGCAGCGTGGCAGCCGGGGTGCTTGCCCGAGCGCGGCCCGACGGCAGCAGGTAGTACGACAGCGCCGGAATCAGCACCACCGCACCTACCATGTTCCACACGAACATGAAGGCGAGCAGCACGCCCATGTCGGCCTGGAACTTGATCGGCGACAGGGCCCAGGTGGCGACACCGGCGGCCAGCGTCACGCCGACCAGCACGACCACCTTGCCGGTGAACTGCAGGGCGCTGCGGTAGGCCTGCGCCAGCGAGACACCGACGCGCTGCTGTGCGAGCTGCACCGACAGCAGGTAGAGCGCGTAGTCCACGCCGATGCCGACGCCGAGCGCAATGACCGGCAGCGTGGCCACCTTCACGCCGATGCCCAGCGCCACCATCAGCGCCTCGCACAGCACCGAGGTGATGATCAGCGGCACGACCGCCACCACCACCGCGCGCCAGCTGCGGAAGGTGATGAAGCACAGCACGATCACCGCGGCATACACCAGCAGCAGCATCTGCACCCAGGCCTTGCGCACGACGATGTTGGTCGCAGCCTCGATGCCGGCGCGATCCCGCCGCCAGCAGGAACTGCCGCTCGGGGGTGCTGTGCGCGGCCGCGAACTCGCTGCTGGCTGCGACGACGCGGTCCAGCGTTTCGGCGCGGTGGTCCGACAGGTAGGCGATCACCGGCATCACCGAGCAGTCGCTGTTGAACAGGTCCGGGTTGTTGACGCTGGCCTGCTGCGCGCCGTAGTTCAGCACGTCCTGGTTGCGCGCGATGGTCAGCCACTTGGGCGCGCCCTCGTTGCTGCCGGCGGTGATCTGGCGCACCGCGTTGGTCAGCGCCGCGGTGGTCTGCACGCCGGGCACCTGCTGCAAGGCTCCAGGCCAGGCGATCGGCCTCGACCAGGGTCTGGTACTTCAGGCAGCCTTCCTTCTCGGTCTTGACGATCACCGCGAAGGTGTCGCTCGACAGGCTGTAGCGGCTGGTGATGTAGGCGTTGTCGCGGTTGTAGCGCGAGTCGGCGCGCAACTCGGGGGCGCCCGGGTCGAGGTCGCCGATCTTCAGCTGCGTGCTCACCAGGTAGCCGCCCGCGAGCAGCGCCGCCGAGGCGACCACCGCGGCCAGCGCCCAGCGTCTTTCGACGAAGCGAGCCAACAGCCCGAAGAGGCGGTTGAAGCCCGAATTGCGGGCCTCGTCGCTCTCGGCCTTCAGCGTGCGTGCGGCGGCGCGTTCGCTCACGCCGACATAGCTCAGCAGCACCGGCAGCAGGATCAGGTTCGTGAAGATCAGCACCGCCACGCCAAGACTCGCGGTCAGCGCCAGGTCCTTGATGACGGCGATGTCGATCACCATCAGCACCGCGAACCCCACCGCGTCGGCCAGCAGCGCCGTGAGCCCGGCCAGGAACAGGCGGCGGAAGGTATAGCGCGCGGCCACCAGACCGGTGCGCGCCGTGCGCGATGTCCTGCATGATGCCGTTCATCTTCTGCGCACCGTGGCTGACGCCGATGGCGAAGACGAGGAAGGGCACGAGGATGGAATACGGGTCGAGCTCGAAGCCCAGCGCCGCCACCAGGCCGAGCTGCCAGACCACGGCCACCAGCGAGCACGCCATCACCAGCACGGTGGAGCGCACGCAGCGCGTGTAGAGCCAGATGATCGCGGTGGCGATCGCCGCGGCCAGGCCGAAGTACAGCGCCACCTGCATCAGTCCGTCGATCAGGTCGCCCACCAGCTTGGCGAAGCCGATCACGTGCATCCGCGCGCTGCCGTCGCCTTCGACGCGCTCGCGGATCTGCTCGATGGCGTGCGAGAGCTTGCGGTAGTCGATGCGCTCCCGGTGGTGGGGTCGGTGTCCAGCAGCGGCACGACCAGCATGCTCGACTTGAAGTCATTGCCGACCAGGCTGCCGACGATGCCTGCGCGCGCGATGTTGCCGCGCAGCTGCTCGGTGGCGGTGGCGCTGCCGTCGTAGTTGTCCGGCATCACGGGGCCGCCGCGGAATCCCTCTTCGGTCACCTCGGTCCAGCGCACGCCCGGGGCCCAGAGCGACTTGACCCAGGCGCGGTCGACGCCCGGCGTGAGGAAGACCTCGTCGTGGATCTTGCGCAGCGTGGCCTGGTACTTGGGGTCGTAGATGTCGCCGCTCGGGTTCTCGACCACGATGCGCAGCGCATTGCCCAGCCCGCGCAGCTCGACCCGGTTGTCCAGGTAGTTCTGGATGTAGGGGTGGCTGCGCGGAATCATCTTCTCGAAGCTCGCGCTGAGGCTGAGCTTCGTGGCCGCCAGCACGGCCAGCAGCACGGTGACGATGGCGCAGGCCAGCATCACGGCCTTGCGGTGGTTGAATACCGCGCGCTCGAGCAGCGAGCCGCTCGCGGGGTCGAACTGCTCCAGCGTTTCGACGGCTGCGGGCGGGGAGGTGGGGGCTGCGTGCATGGTGGTGCTCGGTATCGGTCAGGCCAGGTTCAGGTCTTGCACACCGCGCGGGCCGGCGACGATGAGTGCGCTGGCGCCGGCGCTGACGACGGCAGCCGCGGGAATCGGGCGCTCGATCTTGGCCGGGGCGAAGCTCGCGCCGTCGTCGCTGCTGACGAGCACATGCCCGGCCTGGCTGACGATGACGAAGCGGCCGCGCTGGTCGATCGTGCTGGCGGTCAGGCCGACGCCCACGCCGGTGGGAACGCTGTGCCAGTTGCTGCCGGCGTCGGTGCTGCGCACGACATTGCCGCGCAGGCCGTGGGCGAGCACGACACGCTCCTTGCCGACCAGGCCGAACAGCGTGCCCTTGTAGGGCAGGTTCAGCGCGGTGAAGCGGCCGCTGTCGCGGTCCAGCTTGAGTGCAGTGCCTTGCTCGCCCATGATGAACAGGTCGGCGCCGATGCGGCGCACCGCGTAGAGGTGCAGGGCCTTCGGGTTGTCCGTGGCATGCAGCAGCGGCTCCCAGGTCTTGCCGCCGTCGGCGGTGCGCAGCACCAGGCCGAAGGCACCGACGACCGTGCCGTTGCTGGCGTCGTCGAACCAGACGTCGAGGAACGGATTCTCCGCACCTTGCTCGGCGAAGCGCTTGGCCTCGGCGAGCCACTTGTCATCGCCGCTGCGGGAGTAGTGCGCGACCAGCACGTCACCCAGGCTGCGGCCGTCGAGCTGGCGCGCCCAGGTCTTGCCGGCATCCGCGCTGTGCAGCACCACGCCGTCGTGTCCGACCGCCCAGCCGGCCGTCGCCGTGGGGAAATGCACCGCCACGAGGTCGGAGCTGACGGGCACTTCGGCCTGCTGCCAGCTCTTGCCGGCATCGTCGCTGAACAGCGCGTGGCCGCGCTGGCCCACGGCCACCACGCGCTCGCCGGCCCGAGCCAGGCCGGTGAGCAGTGTGCGAGGCGCCAGCGCGCTCTTTTGCGCCGGCGTGTCGAGCACGTCGCGCCACGGTGACGAGTTGGCCGGTGCGGCTGCGCGGGCTGCGAGGGGCAACATGCTCCCCGCGGCGAGCGCCCTCAGCAGGGTGCGACGTTGCATGGTGGTTACTCCGTGGTGGCCGCGGTCAGCGCACGCCGGAGCCGGCCAGCGAGTCGGCCGTCCACTCGCGCTCGCCGAGCGGCTTGGTTTGCTGCATGCCGCCGGTCTCGGCGGTGAAGCCGGTCAGCGAATAGATGCGCGAGACCAGGTCGTAGTGACCGAACATGTCGCTGTAGGGGGCCGGCAGGTCGTAGCTCGGCGCCATGTAGGCGAAGCCGGTACGGTAGAGCTGGCCGCGGGCGTCGTACTCGTCGCTGGCAAGAGCGGCCCACGAGTCTTCGTCGAGGTAGAAGGTGCGCTTGCTGTAGACGTGGCGCTTGCCTTCGCGCAGCGTCGCTTCGACCACCCACACGCGGTGCAGTTCCCAGCGCAGCAGGTCGGGGTTGAGGTGGTTGGGCTTGAGCAGATCGTCCTGCTTGGCCTGGTACACCGCGGTATAGGCGTTGTACGGCACGATCATTTCCTTCTTGCCGACCAGCTTGAAGTCGAAGCGGTCCATCGAGCCGTTGAAGATGAAGGTGTCGTCGAACGTCGTCGCACCGCCGGTGCCGGGGTTGGGCGTGTCGTGGCTGAGGTCGGGCGCGACCTTGACGCGGCGCTGGCCGGGCAGGTAGCTCCAGGCGCGGCGGTCCTTGGTGCCGATGTCCAGCGGGTCGATCAGCATCAGCGCCTCGCCCGCGCGGCGCGCCGGGCCGGTGTAGGTCAGCTTGATGCGCCAGAAGGTGTCGGCCGAGGTCTGGGTGTTGTCCCAGAACGGGTATTCCTGGACGCTGACGCCTTCGGTGGCCAGCGTCGTGCGGCCGCTGGCGTCGACCGTCAGGTTGCGGTACTTCGTTCTCGTAGGCCTGGCCGTTGAAGCGCACCAGGTGGTTCCACATCGCCTCGTAGCCGGTCTTCGGGATCGGGAACGGGAAACCCGCGTGCGCGCCCTCGATCGAGCGGCCCTCGTTGTTGGTCTTGGCCCGCACCGCGTTCTTCGCTGTGTTGTCGGTCACCCATTTCGGGAAGGCGACACTGCGCTGCGTGGGGTAGACGTCGACGCGAAACGTGGGGTACTTCTGCAGCAGGGCCTTGGTGCCCTCGGTGAGCATGGCCGCGTGCTGATCCATGTTCTTGGCGTCGACGACCAGGCGCGGCTTCTCGGCCGCGTAGGGGTTGGGACGGATGCCGTCGCCCGCCTTGAAGGCGGCCGGCGGCGTCGTCAGGCCGCCGGTGTAGGCGGGAATGGACCCGTCCTTGTTGGCGCCCTTCTCGGCGCCGATGCCGGTGAGCGTGGTGCCGAGCGCCTTGGCTTCTTCGGGCGTGATGGCGGCGTGGGCGGTGAACGAGGCGGCGGCGAGGGCCGCCAGGAGCGTGATCTGGTTGCGCATGATGTGGATCCTCAGAAGGTCGTCTTGAAGGTGAGGCTCACGGCCCCGCGGTCCTTCAGGAAGGTGGTCAGGCCGTTGGTGGCCGTGACGGCGGTGCCGTTGTCCTTGTAGCGGCCGAGGTAGTCGATGTACTTCAGGTCGAATCGGTACTTCTGCTGCACGTCGGCCGAAATGCCCGCGGTGTAGTTGCCCAGGCCTTCGTTGCCGCCGAAGGTCGTGGCCGCGTTGCCGTCGACGCCGACGGCGTAGGTGAAGGGCGCCGAAAGGTCGACGCCCGGAAAGACCTGGTACCACGTCGGAGCGACCGCGAACGCAACGCCGGTGTAGTTCTTCGTGGCGCAGCCGTCGAACCTGTCTTTGGCAGGTGCGATGGCGGTGGCGTTGCAGGGCGCGAAGCCCAGCGCATTGAACAGGTTGGCGCCACTGGTCACCTTCCTCCACTGCGACCACTGGATCTCCGCGGCCCATACGGCGGCGTCGAACACCGGCGTCTTGGGCACCGTGCCCAGCACGTTGACCAGCGCATGCAGTGTGTCTCCTCGCGCGCCCTTGGTCTCGCCCTGCTCCGGCAAGCCGGGCGCGATGCCCAGCACCTGGCTGCTCAGCGGCGTGTTGCGACGCGTCGAGAGTTCGGCGCCGACACTGACCCCGCCGATGTTCTTGGCCAGGCTCATGCCGAACAACTCGATGTTGTCGGCGTAGATCATGTTGTACTGGCTCGCGTTGGGCCCGACGGCGGTCAGCAGCACCTGCGGCAGCTTGTCGGCGAAATTGCGGTAGTAGAAGCCCATCGTGCCGTCGAGCCAGTTCGGGCTCCAGCGCGCCGACAGGCCCCACTCGCCTTGCTGATCGGGTTCGGACGCCGGGCCGCGGCTGGCGAAGCCGAGGCCGGCAGAGATGAACTGCCGGTCGGGGCCGTTGAACACGAAGTCGACCGGGCCATAGAACGTGCCGCCTTCAGGGTAGCGCGCCGACTCCCACTCGAGCATGGCCTGCGCAGCCAGCGACAGCGTGTCGGTCACCTGGGCCTGAAGCGACAGCTGGTTCAGCGGCCGGAACAGCTCCTTGGCCTCGGTGCCGGGGGTGGCAAAGCCCTTCTGCAGATCGAGCGGGTTCTGCGCATAGGCCACGCTGTGCAGGTTGCCGCCGAGGAACAGCGACTCGCCCCAGTACACGGTGTGGCGGCCGAGCTTGGCCTGCACCGGGATGTCGCCGAGGTCGACGCCGCCGAAGACAAAGGCGTCCATGATCTCGCCGGTGCCGCCGTGGTACAGGCGCTGGACCGTCTGGCTGTACTGCTTGCCAACGTAGCTGGGGATGTTGGTCAGCGGCGCGTTCGGATTGGAGCGGCTGGTGTCGCCGTAGGCGCCGTCGTACCAGGCGGTGGCACTCAGGCGTGCGCCGAAGCGCTTCTTGTAGATGACATCGAATTCGGACAGCAGGTCGAACCGCTTGGCGACCATGTCGCCCTTGTCGAAGCTGTAGGTGCCTTCGTCGGACAGCGCCGAGTTGCCGATCTTGTCGTCGCGCGCCTCGACGCGCGTGGCCAGATTCGCGCGCACGCTGTTGTCCCAGCGGACCGCCAAGTCAGGGTTGCCGGTATCGATCTCGATGGCTTGCGCTGCGCCAGCCGACAAGGCCAATGCCGCCGCGACGGCGACGATGGACGGAGTGAATGCGCGCTGCGCGCCGATGCGAGGGTGGTTGGGATGAAGGCTCACAGTGTCTTTCTGTCTGGGTTTGGCAGGTCCGGCCGCCAGACACCTCCATAGGCAGGGGTCGGCGTGCGAAATTCTGGAGCGCGAGGTGGCCCCGCCTCCCCCTCTTGGCAGGGGGGCAGGGGGCTCGGCGCTCACAGGGCCCGAGGGTCTCTAGGGGAGCCAGCCGGGCAGGGCGGACGCCTGCCGAACCCACTTGGCGAACCGTTCCTCGTCGAGCGGGTCTGCCTCATGGATATCGAGGTAGCGAACCTCCTCGTGCTTGGACACGCCGGGAGGCACAGGACGCAACGACGTGCCGCGAAAGAAGGTCACCTTGACGTAGCGCGTGAAGGTATGAAAGCTGAGGAACCAGCCCTGCCCCTCGACTCCGTAGAAGGGCGAGTTCCACTTGACCGCCTTGCGCACGCCGGGGACGGTGCGCACGATGAGTGCGTCGAGGCGGCGCCCGACATCGCTCTTCCAGCCCGGCATGGCCGCGATGTAGGCCTGCACGGGGGCATCGCCGTCGGCCTTCGGGATCTGGGGATTGCCGCCTGAGAGGAGGGTCGGCTTGCGTGCGGCCGGTGACTTCTTCGACGTCTTGTCGTCCATGCGTTCCCCCGTGACTCCGATGGCGTGGTTCGCCGCGTGGCGGCTGAGAACAGGTTCAGACAGCGGCTCGGCGGCGCTGTCGGCCCTGCTCTCCAACGCGACACGAGCCGGCGTCCTGCATGACCTCGAAGAACGCTTCGCGGGCGGCGTGGTGTTCCGCGTCCTTGTGCCATACCAGCATCGTCGAAACCTTGGCAAACCGTGGTGGCACCTTGTGCACGCCAATCGAATCGCGCAGCCTGCGATCGTCGATCAGCACGCGCGGCATGAAAGACACGCCCATCCCGGCCGCTACACATCCCGCGATGCCTTCGAATGTTCCGAACTCGAGCGTACGCCGGGGAGCAACACCGGCTGATTCGAGCCACATCTCCAGGCGCCGCCGTGGTCTCCATGGAGCCGATCGCCAGCGGTCCGCGAGGCACGCCATCGGCGGCCACCGAGCGCTGAGCTTCCTGTGCCAAGCGCAGCAACCGCTCGGCATACGAGTTCAACGTGCGTCCTGCGGCCGTGATCACGAGCCTGCCGCCCGTTCGATGGAACAACGCCACGCCGAGATCCGCCTCGAGTTGGCGCAGACGCGTGGTGACGTTCGACTGGACGTAGTGCAGCCGGGCAGCTGCCCGCGTGACGGTCGCCTCGTCCAATGATTCATTTGTACTGATCCGTCAAGGCGCGTAGATTTTGGCCATGGCCGAACACTTGCAGGCCGATGGAAGGAGCGCTTCATGCCGCTGAACACCCGCTTGACCAGGCTGTTGAACATTGACCATCCGGTCCTGCTGGCACCGATGGATCTGATCGCAGACGCCAAGCTGACGGCGGCGGTGAGCGGGGCAGGCGGCCTCGGCATTCTGGGCGGAGGCTACGGCGACCGCGCATGGCTCACGGCGCAGATGGATGTACTGGGGGATTCCCGACAGCGCTTCGGTGTCGGCTTCATCACCTGGAGCCTGGAGAAGCAACCCGAGTTGCTCGATCTGGCTCTCGATCGCCGTCCGGCGGTCATCATGCTCTCCTTCGGCGATCCCACGGCCTTCATCCCCCGCATCAAGCAAAGCGGTGCGATGGCGATCTGCCAGGTCCAGTCCCTGGCGGGGGCCCGGCAGGCGCTCGCGGCAGGCGCCGATGTGCTCGTTGCGCAAGGCACCGAAGCAGGCGGACACGGAGGCTCTCGCAGTCTCATGACCCTCCTGCCGGAGGTCGTCGATGTCGCCGGCAGCGCCATTCCGGTCGTCGCCGCAGGGGGCATCGCCGACGGGCGAGGCCTGGCCGCGGCCTTGATGCTCGGGGCCAGTGGCGTGCTGCTGGGAACGAGGTTCTATGCGGCGGAAGAGGCTGCCGGATCGCCCGCGGCAAAGGAGCGCATCTGCCGCGCCAGCGGGGACGACACGGTGCGCAGTATCGTTTTCGACATCTCGCGGCGAAACATCTGGCCCGCCCCGTTCACGGGACGCTGCATCCGCAACGCCCATGCACAGCGCTGGATCGGTCGCGAAATCGAGTTGCTTCAGAACGCGCGAACGGAGGCCGAACGCTATGCCGAGGCACGCGAGGCGGGCGACTTCGATGTCGCAGCAGTCATCGCCGGAGAGGTGGTGGGACTTGTGGACGAAGTCATGACGGCCAAAGCGATAGTGAGCCGACTCGCCGCCGATGCGGAGTCATTGATTGATGGCGGGTGGCGCGATTGCCGCCCGATGACGCGTACATGTTGCCCGTGGGCTCGGCTCGCGCTCGTGGTCGCATGACCATTCGTTCCCCCGAGAACTCCCCCACGCGCCGTCAGGCGTGCGTCACCCGCGCAAGCACGTGTTCCGTCATCGACCGCGCCAGCTCGCTCTCGCCCACGAACACCTTGCCGGCATGCTCCCCCTCGAGCAGCGCCGCCTCGTCCTCGTTGTGGCTGCGCACCACGACCTCGATGTCCGGGTTCAGCGCGCGCGCGGTCTCGACCATCCGGCGCACCTGCAGCGTCTCCGGCGTGGCGATGACGAGCATGCGCGCTCGGCGACGTGCGCCTGCACCAGCGTCTCCGGCTCGGCAGCGTTGCCGAACACGGCCGCGCGGCCCTGCGCGCGCAGCTGCTCCACGAGCTCGCGGTTCTGGTCGGCCACGATGAACGGCACGCCGCGCTCGTGCAGCGCCTGCGCGATGCGCCGGCCGACCCGGCCATGGCCCACGAGCACCACCTGGTTCGCGAGGTACTTGCGGTCGGTGGACATCGGCAGCTCGGCCAGCGGGTCGGCGCGCCGCTCGAGCTCGCGCGCGAGCTGCGAGCGCTCGCGCAGCCAGCGCTGCAGCGGCTCGATGGCCGAGAACACGAGCGGGTTGAGCGCGATGGAGATCAGCGCGCCGGCGAGGATGAGGTCCTGCCCCTCGCTCCGGCAGCAGCTGCAGCGTCACGCCCAGGCCCGCCAGGATGAACGAGAACTCGCCGATCTGCGCCAGGCTCGCCGACACCGTGAGCGCGGTGTTGAGCGGGTAGCGCAGCAGCAGCACCAGCGCCGCGGCGGCGAGCGACTTGCCGAACACGATGATGGCGACGACGACCAGCACGCGCAGCGGGTCGTCCAGCACCACGGCCGGGTCGAACAGCATGCCGACGGACACGAAGAAGAGCACCGCGAAGGCATCGCGCAGCGGCAGCGTCTCCTCGGCGGCGCGGTGGCTGAACTCCGACTCGCGCAGCACCATGCCGGCGAAGAAGGCGCCGAGCGCGAACGAGACGCCGAAGAGCTGCGCCGAGCCGTAGGCGATGCCCACCGCCGCCGCCACCACGCACAGCGTGAACAGCTCGCGCGAGCCCGTGCGCGTCACCTGCCAGAGGAGCCACGGGAACACGCGCCGCCCGACCACCAGCATCAGCGCGATGAAGGCGGTCACGGCGAGCAGCGTGCGCCCGAGCGCGATCCACAGCTGCCCGGAGCCCACGGTGCCACCGGTGCCGGCCCCGAGCAGCCCCGCCAGCGGCGGCAGCAGCACCAGCACCAGCACCATGGCCAGGTCTTCGACCACGAGCCAGCCCACGGCGATGCGGCCGTTGACCGACTCGAGCACGCCGCGGCTCTCGAGCGCCCGCAGCAGCACGACCGTGCTCGCCACCGAGAGCGCGAGCCCGAAGACGACGGCGCCGGCCCACGGCCACCCCCAGGCGATGCCGGCGGCCGTGCCCATCGCCGTGGCCACGGCCATCTGCACCACGGCGCCGGGCAGCGCGATGCTGCGCACCGCCAGCAGGTCGTCGAGCGAGAAGTGCAGCCCGACGCCGAACATCAGCAGCATCACGCCGATCTCGGCGAGCTCGGCGGCGATGCCGACGTCGGCCACGAAGCCCGGCGTGGCCGGGCCGATGAGGACGCCGGCGAGCAGGTAGCCCACGAGCGCCGGCAGCTTCAGCCGCGCGGCGATGAAGCCGAGCACCAGCGCGAGGCCGAAGGCGGCGGCGATGGTGGTGATCAGCGGGACGGAGTGATCCATCCGGCCGAGTCTATCGGCACGCCCCCGCGCCGCGAGGCGTCAGTCGGGCCCGGTCATCAATCGGCCAAGGCGTGCCACTCGCCGCCCGCTTCGCGAGCGCGCCCGTCGCTCGCGAGCTTGAGCAGGTGGGCCAGCAGCGATCGGCGCGCGACGGGATGCAGGCCCTCCGGCACGTCGTCGTAGACGCGCGGCAGCAGCGCATCCAGCGAGGTGGGCCCCGAGGCACGCAGCCTCTCGGCCACCTTCGCCTCGCGCGCCAGCCGATGCCGCACGAGCCGCCGGATCTCGTCGGCCGGCTGCGCGATGAGAAAGCCGTGGCCGGGCGCGAGCCATTCGAGGCCTTCGTCCAGCAGGCCTTCGAGCGAGGCCAGGTACTCGGCCATGTCGCCGTCCGGCGGGTCGATGACCACGGTCGACCCCTGCATCACGTGGTCGCCGGTGAAGAGCGTGGCTTCTTCCTCGAGCAGGTAGCACAGGTGGTTGGACGCATGGCCGGGCGTGTGCACCACGCGCAGCGTGGTGTGCGCCCCGATCGCGCAGCCGCTCGCCGTGCACGAGCGTGTGGCCGGGCTCGAACTGCGTGTCCTGCCGATGGGGGTGCCGCGCCTTCATGCCGAGCAGGCGCGCCCCGGTGCGGGCCTGCAGCGCGGCCGCCGCCGGGGAGTGGTCGCGGTGCGTGTGGGTGACGAGGATCGACTCGATCGGCCCCGGCGCGGCGGCGAGGATCGCCTCGCACGTGCGTGGGGCTCTCGGGCCCCGGGTCGATCACGCACCACGTCGGCCCGTGCGCATCGCCCACGATGTAGGTGTTGGTGCCCGGCCCGGTCATCATGCTGCCGTTGGGCGCCGTCACGCGCAGCACGCGCTCCGACAGCCGCACCGGGCGCCCGGGCATGCAGCTCGTGGCTCACGCGTCCGCGACCTTCGGGGTCGAGACGGGCGATTTCCGCGTAGGCCGGCTCGAAGGGCATCACCGGCCGGTCGCCTCGCTCGCCGTGGCCCATGCGCGGCATGATCAGCTCGATCCGCGATAGTTGCCGCGTGTGCTCGATGAACGCGTGCGCCGACGAGAACGCGGCCATCGACTGCAGCGTGTGCCGCGTCGGGTTCGGCAGCGGCAGCCGGTTCGCTTCGTCCAGCGCATCGGCCGGGCGGATCCAGCGGTGCTCGAGCGTCTCCAGGCTGTCGAACGACGCCGCCTGGCCCGACGGCGCCTCGGCGACGAAGAACCGCGTGTCGAAGCGCTTCGGCAGGCCGGGCGGCGTCAGCCAGTGGCTGTGATAGGCGAGGCGATCGACCGCGAGCTGCAGCCCGAGCCGCCCGCACAACGCCTGCAGGCTGGCGCCGCCGTCGCGCAGCAAGGCGCGCAGCGCGGCGAGCTCCTCGCCGGCATGGCGCAAGTTCGCGAGCTGCCCGCCGGCATCGCAGGCGAACAGCAGCCCGGCTTCCTCGAAGCACTCGCGCACCGCCGCCACGTAGTAGTCGAGCCCGTGCTCGGGAACACCGAGCCGCCGGCTCGCCTCGGCGTCGTCCATGCCCGCGCAGCAGCCGTGCAGCGCCCGGTCGGCGGCGTCGAGGGTGCCGCCCGGGAACACGAAGGCGCCGCTGCTGCGGTCGCCGCTGCGCTCGACGCGGCGCAGCAGCAGCACTTCCATGCCGCGGTCGCCGTCGCGCACGACGACGATCGTGGCTGCGGCACGCAGCGACGACGGCGCGGGGGTCTTGTCGGGGGGTACTGCCATGCTCATGGTCGATCGTACCTAGACTCCGCAGATCGACTTCTCACGAGGGATGCCATGGACAACGAACGCCCGGGCGGCGCCGCGCGCCGCGTGATCCTCGCCGGCGCCACCGGCTGGGCCGGCTCGGCGCTGGCGCGCGGCATCGCGCGGCAGCCGGACATGACGCTGGCCGGCGCGGTCGGCGGGCGCTCCGCCGGGCGCCGGCTCGGCGAGGTGCTGGGCGAGGCGGCGATCGACGCCGTCGTGCACCCGACCGCCCGCGCGGCGCTCGCGCACGGCGGCTGCGACGTCTACGTGGAGTACAGCAAGCCGAAGGACATCGCCACGGTGCGCGACAACATCGTCGCGGCGCTCGAGGGCGGGGCCCACGTGGTGGTGGGCGCGTCGGGCTTGAGCGACGCCGACTACGCCGCGATCGACGAGGTCGCGAAGCGCGCGAACCGCGGCGTGCTCGCCTGCGGCAACTTCGCGCTCACGGCCGTGCTGCTGCAGCGCTTCGCCGAAATGGCGGCGGCCTACATCCCGAACTTCGAGATCATCGACTACGCCTCGGACACCAAGCGCGACGCGCCCTCCGGCACCGGCCGCCAGCTCGCGCTGCGCCTGGGCCAGGTGCGCCAGCCGGCCATCGGCGTGCCGCTCGACCAGGTGAACGGTCCGCCGGGCGTGCGCGGCGCCACGGTCAACGGCGTGCAGGTGCACTCGCTGCGCGTGCCGGGGTTCGTGCTCGGCATCGAGGTGGTGTTCGGCATGCAGGACCAGCGGCTGCACCTCACGCACCAGGCGGGCACCGGGGCCGAGCCGTACGTCGACGGCGCGCTGCTGGCGATCCGCAAGGTGCACACGCTGGTGGGCGTGGCGCGCGGGCTCGATCGCGTGATGGACCTCTGAAAAGCGGCTTCCGAGCATGGGCGCCACGCTTCCGCTCATCGATGTCGCTGCGCTGGTCGACTCGGGCGCAGGCGCGGATGCGCGACGCGCCGCGGCGTCGGCGCTCGTCGGCGCCGCCGAGCGCTACGGCTTCTTCTACGCCGCGGGCCATGGCGTCGACCCTGCGCTGGTCGCGCGCATGGAGGCGCTGTCGCGCGCCTTCTTCGCGCTCGACGAGGCGCAGAAGCTGCGCATCCCCATGTCGGCCGGCGGACGCGCGTGGCGCGGCTACTTCCCGCTCGGCGGCGAGCTCACGTCGAACCGGCCCGACTGGAAGGAGGGCCTGTACCTCGGCACCGAGCTGCCGCCGGACCACCCGCGCGTGCGCGCCGGCGTGATCCTGCACGGCCCCAACCTGTGGCCGCCGATCGAAGACTTCCGCGAGACCGTGCTCGCGTACATGGCCGCGCTCCAGAGCCTCGGCCACGCGCTGATGGGCGGCATCGCGCTCGGCCTCGGCCTGCCCGAGCGCTGGTTCGACGAGCACGGCACCGCCGACCCGCTGATCCTCCTGCGCCTCT
The DNA here is from genome assembly GCA_963839465.1 of uncultured beta proteobacterium. GTDB lineage: Bacteria > Pseudomonadota > Gammaproteobacteria > Burkholderiales > Burkholderiaceae_C > CAWIVI01. The sequence goes on from CAWIVI010000017.1 coordinate 62,343, forward strand.
TCAACTACCCGAGCCGCCCGGTGCCTCCGGGCGCCGGCGCGCTGTGGGGCGTGGGCGAGCACACCGACTACGGCATGCTCACCATCCTCTGGCAGGACGACGTCGGCGGCCTCGAGGTGCGCACGCAGGAGGGCTGGCTCGCCGCGCCGCCGATCCCCGGCACCTTCGTGTGCAACATCGGCGACATGCTCGACCGCATGACCGGCGGCCGCCTGCGCTCGCTGCCGCATCGCGTCGGCATCAACGCGAGCGGCCGCGACCGGCTCTCGATCCCGCTCTTCTTCGATCCCGACTTCGACACCCGCATCGAGCCGGTGCCGGTGGCCGCCGCCGGCGTCGACGACAGCGCGCGGCGCTGGGACGGTGCGAACCTGCAGGCGTTCGAGGGCACGTACGGCGAGTACGTGACTGCGAAGGTGGGCAAGGTCTTTCCGGACCTGAAGCAGTCGGTGCAATCGACGGGTGAGGGCAACCCATCCCGATGAATCCGGGGGGCCCGCGCTGCTAAGCTACGGCACCCCCATCCATGCTTCGCCCATGACGCCGGCAGCCGAGACGATCCTGCGCTTCGGCGACTTCGAATTGCAGACGCACGAGCGCCGGCTGCTGCGCCGCGGGGAACCGGTCGTGCTCGGCGCACGCGCGTTCGATGTGCTGCAGGTGCTCACGGAGCAGCCGGGGCGGCTTGTCGGCAAGCGCATGCTGATGGACCTGGTCTGGCAGGGGCTCGTCGTGCAGGAGAACAACCTGGCGGCGCAAGTCAACGCGTTGCGCAAGGTGCTCGGCGGTGATGTGATCGCGACCGTCCCGGGGCGCGGTTACCGCTTCGCCGCCCGCGTTGCTGCGCCGGCCGACGACGCGCCCCTTCCCGCGCCGGCGGCGCCGGCGCTGCGAACGAACCTGCCGGCCGGGCTGCGCTCGCTGCTCGGTCGCGACGCCGAGCTGGCCGAGCTGGGCGCGGCGATCGACCGCCAGCGGCTGGTCAGCGTGGTCGGCGCCGGCGGCATCGGCAAGTCGCTGTTGACGCAGCACGTGCTCGCGGCGCGGCGCGACGCCTACGAGCACGGCGTATGCTGGATCGAGTTGGGCGGCCTCGACGATCCTGCGGCCTTGCCGGGCGCGGTGGCGGCCGCCCTCGGCGTGCACGGAAGCCACGGTGACCCGCTGGCCGCGCTCGTGTCCGCGGTGTCGGCGCTGAGGGTGCTGCTCGCGCTCGACAACGCCGAGCACCTGCTGGACGACGTGGCGGCGCTGTGCCGTGCGCTGCACGACGCGGCGCCCGGACTGAGGCTCATCGTCACCAGCCAGGCGCCGCTGCGGTTGCCGAACGAGCAGATCTTTCGCATCGGTCCGCTCGCGGTGCCGGATGCGACGCTGCCGGCGGCCGACGCGCTGCGCTTCGGCGCGGTCGCGCTGTTCGCGGAGCGCGCCCACGCGGTCGACCGACGGTTCCGGCTGTCGGACGCCAACGCAGCCGCGGTGATCGAGACTTGCCGCGCGCTCGATGGGCTGCCACTGGCGATCGAACTGGCTGCGGCGCGTGCGCCGCTGCTCGGCGTGCCGCAGTTGCTCGCGTCGATGCGCGACCGCTTCTCGCTGCTGACGCGCGGTCGCGACCGCGCCGCGCCCGAGCGGCAGCGCACGCTGTCCGCCGCGCTGGAGTGGAGCTGTGAGCTGCTGGCTGATCGCGAGCGGCGGATGTTCCGCCGCCTCGGGGTCATCGCCGGCAGCGGGTCGCTCGCGCTGATCCGGCAGCTGCTGGTCGAGCCCGGTCTCGACGCGTGGAGCCTGCTCGATGCGCTCGACACCCTGGTCGACCGCTCGCTGGTTGCGGTGTCGAGCGATGACGAGCCGCGCTACCGGCTGCTCGAGACGCCGCGTGCGTACGCGCTCGAGACCCTCGACGCCGCCGGCGAGCGCGACGCGCTGCAACGCCGCCACGCGCTCGCCGTGGCGGACATGTTCGATGCCGCATACGACGAATACTTCGGGGGCTGCGTCGGCGTCGACGACTGGCTGCGCCGGTGTGAGCCGGACCTCGACAACGCGCGGGCCGCGCTGCACTGGGCGCGCGACGCCGGCGAGACCGTGCTCGCACTGCGGATCGGTGCAACGATGCTGCGCGCGCTGCCGCCGTCGCTGCATGTCGAGCGGATGGCGCTGGCCGACGCGTGCGAGGCCGCGATCGCGCCCGAGCTGCCGGAGCCGTTGCTGTTGAAGGCCTGGCTCGAGCTGAGCTGCGTGCTCGCCGATACGCAGAAGGCTCGCGCCCGACGCATGGCCGAGCGCGCGCTCGCGCTCGCGCGTAGCCTCGACGCCAGCCAGCCGGACCGCTTCGCGCTTTACCACGCGTTGTGCCGTGCGGCGAGCGCCGCGGCGCAGACCGACGACTTGCCGGCGGCGCGCACGCTGCTCGACGAGCTGCAGCGCATGGAGGAACCGTCGTGGCCTGCGCAACGCCTGCTGTGGGGCTGCGAGGCCGCCCAATGGTTCGCTCGCATGAACAGCGACGCAGCCGCGGCGCTGCGCCTCGGCCGCCGCCTGCTGGCGCTCGACCGCGAGCGCGGCAGCCATGCGTCGATCGCCGCCGGCAACCTGATCGACGCCGAGCTGGCCGCCGGCGACGCCGCTGCCGCAGCCCGGCTCGGCAGCGCGCTGGTCGAATCGCTGAGCGGCACGCGTCACGAATACGGCCTCACCTTCGCGCGCATCAACCTGGTCGCGGCGCTGCTTGCTCAAGACGACGTCGCGCAGGCCCGCGTGGTCGCACAGGACGCGTGGTCCAAGGCCGCCGCCTTCGACTTGCAGCACGCGGCCGCCGCGTACCTCGCGTTGTTCTGCGCGCTCGATGGACGGCCGCGCGCTGCGGTCGAGCTCGCGACTTACTCGGAGACGATCTACGCCGCGCGGAAGGAAACGCGCGAACGCAACGAAACCGAGGCGACGAAACGCGCACTTTCGATTGCCCGGCGCGCGCTCGACCACGCCGCGTTCGCGCGCGCCCATGCCGAGGGTGCGATGCTGCGCGACGCCCACGTCGCGGACATCGCCTTCGGTCGTTGATGCCGCCGCACCGCGGCTGCTGGCGGCCCGGCCTCACCGGCGCGCGATCGGGCCGCGTGCGAACTCGTCGTCCGGCGTGGTGTCGATCACCGCTGTCCGCGCCGCTCGATGCATTGCCTCCAGCTCGTCGGGCGAGGCGCGCAGGAGGTACAGGCCCGCGGGGTGCGGATAGAACTTCGAGGCGTAGTCGTAGCCGACGGTGCGCTGCAGCCTCTGGACAACGACTGCCGGGTGATCCCCGAGGTGACGCGCTGTCGGTGTGCCGGGGGCATGCGCCTGGGCGAAGGCGGTGGGCGCGGCGATGGCCATCAACATCATCGAGGCGTAGCGGTGGGCTTGTAGTCTCATGGCGAAGTCCGTTGCCGGGTTCATCCGGTGTGGGTGGGTGGTCTCCCCACTTTCGACGCCGCACACGACAAAGTCTTGAAGACGCGATGAAAAGTTCTCCAACGTTCTGAAGGACCGGCCGCAAACCCTTGCCGTGGCCGCCTAGGCCCCATTCCCGAGCCAGGCGTCGATCTCGACGACGGCTTGGTCGAGCCCGAGCGCATGGCCCTGCGCGTGCTGCGCGACAAAGGCCTCGCTCCCGAGTTGCGTGCGCGCCTGCGCCTCGGTGCGCTCGGCCTGCGGGCGCTCGCCGATCAACCGGTCGATCTTGATGCGCTGGTACTGTGCGTCGGCACAACCGAGATAGCGGGCGGCGCGGCCGCCCTGCGCCTCGGCCGCGGCCAGCGCTGCGCAGGTGTCGAGCACGCAGATTGTTGCCCGCGCGGCGTCGATGCGGCGCGCGATGGCCAGCGCCTCGCGGAGCGCGACACCGGCCTCCCGGCAGCGCCCGCAGCGCAGCAGGCAGCGCGCCAGGTTCTGCAAGGTGATGGCGACGCTGTCGTCGTCGCCCGCCTCGCGAGCCAGAAGCACCGATTCCTCGAACAGCGCGATGCCCGCTTCCGGCTTCGGCTCCGCCCAGTGGCCACCCAGGCCATTGAGGGCGTACGACAGTCGCGCGCGATCGCCCAGTCGGCGCGACCGTTCCACGGACCGCTCGTAGAGCCCCAGGCTTTCGTCGCCGCGGCCGGCATCGTCGGCGCTATAGGCCATCATGAGCAACGCGTCGATGGCACAACTCTCGCGTCCGAGCGCATCGGCGAGGGCCAGGCTGGCGGCACCGTGCTCGAACGCCGCGTCGACGCGCCCGAGGAAGTAGGCCAGTTGGCAGGCGGCGTACAAGGTTACGCAGCGCGCCTCGCCCGCCGCCTCGGCGCCCGGCCGCCCGAGCGCTTCCAGTGTCAGGCGATAGCCGAGGTCGAGCAAGCCGCCGGGCATCCAGTAGAGCTGCAGCCCCCGCACGAGAGCCAGACCCTGGGTGCTGCCGTCGGCGGCGCTGTCGCACCAGCGATGCGCGACCAGCAGGTTCTCACGCTCGCGGTCGAGGCGCGCGACCCAGGCTCCCTGCTCGGCACCCCAGAGGGCGGGTGCCGCGCGGCGCGCGAGGTCGACGCAGTACCCGAGGTGGCGATTGCGCGTCGCGTCCCCATCAGCCGACCGTTCGAGGCGCTCGAGCGCGTAGGCTCGCACGCTTTCGAGCAGCCGGTAGCGGTGGCCGCCGGCCTCCATCGATACCAGCGTGCGCTCGACCAGGCGGCTGAGCAGGTCGAGGACGTCCTCGCGCGCGATGGCGTCGCCAGCGTCGCCGGCGCCGACGAACTCGGCGGCCTCCAGCGTCCAGCCGCCGGCGAACGCGGCCAGGCGTCGCAGCAGTACCTGCTCCGGCGCGCTCAGCAGGTCGTGACTCCAGTCGATCAGGGCGCGCAGCGTCTGCTGGCGCGGCAGCGCGGTGCGGGCGCCGCCGGTGAGCAGGCGGAATCGGTCGTCCAGGCGCCGCGCGATGTGATCCACCGAGATCGAGCGAACGCGCGCGGCGGCCAGCTCGATCGCCAGTGGAATGGCGTCCAGGCGCCGGCAGATTTCCACCACGACCGGGGCCCTCGCAGCGTCGAGCACGAAAGCCGGCTGCACCGCCCGGGCCCGCTCGACGAATAGGCGAACCGCCTCGGACTCCTCGACTGCGGCGAAATCAACCGCGCTGCCGTCGGGCGGCAGCTCCAATGGCTGGAGCGGGTAGGCGATCTCGCCGGCAATGCGCAATGGCTCGCGGCTGGTGGCGAGGACGTGCAGGCTGCCGGCCGCTTCCAGCATCCGCTGGGCCAGTGCCGCCGCCGCGTCGACGACGTGCTCGCAGTTGTCGAGCACGACGAGCAACCGGCGCGAGCCCAGGTGCTGGAGCAGCGTGTCCAGCACCGGGCGGCCGGGCTCCTCCTTGAGGCGCAGGGCGGATGCCACGGCCTGCGGCACCTGGTGCGGGTCGGACAGCGCGGCAAGCTCGACGAACCAGGCGCCGTCGGCGAACTCGCCCAGCATCGAACGCGCGGCCTGCAACGCCAGGCGCGTCTTGCCGAGCCCGCCAGTGCCCAGCAGGGTCAGCAGACGCGTGTGGCCAAGCCGAAGCTCGAGGTCGGCCAGCTCGCGCCGGCGGCCGATGAAGGAGGTGACAGGCTCGGGCAGGTTGTGCTCGATTTCGCGCACCGGCAGCCACTGGCCGGCGCGGCACAGCACGCGGTAGCCCTTGGCCCCGTCGGCCGGAGGTGCGAACGGACAGGCGTCGTCGCCGACCTCGAACAGTTCCACTGGTTCGGCCACGCCCTTGAGGCGCCAGTGACCGTGCGAGCGCAGGTGCAACGTCTGCTCTTTCCACGCCTCGCAGGCATCGGCGCTGAGCAGCGTCTGTCCGGGCATGGCCAGGGCCGCGAGGCGCGCCGTCGTCGGCTTGGCCAGACCCTCGACCTCGACCGGCTTGGCGCCGCGGGCGACATCGTCGGCGCTGTTCTCGCGCAGGATCACCGCGGCGGCATGGATCCCGGCGCGCGCCCGGGCGGGCACCGGCAACGCGCGCAGCACGCGGTGGTAGGCCAAGGCATAGCCGACGGCGTCGCCAACGTTGCCAAAGAGCAGCAGGAAGCCATCGGTCTTGTCGATCTCGCGGCCGTTCCACGGCGCCAGCAGATCGCGCGCGACCCGGTCGTGCGCTGCACCCCACTCGGCTGCGGCCAAGTCGCCGAGCCGTTGTGCCAGCTCGGTGCTGTCAACGATGTCGACCAGAAGCAGGGCCCGAAACGGGGCGGCATCCATGTCGAGTGAGGCCGGGCGCGGTGGACAAAGTGGAAGCCTAACCGCTGCCGGGTCACAGCGACCCTCGGAGTTGGGAATTCAACGCCCCCAGTCGTTCGGGCGCGGGGTACTGCTTCACCAGCGGCCGGCCCACCACCCAGCGCTCATTCCTTCGGCCCTGCCGCCCCAAAACGAGCGCCGTCCACGCTGGCGCAGGCGGCCGAGGATGCCGACGCCGCACCGGGTGGCGACGCAGCACTGCAGGTCGCCAGCGCCAGCAGGTAGGCGTGGATCGCGTCGATGCCGGCCACGACCAGCGGCTGGCTGCGGTAACCCGGCATGCCGCGCACAGGATCACCATCCAACACCAAACGCTCGAACCGTTCGCGCGAGCCCTCGCGGACCGCGTCGAGCAGCGACGGCGCGGCCCAGCCGCGGTAGTCGCGACCGTGGCAACGCGCGCAGTCCATCGCGCGCAGCACGGCGTGGCCTCGTGCCAGCAGCACCTGCCGCTCCGTCTCGGCCTCGTCTGCGCGGGCGGCGTGTTGCAGCCCGAGCAGCATCAGCAGCATCAGCGCTCTAGAGGTGGACACGGGTACGTTGCAAGCAGCCGTGGGCGTGCCGGCACCTCACTTGTGCGCGTACCGTTGGGCATCGCTGTCCGTCGCGGCCGGCGTGGCCTGGCGCTGTTCCTGTTGGCGCGCGGCGACGATGACGGCCGGGTGATCCATCATGGGACGCGGCGCTTCGGCCGACAGGTGCAGCCAGGCCGGGTGCGGATAGAACGTCTTCTGGTAGTCGTATCCCGCCTGGGCTTGCAGGCGCTGGACGACGACAGCTGGGTGATCGCCGTTGCGGTGGACGGTCTGAGCCTGCGCGATTGCGGCGAACGCGGTCAGGGCGACGAGGGCGAGGAGGTTTCTCATGATCGGCTCCGGGCGGGTTGATGTTGAATCAACTCTAGATGCCGCGACCTGCGGGAGCGAGTCGACATTCCACAGCCGGCGAGTGACATATTCACTCCTCGTTGGCGCCGCTCGGGCGACGCGGGCATGTTCAAAGCCAGCCCGCGCGCCGGAATTTCCGGTACAGCAGCGCGCAGGTGCCGGCGATCAGCGCGAGCGCCGCCGGATAGCCGTACTTCCAGTCGAGCTCGGGCATGTGCTCGAAGTTCATGCCCCAGATGCCGGCGAACGCGGTTGCCGCCGCGAAGATGCCGGCCCACGCCGCCAGCCGCTTCGTCGTCTCCGATTCCTCGATCGTCACCGCCGACAGGTTCACCTGGATCGCGGTGCCGATCGTCTCGCGGATCGCGTCGATCGACGTGCCGATGCGCGCCAGGTGGTCGTGCACGTCGCGGAAGTACTCCACCGTCTTCGAGCACACGCGCGGCACGCGCCCGCCGAAGAGCTTGCTCGCCGCATCCATCAGCGGCATCACCGCGTGGCGCAGCATCATCACGCGCCGCTTCAGCTCGTACAGCCGCTCGATGTTGGCGCGCCCGGCGCCGCGCTCGAAGATCTGCCCCTCGATCGCCTCGAGCTCGGTCTCGAGTGCGTCCACGATCGGGAAGTAGCGGTCGACCACCGCGTCCATCAGCGCATAGAACACGAAGCCCGAGCCGTGCTGCAGCAGCTCCGGCTCGCGCTCGGTGCGTGCGCGCACGCCGAGGAAGCCCTGCGTGCTGTTGCTGCGCGCCGAGAGCACGAAGTTCGGGCCGACGAACACCATCACCTCGCCCTGCACCAGCTCGTCGGTGGGGCTGTACTCGATGAGATGCATCACGGCGAAGAGCATGTCGCCGTACTCTTCGATCTTCGGGCGCTGGTGGCCGTGCCGCGCATCCTCCACCGCCAGCTCGTGCAGATCGAACTCCTCCTGCATCTCCGCCAGCTCGGCGTCGGTCGGATCGCGCAGCGCGACCCAGACGAAGCACCCCGGCCGTTCGAGGTAATCCGAGATCTCGGCGACCGTGATGTCGGCGAGCTTGGTTCCGTTCTCGTAGGCAACGCAGTTGATCAGCATGGCGCAGGCCCGGTGACGCGATGAGGCGTCACTGTAGCCCGCGGGCGGCGGCCCTTTCCGGCAGGCGCAGCACGCCCGTGACGAGCGCGGTGCCGAGGAGGATCACGGCGCATCCCGCGAGCATGCGCGCCGTCGGCATCTCGCCGAGGAAGATCACGCCCCAAAGCACCGCGAAGGCGGGGATCAGGAACGTCACGCTGACGGCATTGCTCGCGCCCACGTGGGCGATGAGGCGGAAGTACATGACCAGCGCGATGCCGGTGCACAGCAGCGCGAGCGTGAGCGCCGAGTACCAGGCGGCGGCGCTCGGCAGGCTCGCCGGCCACAGCGCCGCGGCCGGCCCGGCCAGCAGCAGCGTGGCGGTGAGCTGGCTGCCCGCGGCCACGGCCATCGGCGGCACGCCGGCCAAACGCTTCTTCGCGTAGCTGGCCGAGAAGCCGTAGAGCATCGCGCCGCCGAGGCAGGCGGCGACGGCCCCCGGCACGTCGACCGCTCCGGCCTTCGCGCCGGCGCTGTCCCAGGCCAGCCAGCCCACGCCGGCGAATCCGATGACCAGGCCGGCGACGCGCGACAGCGTGAGGCGCTCCTGGAGCCAGAACGCGGCCACGATGGCGCCGAACAGCGGCGCGGTGGCGTTGAAGATCGACGACAGGCCGGCGCTGATCGACAGCGCCGCGTAGCTGTAGAGCGAGAACGGCAGCGCCGAGTTGATCAGGCCCACCACCGCGATCGGCTTCCAGTGCCGCGCGAGCGCCGCGCCCTGGCCGTGCCACGCGAGCAGCGGCAGCAGCAGGAGGGTCGCGCCGCCGACGCGCACCGCCGCCAGCGCCAGGGGCCCGAACTCCGGCGCGGCCACGCGCATGAACAGGAAGGCCGCGCCCCACAGGGCGGCCAGCGTGACCAGCTCGGCAACGTCGCGCGGCTTCATGAGAGCGCGCCTTCGAGCTCGAGCAACGCCTGCTTGCGCGCGAGCCCGCCGGCATAGCCGGTGAGCGATCCGTCGCGCCCGATCACGCGGTGGCACGGCACGATGATGCACGCCGGGTTGCGCCCGATCGCCGCGCCCGCGGCGCGCACCGCCAGCGGCGAGCCGCAGCCTTGCGCGATCTGCGCATAGGTGGTGGTCGTTCCGCGGCCGATCTGCAGCAGCGAGCGCCACACGGTCCGCTGGAACGCCGTGCCCTGCAGATCCAGCGGCAGCTCGGGCATCGGCTCACCGGCCCAGTAGGCGTCGAGCGCGACGCGCAACTGCTTCAGCAATCGATTGCCTGGATCGACCGGTGCGTTCAACGGGCCGGGGTGGTGCGCCTGCCCGTCGAACCACAGCCCCGCGATGCCGCGCGCGGTGGCGGCTGCGGTCAAGGGGCCGAGAGGGGAATCGAAGCGCGCTTGGGCAATCAAGTCAGTCATGCTTTTTCTCCAGTGTTTGCCAGTGCCGAATCACGGCGTAGGCGCGAAAGGGGCGCCACGCCTCGGCCATCGCCGCCACGGCCGCCGTGTCGCGCGTGCCGAGCGCGTTCAGCAGTCCGATGTCGGTCACGGGGAACGCGTCCGGCCAGGCCAGTGCGCGCATCGCGATCAGCTGCACCGTCCATTCGCCGAAGCCGGGCAGGGCGCGCAGCGCGTCGAGCGTGGCGGCGAGCGGCGCGCCGCGGTGCAGCGTGATGCGCCCCTCGTGCACTTCGCGCGCCAGCGCCTGCAGCGCGCGCACGCGCTGGCGCACGATGCCGAGCTTGCCGATCACCTCCGGATCGCTTTCCGCGAGCGTTCGCGGTGACGGGAAGAGGCGATGCAGCGCCGGCCACGGCGTCTCGATCGGCTCGCCCAGGCGCTCGACGAGCCGGGCGGCCAGCGTGCGCGCCGCGGCCACCGTCACCTGCTGGCCGAGCACCACGCGCACCGCCGTCTCGAAGCCGTCGACGCCGTTGGGCACGCGCGTGCCGGGCTGCCCGGGCATCCCGGCGAGGGCCGCATCGATCAGCGCGGGCTCGGCATCGAGATCGAACGCCTGGCGCACGCGCTGCGCGAGCGTGCCGATGGCCGGTGTGAGCGAGGGCGCGATCGCCAGCTGCATCTCGTCGCGCTCGGGCACGAAGCGCCCGGCGATCCAGCCGCGCAAGCGCTCGCCTTGGTGGTCGAGCGCGATGGTGCGGCGCCACTGGCCTTCTTCCACCTGCTCGATGCCGGCGATCGCGCGCTGCGCGAAGAACGACAGCACGCCATCGCCGTCGTACGGCGGCCGCCAGGCCAGCCGCACCACGAGCGCGCCTTCCACCGGCGCGCCGCGATCGGCCTCGCGCCGCAGCGCCGTGGGGTTCAGCCGATAGCGTTCGGCGAACGCCGCGTTGAAGCGGCGCACGCTGGCGAACCCGCTCGCCAGCGCCACCTGCGTCACCGGCAGCGCCGTGTCGGTGAGGAGGCGCTTGGCCAGCAGGAGCCGCTGCGTAGTGAGGTAGTCGATCGGCGAGACGCCGTGCGCGTTCTGGAAGATGCGCCGCAGGTGCCGGTCCGTCACGCCGAGCCGGCGCGCGAGCTCCGGCAGCGCGGGCGCGGCACCGGCATGCACCGCCTCGTCCAGCGCGCGCGCCGCGTGCAGCGCCAGCGCCTGCGGCGAATCGACGAGCGACAGGCCCGGCGCAAGCTCCGGGCGGCACCGCAGGCAAGGCCGGAAGCCGTCGTGCTCGGCGCTCGCCGCGTTGCCGAAGAAGCGGCAGTTGCGCTTGAGCGGCGTGCGCACGCGGCACACCGGCCGGCAGTAGATGCCGGTGGAGGTGACGCCGACGAACAGCCGGCCGTCGAAGCGGGCGTCGCGGGTGGTCAGCGCGAGGTAGGCGGCGTCGGTGTCGTCGTGCAGGCTCATGGGGTCATGATAGGCGCCGGTCCGCGCGTGACTCGCCGTTTTCGGACCCCTGCCTCGACCCCGGGGCGAGCACGCGGCTGCCTACAATGACCGACCCAAGGAGAGAACATCAATGGACGTCACCCCCTCGATCTTCAAGGCCTACGACATTCGCGGCATCGTCGACCAGACCGTCGACGAGCGCGTGGCCGAGCACCTGGGGCGCGCGTTCGGCACCGAGGCCGTCGCGGCGCGCGAGAAGGCCGTGGCTGTGGGTCGCGACGGCCGCCTCTCGGGCCCGGCGCTGTCGAAGGCGCTGATGCGCGGCCTCGCCTCCACCGGCCTCGACGTGGTGGACCTCGGCGCGGTCACCACCCCGATGCTCTACTACGTGGCCGCCACGCGGGCCGATCACGACTGCCGCTCCGGCATCCAGGTGACGGGCAGCCACAATCCCAAGAACTACAACGGCTTCAAGATGGTGCTCGCCGGCCGCGCGATCTACGGCGAGGACATCCAGCGCCTGCGCCACCGCATCGAGAACGAGTCGTACACGCCGGGCCGCGGCCGCATCGCGCGCATGGACATCGGCCAGGAGTACGCGCACCGCATCACGAGCGATTGCAAGCTCGCGCGCCGCATGAAGATCGTCGTCGACTGCGGCAACGGCATCCCCGGCGCGTCGGCCCCCGGCATCCTGCGTGCGCTCGGCTGCGATGTGGTCGAGCTGTATTCCGAAGTCGACGGCAACTTCCCCAACCACCACCCCGACCCGTCGAAGCCGGAGAACCTCGCCGAGCTGATCCGCGTGGTGCGCGACACCGGCGCCGAGCTCGGCCTCGCGTTCGACGGCGACGGCGACCGGCTCGGCCTCGTCACGGCCGGCGGCGAGATCATCTACCCCGACCGCCAGCTCATGCTCTTCGCGGCCGACATCCTCAAGCGGGAGAAGGGCGGCACGGTGATCTTCGACGTGAAGTGCACGCAGCGCCTCGCGCCCGTGATCAGCGCCGCCGGCGGCTATCCGCTGATGTGGAAGACGGGGCATTCGCTGATCAAGGCCAAGCTGAAGGAAACCGGCGCGTCGATTGCCGGCGAGATGAGCGGGCACATCTTCTTCAGCGAGCGCTGGTACGGTTTCGACGACGCCACCTACACCGCCGCGCGCCTGCTCGAGATCCTCTCGCGCGAGCGCGATCCGAGCGCGGTGCTGGAGGCGCTGCCCACCAGCTTCAGCACGCCCGAGCTCAACGTGCCTTGCGCCGAGGGCGAGCACCACGAGGTGATCGAGCGCCTGCGCGAGCGCGCGTTGTTTCCGGGCGCGCGCGAGGTCATCACGATCGACGGGCTGCGCGCCGAGTACGACGACGGCTTCGGCCTCGTGCGCGCGTCCAACACCACGCCCGTGCTCGTGCTCCGCTTCGAAGGGCACACGCAGGACGCGCTCGATCGCATCCAGGGCCACTTCATGAAGGCCCTGCGCGAGGTCAAGCCGGACGCCCGGATCTCGGCAGCCGCGCATTGATCGTGGAGGCGGTGGCGCGGGGGCTCTACTCGGCGCTGCTGCTGGCGCTGAAGCCGCTCTACGTCGCGCGGCTGTGGCGGCGCGGCGCGCGCGAGCCGGCCTATCGGGAGAACATCGGGGAGCGGCTCGGCCACTACGAGGGGGAGGCGCCGGCGCGGCGGTTCCTCTGGCTGCATGCGGTGTCGCTCGGCGAGACGCGGGCTGCGGCGCCGCTCGTCGATGCGTTGCGACGCCGCCGGCCCGACCTGCCGCTGCTGCTCACGTCCAGCACCGCCACCGGCCGCGAGGCGGGCCAGAAGCTGCTGCGCGAGGGCGACGTGCAGGTCTGGCTGCCGTACGACACGCCCGGCGCCGTGCGCCGCTTCCTGCGCCGCTTCCGCCCGGCAGTGGGCGTGCTGATGGAAACCGAGATCTGGCCGAACCTGCTGCACGTGGCCGCCAGCGAAGGCGTGCCGGTCGTGCTCGCCAACGCGCGGCTCTCCGAGCGCAGCGCGAAGAAGGGCCGTCGGCTGTCGGCCCTGCTGCATCCGGCGGCCGCGCGGCTGCGCGCCGTGCTCGCGCAGACCGAGTCCGACGCATCGCGGCTGCGCCAGGCCGGGGCGCCGAAGGTGGAGGTGTGCGGCAACCTGAAGTTCGACGTCACCCCCGCGCCGCGCCTGCTCGAGCGCGGCGTGCAGTGGCGGCGCGCGCTCGGCCGGGCCGTGGTGGTGGCGGCCAGCACGCGCGAGGGCGAGGAAACGGCGTTGCTGGCGGCCTGGCGCGAGCATCCGGCACCGCGGCCGCTGCTGCTGCTGGTGCCGCGGCATCCGCAGCGCTTCGATGCCGTCGCCGCGCTGGTCGAGCAGGCCGGGCTCTCGTTTGCGCGCCGCAGCGCGTGGCCGGGCGATCCGCCGCCCGAAGCGCATGCGCTCGATGCCTGGCTCGGCGACACGATGGGCGAGATGCCGCTGTACTACGCCGCGGCCGACGTCGCGCTGCTCGGCGGCAGCTTCGAGCCGTTCGGCGGCCAGAACCTCATCGAGGCGGCGGCCTGCGGCTGCCCGGTCGTGATGGGGCCGCACACGTACAACTTCGCGGAGGCCGCGGCGCTGTCGCTGGCCGCGCGCGCGTCGCTGCGCGTGAAGGACCTGGCCGAGGGCGTGCAGCAGGCCATCTCGCTCTCCGAGGATGGCCAGCGCCACCGCTGGGCCGAGCGCGCGCTCGTGTTCGCGCAGGCGCATCGCGGCGCCACCGAGCGCATGGCGGAATGCATCGATGCGCTCATTGCGTAAGGCGCTGCTCGCTGCACTCGCCGCGCTGCTGTCGGCGAGCGCCGGCAGCGCCGAGCCGCTGAAGCTCAATCCGTTCAACGATCCGTTCATCGTCGCGACCTCGGGTGGCCGCACGTGCCCGGTGCCGCTCGGCCCCGCCTACACCGAGGCGCAGGTGCGCGAGCAATCGCACCACCGCGCCGAGCGCGGCACCACGTGCTGGCTGGAGGGGCGATGCGCCGAGCCGAACGCTTATCGCGGCGATGCGCGCATTGCGCAGGCGGTGGCCGAGGCGTTGAAGGTGGATCGCGTGCTGGCGGACACGCGCATCTGGGTCACGGTCGAGCGCGCGTTCGTCAGCCTGGAAGGGTGCGTGAACACGAACACGCAAGCGACCCGCGCCGAAGACATCGCCAAGAGCACCGACGGCGTTCACCTCGTGCTGCCGATGCTCTCGACACCGGGAGAGCCACCGCGCTACCGCACAGTTCCTCTCCCTCTCCCGCTGCGCGGGAGAGGGAGCTAGCCGAGCGGCGCGGGGCCGAACTCCCTCCGCAGCGCCAGCCACACCCGCTCGCTCGTGAGCGGCATCTGGATGCGCTCGGCATCGCGCCCGAGCCCCGCGTGGTCCAGCGCATCGACCACCGCGTTCACCACGGCGGGCGTCGCGCCGATGGTGCCGAGCTCGCCGATGCCCTTCACCCCCAGCGGGTTCGTCTTGCACGGAATCGACGTGTCGAACTGCGTCTTGAAGCCGCGGAACACGTCGGCATGCGGCATCGCATAGTCGAGAAAGCTCGCGGTGAGGAGCTGCCCGCTGTCGCGGTCGTACACCACCTGCTCGCACAGCGCCTGCCCGATGCCCTGCACCGCGCCGCCCTCGAGCTGGCCGCGCACGATCGTCGGGCTCACGATGCGGCCGACATCGTTCACCGACGCATAGGCGACGATCTCCACCGATCCCGTGCCCGGGTCGATCTCCACCTCGCACACGTGGCAGCCGTTCGGCCAGCTCGGACCCGAGACCGTGTGGCTGGCGTCCACATGGATGCGCGCTTCCGGTTGGCGCCCGGCCAGCTCGAACAGGTCGATGCCGAGATCGGTGCCGGCCACGACGTAGCGGCCCTGGCGGTACTCGATGTCGGCGATCGGGGCCTCCAGCGCGTCGGCCGCGAGCTGCCGGCCGGTGTCCACCGTGCGCGTGGAGGCCACCTGCACCGCCGAGCCCCCGGTGAAGAGTGACCGGCTGCCCGCGCTGCCGAAGCCGGTGCCCCGGTCGGTGTCGCCCTGCAGCACGCGGATGCGCTCGATCGGCACGCCGAACACGTCCACCGCAAGCTGCGCATAGCTGG
>CAWIVI010000018.1:0-144671 GCA_963839465.1 uncultured beta proteobacterium
CCCGCACTCGCAGAACGAGTCCATGACCAACATGATGAACGGCCAGGTCTACGAGGGCCTGGTCGCGCGCGACAAGAAAGCTCGGCCTGGAACCGCGGCGCTGGCCACCGAGTGGACGCAGGTGTCGCCGCTGCTGTGGCGCTTCAAGCTGCGCCAGGGCGTGAAGTTCCACGACGGCAGCCCGTTCACCGCGGATGACGTGGTCTATTCGATCGAGCGCGGGCAGCACCAGAACTCGCAGATCAGCAACTACGCGCGCGCCGTCGGCAAGCCGGTGAAGGTGGACGACTACACCGTGGACTTCCAGCTCGAGAAGGTGAACCCGGTGTTCCTCGAGCACATGGCCGCGCCGCTGTGGATCATGAGCAAGAGCTGGTCCGAGAAGAACAAGGTGACCAAGCCGCTCAGCTTCAAGGACCGCGAGGAAACCTTCGCCTCGTTCAATGCCAACGGCACGGGGCCGTTCATGCTGGCCACGCGCCAGCCGGCGATCAAGACCACCTACAAGCGCAATCCCGGCTGGTGGGGCAAGCACGAGGGCAACGTGCAGGAGATCGTGTATACGCCGATCGCCAACGACGCCACGCGCACGGCGGCGCTCATTTCCGGCGAGATCGACTTCGTGCTCGACCCGCCGCCGCGCGACGTGGCCAAGCTGCGCAACACGCCGGGCGTGAAGGTGGTCGACGGGCCGGAGAACCGCATCATCTTCATCGGCATGGACCAGTTCCGCGACGAGCTCCTCTACGGCAGCGTCAAGGACAAGAACCCGCTGAAGGACATCCGCGTGCGCCGGGCGCTCTACCAGGCCGTGGACATCGAGACGCTGAAGTCGAAGCTCATGAACAACCAGAGCTTCCCGACCGGCGGCCTCACGCCGTCGCCGCTGGGCTCGTACAACGACCCGTCGATCGAGGGCCGGCTGCCGTTCGACCTCGCCGCGGCGCGCAAGCTGATGGCCGACGCCGGCTACGCGAACGGCTTCGAGGTGGGGCTCGACTGCCCGAACAACCGCTACATCAACGACGAGGAGATCTGCATCGCGCTCGCGGGCATGTGGGCGCAGATCGGCGTGAAGGTGAAGGTGTCGACGATGCCGCGCGTCAACTACTTCCCGAAGCTGGAGAAGTTCGACACCAGCATGTACATGCTCGGCTGGGGCGGTGCAGTGACCGATGCGGAGACCACGCTCTCGCCCGTGCTGCGCAACAACAAGGGCGACGGCAGCGGCGTCGGCTTCTACAACTACGGCCGCGCGACCAACGACAAGGCCGACGCGATCGCGGCGCAGTCGTCCACCGAGGCCGACCTGACGAAGCGCGAGGCGCTGGTGAAGGCGGCGCTGAAGGAATACAAGGACGCCGTGAACGTGATTCCGCTGCACCGCCAGGTGATTCCCTGGGCGGCGCGCAACAACGTGAACGTCGTGCACCGCGCGGACAACTGGTTCGAGGTGCAGTGGGTGAATGTAGGGAAGTCGGGAGGCTGAGGATCGGCCCACCCCCGAAGCGGCTTCGCCGCTTCCCCCTCAAGGGGGCGACACCGGCGGACCGGCAAAGCCGGATCCGCGGTGTCCGCTTGGTTCGCCGGCGCTTCGCGCGGCCCGTCAGCGCGCCTCGTTCAACGCCGTGCTCAACGCGGCAGCATTCGGCCCGAAGGCGTAGGCGTCCATGCCGATCACGCCATAAGCCGCGCCGTCGTGCACGCGCACCGGCGCGGCGTCTCGGCCACCGGCGCCGGCGGCGATGAACCACGGCAGCAGGTGCTCGTCGGTGGGGTGCATGTAGGCGGCTTGCGGGGCGCGCGTGCGGTAGTCGAGCAGGGCGTCCCAGTCGCGCCCGGCGCTGCGCTCGGCGAACCAGTCGCGAAAGGCCGTGCTCTGCGGGATCTCGGGCGGCATCAGCGCGTGCTGGCTGCCATCGAAGAAGAGCCGCAGGTTGTGCGTGATGCTGCCGCTGCCCATCACGAGCACGCCTTCGTCGGCCAGCGGCGCCAGGGCCTGGCCGAGCGCGAACTGCTGCGCTGGCGTCTGCGTCGGCACCCAGGCCAGCGGCAGCACGGGGATGTCCGCCTCGGGGTACAGGTAGCGCAGCGGCGTCCAGATGCCGTGGTCCAGGCCGCCCTGGTCCGCCACCTGGGCGGTGATGCCGGCCTCGTGCAGCAGCGAGCGGACGGTGGACGCGAGCGCCGGAGCGCCCGGGGCGTCGTAGCGCAGGGTCTGCAGCTTCGGGTCGAAGCCGCCGAAGTCGTAGACGGCCTCGTGCGACGGTGCCGCGAGCAGGAACGGCTGGCGGGTGAGCGAGTGGGCCGACAGCGCCACGATGGCGCGCGGGCGGCCGAACGTCGCCTCGATGGCCGGGCCCAGGCGCTGCATGAAGGCGCCGGCCGCCCCGGGCTCCAGGGCGGTCATCGGCGAGCCATGGGAAACGAAGATCGGTGTCATGCTCATAGTGAAGCACCTGCAGCGCCCGCGCGGGTTCACGGGCTTCGCACTGTGCATTCAGCGACTGGTGTAGTGTCGCCCGTCATGACGCCCGCCGCACTCTCGCCTTCCGCCTGGTCGCTCGCCTGGCGCCAGACCTTGCGCGACTTCAGGGCCGGCGAGCTGCGCCTGCTCGTCGTGGCGGTGATGCTGGCCGTGGCCGCGCTGACGGCCGTGGGCTTCTTTGCCGACCGGCTCCAGGGCGGGCTCGCGCGGGATGCGCGGGCCTTGCTGGGCGGCGACGCCGTCGTCGCGAGCGACCGGCCGGCGCCGCCCGGCGTTCGCGGAACGAGCGGCGTCGCTGGGGCTGCGCACGGCGATCAGCGCGAGCTTTCCGAGCATGGCGCGTGCGCCGGATGCGCGCGGCGGCGGCTCGCGGCTCGTGGCGGTGAAGGCGGTGAGCGCGAACTACCCGCTGCGCGGCGCGCTGCGCGTGCGCGAAGGCGCCGGCGAGCCGCGCGAGGTGCGCAGCGGGCCGGCGCCGGGAACGGTCTGGGTGGACGCGGCGCTGCTCGACGCGCTGTCGATCGCGATCGGGGACGAGCTGCTGCTCGGCGACGGCGCGTTGCGCGTGGCGGCGGTCGTGACGCTGGAGCCCGACCGCGGCGCCGGCTTCCTCGCCTTCGCGCCGCGCGTGATGCTCAACGAGGCGGACCTGCCCGCCACCGGGCTGATCCAGCCGGCCAGCCGCGTGACCTACCGGCTGGCGGTGGCGTCGCCGGCCGACCGCGACGCCGACGTGCGCCGCTTCGTGCAGTGGGCGCAGGAGCGCATCGCGGGGGAGCGCCTGCGCGGCGTGCGCATCGAGTCGCTCGAGTCGGGCAGCCCGGAGATGCGGCAGACGCTGGACCGGGCGGAGAAGTTCCTCAATCTCGTGGCGCTGCTGGCGGCGCTGCTGTCGGCCGTGGCGGTGGCGATCGCCGTCGCGCGACTTCGCGTCGCGCCACCTCGACGACTGCGCGATGCTGCGCGTGCTGGGCCAGCCGCAGCGCTCGATCGCGCTCTCGTACGGGATGGAGTTCGGCCTCGTCGGCCTCGGCGCGAGCCTGGCCGGCGTGGCGCTGGGCCTGGCGGTGCACCACGTGTTCGTCTGGCTGCTCGCGGGCCTGGTGGACAGCGCGCTGCCGCCGCCCTCGGCCTGGCCGGCGCTGTTCGGCGTGGGCGTGGGCTTGACGCTGCTCGTGGGCTTCGGGCTGCCGCCGGTGCTGCAGCTCGCGCGCGTGCCGCCGCTGCGCGTGATCCGGCGCGACGTCGGCGCCATCAAGGCGGCGTCGCTGGCCGTGCTGCTGGCCGGCGGCATCGGGTTCGCGGCGCTGCTCGTGGCGGTGGCGTCGGACCTGTTGCTCGGGCTCATCGCGGTCGGCGGCTTTGCGGGCGCGATCGCCGTCTTTGCGCTGCTGTCGTGGCTGGCGGTGGGAGTGCTCAAGCGTGCGGTGCCGGAGGCGCGCGCGCCGCGCTGGCTGGTGCTGGCGACGCGCCAGATCGCGGCCCGGCCGGCATTCGCGGTGCTGCAGGTGTCGGCGCTGGCCGTCGGGCTGCTGGCGCTGGTGCTGCTCGTGCTGCTGCGCACCGACCTGATCCAGAGCTGGCGCCAGGCCACGCCGCCGGACGCGCCGAACCGCTTCGTGATCAACCTGCAGCCCGACCAGGGCGCGGCGTTCCAGCGCGCGCTGCGCGAGGCCGGCGTGACCCGCTACGACTGGTTCCCGATGATCCGCGGCCGGCTCGTGGCCATCAACGGCGCGCCGGTGGAGCGCGACCGCTTCGTGGAGGACCGTGCGCAGCGCCTGGTGGAGCGCGAATTCAACCTGAGCCACAGCGCGCGGCCGCCGGCGCACAACGAGGTGTCGGCCGGGCGCTGGACGCCCGACGAGGCCGACGCGCTGAGCGTGGAGGCCGGCTTGGCGCAGACCCTCGGGCTGAAGCTGGGCGACCGGCTTCGCTTCGACATCGCCGGGCAGCTGCGCGAGGGGCGCATCACGTCGCTGCGCAAGGTGGACTGGGGCTCGATGCGCGTCAACTTCTTCGTCATGTTCCCGGTGTCGAGCATGGCGGACGTGCCCATCACCTACATCAGCGCGTTCCGCGCGCCCGACAAGCCGGGCTTCGACAACGCGCTCTCGCGCGAATTCCCGAACATCACGAACGTCGACGTGTCGGCCTCGCTCGGCCAGGTGCAGCGCGTGATGGACCAGGTGATCCGCGCCGTGGAGTTCCTGTTCGGCTTCACGCTCGCGGCGGGGCTCGTGGTGCTGTTCGCGGCGGTGAGCGCGACGCGCGAGGCGCGGGCGCGCGAGTTCGCGATCATGCGGGCGATGGGCGCGGGGTCGCGCCTGCTGGCGCAGGTGCAGCGCGCGGAACTGCTGGGGGTGGGCGCGCTGGCCGGGCTGCTCGCTTCGGTGGTGGCGATGGTGGTGGGCTGGGCGCTGGCGCGCTATGCGTTCGAGTTCGAGTGGAGCGCGTCGCCGCTCGTGCCGCTGGCGGGCACCGCGGCGGGTGCGGTGCTGGCGCTGGCGGCGGGATGGTGGGGGCTGCGGTCGGTGCTGACGCGGCCGGTGATCCAGACGTTGAGGCGGTCGGTGCAGGAGTAGGGGTGGACTGCATCGTGGGAAGGAACCATAACGGTTCCGTTTAGGTTCCAAGTGCCATGCCGACCACCCTGACTCTCAAGAACATCCCGGACGAGGTGTACGAGCGCTTGAAGCACTCGGCCGCGCTGCACCGTCGCAGCCTGAACAGCGAGGCGATCGTTTGCCTGGAGGAAGTTTTGCTGGCGGTCCGGCAAACACCTCATGAGCGGCTTGCCCGTGCGCGCGAGCTGCGGGGAGCGCTTCAGCCCGGCGCCTTCAAGGCCGCCGACATCGATGCCATGAAGCGGCAGGGCCGTCGATGATCGTGGTGGACTCCAACGTGTTGCCTACTTCTATCTGCCCGGCGAGCACACAGTACTGGCCGAAAACCTGTTCGAGCGCGATCACGACTGGGCCGCTCCGCGTTTGTGGCGCAGCGAGTTTCGCAACATCCTGGCGGGCTACCTGCGACGCAAAGCGATCTCGTTCGACCAGGCGCTGGATCTTCAGATCGAGGCCGAGCGGCTGCTCGACGGGCGCGAGTTCGACGTCGATTCGTTCGACGTGTTGCAACTCGTGCGCGACAGCGATTGTCTACGACTACGAGTTCGTCGCACTGGCCATCAAGCTCGACACACGGCTCGTGACGATGGACCGAAAACTGCTGCGCGCCTTCCCGGACCGGAGTTGCACGCTGGAGCGGGCCTGACGGGACCCGACCCTCTCCCGCGCAGCGGGAGAGGGAGGGCCCTCAAGCGGACACCGCGGATCCGGGTCTCCCGGTCCGCTGGTGTCGCCCCCTGTGGGCGGCCGAAGGCCGCTTCGGGGGGGTCAACAATCCACCGACATCAAGGCTTCGATGTCGATCAGGATCAGCATGCGGTCGCCGCACGCTGCCGATGCCGGTGATGAAGCGGTCGGTGCCGGTGCTCACCTCCGGCGCGGGCTTGATCGTGCTCGGGGCCAAGCTCGAGCACGTCGGACACCGAGTCGACGACGGCGCCGACGACGCGGCCCCGCACGTTGAGCACGATGACCACGGTGAAGCTGTTGTACTCGGCGCTCGCGCAGCCGAGCTTCAGGCGCAGGTCGACGATCGGCACGATGACGCCGCGCAGGTTGACCACGCCCTTGATCGAACGCGGGCGCGTTGGCGATGCGCGTGGGCGGCTCGTAGGAGCGGATCTCCTGCACGCGCAGGATGTCGATGCCGTACTCCTCCGCGCCGAGGCGGAAGGTGAGGTATTCGCCGCCCTGGCGCGGCCGGCAGGGCGGCGGCTGCGCTGCCGTGGGCGGACGTCGTGACGCACGGGGGGCGTGCGCTTGGGCGATCGTGTCCATGGCGGTCCCTCAGAAAGTTTCCCAGTCGCCGTCGTCGGCGGCCGGTGTGGGCAAGCGTGGCGGCAGGGTGCGGCCGGCGCGGCGGATGCGGGCCGGCGACGGCGCCGCAGCGCGGCGCGGGCTTGCGCGAGCTCGCGGCGGCACGTTCGATCGTGCGCAGCGCCGGCGCGCGAGAGGGTGCCGGCGGCGGCGCGGCCGTCTCGAACTTCGGTGCCGCGCCTGCGGCTGCGGCCAGGCGGAACGCGGCGACCACGCCGGCCAGCGTCGCGGCCTGGTCCTTCAGGCTTTCGGCGGCGGCGGCGCGACTGCTCGACCAGCGCGGCGTTCTGCTGCGTCATCTGGTCGAGCTGGGTGACGGCGCCGTTGACCTGGCCGATGCCGGCGCTCTGCTCGGCGGCGGCGGCGGTGATCTCGCCGATGATGTCGGTGACGCGCTGCACGCTGGCGACGATCTCGCTCATCGTGCGGCCGGCGTCGTCGACCAGGCTGCGCGCCGGCCTCGACCTTGTCGACGCTGGTGCCGATCAGGCGCCTTGATCTCCTTGGCGGCCTCGGCGCTGCGCTGCGCCAGGCTGCGCACCTCGCCGGCGACGACCGCGAAGCCGCGGCCCTGTTCGCCGGCGCGCGCCGCTTCGACCGCGGCGTTCAGCGCCAGGATGTTGGTCTGGAACGCGATGCCGTCGATGACGCCGATGATGTCGGCGATCTTCTTGCGAGCTGGCGTTGATCTCGTCCATGGTCGCGACCACCTGGCCGACCACGTCGCCGCCGCGCTGCGGCCACCTGCGCGGCCGAGCTGGCGAGCTGGTTGGCCTGGCGCGCCGCGTCGGCGTTCTGGTGCACGGTGCCGGTGAGCTGCTCCATCGAGCGGCGGTCTGCTGCAGGTTGCCGCGGCCTGCTCGGTGCGCGGCTGACAGGTCCGGCGTTGCCGGTGGCGATCTCGCCGCTCGCGACCTGGATGCTGTCGCGACGACGTCGCGCACCTGGCCGACCATGCTGCGCAGCGCTGCCTGCATGGCTGCCAGCGAGCGCAGCAGCTCGGCGCATTCGTCGCGGCCGCTGATCGAGACCTGCTGCGTCAGGTCGCCGGCGGCGATCGGCCGTGCGAGCGGCCTTCGCTTCGCCGACGGGCGCGTGATCGAAGCCATGTTGGCGAGCGTCGCCGGCACGACCACGAGCACCGCGAGCAGCACGACGGCGCCGAAGAGCGCCATCCGCGCGCATGCGTTGCCGCTGCGCGAGCCTTGGTCTCGACGGCGCGGCCTCTGCGTCGCAGGTGGGTCACGCTGCAGCGCGAGCTGTGCCTCCGCGGCGTGCGCGGCGTCGCGCGCGGCGCGCATGGCGATGCTGGCGGCCGCAGTCGGCGTGTCGTAGGCGCCGGCCTCCACCTGGCGCGATCACCGGTGCCGCGCGCTTGGCGTAGGCGCCGAGCAGCTGGTCGACCTGCCGCGCGGCGGCGGTGCCGGCATCGTCGTCGGTCGCGTGATCAGCTCCCGTGCGAGCCGGCGCCGTCGGTCGACCGACGCGCTGCCAGCTTCGGTCTTGTAGCGACGAGCCTTCGCCGTCTCGTCCTGGTCGATGACCATGTCTTCTCGTAGCGGCGCACGTTGCCCATGGCGCGCGCGCAGCCCGGACAGCGCGGCCGCGTCGCGCAACGTCTCGATTGGCGAATCGATCGCCGAGCAGCCTCGACGCGCCACATGCCGAAGAGGCCGGTGCCGCCGACGCGCGACGAGCAGCAGCAGCACGTGGCGATGGCCCCGAGCATGCGGGTGCGGATCGGAATAGCGTTGGAGCGCAGGTTCTGGATCATGGACGTCTCGGATGACATGGTCAGTGGCGCGAGCGGCGCACGAGGCGCCGACGTCGAGGATCAGCGCGACGCGGCCGTCGCCCATGATGGTGGCGCCCGAGACGTCGTCGCACGCGGCGGTAGTTGGCCTCGAGGTTCTTCACCACGACCTGCTGCTGGCCGAGCAGCTCGTCGACCAGCAGCGCGACGCGGCCGCCCTTCGGCCTCGACGACGACCATGATCGCGGCTGGCCGTGCTCGAGGCTCGACGCGCGGCACGTCGAACACCTGCTCGAGGTCGACCACCGGCATGTACTCGTCGCGCACCTCGACCACGCGGCCGCGAGCCGCCGATGGTCTTGATCGTGCCGGGCTGCGACCTGGAACGACTCGACCACCGAGGACAGCGGCAGGATGTAGCACTCGTCGCCGACGCCGACGCTCATGCCGTCCATGATGGCCAGCGTCAGCGGCAGCCGCACCTTGACGCTCATGCCGTAGCCTTCGGCCGAGTCGATCTCGACGCGTGCCGCCGAGCGCGGTGATGTTCTTCTTGACGACGTCCATGCCGACGCCGCGGCCGGACACGTCGGTCACGACGTCGGCGGTGCGAGAAGCCGGGCGCGAAGATCAGGCTCCCAGACCTCGGCGTCGCTCATGCGTGTCGGGCGCGTCGATGCCGCGCTCGCGCGCCTTGTCGCAGCAGCTTCGCGCGCGATTCAGGCCGCGGCCGTCGTCGCGCACCTCGATCACGATGCTGCCGCCCTGGTGCGAGGCCGACGAGCGTGATGCGTGCCGTGTCTCGGGCTTGCCCTTGGCGAGCGCGCTCGGCCGGCATCTCGATGCCGTGGTCGCAGCTGTTGCGCACCAGGTGCGTCAGCGGGTCGGTGATCTTCTCGACCAGGCCCTTGTCGAGCTCGGTCGCCTCGCCCTGCGTGACGAGCTCGACCTTCTTGCCGAGCTTGGCCGCCAGGTCGCGCAGCATGCGCGGGAAGCGGTTGAAGACGATCGACATCGGGATCATGCGGATCGACATCACCGACTTCCTGCAGGTCGCGCGTGTTGCGGTCCAGGTCGGCCAGGCCGGCGGCCAGCTGCTGGTGACAGCGCGGCGTCGATGCCGCGTGCTGTTCTGCGCCAGCATCGCCTGCGTGATGACGAGTTCGCCGACCAGGTTGATCAGCTGGTCGACCTTCTCGACCGAGACGCGCAGCGTGCGTCGCCTCGAGGCGGCGGCCGCGGCCGGCCGTCGGCCGCGGCGCGCGCGGCCGGCGCGGCGCGGCATCGGCCGCGTCGCCGGCGCGGCGGCCGGCTGCTCGGCGCCGTGGCGGGCGCGCCGGCGCGCCGGGGCGTCGTCGAAGAAGCCGTAGCCGGGGTCGCGTCGCCGGTCGGCGCTCGGCGGCGCGCCCGGCGCGCCGGCGTGGAAGCCGTAGCCCGGGCCGAGCGGCGGCAGCAGCACCTGCTCGCGCGCGACGTGGAAGGTGAACAGGTCGAGCAGGTCGTTGTCGCTGCTGCGTCGTCAGCACCTTGAAGCGGCGCATGCCGTCGGCGGCTCGGCCGGCGTCGAGCGGCTCGATGGTGCCGAGGTCGGTGATCTCGCTTGAACAGCTCGACCAGGTTGTCGGCCTGCGCCGGGTCGTCGAGCGGGCCGACGCGTGAGCTCGAGCTGCGCGCGCGTCCGCCGGCGGCGTCGGCACGCAGGCCGGCGCGCCGGTGCGACGGCGGCCGGCGCGGCCGCGGCGCGGCGGCGGCGCCGCGGCCGCCGGCGCCGCGGCGCCTGGCCGCCGACCAGCGCGCGGATGTCGGCCAGCAGCTCGGTCGTGTCGATCGCGTCGCCGCCGCCGCCGGCCTGGTGGCGCGCGAGCTGCGCGCGCAGCGCGTCGCCCGACGGCCAGCAGCACGTCGACCATCGGCGCCGTCGGCGCCAGCTCGTGGCGGCGCAGCTTGTCGAGCAGCGTCTCCATCTGGTGCGTCAGCTCGGCGACGTCGGCGAAGCCGAAGGTCGCGGCGCCGCCCTTGACCGAATGCGCGCAGCGGAAGATCGCGTTCAGCTCCTCGTCGTCGGCGGCCTCGATGTCGAGCTCGAGCAGCAGCTGCTCCATGCGGTCGAGGTTCTCGCCGGCTTCCTCGAAGAAGACCTGGTAGAACTGGCTGAGGTCGATGCCGGCGCCGCTTGGCCGCCGTTGTCGGACGTCGTCTCGTCCATGTCGTGTCGCTCCTGTCGAGGCCGCGTGCGGCGTCAGCGGATGACCTTGCCGATCACTTCGATCAGCTTGGCCGGGTCGAAGGGCTTGACCAGCCAGCCGGTGGCGCCGGCGGCGCGGCCGGCCTGCTTCATCTGGTCGCTCGACTCGGTGGTCAGGATCAGGATCGGCGTGGACTTGAACTTCGGGTTGCTCGCGCAGCTTCCGCGTCAGGCTGATGCCGTCCATGCGCGGCATGTTCTGGTCGGTCAGCACGAGGTCGAAGTCGCGGCCGCGGCCTTCTCCCAGGCGTCCTGGCCGTCGACCGCCTCGACGACGTTGAAGCCGGCGTTCTTCAGCGTGAAGGAGACCATCTGGCGCATCGAGGCCGAGTCGTCCACCGCAAGGATTGAGTGCATTCGCGTTCTCCGGGATCTCGGATGGTTGTCGGTCGTTGGGCGGGATGTCTTGAGGCTCAGAACAGCTCGACGGAGCCGGCGTCCATCTCGTCCTGGGTCACCGGGTTCGGGCGCAGCGGCGGCGTCTTCGACCACGGCGCTGCCGTCCTCGTCGTCGCCCATCGCGTCGCGCGCCAGGCGGTCGGCGCAGTTGCGCAGGCGGCGGCGCGGTGTGCGTGATCAGCTGCGACGCCATGTCCTGGAACTGCAGCGCGGTGACCGCGCCGCCGAGGTGCTGCGGCGCGCCTCGGCCACGGCCGGCGCGCTGACGGTGCTGCCGCCAGCGCCGCAGCTGGTCGCTGCGCGCCGTCGAAGCTGCGCCATCAGCACGGCGCAGGCGTCGTCGAGCAGCGTCTGCAGGCGGTCGAGGTCGTTGGTGGCCACCATCAGGTGGTCCTGCAGGTCGGCGGCGGCCAGCAGCGGCAGCGCGGCTGCCGCCCGTCGGCGGCTGGTGTCGTCGAACATCGGAGCAGGCGCTCCGCTGGGCTCGGCGGGCAGCGCGCCAGGCCGAGCGCGGCGCGACCGTGCTCGGCCAGTTTTCGGCAGCTGCGGGCCCGCGCATTGAGCGCGAGTCGACCGCCTCGGCGCGGGGCGCATTTCTCGTGCGACACGCGGGCCGCTGCCGGATACTTCGGCCTCATGAGACGGACCCCTCGCGCGGCCTGCGGCTGCTGCACCTCGAAGACTCCGAGCTCGACCACGAGCTCGACGCTGGCGCACCTGCAGCGCGGCGGGCTGCGCGTCGCAGGCGCCGGCGCATCGAGACCGAGGCCGAGTTCCGCGCGCGCTGCTGGGCGACGACTGGGACGTGATCGTGTCCGACTACAACCTGCCGGGCTTCTCCGGCCTGGCGGCGCTGCGACATGCTGAAGGCAGCGGCCGCGCTGCTGCCGTTCATCCTGGTGTCGGGCGAGATCGGCGAGGACACGGCGGTCGAGGCGATGCGCAACGGCGCGAGCGACTACCTGCTGAAGAACAACCTGGCGCGGCTGGTGCCGGCGATGGAGCACGCGATCGAGGCCGACCGAGACGCGCCGCGCGCGGACGCGCGCCGACCGCGAGCTCGCCGAGTCGCGCCAGCGCCTGTCGCGAGCTGGCGCAGCACCTGCAGACCAGCGTCGAGAAGGAGCGCGCGGCGATCGCCCGCGAGATCCACGACGACGTCGGCGGCTCGCTGACGGCGCTGAAGTTCGACCTCGCCTGGATCGCCCGCCACACGCCGATGCCCGAGGTGCAGCAGCGCGTGCAGACGGCGCTCGAGACGGTGACGCATGCGATCGAGGCGAGCCAGCGCATCATGCACAACCTGCGCCCGGCGATCCTCGAGCAGGGGCTGGTCGCGGCGCTGCAATGGATGGCGCAGCCGCTTCGAGAAGCGCACCGGCATCGGCGTGCGTGTTCCGCACCAGCCACGAGACGCATGCAGCTGCCCGCCGGCGTGCCGCTGGTGGCCTACCGCACCGCGCAGGAGGCGCTGACCAACATCAGCAAGCACGCCCAGGCGACGCGCGTCGACGGTGGACCTGTCGCTGGCCGGCGGCGTGCTGTCGCTGGAGGTCAGCGACAACGGCCGCGGCCTGTCGAGGACGACCTGGCCAAGGCGCGCAGCTTCGGCATCCGCGGGCTGCACGAGCGCGCGGGCACGGTGGGCGGCTGGGTCGACCTGTCCAGCGGCCGCGCGGCACCACGCTGATCCTGTCGGTGCCGCTGCAGCCGGAGGACGGGCAGCGCCGCGGCGTTCGAGGATACTCATGGCACGCACGACCCGACAACTGGGGAGGTCGCATGATCAAGGTCATTCTCTGCGACGACCACGCGCTGATCCGGCGCGGCATCCGCGACACGCTGTCCGACGCCCCGACATCGAGGTGGTCGGCGAGGCCGGCGACTACGGCGAGCTGCGCACGCTGATGCGGGCGCAACCGTGCGACGTGCTGGTGCTCGACATCAACCTGCCCGGCCGCAGCGGCCTGGACGTGCTGCACGTGCTGAAGGACGAAGGCTCGCCGGTGAAGGTGCTGATCGTCAGCATGTACCCGGAAGACCAGTACGCCATCCGCGCGCTGCGCGCCGGCGCGTACGGCTACGTCAACAAGGGCGGCGACCCGCAGCTGATCGTGCAGGCGGTGCGCACGGTGGCGCAGGGGCGCAAGTACGTGACGCCGGAGATCGCGCAGATGCTGGTCGAGAGCCTGACGACGCCGGTGAGCGGAGAACGCGCACGAGAAGCTGTCGGACCGCGAGCTGCAGACGCTGGTGATGATCGCCTCCGGCAAGCGGCTGTCCGACATCGCCGAGGAGCTGATGCTGTCGCCGAAGACGGTGTCGGTGTATCGCGCGCGGGTGCTGGAGAAGCTGGGGCTGGCGAACAACTCCGAGCTGACTGTTTATGCGATCCGGAATGGGTTGGTCGGCGGCTAGTTGCTGCTGTCCCTTACTTGGACGATGCCGGGTCGGAACCCGGCATCGTCCAAGTAAGACACCCCAACGAACGACAAGTCACTGAAACCGCGTCAGCATCCGCTCCAGCGCCATCGTGAACGGCGCCTGCATCAGCGGCAGCGTCAGCAGCAGCCGATGCAGGCCGACGCCGAGCGTGATCGGAAAGCCGATCGCGAAGACGTTCATCTGCTGCGCCACGCGCGAGATGATGCCGAGCACGAGGTTGACGAACAGCAGCATCGCCGACCAGCGGCAGCGCGATCCACAGGCCGAGTGGAGAACACCTCGGCGCCCCAGCGTGTGCGGCCGCAGCGCGCGCAGGAAGGCGAACGGCTGCGGGCCGACCGGGAACGCCTCGAAGCTCTGCACCACCGCGGCGATCACCAGCAGGTGGCCGTTGATGACGATGAACAGCCACGCCGACCACGGTGCCGAAGAAGCGGCTGCGTGGCGGTGGCGGTGCCGGCGGACACCGGGTCGAAGAAGCCGGCGAAGTTCAGGCCCATCTGCAGGCCGACGATCTCGCCGGCGAACTCGACCGCGGCGAACACGATGCGCACCGCGAAGCCGATGCGTGAGGCCGATCAGCACCTGCTGCACCACCAGCACCAGCGCCAGCCGGCGAGTCGAGCGCGACCGCCGGCATCGGCGGCAGCGTCGCCTGCGCGGCGAGCGCGATCATGAACGGCCAGCGCGACGCGCACGCGCATCGGCACCATGCGCTGGCCCAGCACGCGGCAGCGCCGAGAACAGCGCCAGCACGCGCAGGAACGGCCACAGCAGCGGCGTGAGCCAGGCCAGTGACCTGCGCTTCGGTGAAGGTGATCATGCGA
The DNA here is from genome assembly GCA_963839465.1 of uncultured beta proteobacterium. GTDB lineage: Bacteria > Pseudomonadota > Gammaproteobacteria > Burkholderiales > Burkholderiaceae_C > CAWIVI01. Next base: position 14,102 of record CAWIVI010000018.1, read on the forward strand.
GCGGGCGTCAGCCGACCGCGCCGGGGATCGACTGCAGCGTGCGCTGCAGGTACTCGACCAGCGTGGTCATCATCCACGGGCCGGCGATGGCGAGCACGACCACGGCGGCGACGATCTTCGGCACGAAGCTCAGCGTGGCTTCGTTGATCTGCGTCGCGGCCTGGAAGATGCTGACGACCAGGCCGACCACCAGCACCGCGAGCAGCACCGGCGCCGAGACCATCAGCAGCAGGTACAGGCCCTGCTGGCCGGTCGTGAAGACTTGTGGGGCATCCATCGTCAGGTGGCGAACGATGCGGCCAGCGAGCCGAGCAGCAGGTTCCAGCCGTCGGCCAGCACGAACAGCATCAGCTTGAACGGCAGCGCGACCAGCACCGGGCTACAGCATCATCATGCCCAGGCTCATCAGCACGCTGGCCACGACCATGTCGATGACCAGGAACGGGATGAAGATCAGGAAGCCGATCTGGAACGCGCTCTTCAGCTCGCTGGTGACGAAGGCCGGCACCAGCACCTTGAACGGCACGTTCTCGCCCTTCATGCCGTCGGCCAGCCGCGCCAGCTTGGCGAACAGCTGCACGTCGGACTGGCGCGTCTGCTTGAGCATGAACGTCGCGCATCGGCACCTCGCCGCGCGTCGAGCGCCTCGTCGAAGGCGATGCTTGTTCTCGGCGTAGGGCTTGTAGGCCTCGTCGTAGACCTTGTCGAGGGTCGGGCCCATCACGAAGAAGGTGAGGAACAGGCTCAGGCCGACGATCACCTGGTTCGGCGGCGCGGCCTGCGTGCCCAGCGCCTGGCGCAGCAGCTGCAGCACGATGACGATGCGCGTGAAGCCGGTCATCAGCAGCAGCACCGCCGGCAGGAAGCTCAGCGCGGTGAAGAACAGCAGCGTCTGGACCGGCACCGAGTAGCTGGTGCCGCCGGCGCCCTGCGCCGATCAGCAGCGGCAGGCCGCGGCGGCGCTGTTGCTGGGCCAGCGCAGGCGCAGCGGCGCGCGGCCAGCGCCGCGAGCGCCAGGGCAGGCGCTTCATGCGCTGGTCCCCGGCAGCGCAGCCGCGACAGCAGCTGCGCGAAGGCCGGCAGCGGCGCGTGCCGCGGCTGCCGGCGCGTCGCCGTGCGGCTGCCATCGTGTGCAGCGTGGCGATGCTGCTGCGGCGTCACGCCGAGCACCAGCCAGCGGCGCGTCGTCGCCGCTGCCGACCTCGACCGTGACGATGCGCTGGCTGCGACGACAGCGCCAGCGTCGACGACGCGGCGCATCGCGCCGTGCGCCGCTGCCGCCGCCGAGCGGGCGTGCGCTTGAGCAGCCACAGCGCGAGCGGGATCATCGCGACGATCGCGAGGAACCAGAGAAACGAGGTGAATCCGGAGGTGGCCATGTCGGTTCAGGTGTGATGCGACGTCACTTGCTCAGGCGGCGCATGCGTTCGCTCGGCGTCACGATGTCGGTCAGGCGGATGCCGAACTTGTCGTTCACGACCACCACCTCGCCCTGCGCGATCAGGTAGCCGTTGACCAGCACGTCCATCGGCTCGCCGGCCAGCGCGTCGAGCTCGACCACCGAGCCCTGCGCCAGCTGCAGGATGTGCTTGATCGGGATCCGCGTGCGGCCGAGCTCGACGGTGAGCTGCACCGGGATGTCCAGGATCATGTTGATGTCGTTGCCGGCGCCAGTGCCGCTGCGGCGCGGCCGCGCTGAAGTTGGCGAACGGCGGCCGGCGCGACGCTGCTCGGCCGCGCTGGCCACTTCGCTGGCGCCGTCTGCGGGCTTGGCTCTCGGCCAGGGCGGCGGCCCATTCGGCGGCCATCTTGTCCTCTTCGGACAGTGCTCGGCGTTGTCAGGCGGCATTGCGGTTGCTCCCAATCCAGCCCGAGGTCGCGCGCTGGTCAGCAGTTGATCGATCTTGATCGCGTAGTGGCCGTTGGAGGTGCCGTAGTGGCAGTCGAACACCGGCACGCCGTCGACCTTGGCCTGGATCATCGGGTTCAGGTCGAGCTCGACGAAGTCGCCGGGCTTGAACGACAGCAGCTGCTCGACCGTGGCGCCGGCGCCGTGGCCAGCTCGGCCACCAGCTCGACCTCGGCGGACTGGATCTGCGTGCTTCAGCAGGTTCACCCAGCGCCGGTCGGGCTCGTCGGAGTCGCCCTGCATGGTGCGAATACAGCACGTCGCGGATCGGCTCCAGCGTGGAGTACGGGATGCAGAAGTGCACGCGTGCCGGTGGTGTCGCCGATCTCCAGCGTGAAGCTGGTGGTCGACGACGATCTCGCTCGGCGTGGCGATGTTGGCGAACTGCGGCTGCATCTCCGAGCGCTGGTACTCCAGCTCGAGCGGGTAGATGCCGTGTCCAGGCCTTGCGGTACTCGGCGATGATCACTCGACCAGGCGCGTGATCACGCGCTGCTCGGTGGGCGAGAAGTCGCGGCCCTCGATGCGCGTGTGGAACTTGCCGGCGCCGCCGAACAGCGCGTCGATGACGGCGAACACCAGCGTTCGGGTCGCACACGATCAGGCCCGCAGCCGCGCAGCGGCCGCACCGACACGATGTTGAAGTTGGTCGGCACCACGATCTCGCGCAGGAAGGCGCTGTACTTCTGCACCTTGATGCCGCCGATCGACACTTCGGGGCTCTTGCGGATGAAGTTGAACAGGCCGATGCGCAGGTTGCGCGCGAAGCGCTCGTTGATGATCTCCATCGTCGGCATGCGCCCGCGCACGATGCGCTCCTGGCTGGCCAGGTCGTAGTCGCGCACGCGCGCCGGCCGGCGCCTCGCTCCTGCTCGAGCTTCTGGCTCTCGCCGGTGATGCCCTGCAGCAGCGCGTCGACTTCGTCCTGCGACAGGATCTGCTGGTTCATTCGCCGTTCACTGGATGATGAAGTTGGAGAAGTGCACGCGCGATGCACGCGGCGGCGGGTCTTCGTCCGGCACCTTGCGCTTCTTCGGGGCTTCCGCGGCCGGCGGCTCGTAGCCGAGCGCGCGCGCGGTTCGCGCAGCACCTCGGCGGCCAGCTGCTCCTTGCCTTCGCGCTCGACGAGCTGCTGCGAGCTCTTGTGCGCGAGCACCATCAGGATGTTGTTGCGGATCGCCGGCATGTACGCCTTGATGCGGTCGGTCGCCTTGGCGTCGTCGCAGCTCCAGCGTGATGCCGATCTGCGCGTAGCGCTCGGCTTCGCGGTCGGCCAGGTTGACGGTGAAGGGGTCGAGCGGCGACGAAGATCGGCACGGCTCTTCGGGATCGCGCTTGCGCCGGCTGCGCCTGCTCGGCGTGCTCGTCGTCGCCTTCGCCTTCGGCGGCGGCCGCTGCGGCGGCGCGCTGCTTCTTCAGCAGCAAGACCGCGGCGGCGCCGGCGCCGGCGAGCAGCAGCACGGCCGTCGGCGACGATGATGACAGCTTCTTCTTGCCTGCCGTTGGCGGCGCGACGGGCGGCGGCTCGGCGGCGGCGCGGCGGGGCGGACATGCGCTCTCCTTGCGTCATGCAGGATGCGAGCGAGGCGTGCGGACTGCGGGCACAGGGACGCATCGGGCTGTCTCGCCTCGGTTGCAGGTCCATTATGTCGAGAGCGGCCGCATGCGCCAGCTGTGACACGGCGACACAGGGCACAAAGGCGCTGAGCGCCGGGAGTGCTCAGCGCATCGGCCTTGCGCTCAGGCCGGGGTAGGGCCAGACGGGCCGGAGTCAGGCGTACAGGTCGACGACGCCGCGTGGGCGGCGACAGCGTCGGCGCGTGCTTGACGGGCACGCGCCTCGTCGCGGCGCCGGTCCGCTCACGCGCTGCCGTCCTGCGCCTGCTCGCGCCTGTCGCTGTCGGCGGCTGGTCGAACACGCCGCCGCCGGCTAGCGTGAGGCCGCTGTCGCGCAGGGCTGCGGCGAGCGTCGGGCAGGGCGGCTTCGAGGGCGGCGCGCGTGGCGGCGTGCGGCGGCGTGGAAGTCGACTCGGGCCTGCGTGCCGTCGAGCGGCGATCTGCACCGCGACGGGTCCGAGCTCGGCCGGGTGCAGGCTGAGCTGCGCTTGCTGCACGCCGTCGCGTGACGAGCAGGCTGAGCGTGGCGCCGAGCGCGGGGGCGAACGCGGGGCTGTCGACGGCGGCGGCGAGGTGGGCCTGGAACGGCGCGGCGGCGAGTCGTGGATCGGGGCGTCCGGCAGCGTGCCGGCGGGCAGCGGCGGCGAGGCATCGAGAGCGGCGTGGCGTGGCTCGATCGGGCTTGCGTGCGGTCGGCGGGCAACTGTCGGCGGCTGCGACGGTCGATCGCCCGCTGCGGCCGTCGCGGCTTGATCGAGCGCCTTCGCGGTCGTGCAGCGAAGCTGCTTGCGTGGCAGGGCGAGCCGTCGGGCGATGGCCGCCTCGAGGCCCGGCGCAGGCTTCGCGGCACGGCCGCGCGGCGCCGGCTGCGGCGACATCGGGGCTGCGCCGCTCGAGCGGCGCCGCGGCGCCATGCGGCCGGCGGCGACGGCGGCCAGCCGGGAAGCAGCGCGGCAGAGATCGACGGGCGGCGGTCGGCGGCGCGATCCTCGTCGTCGGTCGTCTCGCGTGTCGTCGGGTGCCGCGGCGTCGGTGTCCGCCGTCGCGACGGTCTCGCCGCGACCGGCCTTCGGGCGTCGTGGCCTTCCGCGGCGGCGCTCGGCGCGCTTCGGTCCGGGCAGCGCTGCGCAGCGTCGAGCGGCCTGGGAGAAGCTCGTTCCGGCCGCCCTCGGTGCGGCGCGGGTGCTCCGTGCGGAGGCGCGGCAGTCGGAGGGGCGATCTGGGGCGAAGGAGGGCGTCGATCATCGGACGGCTTGGTCAGTGCTGCTAGCCGGCGCGAAGCGGCGCACGCGCGGCGCGCTGCGCGGCCTCGTCGGTCTGCTTCTGCTCGCGCCGCGCGGCGGTGCGCTGCGTCTCGCCACGCGCCGCTCGATGAGCTTGCGCACGGACGCGACACGCAGCTCGCAGGCCTGCAGCTCGTTGCGCGTGCGCTCGAGCTGCCCCTGGGCGTGCTGCGTGACGCGCTGCTGCTGCGCGATGGCCTGCTCCAGGCGCTGCGTGAAGCCGTGGTAGCAGTGCACGATCTCGATCGCGCCGTGCTGCGCGAACCGGCGGCTCCAACGCTGTTCGTATTCGGCGCGGTAGGCGAGCAGCTGCTCGGTCTGGCGCTGGGCAGCCAGCGCCTGCGCCTCGGCGCCTCGTTCAGCGCGGCCAGCGCGCTGTCGCGCTCGGCCTCTTCGCGTTCGAGCAGGGTGTGGAGCGATTGCATGTCAGTGGTCCATTGCGGCGAAGCGGGCCGTCGGCCGGCGGCCCCGACCAAGGCCTTGCGCGGATCCGGCTCCGCCGGTCCGCAGCAAGAGCCCTCGGGGGGCAGCGACGGGAGGAGCGTGGGGGTCGACAGCTCGCGTGGGGGTCGTCTTCATGCCACGGCGGCGGCGAGCTGGCGCGGCTGGCGTCGAGCGGCGCGCGCTCGTGCATGTCCTGCTGCAGCAGGCGCGCTCAGCTGCGGATGCAGCGCGCACGGCGGCGTCGAGCTCGGCGTCGTGGCCGGGCGGCGTAGGCGCCGAGCTGGATCAGGTCGCGCGCCTTGTTGTAGCGGGCCAGCAGCTGGCGCGCGCGGCGCGCCGCGTCGACGTGCTCGCGCGGCGGCCACGCTGGTCATCACGCGCGAGACCGAGCGCTCGACGTCGATGGCCGGGTAGTGGCCGGCCTCGGCCAGCTCGCGCGACAGCACGATGTGGCCGTCGAGGATGCCGCGCGCGGCGTCGGCGATCGGGTCCTGCGGGTCGTCGCCTTCGCTCAGCACGGTGTAGAACGCGGTGATCGAGCCGACGCCGTTGCAGGCCGTTGCCGCTGCGCTCGACCAGCTGCGGCAGCTTGGCGAAGCAGCTCGGCGGATAGCCCTTGGTGGCCGGCGGCTCGCCGATCGCCAGCGCGATCTCGCGCTGCGCCATCGCGTAGCGCGTCAGCGAATCCATCAGCAGCAGCACGTGCTGGCCGCGGTCGCGGAAGTGCTCGGCGATCGCGGTGGCGTAGCTGGCGCCCTGCATGCGCAGCAGCGGCGGCGCGTCGGCCGGCGCGGCGACGACGACGCGAGCGCGCGAGGCCCTCGTCGCCGAGGATGTCCTCGATGAATTCCTTCACCTCGCGGCCGCGCTCGCCGATCAGGCCGACGACGATGACGTCGGCCGCGGTGTAGCGCGCCATCATGCCGAGCAGCACGCGACTTGCCGACGCCGGTGCCGGCGAACAGGCCCATGCGCTGGCCGCGGCCGACGGTGAGCATCGCGTTGATCGCGCGCACGCCGGTGTCCAGCGGCGTGCGCACCGGGTCGCGGTCCATCGCGTTGATCGGGCGGCGGATCATCGGCTCGTTGCGCGTGTCGCTGCAGCGGGCCCGTGCGGTCGATCGGCTGGCCGTGCGAGTCGACGACGCGGCCGAGCAGGCCGTCGCCCATCGGCAGGTGCAGGCCGCGGTCCTCGCTGCGGCGCCAGGGGTGGTTCTCGCGCGCCCAGGCGCGGCGGCACGTGCGGCGCCGGGCGCGGCACGACGCGCGCGCCGCTGGCCAGGCCGTGCATCTCGCCGGTGGGCATCAGGAAGGCGCGGTCGCCGTTGAAGCCGACCACCTCGGCCAGCACCGGCGGCTGGCGCCTGGCCGACGCGCACTTCGCACACCGAGCCGACCGGCACGCGCACGCCGGCGGCTTCGAGCACCAGGCCGGTCACGCGCACGCAGGCGTGCCTTCGCGCTTCCAGCGGCATGCGGCAGGCGGCGAAGGCCTGCAGGTCGGTGCAGGTAGCGCGGCCAGCGCTCGGCGCGCGCTGGTCGGCCAGCTCGCTCGCGGCAGCTGGCGACGGCGAGCGTCGTGCGGCATCGCGTCCGGCGCGTCGCCGGCCGAGCGGCAGCGTCGTCGAGCCCAGCGCCGGCCGGCGCGGCCTGCGCCCAGCGCGTCGCGATGCGGGCGTCGATCGCGCCGACGTCGGACTCGACCAGCAGCCGCCGCGCGCGACGCGGCGTCGGCCATCAGCCGCGCGCCGCGCGCCTGCCAGCGCTTCGGCGGCGCCTTGCGCGACCAGCGGCAGGTCATCGGGGTGCACGCTGCACCGGATGTGGCGCGGCGCTGAGCAGCACCGCGTTCACCGCCTCGCTGCGGCCACCTGCGCGACGAGCTCGGGCCGCGCCGCGCAGCTCGCTGCGCACGACCTGGCGCGCCAGCTCGCGTGGCGATGCGCGCGACGGCCTGCGCCATCTCGCGCTCCAGCGCGCCGAGCTGCGGCGTCGAAGCTGCGTCACCAGCGCGCCGATCTGCGCGGTCATCTGCTGCGCGAAGCTCTGCTTGAAGCTGTCGAGCGCGACCAGGCCGTCGCGGTAGCCGTCCTGGTAGCCGGCCTGGCGCGCCGCGTGCAGCGCGGCCTCGCTCGCTCGCGCGGCGCTCGGCGCGCGGCGGCGGGCCTGCGCTCGCGCCGGCGCGGCGCGTCGGCGCCGCCGATCAGCGCGCCCGGCTTCCAGGCCGCGAAGCCTGCCAGCTCTTCGCGCGGGATGAAGCGGCGCGTACGGTGCCGGCGGCGCCGGGCGTTGGCTCAGACGAACTGGTCATCGCCGCCGCCGCCGAGCACGATCTGGCCTTCGTCGGCCAGGCGGCGCACGATCTTCAGCATTTCCTTCTGCTCGGCCTCGACCTCGGACAGCCGCACCGGGCCGCGCGACTCCAGGTCCTCGCGCAGCGTCTCGGCGGCGCGCGTGGACATGTTGCTGGAAGATCTTCTCGCGCAGCTCGGGCGTCGCGCCCTTCAGCGCGATGACCAGCGACTCGCTCTGCACTTCCTTCAGCAGCGCCTGGATGCCCTTGTCGTCGAGCTTCTCAGGTCGTCGAAGGTGAACATGTTGTCCATGATCTTCTGCGCCAGCTCGTTGTCGGCCTCGCGGATGTAGTCGAGCACCGCGGTCTCGACCGCGCTGCCGAGCATGTTGATGATCTCGGCCGCGGGCTTGCACGCCGCCCAGCGACGCCTTGCGCATGCGGTCGCCGCCGGCCAGCACCTTGCTCATCACCTCGTTCAGGTCCTTCAGCGCGGTCGGCTGGATGCCGTCGAGCGTGGCGATGCGCACCAGCACCTCGTTGCGCTGGCGCTCGGTGAACGCCTTCAGCACGTCGAGCTGCCTGGTCGAAGTCCAGGTGCACGAGGATCGCCGCGACGATCTGCGGGTGCTCGTTGCGCAGCAGCTCGGCCACCGAGCCGGCGTCCATCCACTTCAGGCTCTCGATGCCGGTGACGTCGCTGCCCTGCAGGATGCGGTCGATCAGCAGGTTGGCCTTGTCGTCGCCGAGCGCGCTTGCGCAGCACGCTCTTGACGTATTCGTCGGTGTCGGCCACCAGCAGGCTGTTGCTCGGAGGCCATCGCGGCGAAGCTTGTCGAGCACCGCGTCGACCGTCTCGCGCGGCGACGGCCTTCATCTTCGCGATCGTCTCGCCCAGGCGCTGCACTTCCTTGGGCGCCAGGTGCTTGAAGACCTCGGCCGCTTCTTCCTCGCCGAGCGACATCAGCAGGATGGCGGCGTCCTCGATGCCCTGGTCGTCCATGTCGGTGCCATGTCAGGCGTCTCCTTGCTGACCCAGCCGCGCACGATGTTCGCCACGGCCGCCGGGTTCTGTCGCGCGCCAGCGCGCGCGCGCCGAGCCAGCTTCGTCGCTGCGCGGCGCGCCGAGCTGCGAGCGCGGCGCGCCGGGCAGCTCGATCGTCGTCGGCGACCACCGTCGAGCTGGCCGCCGGCCGCGGCCGGCGACCGGCGTGGCCGCGGTCTTCAGCGCCGGGCGGATCAGGCCGAACACGATGACCAGCGCCACCAGCGCCAGCGCGGCCGGCACGGCGCCGCTGCGCAGCAGGTCGCTGCAGCCACGTCCTGCTTCCACAGCGGCACGTCTCGACCGGCCGGGCGCGGCTCGACTGCGGAACGGCGCGTTGATGACCTTGACCGAGTCGCCGCGCTCCTTGTTGAAGCCGATGCTCTCCTGCACCAGCGCGGTCAGCTTCTCGAGCTCCTCGGTCGACAGCGGCGTGCTGCGTGGTCTTGCCCTTGGCGTCGGTCGTCGACGCGGTGGTTGACCACCACCGCCGCGTTCAGGCGCTTGACGGTGCCGGTGGCGTTGCGCGTGACGCGCACGGTCTTGTCGACCTCGTAGTTCGTGACGCGTCTCGCGCCGCAGCGCTGCCGGCCGCTGCCGCCCTGGCGCGCCCTGCAGCGCGCGGCGCGGCGCCGTTGATCGGCGCGGTGGGCGGCGTGGGCGGCTGGTTGCTCGCGGCGCCCGGCACGCCGGCGGCGGCGGCGGCCTGCGCTGTTGCTGGATTCGCTGAGCTCTGCGAGCTGCGCACGGCGGCCGGCTCGGCGCCCTGGTTCGGCTTGAACTGCTCGGAGGTCGGATTCGGTCTGCGAGAAGTCGATCTCGGCGGTGACGGTGGCGCGCAGGTTGTCGCGGCCGACCACCGGCTCGAGCAGGTCGATCACGCGCTTGAGGTAGCTCTGCTCGATCTGCTGCACGTATTGCAGCTGCTGCGCGTCCAGGCCCTGGCCGGTCGCGGCGTCGGCCGGAGCCGGACAGCAGCGCGCCGGTCTGGTCGATCACGCTCACGGCCTTGGGATTCAGCTCGGGCACCGACGACGACACCAGGTGCACGATGCCGGCGACCTGCGCGCGATCGAGCGTGCGGCCGGGGTGCAGCGTGAGCAGCACCGAGGCGCTGCGGCTTCTGCTGCTCGCGGAAGAAGCCGTTCTGGTTGCGGCAGCGCCAGGTGCACGCGCGCCGCGCTGCCACCGAGCCGAGCGCGAGGATCGAGCGCGTGAGCTCGCCTTCGAGGCCGCGCTGGAAGGTGAGGCGTTCCTGGAACTGCGTCTGGCCGAAGCGGGCGTTGTCCATCAGCTCGAAGCCGACCACGCTGCCCTTGGGCAGGCCGGCCGAGGCGAGCTTCAGGCGCACGTCGTGCACCTTGTCGGCCGGCACGAGGATGGCGCTGCCGCCGTCGGCGTGGCGGTAGGGCACGTTCATCTGCGACAGCTGCGCGATGATGGCGCCGCCGTCCTTGTCGGACAGGTTGGCGTAGAGCACCTTGTAGTCGCCCTCGCGGCTCCACATCGCCATCGCGGCGAGCACGGCGACCAGCGCGGCGACGCCGAACAGCGCCATCGACTTCGTGCGGCCGGGCAGGGCGGCGAGGCGGGCCAGCGTGCCGTCGGCAGCGGCCGACTGCCGCGCGGCCAGGGGCTGCGGCGGAATCTGGGCGAGGGCGTTGTCCATGCGGCGCATTGTTCGGTAGCGTTCGGTTGCACCATGCTTCGAACAGCCGGGAAAAGCCGGACCAGTTCGCGCCATCGCACGGGCGTCAGGTGCCTACGATCGAGCGCCATGGATGTGAGGCTCAAACCGTTCGACTTCGCGCAGGCCGCCGCCCGCGCCGGTCTCGCGCCGGACGGCCAGCCGCTGGCTCGCGCCAAGGGCGCCCAGGGCGCGGACTTCTCGCAGGCGATGGCGCAGGCGCTGAAGTCGGTGAGCCACACGCAGCATGAGTCCGAGCGCCTGCAGCGCGCTGTGCAGCTGGACACGCCCGGCGTGAGCGTCGAGGAAACGATGGTCGCGATGCAGAAGGCGCAGATCGGGTTCCAGGGGGCGGTGCAGGTGAGGAATCGTCTGGTGCAGGCGTACACCGACATCATGAACATGCAGGTGTGAGATTGATCCCCCCGAAGCGGCCTTCAGCCGCCTCCCCCCGAGGGGGCCACACCAGCGGCCCGGCTGAGCCGGATCCGCGGTGTGCGCTTGAGAGGCGGCCGGGCTTCGCCGGCCGCTTCGGTCGTTCAACGCCTGTACCATGCGGGCATGCAGCTCGTGACCGGAACCGTCGTCGATGGAAAGATCGTCATCGAGGGGGAGCCTTTGCCTGAAGGCACCGTCGTGACGATCCTGGCCCGTGAAAACGGGGAAACGTTCCTCGTGCCTCCCGAGTCGGAGCCCGAGTTGCTGGAATCGATCGGCGAGGCAGAGCGCGGGGAAACAATTCCTGGCGACAAGCTGCTTCGCCGGCTACGCGGCCTCGTCTAAAGCAGCTTCGTGTTCACGGTCGAGGTGTCCCGCCGGCCGGTCTGAACTAAAGCGCGCCCTCAATCCAGCGACAGCAGTCGCCGCTTCTTCTGCGTCTGGTCGATGTAGCGCTGCAGCGCGCGCTGCGCTTCGCCGCTCAAGCCGCTCATGCGGCAGCCGATGCGGGCGCCGCGGCTGTTCGGGTTGAAGGCGGTGACGTGCTGCAGCGTGAAGGTGGCGTCGAAGCGGGTGTCGGGGTCGAGCTCGACGCGCACGTTCTCGATGCGCCCGCCCGGCGGCAGGGGCTCCAGGTCGTCGGGGAGCGTCAGGGCGCAGCCGCCCATGCTCACGTCGACGACGCGCAGCGCCAGCTTCACGTCGGGCCGTGCGGGGTGGCGCAGGTGGGCCATCGGGGAGCCGGTGGCAGGCGTGCGCACGCGGAAGCTGTCGCGGCGCTGGAAGCGGAACATCTCGGCCGGCATCGATGCCTGCAGCGCGCAGTGGCGCGCGGCATGCACGAGCATGAGGTTTGTGAGGTCGAACTGCAGCTTCACGTTGTCGAGGTAGGCGACCACCACGGCTTCGCCCGCATCGACCAGCCGCTGCACGTGCGGGTTGTTGTCGTCCGCGCTGAAGCTCAGCTTGCGATGGTTGCTGTCCATCGTCCAGAGCGTGCTGGTGTAGCTGCTGCCGTCGGGCGCGCTGATGTTCACGAGCACGCTGCCGTCGACGAGGCGGCGCAGCAGCGCGACGATCTCCGGCGGCGAATCGACACGGAACTCGTCCATGCCGTCGCCGGAGAACGCGCCGGCCGGGGCGGGCTGGGTGTCAAGGAACATGGGGTCAGTGCACGGTGCGCGAGCGGCCGGCCATCATGTGGTCCAGGTCTTCCAGCCACGGCTCGGCGAGCATGCGGATCTCGGCGTCGTTGACGAGGATGCGTTGCATGATGCGGGTCTTGAGCTGCGTCTCGGCCGGCGCGAGCGCTTCGCCGCGCGCCGCATGCTTGAGCTGGGAGATGAGCAGCACGCAGGCCCCCTCGAGCTTGACCACCTGGTCCCAGTTGCCCGCGCGGGCGGCGTCGAGCATGTCGGCGCTGGCCTGCTCGATGGCCTCGTAGTAGCTCAGCAGTGGGGCGTCCATGGCAGTGCAGTCCCTCGTGGTCATGGCGCGCTTCATGCGCCGGCGGGCGCGGCGTTGCCGATCTGCGCCCACGCTTCGCGCAGCGGCTCGATGAGCCGGCGGCACTCTTCCAGGGCCTCTTCGTCGTTGCGCCGGTTGGCCTGCATGAGGCGCAGCGACGTGTAGGCGTAGAGGTCGTTCAGGTCGGCGGCGAGCTCGCCGCCGGCATCGATGTTCAGGCTCGCCTTGAGCCCTTCGTCGACGATGCGCAGCGCGCGTCCGATGGCGCGGCCCTTCTGCTCGATCTGCCCGGCGCGCATCGCGCCGCGGGCCTGCGCCAGTGCGTCGATGAAGCCGTCGAACAGCATCTGCACGAGACGATGCGGGGTCGCGCCCGCGACGCCGGTCTCGACGCCGACCTGGCGGTACGCGTTGGCGAAGTGCTGGGAGCGGCCGGTGGGCATGGCGAAGGTCGTCGAGCGTTGCATGGTGGAAAGCGTTTGGCGCTGCATGCCTGGGTTATCGGAATGCAACAGCGGCGACTTGAGAAGCAAAAAGCGCCGCGTTTCGGCGGCGCTTTTCGTGGTCGCTCACGGACATCACCCCAACAGGCCGAGCTGCGCGCCGACGTAGCCCGACAGGCCGCCGAGGCGCGCCATCTGCTCGTCCAGCGCCTGGTACTGCGCACGCAGTCTCGCCTCGGTGGCGATGAGCCGCGCCTCCAGCGCGTCCTCGCGCTTCTTCAGGCCGAGGATGCGGCTGTTCAGGCCTTCGGTCGCCGTGGTGAGGGAGCCGTCGGTGCCGAGCACCCGGGCCGCGAGCTTGCGGTAGCGCACCATGAAGCCGGACGTGGCGTCGTCTTCGGTCTCGGTGGCGAAGAGCTTGCGCAGCTCGGCGAGGTTGGCCGGGCTGGACAGCGCCTCGGTGAGCTTGCTCGACTTGGTCTCGAGCGTGCCGTCGGCCTTCATCACGAGGCCGATGTCCGACAGCCGGGTGTACACCGACGACGCGCTGCTGCCTTCGTTCAGCACGTTGCGCAGCTGGTTCTGCAGGCCGATGGCGGTGCGGTCGCCCTGCAGCGGGCCGCCGGTCTTGCTCGCGGCGTCGTACTTGGTCTGCGTGCGGATGTAGGAGGCGAGGCCGTTGAAGGCCTTGACGAAGCTGTCGACGGCCGCCTTCACGGCGTCGGTGTTCGACGCGACGCTGACGCTGGCGGGCGTGGTGGTGGGCGCGAGCAGGTTGAGCGTGATGCCTTCGACGACGTTGGACAGCGTGTTGCTGGCCGACGAGACCTCGATGCCGTTGATCGATGCGTTGGCATTGCGCGCCGCCTGGTTCAGCGCCAGGCCCGAGGCGCCGAGCGGGTCGTAGGCGAGGGCGGAGAGCGCGCCGGAGCCAGCGATCTTGAAGCCGTTGGCCGTGCCGGTCTCGCGCGAGATGATGGACAGCCGCGCGCCGCTGGCATCGTTGACGATCGACGCCGTGACGCCGGCGCCGGCGGCATTGATCTTGTCGCGGATCTGCGCGAGCGAAGTCTCGCCGTCGCCGATGGTGATCTCGATCGCCGCGGCGCCGGCCTTGGCGGCGAAACCGCTCACCGGGTCGCCGGTCCATGCGCCGAGCGTGATCGTGAGGGTGCCGGTGCCGAGCGTGGCGGCGGAGGACGAAAACGGGTCGCTGGTGGCGGTCTGCGCCACCGCGAGGTTCGTCACCGACACGTTGTAGGCCCCGAGCGGCGCGCCGCTGCCGGCCGACACCGTGACCGCAGCGGGATTGGAGCTGGTGCCCGTGGCCTGGCCCCACAGCAGCGGCGACGAGAGCTCGCGCGACGCGTTCTGCAGGTCCGAGAACAGGCTCTGCATCTGCCCGAAGGACGAGACCTTGGTCTTGATGCCTTTTTCCTGCTCCTGCAGCGCCGTGAGCGGGCGCTTCTCGAGCTGGAGCAGCGAGGTGATGATCGATTCGGCATCCAGGCCGCTGCCGACGCCGAGGGAAGAGATGGTCATGGGGGATCTCCGGGTTCGACGTGTTATCGGCCTGGGTGGCGAGTACTTGAGGCCGCGCCCTCACCCCGGCCCTCTCCCGCGTCGCGGGAGAGGGAGGGAGATGGATCAACCCTGCAGGAGCTGCAGCACCTGCTGCGGCAGTTGGTTGGCCTGCGCCACCATCGCGGTGCCGGCCTGCTGCAGGATCTGCGCACGGCTGAGGCTGGCTGTCTCGGCGGCGAAGTCGGCGTCCATGATGCGGCTGCGGGCGGCGGCCTGGTTCTCCACGGCCTGCTGCAGGTTGGCGATCACGGCGTCGAAGCGGCTCTGCGTGGCGCCGAAGGTGGCGCGCGTGTTGTTCACCTGGTCGAGCGCGGCATCGATGCTGTCGATCACGGTCTTCAGCGAGCCGGCGGTGGTCGACGCGTCGATCACGGAGGCGGTGCCGGTGATCGCGGTGATCACGGTGTCAGCCGTCAGGTTCGTCGTGGTCACGGTGATCATGTCGTCGGCGGAGGTGTTGGCGCCGATCTGGAAGTTCAGCGCCGTGGCTTCCGTGCCGAGGATGTGCTTGCCGTTGAACGTGGTGCCGCCGAGCACGCGGGTGATTTCGGACTGGAGCTGGGCGAATTCCTTGTTCAGCGAATCCTTGTCCGAATCGCTGTTCGTCGAGTTGCGCGCCTGCACCGCGAGCTCGCGCATGCGCTGCAGCGCGTCGCCCACCTTGGCGAGCGCGCCTTCGGCGGTCTGGGCCAGCGAGATGCCGTCGTTGGCGTTGCGGATGGCGACGTTCATGCCGCGCACCTGCGTGTTCATGCGCTCGGCGATGGCGAGGCCGGCGGCGTCGTCCTTGGCGCTGTTACGCGCAGGCCCGAGCACAGGCGCTGCATCGACGTGGCCAGGGACGCCTGCGACGTGTTGAGGTTGCGCTGCGCGTTCAGCGAGGCGATGTTGGTGTTGATGGTCTGTGGCATAGAGCACTCCGTAGGATCGTTGATTCCCGGGCCGGGACCACGTCACCCTGCGGAGTGACGCTGGAGGCATTGTGGGAACGGCTCCAGCGAAGCGAAGGCGCGAAAAGCGGGCGGTTACGCGACGCCAGATTCGGCCGTCAACGAAAAAGCCCGCTGGCGGTCGCCACCGGGCTCGAAGGAGTGCCTTGCTCGGGATCAGCGCAGCAGCGACGAGCACCTGCTGGGGCAGCTGATTGGCCTGGGCGACCATGGCGGTGCCGGCCTGCTGCAGGATCTGCGCGCGCGAGAGGTTGGCCGTCTCGCTGGCGAAGTCCGCGTCCATGATGCGGCTGCGCGCGGCGCTCTGGTTCTCCACGCCTTGCTGCAGGTTGGCGATCACGGCGTCGAAGCGGCTCTGCGTGGCGCCGAACGTGGCGCGCGTGTTGTTCACCGTGTCCAGCGCCGTGTCGAGGTTGTCGATCACGGTGGCGATGTCGCCGGCGGTGGCCGAGCTGTCGATGACGGCGGCCGTGCCGGTGACGGCGGTGATGGTGGAGTCGGCCGTCATGTCGGCGGACGTGACGGTGATGGTGTCGTCGTCGGTGGTGTTGGCGCCGACCTGGAAGTTCAGCGCGGTGGCGTCGGTGCCGAGGATGTGCTTGCCGTTGAACGTGGTGCCGCCGAGCACGCGGGTGATTTCGGACTGGAGCTGGGCGAATTCCTTGTTCAGCGAATCCTTGTCCGAATCGCTGTTGGTGGCGTTGCGCGCCTGCACGGCGAGCTCGCGCATGCGCTGCAGGCTGTCGCCCACCTTGGACAGCGCGCCTTCGGCCGTCTGCGACAGCGAGATGCCGTCGTTGGCGTTGCGGATGGCGACGTTCATGCCGCGCACCTGGGCGTTCATGCGCTCGGCGATGGCGAGGCCGGCGGCGTCGTCCTTGGCGCTGTTCACGCGCAGGCCCGAGCTCAGGCGCTGCATGGAGGCGGCCAGCGACGATTGCGAGCCGTTCAGGTTGCGTTGCGCGTTCAACGACGCGATGTTGGTGCTGATGGTCATGGCCATGTCGTTTCTCCGGTTGGTAGGTGTCGTGAGCCGGATTTCGGTCGGCGATCGAACGAACTTGAGCCGTCGAGCGGTGCTTTTTCCCGTCTTGCGGCCCGGCAGGCCCTCCTAGACTGGCTCGCCCCCCACTCCAACCCCTGCGTTTCGATGAAAACCGCACAGCGCGACCAGCGCGACCAGCGCGCCCAGCAGCACTGGCAGGCCGGCCTGGCGCAGGTGCGCCAGCGCCAGTGGCACAAGGCGCTGCAGGAGTTCGAGCACGCCGCCCGGCTGGCGCCGAGCCAGGCGCTCTACCGCATCAACCAGTCGCGTGCGCTGAAGGCCCTGGGCCGGCTCGACGACGCCGTGGCCATTGCCCGCCAGGCGCTGGCGATCGAGCCCGCATCGCCGGTGGCCTGCCGCATGGCCGCCGAGTGCCTGACGCTGCTGCACCGCCACGCCGAGGCCGTCGATTGCTTCGCCGCGCTGCCGGCCGACGCGCCGCGCGACCACGATTTCCACGCCGCCTACGGCAACACGCTGTTCCTCGCCGGCCGCCAGCGCGAGGCGATCGACGCCTTCTTCCAGGCGCTCGCGCTCAAGATGGACAGCGCGCTCGTGCACTACCGCATGGGCCTGTGCTTCATGGACCTCGCCATGAAGGAGGAGGCGTCGGAGTGCTTTCGCACCGCCACCTTGCTCGACGACGGCGGCACGCGCGCGATGGCGCTCGCGCTGCTGGTGCACGAAAGCCGCCAGGCCTGCCGGTGGGAGCATCTGGAAGACGACACGCGCGCGCTGCTCGACGCGATTGCCGGCGCGCGCGAAGACGACGGCCAGCTGCTGTCGCCCTTCGCGCTGCTGGCCATCGACTGCACGCCCGAGCAGCAACGCCAGATCGGCGCCCTGCGCTCGCGCTCGCTCGCGCGCGGCGTGCGTCCGCTGCCTGCGCGCGCGCTCGTGCGCGAGCCCGGCCGCCGCATCCGCGTGGGCTACCTCTCCAGCGACATCTACCAGCACGCCACGGCGGTGCTGATGGCGCAGTTGCTGGAGCGCCGCGACACGGAGCGCTTCGAGGTGGTGATGTACTCCCACAGCCGCGACGACCGCTCGCTGCTGCGCTCGCGCGTGATCGCTGCCTGCGACCGCTTCGTCGACGTCTCGCACGACACGAACCGCGCGATCGCCGAGCGCATCCGCGCCGACGGCATCGACATCCTCATCGACCTCAAGGGCCACACGCGCGACAGCCGCTACGAGGTGCTGGCGCTATCGACCGGCGCCGGTGCAGGCGAGCTGGCTCGGCTACCCGGGCACGACCGGCGCCGACTACATCGACTACGTGATCGGCGACCCGGTGGTGACGCCGCTAGCGCATGCGGCGCACTTCAGCGAGCAGATCGCGCAGCTTCCCTGGTCCTATCAGGCCGAACGACCGCCATCGCGCGCTGCCGGCGCGTCCGTCGCGCGCGGAGGTGGGCCTGCCGGAAGACGCTTTGGTGCTGTGCTGCTTCAACCAGGCCTACAAGATCTCTGCGCACATGCTCGACCTGTGGGCGCGCATGCTGCAGCGTGTGCCGGATGCGGTGCTGTGGATGCTGGCGTGGAATCCTCAGGCGCAGCGAAATTTGCTCTCTCACTTGGCCGAGCGGGGCGTGGCGGCCGATCGTGTGGTGTTCGGTGAGAAGCGCAACCTGGAAGGGCATCTGGCTCGCTTGCGCTGCGCTGATCTCTTCCTCGACACGTGGCCTTGCAACGCGCACACGACGGCGAGCGAGGCGCTGTGGGCGGGGGTGCCGGTGGTGACGGTGCCGGGGGCGACGTTCGCGTCTCGCGTTGCGGCGAGCTTGCTGCGTGCTTGCCGGCTCGACGAGCTGGTGTGCGAGTCGGCGGATGCCTATGTGGAGACGGTGGTTGCGCTGGCGGGGGATCGTGTTCGCTTGAAGTCGCTGCAACGGCATCTCGATGAGGAGCGGCTGTCGTTGCCGTTGTTCGACAGCGATCTCTATGCGCGGGATTTCGAGGCGTTGCTGGAGCGGATGGCGGATCGGGCTGCGCTTGGACTGGCGCCGGATTGTTTGGCTGCCTGCGTTGTAAAAACAAGCGCGCCTGCATCGGCGCGCGCAAGGTCGCGGGCGGGTGGCCGGCGGTGCGGGGCTTCAACTGAGCCGGTCCCCTGCGGGGACTGCGCTGCGGAGGCGACCAGAGGTCAGAACTCACGCCATGGCTGAGCTTTCAGCAGCCCCAGGATGACGCCATGCGCCTCGATCTGCTTCTTCAGTGATGGCCTGTGCGCGTCCACCTCGGGCAGCGTGGAGCGCAGCTCTCCCTTCCACGAGTTCTCACCGTCGAACACGCGCGGGACGACGTTGAAGACACCTTGATAGAAGTCGAACAGGGCGTCGTCCGCCTTCCCGATCTGCAAGCCCGTCTGCGGCAGGTAGGTGCACAGATTGACGAAGTGCTCCGTGTGCTCGTTGTACCTGCCGTAGACGGACCTCAGCGCTGCTGCCTCGACGATGCAGCGCTCGTGGAGCGCGTCGTCCATCGTGTCCCTGGCCGTTGCCTCCAGGTCATCGATCCGCTCCTGGAGCTCCGGGCGCAGGGCGCGGACCCGTTCGGCCAGGGCAAAGGTGCCAAGGGCCTCCTCCGGATCGATATTCGTGGGCGGCGGCTCGTTCTCACGCCCGGACCGGAGTGAGCGGAAGTAGGCGAGCGCCTGCTGGATGCCCTCGGTGTAGACCTTCACCGCATCCTTCTCGCGCACGGAGGGCCTCGTGTACTTCACCGCGTCCAGTGTCCGCAGCATCTTCCGGACCACGTCCTTCGATCGCTTGGACCCCGGGACCGCCGCCAGGATGTCGTTGTCGCGGCAATTGATCGCGTACCCGTACTCCTGCATCTCCTCCGGCACCGTGGCATCGGGCACCGCAGGCGGCGAATTCGCCATCGCCCGGATCGAAAGCTTGGCGGCGTCCAGGCCCTCGGGCGGATCGCCATCGCCGCCCGCCGCCTCATGGTCGCGCTGGAGGGCGACGTCGGCCATGCTGTCGCGGTCGGAGTAGACATTCATCCGGCGGAAGAACTCGCCCTGGCGCGCATATGCCTGGGTGACGATGATGCGGATCACGTCGGACAGGAAGCCGATGTTGACGCGTGCGGGATGGAGGTAGAGCTTCTTGAGATCCTGGCGAAGGGTGTTGGCTTCGATCGCGTCCAGCATGGCGAACAGATCCTGCTCCCGTTGTACCGTCACCCGGGTCCGCGGATGGCCGATCATCGAGTGCGGGATCTCGATCTCCACGCCATTGGCCTGCACCACCGGCGTGTAGAGCGCATGCAGGCTCTTGCGGTCCGTCCACAACTGGGCCTGCATGTTGGCCGGCGTGCCGTGCATGCCGTCGATCAGGCCGAGGTAACTCTTGGCGAGTTCCTTGCGGAACGCGGTGCTGCCGTTGCTCGACGGTTCCAGGGACGAGCGCGAGTACCACACGGCGTGCATGTCGACGGCGTCGCCTATAAGGCAGTTCCGCTTCTGCATCGGCTTCGTGCGCGTGTAGTGGAACTTGCGCTTCAGCGGAAGACCGATCGTCAGGTCCGCGGACTCGCGGTCCGCATCGGCATCGGACATCACCGTGTCGCTGCTCGCCACGGAACTGGAGGAGACTTTTTGGGTACGCATGCGAAGCAGTGTCTGCATCGCTGCCCCGAGCACTTCGGGCGCGAGCCGAAGCGGCGTTTGGTTTCACGAAGGTAAAAGCAAGCGCGCCTGCATCGGCGCGCGCAAGGTCGTGGGCGGGTGGCGGGCGGGGCGGGGCGCCTCTGAGTCGGCGAGCAGCGCAGGGCTTGCGGGCCGCGCGCTTCAGCGCGCTTCGTGAACTGACTCGTCGGCGGGTGTTTGAGCGGAGCGAGCTTCAGCTCGCGCAGCGAGTTCGGCGACGGGCCCGCAAGACCGAGCAGCGCAGCGCAGTCCCCGCAGGGGACCGACTCAGTTGAAGCCCCGCACCGCCCCACCCGACCGCAGCCTTGCGCGCGCCGGACAGGCGCGCTTCAAGGTCCCAGCGCATGCGGTATCGTCCACCAGAAGGAGCAGAACAAATGGACGAGCAGCTCATCAAGGCAGCCCTCACGCAGTTCGACCAGATCCGCCTCTCGCTCGACCTCAGCGCGCTATCGAAGAGAGTCAAGAAACGCCCCGTCGTCCTCTTCTTCGGCAGGTCCACCTTCTCCGACAACACCAAATACCTCTACCTTGCCGCCCTCGCCAGAGAACGCAACTACGAGGTCTACTGGTGCACCCCCCACGACGCACTCAGCGGCCAGCTCGAGGAAGCCGGCCTGCCGTGCCTGCCCCTGGCGGCCAACATCGACCTCACCATCGACACGCTGCTGCACGCCGCCGTGGCCGTGTTCTGCGTGAACCCGAGCGAGAGCCTGGGCGGCTCGCCGGTGCTCAATGCCTGCCTGGACGGCGCCACGAAGCTTCAACTTTGGCACGGCGTTTCGGTGAAGCGGCTGTCGCTGCAGCTCATCCAGTTCCTCGGCGTGCGCGACCTGAGCCTGCGCCAGCCGTGGGAGTTTTCCTCGCGATCCGACCACGTGCTCAGCACCTCCAGCCGGCTCGACGCCTTCTGGCGCGAAGTCTTCGGCTGCCGCAGCCTGGTGCGTGCCGGCTACCCGCGCAACGAAGTGATGCGCCGGCCCGCGAGCGCCGACGAGCTCATCGGCGCCCGGCTGGACGACGAGACGCTGCGGGTGCTGGAAACCGGCAAGCGGCCGAAGCTGCTGATGGTGCCCACGTGGCAGCGCGGCCAGCCGACCTTCCTCTCCGAAGAGGCGTGCCTCGTGAGGCTGCTGCGCCATGCCCGCGCCCGCGGCTTCGACCTGTTCATCAAGGAGCATCCCATGCGCGCGAACCCGGCGGCGGCCACCGGCAAGCGCGCCGAAGGCCTGTATCTGCTGCCGGGCGGGCTCGACGCCTATCCGTGGCTGAGCCGCTTCGACGCGCTCATCACCGACTATTCGTCGCTGATGTTCGACTTCATGCTCACCGGCAAGCCCGTGATGCGGCTCGACCTCGCGCCCGGCGAGCACCAGAACTTCGAGCCCGACTATTCGCTGATCCCGCCCGGCGAGTTCGCGCACGTCTACACGCCGGACACCCTGGAGAAGACGATCGACACCGCGCTCGGCCGCGACGGCATGCAGGCCGGGCGCGAGGCGATGGTGGCGCAGCTCTTCGAGACCGATCCGCTGGCCGCGACCGACACCCTGCTGGCCCTGATCGGCCGGTGGGTGGATGCCGCGACGGCCGACGACTACACCGTGATTTCCTGATCGCGCAAGGTCATGCTGCCGGCACGGCGGCCTTCACCGCCTGCTTCAGCTCGCTGCTCGACACGCCCTCGGTGCGCGGCAGGTACACGACTTCGCACAGCGCCTCGAGCTCGTCGAAGCGGCCTTCCCAGTCGCTGCCCATCACGAACGCGTCGCAGCCGTAGCGCACGATGTCGCTCGCCTTCTGCTTCCAGCCGTTCTCGGCGATGGCGAGATCCACGTGGCGGCACGCCTGCACCATCGCGAGCCGGTCGGCGAAAGGCACCACCGAGCGCTTGCCCTTCACGGCGTTGAACTCGTCGGTCGACACCGCGACGATGAGCGTGCCGAAGCGCTGCTTGATGCGCTCGAACAGCCGCACGTGGCCGATGTGGAAGAGGTCGTAGGTGCCGTAGGTGATGGCCACCGTGCGGTCGGGCGTGCCGGTGCGACGCCTCCTTTGCGGCAACGCGCCCGGGCCCGCATGGGAAGCATGGAGGGCGGGAAAGATGCTGTCCATCGCGGTCATTTCGGTCTTCAGGTCGGCGCGCCGCAGCCGGCGCGTTCGAGCTCGTCGGCGAGCAGGTCGGCCAGCCGCTGGCCGGCGGCGCCGTCGTGGTGGTCGAAGAGGCTGTCGCGCAGCGCGCGGCGCGCGGCGGCGTAGGGGGCGTCCGGCAGTTCCTTCTTCGCCAGCAGTGCGAGCAGGGCCGGCGCGTCGGCGGCCACCGGGCCGGGCAGGGTGGCCAGCTTGGCGTCGAAGAGCTTGCGCGAGCGCTCGGTGTAGTCGCGGTGGTCGGGGCGGAACAGCAGCACCGGGCGGTCCAGGTGCAGGTAGTCGAACATCACCGACGAGTAGTCGGTGACGAGGGCGCTCGTCTCGCGCAGCAGCGGATACACGTCGGTGCGCGGTGCGACGAAAGTCACGCCCGGGAGGGCAGGCGCCAGCTCGGCGATGTGCGGCTGCTCCACCGGGTGCAGGTTCACGATGAGGCAGTCGCCACGGCGCTCGAGCTCGCGTGCGATGCGGCCGAGGCCCGCCTCGACGATCCACTTCGTCCGGTTGGCGTCGCGGAAGGTGGGCGCATAGAGGATCACGCGGCGGCCGGCGGCGCGGGCCGCGCGGGCGCGGTCGTAGGCGGCGCGGTCCACGTTGAGCAGGTCCAGCGCGGTGGCGTCGCGGTGCAGGACGTCGTTGCGCGGGTAGCCGATGGCGGCATAGCGATCGAAGCCGAACCAGCGCCGCCACTCGCCTTCGGCGCCGGCGGCGGTGCCGACGAAGCTCGCGTACGGCCCGCAGGTGGCCAGCACCTTCGCGAAACGCGGCGACATGTGCTTGAGCGGCGCCAGATTGCGCAGGCCGATCTCCTTGATCGACACGCCGTGCCAGAGCTGCACGTGGCGCGCCCCCGCCAGCAGCGCGGCGGCGTAGGGGTTGGGGTTGAGCAGGTGGTCGCTCGTGACCACCACGGCGGCGGCCAGCGCGGCGTGCAGGTGCTCGGCGGACCAGTCCGCGTAGGCGCGCGGGAAGCAGGCGTCGCCGAGGGCGCGCACCGCCAGCTCCTGGGCTTCGTCCTGCGGCAGGAACCAGCAGGCGATGCCCTGCGCGCGGGCACGCTCGCGGAAGGCGAGCCAGGCATATTTCACGTTGTCGCCGAGGTAGATCGTGCCGACGAACACGACGCTGCGCTCTTTCGGGTGCAGCCGGGAGGTGCGCTCCAAGTCGCGGCAGCTGCGCTCCAGGTTGAGCTGCTGCTCCAGCTCGCGGGTGCGCGCCTGCAGCGCGCTCACTTCCTGGTTCTTCTCGACGATGCTCGTGACGAGCGACTCGATCGCCTGGCTCACCTGCGCGCCGAACGCCTCGACGTGGCCGAGCCGGGCGTCCAGCGCGGCCAGCGTGTCTTCGGCAGGGGCGAGGATGGCGGACAACGGCGGCTCCTTGAGGGGTGCGGCCACTGTAGGCAGGGGCCGCCGGGGCCGATGCCGTGATAAGCGCCACGGCGCGGCGCCAATTCCTCGGCCGGGAGGTTTCCCTGTAGGAAGTTGCCTGACAAACCTCATCAAGAAATGAGGACTCAAGCCTTGGCGGCGCCCCACTGTTGCAGTGCAGCGAGGCTCCGTACAGTCCATTTCACCGAACGCTGTCACCCGCTGACGAGAACCCCGGAGAACACTAGATGACCCCTGAGCAGATCCTGGCCGAGATTCGCGAAGCCAACCTTTCCTACCTGATGCTGGCGCAGAGCCTCATCCGCTCCGACCGCGAGCAGGCGCTCTACCGCCTGGGCATCAGCGAGGACACGGCTGCGCTGATCGGCACGCTGACCTCGGCCCAGATGATGAAGATCGCCCAGAGCAACACGCTGCTGTGCCGCTTCCGCATGGACGACGACCTCGTGTGGGGCCTGCTGACGAGCCACGGCAAGGCCGCCGCGAACGACGCCGTCAGCCGCCTGCACGCCTCCATCCTGATGGCCGGGCGCCACCAGGAAGCCGCCTGAAGCGAAGGGCCGACGTGGCACGCACCAAGAGCATCCTGACCGAGGCGAAGCAGATCGAGCGTGCCGTCACGCTGATCAACCTCGGCGCCCGACTGCAAGTGCTGGAGAGCGAGACCGACCTGTCTTACGAGCGCCTGCTGCGCCTGTACAAGGAAGTGTGCGGCAAGAGCCCGAGCAAGGGCCAGCTGCCGTTCTCGACCGACTGGTTCATGACATGGCAGCCGAACATCCACGCCTCGCTGTTCCTGAACATCCACGAATACCTGAACAAGGTGGCCGAGCTCGACGAGATCGACACCGTGATCAAGGCCTACCAGCTGTACCTGGAGCAGACCCAGGCGCAAGGGCTGGAGCCGCTGCTGTCGGTCACGCGGGCCTGGCGCCTGGTGAAGTTCGTCGACAACGGCATGCTGACCATGACGAAATGCTCGAAATGCGGGGGCCAATTCGTGAGCCACCCGCACGAGATCGCCAAACACTACGTGTGCGGCCTGTGCAACCCGCCGGCGCGCGCCGGCAAGGGCAAGGCTCTCGGCGCGATCAGCCTGGCGGCGGCGGAATGCACAGAATTAATAGGGAAGAGGATGTCGTTGGTACTGTCGAACAACTGAAAAACAACTGAACAGCTTTCATTGCTTGTCTCCTCCTGGCACGGTCTCCAGTGCCTTCCAAGGGCCCCCTCGGGGCCCTTTTTTCTTGGCCTCAAGGCGCTGGACGGGCGGCCGATAACCCCCACAAGAACGATCGACCTCCCCTGCCCACACCATGTTCGTCATCATCGGCTGGCTCGTCGCACTGGGTTGCGTCTTCGGCGTGTACATCGCGCACGGCGGCAACATCGGCGTGGTGATGAAGGCGCTGCCGTTCGAGATGGTCACGATCATGGGGGCGGCGATCGGCGCCTTCATCGCCAACAACCAGCCCAAGGTGCTGAAGGCGCTCGTTCGCCGGCTCATGGCCTGCTTCAAGGGCAGCAAGTACACCAAGGCGCGCTACATGGAGCTGATGGCGCTGCTCTACGACATCCTGCAGAAGGCGCGCAAGGAAGGCCTGATGTCGATCGAGAAGGACGTCGAGGAGCCGCACCAGTCGCCGGTGTTCCAGAAGTACGCCACCGTGGGCAGCGACCACCACGTGGTCGAGTTCATGACCGACTACCTGCGCATGATGGTGTCGGGCAACCTGAACGCGCACGAGATCGAGTCGCTGATGGACAGCGAGATCGAGACCCACCACCACGAGAGCCACGCGCCGGTGGCCGCGCTCCAGCGCCTGGCCGGCGGCCTGCCGGCCTTCGGCATCGTGGCCGCGGTGCTCGGCGTGGTGAACACCATGGGCTCGGTGGGCCAGCCGCCCGCGGTGCTCGGCGGCATGATCGGCTCGGCGCTCGTCGGCACCTTCCTCGGCATCCTGCTGGGCTACGGCTGTTCGAGCCGCTGGCCGGCCTGCTCGAGCAGAAGGTCGACGAGGGCGGCAAGGAGCTGCAGTGCATCAAGACCACGCTGCTGGCGTCGATGCAGGGCTACGCGCCGCAGGTGGCGGTGGAGTTCGGCCGCAAGGTGCTGTATTCGACCGAGCGCCCGACCTTCGCCGAGCTGGAAGGGCACGTCAAGGGCAAGAAGGCCGGCCTGACGCCGCACGGCGCGACCATGGCTGGAGACTCGAAGAAGCTGCAGCCGATCATCGTCAAGCGGATCAAGAAGGGCGGCCATGGCGCACCATGGCGGCGCCTGGAAGATCGCGTATGCCGACTTCGTGACGGCGATGATGGCGTTCTTCCTGCTGATGTGGCTGCTCGGCTCCACCACCGAGGGCGACAAGAAGGGCATCGCCGACTACTTCAGCTCGCCGTTGAAGGTGGCGATGACCACCGGCGGCTCCGGCGCGGGCGATGCGTCGCACGTGATCAAGGGCGGCGGCCAGGACCTCACCGCGCACCACGCGGGCAGGTGAAGCGCGGCGAGATCGAGGCCGAGCGCGCCTCCGTCAACCTGCAGTCGTTGAAGGCCGAGCAGGTGCGCGCCGAGGTGGCGCGCCTGGAGGACCTGAAGCGCAAGGTGGAGGAGAAGATCGCGCATCAGCCAGATGCTCGCGCCGATGACGGTCCAGATGCGGCTGGACATGACGCCCGACGGCCTGCGCATCCAGATCGTCGATGCGCAGAACCGGCCGATGTTCGACAGCGGCAGCGCCGTCGTGAAGCCCTACATGCGCGAGCTGCTGCGCGAGATCGGCCACATGCTGTCCGAGGTGCCGAACCGGCTCACGCTCGAGGGCCACACCGACGCCGCGCCGTACTCCGCGCGGCGAGCGCGGCTACAGCAACTGGGAGCTGTCGTCCGACCGCGCCAACGCGAGCGCGCCGCGAGCTGCTCGGCCGGCGGCCTGCCCGACGACCGCGTGCTGCGCGTGCAGGGCCTGGCATCGTCGGTGCCGTTCGAGCGTGCCGACCCGCTCGCGCCCGACCAACCGGCGCATCAGCATCATCGTGATGAACCGCGACGCCGAGGACCGCTTCTTCCGCGCGATCGCCCGACGCGGTGCCGGACGGCGTCGTCTCAAGTCCCGAGCCTGCCGGCCGATAAAGACAGCGATCCTTTCGAGAAACGCCCCCATGAGCTCTGCCACCGACCTGAAGTTCCTGATCGTCGACGACTTCTCCACCATGCGCCGCATCGTGCGCGGCCTGCTCAAGGAGATGGGCTGCAACAACGCCGACGAGGCCGAGGACGGCGCCGTCGCGCTGCAGATGCTGAAGGCGCAGAAGTACGACTTCGTCGTCAGCGACATCAACATGCCCAACATGAACGGCTTCGAGCTGCTCAAGGCGGTCAAGGCCGACGACGACGCTGAAGCACCTGCCGGTGCTGATGGTCACCGCCGAGGCGCGCAAGGAAGACATCGTGCTGCGCGGCCCAGAGCGGCGCCGCCGGCTACATCGTCAAGCCGTTCACCAAGGCCACGCTCGAAGAGAAGGTGCAGAAGATCGTGCAGAAGCTGGCGCAGACGGCGTGAGCGCACGGGCACCCATCATGAAACTCGACGAGTTCGCGGCGCTGGCGCCGCAGATGGCGGCCCAGGCCTCGCCGGAAGTGTTCCAGCAGCTCGGCGCACATCACGCGCCATGCTGCACGACACGCTGCAGCAGCTGGGCGTGATGCCCAAGCCTGCAGATGCCGCCGACGGCCTGCCCGACGCGCGCAGCCGCCTGAGCTACATCGCCCGCAAGACCGGCGAGGCGGCCGACAAGGTGCTGAACTCGGTCGACCAGGCGAAGGCGCGAGCACGGCCACATCGCCGCCGAGACACGCCGCATGGCCGCGGCCATCGTGGCCGACCCGGTGAAGGCGGTGGCCTCCGGCGCGGTGATGAACTTCGTCGGCGACGTCGAGGCGCGCACCGAGCGCATCGACCGGCACCTCACCGACATCATGATGGCGCAGGACTTCCACGACCTCACCGGCCAGGTGGTGGCCAAGGTCGTGGCGCTGGCCACCGACCTCGAGGACAGCCTGCTGAAGCTGCTGGTGCAGGCGGCGCCGCCGGAGCAGGCGCAGAAGGTCGAGCAGAGCCTGCTGCAAGGCCCGGTGGTGGACCCCGAACGGGCGCACGGACGTCGTGAAGGACCAGGGCGAGGTCGACGACCTGCTCGCCAGCCTGGGGTTCTCGAGTGAACCCCCGAAGCGCAGCTTCGGAGCCGGCCGGCACGGTACGAGCCCTCCGATCGGCTGCACCTGTGGCTGCTGACCCGGCCGGAACAGCCGCTCCTCGTCGGTGCGCTCGAAACCCATCGCACGATGCGCGGCGTGTCGCTGCACTACGACGAGTCCTGGCTCCAGCGCGGCTTCGCGCTCAGTGAAGACTTGCCGTTGCTGCCCCAGCTGTTCCCGCCCATGCAGCGCGACACCGCGCCAGGTGCGGTGGACGATGCCCGGCCGGATCGTTGGGGCGAGCGCGTCATCCGCTTCGTGATCCGGCCGCCCCGGCTCTCGCTGCTCGAGTACCTGTACTTCGCCGGCGACGACCGCTTCGGCGCGCTCGGTGTCTCCACGCTGCCGGATCGCTACGAGCCGTGGCGGATCGGGCCGCTGCCGAGCCTGCGGGACGCTGCCGTCATCCATGAACTGGTGCGCAAGATCCTGGCCAACGAGCCGATCCCCGAGGCCGGAAGCGGCTCATTGCGCCCGGCGTGACGATGGGCGGCGCCCGCCCCAAGGCGCTGTTGCAGATCGACGGCGAGCCGTGGGTCGTCAAATTCGCCGAAGGCGACCCCGTGGACGCGCCGCTGGTCGAGCATGCGGCCATGACGCTGTCGCAGCGCGCCGGCATCCGCACGGCGCGCCACGCGCGCCGATCCGCCTGCCCGATGGCCACGCGTGGCGGTCCGGCGCTTCGACCGCCGCGGCGGGGCGCGCGTGCATGCGCTGTCGGCCGGCACGGCCCTGCAGGCGGCAGGCGAGGCGCCCGGCTATCCGGAGCTCGCGCAGCTCCTGCGGCGTCGCGGCGTCGTGGAAGGCGGCGCCAGCGTGGCGCAGATGCAGGAGCTGTTCCGGCGCATGGTCTTCAACATCCTGATCGACAACACCGACGACCACGAGAAGAACCATGTTCTGCTCGTCGACGATATGCAGCGCCTGGAGCTCTCGCCGGCGTTCGACGTGCTGCCATCGGGCCAGGCGCTCGGCTATCAGCAGATGCGCGTCGGCACGGCGGATGCCGATTCGACGCTGGACAACGCACTCTCGATGTGCCGGCTGTTCGCCTTGAAGCCTGACGAGGCTGTCGATGCGGTGCGCGCCGTGTGCCGGATCGTCGACGGGTGGAAGCGCCACTTCGCGTCCTGCGGCGTCACGAGGCGGGACATCGAGCTGCTGGCCGAGCAAGTCGACCGCCCGTTCCTTCGGGATCAGCGCCGCGAATACGTGAAGTGAGAAACGGCGCGCCATTCCCCCGCTAATCCGCCCGTCTCGCTTCGCGCAAGGCGTGCAACATCCCGTCCATGTCGGACAGCGCCCAGGACCGCAACCTCCCGCGTCGGCGCGCAAGATCCGCAAGGCGCGCGGCGACGGCCAGGTGGCGCGCTCTCGCGACCTCGGCCATTTCGCCGCGCTGGCCGGCGGCGGTGCGCTGCTGGTGGCTTTCGCGCCCGAGATCGGCGGCTGGCTGCAGCAGCTGCTGGCCGACGGCCTGAGGTTCGACCGGAGCGCGCTCGACACGCCCGGCGCCATGGTGGAGCGGCTCGCCGCGCTCGTCCTGCGCCTCGTGCTGATCGTGATCCCCATCGGCCTCGTGATGGCGGCGGTGGCGCTGGGCGCCGGCGTGGCCTCCGGCGGCTGGAACTGGACGCTCAAGCCGCTGTCGCCGAAGTTCCACTTCCTGAATCCCATCGCCGGCGTCGGCCGCATGTTCTCGAAGCAGCAGCTGCTCACCACGCTGAAGGCCTGCCTGCTGGCGCTCGTGCTCGGCGTCATCGGCGCGCTGTACCTGCGCGCCCACGTGCCCGACTTCGCCGACGCGCTGACACGCCCCGTGCCGATGGCCATCTCGCACGCGCTCGACAGCCTCGTCGGCGGTCTCACGCTGCTCGTGATCGCGCTCGGCGTGTTCGCCGCCATCGACGTGCCGCTGCAGCGCAAGCTGATGCTCGACCGCCTGAAGATGAGCCACCAGGAGGTGAAGCAGGAGCACAAGGAGGTCGAGGGCAACGTGGAGGTGAAGGCCAAGGTGCGCGCGCGCATGCGCGAGATCTTCAAGCGGCGCATGCTCGCCGCCGTGCCGCAGGCCGACCTCGTCGTGATGAACCCGACCCACTACGCCGTGGCGCTGAAGTACGACGACGCCACCATGGCCGCGCCGCGCGTCGTCGCCAAGGGCGCGGACCTGCTCGCGCTGCGCATCCGCGACATCGCGCGCGACGCCAAGGTGCCGGTATTGCAGGCGCCGCCGCTCGCGCGCGCCCTCTACGCCCATGCGGAGATCGACCGCGAGATTCCCGCGGCGCTGTTCTCCGCCGTGGCACAGGTGCTCGCCCACGTGTACCAGCTGCGTGCGGCGATGGCCGGCCGCGCCGCGATGCCCGGCGACCTGCCGACCTGCAAGTCCCCCCGGAGCTCGACCCTCAGTCGAAGTAGGTAGCATGGCCTCGGCATGCTGCTTCCCGACAGTCCCGCCGCGCGCACGGTGCTCAAGCATCCGGGCACGTTCGCCCTCGGAACGCTGAAGGCATTCCGCGCCAACCAGGGCCTGCTGCTGGCCGGCGCGGTGGCCTACTACGCGCTGCTGTCCATCGTGCCGCTGCTGATCCTGAGCGTGATCGCGCTGTCACACTGGGTGGAGGCCAAGGAGCTGCTCGGCACGCTCGGGCGCTACCTGGAGTGGCTGGTGCCCGGCCAGTCGCCGACCATCGTCAACGAGCTCGCCAACTTCCTGAACCATCGCGACGTGATCGGCTGGCTGCTGCTCGGCACCATGCTGTTCTTCAGTTCGCTGGCCTTCACGGTGCTGGAGAACGCGATGTCGGTGATCTTCCACCACCGCGTGGCCATCCGCCGCCGGCACTTCATGATCTCGGCGCTGCTGCCCTATGCCTACGTCGTGAGCCTGGGCTTCGGGCTGCTGCTGGTCACGCTGGTGGCCACCGCCCTGCAGGCGATCGGGCAGGGCAGCGTCGAGGTGCTCGGGCAGGCATGGTCGCTGCGCGGCGTGTCGGGCGTGCTGCTGTACCTGCTCGGGTTCCTGGGCGAGGTGATGGTGCTCACGTCGGTGTACCTCGTGATGCCGGTCGGGCGCCTGAGCCTGCGCCACGCGCTGATCGGCGGCATCGCCGCCGCCGCGCTGTGGGAGCTCACGCGCCACCTGCTCGCGTGGTATTTCGCGAGCCTGTCGCAGGTGAACGTGGTGTACGGGTCGCTCACGACGGCCATCATCGTGCTGCTGAGCCTGGAGGCGGCCGCCGCGCTGCTGCTGCTCGGCGCGCAGGTGATCGCCGAGTACGAGCGGCTGGGCCGCGGCGGCGGGGGCGAGCCGGTGCCGATGCGCACGAGCTGAGGTCCAACTCCTCTCCCGCTCGTGGGAGAGGGCTGGGGGTGAGGGCGCGGCATCCCGCAGGGCACGTTCGGTGCAAGGCGAATGCACCGCCCTCACCCCGGCCCTCTCCCGCAGGCGGGAGAGGGAGATGGGGCGGCATTCGCCCGCTTATTACGCTAAGGGCCGGAGCCGCGCGCCGGAACAATCCGGCCCATGATCCCCTTGCTGGCTCGCGCTCGCACCCTGGTCGGCCCCAACGCCTCGGCGCTCGCGGCGCCGCTGTTCATCGTGGCCGTGCTGGCCATGATGGTGCTGCCGCTGCCGGCCTTCGCGCTCGACCTCGCCTTCACCTTCAACATCGCGATGGCGCTGATGGTGGTGATGGTGGCTGCGCAGATGGTGCGCCCGCTCGACTTCGCGGCCTTTCCGTCGGTGCTGCTCGTCACCACGCTGCTGCGGCTGTCGCTGAACGTCGCGTCCACCCGCGTCGTGCTGCTCGAAGGCCACACCGGGCCGGCGCCGCCGGCGGGTGGTGGAGTCGTTCGGCCACTTCCTGGTCGGGCGGCAACTTCGCCGTCGGCCTGATCGTGTTCGCCGTCATCGTCGTCATCAACTTCATCGTCGTGACGAAAGGCGCCGAGCGCATCGCCGAGGTCGGCGCGCGCTTCACGCTCGATGCGATGCCCGGCAAGCAGATGGCGATCGACGCCGACCTGAACGCCGGCCTGATCGACGAGGCCGAGGCCAAGCGCCGCCGCGCCGAAGTGGGCGACGAGGCCGAGTTCTTCGGCTCCATGGACGGCGCGAGCAAGTTCGTGCGCGGCGACGCCGTGGCCGGCATGCTGATCCTCGTCATCAACATCGTCGGCGGCTTCATCATCGGGATGGCCCAGCACGGCCTCTCGGCCAGCCAGGCGGCCGACTCGTACATCCTGCTGGCCATCGGCGACGCGCTCGTGGCGCAGGTGCCCGCGCTGCTCATCTCGGTGGCCGCGGCGATGGTGGTGTCGCGCGTCGGCAAGGAGCAGGACGTCGGCACGCAGATCCGCCGCCAGGTGTTCGGCTCGGCGAAATCGATCGGGCTCACGGCCGGCATCGTCGGCGCGCTCGGCCTCGTTCCCGGCATGCCGAACCTCGTGTTCCTGCTGATCGGCGGGGGCCTGGGCTACGCGGCCTGGAAGCTGCACCGGCGCACGCAGGAGGAAGCCGCGCGGCCCTCGCGCGCCACGCCCGGCAGCGAGGCACCGGCGGCCAACGCCGAGGCGTCGTGGGACGACCTCGTGCCGGTGGACACGCTCGGGCTGGAAGTGGGCCTGCGGCTCATCGCCCTCGTCGACAAGGCGCGCAACGGAGACTTGCTCGGCCGCATCAAGGGCGTGCGCAAGAAGTTCGCGCAGGACGTGGGCTTCCTGCCGCCGCCCGTGCACATCCGCGACAACCTGGAGCTCAAGCCGAGCCTGTACCGCGTGTCGCTGCGCGGCGCAGTGGTGGGCGAGGGCGAGGCCTTCCCGGGCATGCTGCTGGCGATCAACCCCGGCGGCGCGACGCAGCAGCTCATCGGCACCAAGACCACCGACCCCGCCTTCGGCCTGCCGGCGGTGTGGATCGAGGAGCGCCAGCGCGAGAGCGCGCAGATGGCGGGGTTCACGGTGGTCGACTGCTCGACCGTGGTCGCCACCCACCTCTCGCACCTGATGCAGGTGAGCGCCTCGAAGCTGCTCGGCCGCGTCGAGACGCAGGCGCTCGTCGAGCACCTGACGAAGCTGGCGCCGAAGCTGATCGAGGACGTGATCCCGAAGATGGTCGGCATCGCCACGGTGCAGAAGGTGCTGCAGCTGCTGCTCGAAGAGGGCGTGCACATCCGCGACCTGCGCTCCATCATCGAGTGCCTGGCCGAGCACGCGGCCACGGTCACCGACCCCGGCGAGCTGGCGCGCCGCGTGCGCGTGCACCTGGCGCCTGCCATCGTGCAGCAGATCTACGGCCCCACGCGCGAGCTCGACGTGATCGCGCTGGAGCCCGAGCTCGAGCGCCTCGTCACGCAGGCCCTGAACTCGCCGCACGGCGCGGTGCTGGACCCGGGCGTCGCCGACTCCCTCACGCGCAGCGCCGCCGACACCGCGCGCCAGCACGAAGACCTGGGCCTGCCGGCCTGCCTCCTCGTGCCGGACCTGATCCGCGCGCCGATGGCGCGGCTGCTCAAGCGCGCCGCGCCGCGCCTGAAGGTGCTGGGCCACAGCGAGATCCCGGACACGCATTCGATCCGGATCGGATCGGTCATCGGCGGGACAGTCTAGCGAGCGGTGAACTTCAATGGCGCAACCGATGATGCGTTGCGCCAGCGGATCGTTGTCTTCCGAGTTGTTGTCTTCTCTGTGTCTCTGTGTCCTCTATGTTGAATGCAAACCCGCGAGCACGTCTGCATTGCATCAACGCGGCGCTGTTCGGCGGTCGTGTTTGACACAGAGAGCACAGAGACACAGAGGACACCGAGGTCATCGGGATCAACGAACTCCACCGATTTGAGCCCCTCTCCCCCCGCTTATCGCCCTTAGGTTCTCCGCCCGCGTCGCAACAATTAGACGCATCAGAACATCTAGTTGGCGGCAAGCGAATGAACGTCAAGCGATTCACGGCTCGCACCTCGCGCGACGCTCTCCACCTGGTTCGCCAGGCCTTCGGCAACGATGCCGTCGTGCTCTCCACCCGGCCCTGCGCCGAGGGTGTCGAAGTGCTCGCGATGGGCCCGGAAGGCCTGCAGCAGATCGAGAAGGCGGGCGCCCAGGCGCCCACCGTGCGCGCGTCGCGCAGCGACGAGGCGCCCGCGCCGCGCGCCGAAGCCGCCGTGGAGCAGGACGTGGAGCAGCTCGCGATGAGCACGCTGTCGTTTCAGGACTACGTGCGCGAGCGCATGCTCAAGAAGCGCGAGGCCGAGCGGGGCGCCGCAGCGCAGCCCGCGCCCGCTGCACACGCAGCGCCCGCCGCGCGCACCGTGCTGCCACCGGCCGCCCGCGAGCCGATCCTGCTCGCCGACGAAGCCTTCGCCGCGCCCGCCGTCTCCGCCCCGGCTCCGGCTCCCGCCGACCCCCGCCGCGACCACGACATGCTGAGCGAGCTGCGCTCGATGAAGGGCCTGATCGAGGAGCGCTTCGGCGCGCTGGCCTTCATGGAGAAGCTGCAGCGCAACCCGAAGCAGGCCCACCTCACGCAGAAGCTGCTCGACTGCGGCTTCTCGCCCGCCCTGATCCGCAAGCTCGGCGAGGGCATGCCGGCCGACGTGGCCGACGAGACCCAGTGGGCCTCCGGCGTGCTCGAGCGCAACCTGTGTGCCGCCGAATCCGAGCCCGCGCTGGAAGACGTGGGCGGCGTGTATGCGATGGTCGGCGCCACCGGCGTCGGCAAGACCACCACCACCGCCAAGGTCGCCGCCGCGTTCGCCGCCAAGCACGGCGCCGCGCAGCTCGGCCTCATCACGCTGGACGCCTATCGCGTCGGCGCCCACGAGCAGCTGCGCGCCTACGGCCGCATCCTCGGCGTGCCGGTGCACACCGCGCACGACCGCGCGTCGCTGGAGGACCTGCTCGAGCTGCTCGCGGCCAAGAAGATGGTGCTGATCGACACCGCCGGCATGGCGCAGCGCGACAGCCGCACGCGCGAGCTGCTGGACATGCTCTCGCACCGCTCGATCCAGAAGCTGCTGGTCGTGAACGCCGCCGCCCAGGGCGAGACGATCGACGACGTGATGGTGTCGTACCGCGCCGCCGCGTGCCGCGGCGTCGTGCTGTCCAAGCTCGACGAGGCCGTGAAGCTGGCGCCCGCGCTGGACGCGCTGGTGCGCCACAAGCTGAAGGTGGTGGGCGTGGCCAACGGCCAGCGCGTGCCGGAGGACTGGCACCGCCTGTCGGCGCAGGCCCTGGTGCAGCGCGCGCTGCGTGCCGCCAGCACCTCGGCCTGGCGCATGGATGCGAGCGACGTGAACCTGGTGTTCGCCGCGCCGCGCGCCGCCGGCTTTGGCTCGACGGGCCTGAACGCCTGAGCCGCAGCCCGCCGATGACCTCGCAGTCCCCAATGTCTCCGACCGACCAGGCCGACGGCCTGCGCCGCATGTTCGCAGGCTCCAGCGTGCGCTTCGTCGCGGTGGCGAGCAACCCGCACGTCGCCTTCGCGGGCGTGCTGCTCGAGCGCCTGTGCGCCGCCTGCACCGAGCTCGGGCGCCGTGTGCTGGTGGTCGATGCCGCCGACACGTCGCCCGCGCCGCGCGAGCTGGCCATCCTCGAGCTGGCCGGCTGCATCGAGCGGCTGTCCGAGGACGTCTCCTACCTCGCCGCGCGCGGCCTGCCGCTGCGCCACGTGGACGCCCGCGGCAGCACGAGCGCCTTCCTCGACGCGGTCGCGAGTGCCGCGCCCGAAGCGGACGTGGTGATCGTGCACGCCGGCGCCTCGGAGCTGAGCCGCCTCTTCGCCCGCCGCGCGCCGCGCCCGCTGCTGCTGGCCGCCGACCACCCGGCCAGCGTCACGCACGCCTACGCGTCGATGAAGCTGCTCGTGCAGCGCAACGCGCTGATGGTGTTCGACCTGCTGCTCGCCGCTGCCGCGCAGTCGCCGCGCCGCGACCGCATCGCCGCGCAGCTTGCCGGCTGCGCCGACAGCTTCCTCCATGCCGTGCTGCACGGCTGGGCGGCCGTGGATCCGGCGTGCCGCCCGGACGATGCGCCGCCGCGCGCGCTCGTGCAGCTCGTGCGCGAGCTGCTCGGCGCCGGCGACGAGCTGCCGCTGCCGGCCGCCTGGACCTTGTCGAACGCCGCGGCGCCGCGCGCCGCCGCCCACTGAATTCCTGGAGTTTCGAGACCACCATGTACACCGCCAAAGGCCGCCTCGACAACAACGCGATGCTCAAGCAGTACGGCCCGCTGGTGCGGCGCCTGGCCCACCAGATGATCGCCAAGCTTCCGGCCAACGTGGAGCTGGACGACCTGATCCAGGTCGGCATGATCGGCCTGAACGACGCGCTCGGCCGCTTCGACGCCGGGCAGGGCGTGCAGTTCGAGACCTTCGCCACCCAGCGCATCCGCGGCGCGATGCTCGACGAGCTGCGCGGCACCGACTGGATGAGCCGCGGCAACCGCCGCCAGCAGCGCAGCATCGAGTCCGCCGTGCACAAGCTCGAGCAGAAGCTCGGCCGCGCGCCCGCGGAGAGCGAGATCGCCGCCGAGATGGGCTTGAGCCTTTCCGACTACCAGGAGCTGCTCGGCAAGGTGCGCGGCACCCAGCTCGTGTACCTGGAGGACATGAGCGGCGACGACGGCGACGACGACTACCTCGACCGCCACGTGACCGTCGAGGACGTGAACCCGCTCGCCATGCTGCAGGACCGCCGCATGCGCGAGGCGCTCGTCGAGGCGATCAAGCACCTGCCCGAGCGCGAGCAGTACGTGATGAGCATGTACTACGAGCACGACATGAACCTGAAGGAGATCGCGGCCGTGCTGGGCGTCACGGAAAGCCGCATCTGCCAGCTGCACAGCCAGTCGATCGCGCGCCTGCGGGTCAAGCTGCGCGAGTGGTGAATGTCCCACCCCCGAAGCGCCTTCGGCGCCTCCCCCTCGAGGGGGCGCCACCAGCGGACCGGCAAAGCCGGATCCGCGGTGGCCGCTTGATTGGAGAACACGCGATGTTGAGCATCTTTCGCAAGGCCCGCGAGGCCGGGCAGGCCATCGCCGAGACAACGGCCGCGCCTGCGTTCGACGCGCAGGCCATCGTCCAACGCCTGTCGCGCCAGTCGTCCCAGCTCGGCCGCGAGGCGGCCGAAGTGCGCGGCGTGATCGACGACACCAACAAGGTCGCCGCCAGCCAGGCGCAGGCGGTGAACGCCCTGGCGCAGCAACTCCAGGAGGTGGGGCGCGTGCAGGAGGTGATCGGCGGCCACACGCGCGCCGGAGCCGACGCCGTGGCGCGCGCGCGCCAGGCCGTGGAGGCGGTGGGCGGCGAGGTCGGCGGCATCGTCGAGACGCTGCGCCGCGTGGCCGACGCCGCCGGGCAGATCACGCAGATCGCGCTGCAGACGCGGCTCGTCGCCTTCAACGCCAGCGTCGAGGCCAAGCGCGCCGGCGAGGCGGGACGCGGCTTCGGCGTCGTGGCCGATGCCGTGAAGGACCTGGCCGCGAAGGTCGAGACGTCCTCGAAGGACATCATGGGCACCGTGGGCCACCTGGACAGCCGTGTCGAGGCGCTGGCCCGCGACATCCGGGCCGGCCGCGCCGCCGATGCTCGAGCGGATGCGACGCGCGAAGGCGCCGTGCACCGCGCGCTCGCCGAGGTGGAAGAGGGCGTCGCCCGCATCAGCAGCGCCGCGCTGCAGAGCCGCGGCGTGTGCGACGGCCTGAAGACGCGCATGGCCGAGATCGAGGCGGAGATGCGCCGCACCACGCACTCGCTGGACAACGCGATGACGCGCAGCGAGGCGTTCCTGAAGATCAGCGAGCAGCTCATCGAGATGGTTTCCGAGTGCGGCCTCGAGACCGAGGACACGCCCTACATCCGCGCCGCCCAGGAAGCGGCCGGCCAGATCTCGACGCTGCTCGACGATGCGCTGCGCACCGGCAGCATCAGCGCAGCCGATCTGTTCGACGAGCGGTACCGGCCGATCCCGAACACGAACCCGCCGCAGCACGACACGCGCTTCGTCGATCTCGCCGACCGGCTCTTCCCGCAGGTGCAGGAGCGCGTGCTCGCGCTGAGCGAGAAAGTGGCGTTCGCGATCTCGGCCGACCGCAACGGCTACGTGGCCATGCACAACCGCAAGTACGCGCACCCGCAGCGCGGCGACCTGGCCTGGGACACCGCGAACAGCCGCTACCGTCGCATCTTCAACGACCGCACCGGCCTGTCGAGCGCGCGCAACCAGCGGCCGTTCCTGCTGCAGACCTACCGCCGCGACATGGGCGGCGGCAATTTCGTCGTGATGAAGGAAGCGGCCGCGCCGATCGTCGTGGACGGCCGCCACTGGGGCGGATTCCGGCTGGGCTTCAGGTTTTGAGCCGGCCGCGCTAGATTGCGCGGCATGAACACACTCCGCCTCATGGCGCTCTGCGCCGCCCTCGCCATCGCTCCGGCGGCCCGCGCCCAGCAGGACTTCTCCAAGGTGGAGGTGCGCAGCGAGCCGGTGGCCGGCAGCGTGCACATGCTCACCGGCGCCGGCGGCAACCTGGCGGTGTCGATCGGCGAGGACGCCGCCTTCCTGGTGGACGACCAGTTCGCGCCGCTGTCGGCCCGCATCAAGGCGGCCATCGCGAAAATCTCTCAGAAGCCGGTGCGCTTCGTGCTCAACACGCACTGGCACGGCGATCACACCGGCGGCAACGAGAGCTTCGGCCGGGCCGGCTCGGTGATCGTGGCGCACGAGAACGTGCGCCGGCGCATGTCGACGGAGCAGTTCAGCGAGTTCGCGAAGATGACGTTCCCGAAGTCGCCGAAGGCGGCGCTGCCGGTGGTCACCTTCACGTCGGACATCGTCTTCCACCTCAACGGCGACGAGATCCACGCCTTCCACGTGCCTGCCGCGCACACCGACGGCGACACGGTGGTCCACTTCCGGCGCGCCGACGTGATGCACCTGGGCGACGTGTTCTTCAACAAGCTCTACCCGTTCATCGACACCGGCTCCGGCGGCTCGGTGGCGGGCACCATCGCCGCGATGGACAAGGCGATCGCCCTTGCCGGCGAAGGCACCCGCATCATCCCCGGGCACGGCCCGATGGCCACGCGCGCCGACATGCAGGCCTATCGCCAGATGCTCGCCACGGTGCACGAGCGCGTGCAGGCCCTGACGCGCGACGGCAAGACGATGCAGGAGGCGATCGCGGCGAAGCCGACCGCCGAGTTCGACGACGTGTGGGGCCAGGGCTTTTTGAAGCCGGATCAGTTCGTCGCGATGGTGTGGAACGATCTCATGCGCGCTTCCGCGCCGGCGGCCGTGGCGCCGGCCGCGGCGGCGTCGCGCTGAAGGGAGCCGTCATGGACACGTTCTTTCCCGACACCACCTTGCTCATCGCCTTCTGCGCTGCGAGTCTTGTCCTTGCGCTGACGCCGGGCCCCGCGGTGCTCTACATCGTTGCCCGCACGCTCGGGCAGGGCCGTGCGTCCGGCTTCGCGTCGGTCGGCGGGGTCGCGCTCGGCAATTTCGGCAATGCTGCCGGTGCTGCACTCGGCCTGGGCGCGTTGTTCGCGTGGTCGTCGACAGCGTTCACGGTCGTGAAGTGGGCGGGGGCGCTGTACCTGGTGTGGCTGGGGGTGCAGGCGCTGCGCCGTCCGGCGGTTTCCCTGGACGGCACGGCGCCGCCGCCCGATCGGCCCGGGCGCGTCTTTCGGGACGGTTTCTGGGTCGCCCTGCTGAACCCGAAGACGGCCTTGTTCTTCGCCGCGTTCCTGCCGCAGTTCATCTCGCCGGCCGCGTCGCCGGTGGTGCAGAGCCTGGCGCTCGGCACGACGTTCGTGGTGATTGCCGCGAGCAGCGACATGGCCTACGTGCTGCTCGCGGGTTCGATCGCGCCGCTGCTGTCGCGGGCGCGTGGTGCGGCGCGGCTCGGCCGGTATTTGAGCGGCGGCACGTACATCGGGCTCGGGGTGCTGGCGGCGTTGTCTGATGTGCGGAAGAAGTAGCGTGGGAAGCTGGGAAGAAGCGCGCCTGTATCGGCGCGCGCAAGGCTGCGGTCGGGTGGGGGCGGTGCGGGGCTTCAACTGAGTCGGTCCCCTTCGGGGACTGCGCTGCGCTGCTCGGTCTTGCGGGCCCGTCGCCGAACTCGCTGCGCGAGCTGAAGCTCGCTCCGCTCAAACACCCGCGACGAGTCAGTTCACGAAGCGCGCTGAAGCGCGCGGCCCGCAAGCCCTGCGCTGCTCGCCGACTCAGAGGCGCCCCGCCCCGCCCCCACCCGCCCGCAGCCTTGCGGGATGACCACATTTTTTTATGGGGAGAACACCAAGCGCACGCCAGACATCTCTCATGGTCGAGACGCCTCAGGCACGTGCGCGAGGCGTCTCGACCATAACAAGCGTCTGGCGCGCGCTTGGTGTTTAACCCCCCAAAAGAATGGATGTGCCCCGCAAGGTCGTGGGCGGGTGGCCGGTGGGGCGGGGCGCCTCTGAGTCGGCGAGCAGCGGAAGACTCGCGGGCCGCGCGCGTCAGCGCGCTTCGTGAACTGACTCGTCGCAATGTTTGAACGCAGCGAGCGAAGCTCGCGGAGTGAGTTTTGCGACGGGCCCGCGAGTCTGAGCAGCGCAGCGCAGTCCCCGCAGGGGACCGACTCAGTTGAAGCCCCGCACCGCCGGCCACCCGCCCACGACCTTGCGCGCGCCGATGCCGGCGCGCTTCACGCAGCGGATCAGCCTGCGCAGCGGATCAGGCCTGCACGCAGCCCGTTCCGGCAGGACGCTCCGTCGAACCATCAGCCGAGTACACCGGAGCCGCCACCGCCGCATCC
Organism: uncultured beta proteobacterium; assembly: GCA_963839465.1. Taxonomy (GTDB): domain Bacteria; phylum Pseudomonadota; class Gammaproteobacteria; order Burkholderiales; family Burkholderiaceae_C; genus CAWIVI01. The sequence continues at coordinate 54,560 of CAWIVI010000018.1, forward strand.
GGCAGCAGCACTTCAATGGCTCGATCCAACGCCGCAGTGGCGCGCGCCAGCGAGTCGCGCTGAGCTGCCACCAGCCTGCCGGCAGCCGCGAAACGATGGCGAAGACGAGGCGGCACGCCGCCCGTGCGCGCCGCGTGCCCAAAGCGCTGGACGGCCGCCGTCAGCGCCCGGTGAAGCTCGCCCGCATGCTGTTCGATCGCCCGCACGTCGCGCTCGCGCAGCGAGTTGGCGAGCGACGACAGCCGCTCCTCGACGGCGCACAGGCACGCCTCGAGGTCGGCCGCCGGGACCACGTGCGACGTTTGCATCGGGCGCATCAGTGGGAGCGCGACCCGAGGAGTTCCTGCGCGTTGGCGATCAGCTTGTCGGCGATCGCCTCCGCGTCCACGCGGAACCGGCCTTCGCGGATGGCGAGTGCGATGCGCTGCACCTTCTCGGCATCGAAGTCTGCCGACGCCTCGGCGTCCAGCATCACCGCGGCTGCCGACAACTCGACCTTGGCGCTCGCTTCGCCCGACGCGCCCGAGCCCGGCCGGGCGGCCGTGCCGGGACGCTCGCCGGCGACCGGGGCGACCGGGGGTTTGTTCTCGAGAGGTCCGATCTTCATGATGTTCTCCAGAAGGACGCCGATGGGGCGGTCCTTTCAACATGACGGGTGTATCGGTACGGCTTCAGATGAACTTTAGGGTCGGTCGAGAAGTTTTTTTCGGGTGCGCGGGGAAGGGATCAGAGCGAAACGTCCACGCGGCGGTCGGAAACCGCGACGCCTGTCACGACGCGCCCCGTTTCGGTGCGTACCCGGACGGGCTGGCCGTCCAGGCCGGGGGAGAGCGCCTGGCCTTCGCCGCTCACCGCGTAGCCGGAGCCCGCGGCGACGATCTTCACGCTGTCGCCGGCGGCGAACCACTGCCGGGCCTTGACGTCGGTGGAGCGCAGCGGCGCGCCGGCCGGCAACGGGCGCACGAGGCTGCGGCCGAGCGCATCGGCGGGGTCGACCACGGCGGCGCCCGAGCCGGCGGCGAGATCGACCTCGGCTTCGCGCAGGTCGGCGGCCGCCAGGGCGGACCCGGCGGCCAGCGGTGCGGCCGCAACCAGGCCGCGCGCATACACGCTCACGGTGATCGGCAGGTAGACGTTCCAGCGTACGGGCCCGCTTTCGCAGCGCAGCCCGATGCGGGCGCGGCCCCAGAGACGCACGTTCGGCGGCAGATAGGGCTGCACGTCTTCGCAGGGCGCGAGTTTCAGGCGCGGATCGAGCGCGCCCACCTGCACCTGCACGCGCGCGCCCGGCATCGCCGCGCTCACGCGCTGCGACGCGTCGTCCGCGATCCGGCGCACGGCCGCGGCCACGTCGGCTTCCAGCGCCTGGGCAGGCACCGCGAGCGCGAGGCCGGCGGCGGCCATGGCGAGGGTCTTGTTCACGACTCGCACTCTAGAAGGGCCAAGGCGCTGGCGGGGGCCGGATATGCGCCGCATTGACCCGCTTATTCCCGCTTATGCGCGGCAGACCGCCCCAACAGAATTCGGCAACACCCGGCACACCACACCCGGCACACCATCATGAGCGACCGCCTCACCGACACGCTGAACTTCCACGCCCAGGCCCTCGTGCTGCGCTCGGAGCGCCAGCGCGTGATCGCGAGCAACATCGCCAATGCCGACACGCCCGGCTACCAGGCCCGCGAGATGGACTTCGCGCAGGCGCTGCGCGAGGCGAGCGGCCAGGCGGGCGTGCCCGGGCGCATGAACGTCACCGCCACCGGCCACCTGCAGCCGGCTGCCGGCGCGCGTGCCGAAGCCAACCTGCTGTACGCCAGGCCGAGCCAGACCAACCTCGACGGCAACACCGTGGACATGGACCGCGAGCGCGCCTCGTTCGCCGACAACAGCGTGAAGTACGAAGCCACGCTGCGCTTCATCAACCATCACGTGCGCACGACCCTCGACGCGATGAAGAACCACACAGGATGACCCACCCCCGTAGCGCCTTCGGCGCCTCCCCCTCGAGGGGGCGCTGCCAGCGGACCGGCGGAGCCGGATCCGCGGCAGCTGCTTGGCGGGCTTCACTCATGCCTCGAGGGCGGCTTCGACACCATGGAGAACTCACATGAGCCTCACCCAGATCTTCAACGTCGCCGGCAGCGCGGTCAGCGCGCAGAGCCAGCGGCTGAACGTGGTGGCGTCGAACCTCGCCAACGCCGACACCGTGGCCGGCCCCGACGGGCAGGCCTACAAGGCGCGGCAGGTGGTGTTCCAGACGGAGCTCATGGCGCAGGGCGCCGCGGCCGGCGTGCGCGTGTCCACCATCTCGGAAGACGCGACGCCCGGGCGCCGCGTGCACGACCCGAAGCACCCCGGCGCCGATGCCGAGGGCTACGTGACCTTCAGCAACGTGAACCCGGTGGAGGAGATGGTGAACATGATCTCCGCGTCGCGTTCCTACCAGAGCAACGTCGAAGTGATGAGCACGGCCAAGAGCCTGCTGATGAAGACGCTGCAGATGGGGCAGGGAGGATGAAGCCCACCCCCGAAGCGGCCTTGCGGCCGCCTCCGCGGTGTTCGCTTGGTTCTGCCGAATCGTGCGTACCGGGCGCGCGCGCACAGGGACGATGAATGCCATGAGTTCAATTACTTCGCTTGGCCAGAACGACACCGGCACCTCCGCCGCCGCCACGCGCAACGCCGCCGGCACCGAAGACCGCTTCCTGAAGCTCCTCGTCGCGCAGATGAAGAACCAGGACCCGCTGAACCCGATGGACAACGCGCAGGTCACGAGCCAGATGGCGCAGATCAACACCGTGTCCGGCATCGAGAAGCTGAACGGCACGGTCGAAGGCCTGAACCGCCAGTTCTTGCAGATGCAGGCGCTGCAGGGCGCGAGTCTCGTCGGGCGCGACGTCGTGCTCGCGGGCGACGCGCTCGCCGCCAACGATGCGGGCCTGGTGCAAGGCGGCTTCGAGCTGCCCTCGGCCGCCGACACCGTGAACGTCGAGATCCTGAACGCCGGCGGCCACGTGATCGACACGGTGGAGCTGGGCGCGCAGGGCGCCGGGCGCCATGGCTTCGAATGGATCCCCAAGGCTGGCGTGGATGCCTCGCTCGGCGAGCGCTTCCGCGTGGTGGCGAAGACGGGCGCCGCGGCCGTCACCGCGCAGCCGCTGATGCGCGACCGCGTCGACGCCGTGTCGACCCTCGGCGACTCCCTCACCCTCGAGCTGCGCAAGAGCGGCAGCGTGCCTTACGCCGACATCAAGGCGTTCAACTAGAAGGATCACCATGAGCTTCCAGCAAGGCCTGTCCGGCCTGAACGCCACCAGCAAGAGCCTCGACATCATCGGCAACAACATCGCCAACAGCGGCACGTATGGCGCCAAGGCTTCGCGCGCGGAGTTCGCCGATGCCTACGCCACCGCGCTGAACGGCGCCGGCACCAACGCCATCGGCATCGGCGTGCGCCTGCAGTCGGTGGCGCAGCAGTTCACGCAGGGCAACATCACGGCCACCGAGAACTCGATGGACCTGGCCATCAACGGCCCCGGGTTCTTCCAGGTGACGGACGGCATCAACCCGACGATGTACTCGCGCAACGGTCAGTTCAAGATCGACCGCGACGGCTTCATCGTCAACAACGACCGCCTGCAGCTCATGGGCTACCCGGCCGACGGCATGGGCGTGATCCAGCCCGGCCAGGCCACCGCGCTGCGCCTGCCCACCGCCGGCATCAGCCCGAGCCCCACGTCGAGCGTGGCCATCGAGATGAACCTCGATTCGCGGGTGGGCGCCAGCGCCCCCGCCGCGCCAGCCCCTGCGATCGACTTCGCCGACGCCACCACCTACAGCAACGCCACCTCGCTCACCGTCTACGACGCGAAGGGCCAGGACGTGGCGCTCACCTACTACTTCCAGAAGGCGGCCACCGACACCTGGAACGTCTTCGTCACCGCCAACGGCGCGCCGATCAGCACCGACGCGCTCGGCAACCCGCTGGCGACGACGCAGCTCCAGTTCCCCGCCAACGGCGGCGCGCCCACGGCGCCGGCCGGGCCGTTGGCGTTCGACATCCCCGCGTCGGTGAACTCGCTCGGCGCGCAGACGCTGCCGATCGCCGGCGTGATGCTCGATCTCACCGGCGCCACGCAGTACGGCGCCGGCTTCGGCGTGACGGACCTCTCGCAGGACGGCTACGCGCCGGGCCAGCTCTCCGGCATCACGATCGAGGGCGACGGCATCGTGATGGCGCGCTATTCCAACGGCCAATCCAAGCCGGCCGGCCAGATCGAGCTCGCGAACTTCCGCAATCCGCAAGGCCTGCAGCCGATGGGCGGCAACGTCTGGTCGCGCTCCTTCACGTCGGGCGAGCCGGTGCTCGGCGTGCCGGGCGAGGGCAACATGGGCGCGCTGCAGTCGGGCGCGCTGGAGGAGTCGAACGTCGACCTGACCGCCGAGCTGGTGAACATGATCACCGCGCAGCGCATCTACCAGGCCAACGCGCAGACCATCAAGACGCAGGACCAGGTGCTGCAGACGCTCGTCAACCTGCGCTGATCTTGCGTAGGGGACGCCGATGGACCGCATGATCTACCTCGCGATGGCCGGCGCCAAGGCCGCCATGCAGCGCCAGGACGTGCTGGCCAACAACCTGGCCAACGTCTCCACGGTGGGCTTTCGCGCCGAGCTCGCGGCGTTTCGCGCCGTGCCGGTGCAGGGGGACGGTGCAGCGACGCGCGTCTACGCGCTCGAATCGACGGTCGGCCACGACAACGCTTCCGGCACGGTGCAAGCCACCGGGCGTCCGCTCGACGTGGCGATGAAGGGCAACGCCTGGCTCGCGGTGCAGGGGCTGGACGGCACGGAGGCCTACACGCGCGCCGGGGCGCTCGACCTGGATGCGCAGGGGCAGCTGGTCACCAAGACGGGGCTGGCGGTGCTGGGCGATGGCGGGCCGATCACGGTGCCGCCGAATGCCGAGGTGAGCATCGCGCCGGATGGCACGTTGAGCGCGAAGTCGCCTGGTGGCAAGCCGCATGCCTTTGGGCAAGCTGAAGCTGGTGACGCCGGAAGCTTCGTTGGAGCGCGGCGACGAGGGCTGTTCCGCGCTGCCGACGGCGAGCTGCCGGCTGATGCCAATGCTCGCTTGCAGGACGGCGCGCTCGAAGGTAGCAACGTGAGGGCCGGTCGAGACGATGGTCGCGATGATCTCGGCGGCGCGGCAGTTCGAGCAGCAGATGAAGATGCTGCAGGTGGCGGAGCGGCAGGAGCAGCAGGCTGTGAAGTTGTTGTCTCCGAACGGGATTTAAGGCTTCCTTACTTGGACGATGCCGGGGCGCGCAACCCGGCATCGTCCAAGTAAGAACACCAACAGCAAGCAAAACCAACCCCTTTTCCACCGGTCGCGAAGCAACACCAACAAGGATCATCCCGACACGTCCCAAAGGACAACGAGGAACACATGATCCGATCCCTCTGGATATCGAAGACCGGCATGGAAGCCCAGCAGACCCAGCTGGACACCATCGCCCACAACCTGGCCAACGTCTCGACCAACGGCTTCAAGCGCGGCCACGTCGTGTTCGAGGACCTGATCTACCAGAACCTGCGCCAGGCGGGCGCCAACAGCTCCGAGCAGACCCAGCTGCCCACCGGCCTGCAGGTCGGCCTCGGCGTGCGCCCGGTCGCCACCGTCGCGCATCTTCAGCCAGGGCAACCTGCAGCAGACCAGCAACAACCTCGACATCGCGATCAAGGGCAACGGCTTCTTCCAGATCCAGATGCCCGACGGCACCGTGGGCTACACCCGCGACGGCTCGTTCCAGGTCGACGCCAACGGCCAGCTCGTCACCAACAGCGGCTACGTCGGTGCAGCCCGGCATCACGATCCCGGCCAACGCGCAGAGCGTGACCATCGCCGCCGACGGCACCGTCACCGCGTCGCTGCCGGGCCAGACCGCGCCGCAGACATCGGCCAGCTCCAGATCGCGAGCTTCGTCAACCCGGCCGGCCTGGACCCGCAGGGCTCCAACCTCTTCGCCGAGACCGCCGCCTCCGGCACGCCGAACACCGGCAGCCCGCAGAGCAACGGCCTCGGCACGCTGCAGCAAGGCTATGTCGAGACGAGCAACGTCAACGTCGTCGAGGAGCTGGTGTCGATGATCCAGACGCAGCGCGCCTACGAGATGAACTCGAAGGCGATCCAGACCACCGACCAGATGCTGCAGAAACTGGCGCAGCTGTGAGCCCCCCCGTAGCGCCTTCGGCGCCTCCCCGCAGAGCGGCGCTCCGGACCGGCGGAGCCGGATCCGCGGCGGCTTCGCTGCGCTGATGCGCCGCTGGCGCTGGCCTGTCGGCGATTCGATCGTGCTTGCGTTGCACTGGGCGGCTGCGCCAGCGTCGACGAGTACCGCAACCCCAAGGTCGAGGTCGCCGACACGAAGCCGGTCGTCGCCGAGGCCGTGCCGGCGGCGCCGCCCACGAGCGGCGCGATCTTCAACGCCGTGGCGTACCGCCCGCTGTTCGAAGACCATCGCGCGCGCCTGGTCGGCGACTCGCTCACCGTGGTCATCGTCGAGAAGATCTCCGCGAGCCAGAAATCCACCAGCACGGTCGACAAGACCGGCCAGCTCGAGCGCCGGCGATCACCGCGCTGCCGGGCATCAGCCCCAACTCCTTCAACCGCGCCAGCGCCGCCGGCTCGTCGAGCAACACCTACGCCGGCAAGGGCGCCACCGAGAGCAGCAACGACTTCTCCGGCACGATCACCGTCGTCGTCACCGGCGTGCTGCCGAACGGCCACCTGCTCGTGGCCGGCGAGAAGCAGATCGGCGTGAACGCCAACGTCGACGTGCTGCGCTTCTCCGGCCAGGTCGACCCGCGCGCCATCCTGCCCGGCAACAGCGTGCCGAGCACCGCAGATCGCCAACGTGCGCGTCGAGCACGAGGCCGCGGCCAGCAGGCCGACGCGCAAGTGATCGGCTGGCTGGCGCGCTTTTTCCTGAGCGTCGTGCCGGTATGAGGATCGCCTGCACAGGAACACCGCGGAGCTACGACACCGCAGTTCGAGCTGCCTGACGACCGCTACTCGAGCGAGCTCGCGCTGACGCGCCTGGTGTGGCTGATCGGCTCGCATCGCCGGCGCTGCCGCTCTGGTGGCCGGCCCACGCCGCGCGCATCAAGGAAGTGGCCGCCGTTCAGGGCGTGCGCAGCAACCAGCTCATCGGCTACGGCCTGGTCGTGGGCCTCGACGGCACCGGCGACCAGACCACGCAGACGCCGTTCACCACGCAGAGCATCACCGCCATGCTGCAGCAGATGGGCGTCACCGTGCCGCCGGGCACCAACATGCAGCTGCGCAACGTGGCCGCGGTGATGGTCACCGCCACGCTGCCGGCGTTCGCGCAGCCGGGGCAGACCATCGACGTCACCGTGTCTTCGCTCGGCAACGCCAAGAGCCTGCGCGGCGGCACGCTGATCGCCACGCCGCTGAAGGGCGCCGACGGCGCAGATCTACGCGCTTGCGCAGGGCAACCTCATCGTCGGCGGCGCCGGCGCGTCGGCCGGCGGCTCCAAGGTGCAGATCAACCACCTGGCGGCCGGCCGCGTGCCGCAGGGCGCCACCGTCGAGCGCGCCGTGCCCACGCCGCTGCACCAGGGCGAGTGCGTGCAGCTCGACCTCAACGCCGCCGACTTCGCCACCGCGCGCGAAGTGGCGCGCGCGATCAACCGCGCCAAGGGCGCCGGCACCGCGCAGGCGCTCGACGGCCGCGTCGTGCGCGTGCGCATGCCCGTCGATCCGAACGGCCGCGTGGCCTTCCTGGCCGACATCGAGAACCTGACGCTCGCGCTCGGCAAGCCGGCCGCCAAGGTCGTGCTCAACGCGCGCACCGGCTCGGTGGTGATGAACGAAGCGGTCACGCTCGGCGCCTGCGCGGTGGCGCACGGCAGCCTGTCGGTGACGATCAGCTCCACGCCGGTGGTGAGCCAGCCCGCACCCGTTCGGCGCGCGGCGACACCGTGGTCACCGAGAAGGCCGACATCTCGATCCAGCAGCAGCCGGGCGCCCTCGTGCAGATGCCCGCCGGCACCCAGCTGGCCGACGTCGTCAAGGCGCTCAACGCGCTCGGCGCCACGCCGCAGGACCTGCTGGCGATCCTGCAGGCGATGAAGAGCGCCGGCGCATTGCAACGCCGAGCTGGAGGTGATCTAGATGCGACGGCGACATGCCGGCACCTCGTCCGGACTCGCCAGCGACGCGGCGTTCGCTGGCGGTCGATGCGCTGAAGAGCGCCGCGGCCCGCGATCCGAAGGCCGCCGTGCGCGAGGTCGCGAAGCAGTTCGAGGCGCTGTTCATGCAGGAGCTGATGAAGAGCATGCGCCAGGCCACGATGCAAAGCGGCATGCTCGACAACGAAGGCACGAAGCTGGGCACCGAGATGCTCGACACGCAGCTCTCCACGCAGATGACGGGCCTGCGCGGCGGGCTGGCCGACGCCATCGCGCGACAGCTCGAGCGGCAGATGGACTTCGCGACCGAGGCCACGGGCAGCGCCGCGCGCGCAGCCATGAACACCAGCGTGCAGACCACGCCGCTGCGCCCGCCCGCGAGCGCGCAGGAGTTCGTGCTGCGCCACCACGACGCCGCGCAGGCGGCCGAGCGCGCCACCGGCATCCCGGCCGCCTTCATGGTCGCGCAGGCGGCGCACGAGACGGGCTGGGGCCGGCGCGAGATCCGCGCGGCCGACGGCTCGACCGCGTTCAACCTGTTCGGCATCAAGGCCGGCGCCAGCTGGAAGGGCCCGGTCGCCGAGGTCACGACCACCGAATACGTCGACGGCCAGGCCGCGCAAGGTGACCGCGAAGTTCCGCGCCTATGTCGAGCTACGACGAGTCGTTCGCCGACTACGCGCAGCTGATGAAGACAGCCCGCGCTACGCGCGCGGTCGTCGCGAATGCCGACACGGCGCGGCGGCTTCGCCAAGGGCCTGCAGCGCGCCGGCTATGCCACCGACCCGGCGTATGCCGACAAGCTGGCGCGCGTCATCAACACGACGCTGCGCCTGCAGCGCGCCACCACCTAGAAGCGAAAGTCCTGAATGGCCTCCGCCCTCATGTCGATCGGCACGCGCGCGATGACCGCGAACTACGCCGCGCTGCAGACCACCGGCCACAACATCGCCAACGCCAACGTCGACGGCTACTCGCGCCAGCAGCTCGAGCTGGAGACCTCCACCGGCCAGTTCACCGGCGCCGGCTTCTTCGGCAAGGGCGTGGATGTCGCCACCGTCACGCGCTCGCACGACGCGTTCCTCACGCGCGAGGCGGCCGCCGCTTCGTCGCTGTCCGCGCTCGACCGCGCGCGCCTCGAGCAGCTCGAGCGGCTGGAAGGCGTGTTCCCCCTCGGCGAATCCGGCCTGGGCCACGCCGCCGGCGAGTTCCTCAACGCGATGGTCGACCTCGCCAGCCACCCGCAGGACCCGTCCACGCGCCAGGTCGTGCTCGCCCGCGCCGGCGACGTGGCGGCGCGCTTCGCCGACGCCGCCAGCAGGCTCGACGGCCTGCAGGCCGGCGTGCGCCAGGATCTGCAGGCCTCCGTCGCGCAGGTGAACGGCCTCGCCGCGCGCATCGCGCAGGTGAACCAGCAGGTCGCCGCGGCGCTCGGCACCGGCCACACGCCCAACGACCTGCTCGACCAGCGCGACGGCCTCGTCGCCGACCTGAGCAAGCTCGTGCAGGTGAGCACCATCGCGGCCGACGACGGCACGCTCGGCGTCTTCATCGCCGGCGGCCAGCGCCTCGTGCTCGGCAACCAGGCCGCCACGCTGCAGGTCGCGTCCGATCCGATGGACAGCTCGCGCGCCGCGCGTCGGCATCGTCGAGAACGGCAGCGCGCGTCCGCTCGCCGCCGCGCTGCTCGGCGCCGGCTCCATCGCCGGCCTGATGCGCTTCCAGGACGAGGACCTCGCCGACGCGCGCAACGCGCTCGGCCGCATGGCCGTGGCACTGGCCACGGCCGTGAACGAACAGCAGGCGCTCGGCCTCGACCTGCGCCAGCCCGCCGCCCCCGGCGCCCCCCTCTTCAGCGTCGGCGCGCCGCAGGCCCTGCCGGGCGCGACCAATGCAGCGCGACGCCGCCGGCAACTTCGTGGCCGGCGTCACGCTCGAGATCGACGATGCGAGCCAGGTGCAGGCGGCCGAATACGAGCTGCGCGCGGATCCTGCCGTCGCCGGCAACTACCTGCTCACGCGCCGCACCGACGGCCTCGTGCGCAGCATCGCCAGCGGCGACGTGGTCGACGGCGTGCGCATCACCGTCGGCACGCCGGCCCCCGCCGCCAGCGACCGCTTCCTGCTGCAGCCCGTGACCCGCGCCGCCAACGCCATGCGCCGCGTGCTCGACGACACCGCGCGGCATCGCCGCCGCCTCGCCGCTCGCCGCGGCCGCCGGCGCCGCGAACACCGGCACCGCCACCGTGGGCGCATTGCGCGTGGTGAGCGCCGCCGCCGATCCGCAGCTGAACGCCAGCATCGCCTTCACGTCGGCCGCGGGCGCCTACGCCTGGGAGCTGCGCGACCGCGACACCAACGCGCTCGTGAGCAGCGGCACCGGCACCTGGACGGGCGGCAGCCCGATCGCGCTCAACGGCTTCGAGCTGTCGCTGAACGGCGTGCCCGCCAGCGGCGACACCTTCGCCGTCGGCAAGACCGCGCAGCCGGCCGCCGAACAACGGCAACGCGCTGGCGTTCGCAGCGCTGCGCGACGAAGCGCTGGTCGGCCGCACGCTCGATGCGTCGGGCATCCCCTCCGGCGGCGAGACGCTGACGGACGCCTACGCGTCCGTGCTCGCCGACATCGGCGTGCGCGTGCAGAGCGCGCGCACGGCCGCCGGCATCTCGCAGCGCGTGGCCACCGACGCGGAAAGCGCGCGCAGCGGCCAGGCCGGCGTCAACCTCGACGAAGAGGCCGCGCGGCTGATCCAGTTCCAGCAGAGCTATCAGGCCGCCGCGAAGATGCCTGCAGATCGCGCAGATCCGTGTTCGACACGTTGCTCGCAGAACCGCAGCCCGCTGAAGGACTCTCATGAGAATCATCCACCGCCAACGCCTTCGACGCCACCGTCGACACCCTGCAGCGCCGCCAGGCCGAGCTGCGCCAGGCCCAGGAGCGGCTCACCAGCGGCAAGCGCGTCGAGCGCGCCAGCGACGACCCGGGCGCCGCGGCGCGTGCCGAGCGCGCGATGGCCGCCGTGTCGCGCAGCGACGCCAGCCAGCGCGCCCTCGAGGCAAGCCGCAACGCGATGACGCTCACCGAAGGCGCGCTCTCCGACGCCGGCGAGCTGCTGCAGCAGGTGCGCGAGACGATGGTCGCCGCCGGCAACGCCAGCTACAGCGACGGCGAGCGCCAGGCGCTGGCCGAGCGACTCGGCGCTTTGCGCCAGCAGCTGCAGGCCGTGGCGAACCGCGGCGACGGCGCCGGCGGCTACCTCTTCGCCGGACAGGGCGGCGGCCTGCCCCCGTTCGTCGACACGCAGCGGCGGCATGCAGTACCGCGGCGTCACCGGCGACAGCGTCGTCGCCACCGACGAGACGCTGCCCCTGGCCCTCGACGGCGAGGCCGCGTTCCTGCGCGCGCGCTCCGGCAACGGCGTCTTCGAGACCCGCGTCGCCAGCGGCGACTCCGCATGGATCGACGCCGGCCACGTGAGCGACCCGTCGCAGATCACCGGCGCCACCTACCGCATCGAGTTCGCACGCGTCGGCGGCGACACCACCTACTCCATCCTGCGCGACGGCGTGGCCACGCCCATCGCCAACGCGCCGTACACCTCGGGCCAGGCGATCGAGGTCGACGGCATGAGCGTGCGCATCACCGGCACCCCGGCCGCCGGCGATGCCTTCGAGACCGTGCCTGCCGCGACCGTCGCTCGACGTGTTCGCCACGCTCGACCGCGCCATCGCCGATCTCGGCACGCCCAACCGCACGTCTGCCCAGATCACGCAAGGGGTGCAGACCGCCTTGCGCGACATCGACCAGTCCATGGGCGCGCTGCAGTCCTTGCGCGCTCGCGTGGGCGAGACGCTGAACATGACCGACACCGTCGAGGGGCGCATCGCCGCCGGCAAGCTCGCCGCCAAGACCGAGCGCAGCAACGCCGAGGACCTGGACATGGTCCAGGCGATCTCCGAATTCCAGGCGCAGCAAACGGGCTACGATGCGGCCCTCAAGACCTATTCGCATGGTGCAGCGCCTGTCGCTGTTCCAGTATCTGCAGGGCTGAAGCGCCATCCCCATGAACGAGCATCCCATCCTGGGCCAGGTGGTCCTGGGCTATTCCCCGATGATCGATCGGCAGCGCTCGGTCGTCGCCACGCGCCTCACCGTGTTCCCGGCCCGCCCCGATGCGCCGGTGGATGCCGGCGCGCTGCTCGAGGCGGTGGCCGACGTCTGGCCCGAAGGCGGCGGCAAGGTGTCGCTCAACGTCGTCAGCGAGACGCTGCTGGCCGATCTCCTCGCCGCGGCGCCGTCCAGCAACCTCATGGTCGAGGTGCCCGCCTTCATGGCCGGGGATCCGGCGCACACCGCCGCGCTCAAGGCGCTGCACCAGGGCGGCAACACGTTGCTGATCAAGGGCCGCCCGTTGCGCGAGCTCCCGCGCGACGTGCTGCCGTGCTTCCGCCACTCCATCATCGACGTGGAGGACGAGCGCCGCACCGACGAGCACGCCCCGGCCGGCGTCGTACGCTCCATCACCCACGTGCAGGCGGGCGTGCGCACCCTCGTGCAGCTCGACGCCAGCTTCAAGCGCGGCGCCATCGCCGTGCTCGGCTGGCCGATGGACGACGTGATCGAGATGAGCGGCGGCAAGAACGCGGCCATCCGCCCCGATCTTCAGACCATCGTCGAGCTCATCCGCCGCGTCGACGCGGAAGAGCCGATCGAGCGCATCGAGGCCACCCTCAAGCTCGACCCCACGCTCGCCTTCAAGCTGATGCGCTACATCAACTCGCCGGCATTCGGCCTGTCGGTGGAGATCAGCTCGTTCCGCCACGCCGTGATGATGCTCGGCTACCAGCGCCTCAAGCGCTGGCTCGCGCTGCTGCTCGCTTCGGCCAGCAAGGACCAGGACATGAAGCCCGTGATGTTCGCCGCCGTGCGGCGCGGGCTGCTGATGGAAGAGCTCGTGCGCGGCACGGGCGACGACCAGATGCGCAACGAGGCCTTCATCTGCGGCGTGTTCTCGCTGCTCGACCGGATGATGCGCCAGCCCTTCGCCGAGCTGCTCAAGACCATCCCCGTGCCCGAGTCGGTGCGCCAGGCGCTGGTCGACGGCACCGGGCCGTTCCACCCCTACGCCGAGGTCGTGCGCGCGGTCGAGCAGGAGTCGCTGTTCGACATCCGCGACGCGGCCGACCGCCTCATGCTCAGCGTGGCCGAGATCAATCGCGCCGAGCTGCGCGCGCTGGCCAACGCCGCGCAGCTCGAATAACGTGGCCGTGAAGCCGGCCGACGTCGAGCTCGCACGCCTGGCGTCGCCCGCATCTGCCGAGCGCCTCGCGCTGGTGTGGGACGGCCCGTTCCCCGCCGCGCTGCAGGACGCCGCGTTCCGCATCGTCGCCGTCAACGCGGCGTTCGAGCGCTTCAGCGGCCGCACGCGCGACACGCTCGTCGGCCTCGACTCCACCGCGCTGCTGCCCGAGGACGAGCGCATGTTCGACCTGGCCTGGCGCGAGGCCGTGCGCGACGGGGCGGGGGAGGGCGTGCTGCACGAGAGCCGCCTCGTCGGCGCCGACGGCCGCGAGCGCGCGTTCCGCGCGGCGCTGCACCGGCTCGACGACGCGCACGGCGCGCGGCTCTACCTCATGCTGCTGCAGGACGCCACGGCCGAGCACGCGGCGCGCGGGCGCGCCGAGCGCACCGAGCGCGAGCTCGACCAATGGTTCGATCTCAGCCCGGCCGGCATGGCGCTGTACGACCACACCGGCCTGCTGGTGCGCAGCAACCGCGCCTTCGAGTCGCTCGTCGGCCACGCGCCGGTGCTGCTGGCCGATGCGCCGCACACGCTGCAGGAGCTGCTCGCATGGCAGCACGGCGCGCCGCACCCCGGCCTCGTGCCGGGCGCCCAGCCGGTCGAGTGCCGCAGCGTGATCGTGCTGCCCGACGGCCGGCGCCAGCGCCTGCGCGCGCTGGTGCGCGCCCTCGAGACGCCCGACGGCGCGCTGCGCGTCATGGCCGCCGTGGAAGATCTCTCGCACGAGGACGAGCGCGAGCTCGCGCAGCTCGAGATCGGCGCGCTCATGAACACCGCCGGCGTCGGCGTCGCCACCTGGGAGCCCGCGCGCGGCTGGACGCGCAGCCGCATGCCGCGCGCGCGCAAGGGCGGCCGCCCCGGCGACGCGATGCAGGCCATCTCGCGCGACCTCGTCGAGCCCGAGTCGCTGCCCGACTACGAGCGCCTGCAGCGCGCGCTGAAGGACGGCGAGCGCACGGAGGTGCGCTATGCCGTGCGCCACCCGGAGCTCGGTCGCCGATGGCTGCTCACGCGCGTGGAGCCTGCCGAGCTCAGCCGGGGGCCGCACCGCCTCGTCCGTCGTCACGCTCGACGTCACCGAGCAGCAGCTCGCCCATGACGAGCGGCAGACCGCGCGCGAGCAGCTCGAGCTCTTCGCCGAGCGCACGCGCGCCGTGCTCGACTCCGTGCTGGTGGGCATCGTCACCGTCGGCGAGCACGGCATCGAGTGGATGAACCGCTCGGCACGCCGCATGTTCGGCGGTGGTCTGGCCGATTTCATCGGCCAGCCGATCGCCACCGTCGCGACGCCCGAGCCCGACCACCCGCTGCGCCGCACGCACTATCTGCACGCGCTCGCCGAAGGGCAGGCCGAGACCTTCGAGTGCCAGCTCCAGGCGCGTGACGGCCGCACGTTCTGGGTCGTGGGCAACGCCGTCGTCACCGGTCGCGAGGGCGGCGTCGTGCCGCAGCTCACCTTCGCGCTGCTCGACATCGAGCGCCGGCGCCAGGCCGAGGTGCGCATCGCGCAGGCGCAGGCGTCGCTCGCGCGCATCATCGAGACGGCGCCGCTGGCCATCGGCCTCGTCGACGCCGGCAGCCTGCGCGTGCTGCAGCTCAACCAGATGGCCGCCACGTTCGCGGGCCGCTCGATCGCCGACGCGCTCGGCAGCACGCCGCAGGAGCTCTTCGACGAAGGTTTTGCCGAGCCGCTGGTCGAGAGCATGCGCGCCGCGCTCGCCGGGCGGGAGATCACGCGGCGCGAGATCGAGCGCGAGGGTCGCGTGTGGGACATCCGCTGCGCCCCGCTGGCCGCCGCCGGCGACGCGCCCGAGCAGCTGCTCATCGTGGCCAGCGACGTCACCGAGCAGCGCGTCGCCGAGCGCGCGCGGTTCGATGCCGCGATCGCGCAGCGCGAGATGCTCGTGCAGGAAGTGCACCACCGCATCAAGAACAACCTGCAGGGCGTCGCCGGCCTGATGCAGCAGATCGCGCAGCGCCGCCCCGAGGTGGCCCCCATCATCGCCGAGGCCGTCGGCCAGGTGCAGGCCATCGCGCAGGTGTACGGCCTGCAGGTCGGTGCTGCGGGCCCGCTGCGCGTCAAGAGCGTCGTCGATGCGATCGCCGCGTCGGTGCAGCGCCAGTTCGGCCGGCCGATCAGGATGGACGTGCAGGGCACGCCGCACCGCTGGGCGCTGCCGGAAGGCGAGTCGATCCCGATCGCGCTCACCGTGAACGAGCTGCTCACGAATGCCCACAAGCACGGCGACGCCGCGGGCGACGTGCGCTGCACGCTGGTGTGCGGCGACGACGACGTGCGCATCCGCATCGAGAACGCGGGCCGCCTGCCCGAGGGTTTCGACCTCGCGCGCGTGCCCGGCGGCGTGTCCGGCCTCGGCCTCGTGCGCGCACTGCTGCCGCGCCGCAGCGCCGCCCTCACGCTCACGCAGGCCGGCGCGTCGGTGGTGGCGGCCATCACGCTCGCGCCCCCCGGCGTGAAGGCGCTCGAGCCACTGTGAACGGGTCCCCCCCGAAGCGGCCTTCGGCCGCCTCCCCCCA
This sequence comes from uncultured beta proteobacterium, assembly GCA_963839465.1. Classification (GTDB taxonomy): domain Bacteria; phylum Pseudomonadota; class Gammaproteobacteria; order Burkholderiales; family Burkholderiaceae_C; genus CAWIVI01. The sequence goes on from CAWIVI010000018.1 coordinate 70,618, forward strand.
GGGGGCGCCACCGGCGGACCGGCGAAGCCGGATCCGCGGTGTCCGCTTGGGTTGCCGTCGCTTCGCGCGGCGTCCATCCGCCTCGTAGGTGAGAATGTGTTCCCGCCTCTTTTGCAGGACCGCATGACCGGCAAGGGAAAGATCCTCGTCGTCGACGACGACCGCCTCGTGCTCGCCACCGTCGCGCACGGCCTGGCGCAGGCCGGCTACGACGTGATCGACGCCGACAACGGCGACGACGCCATCCTCCTCGCGCGCGCCCACAAGCCCGACCTCGCCCTGCTCGACATCCGCATGGAAGGCAAGACCGGCTTCGACGTCGCCGAGTACCTGCGCGACTACTGCCAGACGCCGTTCATGTTCCTGTCCGCCTTCAACGACGATGCCACGGTCGAGAAGGTCAAGGCCCTGGGCGCGGTGGCCTACCTGGTGAAGCCGCTGGACGTGCGGCAGATCGTGCCCACGGTCGAGTCGGTGTTCGCACGCCTGGGCGATTCGCGCCCGGCCGCGCCCGCGCCCACGCTCGACCATCCGTTGGCCGACCTGGTGCCGATCGCCGTCGGCGTGCTGATGCACCGCTATTCGCTGCCGCGCGCGCAGGCGCTCGAAAGGCTGCGCCGCCAGGCGAGCACCGAGGGTCGCGCGCTGCAGGCCCAGGCGCAGCGCGTGGTCGAGGCCGTGGAAGTGCTGTCCGACGCCGGCCAGCCGCCGAACGTCGGCGCCTGATCTCGAGTCGCGCGGTCAGCCGAGCGTGAAGTAGAAGCGCGCCCCGCGGCCGACTTCGCCCTCGGCCCACACGTCGCCCCCGTGCCGCCGCACGATGCGCCGCACCGACGCCAGCCCGACGCCCGTGCCCGGGTAGTCGTTCACGCTGTGCAGCCGCTGGAAGACGCCGAAGAGGCGGTCCGCGAAACGCATGTCGAAGCCCGCACCGTTGTCCTGCACGACGTAGACGCGGCGTCCCTCCTGCTGGCGGCTCTCGAAGCCGACGCGCGGCTGCGGCGTCTTGGCCGAGTACTTCCAGGCGTTGCCGAGCAGGTTCTCCAGCACGATGCGCAGCAGCGTCGGGTCGCCGCGGGCGGTCATCCCCGGCTCGATGTGCACCTCGACCTTGGCGCTCCCGCGCCTGGCGCGCGAGGTCGTCGACGACGAAGGCAGCCAGCTGCGAAAGATCCACCGGCTGCTGCGCCAGCGGCTGCGCCGACAGCTGCGCCAGCGCCAGCATCGCGTCGATCATGTGGTGCATGCGCGCCGCCGCCGCGAGCACGCGCTCGAGGTGGTCGTTGCCGGCGCGGTCGAGCAGGCGGCCGTAGTCCTCCTGCACGATGCGGGTGAAGCCCTCCACCACGCGCAGCGGGGCGCGCAGGTCGTGCGACACGGTGTAGCTGAACGACGCATGCTCGGCGGCCATGCGGTCGGCGCCGGCCTTCTCCTCGCCCGCCCGCGGCGCCTGCCCGTCGTCCAGCGGCCGGGCGACGCCCACATATCCAGCGAATCGGCCCTGCGCATCGGTGCACGGCATGCCGCTCAGCGACCAGTGCGCCGCGCCGGCGAGCGCACGACCGTCCGACGGCCGCAACCGCAGGTCGGCCAGAAGTGTCTGCGACTCGAGCCGCGCGCGCAGCGTGCCGTCGGCGTCGTCGAAGCGCTCCCAGATCGGCAGCGCCGCCGCGCCGCCGGCCCACGAGGAGGCGGGCGCGCCGTGCGGCGGCTGCCAGCGCACCAGCCGGTGCGCGGCATCGGTGTGCCATTCCCAGCCGTCGAGCATCTGGCCCAGCGTGCGAGCGTGCGAACGGGCATCGTGAAGCGCGGCCTCCAGACGACGCCGCGCGAGCAGGTGGCCCACGACGCTGGCCGCCCCGGCCGCCAGCAGCAACGCCAGCGCGGCCAGCCAGGCGGATGCCGCCGAGGCGCCGGCCGGCAGCCAGGCCGCCTGGAACCACCACAGCAGCCACACGAGCCCCGCCGCCGCGGCGGCGGCCAGCGCGAGCGCCAGCCCGCGCCCATGGCGCCGCGCGCGCGAGCGCGCGTCCGTTCCGACCTGCGGCGCACCATTTGCATCGGCGGGCCGCAGCTCGTCCTCCACTCGACGGTGCATGGCGGTCATTGTAGGCAGCGACCCCCTGGCCGCAGCCCTTACGGCGAGCGCGGCGCGGTGCTTGCATGCCTCGTCACGAGGCAGCGCGTGAACGACAATGCCCCGGTCGCCGCGAGGTTCCGCTTCCCATGCCATCACCACACCTGCTGCTTGCCGCCGAGGAGTCGTCGTCCACCGGGGGCGGCGCCGCCGGCGATCCGATGGCCGGCCTCACCGCCGTGCTCGACGCCGAGTCGCTGGACCGCCTGCGCGAGCTCGATCCCCAGGGCGCCAACGGCCTGCTGCCGCGCGTGCTGCGCGCCTTCGACACCTCGCTCGAGCGGCTGCTCGGCCAGCTCGCCGAGGCGCGCGAGCGCGACGACGCGGTGGCGATGCGGCATGTCGCGCACACGCTGAAGTCGTCATCCGCCAGCGTCGGCGCCCTCGAGCTTTCGAGAATTTGTGCCGATATAGAGCGCAGGCTGAGAGAGCAGGACGGCGGGGAACTGCAGCCGCTGCTCGATGATATGGTTGAGCAGAGCCGCCGCGTTCGGGCGGTGCTGCGCCCTGTGCTCCACGATCCCCGATGAACCCACTGCACGCGTTCGCCGACGACGACTCGCCCGAGCAGCCGAAGGTTCTCCTCGTCGACGACGACGAAGTGAACCTGATGCTGACGGCCGTGGCGTTGCGCGAGCGTGGCTTCGACATCACCGAGGCCGTGAGCGGCGATCTGGCCATCCGCATGCTGGCCGACTGGTCGCCCGACATCATCGTGCTCGACGCGCTGATGCCCGGCATGGACGGCTTCACCACCTGCCGCGAAGTGCGCCACCTGCCCGGCTTCGAGAACATGCCGGTGCTGATGCTCACCGGCCTCGACGACGACGCCTCCATCACGCGCGCCTACCAGGCCGGCGCCACCGACTTCTTCGTCAAGTCCACGCAGTGGAGCCTGCTCGCCGGGCGCCTGCACTACCTGCTGCGCGCATCGCGCACGCGCATGGAGCTCGAGCGCGCCAAGTCGCGCCTCGCCCGCGCGCAGGATCTCGCCCGCATGGGCAGCTTCGACTGGAAGCGCGGCAGCGTGGCGCCGACCGTGCCCGGCTCCATGGTGCTGTCGCCCGAGGCCATGCGCGTGTTCGGCCGCGGCCCCGGCGACAGCATGAACTTCCGCCAGCTGCTGCGCATGGTGCCCCTGGGCGAGCGGCGCGGCCTGCTGCGCATGCTGCACGAAGTCATCGCGCACAGCTCGGTGCTCGCCACCGACGTGCCCGTCACGCTGCTCGACGGCCGCCAGCGCATCATCCACGCCGAGGCCGAGCCCGAGTTCAACGACCACGGCCAGAGCGCCGGCTACACCGGCATCGTGCAGGACGTCACCGACCGCCGCGTGGCCGAGGACAAGATCCGCCACCTCGCGAACTTCGACGCGCTCACCGGCCTGCCGAACCGCCGCCAGCTCATCTGGCGCACCGAGCGCGCGCTCGAGCACGCGCGCCGCTTGAACCACAGCGCCGCGCTGCTGCTGATCGACCTCGACCGCTTCAAGGTCATCAACGACACCCTCGGCCACGGCGCCGGCGACGAGCTGCTGATGGAAGTGGCGCGCCGCCTGCGCTCGTGCGTGCGCCACTCCGACCAGGTCATGGAAGGCGCCCTCGAGGCCGTCGGCTCGCGCTCGCACCGCACGCTGGAGGCCGTGGGCCGGCTGGGCGGCGACGAGTTCGTCGCGCTGCTGCCCGAGGTGGTGGACGAGCGCGACGCCGAGCGCGTGGCCGGCCGCATCCTCGACGCCATGCGCGAGCCGATCTTCGTCGTCGGCCAGGAGTGCTTCATCACCGCGAGCGTGGGCATCGCGATGTACCCGCGCGACGGCATGTCGGTGGCCGACCTGCTGCGCAACTCCGACGTCGCCATGTACTCGGTGAAGTCGCAGGGCCGCAACTCGGCGTCCGTGTACTCGCCGCAGCTGGCCGGCCACGGCCGCGAGAAGATCGAGCTCGAGAGCGCGCTGCACAAGGCGATCGAGCGCAACGAGCTCGTGCTGCACTACCAGCCGAAGGTGGACGTGCGCGGCGCCAAGATGGTGGGCGCCGAGGCGCTCATGCGCTGGCAGCGCGGCAGCACGCTGGTGGCCCCGGCCGACTTCATCCCGCTGGCCGAGGAGACCGGCCTCATCGTGCCGCTGTCCGAATGGGCGCTGCGCGAGGCGGCGCGCCAGGCCAAGGCGTGGCAGGTGAGCTTCGGCTTCGCCGATTCCATCGCCGTGAACCTGCCCAACCGGCTCTTCGAGCGCAGCGACCTCGTCGAGCACATCCACCAGTCGGTCACCCACTACGGCGTGCCGCACCGCTCCATCCAGCTCGAGATCACCGAGACGGGCCTGATGAAGGACCTGCAGAACGTGATCCCGTCGCTGCACCGGCTCAACGAGATCGGCGTGGAGATCTCGATCGACGATTTCGGCACCGGCTACTCGTCGCTCGCCTACCTCACCACGCTGCCCGATCTCCGAGCTGAAGATCGACCGCAGCTTCGTGCGCGACCTCGGCATCACGCCGCAGAGCTCGGCCGTGGTCACCGCCATCATCGCGCTCGCCCGCTCGCTCGGCCTGCGCGTCATCGCCGAGGGCGTCGAGAACCTGCGCCAGATGGAAGTGCTGCACCGGCTCGGCTGCGGCGTCATGCAGGGCTTCCTGTTCAGCCGCCCGATCCCGCCCGACGACATCGAGCGCTGGCTCGAGCAGACGGTGTTGCCGCGCAAGGCGCCGTGGATCGCCCAGGCGAGCGCCGCCGAGGAGCCGTCCCGGGCGATCGGCGGGCTCAGGATTTGATGAACCCCCCGAAGCGCCTTCGGTGGAGAGCTGATGAGCGCCACGGTCGTCACCGTCGCGGAGATCGCGAAGGCCGCGCTGCGGCGCCTGGCGCTCGCCAAGCTCGAGCCCACGCCCGAGAACTACGCCCGCGCCTGGGCCGAGGAGACTGGTGAGCGGGTGGCCGGCGATGCCGCGCCGGCCGGCCTGCCCCCGCAGGCCCGGCCGCTGGTCGACAAAATCGTCTCGCGCGTCACCGACGACGCCGCGCTGCGCGAGCCGCTCGCCGCCGCACTGATGCACGGCCATTGGGATGCGGCCCGGAAGGCGCTCGACGCCGCCGTCACTGCCGGCGCGGCCCGCGCCGAGGCGTGGGGGCCGCTCATCGAGCGCATCGCGCGCGGCCTCGAGCGGGGCGGCCGCCAATGGACTGCCGCGCGCAAGAAAGACAGCCTGAAGCGCGTGCTGGAGGCCAACCGCAGTGATGCGCCGCGGCTGCACCAGCGCCTGCGCCAGCTCGTCACGGGCTGGGAGACCGACACGCTCGACGACACCATCGACACCGGGTTCCAGGATGACGACGTCGCGTTGGCGCGCCCGTCGGCGTCCACGCCGCTCACCGGCCCGGCTCCGCTGGCCGATCTCGCCGCCGCACCGGCCGAGGGATGGCCGCCGCTCGTGGCCACCCTCGAAGGCGCCGTGCGCGCCGCGCTGCCTCCGGAGGAGCCGCGCGCGCGCGAGCTGGCAGACGAGCTGGCCGCGCTGGCGGGCCGCATCGCGCGCGACGGCGCGAGCGCTGCCACGGTGGCCGAGGTCGACGCCGCCTGCGAGCGGGCGCGTCGGCTCTTCGCGCACCGCCACCACCTCGTCGAGGCGCTCGGCACGCTGTGCCGCGAACTGACCGACGGCCTCACCGAGCTGGCGGAAGACGACACCTGGGCCCGCGGCCAGGCCGAGGCCATGCGGGCGCGCCTGGCCGAGGGCGTGAGCGCGCGCGGCGTGCGCTCGGCCGGCGAACTGCTCGCGCATACGCGCGAGCGCCAGGCCGCGCTGCGCCTGGAGCGCGAGCGCGCACGCGATGCGCTGAAGTCCCTGATCGCGAGCCTCATGCAGCAGCTCGGCCAGATCAGCGAGCACACCGGCCGCTTCTCGCAGCGCATCGACGGCTACGCCGACGTGATCGAGCGTGCCGAGTCGATCGACCAGCTCGCCGGCGTCGTGCGCGAGATGGTCGAGGAGAGCCGCAGCGTGAGCGCGCAGGTTGGCCAGGCCCACGCGCGGCTGGCGAGCGAGCATGCGCGTGCCGCCGAGCTCGAGGCGCGCGTGCGCGACCTCGAAGGCGAGCTGCGCCGGCTGTCCGACGAGGTCTCCACCGACGTGCTCACGCAGGTGGCCAACCGGCGCGGCCTGTCGCAAGCCTTCGAGATCGAATGCGCGCGGCTCGAGCGCGGCGGCGGGGCGCTCGCGATCGGGCTGCTCGACATCGACAACTTCAAGCGCCTGAACGACAGCCTCGGCCATGCGGCCGGCGATGTCGCGCTGCAGGCGCTGGCCGCGCACGTGCGCGCGTCGCTGCGCCCGGTGGACATCGTCGCGCGCTACGGCGGCGAGGAGTTCGTCGTGCTGCTGCCCGAGACGCCCGCCGGCGATGCGCAGGAGGCGCTCACGCGCCTGCAGCGCACGCTGACGAAGAGCCTCTTCATGCACGACCAGCGCGAGGTCTTCGTCACGTTCTCCGCCGGCGTCACGGCCTACCGCCACGGCGAGCGGCTCGAAGTGGCGCTCGAACGCGCGGACGAGGCCCTGTACGAGGCCAAGCGCACCGGCAAGAACCGCACGGTGATGGGTTAGCCCTGCGGACCGGCGGAGCCGGATCCGCGCAAGACCTTGATCCAGGTTGGCGGCGTCGTCATTCCGGCGTCGTTGGTCGGCCTTGTGTCCGGACGTAGTCCTCGACATCCTTCGCGCGGTCGCCGGTGATCGCCACGATGGCGTGGAGCTGCTCGGCCGAGACGCCGAGCGTCTTCGTCCAATGATCCATGTCCGCGCCGCTGCGCAGATCGATGCGGTCGCTGCGCCGCTGCCCGTTCGCATCGGGACGATTGGCATGAGGCATTTGGGCTGCTCCTGGGCGGCACGACACTGCCACCCCACGCAGGACCGGCAAGCCCCGTTCCTCGTCGAGGAACAAGACCCCTACCGGACGCCCAGCCGCTGCTCCATGAACTGCGAGTGGCCGCTGATCGTGTCGATCAGCGCCGACGCCTTCGCGAATTCCGCGCGGCGCCGCTCGAACAGGCCCGGCTCCTTGAGCAGGGCGTGCATTTCGTAGAGGGCCTGGCTCCACTCGCGGCCGGGCTGCATCACGGTGGCGAAGGGCACGCAGGGGGCCACCTTGCGCTCGTCGGCCTTCAGGGCGGCCTCGCAGTTGCGCCCGTCCATCGCCATGCTGTCGAGCAGCGACACCACGGTGGCCAGCCGGGCGTCGATGCTGCGGCCGAAGTCGACCTTCGTCGTGCTCACGCCGACGCCGGTGGGCGGCAGCTGGTCCAGCGGCGGCAGCTTGCCGGCGGGCGGCCGTGCCGTCGAGGCGGCCACGGGTGCGGGTGCCGCCGCCGGGGGCGCGGCCGCCGGCCGGGCCTGTTCCTTCGAGACGGCGCAGGGCAGATCCGAATACACCACCTTGCCGTCGGGCGCCCGTGCACTTGTTGACGGCGTGGCTGGCCATCGGCAGGCAGAGCGCCAGCATCGCGAGCCATGTCTTCATCGATTGCTCCTCGCCGTCATCCGGAACCGAAATGATGCCCCGCGCGTAACAGATAGACACCCCCAGTTCGCGGTGTCGAACCACGCTTCGCGTCGGTGTGGCGTGATTTTCTGCCGAGTGGTGGCGCCTTCGGCCGAGAAGCCCGGCCGGGCAGGCGGGAACCCGGCTACCGGCGGCGGCCCCGGGGGGCCGCGGCCACAATCGGCCATGCCGTCCCATTTCCACCCTGCCGTTTCCGGGTGGCTGCAACGCCGCTTCGGCCAGCCCACCGAGGTCCAGTCGCGCGCCTGGGCCGTCACGTCCCGGCGCCGGCACGCCCTCATCGCCGCGCCCACCGGTTCGGGCAAGACGCTCGCGGCCTTCCTGTCGGCCATCAACGAGCTCGTGATCGAGGGGCTGGAGCGCGGGCTCGGCGACGAGGTGCACGTGCTGTACGTGTCGCCGCTGAAGGCGCTGTCGAACGACATCCGCAAGAACCTCGAGGAGCCGCTGGCGGGCATCCGCGCCGGCCTCGTGGCCGCCGGGCTGCCCGACGTGCCGATCCGCGAGGCGGTGCGCACCGGCGACACGCCGGCGGCCGAGCGCGAGCGCATGCGGCGCACGCCGCCGCACATCCTCGTGACCACGCCGGAGTCGCTGTACATCCTGCTCACGTCCGACTCCGGGCGCGAGATGCTGAAGTCGGTGCGCAGCGTGATCGTGGACGAGCTCCACGCCGTGGCGGGCAGCAAGCGCGGTGCGCACCTGATGCTCTCGCTCGAGCGCCTGGAGGCGCTGTGCGAGCGGCCGCCGGTGCGCATCGGGCTCTCCGCCACCGTGAAGCCGCTGGACGCGATGGCGCAGTTCCTCATCGGCGAGCGCGACGATGGCGACGACGGCGACGTCGCGATCATCGACGCCGGCCACGTGCGCGAGCGCGATCTCGCGCTGGAGATGCCGCGCTCGCCGCTGTCCGCCGTGATGGCCGGCGAGGTGTGGGAGGAGGTCTACGATCGGCTCGCCGAGCTGGCACGCGGGCATCGCACCACGCTGATCTTCGTGAACCAGCGCCGCGTCGCCGAGCGCTGCGCGCGCCACCTGGCCGAGCGGCTGGGCGAGGAGCACGTCACCGCGCACCACGGCAGCCTCGCGCGCGAGCATCGGCTGCGCGCCGAGCAGCGCCTGAAGTCGGGCGAGCTGCGCGCGCTGGTGGCCACGAGCTCGCTGGAGCTGGGCATCGACATCGGCGACGTGGACCTGGTCTGCCAGCTCGGGTCCCCCCGCTCGGTGAATGCGTTCGTGCAGCGTGTCGGGCGAGCCGGGCATGCGATCGGCGCCATCCCGAAGGGGCGGCTCTTCCCGCTGTCCCTCGACGACCTGCACGAGTGCACCGCGCTGCTGGACGCCGTGCAGCGCGGCGAGCTCGACCGCATCGAGGCGCCCGAGCATCCGCTGGACGCGCTGGCGCAGCAGATCGTGGCCGAGGCCGCGTGCCGGGAATGGCCGCTGGAGGCGCTGTACCGCAGCTTCACGCGCGCCGAGCCGTACCGCCGGCTCGCGCTGCCGGAGTTCGAGCAGGTGGTGCACATGCTGGCCGACGGCTACGCCACGCGGCGCGGCCGCCGGGGCGCCTACCTGCACTACGACGGCGTGAACCGCGTGCTGCGCGCGCGCCGCGGCGCGCGGCTCGCGGCGGTGACGAACGCCGGCGTCATTCCCGACCAGTTCGACTACGACGTGGTGCTGCTGCCCGAAGGCCATCGCGTCGGCACGCTCAACGAGGACTTCGCGTTCGAGAGCCTGGCGGGCGACATCTTCCAGCTCGGCAATGCGTCCTACCGCATCGTGAAGGTCGAGACCGGCAAGGTGCTGGTGGAAGACGCGCGCGGCCAGCCGCCCTCGATGCCGTTCTGGCTCGGCGAAGGGCTCGGGCGCAGCGACGAGCTGAGCCATGCGGTGTCGCGGCTGACGGAAGCGGCCGACGAGATCCTCGCCGGCCCGGGCGAGGCGGTGGCCCTCGAGGAGCGGCTGCGCAACGACCTCGGCCTGCCCGACGCGGCGACGCGCCAGCTCTCGGCCTACCTGGCGGCCTCGCGCGCCGCGCTCGGCACGCTGCCCACCGCGAGCCGCATCGTCTTCGAGCGCTTCTTCGACGACGTGGGCGACATGCACCTCGTCATCCACTCGCCGCTCGGCGCGCGCGTGAACAAGGCGTGGGGCCTCGCGCTGCGCAAGCGCTTCTGCCGCAAGTTCGATTTCGAGCTGCAGGCGAGCGCGCTGGACGACAGCATCGTGCTCTCGCTCGGCCCCACGCACAGCTTTGCGCTCGACGAGGTGCGCCACTACCTGAGCGCGGAAAGCGCCTGCGACGTGCTGGTGCAGGCGCTGCTCGACGCGCCGATGTTCGGCACGCGCTGGCGCTGGAACGCCACCGCCGCGCTCGCCGTGCGGCGCATGAGCGGCGGCCGCCGCGTGCCGCCGCAGTTCCAGCGCGCCGACGCGCAGGACCTGCTCGCCGTGGTCTTTCCCGACCAGATGGCCTGCGGCGAGAACATGCCGGCGGAGCGCGAGATCCCCGACCATCCGCTGGTCGCGCAGACGCTGCACGACTGCCTGCACGAGACCATGGACGCCGATGGCTTCGTGGCGCTGCTGCGGCGCATCGAGGCCGGCGCCGTGGAGGTCGTCTCGCGCGACCTCTCGGCGCCGTCGCCGCTTGCGCACGCCATCCTCAACGCGCGGCCGTTCGCCTTCCTCGACGACGGCGCGGCCGAGGAGCGTCGCACGCGGGCCGTGAGCACGCAGCCGCTGATGGACGTGAAGACCGCCGCCGACCTCGGCCGGCTCGACCCCGGGGCCATCGCACGCGTGCGCGAGGAGGCATGGCCGGAGATCGGCAGCGCCGACGAACTGCACGACGCGCTGGTCGTGCTCGGCTTCCTGACCGACGGCGAGATCGCGGCGGCCGGCGGCGGCGGGCCATGGATCGAGACCGGCTCCAGGCCCAGCGCCGTCGCGACCACGCTGCGGGCGCCGAACGGCAACGTCCTGCACGCGGGGCGGCGGAGCGGCTGCACGAGCTGCGCACCGTGCTGCCGGCCGCGCCGCTCGCGCCTGCCATCGACGCCGTGAAGGCCGATCGCCCGGCCGTCGTGGAGGCGCTGCGCGAGCTCGTGCGCGGCCGCCTCGAGGGCGTCGGCCCGACGACGGCTGCCGCGCTCGGCGCGCCCCTCGGCCTCGCGGCCGATGCCGTGCTGCCTGCACTGCTGATGCTCGAAGCCGAAGGCGGCGTGCTGCGCGGCGCCTTCACCGCCGCCGGCGCGGACGAGTGGTGCGACCGCCGCCTGCTCGCGCGCATCCATCGCTACACGCGCGACCGCCTGCGCGCCGAGATCCAGCCCGTGCCGCCGGCGCAGTTCATGCGCTTCCTGTTCCGCTGGCACCGGCTCGCGAGCAGCGTGGAGGACGACCGGCGCGAAGGCGAGGCCGGCGTGGTGGCCGCGCTGCGCCAGCTCGAGGGCTACGCCGCGCCGGCGGGGGCCTGGGAGGAAGATCTGCTGCTCGCCCGCGTGAAGGACTACGAGCCCGACATGCTCGACCGTCTCTGCGCCACCGGCCGCGTGGCCTGGTGGCGTCCGGCCGACGACGGCGAGCCTGCGGCGCGGCGCAGCGGCCCGATCCGCGGCACGCCCGTGCTGCTGGGCGAGCGCGAGGGGCTGGCGCATTGGCAGCAGGCCGCCGCCGCCTCGGGCGACGACGCGCCGCTGTCTGCGCGCGCGCAGCGCGTGCGCGAGGTGCTGCGCGCGCAGGGCGCGAGCTTCTTCGCCGACCTGCAGCACGAGGCCGGCCTGCTCGGCACCGAGGTGGAGCAGGCGCTGGGCGAGCTCGTGGCGCAGGGCCTGGCCACCTGCGATTCGTTCGCCGGCCTGCGCGCGCTCGTGATGACGGCCGAGCAGCGGCGCCGGCTGCGGCGCCGCCGCGCAGGCATCGAAGCCGACCTCGGCCACGCCGGGCGCTGGTCGCTCACCCGGCGGCCCCGCACGCCGGCCGACGCGCCGGCGGCGCTGGCCGACCCCCACGTGGAGCACATCGCGCGCGTGCTGCTGCGCCGCTACGGCGTGGTGTTCCGCAAGCTGCTCGAGCGCGAGGACGGCCTGCCGCCGTGGCGCGACCTGCACTACGTGCTGCGCCGGCTGGAAGCCCGCGGCGAGGTGCGCGGCGGGCGCTTCGTGAGCGGCTTCTCGGGCGAGCAGTTCGCGCTGCCGGAGGCCGCCGCGGCGCTGCGCAAGACGGCGCGCACCGAAGGGCGCGAGCGCGTGTCGATCTCCGCGGCCGACCCGCTGAACCTCGCCGGCATCGTGACGCCGGGCGACAAGGTGCCGCGCCTGCCCGGCAACCGCCTGCTGTTCGACGGCGGCGTGCCGATCGCCGTGCAGAGCGGCGGCGACGTGCGTTACCTCACCGACCTCGCGGTGGCGGCGCAATGGGAAGTGCGCAACCTGCTGATCCGCAAGCATCGGCCGGGCAGCTACGTCGGGCCTCTACACAGGCACACTGAACTCGTCCCATTTGGAACTAGAATCGGTCTCAATAGAGACGAGGAGGCGATTCCCATGGCCAAGGCTCCCGGCACGAAGGGCCCGCAACGCCAGTGCTCGCGCAAGAGCCGCGTGTGGCTTACCGCGTGGCCTACCGCCACACCCAGGGTGTTGAAGCCTTCGTTCATCAATTGCGCGGGGCCACGTCGATGGAGTTGGTCGAGGCCGAGCGCGCCGGCGTCACGGTCACCTTCCTGAAGGACCTGTCGAAGCGCCTCGGCGTGCCGGTCGTGCAGCTCTACCGCATCATCGGCCTGCCGAAGGCCACCGCCGAGCGCAAGGCCGCTGCCGGCGAATCCATCGCCGGCAGCCCCGGGCTCGCGGCCCTGGGACTCGCGCGGCTCCTCGGCATCGCGCAAGACATCGTCGAGCGCAGCACGGCCGAGGAGGCCGCCGGCTTCGACGCCGGGCACTGGCTCGGCCGCTGGATCGAGCGGCCGCAGCGCGCGCTCGGGGGCCTGCGGCCGGCCGACTTCGTCGACACGCCCACTGGCGTGCACATCGTCGCGCGCCTGCTCGGGGCCATCGAGAGCGGCGCCTACCAGTGATCCTCTGGCGCATCGCCACCGAAACGCGAGAGCATCCGGCAGACGACCTCAGCGGCGCGGGAGCGGCCGTGCGGCCCGGGCGATGGAACGAGGAGGGCCAGCGCGTCGTCTATGCGGCCCAGACCCTCGCGCTCGCCGTCCTCGAGACGGCGGCTCATCTCGAGGACGAAGACCGCCTGCCGCTCAACCGCTTCGTCGTTCGCATCGAGGTGCCTGACGACATCTGGCGGCGGTGCGACGACTTCCGGCCCGCCGACCTGCCGCCCGCCTGGTGCGCCATTCCGGCCGGGCGAGCGAGCGTCGAGGCCGGCGCCGAGTGGCTGAACGGCCGGCGCAGCGCCTTGCTGAGGGTGCCGTCGGTGCTCGTGCCGGAGGAGTGTGCGGTGCTCGTCAACCCCTTGCACCCGGACGCCGCGCACCTCTGCCGCCCGGGCCGCTCGCCGCTTCGAGTACAACAGGCTCTTTCGCCGTCCCTGAGGAAAGCCACCGCATGACCGGAACCGCTATCGCCTTGTGGGTGTTCGCCTGGGGCTTGATCGTCGTCGGCGTCGCCGGCACGGTGCTGCCCGCCTTGCCCGGCACGGCGCTGGTCTTCGCCGGCGCGGCGCTCGGCGCCTGGATAGACGACTTCGAGCGCGTGAGCGGCATCACCATCGCCGTGCTCGGCGCGCTTGCGGTGCTCGCGTTCGTGCTCGACTACGTGGCCGGCCTGCTCGGCGCGAAGAAGGCCGGCGCCAGCCGCCAGGCGCTGGTCGGCGCGGCGATCGGCACGGTGCTCGGCATCTTCATGGGCATCGTCGGCGTGCTCTTCATGCCGTTCGTCGGCGCGGTCGTGGGCGAGTACCTGGCGCGCCGCGAGCACGCAGGCGCGCTGAAGGTGGGCGTGGCCACGTGGGTGGGCCTGATGATCGCGATGCTCGCCAAGGTCGTGATCGCCTTCGTGATGATCGGCATCTTCGTGGTGGCGTTGATGGTCTGAGTAGCCGTGCTTCTGACGCCCGGCGCGGTTCTTGCCGACGCTGGTGCGTCAGCACAGCACGGGGCCGCCGCCATGACCAGTGAAGTTCGAAAGGGCCAAGCGCCCGCCATGCACGACCGCGAGACGTTTCGCGAGCGGTTCATGGCCCGCTGGTTCGACCCCGCCTTCGACGCCGAGCGCGAATCCCGGCATCGAAGCCGTGCGCCGCGCGCTGTCGGACTGGCTCGACTGGATGGGCCTGATCGATGCCGGCTCGATGAGCCGCCTGGACCGCTTCATCGGCTACTACGAGCCCTACGCCACCAGCCATGAAGCGCTCGACCGCGACACCGGCGCGCAGGAGGAAGTGCGCAACGCCGCGCGCGCCGTGGCCGCCGCGGTTCGGGAACTGCGAGCGGGACGCCTGAGCGACCCCGACCGCGAGTTGCGCGAGCCGCGGCCGAAGTGATCAGCGGGGGCGGGTACGCCAGATGCAACGCTGCAGCGCACAACCGAGTGCGAGCGACCTGATTGGGGGGGCCGAGATGAAGTCGTCATGGTCAGCCTTGTTGGGTGCGGCCCTGGTCGCGGCGTGCGGCGGGGGCACCGAACCGGCGATGGACGATGCCCGGGACTCGGCCATGGCGGCCCGGCACCAGGGCAAGCAGATCTTCCGCTACGACACGTTCGGCGACGAGACCTTCTGGAGCGACACCCTGCGCCTCCACGAGGTGATACGCAGCGCGGTCGACCCGACCACCGCGCTGTCGGTGGGCCTGAAGGTCGACGCCGAGGAACTGCCTCGCGAAGTCAAGCAGGGCATCAAGGACGGCACCATCAGCCTGACGAGCCCCGACACGACCGTGACGCTGCTCAAGCTCGACGCGGTGATCGGGCTGCGCGGCAAGGTCGAGACGATCAACGGCCGCGACACGCTGACCCGGGTGGGCGTGACGTGCGCGCTGTGCCACACGGCGGTCGACGACTCGTTCATGACCGGCATCGGCAAGCGCCTGGACGGCTGGCCCAATCGCGACCTGAACCCGGGCGCGATCATCGCGCTGTCTCCCGCGGTCAGCGAGGCGCTCAAGGTGATCTACCGGTCGTGGGGCAAGGGCAAGTACGACCCGCGCTTCAACCAGGACGGCATCAACGGCCCGGTGCTGATCCCTCCGGCGTACGGGCTGGCCGGCGTCGACAGGGAAACCTACACCGGCGACGGCGACTCGAGGCGCGGCGGAATCAGCTACTGGAACCGCTATGTGGGGGTGACGCAGATGGGAGGCCACGGCACCTTCACCGATTCGCGCATCGGCGTCTCGGTGACCAACGGCACCAATGATCTGGTGAGCGGCAGGCTGCCGGCGCTGAAGGACTATCAGTTGTCCCTGCGTGCGCCGCGGCCACCGGCCCACAGCTTCGAGCCGGCGGCCGCCGCGCGCGGCCGGAAGCTCTTCAACACGAAGGCGGCCTGCGCGAGCTGCCACAGCGGCCCGACCTTCACCGATGCCAACCAGCGCCTTCACGCCCCGAGCGACGTGGTGAGCGATCCGGAACCGAGCGGCGAGCCGAGCTATGTGTCGCGCAGCGCGACGAAGATGTACCGCACGGCGCCGCTGCGCGGCGTCTGGCAGCACCCGCCGTACTTCCACAACGGCACCGCCCCGACGCTCGAGGCGGTGGTCGAGACCTACAACACGAAGAAGTCGCTCGGGTTGACCGGCGCCGAGATGGGAGACCTCGTGCACTACCTCAAGTCGTTGTAGAGCGGCGGAAGCGGAGTCCGTGGCACCATGAGGATCCGTGGGGGCTGCAGGCGAGCATTTCGCCTATTCCCCCGAACCGACCCCCAATCTCGGTTTGACGCAGGGGAGTTGCCGTTTCCAGCGCCCTCGCGCGGGCGGCAGGCAACAGCGCGAGCCGCTACGTGTAGCGGTTTGCGTTACTGACTGCCGGCACTTACTCACGTCGCAGTCCACAGACTCTTCAACAAGGGATGAGTACGGGTTGTCTTTGGTGTGAGACCTGAGACATGGGGAAACGTGTGCGCCGACAGATCTATAGGGGTCGGGCTACCTCGGTGTCAACCGGAAGACGATCGCGGATCCTGCGCTGTTCTGGCGGCGCTCAAGCCGCCTTGGCCTCAATATCGTCCACGCGTGACTGAGCAGCGCCATACCTTGCTTGAGCGCATCCTCGATGCCTGGGCACAAGGGCGATGCGGCTGATGGATGAGATACGCCCGTCGATCAGGTAAGACCATCCCTCGCAGTTTGGCCGGCGCTCGTCGGCCTCCACACAGATCGTGTGGCCGCGATAGTCCTCTTCGCGGCGGTCGGCCACCCTGCCCTCTCCCTGGCCCGCTTCGCTGGTTTGCGGTCGCTACCAGAACTCAGGTGCCTCTGCACTTTGTCGGCCTTGTGTTCCGACGGCCTGCGCAGCCTCTCCTTGAGCCGGTCGGCCGACACGCCGAACCTTCTTCGAACCAATCGCGCAGGTTCGTGCTCTTGGCTTACATCGATGCGCTTGCGATCTCGTCCGCCACTCTTCTTTGAAGGCATAGCGTTCTCCATTGTTTCGGTTCTCAATGGATTGGCAATATGCCAATTCAATATGGTCAAGGAATCTAGCGCGTCACCGTAAAGGCGTCGCGCAAGACGCCACCCGATCCAACCCTAATATCCCAGACAGGATTGCGCCCTGTTTGCTTCTTGAAGGGTATCGTAACCGTTGCGGTTAGGGTGTCCAATCCATCTGTGTCGGTTGCGAGCTGCACGTTACTCGCGACCGGTCGCGGGCCGTTACCCCCCTCAAAAGATATCGGCGTACCAGCTAAGAAGCCATAGCCCGAGATGGTGACCTGAATGGTCGTACCCATGCTCGCGGTCTTCGGCGAGATTGACACTACGGTTGAGCAACTTCCGCTCGCGTCAAGCACCGTGACAGTGTTCGGCTTCTTGATGTTCAGCAACACGCATGAAACGTTGTCATCCTTGGTGACTTCGATCAAACGCTTGTTCGGATCGATGTCGATTTTCAGCTGGTAGATGCCGTCAGCATTGCCGGTAAAGTCCAATTCCTGACCCGCCAAATGACTGCCGTAAGAGTCCCCCCATCCAACGGACATTCCCTGCACAACGCTGCCGCAGCTGCTGTAGACGGCCGCGCCAGGCGCGCCCGGCAGTCCGGTGTCAACCTTGGTCGTGTCCATGATGCAAAAGGTCGTTTTCGTGCCGGTCCGCGATGAGCCGCCGGGCGCGTTTACAGGCTGAAGGCTGTAGATTGCGTAGTCGTCGAAGTGAATGTGGTTGTGCTGCGGGTGATATGTGAACCATCCTGCCTGATGCAGGAAAGACGATCCGTCACTTAGAAGGACACGCTGGTCCACCTTCTGTTTGCCAGTTCCCGAGTCGACCGACCCCGCCACTATTTCCAAAGGCCCTGTTCCGCTGTTCCAACTTGTCGTACTGAAGCGCAGCGTGGAGACGCCCCCAGAACCTGACACCAGGGATACGTTCGCCGCCGGCAGGGCAATGAGGTTCGGTGGCAGGTCCACCGCCGTCTGTCCCGACGCGCTGGTCGCCACCACGCCGAGAAGCCACGTGACAAGAGACGCACGTGCCAAGTTTCCGCAACCGATGAGACGCTTCTCCATGACGTGTCCTTTAAGGCTTGACGATGCATGGATGCGAGTGTCAGGTCAGCACTCAGGCAATCAAACCATGAATGTTGTCGTAATCGCAACGAGCCGGAAGGATCGTCCTTGCCGGCTCGGAAGACCGCATGCTCAGTCGTCTACTTGCAAACTTCCACCTTAGGATCGCAAGGTGGCGGCTCCTTGGTCTGACATGAGAAGTCTGACAACACAAGTCTGCCCGGGAGATTAGTCGAAGCGCCCGTTAGCGCGCCAGACGCGATGCAGTTGAAGTGTTGGGTGCTGCCGAGAACTTTGGAGGCCGTGACGGTGCACGAATCTCCGGACGACCACGTTGCACTCAGGGTTCCAGCGGCCGCTCCACCGGTCTGGTTATTGACAAAGTGCCAGGTACCTGTGTCCGTCCCACAGGATTGCCCGTTGATATTGCTGATGGTCGCCGCCACCGCGACGCCAGCGAAAGCAATAGCCACTGCGCCGGGCGCGATCCAATATCTCTTCTTCATGCCTCACTCCTGTGATGATGATTTCCGGTCTTCAAGGAACCAATTGGAGTCGGCCTTGACCGGTGACTTCGACAGCCAGCGCCGCTGCCAAGCGGTTTGAGCAGATCAACCTAGCTTCGTGGCCGGCGTCCGCTGTCAACCCGGGTCAGCTTGCGCTGTCGGATAAGCTTCGTCCATCCCAAGTTCTTGGGGTGCTTCTCAAGGAAAGCCACCTTTGTGTTAAGCGAAGGCTGCTTATCGTGCCAGTCTCTCGGCACGCCATAGTTTTGCAGTCCCACTGGAAAGTCTGAAGCACCACCGGGCGGGGGTCACGGTAAGCTCAAGAAGACTCGGGCCCGAACGGATCGAACGCCGTCCGCCCTCATCGAAACGACGCGCGCTTCCGTGCGTTCGAAGAAGCGCTCGAACTGGCCCGCGAGCAGTTCGGCGAGTTCGCGCTCGAACTGCTGATGCAGCACCTTCAGTTCGTCGAGCGTAAGTGACTTGTCAGTCTTCATGCCTGTGCTCCGATGCGCCCGCGGATGCGGCGTGCGTCTTACTTCGACGCCGGCCGCTACCGCAAGCTGCCGCAGGTCGGCTTCGTCCGCCGCCACCGCGTGGCCGTTGCGTAGCATGGCGATGGCCTCCTCCGGCGGGACAAAGAGTTGTTCACCTCTGATGACGAGGCGCCCGCGGAGTTGAAAACTTGCCGTGGCCCGGATACGAACTGGCGCGCTCATCGTGGTGTCCCCGCTGGGCGCGTGCCCGGCATCGCGCACACGCGCGCGACGTGGAGACGCACTGCGTGTTTCATCGCACCGACGTCTGCATCGTCAACTCGAGCGCGATTGCAAGCAAGCAAGTCGGCGGCGACGAGCGGGTCAACATCAACGGCGTCGCCTGGGTCGCGCACTCCGCCATTGACCCAACAGCGGTAGGAAATCTCGACTCTCATTTGCGGCGCCTTTTTAGGTGATGGACGTGCTCTTCGCGAGCCCGGCCGGGTGATCGATGCCGAAGTCCACCGATGCCATCACGCGCACGCTGATGATTCCCGCCTGGTGCTTGGCCGCGGCGGCGTGCGGCGTCACCTCGATCTGCATCGCGCCCCATCGAGCTTCCGTCACGCGGCTGAAGTCCGTAATCAGCATCGACGCGGTCGGCATCGAGTTGGACACCAGCGCCGGAACGTCGTCGATTCGGCCGCCCTGAAGGATGAAGCCGGAGCCCGACGCCTTCTCCCGGCTGCGGAACAACTTGGCGGTGTTCGGCGCCAACAATACCCGGATGTCGCCGGGCGATTGCGAGTAAGCCTCCGCCGTTTCGATCATCCCCAGGATTGATGCCTAAGTGATGCTCGTGCCGCTGACGCTCGACGTGTCGGGGACGCTTATGAGTCCCATCGTTCGCCGTCAGCACCGCTGCCGTTGATGAACGCGGCGTCCTTCGTTCGATCCGCTGCGCCCATGACCTCGCCATACACGTACGCGCTGCCGGCTTGTGCAAGACCGAAGATCGTGTGGCGGCTGATGTCGACGGTCACGGCAACTGTCTTCGGCCCCAGCGACAGCAAACCGTAGCTTTGATCGGCCTCGCTCACTGACGCGCTCTCACTCGAGAGCCACGCCGCGGTGTAGTTGTCTAGTCCCCGCGGGGACCGCCATGTTTCCCACCATCCCGAGGAGCTTGCGCGTGGGAACGTCGGTGATCGTCCTGGGACGTTGTGCCGGCGCATACGCCTCGATTGATGTCCCGACCAGATATCCGCCACCCGAAGCCGACGCGGCGGTCAGGTCACGCCGAGTCACGTCAGTTGCGATGTAGAAGGAGTGCGCGTTGTCGGGAGCCTTTCCGAGTTTCGCCTCGATCGCCCGGCTTTGGGCGATGTACGGCGCCAGCGCGGAGCGGTCCTCTTCTGCGGCGGCAACGACGAACTTGGCTATGTCCCAGGCCGTTAGCTCCTTGCGGGTCAGGCCAATGAAAGACGGGTCGAGCATGTTGAGTCCAACTGAATTGCGATCCACCGATGGTGGTTCCAGGCGATGCAATTGCTAGCCACCGGTTTGGACTTCGCGGGGCCAAGTCCCCGCATAGTCCCAATCGCGCACGCGCTCGATGCCCCAAAGCCCACGCTTCAGAAGCATCGAGCCGCTATTGCCCGGTCGAGCCGCCCGCATCGAAGATGGCGCGCAGTCGATGACCGACCGCCTGTACGTCGTGCGCGTCAGCACCAAGGCCGCACGCAGCCGCGGCCGACTGCCGATGTCCAGCGAGGTCGCGGCCATGATCTCGCGCGAAGTCCTGAACACGGCGATGAGTGGAAACTCTGCCCTGTGAGCAGGGCCCGAAGGACGGGCCGGCCAGGAGCAAAGAGCATGAGCAAGAGACCACGCCGGAACCACTCGCCGGCGTTCAAGGCGAAGGTGGCGCTGGATGCCATCCGTGGCGACAAGACGCTGGCGGAGCTGTCGAAGCAGTACGACGTGCATCCGAACCAGATCACCGACTGGAAGGGCCAGTTGCTGGCTCGAGCGGCGGACGTGTTCGGTGGTGAGGCGCGCGCGGATGAGCCGGCGGTCGACCTGAAGGCGCTGCACGCCAAGATCGGGCAGCTGGCGCTGGAGAATGATTTTTTGGAAGGCGCGCTCACCAAGGCGGGATTGCTGAGCGCAAAGCGATGATCGATCGCACCCACGACCTCCCCGTCAAGCGCCAGGCCGAGCTGGTGGGCATCAGCCGCGGCAGCGTGTATTACCTGCCCAAGCCGGTGAGCGCGGCCGATCTGACGCTGATGCGCGCGATCGACGAGTTGCACCTGGAGTACCCGTTCGCCGGCGCGCGCATGCTGCGCGACATGCTCAAGGCACGCGGCTTCGAGGTCGGGCGCAAGCACGTGGCGACCCTCATGCGCCGCATGGGCATCGAGGCGCTGTACCGCAAGCCGACCACGAGCAAGCGGCATCCGCAGCACCTGATCTACCCGTACCTGCTGCGCAAGCCTGGCGATCGAGCGCGCGAACCAGGTCTGGGCGATGGACATCACGTACATCCCGATGGCGCGCGGCTTCGTGTACCTGGCCGCGATCATCGACTGGCACAGCCGCAAGGTGCTGGCCTGGGACGTGTCGATCTCGATGGAGGCCGACTTCTGCGTGCGCGTGCTCGAAGCGGCGCTGGCACGCCACGGCAAGCCAGACGATCTTCAACACGGACCAGGGCAGCCAGTTCACGAGCTTGCTGTTCACCGGGCGGCTGAAGGACGAAGGCATCGCCATCAGCATGGACGGCCGCGGCTGCTGGAGGGACAACGTGTTCGTCGAGCGACTGTGGCGCAGCGTGAAGTACGAGGAGGTGTACCTGCGAGCCTACGAGACCGTGAGCGAGGCACGCGAAGGCATCACGCGCTACCTGAGCTTCTACAACCCGCGCGGCCTCACACGGCGCACGGCGGCAAGACGCCAGACAGCGCGTACTTCGCGACGCTGCCGGCGATGCCGAAAGCGGCCTGATCGGGCGGCACAATGCGCGGTCAACACGAGATGCCCACCGCGTCGGTCGTGCGTTCGTCGCAAGCGACGCCCGCCCACCGCCGTGGACATCTCTGCACCGCATTCAACCCGGCAGCGCTCCGGGACCGAACACATCGGCCAGCGCCTCGAGCAGTTCGCGCTGCTGCGAGTTCAGGCGGCAAGGTGCGACCGCCTCACGCAGCGACTGAAACTCCGCACGTATGGCTCGGATCTCGGCCAGGATCGCCGCTGCGTCCATCACATGCCCGCTTCGGTGAAGCGCTTGAGATCCCACGGCTGGCACGAGTCGATGAGCGTCGGCGTGCTCGCCAACTCGCGAATTCGGATGTACCGGTGTTGCATTCCGATGCGTCCTTTCAGCACCGCCCTGGGGCGGCATCGGACGCATCATTCCGGCACGAGACGCTATTTCCGAGTCGGAGTTGCGGTCCTCAATTCCTGCGCATCAGCCAGCGCGGCAACGATCTGTGATTGGCCAACGTTTCCGACGCCGCGAGGAGGCGGGAAGTTGAGCAACGCCTGCCCAAATCGGTCGCGGCCCTCACCTATGGGGAGGCCGGCCCGATGCCAGTGGTCGGCTGCCGTGCGCACCCAGGTGTGTGCCCGCTCGTCAGGCTTCTGCCCGCGTTGGACGTCGGCAGCACAACCGGCGTAGATCAGGCCCGCCGTGTAGCTCGTCATCGTCAGCATCTGCCGGTAGTGGTCTCGCGGGTGCCGATGCAGTTCAACTTGTTGCATTCGCCCGAGCAGCCGGTGAGCGGTCGGGTTCAAGTGCGTGTTGAGCACTTGCTCCAGCGCCGCCTGTAAGGCGCGCGCCGCCTCCCTGACTTCGGCCAACACCTTGGGCTCAAACTGAGGCAGGGGCTCGTGCCAGTCCTCGAACTGTGCGCGGGCCGCCACCAAGGCCGCGATCTCCTCGCTCGTCAGGACGAACGGCTTACGGGTGTTGCCCATCACGCCGCCTTCCCGCGGATCACCCGCACATTGCCCTTCGGCGGCTCCGTGTCGATGAACTTCGCCCACAGTGCCATCAAGTCGCGGCGCTTCTCGAACAGGTCGCCGCGGCGATAGGCCTCCTCGGTCTTGTCGCCGATGGTGTGCGCGAGCGCCATTTTGGCCGACCTCGGCCGGCGTGGACGTCCGCTCGCTTGCCCAGTCCCGGAACGTCGCTGCGAAAGCCATGCGGCACGGCTGTGAGGCCCAACCGGCGCATCGCCTGCGGTCAACGTCATGTCGGACAGCGGCTTGCCCTTGTTGCCGGGGAAGACGAGAGCCACGTCCTCGAAGCGGGGCAGGGCCTCCAGCAGCTCGAGCGCGCGGTCGGGCAGCGGCACGCGGTGCGGACGGTTGCCCTTCATGTGCGCGGCCGGGATAGTCCAGATGGCCGCCTGCAGGTCCATCTCGTCCCATGTGGCTTGCCGCACGGCGCCGGTGCGGCTGGCCGTGAGGATGGCGAACTCCAGCGCACGCGGCGCCCATGCCCTCGACCTTGCGCAAGCGTTGCATGAAGCCGTGCATGTCGTCGATCGGACACGGCCTCGAAGTGCTCGCGGCTTGTTCACCTTGGAGGGCTTCGGCAGCGTCGCCTCGAGGTTGCCTCTCCAGCCTGCGCCGGGTTTGGGCCGTCGGGCCGGTAGCCCGCGCTGCATGGCCCATGCGAGCACCAATTCAATGCGGTTGCGCACGCGGACCATGGTTTCGTTACTTCGTCGACCAGCCCGCCTCGATGGCGGCGAGCACGTCGGCCTTGGACACGTCGCGGACGTGCTTGTCGCCGAACCGTGGGTATGCGTA
This sequence comes from uncultured beta proteobacterium, assembly GCA_963839465.1. Taxonomy (GTDB): domain Bacteria; phylum Pseudomonadota; class Gammaproteobacteria; order Burkholderiales; family Burkholderiaceae_C; genus CAWIVI01. Next base: position 93,825 of record CAWIVI010000018.1, read on the forward strand.
GGCCTTCAGGGTGGAGTCCCATTGCGCGGCGTGCTTGGCGTTGCGCCAGCCGGCCCGGTGCGCGGCCATGTACCCCTCGGCGCAGCGCTTGAACGTCCATTCGATCGTCCCGCGTCTGGCGCGGCGCTCGGCCGCCGGGTCGACGCCGTTGCGGATCTGGTCGAGCGCCTGGCGTGCCCGGTCAATGGCCTGGGCCAGGGTAGTGGTCGGGTAGCTGCCGAGCCCGAGCTCAGCGCGGCGCGTGCCGACGGTCGTGCGCAGCACCCACGACTTCGCGCCCGACGCCTTGACGTACAGGCGAAGGCCGCTAACCGTGCCGACCGCATGCAGTCCCGGCTTCTCGATCCGTTTCACTTCCAGCGCGGTCATCGGCTTGGCGATCTTAGGCATAGTTCCCCCATCGAAAAAGGTGTGTTCCCCCAAACGATCCACCCATGTATTATGCGCTTAGATGCGACAACTTACGACGGTAGGAGTCGAACTCCACAGGATGAAGTCCCGCGCTATTCGGGGGAACGTGAGGTGAGGGTGAGTCGCTGCTGAGATTGGCTCCCGGCGGAAGCGGTGAGATTCGAACTCACGGAGGGCTTTCGCCCTCGCCGGTTTTCAAGACCGGTGCCTTCAACCGCTCGGCCACGCTTCCCGGGTGCGGGCCGTCATTGTCTCAAACCGGCGTGCAGGGCACCTGGATCACTTCGCGGCGCCCGCCGTCGACGCGCACGGCCGTGAGGCGGCCGCCCCACACGCAGCCGGTGTCGATCGACAGCACGTCGGGGCGGCTGACGAGGCCGAGGGTGCTCCAGTGGCCGGTGGCGATCGGCTGGCCGGCGGTGCGGCGGCCGGGCACGGCGAACCACGGGCGGTGGCCCGGCGGCGCGCCGCCGGCGCCTTCCTTGGTGCCGAACTCCAAGGTGCCGTCGTCGGTGCAGAAGCGGATGCGCGTGAGCACGTTGATCACGAAGCGCCAGCGGTCGGCGCCGCGCAGATCCTCGCTCCAGCGCAGCGGCTCGTTGCCGTACATCACGCGCAGGAAACCTTCGAGGTCGGGCCCGCGCAGCATCGTCTCGACCTCGCGCGCCAGCGCGAGCGTCTGCTCGGCATCCCATTGCGGCACCACGCCCGCGTGCACGAGCAGCCAGCCGTGGGCGGTGTCCGCGAGCGGCCGGCGGCGCACCCAGTCGATCCAGCGGTCGCGGTCGGGCGCATCGAGAATGCCGCGCAGCGTGTCGCTGCGGTGCTCGGGGCGGATGCCGGCCGCCACGGCCAGCAGGTGCAGGTCGTGGTTGCCGAGCAGGCTCGTCGCCGAGCCTTCGAGCGCGTGCAGGCGGCGCAGCACGTTCAGCGAATCGGGGCCGCGGTTGACCAGGTCGCCCAGCACGTGCAGCCGGTCGCGCGAGGGGGAGAAGGCGACCTCGGCGAGCAGCCGGTCGAGCGCGTGGGCGCATCCCTGCACGTCGCCGATGAGGTAGTGCATGGCACGATTCTGCTACGCTTTGCGCCTTTTCCCTGGGGCGGCGTTCGAAACGCCGGCTGCATGGACGTCGCGCTGCTGGTCTTCCTGATCCTGCTCAACGGGCTCTTCGCCATGTCGGAACTGGCCCTGACCGCGAGCCGCAAGGCTCGGCTCCAGGTGATGCTCGAGGCCCGCGAGGGCGGCGCGCAGGCCGCGCTGGACCTGCACGACAACCCCACCAAGTTCCTGTCCACCGTGCAGATCGGCATCACGTCGATCGGCGTGCTCAACGGCATCGTGGGCGAGGCCGCGTTCTCCGAGCCGCTCGGCCACTGGCTGGAGGATGTGATGGGCATGCCCGGACGCGCCTCCGAGATCACGGCCACCGGGCTCGTGGTCGTGATCATCACCTTCCTCACGATCATCTTCGGCGAGCTCGTGCCCAAGCGGATCGGCCTGATGTACCCCGAGATGATCGCGCGCCTCGTGGCGCGGCCGATGGAGTGGCTGTCCACCGCGACGCGCCCGTTCGTGTGGCTGCTCACCACGAGCACCGACGCCACGCTGCGGCTGCTCGGCATCCAGGGCGGCCCGAGCCGAGGCGTGACGGAGGAGGAGATCGCGGCCAACCTGGAGGAGGGCGTGGAGACCGGAATCATCGAGGCGCAGGAGCACCAGATGGTGCGCAACGTGTTCCGCCTCGACGAGCGCCAGGTCGGCTCGATGATGATCCCGCGCGCCGACATCATCTGGCTCGACGCCAGCGCGCCGCTGGCCGATGCGCTCCAGGTCATCGCGTCCAACGGCCACTCGCGCTACCCGGTGTGCCGCGGCAGCCTGGACGACGTGCTCGGCGTGCTGCCGGTGCAGAACCTGCTCACGCCGCTCTCGCGCGGCGACTCGCCGCTGCTGTCCGATTGCGTGGAGCCGCCGGTCTTCGTGCCCGAGACGCTGTCGGGCATGGAGCTGCTGGCGCACTTCCGGGCCGCGAGCACCGACCTCGTCTTCGTCGTGGACGAGTACGGCGAGGTGCAGGGCGTGATCGGCGTGCGCGACGTGCTGGAGGCTATCACCGGCGAGTTCGGCGCCCAGGGCGACGCGGACGCCTGGGCCGTGCAGCGCGAGGACGGCAGCTGGCTGCTGGACGGCCTGATCCCCGTCACCGAGCTGAAGGACCGGCTCGAGCTGAAGGAGCTGCCGCTGGAGGCCGAAGGCCGCTACAACACGCTGGCGGGCATGATCATGCTGCTGCTCGGGCGGCTGCCGAATACGGCCGACCAGGTCGAATGGGACGGCTGGGCGTTCGAGGTCGTCGACCTCGACGGCAAGCGCGTCGACAAGGTGCTGGTCAGCCGCAGCGTCAACGAAGGAGAGAACCCGTGATCCACAACGCCCTGCATCGCAACCCGGTGCCGCTCGACCGCGAGAAGCACCGCTCGCTCAAGATCGACCGCGCCGCCATGAGCAACTACACGCCGATGGCCGGCCTGAACTCGTACTTCATCAACGCGGTGGAGTTCGCCGATGCCTGCCGCGACTATCCCATCGTGTTCGTGCGGGCCACCGCCGCCGAGGCGGGCAAGCCGATGGAGGTGGCCCCGGTGGCGGTGTTCGGCCTGGCGCCCGGCGAGAACCTGTTCCTGGAGAGCAGCGGCCAGTGGAACGCGAGCTACATCCCGGCGCAGCTGCGGGCCTATCCGTTCGCGCTCGCGCGCGTGAGCGAGCAGCAGTACACGGTGTGCATCGACCGCACTTGGCAGGGCCTGTCCGACACGGCAGAGGCGCCCGGCACGCGGCTCTTCGAGGACGACGGCCAGCCATCGCCCTACATGGAAGAGATGCGCAAGTACCTCGAGACGCTCGAACTTGGAGCTGCAGCGCACGCGCCAGTTCTGCGCCCGCCTGGTCGAGCTCGGCCTGCTGCAGGACATGCGCTTCGACGTGACGCTGCCCGACGGCAACAAGCTCGCCGTGGATGGCTTCCTCTCCATCGAGGAGACGAAGCTGCGCGAGCTGCCCGATGCGCAGTTGGTCGACCTGCATCGCAACGGCCTGCTGGCGCTCGTGCACGTGCAGCAGGCCTCGATCCGCAACATGCGGCGCCTGATCGACCGGCGCCTCCAGCGCACCGCCAACGCATGATGAAGCCCCCACGCTCCTCTCGTCGCTGCCCCCCGAGGTCCACGAAGAGGACCACTTCGTGGCCCTCGGGGCTCTTGCTGCGGACCGGCGGAGCCGGATCAGCGCAAGGCCCTTGGTGGGGCCGTTCCATGCGGGTGGGGTCGCGCTTCGCTGCGATGGAGAACTGAGATGTCGATCTTCGAAGGCTTCCTCTCGACGCCCGCGATGCTCGCCGTGTTCGGCGAGCAACCGGTCGTGCAGGCGATGCTCGACTTCGAGGCCGCGCTCGCACGCGCGCAAGCCGACACAGGCGTGATTCCGGCTGGAGCGGCCGAGGCCATCGCGCTCGCCTGCCGGGCCGAGCGCTTCGACCTGCCGGCGCTGGTGGCGGCCAGCGGCCGCGCCGGCAGCCTGGCGATCCCGCTCGTGCGCCGGCTCACCGAGGAGGTGGCCAAGGCCGATGCCGGCGCCGCGCAGTGGGTGCACTGGGGCAGCACGAGCCAGGACGTGATCGACAGCGCGATGGTGCTCGTCACGCGGCGGGCGCTGGCGCTGCTGGACCGCGATCTCTCCTCGCTCGTGGCGGCGCTGCTCGCGCTCGCGCAGGCCCATCGCGCGACGCCGGTGATCGGGCGCACGCTGATGCAGCCGGCGTCGGTGGTGAGCTTCGGGTGGAAGGCCGCGGGCTGGGCCGGTGCGCTGGTGCGCGGCCAGGCGCGGCTGCACGAGGCCGGCGAGCGCGCGCTGCAGCTCCAGCTCGGCGGCGCCGTCGGCACGCTGGCGACCCTGGGCGACGCCGGGCCGGCGGTGGCGGCGCGGTTGGCGGCGCTGCTCGGCCTGCCCGCGCCGCAGCACGTGTGGCACGTGCACCGCGACGACTGGATCTCGCTGGCCGGCGTGCTCGGCGTGCTGACCGGCTCGCTCGCGAAGATGGCGCGCGACTGGTCGCTCCTGGCGCAGGCCGAGGTCGGCGAGCTGGCCGAGCCGTCGGGCGCCGGGCGCGGCGGCTCCACCGCGCTGCCGCACAAGCGCAATCCCGTGGCGAGCATGGTGGCGCTGGCGGCCGGCCAGCGCGTTCCGCACCGGGTGGCCGCGCTGCTGGGCGCGATGGCGCAGGAACACGAGCGCGGCCTCGGCGGCTGGCAGGCGGAGCTGGCCGAATGGGCCGCGCTCTTCGCCGGCGTGCACGGCGCGCTGCATGCGCTCGCGCAGGCCGCGCCAGGGCTGCAGGTGGATGCGGCGCGCATGCGCGCCAACATCGACGCGCTGCACGGGCTGGCGAGCGCCGAGGCGGCGTCGATGCGCGTGGCGCAGGTGGTGGGCAAGCCGCGCGCGCAGGCGCTGCTGGAGGCGCTGTCGGCGCGCGTGGCCGACGAGGGGCGCTCGCTCGACACCTTGCTGCGCGAGGCCGTGGCCGCCGACGAGGCGCTGCGCACCGCGCTCCCCGCCGCGGACGTCGACGCGCTGTTCGATCCGCAGGTGCAGGCGCGCGCGGCCACGGTGCGCTGCGACGCGATGCTGGCGCGACTCGCGCCTCAGGCGGCGGCGCTGGCCGCCGCGCGGCCATGGTTCGGGGCCTTGCCCGAGGAGGATTTGCAATGAGCGATCGCGAGGACGATTTCGACCGCGGCCTGAAGAACCGGCGCGCGGTGCTGGGAGACGCGTGGGTCGAGCGCGCGCTCGGCAGCGCCAACGCGTTCAATGCCGAGTTCCAGGCCCAGATCACGCGCCAGGCGTGGAACGACATCTGGGGCCGACCCGGGCTCGACCACGAGACGCGGCGCCTGCTCGTGCTGGCCATGACGATGGCGCTGGGGCGCTGGGAGGAGTTCGAGCTGCACTGCGGCGCGGCCATCCGCGGCGGCGTGCCGCTGGAGCGCATCCGCGAGACGCTGATGCAGGGGGCCGTGTATTGCGGCGTGCCGGCCGCCAACACCGGGTTCAAGATCGCGGTGGAGGAGCTGCGCAAGGAAGGGCGCCTGCCTCCGCCGCAGCCGCTCACGGCAGCAGCGCGCGTCTCCACCCACCACACCTTCAGCCGCCCGCAACTGCGCGTGGCGCTGCAGGGCGCCGAAGAGGGGCTGCCGGTGGTGATGAGCCACGCCCTCGGGCTCGACCTCGGCATGTGGGACGACCTGGCCGCCGCGCTCGCGCCCTCGCACCCGGTGCTGCGCTACGACCATCGCGGCCACGGCGGCTCGCTCGCGCCGCCCGGTGCCTTCACGCTCGACGACCTCGTCGAGGACGCGGCGCGCTTGATTCGCGAATGGGATCGCGGGCCGGTGCTCTTCATCGGCCTCTCGATGGGCGGCATGGTGGCTCAGGGCCTCGCGATCCGGCATCCCGGGCTCGTGCGCGGGCTCGTGCTGGCCAACACGGTCGCGCGCTATCCCGAAGCGGCGCGGGCCGCGTTCGAGCAGCGCGCGCAGGCGGTGGAGCAGGGCGGCATGGCGGCCGTGGCCGACGTGGTCGTGGAGCGCTACCTGCACGCGGATTTCCGTGCGGCGCAACCGGAGGCGGCGCGCGCGTTGCGCGAACTGCTGCTGCGCTGCGACGCCCCGGCCTATGCCGCCACGTGCCGCGCGGTCGGCGCGGTGGACTGGCTCGATCGGCTCGCCGAGATCCGGTGCCCGACGCTCGTGATCGCCGGCGCGCGTGACGTGGGCGCCACGCCCGCACTCGCGCAGGCCATCGCCGAGCGCATTCCGGGGGCGCAGCTCGAAGTGCTGGCAGACGCGAGCCACCTGAGCGTGGCCGAGCAGCCGGAGGCCTTCGAGCGCCTGGTGCGCAACGGGGTGTCCACGTTCAAGTGAACGCGAGCGCGAGCCGCTCGTCGTCGTGCACCAGCAGCGCAGAGCGCGCCGTGACCTTGCAGACCCAGGTCGGCCGCTGCGCCGGACGGTGCAGCCGCAGGCACGCCGCATCCAGCACGGCGCCGCAGTGCCCGGGCGGATGCCGCACGCTCCAGTAGCGGATCCACTGCACGCCGCGCGCGCGCGCCTCGAGGGCGAGCGCCTGGCAGGCGGCGTAGTCGAGCGGATCGGTCCAGTCGGGCTTGGGCGGCATCCCAGGGCGGCGCGCTCAGGTCGAGCGCGCGGCCTTTGGCGCGGGCCTGGAAGAAGGTGTGCTCGGTGACGAGCTCGCCATCGCGCAGGCCCGCGCTGTCCATCAGGAAGCGCCAGCGCCAGTAGGCCACCTCGGCGCAGGCCGTGGGCAGGTCTTCCGCGCCGTACCAGATGCCCGGCTCGCCCGGCTTCCGAAAGCGCGACGGGTGCGGCGAGCTGTAGCGGAACGGCGTGGAGACGAGGTAGTGCAGCTGCGCGGCGCCGCGCGGCAGCGGCGGCTTGCTGGTTTCGAGCAGCCGCTCCAGCTCGGCCTGCTCCTCCAGCGTGTCCACCAGCCGCATCGTCGCGACGAGGTGCTGCGCCTCGACGCCCCGCCAGAGTGCGCGCGAGGATCGTGGACGCCTGGGTCCACCACTCCGACGGAGCCGGCGCCTTGCTCCCTCTCCCACTCGTGGGAGAGGGCGGGGGTGAGGGCGCGGCCTCGGAGTCCACTGCCATCGTCAGGCGAAGGCACCGCCATCACTCCGGCCACTCCGCGCGCGGGAGAGGGATCGCTTGGGCGGCATGGCTCAAGGTGCTCGCATGCCGTCCAGATAGGAGACGGTCGCGACAGCCCCTGGGCGCGCTGGATCAGCTCCTTCGGGACGCCGTTGAGCGCGTCGTTGTAGCTCGTCATCCACGCGCGGCGGCGCGATTCGTCGTTGCCGACCAGCGCATCGAGCGAGCGGTACAGCCGCACGAGCAGTGCGGCCAGCTCGCCCTCCTTGCTGGCCGGATCGAGCCCGCGCTCGCCGCGCACCACGCGCGACACCGTGGCCTCGCTGGCGCCGATCACCTTGGCGAGGCCCGATCCGGAGAGGCCCAGCAGCACCGCGGCGCGGGCGGCGGCCTTGCCGAGCACGAGGCCGGGGTCCGAGCGACGAAGCAGCGGGAACGGGTTGCCGGAGGGCCATGGTGAAAATCCTTTCAGCGAGAAAGGATAGCCTCTAAATCCATTCCAATGGAAGCATTGTGGGGTTGCCAGCCGAGGCGGCGCGACAAATCGCCGGCCGTGCGCTGCAGGGCGAGCGCGAGCGCGCCGCTCCAGCGCGTGTCGAACGATGCGGTGGCGCCGATGGCCGTGATGCTGAGCACCATCGCACCGCCGGCGTCGAAGACCGGCGCGGCGAGCGCGCTCACGCCGGCCAGCGACAGGTTCACCGCGCGCGACAGCGCCGCGCTCGCGCACCTCGGCCAGCTGCTGCCTCGAACGCCTCGTCGGCCGGCACACCCTCCGCGGCCAGCAGCGCCAGCACCGCCTCGCGCGGCCGGTGCGCGGCGAAGAGCCAGCCGGACGCCGTGCCGGTGAGGCTCATCACCGTGCCGTGGCGCATCGACACGTGCACGGGGCTCGGCGGCTCGGCCACGCGCACGATGGTGGGCCCGCGGTTGCCCCACACCGCGATCGCCATCGTGTGGCCGAGCGCCTGCGCCAGTCTCCTCGATGAGCGGGGTGGCCAGGCGCACCGGGTCGTACTGCTGCAGGCTGATGAGGCCGAGCTGCAGCGCCAGCGGCCCGAGGCCGTAGCGGCCGCTGGCCGGCTCCTGCTCGATCAGCCCCAGCTTGCCGAAGCTCACCAGGTACGGATGCGCCTTGGCGGCCGGCATGCCGGCCTCGCGCGCCAGGTCCTTCAGCGGCATCGGCCGGCCGTGGTGGGCGAGGGCGAGCAGCAGATGCCCGCCCACCTCCACGCTCTGGATTCCCCGCGATCTCGGCGCGTCCATGTGGTCTTTGGTTAAGTTGAATCGATTAGACAATAGCGAATTACAGTGACTATGATCAACCCCATTCCGTCATTCGCAGTTCGAGGCGCCCCATGAGCAAGGCATTCGCATCCCAGGCCGACCTGGAGGAAAAGCAGGTCACGTTCACGAAGCTGTCCGACCACGCCTACGCCTACACCGCGGAAGGCGATCCCGAACACCGGCATCGTCATCGGCGACGACGCGGTGATGGTGATCGACACGCAAGCCACGCCCGTCATGGCGCAGGACGTGATCCGCCGCATCCGCGAGGTCACCGACAAGCCGATCCGCTACGTGGTGCTGAGCCACTACCACGCCGTGCGCGTGCTCGGCGCGTCGGCCTATGGGGCCGAGCACGTCATCGCGAGCCAGGACACGCTACGACCTCATCGCCGAGCGCGGCGAAGCCGACAAGGCGAGCGAGATCGGGCGCTTTCCGCGCCTGTTCCGCAACGTCGAGTCGGTGCCCGCCGGCCTCACGTGGCCCACGATCACGTTCACCGGCAAGATGACGCTGTGGCTCGGCAAGCTCGAGGTGCAGCTGCTGCAGGTGGGCCGCGGCCACACCAAGGGCGACACCGTCGTGTGGCTGCCGCAGGACCGCGTGCTGTTCTCCGGCGACCTGGTGGAGTTCGACGCCACGCCCTATGCCGGCGACGCGTACTTCCAGGACTGGCCGCAGACGCTCGACAACATCGCCGCGCTGAAGCCGCTCGCGCTCGTGCCCGGGCGCGGCGCGGCGCTGCAAGGCGAGGCGCAGGTGGCCAAGGGGCTCGCCGGCACGCGGGCCTTCGTCTCGGAGCTGTACGACAGCGTCCGGCAGGGCGCGACGGCCGGCAAGGACCTGAAGGCCGTGTATCGCGAGACGTGCGAGAAGCTGCGGCCGTCGTACGGGCACTGGGTGATCTTCGACCACTGCATGCCGTTCGACGTCACGCGCGCCTACGACGAGGCCACGAAGTTCCGCGATCCGCGCGTGTGGACGGCCGAACGCGACGTCGACATGTGGAAGACTCTGGAGAGTGATTGACCCCCCCGAAGCGGCCTTCGGCCGCCACCCCCCAGGGGGCGGCGACGGCGGCCCGGCGGAGCCGGATCCGCGGCGCCGCTTGGGGGCGCAGAAGAATGCGACTGCTGCAGCGATGGAACCGTTGATGAATATCGGCGTGCTGACCGGGCGCGAAGTCCAGGCGCTCGAATTTCCGTATGCGCGCTGTGCCGACCAGGACGCGGTCGAGCCCGCGCGCCATCGCGTCGTCGTCGTCGGCGCCGGCCCGGTCGGGCTGACGCTGGCGATCGACCTGGCGCAGCGCGGGCAGCGCGTGCTGCTGCTCGACAACGATCACAAGCTGTCCACCGGCTCGCGCGCGATCTGCTTCGCCAAGCGCACGCTCGAGATCTGGGACCGGCTCGGCTGCGGCGACGCGATGGTGGCGCGCGGGGTGCGGTGGAACGTCGGCAAGGTGTTCTTCCGCGACCGGCTGCTCTATCGCTTCGACCTGCTGCCCGAATCCGGCCATGAGCGGCCCGCGTTCATCAACCTGCAGCAGTACTACGCCGAAGCGGGGCTGGTCGAGCGTGCGATGGCGCTGCCGAACCTGGAGCTGCGCTGGCGCAACTCGGTGGTGGCGTGCGAGGCGGACGAGCGTGGCGTGTCGCTGGGCGTCGAGACGCCGGAGGGGCGCTACAGCGCTGCTGGCGGATCATGTCGTCGCCTGCGACGGCGCCCGCTCGGCCGTGCGCTCGCTGCTGCAGCACGAAGTGCAGGGCCGCGTGTTCCGCGACCGCTTCCTGATCGCGGACGTGAAGCTGGAGCGCGCCGACTTCCCTTCGGAGCGCTGGTTCTGGTTCGATCCTCCGTTCCACCGCAACCAGAGCGCATTGCTGCACCGCCAGCCCGACAACGTCTGGCGCATCGATTTCCAGCTCGGCTGGGACGCCGATCCGGAGGAGGAGAAGAAGCCCGAGCGCATCATCCCGCGCGTGAAGGCGATGCTCGGCGACGACGTGCCGTTCGAGCTCGAATGGGCAAGCGTCTACAGCTTCGCGTGCGAGCGCATGCCGGCGTTCCGCCACGGGCGCGTGTTCTTCGCCGGCGATGCGGCGCACCGGGTGTCCCCGTTCGGGGCGCGCGGCGCCAACTCCGGCGTGCAGGACGCCGACAACCTGGGGTGGAAGCTCGACCTCGTGCTGCGCGGGCAGGCGCCGGACACGCTGCTCGACAGCTACGGCCTCGAGCGCGAGGCGGCGGCCGACGAGAACCTGCTGAACTCGACCCGCTCCACCGACTTCATCACGCCCAAGAGCGACGTGTCGCGGCTGTTCCGGGATGCGGTGCTCGACCTGGCGAGCGAGTACCCGTTCGCGCGCGCGCTGGTGAACAGCGGGCGGCTGTCGCTGCCCACCACGTACGACGCCTCGCCGCTGAACACGCCGGACGTCGACACCTTCGACGGCCGCATGGTGCCCGGGGCGCCGGCGGCCGACGCGCCGCTGCAGCTCGAGGGCCGGCCGACGTGGCTGCTGCGCGAGCTGGGCGCCGGCTTCACGCTGCTCGTCGACGGCCCGGCGCCCGCCTGGGCGCGCGACCTGCCGTTGAAGGTGCTGGCCGCGCAGGATCCCGAGGGCCTGCTCGCGCAGCGCTACGACCTGAAGCCCGGCACCGCGTACCTGCTGCGCCCCGACCAGCACGTGTGCGCGCGCTGGCGGCAGCCGACCTTCGCCGCCGTGCAGGCGGCGCTCGCGAGGGCCACCGCATGCTGATCACGAGCCCGAACCTGGACGCGCCCGACGCGTTCTACGAAGCGCTGATCGAGGCGCACCGCGACCTCACGCCCGCGCAGAGCCACGAGCTGAACGCGAAGCTCGTGCTGCTGCTGGCCAACCACGTGGGCGCCCTCGGCGTCCTGAAGCAAGCGCTCGACGCGGCGCGCCGCAACGTCCTTTCTCCCCAGGCATCGTCATGACTCTCCAATACCTATCCGGCTTCGGCAACCAGTTCTCCACCGAAGCGGTCGCCGGCACGCTGCCGCTCGGCCGCAACAGCCCGCAGCGCGCGCCGCGCGAGCTCTATGCCGAGCTGGTGTCCGGCAGCGCCTTCACCGCGCCGCGCGTCGACAACCGCCGCACGTGGCTCTACCGCCGGCAGCCGTCGGTGGTCGCGGGCGGCTATGCGCCGTACGAGCAACCCTACTGGAAGACCGGCGCGCGCGATGGCGCGCCCATGCCGCCCGACCCGCTGCGCTGGCACCCCACGCCGGTGCCGGACGCGCCGCTCGACTTCGTCGATGGCCTGCGCACCGTGATCGTGAACGGCGACGTGGAGGCGCAGACCGGCATGGCCGCGCATCTCGTGCTCGCCAACCGCTCCATGCAGCGGCGGGCGTTCGTGAACGCCGACGGCAGAGATGCTGCTCGTGCCGCAGCAGGGCGCGCTCACGATCACCACCGAGATGGGCGTGCTGCACGTGCAGCCGAAGGAAGTGGCGCTGCTGCCGCGCGGCGTGGCGTTCAAGGTGGGCGTGGACGGGCCGACGCGCCTCTACGTCTGCGAGAACTACGGCGCCCCGTTCCGCCTGCCGGAGCTGGGCCCGATCGGCTCCAACGGCCTGGCGAACCCGCGCGACTTCCAGGCGCCCGTGGCCGCCTTCGAGGACACGGCCGGCGAGTACGAGGTGATCAAGAAATACGGCGGCGCCCTCTGGCGGGCGAGCCAGCCGCAGACGCCGTTCGACGTGGTGGCCTGGCACGGCAACCTGGCGCCGCTGAAGTACCACACGGCAAACTTCATGGCCATCGGCTCGATCAGCTTCGACCATCCCGATCCGTCCATCTTCACCGTGCTCACGTCGCCGAGCGACACGCCGGGCACCGCCAACTGCGATTTCGTGATCTTTCCGCCGCGCTGGATGGTGGCCGAGGACACGTTCCGCCCGCCCTGGTACCACCGCAACCTGATGAGCGAGTTCATGGGCCTCGTGCACGGCCAGTACGACGCCAAGCCCGAGGGCTTCAAGCCCGGCGGCATGAGCCTGCACAACAGCATGGTGCCGCACGGCCCCGACGCCGAGGCGTTCGAGAAGGCGTCCAGCGCGCCGCTGGCGCCGCACAAGCTGGACGACACGCTCGCCTTCATGTTCGAGAGCCGCTGGCGCTTCCACCCCACGGCGTTCGCGCTGAACGAGGCGCCGCGCGACACGGCCTACGCCGATTGCTGGCGCGGTCTGGCCGACCGGTTCACCCGCTAGCAGCTTCTCCTCCTCTCCCGCTCGCGGGAGAGGGCCGGGGTGAGGGCGCGGCCCCAGGCATGCCGCCTGCCGCAACAAAGCCAAGGAGACTCCGCATGGCCCTGCCGCACGCCCAACTCCTCGACGTCATCGGCGTGCGCCCGCTGGGCGCGGCGCTCGCCGATGCCGTCAGCACCAGCCTGATCAAGACGGAGCGCCTGCAGCTGCTGCACCTGGTGCTGCCCGCGCACCGCGACGTGCCGGAACACCGCGTCGACGACGAGTGCACCCTGCATTGCCTCGAAGGCGAGGTGGAGGTGGTGACCGGCACGGTGACCATGCGGCTGCGCGCCGGCGAGCTGGTGGTGCTGCCGGCGCTGCAGCCGCACGCGCTGCGTGCACGCAGCGACTGCGCCGTGCTCATGACGCTGCTGCTGCGGCAAGGCGAAGCCGGCGACCTCGGCGGCGAGGCCGTGCGCCGGCGTTCCACCTGACGTCGTTCAGGCCGCGGCTTCCACCAGCGACGTCGCGATCAGCGTGTCCAGCAGCTCCTGGCCCGGGGTCGGGATGATCGGCGCGCCGGCCAGGCTGCGCAGCCGGTCGAACGCGTCGTCCAGCAGGTCGGCCCGCAGCACCGGTCCATGGGCCGACGCGGCGACGCGTGCGCCCATCGCCTCCACCGCATCGATGTGGCGCCCGTAGACGGACCGGTCCAGCCACGCGTGCCAGGGCGACACGGCGCTGTTCAGCGCCGGCATGCACTGCGCCAGCAGCTCGCGCGGCAGCTCGCCGGCATCGAGCGAGCCGGGCGTGAGGCAGGCGAACGTGTCGACGATCCACATCGCGGCGGTCTTCGGGTCGAACAGGCCGCGCGTCGTCGGGCCGTCGAAGATCGGCGGGCGGAAGAGGTGCAGCACGCGGTCGCCGGCGTCGAAGCTGCCGCCCGGCTCGATCCAGCGCATGCGCTCGAGCGGCAGGGCGGGCTTCTCCAGGGCGAGCCGCTCGACGCTGAACCAGTTCGTCACGAGCGTGGCGTTGCGGCAGCGCTCGAGCACGTCGAGCAGGCCCCCGGTGTGGTCGCCGTCGTCGTGCGAGAGAAAGATCCACCGCACGTCCTCCGGCTCGACGACCGAGAACACCTTCTCGAGCCAGAGCGCCCGGTGCACGGGCGCGCCGGTGTCCACGATCACGGGCTGCTGGCCGCGGATCACCATCGAGTTCACGGGCAGGTAGTTGCCGTCGCCGGCGGGCACGAGGTTGGGGATGAGCCAGGTGTCCCGGGCGATTTGTTCGGGCGGGGTGGCGGGCACGGCGGTGATGTCGGTGGGGTTCATGGTCTGTCCTCGGGCTTGGGGGTTTCGGTGAGCAGATGGTGCTCGGCCGCCCGCAGCGAGGCATCGTCCATAGGGACCATTCCGGGGCGCTCCGGCGGACCATTCCGATGGCCCGGTGGCGCACAGGATCCGGCATGCGGACATGGGCGCGCCCGATGCTGCTCGGGCGTGCGGTCGCGCCCTCGCCCCGGCTCTCCCGCACGCGGGAGAGCGGAGACAGGCCCTGCGGGCGGTCGGAGTGCGCTAGCGGTCGCGAAGGTCGGAGGCCGGCCGGTGCGCGGGGCCGCACCGGCTTTGTCGCGTCAACGTCGGCATGTCAGCCTTCGCCTTGCCTGGCGCGCTCGCCACGCGCGCAGCGCCTGCCGGTACCGGTCCACCGCGAGATCGTGCAGGTCGAAGATGCACGGGTCGCAGCCGTTGCCGCAGCACTCGTCGAGGTCGGGCTGCATCGGCGGCTGGGCATGGGGTCCGGGTCGGGCGGGCGTCTCGCGTGGAGACATGCGGGTTTCCGCCGCAGCGTCGCAGCCCCTTGTGCGAGTACCGTTACGCCCGCGGCGGACGCCGGCTTCGCGCTGCCTACCATTGCCCGACACGAGACTCGACGGAGACCCAACGATGAAGAAGACCCTGTCCGCCCTCGCGCTCGCCGCCGCGTCGCTCACGGCCGGTGCCCAGGAGGTGACGCTGAAGGTGCACCACTTCTGGCCGCCGATGGCCATGCCGCCGACCAAGATCCTGCAGCCGTTCTGCGACAAGATCGCCGCCGACTCGAACAACCGCATGAAGTGCCAGGTGTTCCCGGCCATGCAGCTCGGCGGCACGCCGCCCCAGCTCATCGACCAGGCGCGCGACGGCGTGGTGGACATCGCGTTCACGCTGCCCGGCTACACGGCCGGCCGCTTCCCGATCATGGAGGTGTTCGAGCTGCCCTTCATGAACCACGACGCGGGATCCGGGTCGCGCGCGCGCGTGGGACTTCTACACGAAGTACGGCACCAAGGAGTTCGCCGGCATCAAGCCGCTGATGTTCGCGATCCACGACGAGGGCTACGTGCACACGCGCGACAGGCCGGTGAAGACGATGGCCGACTTCAAGGGCCTGAAGATGCGCGCGCCGACGCGCCAGACCAACAAGCTGCTCGCGTCCCTCGGCGCCACGCCGGTCGGCATGCCGCTGCCGGCCGTGGCCGACGCGGTGAGCAAGGGCACGATCGACGGCTTCCTGCTGCCGTGGGAGGTGATCCCGTCGGTGAAGCTGCACGAGATGGTGAAGTTCCACAGCGAGACCGACCCGTCGCGCCCGGCGCTGTACTCGGCCACCTTCATCCTCGCGATGAACCAGGCGAAGTACGACGGCCTGCCCGCGGACCTGAAGGCGGTGATCGACAAGAACAGCGGCGCCGCGCTGTCCGCGCATGGCCGGCAAGATCTGGGACGAGAGCAAGCCGCCGGGCCGCAAGCCCGCGGTGGACCGCGGCAACACGTTCTACACGGTGCCCGCGAGCGAGCTCGACAACTGGATCAAGGCCAGCGCGCCGCTCTACGACGAGTGGGTGGCCGACATGGACAAGCGCGGGCTGCCGGGCAAGCAGATGCTGCAGGACGCGCGCGACCTGCTCGTGAAGTACAAGTGACCGCGTAGGCGCTGACCCCGATGCCGCTGCTGCTGCGCCGGCTGGCCCTCTGGTTCGCCATCGCCGGCGGGCTGGCCGCGAGCGCGGTGGCGCTGCTCGTGGTGGTGAGCGTCGCGGGGCGGGCCATCACGTCGTCGCCGATCCAGGGCGACGTGGAGCTCACGCAGTTCGGCACCGCGCTGGCCATCGCGCTGTGCCTGCCGTGGGCCCAGCTGCACGGCAGCAACATCATCGTGGACTTCTTCACCCAGCGCGCGGCGCGAGCGCACGCGCGGCGTGCTCGATGCGTTCGGCGCGCTGCTGCTGGCCGCGATGGTGGGGCTGCTGGCCTGGCGCACGGCGGTGGGCGCGGTGTCGGTGCGCGATGCGTTCGAGACCACGATGATCCTCGGGCTGCCGATGTGGATCACCTACGCCGTGCTCGCGCCCGGGCTGGCGCTCACGGCGGTGATTGCCCTCGTGCAGGCGGGGCTGCGGCTCGCCGGCCGACCGGAAGCGGCGAGGGGCTCGACGCCATGACCGCCGCCACCATCGGCATCTCGATGCTCGCCGGGATGCTCGTGCTGATGGCCATCCGCGTGCCGATCGCGGCGGCGATGTTCATCCCCGGCGCGGTGGGCTACTGGGTGATGACGAACGACCTCGCGCTGCTGAACACGCTCAAGGGCTCGGCCGTGGCGCGCCTCACGGTGTACGACCTGAGCGTGATCCCGCTCTTCCTGCTGATGGGCCAGTTCGCCACGCAAGGCGGCTTGAGCCGCTCGCTGTTCCGCGCGGCGGCGTCGTTCGTCGGCCACATCCGCGGCGGCCTGGGCATGGCGGCCATCCTGTCGGCGGCGGCGTTCGGCGCCATCTGCGGCTCGTCGATCGCGACGTCGGCCACGATCACGCAGGTGGCCTATCCGGAGATGAAGGCGCACGGCTACCACGGCCGGCTCTCCACGGCGACGCTGGCCACCGGCGGCACGCTGGGCATCCTCATTCCGCCCTCGGTGCCGCTCGTGGTCTACGCCATCCTCACCGAGCAGAACATCGCGAAGCTGTTCGCCGCGGCGCTGCTGCCGGGCATCCTCGCGACGCTCGGCTACATCGCGGTGATCGCGATCTACTGCCGCGTGCGCCCGGAGCTGGCGACGCCGAGCGAGCCGCTGCCCTGGCGCGAGCGCTTCGTCGCGCTGGCCGGCGTCTGGCCCATCGTCGTCGATCTTCGTCGTCGTGTTCGGCGGCATCTACGGCGGAATCTTCTCGCCCACCGAAGGCGCCGCGGTGGGCGCGGCGAGCACCTTCCTGGTCGCGCTGGCGCAGCGCGAGCTCACGCTGGACGGCATCAAGCGCAGCTTCCTCGGCACGGCCGAGACCTCGGCGATGGTGTTCATGATGTTCCTCGGCGCCGACATGATGAACTCGGCGCTGGCGCTCACGCAGATGCCGATGCACCTGGCGAACTGGGTCGGCGGGCTGCACGTGCCGCCGGTCGTGATCCTGGGCTTCGTGCTGCTGATGTACGTGGTGCTCGGCTGCGTGATGGACGAGCTGTCGATGCTGCTGCTCACGATTCCCGTGATCTTCCCGGCCGTGATGGCGCTCGAGCTGTTCGGGCTGACGCCGGAGATGAAGGCGATCTGGTTCGGGATCCTGGTGCTGATGACGGTCGGCATCGGCCTGATCGCGCCGCCCGTGGGCTTGAACGTCTATGTCGTCAACGGCATCGCGCGCGACGTGCCGATGCAGGAGACGTACAAGGGCGTGTTTCCGTTCCTGATCAGCGATGTGCTGCGGTTGCTGGCGCTGCTGGCGTTTCCGGTGTTGAGCCTGGGGTTGGTTCGGCTCTGGTTCTGGTTTCCCTCTCCCACTTTGGAGAGGCCGTGGGGCGGGCGGCGGCAGTTCAGCGCGCGGCAGCCTACCGTCCCAACAGCCCCTTCAGCCTGTCCCCCACGCCCTTCTCCAGCTGCCCCTTCACCGCCTCCTTCGCGAGGCTGCCCATGTCCACGCTGTAGCCGATCGACGTGAACGGCCCGCGCAGGCGAACCGGCACCGTGCCCTGCAGGCGCTTGACCGGTCCCTTGACCTCGGCCTTCAGCAGGTAGTCGAGCCGGTCGTTTCCGATGTCGATCTCGCCGTCTCCGGTCACCCGCAGCAGCGTCGAGACGCCGAGCAGGTCGTCGTTGCGCGCCACGCCGTCGGCGATGCGGAAGGAGGCGTCGAGCTGGCTGAACTCCGTCTTGTCGTTGCTCGATCCCGTGCCGCTGCCGCCCGCGATGGTCACGATGCGGCCGAGGTCGATGCCGCGCACCGCACCGTCGCGCAGCTCGACGCGCGCCGTGCCGGCGAGGCTCTTCTTCAGCGTGGAGACGAGCGCGCCCTGCGTGGTGATGTCGAGCGCCAGCTGCCCGCGGCCCTCGACAGTGGCCTTGCCGGTCAAGTCCTTCAGCAGCGGCCCGAGCTGCACGCCGGTGAAGGTCTGGCGCATCGCGAAGCGCGGCGGCGATGCGGCGACGAGGGCTGCGCGGCCGCTCATGCTGCCCTGGTAGAGCTTCGCGGCGATCGGCTCGACATCGAGCCGGCCGCCGGCCGCGCGCAGCTCGGCGCGCACATCCGACGCCTGCAGGCCCGCCACCCTCAACGTGCCCACCTTCAGCGCGCCGCGCAGCTCCAGGTCCTTGAGCCCGGAGAGGTCGATCGGCGCCTCGGGCGCGGGCTTCTGCGTCGCGGCCGGCGCCGATGTGCTGCGGTAGCGATCAGCGTCCAGCGCGTCCAGCGCCACGTCGAAGCGCATCGACAGAGGCGCGAAGCGGGCGAGCCAGACGCGCGCCGTGAAGTTGCTCGCGTCGAGCTTGCCCTTCAGGTCCAGCGTCGCACTGCGCTTGTCGAGGTCGACGTTCAGCGTGCCGTCGCCGGCGGCCTGGAACGCACGGTCGCCCTGCTTGCCGTCGACCGCCAGCGCCAGCGTGGTGCGCATCGCCTGCGGCGTGCCGCTGAAGGCCGGCAAGGTGAGACGCGCGTCGATGCTGCGCTCGCCCTGCACTTGCCGCAGCCGCGCCTCGACCTTCTGCGCCTTCACGTCCTTGTCGATGGCGAGCTGCGGCACGTCGAGGGTGAGGTCGATCGGCGCCTTGTCGAGCGTGCCCAAGACCCGCGCGTGCAAATCGTCGAAGGCGTAGCGCTTCGCCGGCACGTCGAGCAGGTAGCCGCCGGCGAGCTGCACGTGTGCATCCAGCGCAGGCTTGTCGGCCTTCACCTTCGCATCGAGCTTCACCTTCCCGGGGGCGCCCGGCGCGATGCGGCCGGTGCTCAGCGTGGCCACGGCCACCTCGGCGCGGCGGCCCTCGCGCTGGTCGTCGATCGACAGCAGCGCGTTGCGCACGTCGATGCCGGCGATGTCCAGGCGCGCGGCGCCGGCATCTCCTTCAGGCGACGGTGCGCCGGGGGCGGCCGCCGGCTTGTCCTTGCCGAGCAGGTCGTCCACGTTCGTGCGGCCGTCCTTGAAGCGCTTGAGGTTGGCGCGCAGGCCCTGCACCTCGATGCGGTCGACCACGAACTCGCGCCGCAGCAACGGCATCAGCGCGAGCGACACGCGCGCCGATTCCATGGACGCAAAGGGCGCGGCAGAACGATGTTCCGAGATCGACAGCGCGCCCAGCCGCACGCCCAGGTTCGGGAAGAACGAGAGCTCGATCTTTCCGGGGATCTGCAGCGCGCGCTGCGTTCGCTGCTTCACCAGCTCCACGACCTGCGGCTTGTAGGCGTTGGGGTCGAACGTGGCCGCAATCACGACGGCGGCCACGACCAGGAGCGCCAGCAGCGCGCCGAAGCCAACGAGGACGATCTTCAGAGGACGGGGCATGCGGCCAGTCTACGCAGCTCCCGAGTGGCGACATATGATCTTTGGCACACCCCTTCCAGAGGATCAGACATGTCCGACGCCCTCGTGCTCGCCGCCACCAGGGGTGCCGTGCGCACCCTCACGCTGAACCGCCCGCAGGCTCTCAACAGCTTCACCGCCGACATGCATCGGCAGCTGCGCGCCCAGCTCGAGGCCGCGGCCGACGACGCCGCCGTGCGCTGCGTGCTGATCACCGGCGCCGGGCGCGCCTTCTGCGCCGGGCAGGATCTCGCCGAGATCAGCAGCGGCGCCGTGGTGGGCAACGTCGTCGAGCGCCTGTACAAGCCGCTCGCGCTGCGCATCCGGTCGATGCCGGTGCCGGTGGTGGCGGCGGTGAACGGCGTGGCGGCCGGGGCGGGTGCGAACTTTGCCCTGGGCTGCGACATCGTGATCGCCGCGCGCTCCGCCAGCTTCATCCAGGCCTTCTCGAAGATCGGGCTCGTGCCGGACTGCGGCGGCACCTGGCTGCTGCCGCGCCTCGTCGGCCGTGCCGGCGCGCTGGCGCTTGCGATGACGGGCGACAAGCTCGCGGCCGAGGACGCGCAGCGCATGGGCCTCATCTGGCAGGTGGTGGACGATGCCGCGCTGCCCGACGCGGCCGGCGCGCTCGCCGCCCGCCTGGCCGCGCTGCCCACGCGTGCGCTGGCGCAGACGCGGCTCGCGATCGATGCCGCCGTGGGCCTGGGCTACGAGGAAGCGCTGTCGATGGAGGCGCAGGTGCAGCGCGAGATGGCGCAGGCCCGCGACTACACCGAAGGCGTCGAGGCGTTCCTCGCCAAGCGCGCGCCCACATTCACCGATCGCTGAACGCCGGAGCACCATGGACTACCAGCTTGATACCGGAACGATCGTCGGCGTCATCGGCGCCGGCAGCATGGGCGGCGGCATCGCGCAGGTCGCCGCCGCCAGCGGGCATCGCGTGCGGCTGCTCGATGCCCATCCCGGCGCCACCACGAAGGCCATCGAGCGCATCGCGGCCGACCTGGCCGGCGGCGTGCAGCGCCGGCGCATCGAAGAGCACCAGCGCGAGACGATGCTCGCCGCCATCACGGCGGTCGACAACCTGGACGCCCTCGAAGGCTGCGGGCTCGTCATCGAGGCCGTGGCGGAAGACCTGGGGGCCAAGCAGAAGCTGTTCCGCGAAGTCGAGCACGTGGTGTCCAGCCGCACCGTGCTGGCCACCAACACGTCGTCGATCTCCATCACCGCCATCGCGCAGGGCCTGCAGCATCCGCAGCGCCTGATCGGCTGGCATTTCTTCAATCCCGCGCCGCGCATGAAGCTCGTGGAGATCGTGCGCGGCCTCGAGACCGACCCGCTGCTCGCGGCGCTGATGCGCACGCTCTCGCGGGCCTGGGGCAAGACGCCGGTGTCGGCACCGAACACCGCCGGCTTCATCGTCAACCGCGTCGCGCGGCCCTACTACGGCGAGGCGCTGCGGCTGCTCGCGGAAGGGCTGGCCACGGTGTCCGCCATCGACCGCCTGCTCACCGAGGCCGGCGGCTTCGCGCTCGGTCCGTTCGAGCTCATCGACCTCATCGGCGTGGACGTGAACCAGGCCGTCACCGATTCGGTGTTCGAGGCCACGCAGTGGGATGCCCGCTACGCGCCGCACCCGATCCAGCAGGAGCTGGTGCGCGCCGGCCACTACGGCCGCAAGAGCGGGCGCGGGTTCTACGACTACCGGCCGGGCGCCCTCAAGCCCGTGGCCCCGGCGTTGGCGCCCGCGGCGCTGCCGGACGCGCCGCTGCGCGTGCCGGCCGATGCGGGCCTGCTCCAGCCGCTCGTCGCGCGCCTGCGCGCCGCCGGCGTCGCCGTGGAGGACGACGCGGCGCTGCCGGCCGGCGTGATGGCCTTCAACCACACGCGCGTGGCGCTCACCGACGGACGCACGGCCACCGAGCGCGGCGCGGGCTACGGCGGCCGCATGCTGCTGCTCGACCTGGCGCGCGACTTCGCCGGCACGAAGCTCCTGGGCGCTGCCGCGAGCGCCGGTGCGGAAGCCGAACTGTCCGTGCTCGCCGCGCTGCTCTCGCCGGCCGGCATCGGGTTGCTCACGCTGGCCGACGTGGCCGGCCTCGCGGTGATGCGCACCGTGTGCCAGATCGCCAACGAAGCCTGCGACGTGATGACCTGGACCGGCACCAGCGCGGCCGACATCGACATCGCCATGGTGCTCGGCACGGCGTACCCGGTGGGCCCGCTCGCATGGGCCGACACGCTCGGCGCCTCCACCATCCTCGAGGTGCTGGAGCACCTGCAGGAGCACTACGGCGACCCGCGGTACCGCCGCTCGCCGCGCCTGAAGCGCGCGCACCACGCCGGCCTGAGCCTGCATGCGTAGCCGCCGCCTGCTCCCTCTCCCGCTTGCGGGAGAGGGCCGGGTGAAGGCGGCGCATGACCGAAAGCGTCGACGTCGCCATCGTCGGCGCCGGCGTCGTCGGCCTCGCCGTCGCACGCGCGATGGCCCTGGCCGGGCCGCGAAGTGGTCGTGATCGAAGCGCACGACGGCCATCGGCACCGAGACCAGCTCGCGCAACAGCGAGGTGATCCATGCCGGGCTCTACTACGCCACCGGCTCGCTGAAGGCCACGCTGTGCGTGGCGGGCCGCGAGCGGCTGTATGCGTATTGCGACCGAGCACGGCGTGGGGCACCGCCGCTGCGGCAAGCTGGTGGTGGCCACCGACGAGAGCCAGCTGCCCGCGCTGCAGGCGTTGCAGCGGCAGGCGCTGGACAACGGCGTGCACGACGCTCGCCTGGCTCGACGGCGGCGCAGGCGCGCGCGATGGAGCCGGCGCTGCGCTGCGTGGCGGCGCTGCACTCGCCGTCCACCGGCATCGTCGACAGCCACGGCCTCATGCTTGCGTTGCGCGGCGACGCGGAGTCGCACGGCGCGATGCTGGCGTTCCGCAGCCCGGTGGAGCGCGGCCGCGCGGTCGATCGCGGCCTGGAAATCGAGGTGGGCGGCGACGAGCCGATGCGGCTCGCGGCGCGCACGCTCGTGAACAGCGGCCGGGCTGCATGCCGCCGCGCTCGCGCGCCGCATCGAGGGGCTCGACCCGCGGCACGTGCCGCCCGCGCACCGGTGCAAGGGCACGTACTTCGCGCTTTCGGGCCGCGCGCCGTTCTCGCGCCTCGTGTACCCGATGCACGACCACGCCGGCCTCGGCGTGCACATCACGCTCGACCTCGCCGGCCAGGCGCGCTTCGGCCCCGACACCGAGTGGCTCGACGACGACGGAGCGCTCGACTATCGCGTCGACCTGCGGCGCGCCGAGGGCTTCCATGCCGCCATCCGCCGCTACTGGCCGGGGCTGCCGGACAACGCCCTGCTGCCCGCCTACTCGGGCATCCGCCCGAAGGTGGCGGGCCCCGGCGAGCCGGCGCGCGACTGGGTGGTGCAGGGCCCGCGCGACCATGGCGTGCCCGGCCTGGTGAACCTGTTCGGCATCGAGTCGCCGGGGCTCACGTCGTGCCTGGCGCTCGCGGACCACGTCGCGGTCCTCGTGGCGCACTGAGAAGCTGAACGGCGGTCCTCACTCTTTCTCGATGCCCGCGGCGGTGATGATCTTTCCCCACTTCTGCGACTCGGCGGCCTGGAACTTGCGCAGGTCGTCGGGGCTGCCGCCCAGCGCCTCGAACCCGACGCTGGAATAGAAGGTCTTCACGGCCTCGCTCTGGTTCGCCTTGCCCAGGATGTCGTTGAGGCGGGCGACGACGGGCGCGGCGTGCCGGCCGGCACGTACGCCGCGAACCAGAAGGTGCTCTCGTAGCCCTTCACGCCGGCTTCCTCGATCGTCGGAACTTCCGGTGCGAGCGGGATGCGCTTGCTCGTGGACACGCCCAGCGCCTTCACCTTGCCGCCCTTGACTTGCGGCAGGCCCGTGGCCATGTCGGTGATCATGAGCTGGATCTGCCCGCCGATCAGGTCCGTGACGGCCGGTGGATTGCTGCGATACGGGATGTTCACGATGAACGTGCCCGTCATCTGCTTGAACAGCTCGACCGCCGTGCGGCTGGACGAACTGCCCGAGCCGAAGGACAGCTTGCCGGGATTGGCTTTCGCGTACTTGATCAGATCCTGCACGCTGTTCACCGGCAGGCTCGTGTTCACGATGAGGATCTGCCCGCCCTTGCTCAGCAGCGTGATCGGCTCGAAATCCTTCACCGGGTCGTACGGCAGCTTCTTGAACAGGTGCTCGTTCGCGGCGTGCGTGGTGTTCGTCGTGATGAACACCGTGTAGCCGTCCTTGGGAGCCCGGGCCGCGGCCTGCGCGCCGATGAACGCGTTCGCGCCGGCCTTGTTGTCGACCACCACCGGCTGCTTCGTTTCCTGTGTCACGCCTTGCCCGAGCGCGCGCGCCAGCTGGTCCGTGGCGCTGCCGGCGGCGAACGGGACGATGAACGTGATGGGCTTGTCGGGAAAGGCCTGGGCCTGCGCCGCAGTGGATCCCAGGCTGGCGGCCGCGATGGCAGCCAGGGCGAAGCGCCGGGTGAGGGTCATGGTGTCTCCTTGGTGTCGGTCAATGTGATGGGCAAGGTCAGCAGCAGGCCGGAGAGGCACTTGCCGTGCGTGTCCAGGTTCAGGGAGTCGTTCACGCCGCCGTCCAGCACGTCGTCGAGAACGAAGTTCATGGCATGAAGCTTCGGCAGCAGAAACCGCTGCACGTTCGAGGGCCGCCGGTGAGCGAAGAGCTCGGCGACCCGCGCTTCGGTGACCTGGTCGACCAGCGCCTGCCAATGCAGCGCGTCGTAGGCGATCACCGAGATGGATGAGCGATTGCCCTTGTCACCGGTTCGGGCGTGCGCGAGGGAATGAAGTTGGACATTCATGACGTGAAGCTCCAGGAGGGTTGAAGCCACTCGCGCGGCACGAAGCAGGAGTCGCTCGCCAACCTTGGTGTGGTGTGCGTGCGCACGCCGCCGCCGCCCGCCGGGCCGCAGGTATAGAGCGCCAGCACCTCGCGCACCACGGCATCGGCTTCTTCCTTCGTCGCGCAGGCCGCTGCGACGCGAAGCCGGACATCGTCGCGCGCCGGTGCGTCATGGCCTTCCCACCACCGGCCATCGTCGTCCGCCAGCACGCTGGCCACGCCGATCAGGTCCGCGCGCAGGGGCAGCCCGCCGTGCCCGAGAAGCTGCAGCCTATCGCGCACGATGGATGCGGCCAGGCGTGCGCGGCCTGAGGCGTTCGGCCCGGCATAGGAGATTTCCCCTTCGGCGAGCCAGCCGCCTTCGTAGCAGAGCGTTGCCTTCAGCGTCGGCGGCCGCGGATGCCCGCGCACGCCGGTGACGCGCACCCGATCGGCGCCGGCCTGCTCGACATCGACCTCGCTGATGTCTGCGACGACATCCGGGGTCAGGTAGAGCGCCGGGTCGTGCAACTCGTACAGCAACTGCTCGGTGACGGTCAGCCGGTCGACGCGGCCCCCCGTGTCGGCGGCCTTGGTGACGATGAAGCTGCCGTCGTGCTGCATCTCGACGATCGGATAGCCGACCTCGGCCAGCCCGGGAACATCCTTGATGCCCGGGTCCGCGAAATAGCCGCCCGTGACTTGCGCGCCGCATTCGAGCAGGTGGCCGGCCATGGTGCCGCACGCGAGGCGATCCCAATCGTCCATGCCCCATCCGAAGTGGGCCAGCATCGGCCCGAGGACCAGGGCCGGATCGGCGACGCGCCCGGTGACGACCACGTCCGCGCCCTGGCTCAGCGCCTGGGCGATCTCACGCGCGCCGAGATAGGCGTTGGCGCTGACCAGCGGCTTGCCTTGAAGCGACGGCGCCAGGAGCTGCTCCATCCGGGAGGAAGGCAAGGAACTCAGCAGGTCGTCGCCCTCGACCACGGCGACCTTCAACGCCCGGATGCCCAATTGCGCCGCCAGGGCGTGGATGCGTCGTGCGGCGCCGCCGGGGTTGGCTGCCCCGAAGTTGCTCACGATGGGGATGCTGGCCTCCACGCAATCCCGAAGCACGGGCGCGAGGAAGCGTTCCAGCGAGGGCTCCCAGCCGCTGTCCGCGTCGCGACGGCGGTTGAGCTGGGCGAGAGCGAGGGTGCGCTCGGCCAGTGTTTCGAAGATCAGGACGGCCGGGGCGCCGCTCGCGCGCAGCGTCGCCACGACCGGGACCGCGGCATCCCAGCGGTCGCCGGAAAATCCTGCGCCGCAGCCGATGTGCAGCGTCTGCCGCTGCGAGGAACTCGCCGAGCTATTCACGTTTCATGTCTCCTTGCCCTGCAGAGTAGATCGGGATCGTGGATCAGTAAAATGGGAAAGTCGAATCATTTCATCCATGGCATCGATCAATCTGTCTTCGCGTGACCTGGACGCTTTCCTCGCCCTGGCGCACACCCATCACTTCACGCGCGCCGCGGAGCAGTGCCATCTCTCGCAAAGCGCGTTCAGCCAGAAGATCGCCCGCATCGAGCAGACTGCCGGGGTGGCGCTCTTCGAGCGCTCGACACGCCACGTCACCATGACGCCCGAGGGCGAGGTGTTCGCGGAAGAAGTCAGGCGCATCCAGCAGGATCTGCAGCACGCCGTGTCGCACCTGAACGAGCTGGCGACGCGCCGCATCGGCAAGGTGGCTGTCGCAGCACTGCCATCGGTGGCCGCAGCCTGGATGCCGCAGGTGATCGGCCGCTACCGTGCGGCCAATCCCAACATCCGCATCGAGCTTTTCGATGCGCTCGCCGGCGGTGGTCTGGCGCTCCTGCGCGAGGGGCGTGTCGACATGGCCATCACGGCCGGCGGGGACCTGCGCGAGTTCGATGTCACCGAACTCAGGAGCGAAAGATTCCATCTCGTCTGCCAAAGGTCGCATCGCCTTGCAGCAAAACGAAGCGTGACGCTCGCGCAGCTGGAGTCGGAAGAGTTCATCCACCTGGCCCGCAGCAGCAGCGTGCGCCAGTACATCGAGGCGGCCGGCGCGGCAGCCCGCGCGAACTCACTCGAGGTGGAGCACCTGGCAACGGTCGCCGCGCTCGTGGCCGAAGGGCTGGGCATCAGCGTCGTGCCCGAACTCACCTTGTTCCACTTCGACCGGGCCGGCCTCGCCGTCGTTCCCGTCAGCGACCGCCAACTGCGGCGCCCGATCCTCCTGGCGCGTCGCAAGGGCAAAGCCCTGTCGGTTGCGGCGCGAGCGATGGTCGAAGAGATCGTGGCGGAAGCGAAGGGCGTGGCCGCCGGCTCGCGGCGCCGGCCGCACAATCGGTTCTCCCTCTAACTCGAAGGAGACCTGCATGCCAAGGCACACCGCCGCCGCTCTCGCCACCGTGCTCACCCTTGCCGCGTCCAGCGCCATGGCGCAGATGGCCACGGCCACGCTGCAGCCCACCGCGGGCAACACCGCCGCCGGCACCGTCACGTTCACGATGCAGGGCGGCCAGGTGCACGTGCAGGCCCGCGTCACCGGCCTGAAGCCGAACGCAGAGCACGGCTTCCACCTGCACGAGAAAGGCGACTGCTCCAGCCCGGACGGCAACAGCGCCGGCGGGCACTTCAATCCCGACGGCAAGCCTCATGGCCCGCAGGACGAGCCGCACCATGCGGGCGACATGCCGGCATTGAAGGCCGATGGCAGCGGCACGGCCGAGGCGCGCTTCATGCTGTCCGGCGTGAGCGTGGGCAGCGGGGCGGGCGATGTCGTCGGCAAGGGACTCATCGTGCATGCCCAGCCGGACGACTACAAGACGCAGCCCACCGGGAACGCCGGGGCCCGGATGGCGTGCGGGGTGGTGAAGGGTCAGTAGGCGCCCTGCACGAGGTTCGTCGCGCGGCCCGCGACGAAGTTCTCGATGTTGTCGATCAGCTGATCGGCCAGCGTCTGCTGCGCCTCGTCGGAGGCCCAGGCCACGTGAGGCGTGAGGATCACGTTGTGGCGCAAGGCCGCGCGCATCAACGGGTTGTCGCGCGCCGGCGGCTCGCCGGTGGCGACGTCGAAGCCCGCGCCGCTGATGAGGTTCGCATCGAGCGCGCGCACCAGGTCGGCCTCGTCGACGAGCCCGCCGCGCGCCGTGTTGACGATGAGCGGTCGCCGCTTCATCGCCTCGAACTCCGGCATGGCGATCATGTTGCGCGTCTGCGGCGTCAGCGGCGAATGCAGCGTGATGACGTCGCTGGTCTCGAGCACCTCCTGCCAGGGGGTGTACAGCGGCCCCAGGCCGCTTCTTCCCTTGTGCGCCGCGAACATCGGCACCATGCCGAACACCCGGGCGATCTCGGCCACCCGTTGCCCGAGCACGCCTCGCCGACGATGCCGAGCCGGGCGCCCGCAAGGTCGCGGATCGGGTGATCGAAGAAGCAGAACTGCCCCGACTGCTGCCAGCGCCCTGCGAGCACCGACTCGCGGTAGGCGACCACGTTGCGCCGCAGCGCCAGGATGAGCGCGAAGGTGTGCTCGGGCACCGTGTTGACGGCGTAGCCGCGGATGTTCGCCACGGCGATGCCGCGCGCCTGGCACGCCGCCTTGTCGACGCAGTCCGTGCCCGTGGCGGCCACGGCGACGAGACGCAGCGCGGGCAGCCGCTCGAGCACGGCGGCGCCAAGGGGCACCTTGTTCGTGATCGCGACGCTCGCGCCGTCCAGGCGCGCGAGGACCTCGTCGGGCGCGGTGTGCTCGTGTTCGACGAGCTTGTGCTCGAAGCTCGGCCGGCGCAGGCGGATCTGCGGCGCCAGGGTGGCGCGGTCCAGGAAGACGATTCTTTGCATGGGTTGGCTCACGGGTTCAGTGGCGCGCTTGCAGAAGGCGCCGGGCCTCGGACGACCACGGCGGCGGGCGTGATGCCGAAGTGCTCGTACAGCACGTCGGCGGGCCCCGACGCGCCGAAACCGCCCATGCCGACGAAGCCGCCGCGCTCGCCGAGGTAGCGGTCCAGCCGAAACGCACGGCGGCCTCGATGGCCACGCGCACCGAGCCGGCGGCAGCACCGACGCGCGATAGGCCTCGTCCTGCGCGTCGAAGCGCTCGCAGCACGGCATCGACACCACGGCGGTGGGGATGCCTTCGTCCTGCAGGCGATCCCGCGCCTGCAGGGCGATGCGCGACCTCCGAGCCGGTGGCCAGCAGCGTCACGGCGCGCGCGCCGCCTCGTGCATCGGCGAGCACGTAGGCGCCGCGCTTCGACAGGTTGTCTGCGTCGTGCGTGCGCCGCACGAGCGGCAACGCCTGGCGCGCGAAGACGAGCGTCACCGGTCCGGTGCGGTGCTCGAGCGCGATCTCCCAGCACTCGGCGGCCTCCACGGCGTCGGCCGGGCGCATCACCATCATGTTGGGCATGGCGCGCAGCGACGCCAGGATCTCCACCGGCTGGTGCGTCGGGCCGTTCGTGCCGATGCCGATCGAGTCGTGGCTGAACACGAACTTCACCGGCAGGCCCATCAGGGCGGCCATGCGCATGGCCGGCCGCTCGTAGTCCGAGAACGCGAGGTAGGTGACGGTGAGCGGGATGATGCCGCCGTGCGCCGCCATGCCGTTGGCCATCCCGCCCATCAGGTGCTCGCGCACGCCGCAGTGCACGTAGGCGCCGCCGCGGT
Organism: uncultured beta proteobacterium; assembly: GCA_963839465.1. GTDB lineage: Bacteria > Pseudomonadota > Gammaproteobacteria > Burkholderiales > Burkholderiaceae_C > CAWIVI01. The sequence continues at coordinate 122,857 of CAWIVI010000018.1, forward strand.
CCTCGGCGGTGAAGGCCTTCAGGCGGCGCTTGTGGCTGGTCGGCGCTTCCAGGTCGGCGCAGCCGATCATGCGCTCGGGCAGCACGTCGGTGAGCTGTCGTTGATCTGCGCGGAGATCATGATGCCGCCCGTCGCTTCGCGGCTCTCGACGGCGTCTTGCTTGCAGGCGAGCAGCGTCTCGCGCCAGCCCGCCGGCAACTCGCCCGCGAGAGTGCGGTCGAACTCCGCGCGCTCGGCCGCAGGCAGGGCATCGCGGCGGGTTTGCCACGCCGCATGCTCGCCCGCGCTGCGCTCGCCGGCCGCCCGCCAGGCGCGAAGCACCGGCTGCGGAATCTCGAACGGCGCGTGGGGCCAGTCGAGCGCCTGTCGGGCGGCCTCGGCGTCCTCCGTGGTGCAGCCTCGCGCTGTGGCCGCCGCGCTGGCCCTGCAGCCGGGCCAGGCCGCGCGCGATCACGGTGCGGCAGGCGATCAGCGAGGGACGCGGCGTCCTCTCGGGCCGCGGCCAGCGCCCGCGACACCGCCTCGATGTCGTGGCCGTCGACCTCCACGACATGCCAGTCGGCGACGCGAAAGCGCGCGGCGACGTCCTCGCTGATGGACAGCTCGGTGCTGCCGTCGTCGGTGATGCGGTTGTCGTCCCACAGCAGCACCAGCTTGCCCAGGCGCAGATGGCCGGCCAGCGAGATCATTTCCTGGCCGATGCCTTCCTGCAGGCAGCCGTCGCCGACGAAGGCGTAGGTGTGGTGATCCACGAGGCCATCGCCGAATCGCGCATTGAGATAGGCTTCCGCGATCGCCATGCCGAACGCGTTGGCGATGCCCTGGCCGAGCGGGCCGGTGGTGACTTCGATGCCCTTGGCCGGGTCGAACTCCGGATGTCCCTCGCAATGGGAGCCGAACTCGCGGAACCTCCTGATCTCGTCGATGGAGATCTGCTCGTAGCCGCTCAGGTGGAGCAGCGCGTACAGCAGCATCGACCCGTGGCCGTTGGACAGCACGACGCGGTCGCGGTCGGGCCACGTGGGGTCGGCGGGGTTGAACTTGAGGTGACGGGTGTAGAGGGCGGTGGCGATTTCGGCCATCCCCAGGGGCACGCCCTGGTGGCCCTCGGTCGCGCGCACGATGGCGTCGATGGCGAGGAAGCGGATGGCGTTGGCGAGCGTCGTCGGTGCGGGGTGGGCCATGGCGGGCGGTCCTTCGGGGTCAGCCCAGCCAGGCCTTGATGCGCGACGCGAGCGCCTCGCGGCTGATGCCGTAGCGGTCGTGCAGCGTGGGCAGGGCGCCGGCGTCGAGGAATTCGTCCGGCAGGCCGGCGAGCTGGAAGCCGGCCGGCTGCACGCGATGGCGCAGCAACGTGCTGGCCACGGCTTCTCCCAGCCCGCCGATCACCGAGTGGTTCTCGGCCACCACCACGAGGCGATGCTTGTAGCGCACCGCTTCGACGATCGCGGCTTCGTCCAGCGGCTTGATCGTCGGGCAGTGGAGCACCGCCACGCCCACGTTGTCGGCCGCCAGGTCGCGGGCCGCCTCCAGCGCGCGCATCGTGAGGAGGCCGCTCGAGATGACCAGCACGTCCGCGCCGTCGCGCAGCAGCTTGGCCTTGCCCAGCTCGAACCGGTAGCCCTCGATCTCGTCGAGCACGAGCGGCACGCTGCCGCGCAGCAGCCGCATGTAGACCGGGCCCTTGTGCTCGGCGATCTGCGGCACGGCCTGCTCGATGTCGAGCGCGTCGCAGGGGTCGACGATGGTCAGGTTCGGGATGCCGCGCATCATGGCCAGGTCTTCGGTCGCCTGGTGGCTCGGACCGTAGCCGGTGGTCAGCCCGGGCAGCGCGCAGCAGATCTTGACGTCCAGGTTCTCCTCGGCGATGACCTGGTGGATGAAGTCGTACGCGCGCCGCGTGCCGAACACCGCGTAGGTGGTCGCGAACGGCACCAGGCCCTCCTTGGCGAGGCCGCCGGCCGCGCCCATCAGCAACTGCTCGGCCATGCCCATCTGGTAGAAGCGGTCGGGGTAGGCCTGCGCGAAGAGGTGCAGGTCGGTGTACTTGGCCAGGTCCGCCGTGAGGCCCACGATCTCCGGCCGCGTGGCCGCGTACTCCACCAGGGCCTTGCCGAACGGCGCGGCTTTCACGCGCTGGCCCTCGGAGGCGATCGACGCGATCATCGCCGAGGTGGTCAGGCGAGGCTTCTTTTCCGTCACGTTGGTGCTCATGCGAGGGCTCCTTCGGGCTGCGAGCGGTCCAGCACTTCGAGGGCCTGCTGCCACTCGGGCGGATCGACCCGGATGAAATGGTTCTTCTCGCGCTGCTCGAGGAAGGGCACGCCCTTGCCCATCAGGGTGTCGAAGAGGATGACGCGCGGCTTCGCTTCCTTCAGGCCGCGCGCAGTGTCGAACGCGTTCAGCACGGCGGGCAGGTCATTGCCGTCCACGCGCTGCACGTGCCAGCCGAACGCGGCCCACTTGTCGGCCAGCGGCTCGAAGCCCAGCACCTGGCCGGAGGGGCCGTCGGCCTGCTGGTTGTTGATGTCCACCAGGCAGATCAGGTTATCCAGCTTGTGATGCGCGGCGGCCATCGCGCCCTCCCACGTGGAGCCCTCGTCGAGCTCGCCGTCGGACATCGAGTTGTAGACGAAGGCCGGGTTGCGCTTCTGCTTGAGGCCCAGCGCCATGCCCACGCCGATCACGAGCCCCTGGCCGAGCGAGCCGCCGGAGATCTCCATGCCCGGCGTGTAGGTGGCCATGCCCGACATCGGCAGCCGGCTGTCGTCGCTGCCGTAGGTCTCGAGCTCGCTCACCGGCACGATGCCGGCCTCGATCAATGCCGCGTAGAAGGCGATCGCATAGTGCCCGTGCGAGAGCAGGAAGCGGTCGCGCCCCTCCCACAGCGGATCGTCGGGACGCAGGCTGAGCGCATGGCCGTAGGCCACCGCCAGCACGTCGGCATAGCCGAGCGCCTGGCCGACGTAGCCCTGGCCCTGCACCTCGCCCATGCGCAGGGCGTAGCGGCGGATGCGGTAGGCACAGCGCGAGATCGCGGCCAGCGTGTCCGGGTTGTCGGTCATTGCATCACTCCTTGGGATGGGTCGCGGGGTCACTTCAGGATGGCGCCCGGAAAGTAGGAGACCAGCAGCAGCACGAGGAAGGCGACAAAGTAGAACGGCCCGAGCTCGCGCACCGTCTCGCCCACCTTCACCTTGGCCAGGGCGCTGGTGATGAACAGCGTGGTGCCCACCGGCGGCGTGTAGAGGCCGATGGCCAGGTTCACGGTCATCATGATTCCGAGCTGCGTGAGGTCCATCCCGATCGCGTTGGCCAGCGGCACGAACACGGGAGTCAGCAGCAGCACGGCGGCGGGCAGGTCGATGAACATGCCGCACACCAGCATGAGCAGGTTCATCAGCAGGATCACGCTCCACCCGCTGGAGAGGTTGCTCGTGGCCCAGGCCACCACGCCGTCGGGCATGCGGTCGAACGTGAGCAGCCAGCCGATGGCGGCGGACGCCATGATGACGAGCAGGACGACGCCGGTGGCCAGGCCCGCGGACACCACGGCGGCGTTCAGGCGCTTGAAGCCGAGGTCGCGGTAGACCGCGGCCGACACCACGCCGGCGTACAGCGTGGACAGCACGCTCACTTCCGTGGGCGTCGCGATGCCGAAGCGCAGGAACACCACGATCAGCACCGGCAGCACCAGCGCGGGGGACGCGTAGAGCAGCTGCGTGCGGAACGCCGGCCAGTCGAGCTTGCGCGTCTCGCGCGGGAAGTTGCGGCGCTTGCCCACCCACCAGCACACCGCCATGAAGCCGCCGCACATCAGCAGGCCGGGCATGATGCCCGCCACGAAGAGAGAGGCGACCGAGGTGTTGCTCGACAGCGCGAACAGGATCATCGGGATCGACGGCGGGATCAGGATGTCGATCGTCGCAGCGGCGGCCAGCGTGGCGGCGGAAAACGCGGGCGGATAGCCCAGCCGCTTCTGCCAGGGAATGAGCAGCGAGCCGATCGCCGACGCATCGGCCACGGCGGAACCCGAGACGCCGCCGAAGATGGTGGACGACAGCACGCCCACCTGGCCGGGCCCGCCATGGAAGCGCCCGATCAGCGAGGACAGCACGCCGATCAGCGCTTCGCCCAGCTTGCCGCCCATCATCAGCGAGCCGGTGAGCATGAAGAACGGAATGGCGATGAGCGGAAAGCTCTGCACCTGGGCCACCATCTGCTGCACGAGCAGGTCCAGCGGCACCTTGTCCGATGCGGCGGCCGCCGTCAGGGCGGCGGCGAGCAGGGCGTGTGCGATCGGGATGGCGACCACGGCGCCGCCGAGGAAGACCAGAAGGATCAGTGCGGTCATGTCGTACTCCTTGCAGGGCCTACCGGACTACCAATGGGCCACCGGAACCTGCAGCTCGCCTGCAGGCGCTTCGATCGCGGGGGCCTGCCACGCACGCCAGGCCGACAGCAGCGCCAACATGGCGAGCAGCGCCATGCCGCCCATCACGCAGCCGTAGGTCGTGGAGCCTGGGATCTGCAGGATCGGCGACTTCTCGTCGTGCACGATCTCCAGCATCTGGAACGTGGCCCATGTCAGCGTGAGGTACAAGCCGGCCACCACCAGCCAGGTCGCCACCGCCACCATTCGGCGCACGCCGGCACGCAGCTTGTCCATCATGAAGCTCGTGGTGATGTGCGCGCCGTGCAAGGCGGCCAGCACCACGCCCGACATCACGAGCCACGGGAACAGCAGCTCCGGCACCTCGTTGGCCCATTGCAGGCTCGTACCGGTGGCGTAGCGCAGGATGGTGTTCGAGGCCAGGATCACGAAGATCACCGACGTCGCCAACCACAGCACCGCATGGCACAGCGCGGCCACCCCGCGCTCGACCCAGCCGGGCTCGACTTGTTGCATCGCAGTCTCCTTGGGTGATCAGTTCGCGCGCGCGGCGGCGATGACCTTCTTGACGTACGGGCCGATCGGGCTGGCCATCCACTTGTCGTCCACGCTGACCGTGGCCTTCTCGAAGGCCGACTTGTCCGGCGTGGTCACCTGCACCCCCTTGGCCTTGAGGTCGGCGAGCAGCTTCTCGTCGGACTCGGCCGACAGCTTGCGCTGCATGGCCGTGGCCTCGGCGGCAGCCTCCTGGACGGCCTTGCGGTCGGCCTCGGAAAGCTTGTCCCACGAGCGCTTGCTGATGAGGAAGGGCGTCATCTGGAACTGGTGGTTCGTGAGCGCCAGGTGCTTCTGCACTTCGTACAGCTTGCTCGCGTGGATGTTCATCAGCGGGTTCTCCTGCCCATCCACGACACCTTGCTGCAGCGCCACGTACAGCTCGGCGAACTTGATCTGCTGGGCCTCCGCGCCGAGCGCCTGCACGATGTCCACCAGCACCGTGTCGGGCGGGGTGCGCAGCTTCAGGCCCTTCATGTCCTCGACCTTGGTGATCGGGCGCTTGCTGTTCGTCATCTGGCGCACGCCGTTGTCCCAGAAGCCCAGCACGACCAGGCCCTTCTCGGCCGACTTGTCCGCCAGTTCCTTGCCGAGCGGGCCATCCAGCAGCTTGAAGGCCTGGGCCGAGCTCGTGAACAGGAAGGGCATGCCGTAGGCGGCGTACTCGGGCACCGCGTTGGCAAGGGCGCCCTGCGAATTGGCGCTCAGGTCCAGCGCCCCCGTGCGCAGCGCGGTGACCATCGCCGCGTCGTCGCCGAGTTGCGCCGAAGGCGCCACCTGCACCTCGATGCGGCCGCCCGATTTCGCCTTGGCAACCTCGGCGAACTTGAGTGCCGCTTCGTGGCGCGGATTGCCCGGCGCCGCGCCGTGGCCCAGCGTGAGCTTCACGGCTTGCGCCTGCGCTGCCAGCGGCAGCAGGGCCGTGGCGGCGAGGGCCAGCAGGGTGCGGGTGAACGTGTGGCGTTGCATGGTCGCTTGTCTCCTTGTTCGATGAGTCGAGTCGTGGGGTGCTCAGTGAATCAACATGCCGCCGTTGACATCCAGGGTCACGCCGGTCAGGTACTTCGAGAGGTCGCTCGCGAGGAAGACCACGCAGCCGGCGACGTCGTTCGGCTCGCCGATGCGGTTCAGCGGGATGCTCTCGAGGATCCCCTTCATGCGGTCGTCGGGGATGAGGCCCTTGTTGATGTCGGTGGCGATGAGGCCGGGCGTCACGCTGTTGACGCGGATGTTGTCGATGCCGAACTCGCGGGCCATCGCGCGGGCCAGGCCGAGCACGCCGGCCTTGGCCGCCGAGTAGTGCGGGCCGCCCAGGATGCCGCCGCCGCGCTGCGCGCTGACCGACGAGATGCAGACGATCGAGCCCGACTTCTGCTCGCGCATCACCGGCAGCACGGCTTGCGACATGTGCAGCGTGCCGCGCAGGCTCACGTCGAGCACCGCGTCGTAGTCGGCATCGGTGATGTCCAGCGTCTTGCGCGGCTGGGTGATGCCGGCGTTGTTGACGAGGATGTCGATGCGCCCGAGCGACTTGCGGATCTCGGCCACCGCGGCTTCGCAGGTGGCCTTGTCCGTCACATCGGCCACGAACCCTCGGTGCGCGTCGCCCAGCCGCGCCGCGGCGGAAGCGGGCTCGGCGCGCGCGAGGTCCAGGATCACGACGCGCGCGCCGTGGGCCGCCATCTGCTTCGCGGTGGCGAAGCCGAGTCCGTTGATACCTGCGCCGCCGGTGATCACGGCAACCTTGTCCTTGAGCAGCATCTCGTCGATCTCCATGGGGAGTGGGGTGGGATGCGGTGATGTTCGGCGCGGGAGGTGCTGACGACAAGCGAAGATCGGTCAGCCTAAGATGACGCTTCGTCATCTGACGTGAGGGTTCTCCATGGCTTCCCTTCCGCCCGTCACCAACCTGATGGCCTTCGAAGCCGTCGCGCGCCGGCGCAGCTTTGCGCTCGCTGCCGCGGAGCTGCACCTCACCGCTTCGGCCATCGGCCACCAGGTGGCCCGGCTGGAGGCGCACCTGGGCGTGCGGCTGCTCGAGCGAAGCGCGCACGGCGTGCGCCTCAGCGCTGCCGGCGGCAGTACCTGTCACGAGTGGGCGGCGCGCTTTCGGCGATCGCCGCCGCCACGGAGGACATGCGGCAGGGCGTGGCCAACAGCCTCTACGTTCATTGTTCGCCGAGCCTTGCCACGCTCTGGCTGATGCCCCGGCTGCCGTCCTTCGCGCAGGCCTATCCGGACATTGCGCTGAACCTTTCGGCGGCGCACATCCACAGCGATTTCGCGCTCGGCCCGGTGGACCTGGACATCCGCTACGGCGTCCCCAGGTGGCCCGACCTGGTGGTCGAGCCGCTCTTCGAGGAGCGCATCGTGCCCCTGGCGAGCCCGGCGCTCATCCGCGCGCTCCGCTTGAAGCGTGTCGATCAACTGCCGGGTGTGCCGCTCATCCAGAGCAACGTCAGCGTGGTGCAGTGGTCGGACTGGCTGGGCGCGTACTCGGACCAGCGCGCCCCCGAGCGCTACTCGCTGCGCTTCGATCGCGCGCAGATGGCCATGGAGGCGGCGATCCAGGGGCTCGGCATTGCGCTGGAGAGCGCGACGCTGGCGGGCCGGCACATTGCCGAAGGCAGGCTGAGGCCGGTGTTCGGACTGGACAAGGCCATGAAGGTCAAGGCGCACTTCGCGGTGTACCCGGCACGTCATGCCAAGCGCCCGCCGGTCGAGGCCTTCCTGGCCTGGATCCACGGCGAGGCTGCAAGGGGATAGTTAGTGCAGTTTTGTGCGGGATGCAGCGGCGTCAGCGTTCCTACGCTCTTCTGCTGTGACTCTGTGTCGCTGTGTCCTCGGTGTTGAAGAGAACCCCGCGAGCACGCTCCGCATGGCATCAACGTGGCGATGTTCGGCGGTCGCGTTTGACACAGAGGTCACAGAGTCGCAGAGGGCACCGAGGTCAGTAGCCGGTCCCGTGCCCGACGACGCTCGCTACGTCAGGACCTGATCCACAGGATCACCCAGTTGCTTGCGACGACGAGCCCCAGCACGACGAAGTGCCAGAAGTACGGGCCGAGCGGCGACTTGCCCTTTCTTTCGGGCCGTTGACCTGCATGGAACTCCTCCGGGTGGTCGGGTTCCAGTGTGCACAGTGGCGCGCGAATGGGAGCATCACGCATTCGGGTGCCGGCCCGTGATCCGGGGGGATGTCACGGTCACTCGCCGCGCAGCATCAGCCTGATCGCCGTCAGCCGGTTCGCGTCACGCAGGATCTCGCGCGCGGCGTTGTGGCCCGGCATGCCGGTGACTCCGCCGCCGGGGTGCGTGCCGGAGCCGCACATGTACAGGCCCTCGATCGGGCTGCGGTAGTCGCCGTGGCCGAGCATCGGGCGGGCCGCCCACAGTTGGTCGAGCGACAGGTTGCCATGCATGATGTCGCCGCCCACGAGGCCGAACTTGCGTTCGAGATCCAGCGGCGAGAGCGCCATCACGCCGACCACCGAATCCTTGAAGCCGGGCGCGAAGTCGTCCACGGTCTGAATGACGAGATCGGCGGCCGGCGCGCGGGCGTCGTCCCAGGACCGACCTTCGGGCAGCGCGTACCGGAAGTGCTGGCAGAAGAGGCTCGCCACATGCGCGCCCGGCGGCGCCAGGCTGTCATCCACCGTGCTCGGGATCAGCATCTCCACGATCGGGCGGCGGGACCAGCCGTGCCGGATCGCGTCGCTCCACGCCGCGTCCATGTAGTCCAGCGATGGGGCCATCACGATGCCGCTGGACAGGTGAGGGCCCGCTTGCGGCAGGCACGTGAAGCTGGGTAGCCGCGACAGCGCCACGTTCATGCGGAAGGTGGCCGACTCGCATCGATAGCGCTGCATGCGGCTGCGGAACGCCTGCGGCAAGGCGTCCGGCGGCACGAGCGCGTCGAACAGCAGCCGCGGGTTGACGTTGGCGGCGACGACATCGGCCGCCAGCTCGCGGCCGCTCTCGAGCCGGACGCCGCGGGTGCGGCCGGCATCGACCAGCACTTGCACGACCGGCGCATCGACCTCGATCGCGACGCCGGCCTCCCGGCAGGCGCGCTCCATGGCGCTCGTGATCGCGCCCATCCCGCCCACGGCATGGCCCCACAAGCCCTTCTTGCCGTTCACTTCGCCGAAGGTGTGGTGAAGCAGGACGTAGGCGGACCCGGGCGTGCGCGGGCTCGCGAGGTTGCCGACCACGCTGTCGAACGCGAAGGCCGTCTTGACCGGGTCGGATTCGAACCAGCCGCCGAGGAAGTCGGCCGCCGACTCGGTGAAGAGATCGAGCAGGTCGCGCCGCTGCTCGAGAGTGAGGGCCCCGAACGCGCGCGCCTGGCGCAGGCCGCGCGTCCCCGAATGCATCAGCGCGCCGAGGTCGGGCGGTGTCTGCAGCGAGAGCTCGCGCAGCAGGTTGCCGATGGCGTCGAGCGCCTCGTAGTACGCGGGCAGGCGCTCGGCATCGCGCGCGGAGAATTTCGTGAACTCGCGCTGGGTGCGCTCGAGGCCGCCGCCGAGCTCGAGATACCGGCCGTCGTCCAGAGGCAGGAAGTTGGAGAAGGGCCGCTCGAGGATCTTCAGCCCGCGGTCGTGCAGGCGCATGTCGTCGATCACCTTGGGCGCGAGCAGGCTGACGGTGTAGCTCGCGACCGAGTTGCGGAACCCGGGATGAAACTCCTCCGTCACCGCCGCGCCGCCCACCACGCCGCGGCGCTCGAGCACCGTGACGGCGAAGCCGGCGCGTGCAAGGTAGAACGCGCAGACCAGCCCGTTGTGGCCGCCTCCGACGACGAGCGCCGTGCGCTGGCGGGAACCGGGGCGTGAGCGCATCGTGTCCGCCTCGGGTTCTCAGACGGCCAGCAGCATCTGCATCAGGTTCGGCATGCCGTGGCCCTGGTGGTAGCGGTCCCGGCCGAGGTCGGTGCAGGTGTCGAGCAGGATGCGCTTCACCTGGTCGGGCCGGCCCTGGAACTCGCGCCGAACGGAGAGGAACGCGGCGAGCAGCCCGGACACGTGCGGGGCCGCCATGCTGGTGCCGCTCTCCTCGCGGTACTGCGAATCCGCATCCCGCGCGCGGAATGCCGCGTTGCAGGAGCTGATGCGCTCGCCGGGAGCCACCACGTCGGGCTTGGTGCGGCCGTCGGCGGTGGGGCCGCGCGACGAGAACGACGAAATGCCGTAGAGGTGCGGCCGGTCGGCATGCACCGATCCCACCGCGATGCACTCCTCGAGATTGGCCGGGTCGCCGATCGACATCACCGAATTGATGTCGGCCTCGCCGTCGGGCGTGCTCACCTGCATCGTGCCTTCGTTGCCCGACGAGACGACCACGAGCACGCCGGCGCTCCAGAGCCTTCGAAGCTCGGCGCACAGCGGCGAGAAGCCGCAGCCGTAGACGGTGTTGTCGAAGGGGCCGCCGAGGCTGAGGTTCAGGCCGTGGATCGCGAGCCCGTCGGTGACTTGCTCGTTCTGCTCGGCGATGTGGTCGAGCGCCTTGATGATCCAGGCGTCCTCGCCTTCGCCGTTGTCCTTCAGCACCTTGTAGACCACCAGCTTCGTGACCGGCGCGACGCCGCGCTGGTCGCCCGCTCCGTCCGCGCGGCGGCCGGTGACGATGCCGGCCACATGGGTGCCGTGGCCGTCGCGGTCTCGCGACTGGTTCGGCGGCACGGCGACCGGCGGGCCGTGGCGCGTGCAGTCCCACACCGATCCGATCACGCCGTCGAAGTGCGGATGGTTGCCCTGGATGCCGGTGTCGAGCACGGCCCATGTCACGCCGCGCCCGTCGGCGCCGAAGCTCGTCAACGCGGCGTCGGCCTTGATGGGGCGCATCGAGCGCCATGTGTGCTTGGCCTTGCGGGCGCTGCGCCAGACGGCGTAGACGCGAAGGTCATGGTGCGCCTGGCCGACCTGCCGCAATTCGCTTGCGGTGAGGCGCGCGGCGACGAAGCGGCGCAGCGGGTCGATCTCGGCGGCCTGCGCGTCGCTGACGATCTCATTGCGCAGCCGCTCGGCGAGCTTTGCGATCCGATCCTCCAGGCGCAGTGGCGGCGGCGACTCCGCGCCGGCCTGGCGGCGAGAGCGCCTGCCGCTCGGTGTTCTCGACATCTCGCATGCGCGCACGGTCTTCGCCGAGCGCCGGGTAGCCGGGCTCGAGCGCCTCGATCAGCACCGGCTGCCGCACGCTGTCGTCCAGCGCAAGCCGCTCGGCCACGTCGCGCGCGATCACGAAGCGGCCCACCACGTCCATGCGCATCGCCTCGGCCACCACGCGCCGCACGTTCGGGTGTGCGAGGTAACCCACGGCCGAATGCGGGTTGAAGCCCGCGAGCCGGCGCGTGGCCGTGTTCACGATCACCTCGTCGTGGATGCCGCTCGCGCCGGGCAGCTTCGGCGGAAAGTCGCCCGCCAGCCCGCTGTCGAGCGCCACCGGGTCGAGCAGGTCCGCGAAGTTGGCCCAGCGCGTGACCACGGCCGGGATCTCGAGCGAATCGCGGCTCGAGGAAGTCCTGCACCTCGCGAATGCCGAGCGGCGAGCCGATGGTCACGAGTGCGTCGAGCGCCAGATCGTCCTCGGCCATCGCGGACAGCACCTCGTAGGCGACGATCGAGCCCTGGCTGTGGGCGACGATCGTCACCGGCTGGTCTTGCGGCAGCTGCAGCTGGTCGGCCAGGCGCTTGCGGATGCGCGCGCGCAGGCCGTCGCGGAAGAAGTACGCCGCGGTGTCGGCGATGAAGGCCTCGAGGAACGCGCGGCTGATCGGCTTGCGCAGGAAGCCCGGCAGCGGCAGCACCTTCGCGCGACACCGTGCCGGCGCTGCGCGTCGGGTTCCTCCACGCCGAAGTCGCGCATCAGCGCGAGCGCGTACTGCTGGGCGTCTTCGTCATCGTCGTCGAGTCCGGCGTCGGCCAGCAGCACGCCCACGTCGATCTCGTCCGGTGATGCCGGCGCGGCGCCGACGCACGGATTTCGCGCCGGGCCCAGCCGGCGGGTGCACGAGATCGGCCCAGTACGCCATGCGGCTGCGCGCGCCGAGGTCCTTGCCGAAGAGGGCGAGATCCCATTCGAGCTTGAGAGCATCCGGCGCCGCCTGCGGCCCGATGCCATGCACATAGACGACGATGGACTCGGCAGCGTCGGCGTGGCGGCCGCTGCCTTCCTGGTTGCAGGCGGCTTCTTCTTTGCGGGCGAGGAACGCGTGGCCATCGAAAATACTCCTTCGAGCGGCGGCGGTGCGATGCTAGGGGACTGGCGGTGCAACGACAAGGTGTGACGCAGTGAGGGTGACAGGTCACCCTCGACCGCCCCTGGCATGCGCAGGCGCACAATCGCCGCCAGGATCACGATTTCGAGTTGCAGGGAGCGAACGTCGGGCGAGGACAGAGCGCCCGTGACACGGAGGTCCATCATGCCCAGCCAGTCCTTGGCGAAGTTTGCAGGTGCCATGTCTTTCGCCCTCGCGGCAACGCTGGTTGCCGCCGCAGGGCCATCTGCCACGGAGCGGCACGGGCCGATCGTCATCCCGAAGGTCGGCGAGCGCTGCATCAACGATCCGAAGTGCCACAACCGATGGCATCCCGCCATCGCGCCCGCGGCCACGGCGTCGTCCGGCGACGTCGCGATCTTCGGAACGCGCGACGCGTTCGATCACTCGCTGAACCGCAATTCGACGCCGGCCGACGTCGTCGCGCTAAACCTGAACCTCGTCCATCCGTTGACGGGTCCGCTGTTCGTGCGCGGGGCGAAGGCCGGCGACGTGCTCGCCATCACGCTGCTCGACGTCGCGCCCGACTCGTTCGGCTACACCATCGTCGTTCCCGGCTTCGGCTTCCTGCGCGACGCCTTTCCCGACCCGTTCATCGTGCGCTGGGAACTGAGCCGGCAAGGCGCCACCTCGGTCGACATGCCGGGGGTGAACGTGCGGTTCGACGGCTTCATGGGCACCATCGGCGTGGCCCCCGGCCCCAGCCAGACCGAGACCTATTTCCAGCGCGAGTCCGATCTGGGCGCCGCCGGCGGCTTCGTGCTCGGGCCGCAGCCGCTCGACGCGCTGCCGGCCGCGGTCTGCGGCCCGAACGGCTCGCACAGGGACCGTTGCCTGCGGACGATTCCGCCGCGCGAGAACGGCGGCAACATGGACGTGAAGCAGATGCAGGTGGGCACCACGCTGCTCCTGCCGTGCTTTGTCGACGGATGCCTGCTGTCCATCGGCGACGTGCACTTCGCGCAGGGCGACGGCGAGGTGTCGGGCACGGCCATCGAGATGGATGCGACGGTGACTGTCAAGGTCGAGGTCCTCAAGGGCCTCGGCGAGCATGTCACGCAGCCGCAGTTCGAGGGCGGGCGTCAGCTCAAGCGGCTGGCGCCGCGCAAGTTCCACGCCACCGTCGGCTATCCACTCAAGCCGGCCGGCGTCGTGCCGCCCACGCACGCCTACCTGGACGGCACCAAGATCGGTCCGCTCACGAACCTGTCCGAGGACGTGACGCTGGCCGCCCGCGACGCGCTGCTGCAGATGATCGACTGGCTGGTCCTGAACAAGGGCCTGACGCGGCAGCAGGCCTATGCGCTAGCCAGCGTCGCTGTGGACCTGCGCATCAGCAACCTGGTCGACACGCCGAACTTCGCGGTGTCCGCAATCCTCGATCTCGGCGTGTTCGAACGCGGGCATGGACACCATGACGACGACTGACGCGCTGCGCCGCCGCTGCCTTCGCCTGGTGGGCGCCGGTGCGGCGGCGTGGCTGCTGAGCGGCCACTCGCCCTACCGGCAGTGGAACGTCTTCCGCAAGGCGCGGCTGGTGCTGTTGGTCAGCGCGTCCGACGCGACCTCGGTGCGACTCGCCGAGGGGATGGTCGGGATCTTCTCGCATCGTCTTCCGGACAGCCGCGCCACCTATGCGCGAGCGCGCGACACGAACGACCTGGTGCGCCTGGTCGCGAGCCGGCAGCTCGAACTCACGCTGCTGCGCGAGGCCGTCGCCCATGCCGTGCTCACGGGCGCCGAGCCTTTTGCCGACAACGGCCGCGTGGAGCTGCGCACGCTCGCGCAGATCGGCGCGCACCTGTTCGTCTGCCTCGAAGACGTGCCGAACGCGGCGGCGTACAACCTGGTCGACGCGCTGGCCGAAGGCTGGCGGGAGCTCGACCGCTCGCTGGTGCACGAAGCTTCCGGCCCCAAGCCGGCGCCGGGGTTGAGCGTGCCCCTGCATGCCGGAGCGCTCGAGTACTACCGAGATCACAGTTAGCGAGGCCCTTTGCGCCGGTGGCCCCGGAGTGCGCATGCCTCAGTGGCTTGATCGAGGCGCGATGTCGCCTTTCACGTCGACGCCGAGCTGCGAAGCGAACTCGACGAAGCCGAACGGCTCGGACTGCATGGCGTTGGAAGGCCGCACGCAATGGACATCGTCATGCGACAGCAGGTAGCTGTAGCGCGGGATGTCCTCGTGAAAGCGATCCTGCTTGTAGACGCTGCCGTCCGTCATCGCCACTCCGATCGGGGCGTTCTGTTCCAGCCGCCGGTGCAGCACTGACAGGTGATGTCGCCCGGCGATGACGATCGTCGGCTTGTCAGTCGCGTTCGCCCAGGACTGGATCGATTCGACCATGCCGTTCTCGCGTTTGGACCGGCTGCCTGTCGCCCACTCGGAATCGAAGGGCGCTGATTCGTAGCCCAGTTGGCTGGCGACGACAAGGGCGGCATCCACGTGCGCAGTCATACGGATGGCACTGTCCGCGTGATCGATTCGTTTTTCGGCCGATGACGGGTCCGTGCGCAACCGCGTGGCGAAGGCGTCTGCGGAGTCCTTATACGCTTTGATGAACTGGGGGGAGGTCTCGATCAGCACGGTCGCGCCGGGCCCGTGCACGTCGTGGACGGCCTTGAGAACCGAGAGCTTGATCGCCAGCGACGCCTTGATGTCGTGACCTTCTCCAATAAGCACCAGTGGCTTGCGGCCCTGTGCCGCCGCGGCCTGGAGTTGCCCCTTGACATGGTCCGCCACCGCCTTCGCCATCTCGGTCTTGTCCGTCCACTCGGGCAGGGCGTCGATGGCCCCTTTGAGCAGGTCCAGCGTGGGGTACGTGTAGTCGTGTTCCCTCTCCGGCGCAGCGGGCGCGGTTGTCGCCGAAGTCGTGGTGACCGCAGGCACGGTGGAGGCGCTTTCGGTGGTGGGTGTCGGCCGGGGGGGCTGTTGCTGCACGACCGCAAACAACGGTACGTTGACAGGCGCGGGCTGCGGCACAGGCATCGACTGAATGGGGATGTGCTCGATCGCTGGCAACGGCAGACCGGGGGGTAGCGGTTGAATGACCTGCGGCTGCGCTGGCGCGGGAGGCTGCGTCCGCGTGATTTCGACGAATCGGAGCCAATTGCGCGGCGGCCCCAGCCGATCGCTGGGCGAGACACGCGCGGCGGGTGCACCCGGCGGCGCCGTGGCGGCGGCCGCGGCCGCCAATTGGGCGTCCTTGCGTTCGTTCGGGATGATTGGCGCCAGCACGCCTCGGTGAAACTTGAGTTTCCAGCCCATCAGAGACATCGTGTACCAAAGGCGCGAATGATCCGGGCGAAAAACGCAGCACGACGGCCCGCGTGCGAAGAACTGTGCGGTCATGCGAAGCGGGATCAGCTGACAAGCGGATCCTGGCCGCGCGGCCCGATGGTTCCTCCTTCGACCATCCGAGCCGCTGCAGCGCTATGACTTTGCCGGCGGAGAATATCTGCGCAATCCCTCCACGCCCCAGCGTTTCGACGTGAACTGGGGGGCTTGCAGGCTCTCCTTGGGCGCCACGGTGACGATGTCGCCGTTGCGGGGGTTGGCGATTGCATCGAACTGCTCGACCGTCATGTGGAACAGCCGCATGACAAAGACCCGCAATGCCAGGCCATGGGTGACGAGAAGTGCCTTCTGCGTCTGGGACTTCTTGATTTGCCTGACGAAGCTTTCGAGGAATCCGGAAACCCGGTCATAACAATCCGCCGGGCTTTCCCCTCCGTGATAGCGGTAGTAGAAATGGCCGTGGATGGCCACCATCGCGTGTTGCGAAGGAACGTCGGAATAACCATGGTCGACCTCACGCAGACGGGGGTCTTCCCAAGACGTCACCTCTTCCGGCACGAGTCCCGCGCCCTCCAGGATGGCCTTCAAGGTCTGTCGCGCTCGCAGAAAAGGCGACGTGTAGATCAGACACTCCTTGAGGTAGTCGCTGCCCAAGCTGCGTCCCGCCTGTCTCGCTTGCTCGACGCCACGGAGCGTCAGCGGCACGACATGATCGGCAGCAGGTGGTTGCGCCGGATCGGCAACGTTTGCCTCCGACTCGCCATGACGAACCAGTTTGATGATCATTGGAATGCTGGGAGTAGGAAAGTCTCAGGTCACCGGCGCCGGGTTGAACAGCACGAGTGCGTTGCGCAGCTTCCAGTGCTCGGCCCAGGTCTTCTTGCGGCCGCTCGCGACGTCGAGCATCAGGCGGAACAGCTCCCAGCCCACTTCCTCGATCGTGGCGTCGCCGTCGGCGATGCGGCCGGCGTTCACGTCCATCAGGTCGTGCCAGCGGCGCGCCAGGTCGCTGCGCGTGGCGACCTTGATCACCGGCACCTCGGCCAGGCCGTAGGGCGTGCCGCGGCCGGTGGTGAACACGTGCAGGTTCATGCCGGCGGCGAGCTGCAGCGTGCCGCAGATGAAGTCGCTGGCCGGCGTGGCGGCGTAGACGAGGCCCTTCGATGCCGCGGTCGCGCAGCTTCTCGCCCGGCGACAGCACGCCGGTGATCGGCGCGCTGCCGGACTTCACGATCGAGCCCATCGCCTTCTCGACGATGTTCGACAGCCCGCCCTTCTTGTTGCCGGGCGTGGTGTTGGCGCTGCGGTCGACGCTGGCCGCGTCTGCAGGTAGGCGTCGTACCAGGCCATCTCGCGGATCGATCGCGTCGCGCCACTTCGGGCGTCGCGGCGCGCGCGGTGAGCTGGTCGATGCCGTCGCGCACCTCGGTGACTTCCGAGAACATCACGGTGGCGCCGGCGCGCACCAGCAGGTCGGTGCAGAAGCCCACCGCCGGATTGGCGGTGACGCCGGAGAACGCGTCGCTGCCGCCGCACTGCACGCCGACCACCAGCTCGCTCGCGGGCACGGTCTCGCGCCGGCGCGCGTTCAGCCTCTCCAGATGCTCCTCGGCGGTGGTCATGATCGAGTCGATCATCGACATGAAGCCCACGTGCGCGTCGTCCTGCAGGCAGACGACGTCGAGCTTCGGCTCCTCGGTGGCGCCGAGTCGGCCACGTTGCGCTCGTCGAGATGGTGAACTGCCGGGCGGCAGCAGGCGCTCGGGCTGCAGCTTCTCGCAGCCCAGGCTCACCACCATCACCTCGTTGCCGAAGTTCGGGTTCAGGGTGATGTTGCGCAGGGTGCGGATCGGGACCATCGCGTCGGGCGCGTCGATCGCCACGCCGCAGCCGTAGGTGTGCTCGAGCGCCGACGACGTCGTCGACGTTCGGGTAGCGCGGCAGCAGCTCGCTGCTGGATGCGCTGCGACCGCGAAGTCGATGACGCCGGCCACGCACTGCACGGTGGTGCGTGATGGCCAGGATGTTGCGCGTGCCGACGCGAGCCGTCGGCATTGCGGTAGCCCTCGAAGGTGTAGCCCTCCAGCGGCGGCAGCGGCGGCGCGCTGCGCGGTCGCGATCGGCAGCCCGTCGAGCGCGCGCGCCGCCGGCATCTCGATCAGGCGCTCGTGCACCCAGCTGCCGGCCGGGATGTCGCGCTGCCGCGCGGCCGATCACCACGTCGTAGCGCCGCACCGCATCGCCCGCGGCGAGGTCACGAGCGCCACCTTGTGGCCCTGCGGCACCTTGTCGCGCAGCACCAGCCCGTCGGCGAACTGCGTGCCCGCGGGCAGGCCGCCGTCGTTGGCGACGATGGCGACGTTGTCGCGCTGCGTGCATGCGGATGAACAGCGGTTCGCGGATCGTCGCCGGTCTCGGCCATGTTCGACGCTTCGCGGGCGACGTTCAATCTGCGGTGATCTTGCGCGATTCGATCACCTTCTTCCAGCGCGCGAACTCGGCGGCCTGGAAGGCGGTGAACTGCTCGGGCGTGTTGCCCACGATCTCGAAGCCCTGCGCCAGCAGCTTGTCCTTCACGCGCCGGGTCGTTCAGGCCGGCGACCGGCCGGCATGCAGCTTCGCCTTGATGTCGGCCGGCAGGCCCTTGGGCGCGGCGAACGGCCTGCCACGAGTACACCGTCGACGCCCTTGACGCCCAGCTCCTCCATCGTCGGCACGTCGGGCAGCAGCGGCGAGCGCTTCGGTGCTCGTGATGGCGAGCGCGCGCAGCTTGCCGGCCTTGATGTTCTGGATGCCGCTGTTGATGTTCATGAAGGTCGAGTCGACCTGGGCGCCGAGCAGGTCGTTCATCGCCGGGGCGCCGCCCTTGTAGGGCACGTGCACGCCGCTGGTGCCGGTCTGCTGCCAGAACAGCTCGGCCGTGAGGTGGTCGCGACGTGCCGTTGCCGGCCGAGGCGAAGCGTCATCTTGCCGGGGTTCGCCTTGATGAAGGCGAGCAGGTCGGCGAAGGTCTTGTACGGCGAGCTGGCCGGCACCGCCAGCACGTTGGGCGCCTGCACGGCGACGGTGATGGAGTCGAAGTCCTTCAGCGCGTCGTACTGCACGCTCTTGACAGGTGCGGCGCCGATCACGAACGGGCCGAGCGACGAGACGAAGATCGTGTAGCCGTCGGGCGCCGCGCGCTTGGCCTGCGCGGCGCCGACGGTGCCGCCGGCGCCGGCCTTGTTGTCGACGATGAAGGTGTTGCCCAGCTTCTCCTGCAGCTTCTGCGCCGAGCGTGCGCGCGATCATGTCGGTGGAGCCGCCCGGCGGGAAGGGCACCAGCAGCGTCACCGGCTTGGCGGGCTAGGCCTGCGCATGGGCGGCGGCTGCCGCGGCGAGGCCGAGGGTCAGGGCAGTGAAGAGTCTTCTCACGGGTTGTCTCCTGATGGCGCGGAAGGCGCTGGTTTTGGAAAGAAGGAATGCGGGGAAAGCGGGGGCGACTACGGTCGCTTGCCGATCTCGGCCTGCTCGCGCGTCCAGGCGCGGGCCTGCTCGCTCAGGCTCACGCCGAGGCCCGGCCGCGCGGGCACCTTCATGCGGCCGTTCGCGATCTCCAGGCGCTCGTTGAACAGGGGCTCGAGCCAGTCGAAGTGCTCCACCCAGGGCTCGGTGGGATAGGCCGCGGCGAGATGCACGTGCAGCTCCATCGCAAAGTGCGGAGCGAGCATGACGCCGGCCTGCTCGGCCTGCGCGGCGATCTTCAGGAAAGGCGTGATGCCGCCCACGCGCGGCGCGTCGGGCATCAGGTAGTCGGCCGCGCGGTGGCGGATCAGGTCGGCATGCTCGCTCGCGCTCGTGAGCATCTCGCCGGTGGCGATGGGCGTGTCGAACTGCGCGGCCAGCGCCGCGTGGCCTTCGTGGTCGTAGGCGTCGAGCGGCTCCTCGATCCAGACCAGGTTCAACGGCTCGAAGATGCGGCACATGCGCTGCGCGGCGGGGCGGTCCCACTGCTGGTTGGCGTCCACCATCAGCGGCACGTCGTCGCCCAGGTGCTTGCGCACCGCCTCGACCCGCTTGATGTCGAGCGCGCCGTCGGGCTGGCCCGACCTTCAGCTTGATGCCGCCGATGCCGCGCTCGATCGACGCGGCGGCGTTCACGAGAGCTGCTCGATCGGCGTGTGCAGGAAGCCGCCCGACGTGTTGTAGCAGCGACCGAGTCGCGATGCGCGCCGAGCAGCTTGGCCAGCGAGAGGCCGGCGCGCCGTGCCTTCAGGTCGTACAGCGCGACGTCGAAGGCGCCGATGGCCTGCACCGCCAGGCCGCTGCGGCCCACCGAGGCGCCGGCCCAGCAGAGCTTGGTCCACAGCCTGGCGATGTCGCTCGGGTCTTCGCCGAGCAGCGCCGGGGCGACCTCCTTCGCATGCGCGAACTGGCCGGGGCCGCCGGCCCGCTTGGAGTAGCTGAAGCCCAGGCCTTCGTGGCCGTCCGCCGGTGCGGACTTCAGCGAAAAGCATGGCGATCTCGGTCATCGGCTTCTGGCGGCCGGTGAGCACCTTCGCGTCGCTGATCGGCGTGGCCAGCGGAAGGTAGCAGGAGGAGAGTCGCACCCATGCAATGCGATCGGCTGGTAACGTTGTCATCTGTCCGGTGGAGTGAAGGCGGGGCATCAGAGCAGGCGAAGGTCAAGCGTCTGAAGCCCAATTCGATACCGTTATCATTCGCGCCTCAACAACCCTTCGGCGTCGTCGGACAGCTCGTCCGCTCGCTGCCGAGCTTCCGATGCGTCGATCCGCGCCTTGCAAATCATGACCCTGCACGACGTGGCCCGCTCCGCCGGGGTCTCGCTCATCACCGCCTCGCGCGCGCTCAGCAACCCCGAATGGTGTCGACAGGCGACCATCGAGCGGGTGCACCACGCGGTGGCGGCCACCGGCTACATCCCGAACTTCCTGGCGGGCGGATTCAAGTCGAGCGCAGCATGACGGTCGGCGCCCTGGTGCCGTTCATCGGGGTGCCGCAGTTCCTGCCGACGGTGCAGACGCTGACCGAGGAGCTGGACCGCGCGGGCTACCAGCTGATCCTCGGGCAGACGGCTACGACAACGCGCGCGAAGCAGCGCTGCTCGACACATGATCGGCCGTCGCGTCGACGGCATCGTCGTCGCGGGCCTGCTCCAGAACGCAGGCCGCAACGGAGCGCTTGCGCCGCCCGGCAATTCCGGTCGTCGAGACGTGGGACCTGAGCGACCGGCCAGTGGACATGGTGGTCGGGTTCTCGCACGTGTAGGTCGGCAGCGCGGTCGCCGGCTACTTCCTCGGCCGGGGATGGAGCGGGTCGCCATCGCGACGGCGACGACCAGCGGCCTCGCTGCGGCGCGAAGGCTTCCTCGCGGCGATGGGTCACGAGGTGCCGACAGCGATCGTCCCTGCGCCCAGCAACCTGCCACTGGGCCGGCAGGCCTGCGCGACCTGCTGGACCGCGATCCCGCCATCGAGGCCGTCTTCTGCAGCTCCGACGGCCTGGCGCAAGGAGTGCTGACCGAAGCGCAGGGCACGCGGCATGCGCGTGCCCGAAGACCTCGCCGTCGTCGGTTTCGGCGGCGCGGATTTCGCGGCGCACACGGAGCCCTCGCTCACCACCGTCCACATCGACGGCGCGGCGATCGGCCGCAGGCCGCGAGGCTGATGGTGGCCCGCTGCCGCGGCGAAACAGGGACGAGCGCGTGCATCGACGTCGGCTTCCGATCGTCGAACGCAGCTCGACCGCGCTCAGCGCGCCGGCGTGAGCTGGGCGAGGGAGCTCTGCAGTTCGGCCAATGGGGTCGCCCGCACGCCGTGCGCGAGAGGATAGGACTCGGCGCCGGCGCGGACGATGAAGCGCCTGGTGGCACTCAGGTCGGCGGCAGCGACGTGAAAGCCGCGGCTGGGGGCCGGGGCGCTACTTCGCTTGATCTCGATGGCCCAGCGCTGGCGCTTCGGGAGCTCGAGCAGAAGGTCGATCTCGGCCCCCGCCGAACTGCGATAAAGAATGCTTGGGACGCCGGGGGCGCGACCGCGAGGAGGTTCTCCATCACCCAGCCTTCCCAGCTGCCACCGACCACGGGGTGACCGATCACGTCATCGAAGTCGGTCAGTCCCAGCAGCGCATGCACGATGCCGCTGTCGCGCACGTAGATCTTCGGCGTGCGGACCAGGCGCTTTCCTTTGTTCGCGGCCCAGGGGCGCAGCCGGCGCACGAGCATGAGGTCAGCCAGGAGGTCGATGTACCGCGCCACCGTCTGACCGCTGACCGCCAGGGCCGCCGCGAGCTTGGCA
>CAWIVI010000019.1:0-62238 GCA_963839465.1 uncultured beta proteobacterium
TGGATGTCCATGAAGACGACGGTCCCGAACGGCCGGGCGATGAATGCGAGCGCGAAGAGCGCGAACGAGATCAGCGTCGCTTCGGGGCGGCTCCTCGAAGGGGGAAGAACATCCGGGGAAACACCAGCACCGAGGCGATGCCGTAGACGAAGAAGTCGAGAAACTCGGAAGTGCGCCCGATGACCACGCCGACGGCGATGTCGCCCGGCGCAACGTGCGACGAGGCGGGGCGGGCGTCAGGTTGCCAGGGTGTCGGAACCGGCTGTGGACAGTGGCGCTGGGTCCCCTCAGGGCAGTTTGCGGACCTGCTCGGGCGTGAGTGGCATCGTGTTGGCCTTCAGGTGGTACATGATCCAGATCGAGCCGCTCAGGGTGATGACGAGCAGCACCAGTGTGAAGATCAGCGACATCCAGGCCCAGCCGCCTTCGGCCTTCGAGCTCATGTGCAGGAAGAAGACCATGTGCACGTAGATCTGCACCATGGCCAGGCGAGGACGACGAATGTCGTGATGGTGGAGTCGGGAACACCTTGCCCATCACCAGCCAGAACGGGATGGCGGTCAGGATCACCGACAGCACGAAGCCGGTGACGTAGCCGCCCACCGTGATGTGCAGGGTGTCGTGCTCGTCCTCGTCGTCGTGATGTACAGTTCGTGCATTCGTCGTGTTCGCTCATGGCAGCACACCCATCAGGTAGACGAAGGTGAAGACCCCGATCCACACCACGTCGAGGAAGTGCCAGAACATCGACAGGCACATCAAGCGCCGCCGGTTCGCCGCGATAAGGCCATGTTTCCTGATCTGCACCAGCAGCGTGGCCAGCCAGACATGCCGAAGCTGACGTGCAGGCCGTGGGTACCCACCAGCGCGAAGAACGATGACAGGAAGGCGCTGCGCTGCGGCCCGTAGCCCTCGTGGATCAGGTGGCCGAACTCGTAGAGCTCGATGCCGACGAAGCCGGCGCCCAGCAGGCCCGTGAGCGCCAGCCAGGCGAGCGTGGCGCCGGGCAGCTTGCGCTGCATCGCGATGACGGCAAAGCCGTAGGTGATCGACGAGAGCAGCAGCAGCGACGTGTTGACGGCGACCAGTGGCAACTCGAAGAGTTCTGCGCCCGACGGCCCGCCCGCATAGTTGCGGCCCAGCACCCCGTAGCAGGCGAACAGGCAGGCGAACAGGAGGCAGTCGCTCATCAGGTAGAGCCAGAACCCGAGCAGCGTGGGCTGCTCCGGGTGGTGCGTGCCCGGTCTCGTAGAAGCGCAGCGCACCGGCATCGCCCGCGGCGTGGACGACGGTGGTCTCAGCCATGGCCGGCCAGCAGTTGGGTGCGGGCGCTTTCGATGCGCACTACGTCATCGGCGGGGATGTGGAAGTCGCGCTCGTAGTTGAACGTGTGGACGATCGCCACCACGACGACCGCCGCGAACGCCGCGGCCGCAACGAGCCACATGTGCCAGATGAGCGCGAAGCCGAAGAGCGCGCTAAGCATGGCCAGCACGAATCCCGCGCTGGTGTTCTTCGGCATGTGGATGGGAATGAAGCCCGCCAGGGGCCGGATGTATCCCCGCTTCTTCATGTCGTACCAGGCGTCACCCTCGTGGACGATCGGCGTGAACGCGAAGTTGTAGGCGGGCGGCGGCGAAGAGGTGGACCACTCCAGCGTGCGGCCGCCCCAGGGGTCGCCCGTGGTGTCGCGCAACGCGTCGCGCCGCATGAAGCTCACCCAGAGCTGGATGAGGAAGCATCCGATGCCGCATGCGATCAGCACGGCGCCGAGCGCCGCGATCTCGAACCAGATCCGCAGCGAAGAGTCTTCGAAGTGGCTGAGGCGGCGGGTGACGCCCTTCAGGCCCAGGACGTACAGCGGCATGAAGGCGACGTAGAAGCCAACGGTCCAGAACCAGAACGAGCACTTGCCCCAGAACGGTTCCAGCCTGAAGCCGAAGGCCTTGGGAAACCAGTAGGTGATGCCCGCGAACAGGCCGAACACGACGCCGCCGATGATGACGTTGTGGAAGTGCGCCACGAGGAACAGGCTGTTGTGCAGCACGAAGTCGGCCGGCGGCACCGCCAGCAGCACGCCGGTCATTCCGCCGATCACGAAGGTGACCATGAAGCTGATGGTCCACAGCATCGGGACCTCGAAGTGGATGCGCCCCCGGTACATGGTGAAAAGCCAGTTGAAGATCTTGGCCCCGGTGGGGATCGAGATGATCATCGTGGTGATGCCGAAGAAGGAGTTCACGCTGGCGCCCGAGCCCATGGTGAAGAAGTGGTGCAGCCATACCAGGTACGACAGGATCGTGATCACCACCGTGGCGTAGACCATGGACGCATAGCCGAACAGGCGCTTGCCGCAGAAGGTGGAAACAACCTCCGAGAAAATCCCGAAGGCGGGCAGGATCAGGATGTACACCTCAGGATGGCCCCAGATCCAGATGAGGTTGACGTACATCATCGCGTTGCCGCCAAGCTCGTTGGTGAAGAAGTGCGTCCCGACATAGCGGTCGAGGGAGAGCAAGGCGAGGGCACCCGTCAGCACGGGAAATGCGGCGACGATCAGCACGTTCGCGCACAGGGTCGTCCACGTGAAGATCGGCATCTTCATCATGCTCATGCCGGGCGCGCGCATCTTGACAATGGTGGCGATGAGGTTGATGCCCGAAAGCGTGGTGCCCACGCCCGCCACCTGAAGCGACCAGATGTAGTAATCGACGCCGACGTCCGGACTGTGGATGATCCCCGACAGCGGCGGGTAGGCAAGCCAGCCGGTACGCGCGAACTCGCCGACGAACAGCGAGGCCATGACGAGGCCGGCGCCGGCGGCGGTCATCCAGAAGCTGAAGTTGTTCAGGAACGGAAAGGCGACGTCGCGCGCGCCGATCTGCAGCGGCATCGCGAAGTTCATGAGCCCCGTCACGAGCGGCATCGCGACAAAGAAGATCATGATGACGCCGTGCGCGGTGAAGATCTGGTCGTAGTGGTGCGGCGGCAGGTAGCCCGTTGACTCACCGAAGGCGACGGCCTGCTGGGCGCGCATCATGAGGGCGTCGGCAAACCCGCGCAGCAGCATCACCAGCCCCAGGATCACGTACATGATGCCGATCTTCTTGTGGTCGATGCTGGTGATCCAGTCGCGCCACAGCGGGCCCACTGCCTTGAAGTAGATGAGCGCGCCCAGGATGGCGATGCCGCCCAGCACGACCCCGGCGAACGTTACGAGCAGGATAGGCTCGTGCAGGGGAAGGGCGTCCCAGCTGAGGCGCCCGAAGAGCGGATGGTTGAGGTCGGAAGACTCGGACATTCGGCGCTATTTCCATTGTTCGACAGGCAACAGAGCGACCGTCGCCGCATTTGCGGCCGTGCAGACCTGCGGACTCGGGCCGCCAATTGAGCGCCGCCGAAGCGCGTCGCAGGTCCGCCTCCATGACGGCATGCAGGCACTGGCTGCCGGGTGCTACGCAGCGATTGACGATTGCATCGAACAGGCGCGGCGCGACCGTGCCGTAGGGGCGCACAGCCTCGCGCTCGCTGGGACGTTCGAGCTGCAGATAGGCATCGCGGCTGAGCGCCTGGCCGCTCGCCCTGGCCTTCCGGACCCATCGCTCGAAGTCGGCGGCGCTCATGCCGTGGAACTTGAAATGCATGCTGGAGAAGCCGGCGCCGCTGTAGTTCGCGGAGAAGCCTTCGTACTCGCCCGGCCGGTTGATGACGGCATGCAGCTTGGTCTCCATGGTCGGCATCGCGTAGATCTGGCCCGCCAGCGCCGGGACGTAGAACGAATTCATCACCGAGGACGAGGTGATGCTGAAGCGCACTGGCATGTCCACCGGCGCGGCCAGTTCGTTCACCGTGGCGATGCCCAGCTTGGGATAGATGAACAGCCATTTCCAGTCGAGGGCGACGACCTGGACGTCCAGAGGTTCGACGGCTGCGGCAGAGGCGCGTGCGTCCAGCGGGCGGTAGGGGTTGAGCGTGTGCGTGCCGATCCACGTGATCGCGCCCAGGGCAATGATGATCAGCAGCGGCGCCGACCAGATCACCAGTTCGAGCTGGATCGAATGGTCCCACTCCGGCTCGTACGGCGCGTCCGTGTTGGACGCCCGGTAGCGCCAGGCGAAGAGCAGCGTCAGCACGATTACCGGCACGATGATGAGCAGCATCAGCAGGGTCGAGATGACCAGCAGCCTCGCCTCTTGCACGGCAACATAGCCGGCCGGGTCGAGCACCACCGTACTGCAACCGGCCAGGAGGCAGGCGGGAGAAAGCGCCAACAGGGTCTTCATCAGGATTTATGCCCCTGGAAGAAACGTTGCAGATGATGCTGCTTGCGCAACCACGGACACGACCATCTGATCCCATCCGGGGCGGGACACATCATGCCGCAAAGTCGGCTGCCTGAGGAGGCCCTGAAACAGGCTCGCATCGTCGGTCTGTTGTCGGGCTTCCGCACCTCAGACGGCAAACCTGTATCGGTGATCGGCGAAGTCAACACCGGCGGCACCGAACGTTGGAAGCGCGAGTCGCATGTTGTTCTCGTGCGGACTCAGTCGCTGCGCGGCGGCTGACTCGGGTTGCGCTACAAGATTTCGAGGAGGTCGTCGTTCAACAGAAGCTGAGGCACCTGCGCAAAGTCCCATGTATCCTGCCCTCTCGTGAGCACCCAAACGAGGTCGAACCGATCCTCGCCCCAGTCAGGCACTTCAACTCCGGTTGGCAGTAGCGCTCTGGCGGCGTCGGTCCCGGAGGGGCTCGTGTCGACCGTTGAATAGCTGGCCACCTGAGGAGCGGATGCCGACGCACGGAGGGCAAAGCCGCTCTCGATGCGACAACTTGAGATCGGCATAGCAGGGGACCCCAGTAAACTTCACTTTCTCCACTTCAAGCCCTCGCTGACCTTGCCGGGGATGAGCGTCGTCCGCAGGATCACGTACCCGAACGGCAAGGTCTGCATCGGGCAGGACCGGACAGACCATGCTCACTACTCCGCTCTGTCGCGCCCTCGGCGTCAAGCATCCCATCTTCAGCGCGGGAATCGGCGCAGCGGCCGGTGCCGAACTCGCGGCCGCAGTCTCGAACGCGGGCGGATGCGGCGTGCTGGGCACAGCATCGCTGCCCGGCAAGTTCGTTCGAGCGCAGATTCAGCGGCTGAAGGAGCTGACTGCCCAGCCCTTCGGAGTGAACATCGTTCTGCCTCTGCTCCGCAATGGGCAGCTCGAATCCTGCTTCGACGAGCGCATTCCAATCCTCGTTCTGTTCTGGGGAGACCCCGCGCCGTACGTCGACGAGGCGCATGGGCGTGGGATGAAGGTATTCCTTCAGGTCGGCTCGGTCGAGGAGGCCGTCGCTGGAGCGCAGGCCGGCGTCGACGCGGTCATCGCCCAAGGCTTCGAAGCTGGCGGGCACGTCAAGGGCACAACAACGTTGGCGGTACTGCTGCCTGCAGTTGTCGACGCGGTTGGGCCGATCCCAGTGATCGCCTCGGGCGGGATCGCCGATGGTCGTGGCCTTGTCGCAGCACTGAGTCTTGGCGCGCAGGGCGTGTCGATGGGAACGCGCTTCCTCGCCAGTACGGAGGCGAATGCGTCGACGGCGTACAAGGAGCGCGTGATCTCGGCCAAGGCTGAAGACGCGATACACCTCGAGCACTTCGATGTCGGTTGGTCGAATGCTCCGCATCGGGTGCTGCGTAACGCAAGCGTCGCGCGCTGGGAGACAGCGGGGCGACCGGCCAGCGGTCAAAGGCCGGGCGAGCGCACCGTGCTCGGCACCATGCGCAGCGGCGGGACGACGATCGACATCCCGGCGTACTCCCCGTACCTACCGGAGTCGGACGTCGCTGCTGACGTCGAGCAGATGGCGCTGTACGCGGGGCAGTCGTGCAGTCTGATCGACGCGGTCCAGCCGGCGGCCGAGATCGTCGCCGACATGGTTCGCGATGCCTCGGCCGCGATTGACGGACTGACGGCCTATCGTGAAGCCCGCTCCTTGCAGCCCTCCGGCTCGACTTCTGTCTAGGCCCGACAACCCTGCCTTCGCCGGATCATTCTCGCGCCTTCGGTCAGGAGGATCGTTTGCACGCCTTCCGCCCCGCATCAAACTGGAGCCGCCGCGCCGCGCTGCGCTCCTTCTCCTCCGGCATTGCAGCCGTGCTTTGGCAGTTGTCCGGATTTGCTCACGCGGCATCTGCCCGCCGACCGCCCGTTGCACGCGTGGAGCCCGTGACCGATACCTACTTCGACGAGACGGTGACCGATCCGTACCGCTGGATGGAGAACCCGAACGACAAGGAGTGGGAGCCTTTCATGCGCGGGCAGGACGCCTTCGCCCGCGAGACGCTGAACGCAATCCCCGGCCGAGAACGTCTCAGGCGTCGCGTCGGTGACCTGTCGGGCGGTACACCGATCGCCTATGGTGTGCAATCGGCCGGCGGCCGGGTGTTGTACCAACTGCGGCCGGCGGGGGCGGACAACTTCATGCTGGCGGTGCGCCAGGGCCTCGGTGCGCCTGCGCGCATCCTGATCGACCCGACCACGATGAAGGGCCAGGGCGGCGTGCACGTCTCGCTCGACTGGTGGCTCGCCGCGCCCGACGGGTCTCATGTGGTCTACGGACTGTCCCCGGCCGGCAGCGAGAACTCCGTCCTGCACGTGATGGAGGTCGAGACAGGTCGTGTGCTGCCCGAGCGAATCGCCGGTACGCAGTACGCCACTCCGTCGTGGCTGCCCGACAGCAGCGGCTTCTTCTACGCACGCGTGGCTGATCCGGCGAAGCTGGGCACGGTGGACTACTACAAGCGGTCGCCGGTGCTGTTGCACAAGCTCGGCGCCGATCCGAAGGAGGACATGGTGCTGGTCGCCTTTGGCAGGGACCCCTCGATACCGGTGGCCGAAACCGACTTCCCGAGCATCTTCGCCAGCCCCAGCGGCGGCGAATGGGCTCTGCTGGTTCTGTTCGGCGGCGTCCGTCGTGAAAACCCGATGTTCGTGGCCCGACTGGCCGATGCGATGGTCGGCCGCGCGCAATGGAGGCAGGTCTGCGCAGTCAAGGACGAGGTCGTTGGCTTCGCGTTTGACGTCAGCGACCTCTACCTGCTCACCACCAAGGGCGCTTCCAACGCCAAGGTGCTGCGCACGCCCCTTGCGAACGCCTCGTACGAAAGCGCGGCCGTGGTCGTCCCCGAAGGCCGGCTGGTCATCGAGGCGATGGCCTTCGCGCGCGACGGGCTGTACCTGCAAGACCTCGACGGCGGCTATCACAGCCTGCGCAAGCTTGACCGCGACGGGCGCCTGGCGGCTGTGCCGTTACCCTGGGAAGGGTCGATCAGCGGCCTGTGGGCCAGCACGCTGGAAGACGGCTGCTGGCTGGACGGCACCGCTTGGCTCCTGCCCTCCACCGTCTTCCGTCACGATCCGGCCAAAGGCACTACCACGCCCACCGGCCTTGCGCCGCCGGCATCGGTTGACTTGTCGGGTTTCGAGGCGATCCGAACCTTCGCCACCGCGCATGACGGCACCCGGGTGCCACTGTCCATCGTCGCCAGGAAGGGGCTGAAACGAGACGGCCGCAACCCGACGCTCGTGAACGCCTACGGCGCCTACCAGATCACGAGTGGTCCTTACTTCAGCCTCCGCACGCTCGCGCTGTTGGAGCGGGGCGGTGTGTTCGCCACCGCACACGTGCGTGGCGGCGGCGAATATGGCAAGCGCTGGTGGAAGGATGGCCAGAAGATCGCGAAGGCCAACACCTGGCGCGACCTGATCGACTGCTGCGAGCATCTTGTCCGCACCGGCTGGGCGTCGCGCAGGACAGTGACCATCCAGGGCGGCTCCGCCGGCGGCATCACCGTGGGCCGAGCACTCACCGAGCGGCCCGACCTGTTCGCCGGTGTCATATCCAACGTCGGCGTGTCCAACGCGCTTCGAGCCGAGTTCGGGCAGAACGGGCCGCCCAACATCGATGAGTTCGGCACCGTGCAGGAACGAGCAGGCTTCCTTGGCTTGAAGGCCATGGACGCCCTGTACCACGTCCAAGATGGAGCCCGCTACCCGGCTGTGCTACTCACCGTCGGCATGACCGACCCGCGTGTCAATGCCTGGGATGGCGCCAAGATGGCCGCACGCCTCCAACGGGCCAACCGTTCGCCAAACCCGATCCTGCTGCGCGTGAGCTTCGATGCTGGACATGGCCTGGGCAGCACGCGCAGCCAACTGGACGACGAGCGCACTGACGAGTTTGCATTTGTGCTGTGGCGGGCCGGGCGCAATAGCGTGGCCTGAGCGCGCGTGAAGCGCACAGCCAGCGCCAGGACACTTCGTGCAGTCGGCAGCTCAGCCGAAGCGGCTAGAAAAGCAAGCGCCCTGCCTCGTGGCTACGTCGGCACTATAGGCATGCTTCCCTGAGCACTTTGAGCATGACGACTTCGTCCGGGTCGGATTCGTAGGCGGCTGCTTCGGGAGGAGTGGCTGGCTCGAACCCAAGGCGGCCCAGCAGACCCATGGACCGAAAGTTGACGGGCTTCAGTACGGCGACAACGGTATGAACACCGTATGACTGGACCAGTTCTTCGAGTACTGCCTGGACGGATGCGCTACCTATGCCCCTCCCCCAGTGTTTCTTCGAGAACTCGTAACCCACATAGGCCGCACCAGACTCCAGCACAGTCGCTTGAACATACCCCGCGAGTTCATCGCTCGGCAGCCGAACTATCCAGTTCAGCAATTTCCCCAGGCCGTCTCGTGAGACACGCGACTCGCTGCGCCGATAGCCCTCAGCGAGGGCCGCAAGGGAAGGCGGTGGTCTACCCTCGAACTCGTAGATCGCCGGATCGGACAGCACCTCGAACATCGCAGGCGCGTGAGCTTCGACCTGAGGTTCAAGCGTGCACAGCGGAGCTTGAAGGTGTTTCATGCCGCCAATCGCAGCCCTGCCGTGGGCCTGTCACTGAGCAACCGTGACGTGCAGTGACGCGCGCTTGCGCTCGCCATCGCGCGCCTACAATTGGTCGTAAATCTCCGCCATCCTTCATGGAGTGCCATGCGGCTCGATAGGCGCGCGTTGAGGAGGAGTTTCACTGCCGGGTTGCTCAGGGGCTTGCGCGTGGTATGGCCCATCCTGTCAGCCCTGTTCGCACTGATCATCACATTCGGCTTGGTTGTCGGCCGGCTCGAAGGCTGGTCGGTACAAGAGTCGATTTACTTTGCCTTCGTATCGGGGCTGACGATCGGCTACGGCGATCTTGCGCCGAAATCTCTAGCCGCACGCGTCCTCGCGATTGCCATAGGAATATGCGGCGTGCTGGTGGTCGCCCTGGTAGCTGCCATTGCCGTAGAGGCGTTGACAGCGGCAACTGATGACGACAAGGAATAGTTGACGCACATGCTCGTCTCCTACCCGTGCGGCAGCTCGGCGTGTCGATGACAAGACACTAGCGACAGCTCCAGTTCTGCGCTCGCTCGATGTCGCCCGAGCCGCCGTACACCGCCACCGTTGGGTACGGGCACAGCGGCCGCGTGCGGTTCGGCGCCCAGCTGGCCGGCACCTCGTTGTTCACGCCGCCCGCGTTGTCGGGGCCGCGCGCGGTGGCGACGATGCTCGACGGCGCCCTGCCCTGCTCGACCCACGCGATCAGCGGGGTGAGGAAGTCAGCTTGGTCGGTGGCAGGCCCGCCGGAGCAGTGGCCCATGCCCGGCACGCGGTACAGGCGCACGAAGTCGCTCGTGCCGGCCGACGTGTGGCGTTCGACGCCTTTCACCCAGGCGACCGTGTCGGACACCGAGAAGATCGGGTCCGCGACGCCGTGGTAGACGAGGATCTTGCCGCCGCGGCTGCGTACCGCCGACATGTCGTGCGGATTCGGCGGCGTCATGAAGCTCATCGCCGACTCGGTATAGGTTGCGTTCGTCGCGTGCAACTCGGCCAGCGCCGTGTCGATGTCAAGGTTCAGCGAGAACGTCGCACCGTCGGTCAGTGGCAGCGTGGACGGCGGCACCTGAAGGATTTACAACTCATGAGCCGCAAGCCTGTCATACCCGACGCCGAGCGCACGCCGCAGGCGCGCCTGGCTCGACGGCGCCATGCCCTGCTCGACCCAGGCGATCAGCGGGGTGAGGAAGTCAGCTTGGAAGGTGGCAGGCCCGCCGGAGCAGTGGCCCATGCCGAGCACGCGTACAGGCGCTGACACGACGGCGCGCTGACTAGGCCGGCGGGGCTGATGGAGGCACACCTCTAAACGAGGCATCTGCCGCGGTGCTATGCTGCACTGCAACATGGATACTCGAACTGTCGACATTGAGTTGGAAGACCTTCTGGCTGAGTTCCATCACTCGCGCAGGCAACGCGACCTTGGACGACTTGCACTGCTGGCCTACTGCCGGGCGAAGCATTGGGCCAGGACGACCGCACACAGCGAGGTGGCACGCCTGGCAACGAGCATGGCCGACGACGGCCCACAACCGACGCGCGAGGATTTCCTGGCACAGATCGACCGCCTCATCGCGGTCCTGGAGCGCGCGGCCGGTCGTTAAGTGAAGTGGTGGAGGACCCTCCAGTTCTGCGCTCAAGACGTGAGCGCGGCTTCGCAGCGCCTCACTGGCAGGGTCCGAGGGGCGTCGCATACCCCTGCATCACCATCCCCGCGACGAAGGCCTCGCACGCCGGGATGGAGGCGGCCTGCGCATCGAACAGCTGTCCGTCGGAACTCCTGCGCAGCGCCACCGCAACCGGAAGCGTTGCCGCAGAGTTTTGTCCCACGCAGCGAGGCGCCCCTGTGCGAGGGGCGCCTTGGCCGGCTTCGGCCATGTTGAGGGCCCATCGCCGGCAGTCGGCCGCCGAAGCGAACTGCAACTGAACCGATGGCTTGCCCGCGTCGATGAACACGAGGTACTCGCCGCCGGGTTCCTGCCCGCCGGAAGGTGCTGCCGGCACGCCCCCGTGCGGCATGGCGCAAGCTGCCACCAGTGCGGCAGCCGCCGCAGCTGCGCCCCAATGATGCTGCATCGCGTTAACGACCATGGCCGCCGCTCCTCGAAGCTCCGAGCCGCAGCATTGTGCGGCCTCACCACCATCCCGCCGAGTGCCGGCAAGAGTGGCTTCAAACTAGGGAGGGCGGCCCGCATCGCGTCGTCGCAACGTGGTCTGATCGTCGGCGCATCGTCTCGCGCCCTTGCCACCGCACCCGAGAGCGTGCACGGGAATGCGAGTGGACGCGCCGCAGTGCGGTGTAGTCAGCGTGGTCGTCCTGTCGAGACGCCCTATCGCCACTCCGAGTCACTTTCGTCGTCTACGCCCCGTTCGGCACCGATGCCGAGCTGAGCACTTGTCCGGACCGCCCTTCGCACCAGGTCGCGACACATCCCCGGTACCCGGTCATCCGCAAGACCATGACCTGAAGCAGGCGTCAGCAAATCGTCTCGCGATCATCTGGCCGACATCCCACTTCACCCCCATCGGCCGCGACGACTGTGGACGGCCGTCCCGATGCAATACGTCCCATCGCAATGCATCCGGGACGACACGATGACCGACCACAACCAGGCCAGCGAGATCCGGCGCTACCGCTTCGGCCGCTTCGAATTGCGGCCCGAGCAGCGCCGCCTGCTGGCCGACGGGGTTACAGCAACGCTGGGCTCGCGCGCGTTCGACGTTCTCGTCGCGCTGATCGAGCGCCGCGCGGAGGTGCTCACCAAGCACGAACTGCTCGAGCGCGTGTGGC
The DNA here is from genome assembly GCA_963839465.1 of uncultured beta proteobacterium. Lineage (GTDB taxonomy): Bacteria > Pseudomonadota > Gammaproteobacteria > Burkholderiales > Burkholderiaceae_C > CAWIVI01. Next base: position 11,711 of record CAWIVI010000019.1, read on the forward strand.
CCGGCCTGGTGGTGGAGGAAGCGAATGTTCAGGTCCAGGTGTCGGCACTGCGCAAGGTGATCGGCGCCGACGCAGTGGCGACGGTCCAGCGCCGTGGCTACCAGTTCGTGGCGCCGGTCGAGTGCAACTGCGTGCCGTCGTTCGAGCGGCCGAACTGGGTGAGCTGCGTCGCGCTTGCGGCCGTTGCGCCGGGCTCGCGCAGCAACTTCTTGGACTCTTTTGAGTTCCTGAGGACTTTGCGCGAGGCGCCTGCCACATTGAACCCCAGGCAGACGCTCAAGGAGCAAGAGGCATGAATCCGACAGCCGACCCAGCGGCCGGCAGCCGCTACCAACTGTGGTTCCGGCCGCTTTCGAAATCGACCACCGCGCCCAGGGCCTTCCGCTGCGACGCGGCCGGCCACGTCGACCTCGACGCCCTCAGCGACCATGACCGCGGCGAATACCTCTTTGCCCGTGCGCTGGTCGGGCGCGACTTCGACCGGCCCGCGGTCCAGGGCTTCGCTGGCCACCCGTTGCAGCTGCTGGCGGCGGCCGACATGAACTCTTCGAGGACAGCGCAATGAACGCCCATCCGATCCTGACGCATGTTGCGGCGCTCGCAGTGGCGGGGTGCACAGGCTGGTTCGCACGCGATCCGGCGCCGGTTGCCCCGAACACCCAGCCGCCGCTGGTGCGGTCGGCCGCCGCGCCGACATCGAATCCGAGCGCCGCGCCAGCCGACCAGCCGCTGATCGCGGTGTCGACCGACGGGATGGTGACGCTGCGGGTCGAGCAGCATCCGCTCGACTGGGTGCTCGAGCAGATCGCGTTGCAGGCTGGATACGGCGACCTGCGTGAGCGCGTGCGGCCGGCAGGCGCCGCGGCCTCGGCATCGACCGGCGCGCCCTCGGTGGCCTCGACGCAGAAGAGTATGTGCACCGAAGCGCCGGTGGTCGCAGCGGCAGAAGCGCGGCGCCTGTTCGCCGCGATCGAACGCGGCAGCGAGGCCGAACGCTTCGAAGGATTGATGACGGCCGTATCGAGCAGCATCACCGTCCCCGACGAGTTGCTCAAGTCGATGCTCGAAATCGATGCATCCGAGCGCGTGCGGCAGGTGGCGTTGGAGCTCTACCTCGAGCCGCGCAGCGGCGCCCCTGCCGCGCTGCGCGCGGCACTCGAGGCCGCTCTGCATGCTCCCTATGCGGACGTGCATCAGGAAGCGCGACGCCGCCTCGACGAGCTGCTGGAGAGCCAGCGACCCGACCCGTCAGACCCGCAGCAGGCCCCGCCATGAAGCCGGCGACCGCACGGCCACCCGGCCACAGACCCGACCGCTGAGGCGGTCACCCGAACGATCCGACGCCATCGGCGCGCCCCATCGAGGCGCGGTGACGTCGCGGCGTGTTCCCTCGGCAGCGCCATCTGGGGCAGGGCGCTGTCCAACCCTCTGAGCCCCGTCACACCTGGAGATTGATATGAGCTTCAAGAGAAACTTTGCCAAGACACATTCAAGGATCCTTCTTGCCGCCGCATTGGCAACCAGTTCAATGCTCGCCAGCGCAGCAGGCGACTTCATTGCGGTTAGTCGCAGTCAGACCAACTTGAGCGACTCCGCGCCGAGACTGCTCATCAACTTCACGCTTCCCAGCAACGTGAACCGGTCCTCGTCGACCGCGAACAGTGCGGTCCTCGACCTGGAGGCGCTGGGGGTCGAATTCAACTACATCGAGGCTTATATCAACCCACCGACGACGGTATGCACGTCCAATGACACCGATGCGAATCAGGCCGCGTCCATCGGATTCTTGCTGGAACACGACGACGCGAACCTGAAGACCGAGTGGGCGGCGAATCACAAGGCGTTTTCGAGCGCCCTGCTTCTGGCCGGGACGAATCAGTTGATGATCTGCGTCAGAAGCATTACCGGTGCAGCCGGACCGAGCGTTGGCAATCTGGACAATGTGAGCGTGAGGAGCATCGTCCTCCACTATCACACCAATTGAGCAAGGCAGCCGGGCGTCCTCGCGGCTCGATCCGTCCGGTGGTTGAACAGCAGGGCCGACAGACGATCTCTCCACCAACGACAGCGCCCCGCGAGGGGCGTTGTCGCTGATCAAATGACGACCAGATTCAGTTCTCGGCGCAGCAGCTCATTCAGATGGGGTCCGATTCGGTGCTCGGGACACGGTTCTCCAGGCAGCAGCGTTGCGGATTGAATCCACGTCGACCACTTCTGTCGGTGGTGGTGCTCGTGGCCAACGACTTGGTCAGCGGTTGAAGATGGCTTCGAGGTTCGGCTCCTCGGCCGTGCTGTCCAGCCGCAGGCTGCTCTCGATGTGGTCGAGGTGCTCCATCATCAGCTTCTCGGCGCGCGCCACGTCGCGCTTGCCGATGGCCTCGATGATCTGCGAGTGCTCGTCGGCGCGGCAGCTCGTGGCCGTGGGCGCGTCGTACAGAAAGATCACCAGGCAGGTCAGCGTCGACAGCTCGCGCATGCTGCGCGCCAGCGCCGTGTTGCCGGCCAGCTCGGCCAGCAGCGTGTGGAACTCACCGGACAGGCGCACGATGGCGCGCTTGTCGTCGCGCCGGCGCGCGTCCATCTCCAGCTCCTGGTGCGTGCGCAGGCGGGCGACCTTCTCGGGCGTCACCGTCTCCACGAGCCGGCGCAGCAGCGCCGGCTCGATCAGGCGGCGCGCCTCGAACACGTCGGCGGCCTCCTCGATCGTCGGCTTGGCGACGTAGGCGCCGCGCTGCGGGAAGATCTCCACCACGTGCTCGTGCGCGAGCCGCGCCAGCACCTCGCGCACGCGCGCGCGGCTGACGTCGAAGATCTCGGCAAGGCGCTCCTCGACGAGCTTGGTGCCCGGGTGCAGGCGATGCTCGAGGATGGCGACATAGATCTTCTCGTAGATCTCGTCGTGGGCGTTCTCCCGCGCGAGGCGGGCGGGCGTGGCGGCGCTCTTGCGCGCGGTGCGGGTCGGCATGGCGGTCGGCCTGGGCGTGGCGGGCAGGACTGGCGGGGCGCACGCGGCGTGAAGGCAGGCGTGCGCAACGGGCGCGGCCATTGTAGGGACCGGCCATGCCGTGCCGCCCGAGAGCGCCTGCAGCTGCTCGATGTGCGGATCCTCGGCGAACTGGGGCCCCCCGCTCGCTTGCTCGCTGCCCCCCGAGGGGGCGCTCGCGCCTTGGGAACGGCCCGGCGGCGCTCATTGGGGCCCCCACGCTCGCTTCGCTCGCTGCCCCCCGAGGGGGCGCTCGCGCCTTGGGAACGGCCCGGCGGCGCTCATTGGGGCCCCCACGCTCGCTTCGCTCGCTGCCCCCGAGGGGGCGCTCGCGCCTTGGGAACGGCCCGGCGGCGCTCATTGGGGCCCCCGAGACAGCCGGCCCCAGCGCGCCGCCAGCGGCGACGGGTCGGCGCCCGCGGCGCGCAGCAGGCCCCACACGGTGGTGCTCACGGTGTCGAGCAGCGGGATGTCGTGCCGCGCCTCGACCTCGATGGCCAGCGGCGAGGCGCGCAAGTTGGTGCAGAAGGTGGTGATGGCCTGCGGCCCCGGCTCGGCCGCCTCGTCGATCAGGCGGCGCAGCGTGCCGGGGTCGACGAGGCCGAAGTCGTGGTTCACGCGGATGCCGAGGTGTCGCTCGGCCACGACCTCGATGCCCAGCGCACGGTAGTTCTCGACGATGCGCCGCTGCACGTCCACGGTGTAGGGCGTCACGAGGCCGAGCTTCGTCACGCCGCGCAGCGCGAGCAGCTCGTTGAGCGCGAGCACCGCCGTGGTGGCCGGGATGCCGGTGCGCTCGGTGATGCGCGCGCACAGCCGCCGGTCGGCACCGAACCCGAGCCAGCCGGACGACGTGCCGCTCCAGCCGATCGCATCGACCTTGGCGTCGGCCAGCAGCTCGGCGGCGGCGAGGATCTTCTCGTCGTCGAACTGGCCGAGCGCCTGGTCCGACAGCGCGATCTCCGTGACCTTGAAGCGCGCGAAGTGCGCGCTGCAGCCCGGCAGGCCGGCGGCCAGCGCGCTGGTCAGCGGCTCCAGCGCGGTGTTGGACGAGGGCGTGAGCACGCCGAGGCGAAGGGTGCGGGTCATGGCCGAGCATGTTCACATGCGGCCGGATTGTCGACATTAGTGTAAACACTATGCTCAACATCAAATTGTCGACGAAGATGTAGACAACACACCGGCAACGCTGCTTCCCATGCATGGCATGAAGCTCGAATCAGGCAGAGCCACCGGTCGTCGATCACTGCCTATACGCACTTTAAAGACGAACCGAGCCGACAAAATGTCAACATTCGTGTCACCAACATCGGGCGCCGCCTTCGATCTCGTGCTCCGCCGGGCCCGCGTAGCCACCGCGAGCGACGTGTTCGACGCCGACATCGGCATCCGCGGCGGCCGCATTGCGCAGATCGGCGACGACCTGCCCGCCGGCGCCAGGGAGATCGACGTGGCCGGCCGCGTCGTGACGCCCGGCGGCGTCGACGCCCACTGCCACCTCGACCAGCCGATGGCGCCGCCGGTGCGCATGGCCGACGACTTCGACAGCGGCACGCGCGCCGCCGCCTGCGGCGGCACCACCACGGTGATCCCGTTCGCTGCGCAGGAGAAGGGCCAGTCGCTGCGCGCCGCGGTGGCCGACTACCACCACCGCGCCGAAGGCCGCGCGCACATCGACTACGCGTTCCACCTGATCGTCAGCGACCCGACGCCGCACGGTGCTGAACGAGGAGCTGCCGGCGCTGATCCGCGAGGGCTACACGTCGTTCAAGGTCTACATGACCTATGACGACCTGAAGCTCGACGACGGCCAGATCCTCGACGTGCTGGACGTGGCGCGGCAGCACGGCGCGATGGCGATGATCCACGCCGAGAATGCCGACTGCATCGAGTGGCTGACGAAGCGGCTGGAAGCCGCCGGCCGCACCGCGCCGCGCTTCCATGCCCACGCGCGGCCCATGCTGGTCGAGCGCGAGGCGACTCACCGCGCGATCGCGCTGGCCGAGCTGGTGGACGTGCCGATCCTGATCGTGCACGTGTCCGGCCGCGAGGCGGTGGAGCAGATCCGCTGGGCGCGCGCGCACGGGCTGAAGGTGTTCGCCGAGACCTGCCCGCAGTACCTGTTCCTCACCGCCGCCGACCTCGGCGTGGACGACAGCTATCACGGCGCGCGCTGCGTGTGCAGCCCGCCGCCGCGCGACAAGGCCAACCAGGACGTGATCTGGGACGGCCTGAACGACGGCCTGTTCAGCGTGTTCTCGTCCGACCACGCGCCGTTCACGTTCGACGGCACCGAGGGCAAGAAGCCGGGCGGCGAGGAGGTGGCGTTCCGCCACATCCCGAACGGCATCGCCGGCATCGAGACGCGGCTGGCGCTGCTCTATTCCGAAGGCGTGCTGGCCGGGCGCATGACGCTGGAGAAGTTCGTCGAGCTCACCGCCACCGGCCCGGCCAAGGCCTACGGCCTGCACCCGCGCAAGGGCAGCATCGCGATCGGCGCCGACGCCGACCTCGTCGTGTGGGACGAGCGCGAGTTCGTGCTGCGCAACGAGCAACTGCACCACGCCGTCGACCACACGCCCTACGAGGGCATGACGCTGCGCGCCTGGCCGGGCATGACCATCGCCCGTGGCGAGGTCGTGTGGGACGGGCAACGTTTCCTCGGTCGCGCCGGTCGCGGCCGTTTCCTGCCGTGCGGCGCACCGACGCTGCTGCCCCGCCGGCGCTGATGCGCCCCACCGACCCCGAAGGAGAAGTGCCCATGTCCGCCCTGTCCGCCTCCTCCGCCGCCGCGCCCGTCGGCGCACGTGCGAAGGCCCCGCCCTCCATGAAGCGTGTCGCCGGCGCCAGCCTCGCCGGCACCACGCTCGAGTTCTACGACCACTTCATCTACGGCTCGGCCGCCGCGCTGGTGTTCCCGAAGCTGTTCTTCTCGCAGGCCAGCCCGCTGACGGCGACGCTGCTGTCGCTGGCCAGCTACGGCGTGGCCTTCGTCGCGCGGCCCTTCGGCGCCGCGCTGTTCGGCGCCATGGGCGACAAGCTCGGGCGCAAGTGGGTGCTCGTCGTCACGCTGCTGATGATGGGCCTGTCGACCTTCGCGATCGGCCTGCTGCCCAGCGCCGCCGCGGCCGGCGTGATGGCGCCGGTGCTGCTGGTGATGCTGCGCGTGCTGCAGGGCCTGGCGCTCGGCGGCGAGTGGGGTGGCGCGGCCTTGATGGTCAACGAGTTCGACCCGAACGGAAAACGCCGCGGTTTCTACGGCAGCCTGGTGCAGATCGCCGCGCCCATCGGCCTGCTGCTGGCCAACGGCGTGTTCGCGCTCGTCACGTGGCTCGTGTCGGAAGAGGCGTTCATGTCGTGGGGCTGGCGCATTCCGTTCCTGAGCAGCGCGCTGCTGATCGCGGTGGGCCTGTACATCCGCATGGGCCTGTCGGAGTCGCCGCTGTTCGAGAAGATGGAGAAGGAAGGCAAGCAGGGCCATGCGCCGCTGATGGAGGTGCTGCGCCACCACAAGAAGGCCGTGGGCCTCGCGCTGGGCAGCCGCATCGGCAGCGACATCGCGTTCTACGTCTTCACGCTCTTCCTGCTCGTGTACTTGCCGCAGCAGCTGCAAATGTCCAAGTCGATCGGGCTGCAGGCCGTGCTGGTCGGCGCCATCGCGCAGTGCATCGGCATCCCGCTGTTCGGCCACCTGTCGGACAAGATCGGCCGGCGCCCGGTGATCATGGGCGGCGCCATCGCCGGCATCGCTGTGGAGCTTCGCGTTCTTCGCGCTGGTGAACACGAAGAGCGTGGCGCTGATCATGGTCGCCGCCTTCGTCGCGATGTTCATCGTCGCCGCGATGTTCGCGCCGCTGGCGTCGTACATCCCCGAGATGTTCCCGACCAAGGTGCGCTGCACGGGCTCGTCGATCGGCTTCCAGCTCGCCGGCATCTTCGGCGGCGCCCCGGCCCCGCTGATCGTCGTGCCGATGGTCGCCGCGTTCGGGAGCAGCGTGCCGGTGTCGATCTACCTCGCGCTGTCGCTGGTGCTGGTGGCCGTGTGCGTATGGGCGGCGTCGGAGACGGCGCACAAGCGGCTGGACTGACTGACCACCTCCCTCTCCCACAAGGTGGGAGAGGGTCGGGGTGAGGGCGCGGCGTTTCGCAGGTCGGCTGCGTCACGATGCAAGCGCAGCGCCCTCACCCCTGCCCTCTCCCGCGCAGCGGGAGAGGGAGTTCTCTTCCGAGGCATTTCCGAATGAAGCTGCTTCTCATCAATCCGAACATCTCCGACAGCGTGTCCGCGCTCATCCGTGCCGAGGCCGAGCGCAGCGCGTCGCCCGGCACAGAGGTCGAAGTGCTGACCGCGCCGTTCGGCGTGGCCTACATCGAAACGCGCTTCGAGGCGCTGATCGGCGCGTACGCCGCGGCCCAGGTTGCGGCCGAGCACCACGAGCGCTTCGATGCGGTCGTCGTCGCGGCCTTCGGCGACCCCGGCCTGGGGGCCTGCGCGAGGCGCTGCCGGTGCCCGTCACCGGGCTCACCGAAGCGGCTCTGGCCAGCGCCTGCCTGCTCGGCCAGCGCTTCTCGATCGTCGCGATCTCGCAGCGCATCCGCGCGTGGTACCGCGAGACGGTGCAGGCGTACGGCCTCGAAGGCCGGCTCGCGAGCATCCGCGGTCTCGACCAGGCGCTGCCGGACATCGGCAGCGTGCAGGACGACCAGGGAGAGCGCCTGCTCGCGCTCGCGCACCGCTGCGTCGCCGAGGACGGTGCCGACGTGATCGTGCTCGCCGGCGCGCCGCTCGCCGGCCTCGCGCGCAGCGTGCGCGGCAAGCTGCCGGTGCCGGTGGTCGACGGCGTGTCGAGCGCGGTGCGGCATGCCGAAACGCTGGTGGCGCTGCAGCCCGGCCGCGCGCGCGAAGGCAGCTTCGCGCCGCCGCCGGTGAAGCCGAACCGCGGCTTGCCGCCCGCCATCGCGCGCCTGCTGGAGCAAGGCCGCTCGCCATGACCGGATGCCGCTGCGCCCGGCCGCCTCGCCGTGCCCGCGAGGCGCCCTGACGGCCTCGCCAATTTCTCTTTCCTTCCCGTTCCGTCCCACCCTTTCAGGAGAACCTGATGCCCCGCCGTTCCCGTTTTACCGCCCTCGCCACCGCCGCACTCGCCGCGGCGCTCGTCCTGCCAGCCGCGCAGGCGGACGAGCGCATCAAGCTCAAGGCCATCGGCCAGCCTCTGGCCACCGGCCTGATCCAGAAGAACAAGGAGCAGCCGTTCTTCGAGAACTTCGCCGAGCGGACCGGGCTGCCGATCGACGTCGACTACAAGCCGATCGACACCCTCGGCATCAAGGACACCGAGCAGCTGCGCGTGATGAAGGCCGGCCTGTTCGACATCGTGTCGCTGCGCGTGTCGCAGAACTCGCGCGACGAGCCGACCATCCTCGGCCTCGACCTCGTCGGCGGCAGCCCCGACTACGCCACCGGCCGCAAGGTCGCGAAGGCCTACTTCGAGACCGTGGACAAGCGGCTGCAGCAGCAGTTCGGCGTCAAGCTGCTCAGCGTGTGGCCGTTCGGGCCGCAGATCCTGTTCTGCAAGAAGCCGATCTCCAAGCTCGCCGACATCAAGGGCATGAAGGTGCGCGTGTACGACCAGAACCTCGCGAAGTTCATCGAGCTGGTCGGCGCCACGCCGGTGCCGGTGTCGTTCGCCGACACGCACCAGTCGCTGTCGCTCGGCGTCGTCGATTGCGCGATCACCGGCCCCAGCTCGGCGAACTCGGCCGGCTGGCCGGAGGTGACGACGCACCAGCTGCCGATCGGCTTCCAGATGGCGCTGAACGGCTACGGCATGACGATGAAGGCGTGGACGCGCCTGAAGCCGGCCGAGCAGGTCAAGCTGCAGGCCGCGTTCGACAAGCTCACGGACGAGGTCTGGGCCTATTCGGAGTCGCTGTTCCAGGACGCGCTGAACTGCAACGCCGGCAAGGACCCGTGCACCACCGGCAAGAAGTTCAAGCTCGTCGACGTGCCGGTGACGGCGGCCGACCTGGAGCTCGTGCGCGGCGCGGTGAGCAAGGTGTCGCTGCCGGTCTGGGCGGAGGTGTGCGACAAGTCCAACGCCGGCTGCTCGCAGCAGTGGCAGGTGACCGTCGGCCCGGTGCTGGGCATCAAGTAGGCGCACTTCTTCCTCCCCCTCCCGCTGCGCGGGAGATGCGAAGGCCCCGCCCTCACCCCAACCCTCTCCCGCACGCGGGAGAGGGAGTTCACCCTTCGAGGCTTTTCCTCATGAAAGACCGCATCGAGAACTCTCCTGGCCACCGTCTTCGGCTTCATCTTCCTCGGCCTCGCCGGGGTGGTGGCGACGGAGACGGTCGCGCGCAAGCTGTTCAACGTGTCGCTGCAAGGCGCCGACGAGCTGGGGGCTACGCGCTGGCCGTCGGCTCGACGATCGCCTTCAGCCTCGCGCTGATGGGCCGCAGCCACATCCGCGTGGACGTGTTCCACGAGCGGCTGCCGCGCCGCCTGCAGGCGTTCATCAACTGGCTGTCGATCACCTCGCTCGCCGCGTTCGCGATCTTCATCGCGTGGCTGGCGGGGAAGGTGATCGCCGACACGCTGGCCTACGGCAGCACGGCGCAGACGCCGTGGGCGACGCCGCTGATCATTCCGCAAAGCGTGTGGTACGCCGGGCTCGTGACCTTCGCCCTCGTCGCCACCGGCTACGCGGTGCGCGCGACGTGGCTGCTGGTCACGAAGCGCACGGACACGCTGAACCACGACTTCCAGCCGCGCGGCGCAAAGGAAGAGCTGAAGGAAGAGCTCGACGACCTCGCCGCCCGCCAGGACACCGAGGCCGCTGCCCCGCGCATGTCGGCCGTTGCGCAAGGAGTGACGCCATGAACCTGCTCGTGATCGCCATCGCGTTCGCCGCGATGCTCGGCATGATGCTGCTCGCGATGCCCATCGCCACCTCGATGGCGGCCGTCGGCATCGTCGGCGGCATCGCCGCCTACGGCGTGCCGTTCATGGACTCCATCGCGCCGGTGGTGTGGGGCGTGCAGAACGAGAACCTGCTGACCTCGATCCCGCTGTTCGTGCTGCTCGGCGAGCTGCTGCTGCGCTCGGGCATCGCCGACCGCATGTACGTCGCTCTGTCGGCCTGGCTCGGGCGCCTGCCCGGCGGGCTGCTGCACACGAACATCGGCAGCTGCGCGCTGTTCGCGGCCACCTCCGGCTCGTCGGTGGCCACCGCCGCGACGGTGGGCACGGTGGCGCTGCCGTCGCTGCAGCGGCGCGGCTACCCGATGCGTGCGTCGCTCGGCTCGCTGGCCGCCGGCGGGACGCTTGGCATCCTGATCCCGCCGAGCGTGAACATGATCGTGTACGGCTCGCTGACGAACAACTCGATCGGCAAGCTGTTCATCGCCGGCATCATCCCCGGGCTGCTGCTCACCGGCTGCTTCATGCTCTGGATCGCCGTCTCGTCGCTCGCCAGCGGCAAGGCGATGCGCGAGCCGAAGGTGCCCTTGGGCGAGCGGGTGCGCAGCCTCGTGCACCTGATCCCGCCGATGGTGGTGTTCGGGATCGTGATGGGCAGCCTGTACTTCGGCATCGCCACGGCGGCCGAGAGCGCGGCGCTGGGCGTGATCGCCGCGCTCGGGTTCGTCGCGCAGACGGGCAAGCTGTCGTGGGCGCTGCTGCGCAACTGCTTCATCTCGACCGCGCGCGTCAGCGGGATGATCCTGCTCATCATCGTCGCCGCCTTCATCCTGAACCTGACCATCAGCCTCACGGGCGTGGCGGAGTCGATGACGAAGTGGGTGGCCGGGCTGGGGCTGTCGGCCACCGGGCTGATCCTCGCGCTGATCGTGTTCTACCTCGTGCTCGGCATGTTCATGGACGTGCTGTCGATGCAGGTCGCGACGATCCCGATCACCTACCCGATCGCCGTGGCGCTCGGGGTGGACCCGATCTGGTTCGGCATCTTCATCGTGCTGATGTGCGAGCTGGGCCTGATCACGCCGCCGGTGGGCATGAACCTGTTCGTGGTGCACGGCATCCGGCCGGACAAGGGCGGCATCCAGGACGCGATCTGGGGTGCGCTGCCTTACGCGGCGATCATGATCGCGTTCACGCTGCTCATCATGGCGGTGCCGGACATCGTGACGTGGCTGCCAAAGCACATGTGACCCCCCGAAGCGCCTTCGGCGCCTCCCCCCAGGGGGCGCCGGCGGCGGACCGGCGGAGCCGGATCCGCGACGGCGCTTGATGCGACTGGCTCGTGCAGTCTTTGGCGCGCGGGCATGGAGACTGAATGACGATGCATTCCACCTGGCAGCTCGGCGTGGCCGAATTGCTGCAGCGCTATCGCGACGGCTCGCTGTCGCCTCGCGCGGCGGTCGAGTCTTGCTTCGCGCGCATCGCCGAGGTGCAGCCGAAGCTCAATGCCTTCTGCGCGTTGCGCCGCGACGCGGCGCTCGCCGATGCCGACGCGAGCGGCGAGCGCTGGCGCGCCGGCACGCCGGCGGGCCCGCTGGACGGCGTGCCGCTGGCGGTGAAGGACAACCTGCCGACGGCGGACCTGCCCACCACGTGGGGCAGCGTCGGGATGGCCGAGTACCGGCCGGCGAAGGACGAGCTGGCGGTGGCGCGCGCCCGCGCGGCCGGCGCGATCGTCGTCGGCAAGACGAACGTCCCGGAGTTCACGCTGGAGGGCTACACGCACAACCGGCTGTTCGGCACCACCGGCAACCCCTGGAACCCGGCGCTGACGCCGGGCGGCTCCAGCGGCGGCGCGGTCGCGGCGGTGGCGTCGGGCTGCGTGCCGCTGGCGCTCGGCACCGACGGCGGCGGCTCGATCCGGCGGCCGGCGGCGTATGCCGGACTCGTCGGGCTGAAGCCGTCGATCGGCGCGGTGGCGCGCGAGGACGCGCTGCCGCCGCTGCTGCTCGACTTCGAGGTCGTCGGGCCGATGGCGCGCACGGTGGACGACGCGCGGCGGCTGTTCGATGCCGTGCGCGGGCCGTCGCCGGGGGACCGGCGCTCCAAGGCCGTGCCGCCGGCGTCGCCGTGGACGCAGCCGCTGCGCGTGCTGTACGTGCCGACGCTGGACGACGCGCCGGTGGACCCGGCGATTGCTGCATCGTGCGCCCGATTCGCCGGCCGGCTGGCCGCGGACGGCCACCGCGTGACGACCGGCGCGCTGCCGCTGGACCTGTCGGCCCTCGTTCCGCGCTGGTCGGTGATCGGGCAGGTCGGACTGGCGTGGCTGTTCCAGCGCCATCCCGACTGGAAGGCCGGCGCGGCGGCGAAGTACCTGGACATGGCGCGCCAGGGCGCGGAGCAGCCGGCCACCGTGCTGTGGGACCTGATCGAGGCGGCGGAGCAGCTGCGGCGCGACTGCGCGGCGCTGTTCGAGCGGTTCGACGTGGTCGTCACGCCGGCCTGCGCGGCGATGCCGTGGGCGGCGGACGAGACGCACCCGCCGACGATCGCCGGCCAGCCGGTCGGGCCGCGCGGCCACGCCGTGTTCACCGGCTGGGTCAACGCCGCCGGCCTGCCGGGCCTCGCGCTGCCGTGCGAGCCCGCGCGCGACGGGATGCCGATCGGCGTGCAGCTGATCGCCGACCACGGCCGCGACGACGCGCTGTTCGCATTGGGCGCGACGCTGGAAAGGGAGTGGCAATGGCCGACCTTGTGACGACCGACTCCGCCCGACTGCTCGTCGATGCGCGGCGCACGCGTGCGCCCGTGGCCGCGCCGCAGATCGCCGATGCGGCCGCCGCGTATGCCGCGCAGCGCGCGGTCGCGACGACGCTCGGCTGGTTCGCGGACGGCCCTCCCCGCCACTGGAAAAGCGGCGGTCCGTCGCGCACCGCCGTGCAGACCCACGCGCCGCTGCCGCCGCAGGGCGTCTGGGCCAGCCCGGCCGATGCCGCGGGCTTCCCGCTGCGCCTGCGCTGGATCGAGGCCGAGATCGCGCTGCGGCTGGGCCGCGCCGTCGACGCCCGGCTCGCCGCCGGACTCGACGGGGCCGCGGCCACGGCGCTCGTCGACGCGATGTGCGTGTCGATCGAGGTCGTCGACTCGCGCTGGCAGGAAGGCTTCGACGCACCGCCGCTCGCCAGGCTTGCGGACCTGCAGTCCCATGGCGCGCTGGTGCTGGGCGACTGGCAGCCTTTCCGGGTACGCGACTGGACCGCGCAGAGCTGCCGCGTGCGCATCGGCGACCGCCCCCCTGTCGAATTCCGCGGCAGCCACCCGATGGCCGACCCGGCCTTCGTGCTGCCGGCCTGGCTGCGCCACGCCACCAGCGGCGGCACGACGCTCGCGGCCGGCACGGTGGTGACCACCGGCACGTGGTGCGGCCTGCTCGAAGCGCAGGCCGGGGATGCCGTGCACGTCGAGTTCGACGGCATCGGCGACGCGCGCGTGCAGCTCTGATGCGCGCCTTTCCTCTCTTTCGATCACGCAATCAACACGCCGAGGACTTCATGCCCGTTCTGAATTTCCACCCCGCCGGCCGCCACTTCCTGGGCATTCCCGGCCCGAGCCCGGTGCCCGACCGCATCCTGCGGGCCATCAGCCTGCCCACGATCGACCACCGCGGGCCCGAGTTCGGCGCGCTCGGCCGGCAGGTGCTCGAAGGCATCCGCGCGATCTTCCAGACACAGCATCCGGTCGTGATCTACCCGTCGTCGGGCACCGGCGCCTGGGAGGCCGCGCTGAGCAACACCTGCAGCGCCGGCGACACCGTGCTGATGTACGAGACCGGCCACTTCGCGTCGCTGTGGAAGTCGATGGCCGAGCGCCTGGGCCTGAGGCCCGAGTTCGCCGCGCTGCCCGGCACCGACACCGAGACCGGCCTGCCCAACAGCTGGCGCCGCGGCGTGCAGGCCGACCTGATCGAGGAGCGCCTGCGCAAGGACACGGACCGCAGGATCAAGGCCGTCTGCGTGGTGCACAACGAGACCTCGACCGGCGTCACGTCCGACATCCTCGCGGTGCGCCGCGCGATCGATGCCGCCGGCCACCCGGCGCTGCTGATCGTCGACACCATCTCGGGGCTCGCGTCGGCCGACTACCGCCACGACGCGTGGGGCGTGGACGTGACGGTCAGCGGCTCGCAGAAAGGCCTGATGCTGCCGCCGGGCATCTCGTTCAACGCACTGTCGCCGAAGGCGCTGGCCGCGAGCAAGGCGTCGCGCCTGCCGAAGTCGTTCTGGGCCTGGGACGAGATCGTCGAGATGAACAAGACCGGCTACTGGCCGTACACGCCGAACACCAACCTGCTGTATGGGCTTGCCGAGGCGATCGAGATGATCCTGGCCGAGGGGCTGCCGCAGGTGTTCGCGCGGCATGACCGGCTCGCGCAGGCCTGCCGCGCCGCGGTGGCGGCGTGGGGTCTGCCGGTGCAGTGCGCCGATGAGTCGGTGCACTCGCCGGTGCTCACCGGCGTCGTCACGCCGCAGGGGGTGGATGCCGACGCGGTGCGGCGCACGATCTACGAGCGCTTCAACCTCTCGCTCGGGGCGGGCCTGGGCAAGCTCAAGGGCCGCATGTTCCGCATCGGGCACCTGGGCGACTGCAACGACCTGACGCTGGCGGCGGCGCTGAGCGGCTGCGAGATGGGGCTCGAGATCGCCGGGGTGCCGCTGAAGGGCAGCGGCGTCGCGGCCGCGCTGGAGCGGTTGCGGGTGACGTCGCAGCCCGTCGCGCGCGCCTGACTCGGCGTAACCTGGGACCCATGGGGGTTCCTTGCGCTGGACTGGCGACGGGCCTGCTGCTGTGCGCGGCCGCCGGCTGGGCCGCGGAGATCCGCTGGCAGGCCCCGCTGGAGATCGCGCGCGGCGCCGGCGAGCGCGGCGCGTGGCAGCAGAACGAGTCGCGCTACGACTTCGTCGACGATCCCGTCGTGGCGTGGAGCCCGCGCGGCGAGCTCGCGGTGGCGTGGGTCGACCAGCGCCGCAAGGCCGTGCTGCTGCAGCGCTATTCGGCCGACGGAAACGCGCTGCTGCCCGCCCCCGTCGACGTGTCGCGCCAGCCGGGCACGTTCTCGTGGCTGCCACGGCTGGCCTGGGCTCCGGACGATGCCGACCGCCTCCATGTGCTCTGGCAGGAGATCATCTTCTCCGGCGGTTCGCACGGCGGCGAGATGCTGTTCGCCGTCTCGGACGATGCAGGCAGATCCTTTGCGCCGCCTCTGAACCTGTCCCGGTCCAGGGAAGGCGACGGCAAGGGGCGGGTCAGCCGGGACGTGTGGCACAACGGCAGTTTCGACGTCGCGGCGGCGCCGGGGGGCGTGGTGTTCGCCGCCTGGACCGAATACGACGGCCGCCTGTGGCTGGCCCGCTCCGGCGACGGCGGCCGCAGCTTCGCCAAGCCGCTCCTGGTGGCCGGCGAGCCGCCGGCCCCGCCCGCGCGCGCACCGGCCGTCGCGGTCCGAACCGACGGCGCCGTCGCGCTGGCCTGGGCGACCGGCGACGACGCGGCAGGCGACATCCGGATCGCGCTGTCGAGCGACGGCGGCAGGAGCTTCGGCGAGCCTCGGCCGGTGGCCGTCACGCCGGGCTACTCGGACGCGCCGAAGCTCGCCTTCGATGCCGGCGGGGTGCTGCACCTGGTGCACGCCGAGAGCCGCGGCGGCCCGTTCGAGCCGGGCGTGATCCGCCACCTGCGCTCCACCGACGGCGGCCGCAGCTTCGGCCCGGCCCGCGAGATCTCCGGCCCGCTGCCCACCGGCCACGCGAGCGCCACCTTTCCCGCGCTCGGCACCGACCGGCGCGGCCGCGTGGTGGTGATCTGGGAACTGCAGCAGGGGTCGGGCCGGGCCGCGCCCAGAGGGCTCGCCATCGCGGTGTCGGCCGACGGCGTGCAGTTCGGCGCGCCGCAGGTGATCCCCGGCAGCGCGGATCCAGGCGGCGGCTTCAACGGCAGCTCCCAGGGCCTGCTGATGAACAAGCTGGCCGTGCGCGCCGACGGCGAGATCGCCGTCGTCAACAGCGCCGTCAGGATGGGCTCGCACAGCCGGGTCTGGCTGCTGCGCGGCGCGTTGAATCAGTAGTGACCGGAACGATCGGAATGGGTCGGGTGAACCCTGCCTGCGCTTCGAGCCGCCTTGTCTACATTGCTTGTATGCAAACCTTGTCCCCAAGTCTTGCGTGCCAGTCAACCCCGGAGGTGTCCATGTCCCGGTTCCTGCGTTCCCTCTTCGGCCAGGTGGTGCTCGCACTGCTGGTCGGCGCCGCCCTCGGCCTCTTCGTGCCGGATCTCGCGCAGAAGCTGAAGCCGCTCGGCGACAGCTTCATCAAGCTCATCAAGATGATCATCCCCGTGCTCGTCTTCTGCGTCGTCGTGCACGGCATCGCCGGTGCGGGGGACCTGAAGCGGGTCGGCCGGGTCGGCGTCAAGTCGCTGATCTACTTCGAGGTCGTCACGACCATCGCGCTGTCGATCGGCCTCGTGCTCGCCTTCGTGTTCCAGCCCGGCGTCGGCATGAACGTCGACGCCAAGGCGCTCGACGCGAAGGCGATGGGCGTGTACGCCGAGAACGCCAGCAAGCTGACGGGCGGCGGCACGGTCGAGTTCCTGATGAAGCTGATCCCGACCAACGTCGTGGACGCCTTCGCCAAGGGCGACGTGCTGCAGGTGCTGGTGTTCGCGATCCTGTTCGGCTGCGCGCTGGCGATGCTCGGCGACAAGGGCCGCGTCGTGGCCAGCTTCGTCGACGAGCTGTCGCACGCCCTGTTCAAGGTGATGGGCATCATCATCAAGCTGGCGCCGCTGGGCGTGCTGGGCGCGATCGCGTTCACGGTCGGCAAGTACGGCATCGGCTCGCTGAAGCAGCTCGGCATGCTGGTCGTGCTGTTCTACTCGGCAGTGATCTTCTTCGTCGTCGTCGTGCTCGGGCTGATCATGCGGCTCTCCGGCTTCAGCCTCTTCAAGCTGCTGAAGTACCTGCGCGAGGAGCTGATGGTGGTGTTCGCCACCACGTCGTCGGACAGCGTTCTGCCGCAGATCATGGCCAAGCTGAAGAAGATGGGCATCCGCGACTCCACGGTCGGCCTCGTGATCCCCACCGGCTACTCGTTCAACCTCGACGCGTTCTCGATCTACATCACGCTGGCGGCCGTGTTCATCGCGCAGGCCACCAACACGCCGATCTCGATGGCCGACCTGTTGACCATCCTCGCGATCTCGCTGGTCACGTCCAAGGGCGCGCACGGCGTGCCGGGCTCGGCGATCGTCGTGCTGGCCGCCACGCTGCAGGCGATCCCCGCCATCCCCGCGGTCGGCCTGGTGCTGGTGCTGTCGGTCGACTGGTTCATGGGCATCGCCCGGGCGCTGGGCAACCTGATCGGCAACTGCGTCGCGACGGTCGCCATCGCGGCATGGGAAGGCGACATCGACCGCGCCAAGGCGCACGCCACGCTCAATGGCGCCGTGCCGGCAACGATCGACGACGGCCTGCTGGACGAAGAGCCCTCCATCGTCGCTGCCGTGCCTCGGGTCGCGGCCTGAAGCGAAGAGGAACGACACCATGGCCACCAGCCAGAACGAGATCGCCCAGCGCGTGGTCGAGTCGATCCTCGCGCAGAAGCTCGCACCGGGCGAGCGGCTCGGCGAGCAGGAGCTCGCCGACCTGTTCGGCGTCAGCCGCACCCTGGTGCGCGAGGCGCTGATGCAGCTGCAGGCGCGCGGCTTCGTCGAGGTGCGGCCGCGCAAGGGCTGGTACGTCGTCGAGCCGTCGTTCGACGAGGCGCGCGAGGCCTTCGCGGCGCGCCGCGCCATCGAGACCGGCATGCTGCGCGAGGCCGGGCGGCCGCTGCAGTCGGCGATCCGCCGCCTGCGCCAGCACGTGGCCGACGAGCGTCACGCCATCGCCGAAGGCGACGCCGCCAAGCGCACCTTCCTGCTCGCGGACTTCCACGTGTGCCTCGCCGAATGCAGCGGCAACCGGCTGCTCGCCGACGTGATGCGCGACCTCACGGCCCGCACGACGCTGGTCGCCCTGCTCTACCAGTCCAGCCATGACGCCAGCCAGTCGTGCGACGACCACGCGGCCATCGTCGACGCGCTCGCCAAGGGCGACACCGCGACGGCGGAGAAGCTCATGCTCGCGCACATCGGCAACGTGCAGGGCGGGCTGAACGAATCGGCGGCCAGCGAGGGTGGCGACGACCAGCTGTCGCGGCTGCGCGCGTCGCTGACCCCTTTGCGGCTGGCGAAATGAACCACCCCCGAAGCGCCTCCGGCGCCTCCCCCTCAAGGGGGCGCCTCCGGCGGACCGGCAGAGCCGGATCCGCGGTGGCGCTCGATGCGCCATGCGACACATGACATTCCGCTCGGAGAAGTGAAGTGACGACTCTCGAAGACCTCAACGACGCCGACCGCGGCCGCTTCGTCGAGCAGGTGGCCGGCCTGTACGACGGCGCGGTGTGGCTGGCCGAGCGCGCAGCGCAGCGCCGGCCGTACCGCAGCCCGGCGCATTTGAAGCACACGCTGGCCGAGTTGGTGAGGAACGCCGAAGCCGACGCGAGGATGTCGCTGCTGAAGCAGCACCGTCCTGCGCCGGCGACCGACGATGCGACGCCCGAACACGCGCAACGCCTGCAGCACCTCGCCGCCGACTACCTCGCGCGCTTCGGCCACGCCATCGTCGTCGCGCCCGGGCCGCGCGGCACGCCGCTTTCCGCGACCGAGCTGATCGCCGAGTGCGAGCGCCGCCTCGACGACCACGCCGACGTCGAGCGCGACGAGTGCCTGCGCCAGCTGCACCGCATCGCCGAGCTGCGGCTGAACCGGCTGCTCGGCACCGAGCCCGAACTCGGCAACGTGGTGTGGAACTGGGCCGAGCACCTCGCACAGCACAGCGACCCCGGCTATGCCGAACAGGGCCAGCTCACCGTCACCTACCTCACCGACGCGCACCGCGCCTGCGCGCAGCGCCTGTCGCACTGGATGCGCCAGCACTGCGGCTTCGACGAGGTCGGCATCGACGCGGTCGGCAACGTCGTCGGCGTCTACCACGGCAGCGACCCCGACGCGCCGCGGCTGCTCACCGGCTCGCACTACGACACCGTGCGCAACGGCGGCAAGTACGACGGCCGGCTCGGCATCCTGGTGCCGATGGCCTGCGTGCGCGAGCTGCACCGCGCCGGCCGGCGCCTGCCCTTCGGGCTGGAGGTGGTGGGCTTCGCGGAGGAGGAAGGCCAGCGCTACAAGGCGACCTTCCTCGGCTCGGGCGCGCTCGTCGGCCAGTTCGACGAGGCGTGGCTCGACCAGGCGGATGCCGACGGCATCACGATGCGCCAGGCGATGCAGCACGCCGGCCTGTGCATCGCCGACATCCCGAAGCTCAAGCGCGACCCCTCGCGCTACCTCGGCTTCGTGGAGGTGCACATCGAGCAGGGCCCGGTGCTCAACGAGATCGACCTGCCGCTGGGCGTCGTGACGTCGATCAACGGCAGCGTGCGCTACCTCGGCGAGATCGGCGGCACCGCGAGCCATGCCGGCACGACCCCGATGGACCGGCGGCGCGACGCGGCCGCCGCGGTGGCGGAACTCGTGCTCTACGTCGAGCAGCGCGCCGCCGAGCAGCCGCAACTCGTGGGCACGGTCGGCATGCTGGAGGTGCCCAGCGGATCGATCAACGTGGTGCCCGGCCGCTGCCGCTTCAGCCTGGACCTGCGCGCAACCACGAACGAGGCGCGCGACGCGCTGACGCGCGACGTGCTGGCCGCGCTGGCGTCGATCTGCGAGCGGCGCGGCGTGCACTGCAAGCTCGAGGAGACCATGCGCGCCGACGCCGCGCCGAGCGCGCCCGCCTGGCAGCGCCGGTGGGAGCGCGCGGTGGACGCCGCCGGCCTGCCGGTGCACCGGCTGCCCAGCGGCGCCGGCCACGACGCGATGAAGCTGCACGAGCTGATGCCGCAGGCGATGCTCTTCGTGCGCGGCGAGCATGCGGGCATCAGCCACAACCCGCTCGAATCCACCACCAGCGACGACATGCAGCTCGCAGTCGACGCCTTCGCGAACCTGCTGCAGCACGTCGCGCACAACGACGAGAAGACGACATGAACGACATCCACGACAAGCTCGACGCCTGGATCGACGCCCACTTCGACGAGGAGGTGCGCTTCCTGCAGTCGCTGGTGCAGGTGCCGACCGACACGCCGCCGGGCAACAGTGCGCCGCATGCGCAGCGCACTGCCGAGCTGCTCGCCGGCTTCGGCTACGAGGCGCAGAAGCACGCCGTGCCCGAAGCCGAGGTGCGCGCCGGCGGGCTCCAGTCGATCACCAACCTGATCGTGCGCCGCCGCTTCGGCGACGGCCCGACGATCGCGCTGAACGCGCACGGCGACGTCGTGCCGCCGGGCGAAGGGTGGACGCGCGACCCCTACGGCGGCGAGGTCGTCGACGGCAAGCTCTACGGCCGCGCCGCCGCGGTGAGCAAGTCCGACTTCGCCACCTACACGTTCGCCCTGCGCGCGCTCGACTCGCTGGACCGCGCGCCGCGCGGCAGCGTCGAGCTGCACTTCACGTACGACGAGGAGTTCGGCGGCGAACTCGGCCCCGGCTGGCTGCTGAAGCAGGGCCTGACGCGGCCCGACCTGCTGATCGCCGCCGGCTTCAGCTACCAGGTGGTGAACGCGCACAACGGCTGCCTGCAGCTGCAGGTGACGGTGCACGGCAAGATGGCGCATGCCGCGATTCCCGACACCGGCGTCGACGCGCTGCAGGGCGCGGTGAAGATCCTCGACGCGCTGTACGCGCAGAACGCGAAGAACCGGCAGATGCGCTCGGCCGTGCCGGGCATCACGCATCCGTACCTCAACGTCGGGCGCATCGAAGGCGGCACGAACACCAACGTCGTGCCGGGGAAGGTGGTGCTCAAGCTCGACCGCCGGATGATCCCGGAGGAGAACCCGGCGTTGGTGGAGGCCGAGCTGCGCGAGGTCATTGCGCAGGCCGCGAAGAACCTGCCCGGCATCCGCGTCGAGATCGAGCGCCTCCTGCTCGCGCAGTCGCTGAAGCCGCTGCCGTCCACGCAGCCGCTCGTCGAGGCATTGCAGCGCCACGCGCAGGCGCTGTTCGGCGAGCCGATCCCGGTGATGGGCACGCCGCTGTACACCGACGCGCGCCTTTACAGCGCCCACGGCATCCCGGCCGTGCTCTACGGCGCGGGGCCGCGCACGATGCTGGAGAGCAACGCGAAGCGGGCCGACGAGCACGTCGTGCTGGAGGATCTGCGGCGGGCGACGAAGGTGGTGGCGCGGGCGGTGGCGGACTTGCTGGGGTAGGTCACCCTCTCCCGCTGGCGGGAGATGGTGTCTCGGGCGCGAAACGCCGCGTCCACCACGCCTCGACGAACTGGCCCTGCAGCCACTTGATCAGCCCCGTCACCTTCGTCGGCACCAGCTTCGGCGACGGGAACACGGCGTGGATCTCCTGGGACGGCAGGGTCCAGCCGTCCAGGACCGTCCGGACGGACCCGTCGCTGACGGACGCGTGCGCCACGTACCACGGCAGCGCCGCCAGCCCCATGCCGGCGCGCGCGGCCGACAGCAGCGCGGAGAGATTGTTCGACCGCAGCGGCCCCTGCACCGGCACCTGCAGCGCGCGGCCGTCGGGGCCGGTGAAGTGCCAGCGGTCGTCGCCCTGCACCGTGCTGTAGATCAGCGCCGCATGCCGGTCGAGGTCGGCGGGCGCTGCCGGCGCGCCGTGCGCCGACAGGTACGCCGGCGAGGCCACCACCACCCACGGATTCACGCCCAGGTAGCTCGCGCCCGAGCGACGAATCGGCCAGCCGGCCCATGCGGATCGCCACGTCCACGCCCTGCTCCACGAGGTTCACGTAGCGATCCTCGAAGCTCAGGTCGATCTGCAGCTCCGGGTGCTCGCGCATGAAGCGCGATGACCAGCGGCACCATCACGCGCCGCCCGAACGCCACCGAGGTGCTGATGCGCAGCTGCCCGCGCACGCTCGCCTGCTGCAGCGCGGCCAGGTTGTCCGCCTCCTCCAGCTCGCGCGCGATGCGCACGCACTTGTCGTAGTACAGGGCGCCGATCTCGGTGGGCGTGACGCCGCGCGTGCTGCGGTGCAGCAGCCGGGCGCCGAGGCGCTGCTCCAGCGCGGCCACGTGCTTGGTCGCCGTCGGCTGCGTGATGCCGAGGTCGGCCGCGGCCTTGCTGAAGGAGCCGGTCTCGACGACGCGGATGAAGAGCTGGATGCCCTGGAGTGCGGTCCATGGGCGGACATGTAGGGCCGCGCAGCGAGAGGGAGCCGACCGGGGCATTCCGCCGCCGAATAGGTGATATCCGCCGGCTTGGCTTCACGCGGGCGCCCGGGGCCGCGACCATGGCGTCAACGCAGAAGGAGACTCGCATGGCGAAGATGAAGGCCGCGATGGCGGCGGTGCTGGTGATGGAGAAGGAAGGCATCTCGCAGGCCTTCGGCGTGCCCGGCGCGGCGATCAACCCGCTGTACGCGGCGCTGCGCGAGCGCGGCGGCGATCGCCCACGTGCTGGCGCGCCACGTCGAGGCGGCCTCGCACATGGCCGAGGGCTACACCCGCGCGCGCGCCGGCAACATCGGCGTGTGCATCGGCACCTCCGGCCCGGCCGGCACCGACATGATCACCGGGCTGTACTCGGCGATCGCCGACAGCATCCCGATCCTGTGCATCACCGGCCAGGCGCCGCGCGCGCGCCTGTACAAGGAGGACTTCCAGGCGGTGGACATCGAGTCGATCTCCAAGCCGGTCACCAAGTGGTCGCGTCACGGTGCGCGAGCCGGCGCAGGTGCCGCGCGCCTTCCAGCAGGCCTTCCACCTGATGCGCTCGGGCCGGCCCGGGCCCGGTGCTGATCGACCTGCCGTTCGACGTGCAGATGGCCGAGATCGAGTTCGACATCGACACCTACGAGCCGCTGCCGGTCTACAAGCCCGCGGCCACGCGCCGCCAGGTCGAGAAGGCGCTGGACATGCTGCTGGCGGCCGACAAGCCGCTGATCGTCGCCGGCGGCGGCATCATCAACGCGGACGCCAGCGACCTGCTGGTGGAGTTCGCCGAGCTGACCGGCGTGCCGGTGATCCCGACGCTGATGGGCTGGGGCACCATCCCCGACGACCATCCGCTGATGGCCGGCATGTGCGGCCTGCAGACGAGCCACCGCTACGGCAACGCGACGATGCTCGCCAGCGACTTCGTGCTCGGCATCGGCAACCGCTGGGCGAACCGCCACACCGGCTCGACCGAGGTCTACATGCAAGGGTCGCACGTTCGTCCACGTCGACATCGAGCCGACGCAGATCGGCCGCGTCTTCGCGCCCGACTACGGCATCGTCTCCGACGCCAAGGCCGCGCTCGCGCTGCTTCGTCGAGGTCGGCGCGCGAGCGCCGCGCCGCCGGCACGCTGCGCGACTACGGCGACTGGGCCGCCGCTGCGCCGAGCGCAAGCGCCTGATGCTGCGCAAGACGCACTACGAAGAGACGCCGATCAAGCCGCTGCGCGTCTACGAGGAGATGAACAAGGACTTCGGCCGCGACACGGTCTACGTCACGCACGATCGGCCTGAGCCAGATCGCCGGCCGCGCAGTTCCTGCACGTCTACGGCCCGCGCCAGTGGATCAACTGCGGCCAGGCCGGGCCGCTGGGCTGGACGATCCCCGCCGCGCTCGGCGTCGTGGCCGCCGACCCGACGCGCACCGTGGTCGGCCTGTCGGGCGACTACGACTTCCAGTTCCTGATCGAGGAGCTCGCGGTCGGCGCGCAGTTCCGCCTGCCGTACATGCACGTGCTCGTCAACAACTCCTACCTCGGCCTGATCCGCCAGTCGCAGCGCGGCTTCGAGATGGACTACTGCGTGCAGCTGGCCTTCGAGAACCAGAACATGCCGAGAGCGCCGGCGATCTGCGCGGCTACGGCGTGGACCACGTGGCGGTGGTCGAGGGCCTGGGCTGCAAGGCGCTGCGCGTGACCGACCCGGAGAAGATCGAGCGACGCCCTGCACCGCGCGCAGACGCATGGCCCGCAGCTACCGCGTGCCGGTGGTCGTCGAGGTGCATCCTCGAGCGCGTGACCAACATCGCGATGGGCACCGAGATCGACAAGGTCAACGAGTTCGAGGCCATCGACTGCCGCCACCCGGAGGGCACCGAAGGCCTGGCCCTGGCCGGATTGCTGGATTGACCCCCCGAAGCGCCTTCGGCGCCTCCCCGAGGGCGCAGCCTGCGGACCGGCGGAGCCGGATCCGCGGCTGCCGCTTGATGCGCCGGGACTGCCGAAACGTCGCGCTTCGGCGCCTGCAGAGTGAAGGAGACAGATGCCCCGCTTCGCCGCCAACCTCACGATGCTCTTCAACGAGGTGCCGTTCCTCGACCGCTTCGAGCGCGCCGCGAAGGCGGGCTTCGAGGCCGTCGAGTTCCTGTTCCCCTATGCCTACTCGACCGCCGACATCAAGGCGCGGCTCGACGACAACGGCCTCGCGCTCGTGCTGCACAACCTGCCCGCCGGCGACTGGGACGCCGGCGAGCGCGGCATCGCCTGCCTGCCGGGCCGGCGTCGCGGAGTTCCGCGACGGCGTCGGGCGGGCGATCGATGCGCCGCCGCGCTGGGCGTGCAGCAGCTCAACTGCCTCGCCGGCAAGGCGCCGACCGAGCGTCGTCGCACGAGAAGGCCGCACGACACCTTCGTCGAGCAACCTCGCCTACGCCGCCGGCGCGCTGCGCAAGGCGCGGCCTGAAGGCTGCTGATCGAGCCGATCAACACCTTCGACATCCCCGGCTTCTACCTGAGCCGCACGCGCAGGCGCTGGCGATCATCGACGCGTCGGCGCCGACAACCTCTTCGTGCAGTACGACATCTACCACGCGCAGCGCATGGAGGGCGAGCTGGCCGCCACGCTGGAGCGCCACCTGCCGCGCATCGCCCACGTGCAGCTCGCCGACAACCCCGGGCCGCCACGAGCCGGGCACCGGCGAAATCAACTACCCCTTCCTGTTCGCGCACCTCGACCGCATCGGCTACCGCGGTTTCGTCGGCTGCGAGTACAAGCCCGCAGGCGCCACCGAGGAGGGCCTCGGCTGGCGCCAGCGCCTTGCCCTCTGACTCCTTCGACCACCGCAACGACATGACGACGCAAGCGCAGAAGATCGGCTTCATCGGCCTCGGCATCATGGGCGCGCCCATGGCCGGCCACCTCGCAAAGGCAGGGCACGCGCTCTTCGTCCACACGCGCGGCAAGGTGCCGCCGGCCATCGCCGAGACCTCGGCCACGGCCTGCGCGTCGGCGCGCGAGGTGGCCGAGCGGGCGGACGTCGATCTTCACGATGGTGCCGGACACGCCCGACGTGGAGGCCGTGCTGTTCGCCGAGAAAGGCATCGCCTCCGGGCTGAAGGCCGGCAAGACGGTGATCGACATGAGCTCGATCTCGCCGATCGCCACCAAGCAGTTCGCCCAGCGCATCGGCGTGCTCGGCTGCGACTACCTCGACGCGCCGGTCTCCGGCGGCGAGGTCGGCGCGAAGAACGCGACGCTGTCGATCATGGTCGGCGGGCCGCAGGCCGCGTTCGACCGCGTCAAGCCGCTCTTCGAGCTGATGGGCAGGAACATCACCCGCGTCGGCGAGGTCGGCGACGGCCAGACCGCGAAGGTGGCCAACCAGATCATCGTCGCGCTGAACATCGAGGCGGTGGCCGAGGCGCTGCTCTTCGCGGCGCGCGCCGGCGCCGACCCAGCCAAGGTGCGCGAGGCGCTGATGGGCGGCTTCGCGTCGTCGAAGATCCTCGAGGTGCACGGCGAGCGGATGATCAAGCGCACCTTCGATCCGGGCTTTCGCATCGGGCTGCACCAGAAGGACCTGAACCTCGCGCTGTCCACCGCGCGCGCCCTCGGCGTCTCGCTGCCCAACACCGCCACGGCGCAGGAACTCTTCAACGCCTGCGTCGCCCACGGCGGCGAGGCCTGGGACCATTCGGCGATGGTTCGCGCGCTGGAGAAGATGGCGAACTTCGAGATCGATAGATTGCGCGGGTTCGGAGTCTGACGCGCAGCGCAGCCGTTTGCCCTCTGGTGCGCCTGCTGCCCGTGGGAGACGATTGGCTTCGGCCGAGCGCCGCGCGTCATTCCTTCACAATGGCAACCCGATGCGCATTCTCCTGATCGAAGACGACGCCATGATCGGCAAGGCCGTGTGCGCCGGGCTGGCCGGAGCAGGCTTCTCGGTGGACTGGGTGCTGGACGGGCGCGCCGCCGAGCTCTCTCTCTCGCTCCGCGAGCACGCCCTGGCAATTCTCGATCTGGGCCTGCCGCGCAAGGACGGCATGGCCGTGCTGGACTCGCTGCGCGCCAAGGGCAACTCGGTGCCGGTGCTGATCGCCACTGCGCGCGACGGCGTGGGCGACCGCATCGCCGGGCTCAACGCCGGCGCCGACGATTACGTGCTCAAGCCCTTCGACCTGGACGAGCTGATTGCGCGCGTGCGCGCGGTGCTGCGCCGGCATGCGGGCGCAGTGTCGCCGATGCTCGTGGCCGGGCCGCTGGTGCTGGACCCCGTGCGCCGCAAGGTGACGCTCGACGGCGCGCAGGTCGCGTTGTCGGCGCGTGAGTTCGCTCTGCTCGAGGCACTGATGCAAAAGCCCGGCGCCGTGCTGTCACGCCAGAAGCTCGAGGAGTCCATCTACGGCTGGGGCGAGGAGGTCGGCAGCAACGCGATCGAGGTGCACCTGCACCACCTGCGCCGCAAGCTCGGTAGCGAGCGCATCCGCAACGTGCGTGGCGTGGGCTACCGCGTCAGCGAGGACTGATGCGCTCGATCCGACGCCACTTGCTCGCGTGGATCCTGGGCGCGCTCACCGCCGGCTCGCTGGCGCTGGTGGCGGTGTCGTACTTCGTCACGCTGGAAGAGATGGATGAGGTCTTCGACGAGAACCTCAAGCAGGTGGCGCTGGCGGTTGCTGGCCACCACCGCTTCGAGGGCCATGCGCCGGTGCGGCGCGATCAACTGCCGCAAATGCCGCGCATCTACGAGGAGGAGGGCAACTTCGACTTCGTCACGCTGACCTGGACGCGGGACGGGCGCCTCACCTTCGTCTCCGAGCCCGACGTGTCGCTGCCTTTCGCCATCACCAGCGGGTCCACGAAGGTGCAGGCCGGCAACGAGACTTGGTACGTCTACACGATCGTGCTGGACGGCGGGGTGGTGCAGGCCGCGCAGCGCGCCTCCTCGCGCAGCACGTTGGCCGCCGAGGCGGCGTCCAAGCTCTTCATTCCGCTGTTCGTGCTGATCGTGATGACCGGCGCTCTGCTCACGGCGGCCTTGCGACGCGGCCTCAGGCCGCTGGACGAAGCTGCCGACAGCGTGGCGGCGCGCAGCGCGGTCTCGCTCGCCCCGATCGGCGCGGAGGGCATGCCGCAAGAGATTCATCCGCTCATCCGCTCGATCAACGATCTGATGCACCGCCTGGCCGAGGCCTTCAGCGCGCAACGCCGCTTCGTGGCCGATGCCGCACACGAGTTGCGATCGCCCGTCACAGCGCTGCGGTTGCAGCTGCAGTTGCTCGAGCGCGCGCGCGACGCGCCGGCCCGCGAACTCGCGGTGGGCGAGCTCAAAGCCGGCATCGACCGCTCGCAGCGCCTGATCGAGCAGCTGCTCAGCTTGTCGCGCGTGGAGCCCGACGGCCCGGTGCATGCGCCACAGCGGCTCGACCTGTCCGAGCTCGTGCGCGAGGTGGTGGGCCGCTACAGCGCGAGGGCCGACCACAAGGGCGTCGACCTTGGCGCGGACGCCGCCGACGGCATCGCCGTCACGGGCGACCGCCACCAGCTCGACGTGCTGCTCGACAACTTGGTCGGCAACGCCATCCGCTACACCAGCGCCGGCGGGCAGGTGGATGTGCGCACGCTGCAGATCGACGGCCGCCCGGTGCTGCAGGTGGTGGACAACGGGCCCGGCATTCCCGAGGCCGAGCGCGAGCGCGTGTTCGATCGCTTCTACCGCGGCGAGGGCCGGCAGAGCGACGAGCGCCTGTCCGGCAGCGGGCTCGGGCTGGCCATCGTGAAGGCCATTGCGCAGCGGCACGGCGCGAGCGTCGGGCTGCAGACCGCAGCGTCGGGGGAGGGTCTCGAAGTGCGCGTCGTGTTCGCTTCATGACGCCGCTTGCGCTCGGCGCGCTCGCGGCCGGGGCGGTCAGCGCGCGACGCCGCCTGGCGTGACCAGCGACATGCGCGACACGCTCACTCCAGCTGCTTCGACTGCCTGGGCAAACGCAGGTTGCGAGAGCGCGCAGCGGCCAGGTGGTGAAGCCGGTCAGGCCGTCGGTCGATAGCGCGAGCAGGCGCGCCAGGCTGAACTTGCTCTTGCCCTCGGCGCGAGCGGCCGGCTCATAGGGCACGCCCTCGGCCTTGAAGCCGACCCAGGCGTACAGGCCCTTCATGAAGCGGTTGCGCTCGGGCAGCGCGAGCAGCGCATCGACCACCGCACGGTCCATGAGCCGGAAGTCGCCCGCGTCCGCCGGCACTTCGAACCCGAACCGATCGCCCATGTTCATCAGCCGGTAGAACAGTCGCGTGCCGGCACGCTTGAGCAGCGGGTTTCTGCAAACCGCGAAGAAGCCGGCATATCAGGTCGACGTGGCGACTCGGAGCCACTTTGTCAAGTTTGGTGCGCGCTTTCGCCAGCAGCTCGGCCGAATTGTCGATCCCGACAAAACGAACTTCCGGGTGAACTGTGCGGTCGAGCAATGCAAGCGTGGTAGCGGTGGAGCAGCCGAGGTCGTAAACGCGAGAGCCTGGCTCGCAGAAATCGGTGGCAAGCGCGACAACCATGCGCTGCATCTCGTCATAGAACGGCACCGAGCGCGACACCATGTCGTCGAATGCAGCCGCGACGGTCGCATCGAACCGAAAGTCGGTGACGCTCATTGCCGGGTCAGCGAAGACCCTGTGTTCTCTGATCTCTTCGTGCGGGCTGCTTTGCCGACTTCCTGAATCCGTGACTGCGCCGATCGCAGGTGCGGGGAGGTCGTTGTAGAGAGTCTTGCCCATCCGCAACCTTTCTTGGTAGTTCCGTGCATACCCGGCCCTCGCACTCTCGCGCCGCGGGACTTAAGGAAACATTAAGGAAGGGGGGCTGGGGCCCGGGTTGGGCGGGCAGCCTGATACAGCCATTCACCCCTGTCGGGATCGACAGGCTTGCATGAGGTCGAGCCGCGTCTCATGGACGTCCGTCTGCACGTCGAGCAGGCCGAGCACGGTGTGGAACAGGTTGTCGTGGCTGGCCGGCTGCAACGCCTGCTGGCGCAGGCAACCCGTATCAACACCGAAGCTCGACGCGAAGCCCGGTGAGAACCACATCACCATCGGCACATGCGTCTGCTCCTTCGGCGCGAGCGCGCGCGGCATGCCGTGCAGGTACAGGTTGTGCTCGCCCAGCGACTCGCCGTGATCGGACAAGTAGATCAGCGCCGTGTCGCGCTCGCTCGCCTGCGACTGCAGCCACCGAATGGCCGACCCCAGCACGTGGTCGGTGTAGAGCAGCGAGTTGTCGTAGGCGTTCACGATGCCTTCGGTCGTGCACTTGCGCAGCTCGCCAGTGTCGCAGGTGGGTGTGAAGCGGCGAAAGCGCTCGGGGTAGCGGCGGTAGTACGCTGGACCATGGCTGCCGAGGCCATGCAGCACGACCACTTGGTTGCCCTTCCTCGCTTGGATGCGCTCGTCCAGGCCGTGCAGCAGAATCTCGTCGAAGCAGCGCGCGTCCTCGCACAGGCCAGCGACGGCAGAGGCGTCGAGCTGGTCGAGTTCCAGCCCCGTGCAGACTCCCTTGCAGCCGGACTGGTTGTCGCGCCACAGCACCGGCAGGTGCGCGCGTTGCAGCACGTGCAGCAGCGATTCCTGCGTGCGCTCGTGCGCACCGTCGTGGTCGCGAAGTCCGCCGGGCGAGAACATGCAGGGCACTGACGCTTCGGTGTCGGTGCCGCAGGAGGTCACCTCGGTGAAGTTCACCACGTCCAGCGCCGCCAGTTCCGGTGTGGTCTGGCGGGCGTAGCCGTTGAGGCCCCAGTTTGCCGCACGGGCGGTCTCGCCGACCACGATGACCACCAGCGCCGGCTTCGTGCGTCCCGTCCAGCTCGGCCCCAGCCTGGCGTCGGTACCGATGGGCGTGAGCGGTGCGGCCGCGATCCTGGCCTTCGTGCTGCCGGCGCGCGCCAATGAATACACCACGTTGCTCGGTGTCACCAGGAACCGCCACTCGCGGTGGTTGCGGGCGATGCCCGCCACGTGCTGGAACGAGACCACGAGCGCGAGCGCCAGCAGCGCGACCGCCATCGCAATTGCGGCGGCGCGCTGCACCAGCGCGCGGCGCCACGGCCGCTCGACGATCCGCAACCGCCACAGCAGCGCAATTGGCAAGGCCGCCTGCCAAACCATGTGCAGCAGCAAGTCGGTGGAGCACAGTTCGCTCGCTTCCTTGACGTCGGTATGCAACACGTTGCGCAACATGCCAGGGTCGAGGAAGACGTTGTAGGTCTCGATGAAGTGGCCCGCGAAGGCGCTCACTACCAGGACCACGGCGATCACATAGCGTGCGCTGCGCCGCGTCATCACGAGCGCCAGCGGCACGAACTGGAAAGCGGTCAGCGCCACGAACATGCAGGCCCCGAACACCCAGGTCGCGGGGTCATCCCACGCACGGTCTTCGAGCACGTGGCGCCAGGCGGCACGGTTGCTTGCGAGCGAGAGGAAGATGCTGGTCAGCAGGGCCAGCGCCTCAGCCCCGATGGCGGGGAATCGGGGCGTTATTGGGATCGAACTGGTCGATGCACGGAGAGTGGCAATGTGGTTCATGCAATGAATGAAGCCGTGCGCGTACGGCCTGCCGCACTGTGGCAGCGCATCTCTTAAGAGAGCCTTAAGGGGCGCATTACCCCGCGCAGCGAACTCAAGCGGCGACGGGTTTAAGCGGGAATTGAGACGTTCGGGTCCACAGTCGCCCGATGACCTCTGCGGCGCAGACATAGTCGTCAGCCGCTGGTTCGCAAACGCCGACGGGCTCCGTTGGCGCGAAGCTGGTGGACGAGCACGCGACAGCCTCGGCGCGAACAGGAGCATGTTGCTATGCACCGTGCAAAGGCTGATGCAACGGCTGCGTGCGCGGCGTCATTCGGGGCAGGAGCGTGCACACGGCCGTGAGCGGACCCCTTGTTGTCTACGCCGTCATCGAAATTGGTTCTTCGTGCGGCGTTGACGACGCTCCAGTTCGATTCGTTGTCGCGCATCCGGGCGGTCGATGCACCGCTGCTGATGCTGCACGGCAGTGCCGACCGTACCGTGCCAGTGGAACTGGCCGGCGCCTGCGCGATGCCGCGCCGCCCGGGGTGCGCTGGGTCGAGGTGCCGGGCGGTTCGCACAGCCGGCTGCACAGTGAGGCGCCCGAGGTCTACCGCCGTGCCCTCCAGGACCTCGCCCGCGAGATGGCGGGCCGCCCATGACGGGGAAGAGTTCCTTCATTCATTTGATCGGTCAAGGAGGGCCGCGGCCGCGTCCTGCCTCATCGTCAGTTCGCTGCCAGCCCCGCCACGCTCGCCGGCAACCCGAAGGCGCTCGCCTCCTGGGTCAGCGTCCCGTCGTGCCCCACCGCGTACGACGCGATCAGCAGCCCGCGCGGCGCCAGGGCATACAGGTGGCGGCCGCTGGTCGACACCGCGAGATCCGTCACGCCTGCGTTCGGCCCGGTGATGCCGGCCGCCGCCTCGATGAGCGTGAGCTGCCCGCCGCTGGCGATGCGGAAGCTGCTGATCGAGCTGTCTCCCGCGTTGCCCGTGAACGCGTAGTGCCCGTTCGGCGTGATCGCGACCCAGCACGCGGCCGTTTGCTGCGTCGCGACCGAGCCGCTCACCAGCACGGGCGTGGACGGCGCCAGCTCGGTGAACCGGTAGGACGACGCCGCACTGGCCCCGGCCGCGCCGCCGAAGGCCTCCGACACGACGAGCCGGTCGCGGCGATCGAACGCGAAGCCGAACGGCGTGATGCCCGAGGACGCCGTGGCTTGCGGCGCCCCGAGTGTGCCGCCCGTGTTCAGGCGATACGTGACGATCCGGTTCGTCGCCCGCTCCGTCACGACGAGCACGTCGCGCCCGAAGCCCACCTGCGCCGGCGCCGTGCCGCCTGCCGCCGACAACGGCCGCACGCCATTCGGCAGCGGCTGCAGCTCGCCGTTCATGTTGCGGAAGCCCGCGACGTTGCCCGCGCCGCCGGTGTTCAGCACGTAGACGATGCCGTCGCTCTCCGCGACGCTGGTCGGAGTCAGCCCGCCGGCGTCGACCATCGAGCGCAGCACGGCGCGGTCCCCGTCGAGCGAGAACGTCGACACCGTGTTGCTTCCGGCGTTGACCACGAACACGAATCGCCCGTCCGCGCTGAGCGTGACCGCACCCTGCGAGCCGAGCCCGCCGCCGGTGCCCACGCCATGGGTCGACTCGCGCGTGACGGGCACCAGCGCGCCAGAGGCATTGCGCCCGAACACGAGCAGCTCGTTGCCGCCGGGCGAGTTGGTGCTGGTGAACACCTTGCCGGTGTTCAGCGGCGTACCGCTGAAGCCGAAAGCCGGAACGGCGAGCGACGCGGCCAGCGCGGCCGCAGCGAGGGTGAACGAACGACGGGTGGTGTGAGGCACGGCGAGTCTCCTGGGGCGATCGACAGTGGATCTGCGCGGCCTGGCGCCACGCGGCGAACACCCGCGCCGCACGGCGCGAGGAGACGATTGGTCGCGCGACGGCGCGCGACCTTACGCGGCGGCCGCTCGGTGCTGGTGCCGGCGCAGCCCGCGTTGCTCGACTTCGAAGTCGGGCAGCTCGTGTAGACCGACGCCTACGAAGGCGGCTGGGCGCAAGCGAAGGCGAGTTCGCCAACACGAACTTCTCGTCCAACGTTGCCGACCTCGTCGCGGCTTTCAGCAACCTTTGAGGGTTCACAGTAACGGCCATGAAGCGACTTCCGCCTCGGCGCTGCCCAGCGGGCAGGACTCACTGCGTGCCTCGTCTCGAACCGCAGCGTCAGGCTTCAGATTCGAAACGGACCGGTCAACCTCAATTGATTGGCGTCTCCTGATAATTGGTTTGCATCCACTTGCCCTTCTGCCACACGTAGATTTCTTGAAAGGTGAGCGACGTGGCCGCGACTGCCACGTCGTGGCCGACACCGACAGCAGCCATTCGATCCGGCGCGTCGGGCAGCGCGCCGATTTGGCTGTTGCGCATGTGCGGCAACTGCAAGTCACTTTCGTCCGCTGGCAGCAACCACATGCTAGGGTGCGCCGGTGAGCCACATCGGCAAGCCCCCCTGCGACGATGGCGTGATCGCCGGTCACGGACCGGTGTTGCCGTGCTCCGCGGCGGCGCGTCGATGGACGATGGTCGCCGCCGTCCTTGGCTCGAGCATGGCCTTCATCGACGGCACCGTCGTCAACGTCGCGTTGCCGGCGTTGCAGCGCGAACTTGGCGCGACAGCGGCGCAGGCCCAGTGGATCATAGAGTCCTACGCGCTGTTCCTCGCTTCGCTGCTGCTCGTTGGCGGCGCGCTCGGCGATCGCTTCGGCCGGCGCCGGATCTTCATGGCCGGCACGGCACTGTTCACTCTCGCTTCGATCGGCTGCGCCGCATCGGCAAGCGCCGATCCGCTCATCGCGGCCCGCGCCCTGCAGGGAGTCGGCGCCGCCTTGCTCGTGCCGGGAAGCCTGTCGCTGATCAGCGCCACGTTTCCGGCATCCGAGCGCGGCCAGGCCATCGGCACGTGGTCGGCGTTCAGCGGCATCACCGCGGCGGTCGGACCGGTGGTGGGCGGCTTCCTCATCGACCACTATTCCTGGACCTGGGCCTTCCTGATGAACGCGCCGCTGGGCCTCGTGCTGCTCGCAGTGTGCGCGACGAAAGTTCCCGAAAGTCGCGGCGCCGCGGCGCGCAGTCGGCTCGACGTCCTCGGCGCGATGCTCGCGACGGTCGCCTTGGCGGGCCTGGTGTTTGCGCTCATCGAGGCACCCGCGCGCGGCTGGAGCGCCGCACCGGTGCTCGGTGCCGCGCTGATCGGCATCGTCGCGCTGACGCTGTTCTTCATCGTGGAAGCGCGCAGCCCCGCACCGATGCTGCCGCTGGGGCTCTTCCGCAGTGCGGACTTCATGGGCACGAACCTGCTCACGCTGTTGCTGTATGCGGCGCTGGGTGGCGGGCTGTTTTTCTTCCCGCTGAACCTGATCCAGGTGCAAGGCTACGGCGCCACCGCGGCCGGGTCCGCTCTGCTGCCCTTCATCGCGATCATGTTCCTGCTGTCGCGCTGGACCGGCAGGCTCGTCGGCGTGGTGGGGCCTCGGCTGCCTCTGATCGCGGGGCCGTTGCTGGCGGCCATCGGCTTTGCCTTGTTCGCCATTCCCGGCATCGGTGGCGAATACTGGCAGACCTTCCTGCCCGCAGTGTGCGTGCTCGGGCTCGGCATGGCGGTCACGGTCGCCCCGCTGACGACGACCGTGATGAACTCCGTCGGCCGCGAGCTCGCTGGCGTGGCCTCCGGGGTGAACAACGCCGTGTCACGAGCAGCTGGCTTGCTGGCAATCGCGGTCTTTGCGCTGCTGATGGCCCATCGCTTCGACACGGCACTGGAGGCGCGACTGGCTGCCCTCGAACTGCCGGCGTCAGTGACCGCCGCCGTTATCGATCAGCGTCACCGCCTGGCGGCGATTACGCTTCCCGATGACCTCGATCCCGCCGCGGCCGACGCGATCAGGCACGCGGTGAGCCAGTCGTTCGTCGCCGGGTTCCGCGCTGTGATGCTGGCTTGCGCGGCGCTGTCCGCGCTGAGCGCGCTCGTGTCGGCGGCACTCATCGGCCGAGCGCCGCCGAGTGGTCAGGGATGAAGCGGCGGGTCGTTCCGCCGGCATGCTTTTCGTCATGACTGCAGGAGGCTTTCAGGACTTACGCTGAAGTCTTCACATCACCCAGGGAACTGCCGGCGAAAGACCACCGCCAGCGGAATGAGCAGTGCCAGACTGGCGTAGAGGATCAGCAGCAACATGGCAATGACGTGGGGGTTGTTGAAGTTCTGGGCGGCAATGACAAATGCCGCCCCCATGCTGCCTTGGCCGCAGCACAGGGCCAGCAAGCGTCGTTTGTCCGCCTCGGGACCGCCCAACCACCAGCCTGCGCCCACGGCCAGAGGCAGGTAGAGCAATAGAACCAGCAAGCCGCCGCCGTTCAAGACCACGTCCATGAGGGCGTCCCGATAGACAAGCGGCAAGAGGAGGAAACAGCTCAGCGCCACGCTGATGTTACCCAGCCGAGCGAGGGCCGGCCGCAGGCGCCCTGCCAGCGCAGGCCACCGGGCCTTGAGCAGCAGCCCCGACACCAGTGGCAGCAGCACCGTCAGCACCAGGGCACGCGCGACTGGCATCGGACTGACGTCAAGGCCGGGGAGCAACATGGGCAAGACCAGAGGCTGGTACATCACCGTGAGGCCCGTCAGTACGACAAGCAGCCCCACCGCCCTGGCCTGATCGCCCTGTGCAATCTCGTTGAGGCGCAACAGCGCAGGACTCGGCGAGAGGCGTGGCCCATCACATTGGGGAATCGTCCGCAGGCGTCGCCCGATGAGTACAGAACAGTGTGGCTAGCTGGGTCAGGCGTCGATCGGCCCCCGTCCGCATGAGCCGCTCACTCGTCTAGATCGGCGCCGAAACGGCGGCATTGGTCAGTGCATCCGAATGGACATCTGACCTTGTTGCAAACGCAAGCCACCGCTGTGGCTTTCGCGAGACTCGCAATTCAGTTCGCTGGCGCCGGCGCATCGAGCGCCATCTGCGGGGTCGACTGGTCGATCTGGCCACCGTAGAGGATGAACTTGAACGGGTTGAACTCCTGGTACTTCTCCATCAGCCTCAGGTTCGCCAGCCGGTACTGCGCACGCAGCGACTCGCTCGCGGGCTGTCGCGCCAGCGCCCAGCGCAGCGTCTGCGCGGCGAGTTCGTGGCGGCCATCGGCCATCATCTTCTCGCTCGCGGCGACGATCTGCGATTCACCGAGCCCGAGATAGTCGATCAGCGCCGCGCCGTGGTCGGCGTCTGCGAGCGCGTCGAGTCCCTGCAGGCCGTTCTGCCAGTAGCCGCTACTCTGATCGAATACCCGGTTGATGAGGTTCTCGCGCAGCACCAGATAGGCCAGATGCACCGACGATGACGCCTGCTCGAGCGTCGGCGCGACGAGGCTCTGCTGCTGCAGTGTGGCGCGAGGCGTGCCACTGGCCATCCTGCGCACGACTTGCTCGCGTAGCCAGGCAAGTTGCGGGCGCAGCTCGGAGAGCATGTTCGTCGAATCGAAGAGACGCGTCAGCGGCTCATGCCCATGCAGCAGGAAACGCGGCTTCAGCGCCGTCACCTGGTCGATACCGGCGAGCAAGCCGTCGATGCTGCCTTCGTTGGCAAAGGGCGCGCCGATGTAAGGCATCAAGATGTCGCCGACGAACAGTACTCCGTGCGCAGGCATGTGAATCAGCATGGCATCGTCGGTCTCGCCGCCGCGTGCCGGCAACAGCGAAAAGCGCGTGCCGCCGACGGTCATTTCAGTGGGCTTGTCGATCGCCATGTCGGGCTTGTAGGCCAGTACATCCTCCAAGCGAAAGCCCCGTCCGAAGAAGCGCTGCAGCGTCGCGGGGTCTGCGATCGCGTCGTGGGCCAGCTCTTCGGCATAGTTGGCGCGCCCGACGAAGCGCACCGCAGGGTTCAGTTGACGAAAGTATCGCTGGCCACCCACGTGGTCCCAGTGCGCATGCGTGACGAATACCGTGGTGAGCGGTGGCAGTGCCGGCACCTTCGCGCGCAGCGCTTCGAGCGCCTCGCGCGCCGAGTCGGGCCGAGTACCGGCATCAATGGAGATCAGCTCCTTGCGGTCGGCCGAGACAATGAAGTAATACTCGGTGAACTCGAACCCCGAAAGCAGGTAGACGGTGCCCGGCACCACCTCGCGCATGACGCGCGGCGAGAACTGATGGCCGCTATCAGAATCGCCTGAGAACGGGGTCGTGAACAATACCGGCATGGCGCCGACGGCGTCGTTGCCTTTCACCGGTACTTGCTGCACGTGGGCTGCCTCGCCGCGCGCGCCTTGGATCGCCGCGAGCTGGACGCGCACCTCGCGCAACCAGCCGGCGTGCGGCGCCTTGTCGGCATGGGCGAGGCACCACTGCAGATCGGTGAGCGCGGTGTCGCGTTCGCCGAAGAAGGCTGGCAGCTTTGATCGCACAATGCCCGACATCCATCGCACGACATACACGTTGCCGCCGGTGAGGCGCTTCGCCTCGTCCAGCATCGCCACCGTGTCGCGCACCCAGCCGTAGCGACGCAGCAGGAACACGCTGCGGGCGTGCCCGGCGCGAAGCGAGGCGATCGCCGTCAGGTAGAGCGCGCGCTGGGTATCGTTCAGCTGGGAGTCGAAGCGCTGTCGTAGCGCGTCAAGGTAAGCCGCGCCTTCGGCATGTTGATTTGCATTGGCGAACTGGCCCATCAACAAGAAGACAAGCTGCGGGTCTGACGGCGGGCGCCAGGCGTTGACCTGCTTGAGGTAGGCGAGCTCGGGCAAGTAAGCGACTTTGGGGTCGCCGTCGGCGCGGCCAGCGGCCAGGCTGACGAACGCCGTTGCCAGTAGCGCGGCGAGGCCGACGAAGAGTACGGCACGCAGATGGCGGATTCGTTGCACGGCAGCTCCTTTCAGAGCGTTACTTGTCATTGAATAGTGACTAGCTATAATGTAGTTACTTGCTGAACTGAAGTCAAATCCGCTATGCTTTCCGCATGGCGAAGACCTACGGTATCGACGACTGCCCTGTAGCCCGCACCCTCGACCTGATCGGCGAGCGCTGGACCGTATTGCTGTTGCGCGACCTGCTGCAGCAAGGGCCGCGGCGCTTTCAGGATTTCCAGGCTTCGCTGCCGGGCGTCGCGCCGAACACGCTGTCGGCACGCCTGAAAGCGATGGAAGACAACGGCCTGCTACAGCGTGAGCTTTACAACGAGCGGCCGCCGCGGCTCGAATATGTGTTGACCGACAAGGGCCGCAGTCTCGGCCCGATCGTCAGGGCAATGCGCGACTGGGGCAACAAGCACCTGGCCTGAGTGCGTCCCTGGGCAAGGTGAAGCAGGAGACTGGTTCCACCCGACCCGAACCTGACGTTCAAGGTGCCAGACCGCGCCGCCAGTCAGCGGACGGATGGCCCCCCGCTGCTGCAAAGCAGTTGGGATTGACGCGCGAGTCGCAAGCACACACGATATTGCGTGTTACCACCCATGGAGACGACGATACCGCGATGACGCGCGACAGCACTGCCGATCACGGATTCGCCGTCGCGCACGACGTGCCGGTGCCCTACATGCAGCGCACCCGCGACTACTACCAGGCCCTGGGCTACGGCGCGCCGTACGAATGGGCTCACTGCGCCCAGGTTCCATTTCAACCGCTGACAAAGCCGCTCGCGGCATGTCAGGTCGCCCTCATCACGACTGCCGCCCCCTATCAACCGGACAAGGGTGACCAGGGCCCGGGAGCGCCGTACAACGCAAGGGCGAAGTTCTACACCGTGTATTCCGGTGACGCGGCGCTGGATCACGATCTGCGGATCTCGCACGTTTCGATCGACCGCAAGCACACGACGGCGGAGGACCCCGCAAGCTACTTCCCGCTGCCGATGCTGCGCGAGTGCGTGCGCGCTGGGCGCATCGGAGCGTTGGCCGCGCGCTTCCATGGCGCGCCCACCAACCGAAGCCTTCAGGTCACGCTCGGGGTCGATGGCCCGGAGATCGTCGCACGCTGCGTCGCAGACGCCGCCGATGCCGCGATCCTCGTGCCGAACTGCCCGGTCTGCCACCAGACGACGAGCCTGCTCGCGCGCCTGTTGGAAGAGGCCGGCATCGCAACGGTCGTGATGGGCTGCGCCAAGGACATCGTCGAGCACGTGGGCGTGCCGAGACTGCTCTTCTCCGACTTTCCCCTCGGCAACGCGGCCGGCCGGCCGAACGATCGCAGCTCGCAGGCGTTCACGCTCGAACTGGCGCTGAAAATTCTCGAGACGGCACCGGCGCCGCGCACGACGGTGCAGTCTCCACTGCAATGGAGCGCGAGCCCGGACTGGAAGCTCGACTTCTGCAACGTCGAGCGCCTGACGCCCGAGGACATCGCCCGCCGACGTGCCGAGTCCGAAATTGCAAGGATGCAGGCGAAGCAACTCCGCCGCGACGCAGGGATCGCCGCGTCGGATTGAACGACTGCTCACGGGCGAGCAGCCTACCCGGTGTGCGCTCGCGTCCCGCTGCGGGTGCCGTGCGTGCTCCAGCGGTGGATCGCTGATCGAACACAATGCCGCGTCCGAACCACGTGATCCGGGAGCTGCCACATGATCTTCGACGCCATCCGCGAGAGCCACGACCTGCAACGCGACCTGTGCCGCAAGCTCACGGCATCGCGCGGCGACATGGCTGCGCGTCAAGTGCTTTTCCTGCAGTTGAAGGTCGAGCTGATGGCGCACGCGGCGGCCGAGGAACGCCACCTGTACGTCCCGCTGCTGATGGAAGACGGCGGCCTCGACGCGTCGCGCCATGCGCTGCACGAACACCACGAGGTTGACGAGTTGCTGGACGACTTGTCCGTGCGCAACAAGAAGCAGGCCGGCTGGATCGCGACCGCGAAGATGCTGAGCTTCAAGGTGCGCCACCACCTGAAGGAGGAGGAGTCGAAGTTCTTCCAGGTCGCCGGGCGCCTGCTGTCGGAGACGAAGAAGAAGCAGCTTGCCCGCAAGTACACGCAAGAGATCGTGCGCATGCGCAGGCACTACGCTGCCGAGTACAAAACGGTCGTCGTCGCGGCGGCGAGCGGTCGCGTCAAGCCCGCGAAACGCGCGGCCGACAAGCCAGCGACGCGCGGCAACGCGAGCGCGGGCGCCCAACTGCGAGGCGAGAGCGAACCGCGCCGCACGCGCTGATCAGACGCCAACGAGGGTGCGCAACGGACGCCCGCCGGTGCGCAGCTCGACCACTGCCCGCTCCAAAGCGGCCCGCCACCAGTGCCGGCTTATGGCCGGCCAGAGCCTGCCAGCGGGCGGATTCGACGGTCGGGTGAGGGCCCTGCAGCGGACGGCAGCGCCCTCCCGGCGCGGAACGCGAGCTCGACAGAATCCGGCGTATATTGCAAGAGGCGGGGCGCGTGCGGATCACCCCGAAATGCTGCTCGGGCCAGAGCCGCAGGAGACGCGGACTTGGACAGCGTCGCTGATTCACCTGACACGCAGCGCATCCACGGCTACTGCGCCCTGTGCATCGCCCGATGCGGCACGGTGGCGACGGTCGAAGGGGGCCGGTTCATCCGGCTCGATCCCGATCCATCGCACCCGACCGGCCAGGCGATCTGC
This sequence comes from uncultured beta proteobacterium, assembly GCA_963839465.1. Taxonomy (GTDB): domain Bacteria; phylum Pseudomonadota; class Gammaproteobacteria; order Burkholderiales; family Burkholderiaceae_C; genus CAWIVI01. The sequence goes on from CAWIVI010000019.1 coordinate 52,110, forward strand.
GCCAAGGGACGTGCAGCACCGGAGCTGGTCTATCACTCCGAGACGGCTGACGCTACCCGCTGCGCCGGACCCGCCCGAAGGGCGATCCCGATCCCGGCTGGGAACGGATCAGCTGGGACGAGGCGCTCGATCTGACCGCCGCCGCGATGCGCCGAGCTGCGGAGCGGCATGGCCCGCAGGCGGTCGCCTTCACGGTGTCTTCGCCTTCGACGACCGCGATCGGGGATTCCGCCGGCTTCATCCGGCGGCTGGCGAACGCCTTCGGCACCCCGAATGCGAACATCACCCTCGATCTCTGCGGCTGGGGGCGCGCCTTCGCCACCCGCTACACCTATGGCGTCGGCAGCGTCGGCATCGGCGGCTGGCGGGGCCATGCCGGACATCGACCAATAGCGGCATGCTGATCCTGTGGGGCTACAACCCCAGCTTCACCCGCCTCACCCACGCGACCGCCATCGGTCGCGGCGCTGAAGCGCGGCATGCGGCTGATCGTCGTCGACCCGCGCCACGTCGGCTTCGCCGGCAAGGCCGATCTGTGGCTGCGGGTGCGGCCCGGCACCGACGGCGCGCTCGCGCTCGGCCTCGCCCATCTGATGATCGAGCGCGGCTGGTACGACCGCGACTTCATCCGCGATTGGAGCAACGGGCCGCACCTGGTGCGCGCCGACACCGGCCGCCTGTTGACCGAGCGCGACCTCGAGCCGAACGGCGATGCGCGCCAGCGTCCTTGCCTGGGACACCGCGGCGGCGCGGCTGGTGCCGTACGACACCACCGCCGGCCGTTACGACGGCGACAGCGCCAGCCTCGCGCTGGACGGCGAATACCGTATCGCCACGCCGCGACGGCGAGGTCGTTTGCCACCCGGCCTTCGAGCTCTATGCGCGGCTCTGCCGGCGCTACCCGCCGGAGGCCGTCGAGGCGATCTGCTGGATTCCGCGCGCCCAAGTCGAGGAGGCCGCCCGGCTGATCTGGCACGCGCGCCCGGTGTCCTATTACGCCTGGAGCGGCCATGAGCAGCACGCCAACGTCACGCAGACGGCGCGCGCGATGTCGCTGCTCTATGCCCTGACCGGCTCCTTCGACAGGCCCGGCGGCAACGTGCTGTTCGCGGCGCCGCCGGCCGCGCCGATCACCGGCGAGGAACTGCCCGCGGCACGAGCGCATGGCGCCGACGGTGGGCCTCGCCGAGCGCCCGCTCGGGCCGGCGCGCTGGGGCTTCGTCGCCACCCGCGATCTCTACCGGGCCATTCTGGAGGGCACGCCCTACCCCGTGCGCGCCGTGATCGGCTTCGGCGCGAACATGCTGATGGCCCATGCCGACGGCGGCTACGGGCGCGAGGCGCTCAAGGCGCTGGACTTCTATGCCCACGCCGATCTGTTCATGAACCCCACCGCCGAGCTGGCCGACGTGGTGCTGCCGGTCGCCTCGGCCTTCGAGCGCGAGGGGCTGAAGATCGGCTTCGAGATCAGCCAGGAGGCGCAGTCGCTGATCCAGCTGCGCCCGGCGGTCGTGCCGCCGCCCGGCGAAGCGCGCCCGGATACCGACATCATCTTCGACCTCGCCGCCCGCCTCGGCCTCGGCGAGCAGTTCTGGAACGGCGACATCGAGGCCGCCTATCGCCACCAGCTCGCGCCGACCGGCGTCACGCTGGAGCAGTTGCGCGCCGCGCCCGGCGGCGTGCGCGTGCCGTTGCAGACCCGCCATGCCAAGCATGCCGAGCCGGACGCGAACGGCGCGCCGCGCGGCTTCGCGACGCCTTCGCGCCAGGTCGAGCTCTATTCGCAAACCTTCCTCGATCACGGCTATGCGCCGCTGCCCGATTTTGCGGAGCCGCCGATCGGCCCGGTGGCGCGGCCCGATCTGGCGGCGCGCTTCCCGCTGATCCTGACCAGCGCGAAGTCGACGCTGTTCTGCCAGACCCAGCACCGCGCGCTGCCGAGCCTGCGCAAGCGCGCGCCGCATCCCGAGGTGGAGCTGCATCCCACGGCGGCGCAGGCGCGCGGGATCGCCGACGGCGACTGGGTGTCGATCGAGACGCCGGAGGGCAGCGTGCGCGCCCGCGCCCGGTTCAACGCGGACCTCGACCCGCGCGTGGTGGTGGGCGAGCACGGCTGGTGGCAGGCCTGCGCCGAGCTCGGCGCGCCCGGCTACGACCCGTTCGGGCCGACGGGCGCCAACTTCAACCTGCTGATCGGCACCGCGGCGCGCGACCCGGTCAGCGGCACGGCATCGCATCAGCTCCTATCTGTGCGAGATCCGACCCGTCGTACAGAACGAGCGTGAGAGTGCAAGTTCGCATCCCGCCGCCCGATAAGCGGCTGACACGGCGCATTGCGGCTGCACTGGAGCGATTCCGCGCGCTTCGATGCAAGTATTCGTCCGCGCCGATTCAGGTCAGTCGGCAATGCGCCGGCTCATCGGTCCGGCCCGTGATGCCTGCTCAGGGCAGGCCCAGCTCCCGCGCCGTCGCAACAATGCGCTGCAGTCCGACGACGAACTTCGGGTCCGCACTCGACACCGCCAGATCGTCAACGATCAGCCAAGCCCGGACAACGCGTCGCGAGTCCCATGTCGGATGCCGCTGGCGAAACTCGTCGAAGGCGCGCCGGGCCGCGTCGCTCTGGCCGTCGTGGGCCAGCGCCACCGCGACGAACAACGCGTAGAACGCCAGGTTGTGGTTGGCCGTCGCCGGCACGCGCGCGCGCTCGATCGCCGCCTTGTAGTTGCCGCGCATGAACTCGTTCATGCCGATCAGTCCGTTCCAGATCGGCGTGCGCGACTCGTTCGGGCTGATCCGGATCGCGCGTTCGCAGGCCGGGATCGACTCGTCGAAGCGGCCGAGGCGCAGCAGCGACGAGCAGCGCTGGTGGTGCGAGGTCGGGTCGTTTGGGAAGTTACGGGTCAGTTCCTCGGAGACCTCGAACTGCCCGGCCCAGTCGCCGCTGCTCAGCAGGTAGCTGCGCCGTGGCACGGTGCGCAGCAGCGCGTGTCCGTCGTCCCCGAGCAGGCGCCGGATGTCGCCTGTCGCCTGGACGATCGAATCCTCGGTGACAATCACGTCGCCCCAGACACGGCGCTGCAGCTCCTCTTTGCCGACCACCTGGCCGGCGTGCTCGCCGAGCACGAGCAGCAGCTTGAGCGCCTGCGCGCGCAGTCCGGCTGGGCGGCCCTCCGTGTCGCGGTCCGGATTCCCGGCGGACAAGATCACCCCGATCACCGCGGTGCTCGACCCGACGACTGCGTCGCTCGACACAGCGGCTGCTGCGCACCCGCCCTGAGGGGGCATGGCGGGAAGTGTCGGCCTGTCGTCGAATCCGAGGGGCCGCGGATGTTTGGCAACGCGCGATGCGTTTGCATCGCGCGTCGGCCGGGCTTTCAGCTCACTCGGGCTGGACGCCGGCGTCCTTGATGGTCTTCGTCCAGCGATGGACCTCGCTGTCGAAGAACTTCTTGTGCTCAGCAGGTGCCAGCCGCCCATCGGTCACGACCGTGATGCCCAGCGCCTCCTGCCGCTTGATCAGCTCGGGGTCCTTGAGCGCGATGCGCAGCGCGGCGTTGACCTTCTCGACGACTTCGGGCGGCGTGCCGCGGGGCGCATAGAGGCCATGCCAGACCGTGAAGGTGAAGCCCGGCAGACCGCTTTCCGCGAGCGTGGGCAATGACGCGAGCGCCGGCACCGTCATGCGCTGCGCACTGGTCACGCCATAGGCCTTGACCTTGTTGGCCTCGATCTGCGGCGTGCTGTTGGTCGCCTGCTCGCACATCAGATCCACCGTACCGCCGAGCAGGTCATTCATCGCCGGCCCGGTGCCCTTGTAGGGCACGAAGACCATGTCGCTCTTCAGCGCGCTCTGCAGCATCAGGCTGCAAAGATGCGAGGCCGAGCCAACGCCGGCGTTGGCCAGGTTGACCTTGCCGGCGTTGGCGGCGATGTACTTGCGCAGCTCCGCAAAGTTGGCTGCAGGCAGGGCCTGCTTGCCGATCAGCGTGGACGGTGCTTCGTTGACCAGGCCCAGGAACTCCAGGTCTTCGGTCTTGTAGCCGAGCTTTTTGTACAGCGCCGGCGCGGTCGCCAGGCCGATGTGGTGCAGCAGCAGCGTGTAGCCGTCCGCCGGCGCGCGCAGGACCTTCGCCGTGCCGATGGTGCCGCCGGCGCCGGCCGTGTTGTCCACCACCACGATCTGCCCCAGCGGCTTGCGCAGGGCCTCCGCCAGATCGCGGGCGATCTTGTCGGTCGGGCCACCTGCGGAGAACGGCACGACCAGCGTGATCGGCTTGTCGGGGTAGGCGGCGTGGGCGGTCACGGATGCGGCGACGATGCCGCAGGCGAACAGGGTCGTGCAGGCGCGCGCGAACGCGCTTTGAAGAGTCACATGGTTTTGTCTCCTGGTATGGGGGCGATGCTTCAGGCGGACAGCGCCTGTCATTTCGCGGTAGAGGTCGGCCTTGCCCTCGAAGCCGATGCCGGGCAGGTCCGGCAAAGTGACGTAGCTGTTCTCGACCTTGACGCCATCGGGGAAGCCGCCGAAGGGCTGGAACAGATCCGGGTAGCTCTCGTTGCCGCCCAGGCCCAGGCCGGCGGCGATGTTCAGCGACATCTGGTGGCCGCCGTGCGGGATGCAGCGGCTTGCCGACCAGCCGTGTTCCTTCAGCATCTCCAGCGTGCGCAGGTACTCGACCAGCCCGTAGCTCAGCGCGCAGTCGAACTGCAGCCAGTCGCGGTCCGGGCGCATGCCGCCATAGCGGATCAGGTTGCGCGCATCCTGCATCGAGAACAGGTCTTCGCCGGTGGCCATCGGGTTCTTGTAGTAGTTGCGCAGCGTGGCCTGCAGCTCGAAGTCGAGCGGGTCCCCCGGCTCTTCGTACCAGAACAGGTCGTACTGCGACAGCGCCTTGGCGTAGGCGATGGCGGTGTCCAGGTCGAAGCGGCCGTTGGCATCGACGCACAGCTTCTGGCCGTCCTCCAGCACGCTCAGGATGGAGTCGATACGGCGCAGGTCTTCGTCGAGCGAGGCGCCGCCGATCTTCTTCTTGACCACGGTGTAGCCACGGTCGATGTAGCTGCGCATCTCGTCCTTGAGCTTGTTGTGATCCTGGCCGGGGTAGTAGTAGCCGCCAGCCGCATAGACGAAGATCTTGCGGTTGGGCTTGCCGTTGCCGTAGCGGTCGGCCAGCAGTTGGAACAGCGGCTTGCCTTCGATCTTCGCCACCGCGTCCCACACCGCCATGTCGATGGTGCCGATGGCCACCGAGCGCTCGCCGTGGCCGCCGGGCTTCTCGTTGGTGAACATCGTGCCCCAGATCTTGTGCGGATCCAGGTTCTTGCCGCTGGCATCGATCAGCGAGTCGGGACTGGCTTCCATCAGGCGGGGGATGAAGCGCTCGCGCATCAGCTTGCCCTGGCCGTAGCGGCCATTGGAGTTGAAGCCGTAGCCGACCACCGGCTTACCATCGCGGATCACGTCTGTGACGACGGCCACCAGGCTCAGCGTCATCTTGCTGAAGTCGATGTAGGCATTGCGGATAGGGGAGCTGATGGGGATGGTCTTCTCGCGGATCTCGACGATCTTCATGCGCTGGTCTCCGGTGGGGCTTGTTGACGACGGAGTGAATGATCGGCGCGCCTTGTCTTGAGCGCCAATGCTGTTTTTTTCGTCTTTGATGCTCTGAAAGCACCGGCCTCAACCCCAATCAAATGTCGATGAACCTGTCGTGGCTGGACGACTTCCTGGCGCTCGCAGACAGCGGCAACTTCTCGCGTGCCGCCGATGAGCGGCACATGACCCAACCGGCCTTCAGCCGGCGCATCCGTGCATTGGAGGAGTGGCTGGGTGCGGAGTTGTTCGATCGCAGCAGCCAGCCGGCCAAACTCACGCCGGCGGGGGAATGGTTTCGGGACGCGGCGCAGGATCTGCAGGCACGGGTGGCGCGGGTGCCGGGCGAGGCCCGAGCGGTGGTCGAGGTGCACTCGACGACGCTGCGCTTCGCGGCCACGCACGCGTTGTCGTTCACCTTCATGCCGGGATGGCTGCGCGGGCTCGAGTCGCGCACGACGGTCGGCCCGGTGACGCTGGTCTCCGACGTGTTCGCGCGCTGTGAGGCGATGCTGCTGCAGAGCCAGGTGCAGTTCGTGCTGAGCCACGCGCACCCGCTGTCGTCGAGCGAGCTTGCGGTCGCAGGACTATCCGTTCGTGCGTGTCGGCAGCGACATGCTCATTCCGGTGTCGGCACCCGATGCGACGGGGCGCGCGTGTCACGCGCTGGCGCATGCCACGGCCGCTCGCCCGGTGCAGATGCTGAACTACAGCGCGGAGTCAGGGCATCGGCCGCATCCTGCGCGAAGTGCGTGGTCTGGCGCTCGATCGGTGGCCAGCCCACAGCATCGTCAAGGCGCATCTTGCATCGGTACTGCGCACCATGGCACTTGACAGTCGTGGCATGGCGTGGTTGCCGCAAACGCTGATCAGAGACGATCTGGCCTCTGGGCGATTGATCGAGGCGGCGCCCCAGGATTGGTCGATCGAGATGGAAGTTCGGCTCTACCGGGACCGGTCACCGCTGGGCAACGCTGCCGAGGAGTTCTGGGCCGCCGTGCGTGCCACTCCGAAGTAGCTGCGTCAGCGAGAGCGCTACTTGACAGCGTTGCGGTGGCGGCAGTTGAGGGCGGTTCAGCCTCGCCGAGGCGCCTCAAGGCTCTTGACCGACCCTTCAGCGACATTCACTTTGCGGAGGTGGGCGTCGTCGAAGCGGCCGCTCGATCGTGCCGTGCGCAGAGCCTCACCGCCCCGCGGCCATGGGCCAGGCGGCGAGGTCTTCGATCGCGGTGGCCGGGTCGGCCACGGCAGGCGCCGCCGGGACCGACGATCCTGACGGTGCCGGCGCGCGTTCCAGTCGGATCGTTGTCGTGTTCACGGTCTGAGCGAACAGGATCAGCGTCAGAGCGAAGAGGCCGCCGAGGGCGTAGAGCGAACGGATCATGGAAGGCTCCTGGTAGTTTGGACAGGGGCCGTCGGCGGGTGCCGGCGGTGCAGCCACTGTCCGGCCGGCGCGCCTTCCAAGTCCTGATGCCAGCCTCAAAGAGACCTCAATTTGCGCTCAAATGGCCGCGCAGCGCGGCCGGCTGCCGCGGGCGGCTACTGGCGCAGGCCCAGTTCGCGCAGGCTGGCGAGCACCCGGTCGCGCATCTCGACGTTGGTCGCCTGGTCGCCCGGGATGCGCTGCGTGACGTTCGCCGCCGTGAAACCGGGGTGACGCTGCATGTGTTCGTCGAAAGCCTGCCGGGCCTCTTCGTGCCGGCCCAGCCGTTGCAGCGCCGCGGCGTGCAACGGCGGCCACACCAGCCTGGCGTTGGTGTTGGCGGCGGTCTGGCTCCAGTCGCGCGCCAGCTCGTAGCGGCCGGCGCCGAAGTGCGCCAGCGCCAGCCGGTACTGCCACTCGGCGCGGAACGGGTCGCGCGGCCCCAGGCGCAGCGCCCGTTCGATCGCCGGCACCGCCTCGTCGAAACGGCCGTTGAAAATCAGTGCGCCCCCGTAGCGCGCCGAAGGCCAGCGGCAGCCGGTAGCGCTCGGACCACTCGGTAGTGACCCGCAGCATCGCCGGGAAGTCGCGTCGGCGGAATGAGCTTGAAGGTCTTGGCGCTGTAGGTCTGGCTGCCCTCGGGGTCCACCCGTTCCAGGTTGGTCACGACGTCGTCGGCGCGGCGGATCGTGGCCGCCGGATCGTCGGTCCAGTTGTTCATCAGCTGGTTGGCGGTCGTGAACTGGATGCCTTGCCAGGCCCGGACCGAGTTCGGATCCAGCGTCAGCGCACGCTCGAAGAGCGCACGGCCCGCAAGCACGTTTTCGCGTGACACGCCGCGATACCAGAGCGCGTAGCCCTGCATCGCCAGGTCGTCGGCGGTGACCTGCGTCGGCGACATCGCGGCCCGGCGTTCGACGCTCGTGCGGTACAGCGCCGGCGTCAGCGTGCGCTCGATCGCCACCGCGAAGTCGCCGACGGCCTGCGTCAGCTGCGCGCGCTCGATGGCGAAGGTTTCGGCCCAGCGCTGCACGCCGCTGTCGCCGTCGACCAGCGCCAGGTTCAAGTGGATGACTCGTGCCCTCCTGGCGCAGGCTGCCGCGCACGACGTGGCGCACGCCCATCTCGCGCGCCACCCGGCGCGGATCGACCGCCTGGCCCTTGTAGGTGGCGGCGGTGTCGCGCGCGATGACCAGGCTGTTCTGCAGGCGGGAAACGGCGGTCACGAGATCGCCGTGCAGCGCATCGGCCAGCCATTCGTTGCCGCCGCCCTCGTTGTCCAGCGAGAGCGGCAGCACGATGATCGCCAGCGCCGGCACCTCGCGCGGCAGCGGCACGCGCGCCAGGTCGGCCGGCGACTGCCACGGCGGCGCGCCGCCGCGCAGCGCGAGCCCGGCGCCCACGGCGAACAGCACCGCCAGCACGATGGCCCCCAATAGCGCGGTGCGATGTCGGGACGGCTCGAGATGCAGCGGGATGGCCCGACGCGTTCGCTTGGCAGGCGATCTGCCGCAAGGGCAGCGGCAGCCTGCTCGCCCCGAAGCGGCTCGGGCCATTGGCTCGGCGCGCAGCCCGTCGGGTGGCAGAGGTTGATCGGCCTGTGCCTCGCGATCAGCCTGAAGCGGCCGGTCGTGGCGGCGGTGGCACATCGGACTCAGGCTGTCGGCTCCGGCTCCGCGACGGGGCGTTGCCGGTCGTTCGGAACGAGCATGTAGCCGCGCCGCGCGACCGTGCGCACGAGCCGGTGCTGGTCGTCGCCGAGCGCGCGCCGGACCTCGAAGATGGCCTGGGTCAGCGAGCCCTCGCCGACGACGACGTCCGGCCAGACGAGGCTCATCAGCTCATCCTTGGTCACGACGTGCTCTGCGCGTCGGCCGAGCACGAGCAGCAGGTCGAGCGCTTGCCTGCGCAGGGCGGCCAGTTCGCCTTGCCCGGTGACGAGTTCGCCCGCGCCCAGGTCGAGCGTGCAGTCACCCAGGAGCAAGCGGGTCGAGGTTTGCGATGCGGCGGATGCCCGTTCGTTCATCGCAGCAACGTCGGGTGACACATTGAGCTGCAAGCCCCGCGGGAGTGGGAGTGGTGTCATCGTAGGCACTTCCCGGCACCGGCGGAGTTGGTATCGGCCCTGTTTGTCTCCACGATGTGCAGATCGATGGCCCGCTCCCGTTCCACCAGCTGGCGAAGCTATCGCGCTTGATGCGCTTCTCGCCATGGACGCCAGCCGGCGGCGGAGAATCGGTTCATGAGTGCGCACGTCGAGCCCGCGTTCAGGCTGGCGGACCTGCTCGCCGCGTTGTCCCTGGCATCCGATCTCGGCATGGGACATCCGCCCGAGGAGGCCATGCGGACGTGCCTGTTGGCCACCGAGTTCGCGCGTCGGCTTGGCTTGTCCGAGCGCGACAGTGCGAGCGCCTACTGGACCGCACTGCTGATGCACGTCGATGCCAGCGCATTCGCGCACGAACAGGCGGCTGCGCTCGGCGGCGACGAGATCCGCGTCAACGCCATCGGCTCGAAGACGGACTTCGGCAGTGCGCGCGAGACGCTGGCGGGGCATCGCAAATGCCATCTGGGAGAAGCCCGGCCCGCTGAGCGCCGGCGAATGGGAGCGGGTGCGGCTGCACGCCTACCAGGGCGAACGCATTCTGTCGTGTTCGCCCCATCCTCGCTCCGCTGGCGCCGATCGTCGGCATGCATCACGAGCGGCTCGACGGCACCGGCTACCACGGGCAACCCATGAGCAGCTGCCCATCGGCGCACGCGTGTTGGCGGCGGCGGACGCGTTCCAGGCCATGACGCAGGCTCGTGCCCACCGCGCAGCCTTCGACGTTGCGCAAGCGGTCGACACGCTGTGCGCCGAGGCGCGTGCCGGCCGGCTCGAGCCAGGCCGCGGTCGCGGCCGTGCTGTCGGCCGGCGGCGAGCGGCGCCGGCCCGCATCGCCGCGGCCGTGCGGGCTCAGCGAGCGCGAGATCGACGTGCTCCGCCTGCTGGCTCCGCGGCCACAGCAACAAGCAGATGGGTCGCCTGCTCACCCTGTCGCCAAAGACCGTCGGGCACCACGGCGAACACATCTTCAACAAGCTCGGCGTCTCGTCGCGCGCCGCCGCGG
>CAWIVI010000020.1:0-234864 GCA_963839465.1 uncultured beta proteobacterium
CCCGGGCGCTCCGGCGCTCGCGTCCACCGTCCGCTCGCTGCTGAAGGAGGCCGGCATCACCGCCCAGGTGGCGGACCAGGGCGGCCTGGACCACGGCATCTGGACGCCGCTGCGCTACCTGTACCCCGAGGCGGACATCCCCGTGCTGCCGCTGGCCTGGGTGCCGACGCAGACGCCCCGCGCAGCAGTTCGCGCTCGGCCGGGCCCTGGCGCCGCTGGCCGAGCGAAGGCGTGCTCGTGATGGGCAGCGGCAGCATCACGCACAACCTGCGGCTCTTCTTCGATGGCAGCCAGCACGAGCTCGATGCCCCCGAGATCCCGCAGAGCCAGGAGTTTCGCGACTGGTTAGGCCGAGCGCAGCGCCGCGCGCGACTGGGACACCCTGCTCGACTACCGCACCGCGCGCCCCGCACGCCGCCTACATGCACCCCACCGACGAGCACCTGCTGCCATCATTCTCATCGCCGCCGGCGCCGGCGGCCGAGACGCCGCGCCGGTGCGCGTGCACGACGGCGCGGCTTATGGCGTGATCGGCATGGACGCCTACGCCTTCGGGCCGAATGCTGCCGCGTTCGAGCACGGCGTTGAACGAGGCGCGCTGACGGGCCGCGCGAAGCGCCGGCAACCAAGCGGACACCGCGGATCCGGCTCTGCCGGTCCGCCGGTGTCGCCCCCTTGAGGGGGAAGCGGCGAAGCCGCTGGGGGGGTGGGCCGATCCTCAGCCTCCCGATTTCCCTACATTCACCCACTGCACCTCGAACCAGTTGTCGGCACGGTGCACGACGTTCACGTTGTTGCGCGCCGCCCACGGGAATCACCTGGCGGTGCAGCGGAATCACGTGCACCTGCGTCCTTGTACTCCTCAGCGCCGCCTTGACCAGCGCCTCGCGCTTCTTCGGGTCGGCCTCGGTGCGACGACTGCGCCGCGAGCGCGTCGGCCTTGTCGTTGCTTCGCGCGGCCGTAGTTGTAGAAGCCGACGCCCTGCGTCGCCCGTTGTTGCGCAGCACCGGCGTGAGCGTGGTCTCGGCATCGGTCACGGCGCCGCCCCAGCCGAGCATGTACATGCTGATGTCGAACTTCTCCAGCTTCGGGAAGTAGGTGGCGCGCGGCATCGTCGACACCTTGACCTTCACGCTTGATCTGCGCCCACATGCCGGCCAGCGCGATGCAGATCTCCTCGTCGTTGATGTAGCGGTTGTTCGGGCAGTCGAGCTGCACCTCGAAGCCGTCGCGTAGCCGGCGTCGGCCATCAGCTTGCGCGCCGCGGCGAGGTCGAAGGGCAGCCGCTTCTCGATCGCCGGATCGTTGTACGAGCCCAGCGGCGACGGCGTGAGGCCGCCGGTCGGGAAGCTCTGGCCGTTCATCAGCTTGGACTTCAGCGTCTCGATGTCGATCGCCTGGTAGAGCGCCCGGCGCACGCGCAGGTCCTTGAACGGGTTCTTGCCCTTGACGCTGCTGTAGAGCAGCTCGTCGCGGACCTGGTCCATGCCGATGAAGATGATGCGGTTCTCCGGCCCGTCGATCACCTTCACGCCGGGCGTGTTGCGCAGCCGGGCCACGTCGCGCGGCGGCGGGTCGAGCACGAAGTCGATCTCGCCGGAGATCAGCGCCGCCGTGCGCGTGGCGTCGTTGGCGATCGGCGTGTAGACGATCTCCTGCACGTTGCCCTCGTGCTTGCCCCACCAGCCGGGTTGCGCTTGTAGGTGGTCTTGATCGCCGGCTGGCGCGCTCGCCAGCATGAACGGGCCGGTGCCGTTGGCATTGAGCGAGGCGAAGGTCTCTTCCTGGTTCTTGAAGTCTGAGCGGCTTGGTGACCTTGTTCTTCTCGGACCAGCCTTGCTCATGATCCACAGCGGCGCGTCCATGTGCTCGAGGAAGATCGGGTTCACCTGCTCGAGCTGGAACTCGACGGTGAAGTCGTCGACCTTCTCGGCTTGCCGACGGCGCGCGCGTAGTTGCTGATCTGCGAGGTCTGGCTGCTGCCCGCGCTCGATCGAGAACACCACGTCATCGGCGGTGAACGGGCTGCCGTCGTGGAACTTGACGCCCTGGCGCAGCTTGAAGCGCCACAGCAGCGGCGACACCTGCGTCCACTCGGTGGCCAGCGCGCGGACAGGCCGAGCTTCTTGTCGCGCGCGACCAGGCCCTCGTAGACCTGGCCGTTCATCATGTTGGTCATGGACTCGTTCTGCGAGTGCGGGTCCATCGTCTGCGGGTCGCCCTGGCTGGACCAGCGCAGGGTCTGCGCCGACAGGCCGCCAGAGGCCACAGGGGCCGCGGTGAGCAGGCCCAGGGGGAACAGTCGCTTCATGGAGAACTCCCGTCGTGTTGCGGTGACGGAAGCTTAGGCCAGCGTGCGCGGCCCTCATGCGCGGGAGAAACCCCTACGGCGCCGGCGCGGCGCCCGTGAGGTCAGCGGCCGGCGGTGTGCAGGCGCTCCTGCGGCACGGTCTTGAGCTCGCCGGGCAGCGAGGCGATGTACTTCGCCAGCGCCTTCAGCTCGGCGTTAGAGAACTGCTTGGCCTGGCCGGCCATCACCGGGTTGCTGCGCCCCACCAGAGGCTTGGCGTCGGTCTTGTACGCCTTCAGTGCGACGAAGAGGTAGTCGGCGTGCTGGCCGGCGATCTTGGGCGTGTTGGCGTCGATCGGCGTGTTGAAGTTGTTGCCGTGGCAGCTCACGCACGCACCCTTCTGCAGCAGCGCGGCCACGGCGGTGGACGAGGGCGCGGCCGCGGTGGCCGGCACCGACGTGCCTTCCACGCGGCCCTGGGCGGCGTAGAACGCGGAGACGTCGGCGATGTCCTGGTCGGTCAGCGATGCGGCGATGCTGCGCATCGTCGGGTGCCTGCGGTCGCCCTTGCGTAGGCGGTGAGCGAGGCGGCGATGAAGCGCGGCGGCCTGGCCCGCGATCATCGGCACCTTGTGCACTTCGGGGAAGCTGGCCTGGTAGCCGGGGATGCCGTGGCAGCCGATGCACATGGCCACCTTGCGCTCGCCCGCCTCGGCGGTCCCGGCAGGGCCTTGCCCCCCGCCTTGCGGTCCTCCCTGTGCCCAGACGGCGACGGGCATGGCGAAGGCGCAGGCAAGGAGCGACGAAAGCGTTTTCTTCATGGGGAGGGAAGAGGCATGGAGCCTGAAGGCGTCGTGCCCAGGCGGCAGCCGTGCATTATAGGGGGGCCCGTATACTGACCCGATGAAGTTCCAAGGCTCCGACCAATACGTCGCCACGCAAGACCTCATGCTGGCGGTGAACGCGTCAATCACGCTGCAGCGCCCGCTGCTCGTCAAGGGCGAGCCCGGCACCGGCAAGACGATGCTCGCGGAGGAAGTGGCCACCGCGCTCGGGCTGCCGCTGCTGCAGTGGCACATCAAGAGCACCACCAAGGCGCACCAGGGGCTGTACGAGTACGACGCCGTCAGCCGGCTGCGCGACAGCCAGCTCGCCGACGTCACGGATTCCGAGAAGGTCAAGGACATCCGCAACTACATCGTCAAGGGCGTGCTCTGGCAGGCCTTCACGGCCGAGCAGCCCGTCGCGCTGCTCATCGACGAGATCGACAAGGCGGACATCGAGTTCCCGAACGACCTGCTGCGCGAGCTCGACCGCATGGAGTTCTACGTCTACGAGACGCGCGAGCTCGTCAAGGCGGTGCATCGGCCGCTGGTGTTCATCACCTCGAACAACGAGAAGGAGCTGCCCGACGCCTTCCTGCGCCGCTGCTTCTTCCACTACATCAAGTTCCCCGACGCCGACACGATGAAGCGCATCGTCGACGTGCACTTCCCCGGCCTCAAGAAGGAGCTGCTGGCCGCCGCGCTGAAGAACTTCTACGACGTGCGCGGCCTCCCGGGCCTCAAGAAGAAGCCCTCCACCTCCGAACTGCTGGACTGGCTCAAGCTGCTGCTCGCCGAGGACATCCCGGTGGCGGCGCTGCACGCGAAGGACGACAAGGTCTCCGTGCCGCCCCTGGTGGGCGCGTTGCTCAAGAACGAGCAGGACGTGACGCTGTTCGAGAAGCTCGTCTTCATGCAGAAGCACAACCGGTAGGAGCGCAGTTCCTACCGGTTGTGCTTGCAGCACTGAATGCACCGCTCCCCCGAGCCCCTTCGCGAGGGGGCTCCAGTCAGGACGTCGGCTTCGCGCTAGCGCGCGAAGCCGAACACCTGCAGACCCAGGCGCGGTTCGACCGTGTCGCCGCCCGCCTGCGCCGGGCAGTGACGTCGATGACTGCGCGGTCCGGCACCAGCCACCAGCGGTAGCCGACGGCGTTCGCCACGCCGCCGGCTCCGCCGCCAGCTCGGCGAATACCAGGTGATCATCCGCCGCCGCCACGTGCCTGCCATCGTCGCCCGGCTGCGCGGACCCGGGCCGATGTCGCGGCCGAGGTTCATGTCGACGGCCCATTGCTCGTGCAGCCGCAGGCGCCCGCCCGCGGCGAGCAGCGCGCGGCCGGTTTCCATGCGCGAGAAGCCTTCCTGCGTGGCCCCCGACCAGCCGAGGCGCGCGGTCGCCGTGAAGGCATCGAGCACTTGGCGCGTCATCACCTGGTCGACTTCCAGCACGAGCCGGCTCGGGCCGGTGTCGGTCGGTTGGGCTCGGGGCGTGTCGACGCGCAGATCGAGCCGGTTGCGGCCGCAGTCGCGGCCCAACGAGTGCTCGCGCTCACCGAGGCTCGGGTCGGCGAACGGCTCGACCGGGCAGGCCGTCGGCGCCTCGAACGCGCCGCCGTCCAGCAGCGCCGCCTCGGCCGCCGCCGCGGCGCACAGCACCATGCACAGCACGACCTTTCCGATTCGAAATCCCGTCGACGCCATCTCAGTTGCTCCACGGCGCCGAAGCGGCACCCTCCACGCAAGACCCAGCGCCACCAAGCGGCAACCGCGGATCCGGCTCCGCCGGTCCGCCGGTTGCGCCCCCTGGGGGGAGGCGCCGAAGGCGTTTCGGGGGGTCACTTCAGCCAGCGTCGATGATGCGATGATCCATCCACGGGAGTGAAGTGAAAAAGGCCGGCTTTCCGGCTAGGTACATCGAGTCACACGTGGAGGCGTTGTTCTCATGAGCTGGCCCCTTTCCCCGGTGCAACTCGCCGGGCGCACTGTGACGCTGGTTCCCCTGTCGCCAGCACAAGCGCCCGCGCTCATCGAAGCCGTGCGCGATGGCGAGCTCTGGCGCCTCTGGTACACGAGCGTGCCGTCGCCGCAGGAGATGAGCTCCGAGATCGAGCGCCGCCTGGCGCTGCAGGCGTCCGGCTCGATGCTGCCGTTCACCGTGCTCGACGAGAGCGGCACCCCGGTGGGCATGACCACCTACATGAACGTGGACGCCGTGCACCGGCGCGTCGAGATCGGCAGCACCTGGTATGCGCGGCGCGTGCATCGCTCGGCGCTGAACACCGAGGCCAAGCTGCTGCTGCTCGCCCACGCGTTCGATCGCCTCGAATGCATCGCGGTGGAATTCCGCACGCACCGGCTGAACACGCAGAGCCGCCGCGCCATCGAGCGGCTGGGCGCGCAGCTCGACGGCGTGCTTCGCGCACACCAGCGCTCGCGCGACGGCTCCCTGCGGGACACCGCCGTCTACAGCATCACGGCCGCCGAATGGCCCGCCATCAAGATGAACCTCCAATGGCAACTGGAGCGCCCCCGATGACGACCCGCAAGCTGCATGAAGCGCCCACGCCCGTTGGCGCGGCCCGGCGCCGGCGGCGCCCGATCACCGTCGACGACCTCTGGAAGATCGAGCGCCTGGGCCTGCCCAGCGTGTCTCCCGACGGCCGCCGCGTGGTGGCCGCGCTCACGCGGCACTCGATGGAAGACAACAAGTCCGCCAGCACCCTGTGGCTGATGGACACCGCAGGCGCCGCCCCGCGCGCGCTCACCCAATGCGGCGAGAAGGACGGCGCCCCGGCCTTCAGCCCGCGCGGCGACCTGATCGCCTTCACCGCCCGGCGCGAGCAGGAGGGCCGCAAGGACGACGAAACCCAGCTCTACGTGATCGCGCCCGACGGCGGCGAAGCGCGCCGCGTGGCCACCGTGGCCACGGGCGTCGAGTCGTTCCGCTGGTTCCCGGACGGCCGGCGCCTGGGCGTCGTGTCGTGGGTCTGGCCCGACGCGAAGGGTGCCGCCGCCCAGGCGCGCCGCCTCAAGGAAACCAAGGATCGCAAGGAGACCGGCTACGTCACCAGCGAGGCGCAGTACCGCTACTGGGACCACCACCTGCCGATGGGCCGCGTGCCGCACCTGCACGTGGTCGGCACGGACGGCAGCCGGCCGCGCGACCTGTTCGAGGGCACGCCGTACGAGGTGTCGCGCGCCGAGCCGGACGCGAACACCTTCGACATCTCGCCCGACGGCCGGCGCATCGTGTTCGTGTGGGATCCGGCCGAGCAGAAGCGCATCGACAACCACTGCGCGCTCGTGGAGCTCGACATCGCCACGGCCGGCTTCCGCGTGATCGCGCGCGATGCCGACTGGAACTTCGGCGCCCCGCGCTACAGCCCCGACGGCGACTCGGTTGCCTTCACCGCCAGCCACCAGGCCCGCCGGCACACGATGCCCGCCCAGATCGCGCTATGGACCCGCGCCGACGGCCATTGGGAAGTGCTCGACGACAGCCTCGACCGCGAAGTCCACGTGCCGCTGCACTGGCACGACGACGGCGCTGCGCTGCTCTTCACGGCCGAGGAGCGTGCGCGCCGGCACCTCTGGCGCCTCGATCTCGCCACGCGCCGCGCCGAGGTCGTCGTGCGCGGCGGCTGGGTGCACGCCTTCGACGCCGCGGGCGGCACGCTCGTCACGCTGGCCGACGCCATGCTGCACCCGGCACAGCTGCACGCGCACCGCGCCGGAACGCCCGCGCGCCGCCTCGAGCGCTTCAACGACGCGCTGCTCGACGGCCTCGACCTCGGGCGCTGCGAGGAAGCTGTCGTTCGCGGCGCCGAGGGCGACGAGGTGCAGATGTGGCTCGTCTACCCGCCCGGCTTCGATCCCGGCCGGCGCTGGCCGGTCATGCACGTGATCCACGGCGGGCCGCACACCGCCGCCGGCGACACCTGGCACTACCGCTGGAACAACCCGGTGTTCGCCGCGCAGGGCTACGTGGTGGCGGCCGTCAACTACCACGGTTCCACGGGCTTCGGGTGGCGCTTCGTCGACAGCATCACGCACCGCTTCGGCGAGCTCGAGCTGCGCGACATCGAAGCCGCCACCGACTGGCTGCTCGCCAAGCCCTGGGCCGACCCCGCGCGCGTGTTCGCCACCGGCGGCAGCTACGGCGGCTTCATGGTGGCGTGGATGAACGGCCACGTGCCGCCCGGCCGCTACGCCGCCTACGTGTGCCACGCCGGCTGCTTCGACTGGACCGCCATGTTCGCCGACGACGCCTACACCTGGCACGCGAAGGAGGTCGGCGCCTGGTACTGGGACGACATGGCGAAGGTGCATGGCCAGAGCCCGCATGCGTTCGCCTCCGGCATGAAGACGCCCACGCTCGTGATCCACGGCGCGCTCGACTACCGCGTGCCCGACGCCCAGGGGCTCGCCTACTACAACACGCTCAAGGCGCGCGGCGTGGACGCCCGGCTGCTGTGGTTCCCGGACGAGAACCACTGGGTGCTCAAGCCGCGCAACAGCAAGCTCTGGTATGGCGAATTCTTCGCCTGGCTGGAGCGCCATGGCCGCGGCGCCGCCAAGGCGCCCGCGGGTGCCTACACTGCTGAAGTCGTGCCCGCCTCGTCGAGCCACTGAACGGACGCCCGCATGCTCACCGACTTCTTCTACTCCCTGCGCGCTGCCAAGCTGCCGGTTTCGGTCAAGGAGTTCCTCACGCTGCTCGAGGCGCTGCGCGCCGGCGTGATCGAGCCGTCGGTCGACCAGTTCTACTTCCTGTCGCGCGCCGCGCTCGTGAAGGACGAGTCGCTGTACGACCGCTTCGACCGCGCCTTCGCGTCCTGGTTCAAGGGCGTCGAGCGCCTGGCCGACTTCACCGCCGAGATCCCGCTCGAATGGCTGCGCAAGCACCTGGAGCTCGAGCTCTCGCCCGAGGAGCGCGCCAAGATCGAGAAGATGGGCTGGGACGAGTTGATGGACACGCTCAAGAAGCGCTTCGAGGAGCAGAAGGAGCGCCACCAGGGCGGCAGCAAGTGGATCGGCACCGGCGGCACCTCGCCGTTCGGCGCCTACGGCGCCAACCCGCAGGGCATCCGCATCGGCCAGGACAAGGGCCGCAACCGCAGCGCCGTGAAGGTGTGGGACCAGCGCGCCTACCAGGACTACGACGACACGCGCGAGCTCGGCACGCGCAACATCAAGGTGGCGCTGCGCCGCCTGCGCCGCTTCGCGCGCGAGGGCGCCGAGCTCGAGCTGGATCTCGACGACACGATCCACGCCACCGCCGCCAACGCCGGCATGCTCGACATCAAGATGATTCCCGAGCGGCACAACAAGGTGAAGGTGCTGCTGCTGATGGATGTGGGCGGCACGATGGACGAGCACATCCACCGCGTGGAGGAGCTGTTCTCCGCCACCAAGAGCGAGTTCAAGCACCTCGAGTTCTACTACTTCCACAACTGCGTCTACGACTTCGTGTGGAAGAACAACCGGCGCCGGTTCTCGGAGAAGTTCCCCACCTGGGACGTGATCCGCAAGTACAACAAGGACTACAAGCTCGTGTTCGTCGGCGATGCCACGATGAGCCCGTACGAAATCCTGCAGCCCGGCGGCAGCGTCGAATACAACAACGAGGAGGCGGGCGCCGAGTGGGTCAAGCGGCTCACCAACGCGTTCCCGAAGCACGCGTGGATCAACCCCGAGCCGCAGGGCGTGTGGCAATACCGGCAGAGCATCTCGATCGTGCAGCAGCTCGTCGGGCAGCGCATGTTCCCGCTCACGCTGGCGGGCCTCGAAGGAGCGATGCGGCTGCTCAGCAAGTAGGCCGCGCGGCGATGAGGCTACGCGGTGCGCTGATGATGGCGATCGCGCTCGGCCTCGGCGGATGCGCCTCGCTGCGCCCCGGCGATGAACCCGGCAGCGATGCCCCCAAGCCGCCGCCCGTGGTGCGGCTCGAGGTCGAAGCGCCGGCGCCGCTCAAGGCGCTGCTCGAGACCCACCTCGACCTGGCCCGCCTGCCGGTGCTCGCGCCCGGCGAGCCCGTGCCCGAGAACGAGCTCGCCCGCCTCGTGGAGGCGGCACCCGCGCAGGCGCGCGCGCTGCTCGAGACGGAGGGCTGGTTCTCCGGCACCGTCGTCGCCGAGCGCGAAGACGGCACGCCGCCGCTCGTGCGCCTGCGTGTCAGCCCCGGCGAGCGCACGCGGGTCACCGACGTGCGCATCGACGTCGCCGGCCCGCTGGCCGATGCCACTGCGCGCCGGGATCCGCTCGCCCACGCGGCGCAGCGCGCGCTGCGCCGCGGCTGGGGGCTGCCGCCTGGGGCCTGGTTCCGCAACCGCGACTGGACGAGCGCGAAGAGCGCGGCCCTCGCGCAACTGCGCGCGCAAGGCTACGCGCGCGCCGCGTGGACCGCCACCGAGGCGAACGTCGACGCCGAGGCGCACGCGGCCGAGCTGGCGGTCGCCGCCGACAGCGGGCCGCTGTTTCGCGTCGGCGAGCTGCGCATCGAAGGCCTGAAATTCCACGACGAGCAGGTCGTGCGCCACCTCGCCGGTTTCGCGCCCGGCACGCCGGCCACCGAGCCGCTGCTGCTCGATTTCCAGGAGCGGCTGCAGACGAGCGGCCTGTTCGACCGGGCGGCCGTGCTGCTGGACACCGAGTCGGCCACGCCCGAGCGCGCCCGGATCGACGTGCGCCTGGGGGAGCAGCCGCTGCAGCAGGTCACCCTCGGGCTCGGCATCAGCGCCAATGTCGGGCCGCGCGCATCGGTCGAGCACATCCATCGGCGCGTCTTCGGGCGCCCCGCCTCCGCGCGCAACGAGATCGAGATCGCCAAGCTGCGCCAGGCCTGGGAAGGCGAGCTGACCAGCCACCCGGGCCCGCGTTTCTGGCGCAACCTGGTGGGCGGCACGGTGGAGCGCGAGGAGTCCGAGGACGACACGGTCACCTCCACGCGCGCGCGCGTGGGCCGCACGCAGACCAAGCCGCGCGTCGACCGCCTCGCCTTCGTCGAGATCGAGACCGCCACCGTGCGCCGCCCGACGGAGGACGAGCAGGCCACCGCGCTGACGATCAACTACCACGGTGTGTGGCGCCGGCTGGACGACAACCTGCTGCCGTCCAGGGGCTACGCGTTGTCGCTGCAGGGCGGCATGGGCCAGTCGCGCTCGAGCGACGCTCCCAGCGGGCCGTTCGCTCGCGCCTACGCCCGTCTCACCGCGTACCGCCCGCTCGGCCGCCAGTGGCACGCGCGAGGCGCGGATGGAGCTCGGAAAGGTGTTCAAGAGCGACGACGTGATCGTGCCCGACACGCAGCGCTTTCGCGCCGGTGGCGACCAGTCGGTGCGCGGCTATGAATACCGCTCCCTCGGGCCGGTGGTCGACGGCGTCGTCAACAGCGGCGACGTGCTCTTCACCGTCAGCGCCGAAATCGCGCATCCGATCATGCCGAGCGTGCCGTCGGTCTGGGGCGCGGTCTTCGTCGACGCCGGGCAGGCCGCCAACCACTGGGCCGACGTGGACCCCGCTGTCGGCTACGGCGTGGGCGTGCGCTGGCGCAGCCCGATCGGAGCGTTGAAGGTCGACATCGCACACGGCCACGACACCGGCGACTGGCTGCTCCACTTCACCGTGGGGGTCACGTTCTGATGGCTCGCACCCGCACGCAACGCGCCCTCTCGCTGGTGCTCGCGACGCTGGCGTGGCTGCTCGTCGTGCTCGCGCTCCTGGTGTCCGCCGGCGCCTGGCTCCTGCGCAGCGAGGACGGCCTTCAATGGCTGCTGTCGCGCGTGCCCGGGCTGGCCGTGACGGGCCTGTTCGGCCGACCCGACGGCGGACCGATGGAGGCCACGCGCGTCGCGTGGCGCTCGAGCGGCCTGAGCGTGGTCGTCGATGGCCTGTCCTGGCGCGACGCGCGCTGGCGCTGGCTGCCCTACGAAGGCGCCTGGGTCGCGATCGAGATCGACACACCCAGCGCGCGCCGCGTCGAGGTGATCACCGGCCCCTCCTCCGGCGCCAGCCCCGCCGCGACCCCGCCGCAGCAGCTCCGGCTGCCGGTCGAGATCGTGCTGCGCGGCCTGTCGGTCGGCACGCTGCAGGTGAACGCGCTGCCGCCGCTGAATCAGCTCAGCGCAGATGTGCACCTCGGGGCGGACCAAGGCGCCGTCCACGATGTGCAGCGCCTGGCCTTGCGCACGCCGCAAGCGGATATCGTGCTTCAAGGCCGCATCGGCACCGACGCGCCATTTCAGGTGGCGGCACAGGCCGGGCTGGTCGCCCCCGCCACCGCCTCCCGCGAGTGGCAGGCGAGCGTGAAGGCCGACGGTCCGCTCGCGCGCCTGGCGCTCGACGCCACGCTGCAGGCCGCGGGCGCGCAAGCTGAAGGCGCGTGCCACGATCGCCCCCTTCGCCCCCTGGCCGCTCGTGGCGCTCGAAGCCGACACGCACGATCTCGATCTCGCCGCGCTCTCCCCCGGCTGGCCCGCCACGCGGCTCACGGGCCGTGCCGTCGTGCACACGCTCGGGCTCGACGAGCCGGCGCGCATCGAGGTCGACCTCGCCAATGCGCTCGCGGGCGCCTGGAACGAGTCCCGGGTGCCGCTGCGCGAAGCGCACGCGGTGCTGTTCGGAACGCCCGGCCGGCGCGACCGCATCGAGCTCGGCACGTTCGAGCTTCAGCTCGGCGGCACCCGGCCCGCGGGGCGCATCACCGGCAGCGGGCAGTGGCAGGGCGAGCGGCTCGAACTCGCACTCGCGATCGCCGGCCTGCAGCCGCGATCGCTGGACGCCCGCCTGCCCGCGATGACGCTGGACGGCCCCGTGACGCTCGACTTGCGCGGCCTCCCCCCGCTCGGCGGCGGCGCGCGCAGCGAGCCGCATTGGGCCGGCGCGCTCACCGCCACGCTGGCCGGCCGACTGGCGCAGCCGCGCAGCGCACCCCCGTTGCGGCTGGAGGGCCAGCTCGCGTTCGAGGCCCCCGCAGGTGCGCTGCACGTGTCCATCGGACGCCTGCAGGCCACGGCCGGCCCCGCCCGGGGCGACGCCACGGCGACCCTGGCGCGCGACGCCGCCGGCCGCTGGCGGATCGATAGCCGCGGCACCCTGGCGCAGTTCGATCCCGCGCCGTGGTGGCCGGCGGCGGCACCGGCCAGACGGCCAAAGGGCGCGACCACGCTGAACGCCCGCTGGGACGTCGCGCTCGTCGTGGGCCGCCGGCGCGCTGGCGCCGCTGGGCCCCGGCACGCCGGGCCGGCTCGACGGCCGCGCTGCCCTCGCGCTCGCCCGCAGCACGCTGGCCGGCGTGCCGCTCGAAGGCACCGCGTCGCTGAAGTCCGACGGCCGGGGCACCGCCTCGGTGGAGGCCGATCTGCGCGTGAGCGCCAACCGGCTGCAGGTCGCCGGCCGCGCCTCGCCCGCCGGCCGTGACGACCGATGGCAGCTCCAGGTCGACGCGCCGGCGCTCGATGCATTCGCGCCGCTCGCTACGCTGGTGCCGGACGCCGCCCGAGCCTGGTGGCCGCGATCCGGTGCCGTCGCCGGGCGAGCCACCGCGGCCGGACGCTGGCCCGCGCTGCGCACCGACGGCGAGCTGCTCGCCACCAACGTCCGCGCCGGCAGCTTCGAGGCCGCGCGGCTGGCGGCGCGCTGGACGGCGTCCGGCACGCTCGATGCCGCCGCGCCCGTCTCGATCACGCTGGAGGGCGCGTCGCTCGCGCTCGGCGATCGGCGCATCGAGCGGATCGATGCCGCGCTGATCGGAACCCCTGCCGCGCACCGCATCACGCTGTCTGCAGCCACCCCGCTGCGCCCGCCGGCATGGGCCGATCCGCTTCTCGCCCCGGCCACCGCCGCCGCCGCCGACCGCCGCGCCGGGCACCACCCTGGCGCTGGCCGGCGAGGGCCAGTGGCGCCGCGACGGGAACGGCAGCACTTGGCAAGGCACGCTGCAGCGGCTGCAGGTGAGCCCGCGCGCCGGCACCGCGGCGCCCTGGATCGCGGCGCAGGATCTGCAGGCGCGAGTGCGCTTCGACGCCGCCGGCCGCCCGCTCGAAGCGCAAGCGGCGCCGGGGCGCGTGGAGCTGCTCGGTGCCGCGCTGCGCTGGCGCCAGGCGAGCTGGCGCGGCGGCGCCGCGCCGCGCATCGAGCTCGACGCCGAGCTCGAGCCGCTGGCCGTCGCGCCATGGCTCGCGCGGCTGCAGCCTTCGTTCGGCTGGGGCGGCGACCTGGCCATCGCCGGCCGCTTCGTCGTCGCGCAGGGCGAGCGCCTCGATGCCGACATCGTCGTCGAGCGCAGCCACGGCGACCTCACCGTCACGCAGGACGGAAGCACGCAGTCGCTCGGCCTCACCGACCTGCGGCTCGCGCTGGCCGCGCACGATGGCACCTGGCACCTGACGCAGGCGCTGGCCGGCACCCGCGTCGGCGTGCTCGGCGGCGCGCAGAGCGTGCGCACCGACCCGCGCGCGGCGTGGCCGCCGCCCGACACGCCGCTCGAGGGCGTGGTGGAGCTGCGCGTGGCACACCTGGGGGTGTGGACCACGTGGCTTCCGCCGGGATGGCGGCTCGGCGGCCAACTGCACACGACCGCGTCTCTCGGGGGCAGCTTCGGCGCGCCCGAGTACACCGGCGAGATCGTCGGCTCCGGTCTCGAAGTGCGAAACCTGCTCGAAGGCGTCGATGTCCGCGATGGCGAGCTGGCGGTGGCGCTGCGAGGCGCCGACGCGCGCGTGGAGCGCTTCGTGCTGCGCGGCGGCGAGGGCGAGCTGCGCCTGACCGGCGGCGCCAGCTTCGGCGCCGCGCCGAGCGCACAGCTCCATGTGGAGGCGCACCGCTTCCGCGTGCTGGGCCGGGTGGACCGCCGCATCGTGGTGAGCGGCGATGCCGACCTTGGCGTGCAGGCGCAGCGGCTCTCGCTGCAGGGCCGCGTCGCGGTCGACGAAGGCCTGATCGACATCTCGCGCGCCGACGCCCCGTCGCTCGACGCCGATGTGTCCGTCCGGCGCCGGCCCGGCGCTGCCGGCGAGCCCGCTTCCGTGCCGCGCCGCGACGCCCGTGTCGGCCGAAGGGCCGCTGCGCCGCGCCACCGTGGCGCTGGTCGTCTCGCTCGGAGACAAGCTGCGCCTGCGCGGCCGCGGCCTGGATGCGACGCTGGCCGGCGAGCTGTCGCTGTCGGCGCCGAACGGCCGGCTGGCGGTCGACGGCACCGTGCGCGCCGAGAACGGCACCTATGCCGCCTACGGGCAGAAGCTCGACATCGAGCGTGGCGCCATCATCTTCACCGGCGCGGTCGAGAACCCGCGGCTCGACATCCTGGCCGTGCGCCCGAACCTGGACGTGCGCGTCGGCGTCGCCGTGAGCGGCGGCGTGCTCGCGCCGCGCGTGCGGCTGTACAGCGAGCCGGAGATGAGCGAGCTCGACAAGCTGTCATGGCTGGTGGTGGGCCGGGCCTCCGAGGGGCTGGGCGGCGCCGACACGGCGGTGCTGCAACGCGCCGCGGTGGCGCTCCTCTCCGGCGAGGGCGGCGGCCCCGACCGACGTCCTCAAGAACATCGGCCTCGACGAGTTGTCGCTGCGCCAGACCGAGGACGGGACGGTGCGCGAGACCGTGGTCACGGTGGGCAAGCAGCTCTCGCAGCGCTGGTACGTCGGCTACGAGCGCAGCGTCAATGCCACCACCGGCACCTGGCAGCTCATCTACCGCGTCGCGCGCCGCTTCACGCTGCGCGCGCAGACCGGCGAGGACAACGCGCTCGACGTCATCTGGACCTGGCGCTGGAACTGAGCACGGCGGGCGGTCAATCTTTCGGCACAGATGGGAAAATTGCACATTTGCCCCCCAGTGCAAACGCCGCCCTGCTGCGCGGGATAATGCTCGCGACCCGCCGTAGTTCAATGGATAGAACGGGCGCCTCCTAAGCGCCAGATACAGGTTCGATTCCTGTCGGAGGGACCAACAGATGGTAACGGATGGGCACGCGGCTTGCCAAGGCTCAGCTCACCACAACCTCGGAGGAGTAGGGTAAATGGATCGCCGCAAACCACCGTCGCACCGCGCGACGAATCGTCTTCTCGAACGCCTGCGTCGCGCGCTGCATCCCACGCCAGGCTCTTCGCACTCATGTGCGCCGTGTCCGTGGCGGCAAGCTGCGGCGGTGGCGGCAGCGACAACCCGCCCACTGCCGGCCCGGCCCCCGCGCCGTCGCCCGCACCGGTGCCGTCGCCGGCGCCTGCCCCCGCCCCTGCCCCTGCCCCCGCTCCCGCTCCGCGCGCCGGCGCCGGCGCCCGCACCTGCACCTGCGCCAGCACCCACACCGGCACCCGCTCCGGCCCCCGGCGTTCCGCCGCTGGCCGCGCCGGTGGCGATCACCGGCCAAGGCGTCCAGCAGTGGCCTGACGGCCCGCGCGCCACCACGGCCACGATCAACGGCTGGGCGTGCCTGTCACCGTTCGCCCGCATAACGCACAACCATGCGCACCTGAGCATCTTCCACAACGGACAGCAGCTCGCCGTTCCGCAGTGGGTCGGGATGCCGGGCACCTGCACGTACGGCATGCACACCCACGGCGACGGCCGCACCGGCCGCATCCACATCGAGCCGCAGAACGCGAGCCTGGTGCCCGACGCTCGGCACCTTCTTCGGCATCTGGGGCCAGCCGCTGAGCCGCACGGAAGTGGGCGGCATCACGACGCAGCCGGTCACCGTGTACGTGAAGGACGACGGACAAGAGCTCGTGGAGTACACCGGCGACATTGCCGCGCTCGAGTTCGCGTCGCGGCGCGAGATCACGATCGTGATCGGCACGCCGCCGGCCGCGATCCCGACCTACGACTGGGGCACGGAGCAGTAGCGGACGACAGGGCGCGCGGGATTCACTCCCGCGCGCGCATCGCCCGCGACAGCATCAGCGACCGGGATCAGCCCCACCGCCACGATGGCCAGCGACGGCAGCGCCGCTTCGCCCAGCCGTTCGTCGCGCGCGAAGTTGTAGGCGACCACGGCCAGCGTGTCGCTGTCGAACGGGCCGCAGCACCAGCGTGGCGGGCAGCTCCTTCATCACGTCGACGAACACGAGCAGCGCCGCGGCCAGGGTCGAGCGCCGGAGCAGCGGCGCATGCAGCTCGAAGAACAGGCGCGCCCGGCTCGCGCCCAGCATGCGGGCGCTGTCGTCCAGCGACGACGGCAGCCGCGCGTACCCGGCTTCCACCGACTGCAGGGCCACCGCCGAGAAGCGCACCAGATACGCATAGACGAGCCCGACCACGCTGCCGGTGACCAGCGCCGGCAGGCCGGCTTCCGGCCAGCGCGACTGGACCCAGCCGACCGGCAGCAGGATGCCCACCGCGATCACGGCGCCCGGCACGGCATAGCCCAGCGACACCACGCGCGCCCCGGCGCCGAGCAGGTCCCAGCGCGGCCGCGCCGATGCGCGCTGCCGAAGCGCGAAGCCGAGCGCCAGCGCCAGCGCCGCGGCGGCGAGCGCGGCGACCGCCGCGAGCTTGAAACTCGTGGCCGCCCATCCTGCAAACCGCGCGAGCGGCAGTCCGAAGTCCGAGTGCGCGACCTCCGCCCACAGCATGCGCACCAGCACCGCCACCGGCAGCACGAAGCCGAGCAGCACCGGCAGCGCGCACACGACCGTCGCCACGGCGGCCGCGCGCCCCGCGAGCCGGATCGGCCGCGCTTCGCCGGCATGCGCGGCGCCGCCGCGCCCGGCGGCGAAGCGCAAGCGGCGCTGCGCCCGACGCTCCAGCCACAGCAGCAGCGCCACAAGCGCCAGCAGCACCGAGGCCAGCTGAGCGGCGGCCAGCCGGTCGTTCATCACCAGCCACGCCTTGTAGATGCCGGTGGAGAAGCGTGCTCAGGCCGAAGTACGACCCGACGCCGTAGTCGGCCAGCGTCTCCATCAGCGCCAGCGCCACGCCGGCTGCGAGCGCCGGCCGGGCCAGCGGCAGCGCCACCTCGCAGCACGCGCCGCCCGACGCCCGCACCCAGCAGGCGTGCCGCCTCCATCATCTGCACCGCCCGCTCGCCGAGCGCGGCGCGCGTCAGCAGGTAGACGTACGGGTACAGGCACAGCACGAAGAGCACGACCGCGCCCGGCAGGCTGCGCACGTCCGGCCACAGCGCGCCGCGGGCGCCGGTGAGCTCGCGCAAGGTCGTCTGGAGCGGGCCGGCGTACTGCAGGAAGTCGGTGTAGGCATAGGCCAGCACGTAGGCCGGCATCGCCAGCGGCAGCAGCAGCGCCCACTCGAAGAACCGCCGGCCCGGGAACTCGAACAGCGTCACCGCCGCCGCCGTGGCGCCGCCCAGCAGCGCCACCCCGACCGCCACCGCCGCGGCCAGCACCGCCGACTGCAGCGCGTAGTCGGGCAGCACGGTGGCGAACTGGTGGGCGAGCGTGTCCATGCCGCCCGCATCCAGCGCCAGCCATGAGCCGAGCACGCCCAGCACCGGCAGCGAGAGCAGCAGGCTGAGCGGTGTCAAGGCCCAATGAATGCGAACGATCCTCATTTCGCTACCGTCGGTATCATAGGGCTCATGTTCCTGCAGCTCGACCAGGTCGGCGTGCGCTACCCCGGCCGGGGCCGGCCGGCGGTCGAGTCGGTGTCGTTCGGCCTGCAGGCCGGGCAGATCGGCGTGCTGATCGGCCCGTCGGGTTGCGGCAAGACGTCCGTGCTGCGCGCGGTGGCCGGCCTGGAGCGAGCTGGCCGCGGGCAGCGTCTCGATGGGCGGCCAGTGCCTGAGCGACTGCCGCGCCGGCGTCCACGTGCCGCCGGAGGAGCGCCGCATCGGCATGGTGTTCCAGGACTACGCCCTCTTCCCGCACCTGAGCGTGGCGGCCAACGTCGGCTTCGGCATCCGGCACCTGTCGCGCGGCGACCGGCAGGCGCGCGTGGAGCAGATGCTGGAGCTGGTCGGCCTCGGCGCATGCGGGCCGGCGGGCTCCGCATGAACTGTCCGGCGGACAGCAGCAGCGCATCGCCCTGGCCCGCGCCCTCGCGCCCAGCCCCCGGCTGCTGCTGCTCGACGAACCGTTCTCCAGCCTGGACATCGACCTGCGCGAACGCCTGGCCGGCGAGGTGCGCACCATCCTGAAGGCCACCGGCACCACCGCGCTGTTCGTCACGCACGACCAGCTCGAGGCATTTGCCCTCGGCGACGCCATCGGCGTCATGAACCGAGGGCCGGCTCGAGCAATGGGACGACGCCTACACCCTCTACCACCGGCCGGCCACCCGCTTCGTGGCCGACTTCATCGGCCACGGCGTGTTCACGTCGGCCCGCATCGTGATGGCCGCCGACGGCCCGCGCGTGCGCACGCCGCTCGGCGAGCTGGCCGACATCCAGGAATGCCCCCTGCCGGACGCCTATCCCGGCGGCGACTGCGACGTGCTGCTGCGCGCCGACGACATCATTCACGACGATGCCTCGCCCGTGAAGGCGCGCATCGAGCGCAAGGCCTTCCGCGGCTCGGAGTTCCTGTACACCCTGCGGCTCGAAAGCGGCGAGGAGGTGCTCGCCCACGTGCCCTCGCATCACGACCACCAGGTGGGCGAATGGATCGGCATTCGCGCGGAGGTGGATCACGTCGTGACTTTCGGCCGGCAATAGCCGGGAATCCCCGGACAATCCCCCCGGAAGGGCGTGCAACTTTCCGCTCGGACCGTCACTCGAAGGGGGCCCGGCCGTATACTGGCCCAACCCCGGTAGACCCCCTCTTTACGCGAGGACAAGCAGTACATATGGGTTCCAAACTCAAAGTGGCCGGTCTGGTCGCACTGGGCGCCGTCGCCGGCGCGTTGACCACCACGCAGCTCCCTGCGTTCTCGCGTGCCGCGGGCTCGCCGCTGCCGCTGGAAGAGCTCCAGCAGCTCGCCGCGGTGTTCGGCATGGTGAAGAGCGACTACGTCGAGAACGTCGACGAGAAGAAGCTGATCACTGACGCGATCTCCGGCATGGTGGCCGGGCTCGATCCTCATTCGCCAGTATTTCGACAAGAAGACCTTCAAGGAATTCCGCGAAGGCACGACCGGCCGCTTCGTCGGCGTCGGCATCGAGATCGGCATGGAAGACGGCCTCGTGAAGGTGGTCTCGCCGATCGAAGGCTCGCCTGCCTTCCGCGCCGGCATGAAGGCGGGCGACCTGATCACCCGCATCGACGACACCGCGGTCAAGGGCCTCACGATGGACCAGGCCGTCAAGCGCATGCGCGGCGAGCCGCAGACCAAGGTCACGCTCACCGTCTTCCGCAAGGCCGAGAGCCGCAGCTTCCCGGTCACGATCACGCGCGAGGAGATCCGCGTGCAGAGCGTGCGCGCCCGGCTCGTCGAGCCCGGCTACGGCTGGCTGCGCGTGAGCCAGTTCCAGGACCGCACCGTCGAGGATTTCGCCCGCAAGCTCGAAGACCTGTACAAGCAGGATCCCGAGATGAAGGGCCTGGTGCTCGATCTCCGCAACGACCCGGGCGGCCTGCTCGAGGGCGCGGTGGCCATTTCGGCCGCTTTCCTGCCGAACGACGCCGTGGTGGTGTCCACCAACGGCCAGCTGCCGGAATCGAGAGCCGTGTTCAAGGCATCGCCCGAGTACTACCTGCGCCGCGGCGGCAACGACCCGCTGCGCCGCCTGCCCGAAGCCGTCAAGCGCGTGCCGCTGATCGTGCTGGTGAACGAGGGGTCCGCGTCGGCCAGCGAGATCGTCGCCGGCGCCCTGCAGGACCACCAGCGCGCCACCGTCATGGGCGCGCAAACCTTCGGCAAGGGCTCCGTGCAGACCGTGCGCCCGCTCACGAGCGACACCGCGCTGAAGATCACCACGGCGCGCTACTACACGCCGAGCGGCCGCTCCATCCAGGCCCAGGGCATCGTGCCTGACGTCATGCTCGACGAAACCGCAGAGGGCAATGTCTTCGCCGCCCTGCGCATGCGCGAGGCCGATCTCGACAAGCACCTCGTCGCCGGCGAAGAGAAGAAGGACGAGGCGCGCGAGAAGGCGAAGGAAGAAGCGCGCAAGCGCCTCGAGGAGCTGTCCAAGCGCAACGAGCCGCCGAAGCCGCTGCCCGAGTTCGGCAGCGCGGAGGATTTCCAGCTGATGCAGGCGATCAACCGCTTCAAGGGCAAGCCGGTGGTGATCTCCAAGACCATGGTCGAGCGCAAGGCGGAAGTCGAGACCAACTAGCTCTCCGCTCGAACACACCTTTCGAAGGCCCGCCTCGGCGGGCCTTCTTGCCGAATGGACGACCCGCAGCTCCTGCGCTACTCGCGCCACATCCTGCTCGACGAGATCGGCATCGAGGGCCAGCGCCGGCTGCTCGCGGCCCACGCGCTGGTGATCGGCGCCGGGGGGCTCGG
Organism: uncultured beta proteobacterium; assembly: GCA_963839465.1. GTDB lineage: Bacteria > Pseudomonadota > Gammaproteobacteria > Burkholderiales > Burkholderiaceae_C > CAWIVI01. The sequence continues at coordinate 20,457 of CAWIVI010000020.1, forward strand.
CTCGCCGGTGGCGCTGTACCTGGCCAGCGCCGGCGTGGGCACCGTCACCATCGTCGACAACGACCGCATCGACCTCACCAACCTGCAGCGCCAGATCGCCCACCGGCAGGACCGCATCGGCTCGCCGAAGGCCGAGTCCGCCGCGCTGAGCATGGGGGCGATCAATCCGGACGTGCAGGTGCGCTCCGTCGTGCAGCGCGCCGATGCGGCCCTGCTCGATGCGCTCGTGCCGCAGGCCGGCGTGGTGCTCGACTGCAGCGACAACTTCGCCACCCGCCAGGCCGTGAACGCGGCCTGCGTGCGCCACCGGCGGCCGCTGGTGGCGGGCGCGGCCATCGGCTTCGACGGCCAGGTGTCGGTGTACGACACGCGAGCGGCCGGCGCGCCGTGTTATGCGTGCGTGTTCCCGCCCGACGCCACGCTGGAGGAAACGGCTTGCGCCACGATGGGCGTCTTCGCTCCGCTGGTCGGCATCATCGGCACCGTGCAGGCCGCCGAGGCGCTGAAGCTGCTGGCCGGCACGGGCCGCTCGCTTGCCGGCAGGCTGCAGATGCTGGACGCGCGCACGATGGAGTGGAGCGAGATCCGGATCGCGCGGCAACCCGGTTGCGTGGTGTGCGGCGGTGCCGGCCCGGCGTAAGCTCGTCGTCCAAACCGACACAGGCTGCACCATGGATGCCAAGCGCAAGGATCTCGTCGCCCGCAACTTTCCGTCCGCCCAGGAGGAGGCGAACGTCACCACGCCCGACCGCCCGCTACGACGGGCCGGAGAGCGCCTACCGCCTCGCCTTCACCGACACCGATTTCCTGCTGCGCGAGGAGCTGCGGCCGGTGCGGCTGCAGCTCGAGCTGCTCAAGCCCGAGCTCATCCAGCAGGAGCACCGCATCGAGTCGACCATCGTCATCTTCGGCAGCGCGCGCATCGTGCCGCCGGAGCTGGCGCAGCAGCGCGTGGCCGAGGCCGGCAACGACGCCGTGGCGCTGCGCGCGGCCAAGGTGCAACTCGACATGAGCCGCTTCTACGACGAGGCGCGGCGTTTCGCGGCCCTCGTCACGCAGCGCTCGCAGTCGCTGCCCTCGCCCATCTACGTGGTCACCGGCGGCGGCCCCGGCATCATGGAGGCCGGCAACCGCGGCGCGCACGAGACCGGCGGCAAGAGCATCGGGCTGAACATCGTGCTGCCGCACGAGCAGGCGCCCAACCCGTACATCACGCCGGAGCTGTGCTTCCAGTTCCACTACTTCGGCCTGCGCAAGATGCACTTCCTGATGCGCAGCGTCGCGCTGGTGTGCTTCCCCGGCGGCTTCGGCACGCTCGACGAGCTGTTCGAGATCATGACGCTGATCCAGACCGGCAAGTGCCGCCAGCGCCCGATCCTGCTGTTCGGCCGCGAGTTCTGGAGCCGCCTGATCAACTTCGAGCTGCTCGTCGACACCGGCATGATCAGCCCGAGCGACGTGGACCTCTTCCACTTCGTCGAGACGGCCGACGAGGCCTGGAACCACCTCGAGGAGCAGTACGGCTTCGGCCGCCCGCCTCAGGACGGCGACCTGATCTGAAATGAAACGGCCCCCACGCTCCTCCCGTCGCTGCCCCCCAAGGGGGCTCTTGCTGCGGACCGGCGGAGCCGTGGATTGTTGGCCCCCACGCTCCTCCCGTCGCTGCCCCCCAAGGGGGCTCTTGCTGCGGACCGGCAGAGCCGGATCCGCGCAAGGCCCTTGGTGGTGCCGTCTGGTGCCGGCGGGGTCGCGCTTCGCGGCAGTGGAGAACTGAAATGAACCTCCCCGTCAGCCTCATCGGAGCGCCCACCGACATCGGCGCCGGCACGCGCGGCGCGAGCATGGGGCCGGAGGCGCTGCGGGTGGCCAACATCGGCCCGATCCTCGCGGCGCACGGCCTGGACATCGTCGACCGCGGCAACCTCATCGGCCCGTCCAACCCGTGGCAGCCGCCGGACGGCGGCTATCGGCACCTCGATGCCGTGGTCGCGTGGAACCGGCTGGTGCACGACGCGGTGCACGCCGAGCTGGCGGGCGGCCGGCTGCCGATCCTGCTCGGCGGCGACCACTGCCTGGGCATCGGCTCGATCAGTGCGGTGGCGCGCCATTGCCGCGAGAGCAAGCGCAAGCTGCGCGTGCTGTGGCTGGACGCGCACGCCGACTTCAACACCAGCGAGCTCACGCCGAGCGGCAACATCCACGGCATGCCGGTGGCCTGCCTCGTCGGCCACGGCCCGCAGGAGCTGGTGGAGCTCAGCGGCGCGGTGCCGGCGGTGAACCCGAAGAGCGTGCGGCAGATCGGCATCCGCAGCGTCGATGCGGGCGAGAAGCGCTTCGTGCACCAGATCGGCCTGGAGGTGTTCGACATGCGCTACATCGACGAGATGGGCATGCGGCACACGATGGAGCTGGCGCTGGCCACGATGGACGCGAACACCCACCTGCACGTGAGCTTCGACGTCGATTTCCTCGATCCGGATTTCGCGCCCGGTGTCGGCACCACCGTGATGGGCGGGCCGACATACCGCGAGGCGCAGCTGTGCATGGAGATGATCGCGGACACGGGGCGCATGGCGTCGCTGGACGTGATGGAGCTGAACCCGGCGCTGGATGTGCGCAACCGGACGGCGGAGGTGGCGGTCGACCTGATCGAATCGCTGTTCGGCAAGAGCACGCTGATGAGGAAGTGACGCGGCGCCGTCCGGCGCAGCGAAAGGCTCGATGAGGGCGTAAGAAGCTTCCCGCCTTGGACTGCATCGGCTCGGTGTCCTCTGTGCCCTCTGTGTCAAGCAACACGGGCGCATGCGGGGAGCGCTTCTTCAACACGGAGAACACAGAGGCACAGAGGAGGTTCCCGCCCTCTCCCGCGCTGCGGGAGAGGGCGCCCGTCTGCCGCCTGCGCTCAACCCAGGCGCAGCCCCACCACGCCACCCACGATCAGCAGCGTCCCGAGGGCGCGCAGCAATCCGAAGGATTCGCGCAGCCAGACCACGCCGATCACGGCAGCGAACAGCACCGCCGTCTCCCGCAGCGCAGCCACGGACGCCACCGGCGCGCGCGTCATCGCCCACAGCGCGATGCCGTAAGACGCCATCGAAGCCACGCCGCCGAGCAGTGCCAGCTTCCAGCGCCCTGCCATGTAGGCGAAGCGTCTCCCGCCGCGCCGCGCGCCGCTGCCACATCACGAGCGCCAGGTACGGCAGGCCGTCGAAGAGGAAGAGCGTCGCCACGTACGCCGCGGCGTTGCCCGACCGGCGTACGCCGATGCCGTCGATCACCGTGTAGACCGCGATGATGGCCGCGTTCGCGAGCGCGAAGCGCAGCGCCTTCGACGGGTTGCCATGCAGGGCGCGCGGCGACAACCCCACTGCCGCCACGCCGGTGCAAACCGCCAGCACCGAGGCCCAGGCCTGGAGCGACAGTGTCTCGCCGACGAGGGGCCCGCTCGCCAGTGCGACCAGCAGCGGTGCGGCGCCGCGCATCACGGGATACGTGAGGCCGAGGTCGCCATGCTTGTAGGCGCCGGCCAGCGCGATGTAGTAGCCGAGGTGGATGACGATGGAGGTCGCCAGGTATGGCCAGGACGCCGGATGCGGAAAGCCGACCCACGCCACGATCGGCACCGCGACGCCGACCCCGAGCGTGTGGATGAGCGCGGTGTCCAGCGACTTGTCGGCGCCGGACTTGATGAGCGCATTCCAGCCGGCGTGCAGCAGCGCGCCGAGCAGCACCGCCGCGAAGACGCCGCTGGTCAATGGAACTCCCACGCTCGCTGCGCCGCTGCCCCCCTTGGGGGCTTGCGCGCCTTGGGAACGGCCGGGCGGCGCTCACGAAACCGTCAAAGCACCGCCTCGGGATGCGTGTAGTCGTAGCCCAGGTCGCGGGCCACGGCCTTGTGCGTCACCTTGCCGAGCGCGACGTTGAGTCCCGCCATCAAGTGCGGGTCGGTCTTGGTCGCTGCGCGCCAGCCGAGGTTGGCGATCCTCAGCGCGAACGGCAGCGTCGCGTTGTTCAGCGCATAGGCCGACGTGCGGGGCACCGCGCCAGGCATGTTGGCCACGCAGTAGTGCACGACGCCCTCCTCGACGTAGGTCGGCTCGGCGTGCGTGGTCGGGCGCGAGGTCTCGAAGCAGCCGCCCTGGTCGATGGACACATCCACGATCACCGAGCCGCGGCGCATGGCGGCGAGCATCGCGCGCGTGACGAGCTTGGGCGCCGAGGCGCCGGGAATGAGCACGCCCCCGATGACAAGGTCGGCGCCCAGCACCTGCTGCTCGACGTTGTCGTGGGTGGAGAAGAGCGTGACGACGCGGGCGCCGAAGAGGTTGTCGATGCGGCGCAGCGCGTCGAGCGATCGGTCGATCACGGTCACGCGCGCGCCGGTGCCTACCGCGATGTGCGCCGCGTTCGTGCCGACGACGCCGGCGCCGAGGATCACGATGTCGGCCGGCGCAACGCCCGGCACGCCGCCCAGCAGGATGCCGCGGCCGCCCTGCGCTTTCTCGAGGTGGTGCGCGCCGGCCTGCACCGACATGCGCCCCGCCACCTCGGACATCGGCGCCAGCAGCGGCAGGCCGCCGCCGGCCTGCGTGACCGTCTCGTAGGCGATGCAGACGGCGCCGCTCTTCACGAGGTCGGCCGCCTGCGCCGGGTCGGGCGCGAGGTGCAGGTAGGTGAAGAGGATCTGCCCTTCGCGCAGCATCGCGCGCTCGGCTGCCTGCGGCTCCTTCACCTTGACCACCATCTCGGCGCGCGCGAACACCTCGGCGGCATCGGCCACCAGTTCGGCGCCGGCGCGTGCGTAGTCGGCGTCGTCGGCACCGATGCCCGCCCCGGCCCCGGCCTGCACGATCACCGCGTGGCGGTGCAGCACGAGCTCGCGCACCGACGACGGCGTGAGCCCGACGCGGTACTCGTGGACCTTGATCTCCTTGGGCACGCCGATCAGCATGGTGCGGTCTTTCTTCTACGGGCGGCCTTCGTCGGCCAAAGGCTCGAGCCTCGAGTGGCGGATGCGCGTCTCGATGAGGGCGCCGGCGGAATCGAGGATGGGGTAGGCGATCGAGCAGATGTGGGAGTTCATGCGCTTCAGGTCGCTGATGAGGTCCAGGTGCAGCGAACTCGTCTCGATGCTCTGCGCAGTGTTGTCCTGCAGCCGCGCGATGTGGCTGGCGGCGTACTCGTGCTCGAGGTCGCGGAAGCGCGCCTTCTCCTCGAGCAGGCGGCGCGCATCCTGCACGTGGCCGTCGAGGAAGACGCTCATGGCCAGGCGCAGGTTGGCCATCAGGCGCTCGTGCAGATGGCAGATCTCGGCCATGCCGGCGTCGGAGAAGCTGCGGTTCTTGCGGATCTTCTTGTCTTCCACGTCCTGGAGCACGCGCTCGATGATGTCGGCGATCTGCTCCATGTTGATGGTGAACGAGACGATGTCGGTCCAGCGCCGGCTTTCGCGATCGGATAGCGCTTCGCGCGAAATCTGCGTGAGGTAGAACTTGATGGACGAGTAGAGCTCGTCCACCACGTCGTCCATGCTGCGCAGGTGCTCGGCGAGCACGAGGTCGTTGTTGCGGATCACGGGCACGATGCCGCGCATCATCGTCTCGACCACGTCGGCCTGGTGCAGCGCCTCGCGCGCCGCGCAGCTGATGGCCAGCGACGGCGTGCCGAGCGCGGTGGGGTCGAGGTGGCGCGGCCGGCCCTCGCGGTCGGGCATGGGCGGCGACGGCAGGGCGCGCTCCACGAGCCGGCCGGCGAAGCCGGTGAGGCCGATGAACAGCAGCGCCAGTGCGAGGTTGAAGGCCAGGTGGAACAGCACCACCTGCTGCTGCGCGGTCTCCACCGCCATCGCGAGCAGCGGCGCTGCTTCCGGCAGCAGCGGGATGGCGATGGCGCAGCCGATCACCTTGAACAGCAGGTTGCCGAGCGGCAGCCGCCGCACCTGCGCCGGCGAACGGGCCGTGGCGAGCAGCGCCAGCACGCCGCTGCCGAGGTTCGCGCCGAGCACCAGGCCGAGCGCGACCATGATCGGCACGATGCCCGACACCGCCATCGTGGCGACCAGCAGCACGATCGCGAGGCTCGAATAGGCCGCGATCGTGAGCACGGCGCCGACGGTGATGTCGAGCATCACCTCGTTCGGCAGCGCGGCCAGCAGCGTGCGCACCGCCTCCGAGCGCGTGAGCGGCTCGGTGGCCTGCACGATGAGCTGCAGCGCCAGCAGGATGATGCCCAGGCCGATCAGCACGCGGCCGATGCGGCCGGACACGGCGCCTTCGCGCGAGACGAACATCACCACGCCGACGAAGATCAGCAGCGGCGAGAGCCAGGAGAGATCGAACGACAGCACGACCGCCATCGCCGCGGTGCCGACGTCCGCACCCAGCATGACCGCGAGGCCGGCCGCAGTGGCGACCAGGCCCTTGCCGACGAACGAGGCCACGATGAGGCAGGTGGCGGTGCTGGACTGCAGGACGCTGGCGACGCCGACGCCGGCCAGGGCCGCCGGCAGGCGGCGGCTGAAGCTCGAGGCCAGCATGCGGCGCAGGCTCTCGCCGGCAAGCCGCAGCACGCCGGTGCGCACGATGTGGGTGCCCCAGACCAGCAGCGCGATCGCTGCCAGCAGATTGAGCAGGTGGACATCGGCGCGGCCGGCCGCCGAAGGGCGCGGAGGTTTTCTCGGGGGAAGGAAGAAGAGAGCGTGGGGTCGTCCATGGCCGATGCTACCGTGCCGACCCCGGCAGCGGGCGTGGAGTTGACCACGGCCGCGCCAGCGGCGAGCATGTGCCATGGCGACGAGAACCCTGGAACACCCGGCACTGGCCGCGGTGCGCAAGTCCGAGGCGTCGAAGGTCAAGGTGGCGGTGAGCGACATCGACGGCATCCTGCGCGGCAAGGTGCTGCACCGCGACAAGTTCCTTTCCGTGGCGGAGTCGAGCTTCGGCTTCTGCGACGTGGTCTTCGGCTGGGACCTGCACGACCAGTGCTACGACAACACGCAGGTCACGGGCTGGCACCACGGCTTCCCGGACTCGCTCGTGAAGCTGGACCTCGACACCGGGCGCCACGTGCCGTGGGACGGCGGCATCCCGTTCTTCCTCGGCGACTTCATCGATGCCGAGGCGGCCCCTTCCCCGCCTGCCCGCGCCAGGCGCTCAAGCGCGTGCTGGCGCGCGCCGCGAAGCTGGGCGTGCAGCCGATGGCCGGCTTCGAGTTCGAGTGGTTCAACTTCTCCGAGACGCCGCAGACGTGGGCGGCCAAGCAGGGCGTGAACCCGACCACGCTCACGCCCGGGATGTTCGGCTACTCGCTGCTGCGCATGAACGCCAACCGGGAGTTCTTCAACGCGCTGCATCGACGAGATGGCCGCATTCCGCGTGCCGATCGAGGGCCTGCACACCGAGACGGGCCCGGGCGTCTACGAAGCCGCGCTCGTCTACTGCGAGGCGCTCGAGTCGGCCGACCGCGCGATCCTGTTCAAGACCGGCGCGAAGGAGATCGGCCGGCGCTACTCGATCATGCCGAGCTTCATGGCCAAGTGGAGCTCGAAGTCCCCGGGCTGCAGCGGCCACATCCACCAGAGCCTCACCGACGGCACGGACAACCTGTTCCACGACGCGAACGGCCGGCACCGCGGCATGAGCCCGATGTTCGAGAGCTACCTCGCCGGCCAGGTGGCCTGCCTGATGGAGTTCGCGCCGCTGTTCTGGCCCACGGTGAACAGCTACAAGCGGCTGGTGGACGGCTTCTGGGCGCCGGTGAAGCCCACCTGGGGCATCGACAACCGCACCGCGAGCTTTCGCGTCATCCCCTCCGGCGCGAAAGGCACACGGCTCGAGACGCGCTGCCCCGGCGCAGACATCAACCCCTACCTCGCCCTGGCCGCGCTGCTCGCAGCCGGCCTGCACGGCGTCGAGAAGGGGCTGAAGCTCACAGCGCCGCCGATCACGGGCACCAACCAGGGTGCCGAGAACGTGCCGCGCGCGCCGCGCTCGCTGATCGAGACCACGCGCATGCTGCGCGAGAGCGCGGTCGCGCGCGACTGGCTCGGCGACACGTTCGTCGAGCACTTCGCGGCCACGCGGGAGTGGGAGTGGCGCCAGTGGCAGGACGCGGTGACGGACTGGGAATTGAAACGCTACTTCGAAATGATATGAACACCCCCGATGCGGCCTTCGGCCGCCTCCCCCTCGAGGGCGCCACCAGCGGACCGGCGGAGCCGGATCCGCGGTGTCCGCTTGGTGGTCGCCTGCTTCGCGGCGGTGGCGATATGCGCTGCGCCACGCCGCGCCGCTGCGCATCGCGAGCGGCTTCGACCCGCAGACGATGGATCCGCATGCGCTGGCCCTGCTCTACCACTCGCGCATCGCGTTCCAGGTGTACGAGGGGCTCGTGGGGCGCGATGAGCACTTCATGCTGGAGCCGGCGCTCGCCGTCTCGTGGCAGGCGCTGGACGCGAAGACGTGGCGCTTCAAGCTGCGCCCGAACGTCGTCTTCCACGACGGCACGCGGTTCACGGCGGACGACGTCGTGTTCTCGATCGAACGCGCGATGGGCAAGGCATCGCAGCGCTCGTTCCAGCTCAAGGGCGTGACGCAGGCGCGCAGGGTCGACGACCTCACGGTCGACCTGCTGCTCGAGTCCGCCCGACGCCGTGCTGCCGGAAAAGCTGCAGTTCGTCTCGATGATGAGCCGCGCCTGGTCGCAGAAGAACGGCGTGGAAGCGTCGCAGGACTTCAACGGCAAGCAGGAGACCTTTGCCGTGCGCAACGCCAACGGCACGGGGCCCTATCGGCTCGTGCGCTACGAGCCCGACGTGCGCACCACGCTGCAGGCCCATCCGCAATGGTGGGGCGCCGGCGACAAGCGCAACGGCAACGTCACCGAGGTCAGCTTCGTGCCGATCAAGCAGGACGCGACGCGGCTGGCGGCGCTGGCTTCCGGCGAGATCGACCTCGTGCTCGACCCGCCGTTCCAGGACGTGCAGCGCCTGCAGGCCAACCCGCGCATCGCGCTGCTGCAGATCCCCGACATCGGCCAGCAGTACTTCACCTTCGACCAGGCGCGCGACGAGCTGGTGGCCGGCGACGTGAAGGACCGCAATCCCTTCAAGGACCGGCGGGTGCGCCAGGCCGTCTACCACGCGCTGGACGTCGACGCTGATCGTGCGCCAGGTGCTGCGCGGGCAGGCCACGCCCACCGGCGCGTTCCTCTCCACGCGCGTCGACGGCTCGCCGCCCGAGCTCGACCGGCGGCTGCCGTACGACCCGGCCAGGGCGCGCGCGCTGCTGCGCGAGGCGGGCTACCCGAACGGCTTCTCGGTGACGCTCGACTGCGTGAACATCGCCTATCGCGAGAACGTCTGCCAGGCGGCCTCGGCGATGCTCTCGCAGGTGGGCATCCGCACGGCGCTGCGCTCGTCGCCCACCAACCAGTTCTTCCCGAAGCTGAGCCAGGCCACGGCGAGCTTCATCGAGTTCGGCTGGACGCCGACGCCCGACCCATGGTCGTCGCTGAACGCGCTCTTCCGCACCTGGAGCGCCGACGGCGCCGGCACGTTCAACGCCGGCCGCTACTCGAACCCGAAGCTCGACGCGACGATCGATGCGCTGCGCGTCGAGCCCGACCTCGCGCGTCGCCGCCAGATGGTGGCCGAGGCGCTGCGCATGGTGCACGACGACCTGCCCTACGTGCCGCTGTACCGCCGCACGCTCACGTGGGCGATGGACAAGAAAGTCGCGCGCCGTCGCAATGGCCGAACGACATCATCGAGCTGCGCTGGGTGCGGAATGACTCACCCCCGTAGCGCCTTCGCACTCAGCGACCACTGAAGCCGATCGGCTATCTCGACTTCTCCTTCCCGACCGCCATCCACTTCGGCGCCGGCGCGCGCGCGCTCGTGGCCGATCACTGCGCGAGCGCGGCGCTCGCGCGTCCGCTCGTCGTGACCGACCGCGCGCTGGCGCGGCTGCCGGTGCTCGCCGAGTTCCGCGCGCCGGCTCGGCGACGGCCTCTTCGTGCGCGGTGTTCGACGGCGTGTTCGGCAACCCGACGGCGGCGCAGGTGATGGCCGGCGCGGCGGCGTTCCGGGCCCACCGCGCCGACGCGGTCATCGGCTTCGGCGGCGGCGCCGCGCTCGACGTCGCCAAGGCGGTGGCCATGATGGCCGTGCACGAGGGCGACGTGCTCGACTACGCGTGGGACGCATCGCCGCCGCGCGCCCGTGCAGCACGCGCTGCCGCACTTCGTCGCCCTGCCCACCACCGCCGGGACCGGCTCCGAGGTGGGCCGCTCGAGCGTGATCTCGGAAGACGACACGCACCTGAAGCGCGTGATCTTCTCGCCGGCGCTGCTGGCGAAGGCCGTGTTCGCAGACCCGGAGCTCACGCTCGACCTGCCGCCGGAGGTGACGGCCGCGACCGGCATGGATGCGCTCACGCACAACGTGGAGAGCTACCTCTCGCCGATGTTCCACCCGATGTGCGACGGCATCGCGCTCGAAGGCACGCGCCTGGCCGCCCGCGCGCTGCAGCGCGCGGTGCAGCAGCCGCGCGACCTGGAGCGCGCGCAGCGACATGATGATGGCGTCGATGATGGGCGCCGTCGCGTTCCAGAAGGATCTCGGCGCGGTGCACGCCTGCGCACATGCGCTGGGCGCCGTCGCCGGGCTGCACCACGGGCTGGCCAACGCGCTGATGATCGACACGGTGCTGGCCTGGAACCTCGAGGCCGAGCCGCGCAAGTTCGACGAGCTCTCGCATGCGGCCGGCGTCGGCGGCGGCGGCCGCGCGTTCGTGCCGTGGCTGGCGCGGCTGAAGCGGCAGATCGGGCTGGACGGCGGGCTGGCGTCGCGCGGCGTCACGCGCGAGCAGGTGCCGCGGCTCGTGCAGGTGGCGCACGCCGACATCTGCCACCGCACGAATCCCCGGCCCGTGACCGAGGCGGATTTCGAGCGGCTCTTCCTGCAGGCGATGTAGCGGCGCGCCCATGGCCACGCTGCGCATCGAGAACCCGGCCACCGGCGAGAGCCTCGGCGAATATTCCTGCCGACGACGACGCCTCGGTGGCGGCCAAGGCCGCGGCCGCGCGGGCCGCGCAGCCGCGATGGGCTGCTGTGCCGCTGCCGGAGCGCAAGGCCACGATCGAGCGCTTCCGCGCCGCGATCGTCGCCGAGCGCGAGTCGCTCGCCGCCACGCTCACGCGCGAGGTCGGCAAGCCGATCCGGCAGTCGCGCGCCGAGCTCGACGGCGTGCTCGGGCGCATCGATTTCTTCCTCGCGGAGATCGACGGCTGCCTGGCGCCCGAGACCGTGCACGACGAGCCGGCGATGCGCGAGCAGGTCACCCGCGTGCCGCTCGGCGTGGTGGCCAACGTCTCCGCATGGAACTACCCGTACTTCGTCGGCGCGAACGTGTTCGTGCCCGCGCTGCTGGCGGGCAACGCCGTGCTCTACAAGCCCTCCGAGCACGCCACGCTCACCGGCCTGCACATCGCGCGGCTGCTGCACGCCGCGGGCGTGCCGGAGGATGTCTTCGTGCCGCTGGCCGGCGCCGGTGGCGTGGGCGCGGCGCTCGTCGCACAGCCGGTGGACGGCGTGTTCTTCACCGGCTCGAACGCCACCGGCGTGCGCATCGCGCGCGCCGTGCGGCCGCTGACGAAGCTGCAGCTCGAGCTCGGCGGGAAGGACCCGGTCTACGTGCGGGCCGACGTCGATCCGAAGGCCGCCGCCGCTTCGCTGGCCGACGGCGCCATGTACAACGCCGGGCAGAGCTGCTGCGCGGTCGAGCGCCTGTACGTGCACGAGGCCGTCCACGAGGCCTTCGTCGAGCACTTCGTGGCCACGGTGCGCGGATTGCGCGTCGGCGACCCGATGGACGAGGCCACCGACGTCGGCCCGCTCGCGCGCGGCGCGCAGCTCGACGTGCTCGACGCCCAGGTGCGCGACGCCGTCGAGCGCGGCGCGACGCTGCTGTGCGGCGGCCAGCGCCTGCCCGGGCCGGGAAACTGGTACGCGCCGACGGTGATCGACCGCGCGAACCACTCGATGCTGCTGATGCGCGACGAGACCTTCGGCCCGGTGATCGGCATCCAGGCGGTGGCCGGCGACGACGAGGCGGTGGCCCTGATGAACGACACGCGCTACGGCCTCACGGCCGGCATCTACAGCGCCGACGAGGCGCGCGCGCGAAACCTGCTGTCGGGCGTGCGCGCGGGCAGCGTCTACTGGAACTGCTGCGACCGCGTCAGCCCGCGCCTGCCGTGGTCGGGCGTCGGCGATTCAGGCATCGGCCTGACGCTGTCACGCGAGGGCATCCGCACGTTCACGCGCCCGAAGGCCTGGCATTTGCGAAGCGGCACATAGGATCATTCCGCGCCGTAAGCGGGAGAGGGAGCTGCTCGTCGCAGCGCCCGTGCAGGCGACGGAACTCGCGCGGCGAGACGGCCTGCCGCGTGGCGTGCAGGCCGCGGTAGAGCGCATAGGCCATGCGCTCCTGGGCCACGTAGGGCCCCTTGTCGTCGCGGTAGCGGTAGCTCCACGCGTGGCCGTCGCGCACGAGGCGGTCGCCGACGTCGGTGGCGCCGTGAAGCAGCTTGGCCAGCGTGCGGCCGTGGTCGTCGTGCCCGCGCGGCTGCGCGACCACCGGCTGGTTGAGCACCATTTCCTCGAGGGCGCGCCGCGCCTCCGGGCCGTGCGGCTGGCAGATCTCCGGCGCGTCGACGCCGTTCAACCGCACCGTGACGGAATCGCCGGAGGGGACGGCCACGAGCACCGTGTCGCCGTCGAACACCCGCGTGACGACGCCCTCGATCTCACGCGGCGCCGGTGCGCAGACACCGCCTGCGTCGCGACGACAAGCATCGACCAAACCCAACGATTCATGGCGCAAAGACTGCGTAGTTGTTCAACTCGGAGAACTTAGCAGCTCGGCCCGTGCTCCACGCTGACGCGACTGCGAAAAAATTCATGGAACGGCTCAGGCGCTGACGATCCACCCCTCGATCGGATCCACGTCGCTCGGCAAGCCGAAGTTCTCCCGCGTGGTCGCCCACGCGGCCTGCACGAGGCACAGCGCGGCGTCGAGCCGGTCGCCGGTGCCGTCGGCGAGCACCGCATCGCGCAGCGCGTGGCTCATCGACAGCCGCAGCCCGAGCCGCGTGCGGCCCTGCTCGAGGGCGGCCACGATGTCCTTGCGGGCGATCAGGCGCTCGGGCGTCTGGCGCGCGCGCTCGTCGCTCTTGTACGAACGATGGCCGATCAGCTCGCGCGCCAGCAGCCCGGGGTAGCCTTCGAGCGCGACGCGTTGCCGGTCGCCGTCGTGCAGCCCTGGGATGTGCACGCCCGCCGCCACGAGCAGCGGCACGCCGGCATGCAGCATGTAGGCCACCGGCGGGTTCACCCACTTCATCGCCGGGCTCGAGCCGGCGGGCTGCTCGCAGGCCCGGCGCGCGAACTTCGAGCCGGCCGGTCGGGCGTCGCAGAACGCGGCGAAGGCGGCGCGGATGTCCTGGCGCGACAGCGCGCCGTAGTGCGCCATCAGCGAGCGCCACTCGCGCGGCCAGCCGAGCGCCTCGACCAGTTCGCGCGAAAGGCCGAACGGAAAATCGAAGGCGCCGACCCAGGCGCCCGGCGCAGCCAGCCACTGCGCGAAATCCTCCAGGCGCGCGTGCGTGTGCAGGGCAGTGAGCTTCAGCCGCGCACCGTCGAGGCGCCCGTGCGCGCGCACCACCGGCTTGGGCAAGCTCGGCCGGCTGGAGAAGTCGACGCCCACGAGCTCCATCGCGGCCCGCGTCAGGTCGAGGCGGCGATGCCCGCGGGCGCGAAGACGTGCGCGAGCATCGCCACGATCAAGGTCTGGACGTCGAGCTGCATCGGGCGATGCTAGCGTCGGGCATGGAGACGCGCGGCGAAGGGCAAGGAATGGTGTTACCGGCGGTTCTGGGGCCGCTACGCGGCAGATAATCCGGCGCCGAGGTGTCGATGTCCATGTCAAGCAGTACCGTCGTTGTCGACCCACCCCTGGCGGGCCCGGAAGCCTTGCTTGCGCTCACGCAGGCGGCGGTACGGCGCGGCGACCACCATGAGGGCGCGGGCCTGGCCGAGGCGGCGCTGCGCGCGCTGAACGACGACGACGGCGCGCGGCGCGCGCTGGCGTTGCGGCTGCTGGCCGTCAACCGCTGGCGCGTGGGAGACACCGAAGCCGCGGCCCGCGCGGCCGACGACGCGCTGGAGCTGTACGAGGCGATGGCCGATTCCACCGGCGAGGCCGAGACGCTGAACGTGCTGTGCATGGTCTACAACGACCTCGGGCTGCACCGCGACGCGCTGGAGCACGCCATCCGCGCCTTGCGGGTGGCACGCGCGATGCACGACCGCCGCCTCGAGTGCTGGGCGCTGAACCGGGTCGGCGTCAGCTACGAGTTCCTCGACGATCCTCGCCTGGCGCTGCAGTACGTGCAGCAGGCGCTCGACCTGGCGCGCGAGCTGCCGCGCCATGACGAAGAGCTTTTCGCCGCGCTCAACAACCTGGCCGGCGGCGAGATCAAGGTGGCGAACGAGGCCATGCGCGAGGGCGACTTCGACCGCGCCGAGGCGTCGCTCGCGACGGCGCGCCGCCACGCCGAGGAAGCGCTCGAGCTGGCGCGGCGATCCGGCAACACGCACCGCGAGACGCTCGCGCTTGGGCAACCTCGCGCAGGTGGTCAGCCACGGGCCGGACCGCCGGCAGGCGCAGGCGCTGCTCGAGCAGTACCAGGCCCTGGCGCGCGAGCACGGCTACCAGCGCGAGTTGCTGTCGGCCGACTTCGACACGGCCTGCCTGCTGCGCCGGGACGGGCGTCACGCGCTGGCCGCGCTGCGGCTGGAGCAGCTGCTCACCGACATCGACGACGATGCTGACGCGCTGCGCCTGTCGATCGAGCATGCGCTGTACGACTCGTACAAGGCGCTCGGCCGCTACGAGCAGGCCCTCGCCCACCTGGAGCGCCATGCTGCGCTGGAGCGCAAGCAGCTGAAGGCGCGCGCCCAGGCGCAAGCGCGCGTGCTGCTGGCGCGGCTGGAGATCGACCAGGCGCGCCTGGAGACGGTGCATGCGCGCATCGACGCCGAGCTGCAGCGCCTGCGCACGCGCGAGCTCGAGCAGGAGCAGCAGGCACTGCGCATGCATGCCGAGGCGCTCGGCCGCGAGGCGCGCGAAGACGCGCTCACGGGCTTGCACAACCGGCGCGCGATCGACGAAGCGCTGCCCGGCCTGCTCGCCCGTTCGCGCAGCGAGCAGGCGCCGATCGCCGTGGCGATGGCCGACCTCGACCAATTCAAGGCGATCAACGACCGCTTCGGCCACGGCGTGGGCGACCGGGTGCTGTCCACCCTCGCGCACATCCTGCGCGCCAAGACGCGGGGTGCGGACCTGCTCGCACGCGTCGGCGGCGAGGAGTTCATCATCGTGCTCGGGCGCACGCCGATCGACCTCGCGCACGAGATCTGCGAGCGGCTGCGCCAGGCGGTGGCGCAGCACGCGTGGCACGAGCTCGCGACCGATCTGCAGGTCACGGTCAGCATCGGCCTCGTGGCCGGCGAGCCGGACGACGCGCAGCACGCGTTGATCGAGCGGGCCGACGCGGCGCTGTACGAGGCGAAGCGGCGCGGCCGCGATCGCGTGCACAGAGGGTGAGGTGTTGACCCCCCCGAAGCGGCCTTCGGCCGCCTCCCCCCGAGGGGGGCGACACCAGCGGACCGGGGGACCCGGATCCGCGGTGTCCGCTTGAGGGTCGCCGGCGCTGCGCGCGGCGTGGTCTTCTTCTCCCTCTCCCGCTTGCGGGAGAGGGTCGGGGTGAGGGCGCGGCGGTGGTGACGAACCCAGTACTCGTAGAGCTGCTCCGCGGCGGCGCGGTGGAGTCTTTCCATCGCGGCGCGGTGGCCGTGGTCGATGCGAGCGGCGGCACCGTGGCGTCCCTCGGCGACGTCGATCGCCCGGTTTTCCCCCGCTCCGCCGTGAAGGCCCTGCAGGCCCTGCCGCTGGTGGAAAGCGGCGCCGCCGATCGCTTGCATCTCACCAACGAACAACTCGCGCTCGCTTGCGCGTCGCACGGCGGCGAGGAGCGCCATGTGCGAACCGCGGCGTCGGTGCTCGAACTCGCCGGGCTCGATGCGTCCGCGCTCGAATGCGGCTCGCACTGGCCCGGCAACGAGGCGGCGTCTCGCGCCCTCGCGCGCGAGGGCGGCGTGCCGACTGCGCTGCACAACAACTGCTCCGGCAAGCACGCGGGGTTTCTCTGCGTGGGCTGCCTCATGGCCGGCTCGCGCGATGCGCGCGAATTCCTTCGTGGCTACGTGAAAGCGGAACACCCGGTGATGCGCGAGATCAGCGCGGCGCTCGAGGCGGCAACCGGATGCCGGCTGGCTGATGCGCCGCGCGGCACCGATGGGTGCTCGATCCCGACGTTCGGCATCCCGCTGTCGGCGCTGGCGCTCGGCTTCGCGCGTTTCGGCAGCGGCGCCGGGCTCTCCGAAGGCCGGGCCCGCGCGGCTCGGCGGCTGCGCGAGGCGGTGGCCGCGGCGCCGTTCTTCGTGGCCGGCACCGGCCGCTTCGACACGCGCGTGATGGAGCGGCTCGGTCGCCGCGTGTTCTGCAAGGTGGGCGCCGAAGGCGTCTACTGCGCGGCGTTTCCCGAGCTCGGGCTCGGCGTCGCATTGAAGGTCGACGACGGCAACAACGCCCGCGCGGCCGAGGTCGCGATGGCCGCGCTCATCGAGCGATACGTGCCGCTCGACGACGGCGAGGCCGCCTTCATGCGCACGCTGAGCGACGTTGCGCTCACGAACTGGAACGGCATCGAGGTCGGCACGCTGAGCGCCGCGGACGCGCTACGACGACTTGGTCAGTAGCCGCTGCGACGCCAGCACCTCCGCCCTCACCTCCTCCATCAACTCCGCCTTCAGCTCCGCGAACGCCGGCGTCGTCTTCACCGAGTAGTGCCGTGGATGCGCCAGCGCCACCGGCCGGTCGACCTTGATGCGCCCGGGCCGCGCGCTCATCACCACGACGCGGCTGCCCATGAAGACCGCCTCGTCGATGTCGTGCGTGACGAACAGAACAGTCTTGCGCTCCCCCTCCCAGATGCCCAGCAGCAGCTCCTGCATCAGCTCTCGCGTCTGATGGTCGAGCGCGCCGAAGGGCTCGTCCATCAGCAGCATGCGCGGGCCGTTGGCGAGCGCGCGTGCGAGCGCGGTGCGCTGCTGCATGCCGCCCGAGAGCTGCTTCGGATAGTGGTGCTCGAAGCCTGCCAGCCCCACGCGCGCGATGAAGCCCTGCGCGATCTCCACCTGCTGCGCGCGCGGCAGGCCGCGCTCGCGCAGGCCGAAGCAGACGTTGTCGAGCACGTCCAGCCACGGGAACAGCGTGTAGCTCTGGAACACCATGCCGCGGTCGGCGCCCGGGCCTTCGATGCGGCGGCCGTCCAGCAGCACCTCGCCCGTGGTCGGGTGGTCGAGGCCCGCGACGATGCGCAGCAGCGTGCTCTTGCCGCAGCCGGAAGGGCCGAGGATGGTGACGAAGTCGTTCTCGTCCACGCCGAGGTCGGTCGCCTGCAGCGCGAGCGTGTCGCCCTGCGCCGAGGTGAACGTGCGCGAGACGCCGCGCACCGAGAGGAGGGGCCCGGGCACGCGCGCTACCGGCCGAGTTGCGCCCACGGGAACAGGCGCCGGTTCGCAAGCTTGAACAGCAGGTCGCTCGCGAGGCCGATGAGCCCGATCACGATGATGCCGAAGATGATCTGGTCGGTGGCCAGCAGCGCCTGGCTGTCGGTGATCATGTGGCCGATGCCGCTGGACGCGCCGATCAGCTCGGCCACGATCACGTAGGTCCAGGCCCAGCCGAGCACCATGCGCAGGATCTCCGCGATCTCCGGCGCCGCGCCCGGGATCAGCACGCGCCGGACCACGCCGCGGTGGCCGCAGCCGAGCGTGTAGGCGGCCTCCACCAGGTCGCGCCGCGTGTTGCCCACCGTCACCGCGATCATCAGCACGAGCTGGAAGAAGCTGCCGATGAAGATCACCGCGAGCTTCTGCGCCTCGCCGATGCCGGCCCACAGGATCAGCAGCGGGATGAACGCGCTGGCCGGCAGGTAGCGCGCGAAGGACACGAAAGGCTCGAAGAACGCCTCGACCGGCTTGTAGGCCCCCATCGCCACGCCCAGCGGCAGCGCCAGCGCGGCGGCGATCAGGAAGCCGCCGACGCACGCGCCACACCGTCATGCCGATGTCGCGCGCGAAGCCCATCTCCGTCAGCAGCGTCCAGCCGCTGCGCACCATCGTGAGCGGGTCGGCAAGGAAGGTCTTGCTCACGAAGCCGCCGAACGTCGCGGCGGCCCAGGCCGCGACGAACAGGACGAAGAAGGACGACGCCGAGCGCGATCCGCGCCCCCGGCGCCACGGGCACCAGCGGCTTCAGCACTCCCTCTCCCGCTCGCGGGAGAGGGCCGGGGTGAGGGCGCGGCCGCTCACTGGATGAACCGCGTGTCCGCGAGCTTCGACAGATCCGGCACCTGCTTGATGATGCCGGCCTCCAGCAGCAGCTCCGCCGCCTCCTTCGAGAACTGCGCGTGCTCGCCGGCGAAGAACTTCTGGTTCGCGGCCTTGTCCTGCCAGCGCAGGTACTTCTGGCTCGCCTCGAACGCCTCGCCGGTCTGCTTCACGTCGGCGCCCATGATCTCGAAGCTCTTCTTCGGATCGCGCTTGATCATCTCCACCGCCTCGAAGTAGGCGTCGGCCAGCCCCTTCGCGGCCTTGGGGTTGTCGGCCAGGAACTTCGGCGTGCAGCCGAAGGTGTCCATCACCATCGGGTAGTCGAGCGTCGTCGCGATGATGCGCCCGGCCTCGGGCTTGGCGCGCACGGCCGAGAGGTAAGGCTCGTAGGTCATCGCCGCGTCGAGCTGCGCGGTGCCGGCGATCATCGCGTTGGCCGCGGCCTGCGGCTCCAGGTTCACCACCTGCACGTCCTTCACCGACAGGCCGTTCTTCTTCAGGAACCACGCCAGCGTGAAATACGGCGCCGTGCCGGGCGCGCTCGCGGCCACCGTCTTGCCCTTCAGGTCGGCGATCTTCTGCACGCCCGACTTCACGACCATGCCGTCGGCGCCGTAGCTCTTGTCGAGCTGGAAGATCTGCGTGGTCGCGACGCCGTTCGCGTTCCACACGATCCAGGTCTCGACCGTGGTCGCGGCGCACTGGATGTCGCCGGAGGCGACGGCGAGGTGGCGGTCCTTCTGCGGGATCTTCTTGATGCTGACGTCCAGGCCGTGCTTCTTGAAAAGCCCCGCCTCCTTGGCGAGCGTCAGCGGGGCGAACCCCGTCCAGCCGGAGATGCCGATGGCCACCGCGGTGTCCTGCGCATGCGCGAGCACGGCGGCCGCGGCCAGCGCCGCGCCGATCCAGGTCTTCTTCATCGGAACGCTCCTCTTCAGGTGGGAATCCAGAGTGTGGGCAGGCTCGGCAAGGTTCGCAAGATGCGCGCCAGCGATCCATCGAGCACCAGCGCAGTGGCATGCTCGATGTCGGGCGCCAGGTAGCGGTCGGTCGGCATGGCGGGGCAGCGCCCGCGCAGCAGCTCGTGCACCGACTCCAGCGCCGCCGAGCTGCGCAACGGACGCAGGAACTCGATGCCCTGCGCCGCCGCGAGCAGCTCGATGCCCAGGATGTGCGCGGTGTTCGCGATCATCGGCTGCAGCCGGCGCGCGGCGAACGTGGCCATCGAGACGTGGTCTTCCTGGTTGGCCGAGGTGGGCAGGGAGTCCACGCTCGCCGGGTGCGCGAGCGACTTGTTCTCCGACGCCAGCGACGCCGCGGTGACGTGCGCGATCATGAACCCGCTGTTCAGCCCCGGGTCGCTCGACAGGAACGGCGGCAGGCGCGAGACGCCGGCGTCGATCAGCATCGCGATGCGGCGCTCCGCGATGGCGCCCACTTCGGCGATCGCCAGCGCCATCGCGTCGGCCGCCAGGGCCACCGGCTCGGCGTGGAAGTTGCCCCCGGAAATGATGGAGCCCCCACGCTCCCCTTGGTCGCTGCCCTGCGAGGGGGCGCGGCCAGGCTCGGGGCGGCCCAGCGCCTGGCCCACATTCCCGCCGACGACCAGCGGGTTGTCCGTCACCGCATTCGCCTCGCGCACCAGCACCAGCGCCGCGTGGCGCAGCGAGTCGAGCGCCGCACCCACCACCTGCGGCTGGCAGCGCAGCGAGTACGGATCCTGCACGCGGTCGTCGCCGGTGAGATGCGAGCGCCGGATCTCGCTGCCGTCGAGCAGCGCGCGGTAGTACTGCGCCACGTCCACCTGCCCCGGCTGGCCGCGCAGCTCGTGGATGCGCGGGTCGAACGGCCCGTCGCTGCCGCGCGCGGCATCGACGGTGAGCGCGCCGATCACGAGCGCGGCCTCCAGCACGGGCTCGAACGTGAGCAGCGCATGCAGCGCGAGCGCGGTCGAGGTCTGGGTGCCGTTGATGAGGGCGAGGCCCTCCTTGGGCGTCAGCGTCAGCGGCGCGATGCCCGCCTCCTTCAGCGCCGCGTCGGCCGGCGCGCGCGCGCCGTCGACCAGCATCTCGCCTTCGCCGAGCAGCGCGAGCGTCATGTGGGCCAGCGGCGCGAGGTCGCCCGAGGCGCCGACGGAGCCCTGGCTCGGCACGTACGGCACGAGGCCGGCATCGTGCACCGCCACGATGGTGTCGATCACGGCCTCGCGCACGCCCGATGCACCGCGCGCGAGCGAGGCCGCCTTCAGCGCGAGCATCAGGCGCACCACCTTCGGGTCGAGCGGCGGGCCCACGCCCACGCTGTGCGAGCGGATGAGGTTGAGCTGCAGCCGCTCGAGCTCGTCGGGCGCGATGCGCTGGTTGGCCAGCTTGCCGAAGCCCGTGTTCACGCCGTACACCGCGGCCTCGCCTTGCGCAGCGCGGCGCACCACCTCGGCACTCTCGCGGATCGCCGGCCGCGCCGCCGGGTCGATCGCCATCCGGCGGCCGCCGGCATGCAGCGCCTGCAGGTCGTCCAGCGTGAGGCGGCCGGGCCGCACCTCGAGCGCCGTGGCCGCTGCCGGGCCCGCGCGCGTCACGCGCCCACCATCGGCAGGTTCAGCCCCTGTTCGCGCGCGCAGTCGATCGCCTCGGCGTAGCCGGCGTCGGCATGCCGCATGACGCCGGTGGCCGGATCGTTCCACAGCACGCGCTCGATGCGCCGCGCCGCGGCCTCGGTGCCGTCGCACACCACCACCACGCCGGCGTGCTGGGAGTAGCCCATGCCGACGCCTCCGCCATGGTGGAGCGACACCCACGTGGCGCCGCCGGCGGTGTTGAGCAGCGCGTTCAGCAGCGGCCAGTCGGACACCGCGTCCGAGCCGTCGCGCATCGCCTCGGTCTCGCGGTTCGGGCTCGCGACCGAGCCCGAGTCGAGATGGTCGCGCCCGATCACGATCGGCGCCTTCAGCTCGCCGCTGCGCACCATCTCGTTGAAGGCCAGGCCCGCCCGGTGCCGCTCGCCCAGGCCGATCCAGCAGATGCGTGCGGGCAGGCCCTGGAACGCGATGCGCTCGCCGGCCATGTCGAGCCAGCGGTGCAGTGCCGCATCGGCGGGGAACAGTTCCTTCAGCTTCGCGTCGGTGCGATGGATGTCCTGCGGATCGCCGGACAGCGCCACCCAGCGGAAGGGCCCGCGGCCGCGGCAGAACAGCGGCCGGATGCACGCGGGAACGAAGCCCGGGAACGCGAACGCGTCGTCCACGCCTTCGTCCTTCGCCACCTGCCGGATGTTGTTGCCGTAGTCGATCGTCGGCACGCCGGCAGCGTGGAACGCGAGCATCGCGCGCACGTGCGCCGCGCACGAACTCGCCGCGCGGCGCGCAGCGCGGCATGCTGCGACGCATCGGCCTGCGCCGCCTTCCAGCGCTCCACGCTCCAGCCGGCCGGCAGGTAGCCGTGCACGAGGTCGTGCGCGGAGGTCTGGTCGGTGACGAGGTCGGGCCGCACGCCGCGCTTCACGAGCTCGGGCAGCAGCTCGGCCGCGTTGCCGAGCAGCCCGACCGACACCGCGCGGCCGGCCTGCGTGTGGCGCGCGATGCGCTCGAGCGCGTCGTCGAGGTCGCGTGCCTGCTCGTCGAGGTAGCGGTTGCCCAGGCGGAAGTCGATGCGGCTCTGCTGGCACTCGATCACGAGCGAGCAGGCGCCCGCGAAGCTCGCCGCCAGCGGCTGCGCCCCGCCCATGCCGCCGAGCCCCGCGGTGAGGATCCAGCGGCCTGCCCAGTCGCCCGCGTAGTGCTGCCGCCCGGCCTCGACGAAGGTCTCGTAGGTGCCCTGGACGATGCCCTGGCTGCCGATGTAGATCCACGAGCCCGCCGTCATCTGGCCATACATCATCAGGCCCGCGCGATCCAGCTCGTGGAAGTGCTCCCAGGTGGCCCATTTCGGCACCAGGTTCGAGTTCGCCAGCAGCACGCGCGGCGCGTCCGCGTGCGTGCGGAACACGCCCACCGGCTTGCCCGACTGGATCAGCAGCGTCTCGTCCTCGCCGAGCGTGCGCAGCGACTCGAGGATGGCCTCGAAGCACTCCCAGTTGCGCGCCGCCTTGCCGATGCCGCCGTACACGACGAGCGCATCCGGGTTTTCCGCCACGGCGGGATCCAGGTTGTTCTGGATCATGCGATAGGCCGCCTCGATGAGCCAGTTCCTGCAGTGCAGCACGCTGCCGGTGGGCGCCTTCACCGCATGCGGCTGCGCGATGCGGCGGGCGGCGGACAAGTCCGTCATGGGGAGCGCCTTTCGAAACGATGAGGAAACGGCAAGGGAGGAACCACTCTACTTGTCTAGACAAGTTCCCACAAGTAGGATCGACCGATGTCCCAGCCCGCCCCATACGCCCGCGTCAAGCAATTCCTGAAGCGCGAGCTGGCACACGGCCGCTGGCCGCCCGGCGCACTGATGCCGTCCGAAGCCGATCTCGTCGCGAAGTTCGGCGTCAGCCGCATGACGGTGAATCGCGCGCTGCGCGAGCTGCAGAACGAAGGGCTCGTGAGCCGCGCGCAAGGCGTGGGAACGTTCGCGGCGCCGCTGCACCGCGTGTCGTCCACGCTCACCATCCGCGATCTGCACGAAGAGATCGTGGCGCGCGGCCACGACCATCGCGCCGACGTCCACGTGGCACGCGAGGAGCCGGCCGGCGAGGCGCTGGCCGAGCGCTGGGCGTGCCGGCCGGCGCGCCCGTGTTCCACACCCTCATCGTCCACCACGAGAACGGCGTGCCGCTGCAATGCGAAGACCGCTACGTCAACCCGGCCTGCGCGCCCGGCTACCTCGGCGTCGACTTCACGCGCATCACGCCCACGCACTACCTCCTCGAAGTGGCGCCGCTGTGGGAGGCGCAGTACGCCATCGAAGCCAGCGCCCCCACGCCGCAGGAGGCACGCCTGCTCGCGCATCCGCCGCCACGACGCCTGCCTCGTCGTCGTCCGCCGCACCGTGAGCAAGGGCGTGCCGATCACGCTCGCGCGGCTGGTGCATCCCGGCGCGCGCTACCAGATCGACGGCGCGTTCAAGCCATGAGCGCGCCGGGCCGCTCCCAAGCGCTCATCCCGGAGCGCGCAGCGCGCAGCACCCAATGAGCGCGGAGGGCCGCCCAATGAGCCGGAACCCCCGGTTGCACCGCGGGGCCGCCGAAGCGCGACACTCTCCTTCCGGGATAAGCACATGGCACTCACCCTCTGGCGCCACGCGCGCCTGGCCACGATGACCGCCGACCGCCCCTGGGGCTGGATCGACGACGGCGCGCTGCTGGTCGACGGCGACACCCTGCGCTGGGTCGGCCCCGACGCCGAGCTGCCCGCCGGCCTCGGCGACGGCGCCGAGCACGACCTGGGCGGCGCCGTCCTCACGCCCGGCCTCGTCGACTGCCATACGCACCTCGTCTACGCCGGGCAGCGCGCGAGCGAGTTCGAGCAGCGCCTGCAGGGCGCGAGCTACGAGGACATCGCCCGCGCCGGCGGCGGCATCCGCTCCACCGTCGCCGCCACCCGGGCCGCAAGCGACGGCACGCTCTTCACCCTCGCGCGCGCGCGGCTGCAGGCGTTGATGGCCGGCGGCGTGACCACGGTCGAGATCAAGTCCGGCTACGGCCTGAGCCTGGAGCACGAGGCGCGCTGCCTGCGCGTGGCGCGCCAGATCGGGCGCGAGCATGCGGCCACGGTGCGCACCACGTGCCTCTGCCGCGCATGCCCTGCCGCCGGAGTTCGACGGCCGGCCCGACGACTACATCGACGCCATCGTCGAGTGGCTGCCCGCGCTCCAGGCCGAGGGCCTCGTCGACGCGGTCGACGGGTTCTGCGACACCATCGGCTTCACCCTCGCGCAGACACGCCGCCTCTTCGATGCCGCCCGGCGCCTCGGCCTGCCGGTGAAGCTGCACGCCGAGCAGCTCAGCGACCAGGGCGGCGCGCAGCTGGCCAGCGAGTACGCGGCCCTGTCGTGCGACCACCTCGAGCACCTGTCGCCGGCAGGCGTGCGCGCGATGGCCGCCGCGGGCAGCGTCGCCGTGCTGCTGCCGGGCGCCTACTACTTCCTGCGCGAGACCCGGCTGCCGCCGGTGCCCGCGCTGCGCGAGGCCGGCGTGCCGATCGCCATCGCCACGGACCACAACCCCGGCTCCTCGCCCACGCTGTCGCTGCCGCTGATGCTGAGCATGGCATGCACCTTCTTCCGCCTCACGCCCGAGGAGGCCCTGCGCGGCGCCACCCTGAACGGGGCGCGCGCGCTCGGGCTCGACCGCACGCATGGCTCGCTCGAAGCCGGCAAGCGCGCCGACTTCGCCGTGTGGGACGTGGATCATCCCAACGAGCTCGCGTACGAATTCGGGGGCTCTGCCGCTGCGCCGCCTCGTCGCGGGCGGCCTGCCGGTCGACCTCCATGAATCATGACGTCTACACCCTGCGCCGCGGCAGCCGACCGCTGCTCGTGAGCCTGCCGCACGTCGGCACCCGCATCCCGGACGACCAGCGTGAGCGCTACGTCGAGCGCGCCGCCGCCCTCGAAGACACCGACTGGCATCTCGACCGCCTGTACGACTTCGTGCGTCCGCTCGGCGCCAGCCTGCTGGTGCCGCGCTACAGCCGCTACCTCATCGACCTGAACCGCCCGCCCGAGGATGCGCCGATGTACCCCGGCGCGAACAACACCGAGCTGTGCCCCACGCGCTTCTTCACCGGCGAGCCGCTGTACCGGGAAGGGCGCGCGCCGGACCCGGCCGAGATCTCGCGCCGGCGCGAGCACTACTGGCGGCCCTACCACCACGCATTGGGCGTCGAGCTGCAGCGCCTGCGCGCAGCGCACGGGCATGTCGTGCTGTTCGACGGCCACAGCATCGAGTCGCGCCTGCCGTGGCTCTTCGAAGGCCGGCTGCCCGACCTGAACCTCGGCACGGCCGGCGGGACGAGCTGCGCGCCCTCGCTGCGCGAAGCGCTGGCTGGCGTGCTCGGCGTCGCAGCGCACTTTCACGCACGTGGTCGACGGCCGCTTCAAGGGCGGCTACATCACGCGCCAGTACGGCCGTCCGTCGCAGGGCGTGCATGCCGTGCAGCTCGAGATGTGCTGGTCCTGCTACATGGCCGAGTGCGCGCCCTATGCCTGGAACCAGACCAGGCCGCGCAGGTCCAGCCGCTGCTGCGCGCGCTGGTCGAGACCCTGCTCGACTGGAAGCCGCAATGAGCGCCGCCGGGCCGCTCCCAAGGCGCGAGCGCCCCCTCGGGGGGCAGCGAGCAGCGCGAGCGTGGGGGCACCAATGAGCGCGCGCGGCCGCTCCGAAGCGCTGCATCCCGCAGCAGCGCAGCGCGCAGGGGTTCCCGATGAGCGCGCCCAGGTGCTGCTGGGCCCCGAGCGCCTGGGTCGATGGCCGCTGGCAGCCGCACGTGCTGATGGAAGCGGGGGACGACGGCCACTGGGCCGCCGTGACGCCCGGCGTCGAGTTTCCGCCGCCGGACACGCTCGTGCTCGCCGGCCCGGCGCTGCCGCCCCTGGTGGATGCCCACGGCCATGCGTTCCAGCGTGCCTTCGCCGGCCTGTCCGAGCGGCGAGACGGCGCCGGCGACGACTTCTGGTCCTGGCGCGAGCGCATGTACGCGGTGGCCGGGCGCATCACGCCCGAGCAGCTCCATGCCGTCGCGACGCACCTCTACTACGAGCTCGTGCGCGGCGGCTACACGCAGGTGTGCGAGTTCCACTACCTCCACCACCACGAAGACGGCAGCCCCTACGGCGATCCGCTCACGATGGCGTCCGCCCTGGCCGATGCCGCCGCCGGCTGCGGCATCGGCCTCACGCTGCTGCCCGTGCTCTACGAGCGCGCCGGCTTCCAGGCTGCCGCGCTGCGCGACGAGCAGCGGCGCTTCCGCGCCGGCGCGCAGGACGTGCGCGACCTGCAGCGCGCCGTCGCTGCCGCCGGCCGCGCGCACGTGTCCGCCGGCGTGGCCGTGCACTCGCTGCGCGCCGCCTCGCCGGCGTCGATCCGGCAACTGGCCGAGCTCGTCGCCAGCGACGACGCGCCGGTCCACATCCACGTGGCCGAACAGGCGCGCGAAGTGCAGGAGTGCCTGGACGCCACCGGCGCGCGGCCGATCGAGTGGCTCGCACGCGAAGGCTTCCTCGACTCGCGCTGGCAGCTCGTCCACGCCACCCACGCCACGCCGGGCGAGATCGATGCCGTGGCCGCCAGCGGCGCCGGCGTCGTGCTGTGCCCGAGCACCGAGGCGAACCTCGGCGACGGCCTGCCGGACCTCGACGCCTGGCTCGCGCGCGACGTGCCGCTGTCGATCGGCTCCGACAGCCACGTCACGCGGGCGTGGCGCGAGGAGCTGCGGCTGCTCGAGTACGGCCAGCGGCTGCAGCAGCGGCGGCGCAACGTGGCTGCCGCGCCCGAGCGCGGCCAAGCCGTCCAGCGCCGCCCGGCTCTACCAGCGCGCGCTCGACGGCGGCGCCCGCGCCGCCGGCTTGCGCCGCTGGGGCCTCGCCGCGGGCGCGCGCGCCGATCTCCTCGTCGTGGACCCGAAGGACCACGCGCTGCTCGGCGTGCCGGCCGACCGCCTGCTCGACGTGCTGGTCTTCTCCAGCCCCGGGCGGCCGTGGCGCGACGTGATGGTGGCCGGGCGCTGGGTCGTGCAGGACCACCGCCACGCCGGTGCCGCCGCGGCGGCCGAGCGTTTCGAGGCCGCCATGCATGCGCTGTGGGACGGGGACGCGGCCCGGCGCTAGAACCCGCAAGGCGGGTGCAGTCGACGTCGGTTTAGGCACGATGATTGCTATCGGTAACAAAACCAGCCGAACGCTTTCGAATCTTTCCGATTTGAAATCCGGCTCCGAGGCCCCCAATGTCGCAGACCGGACCATCCACCGCGCCGTCTCGCGTTCGCCGCCTGGCCGCGAGGCTGGGCGTGCTGATCGTGGTCGCGCTGGTGATCGTGCTCGCCTGGGAGCTTCACGCGTCGACGCTCCAGGCCCGCTACCTGTCGCGCCTGGCCGAAGGGTTCCAGGTGAGCGTGCAGCCCGGCGAGAGCCCGTCGATCCGTTTTCCCGAGAACGGCGCCGTCGACCGGCGCCTGGGCTACACCCGCATCCCGGAGTTCGTCGAGCGCCTGACCGCCGACGGCTTCGTCGTGGAGTCGCAGGCCCGCCAATCCAGATCGCTCGCGGCCTTCATCGCAGCGGGCCACTTCCCGCCCCATGAAGAAAAGGGCCGCGCCGGCATGCAGGTGCTCGATTGCGCGAGCCACAACCTGCAGTCGCTCAGCCATCCGCACCATGCCTACGCCAGCTACGACGCCGTCCCCTCGCTCGTGCTGCGCACCCTGCTCTTCATTGAGGACCGCGAGCTCGTCGTCGCCGTCGCCATCCACCCGCAACCCCGCCCTCGCCCCGGTGCGGCTGGCGCGCGACCTGATCGACGACACGCTGGCCACGCTGGACGCCCGCTTCCCCGGCGCCAGCCGGGGCCCGCTCGCGCTGCGGACCGAACGCCAGCGCCACGCGCCGGAGGGCCGCGACGCATCGTGGCCCGAGCGGTGGCGCCTCTTCGTCTCTGCCTCCGTGCGCGCCTATCGGGACGGACCGGACACCTCGGCCGCACGCCGGCGCATCGTGCTCGACCACCTGAACGGCATGCCGCTCGGCGAGCTGCCGCACGGCGAAGTGCTGGGCCTGGGCGACGGCCTCGCGGCCTGGTACGGCACCGATTTCGACACCGTGAACACGGCGCTGCGCGACCACGCCCCTGGGCCAACCCAGCGCGAACGCGCGCGCGCCTACCGGCAGGTGCTCAGCCTGCTGATCGCGCAGCGGCGGCCGACCTACTACCTGGCCGGCGGCCAGGGCCGCATGGCGACGCTGGTCGACCGCTATCTCCACCTGCTCGCGCGCGAGAAGGTCATCGACGAGTCGCTGCGCGACGCGGCGCTGGACGCCTGGGAGCCCGTGCGCGACCCGCAGGCCGGCGACCTGCCCGCGATGCGGCCGTCGGCCGCGCACCTGCTCACCACGGCCGCGGCGCGAGCACAGGCTGCCGCGCTGCTGCCGCTGCCCTCCCCCTCGACGCTCGACCGGCTCGACGTCACCGTCACCAGCACGCTGGATGGCCGGCTGCAGCCGGCCGTGTCATCGTGGCTCATGCGCCTGCGCGATCCCGCGGCCGCACGGGCCGCCGGCCTGGTCGGCGACGGGCTGCTCGAGCGCGGAGACCTGGCGGGCATCGAGTGGAGCATCACGCTCGTCGAGCGCGGCAACGATGGCGTCGGCCGCGTGCGCGTGCAGGTGGACACCGGCGCCGTTCCGCCGGCGCCGGAGGCAAGGCGGGCCGACCTGGGCGCGACGGCGAAGCTGCGCACGCTCGCGAGTTACCTCGAGGCGGTCGCCGCGCTGCATGCGCGACTGAACGCCCTCGATCCGGCCGCCCTGGCGCACCTGGACGTGCATCCGGGCGACCCGCTCTCGCGCTGGGCCGTGGAGCACTTGTCCGGCACGCAGGACCGCAGCCTCGCCGCGATGCTCGAAGCCGCCATGCAGCGTCGCTACTCCGCCAGCCCGGCGGAAACCTTCTACACCGGCGGCGGCGTGCAGCGCTTCCGCAACGTCCGTCCCGGAGGACGACGAGCGCACGCCATCGATCGCCGAGGCGCTGCACGACTCGGTCAATCTCGTGTTCGTGCGGCTGATGCGCGACCTCGTGCACCACCACGTGATGCGCGGCGTCGGGAGGCACCCGCGTGCTCGCCGGCGACCCGGCACGCGCTTCCATGAGCCTCGCCCGCCATGACGCCGGCACCGCCCTCTCGGGCCTCTTCCGCGGGGCCGGGACGCTGGCGCGGCCGGGCCGCGGCGTTGGAGAGCCGATGCCTTCGCCGAGATCCTGCGCACGTGGCGGCGGACGGGCTATCCGTACGACAGCCTGCTGCCGTCGTACGCCAGCGCGATCGGCGGCGCCGGCGACCGGCCCGATGCCCTGGCCGACCTGCTCGGCATCATCGTCAACGACGGCCGTCGCCAGCCCACCACCCACATCGAGGCGCTGCAATTCGCCACCGGCACGCCCTACGAGACCACGCTGCGTCGCGCGCCCGGCGCCGGGCGAGCAGGTCATGACGCCCGAGGTCGCCGCCACGCTCAAGCACGTGCTCGCCGGCGTCGTGGAGCATGGCAGCGCGCAGCGGCTGCGCGGGGCGTTCGACGCGCAGCCGGCAGGCGGGCAGGCGGGCGCCGGCGGCGACGCCACGCTTCCCGACGCTCCCGAAGCGGGCGAACGCGTGGCGACGTTCGCGTTCTTCATCGGCGATCGGCACCACGGCATCATCACCGCGCGCGTGCCGGACGAGCGCCCCGTCGGCGGTGCGCTTCGGCAGCGCGCTGCCGGTGCAGCTGCTGCGCGGCCTCGCCCCACTGCTGCAGGGCACTATGCAGGACCCCGCCACCGCATGCCCCACCTGCGGCAGCGCCGTCCGCGGCTCCGAAGGCCCTGCGCGTGGAATCGACGCCTCGCCCGGCAAGGGTCGACCCCGCCGGCGCCAGTCGACCACGTGACCGGAAGGCGGCAAGCGGGAGCGGCGAGGCCAGCGGCTCAGTGCACGGACCCCTGCGCGAGCGCGCGCCGCACCTCCCCGATGAAGCGGCCTTCGTCGAACTCGGTCTTGTCGACGAGCTCGAGGATGTGCCCGCTCAGCTGTTCCCGGTCGGCGCGGGTCAGGTCGCGCGCGGTGACGATCACGATCGGGATGCCCGCCGTGGCGCGGTCGCGCTTCAGCGCGTTCACCACCTCGAAGCCGCTCACGTCCGGCATCTCCAGGTCCAGCATGATCATGTCCGGCCCGCAGCGCCGCGCCAGCTCGATGCCTTCCGCCCCGCCGTAGGCGCGCAGCACCACGCAGCCGAGCTGCTGCAACGGCCGCGCGACGAGCTCCACGGCGCGGGCGTCGTCGTCCACGACGAGCGCGGTCGCGCTCGCGCCGTCTCCGGCGAACCCGAGCCGCTTCAGGCCGCGCTGGAGCTCGTCGAGCCGGATCGGCTTCTGCAGCGTGAGCGAAG
Organism: uncultured beta proteobacterium; assembly: GCA_963839465.1. Taxonomy (GTDB): domain Bacteria; phylum Pseudomonadota; class Gammaproteobacteria; order Burkholderiales; family Burkholderiaceae_C; genus CAWIVI01. Next base: position 51,042 of record CAWIVI010000020.1, read on the forward strand.
CGCCCAGCGCGTAGCCGCGCCGCCCCTCGCCGAACACCGACACCACCACCACGGGCACCGACTCCCAGCGCGGCAACTGCTTCATGCGGGCCAGGAACTCCCAGCCGTCCATGCCGGGCAGCACGATGTCGAGCGTCACGAGGTCGGGCACGATCTCGTCGTGCAGCGCCAGCGCCTCTTCGCCCGAGCCGACCCGCCGCGTGCGAAAGCCCTGCGCCTGCAGCTGCAGCGACATCAGCGTGGCCGCGCGTTCGTCGTCCTCGATCACCAGCGCCAGGCGCTCGCGCCGTCGCGTTCCGGCGGCGGTCGCCGCGGCGTCCGCGCCGACGGGCTCGCGCCATGGCAGCCAGACCGTGAAGCAGCTGCCGCGCTCCGGCTCGCTCGTCACCGCCACCGCCCCGCCGTGCAGCTCGGCGAGCCGCTTCACCATGGCCAGGCCCAGGCCCGTGCCTTCGGCGCCCTGCGTGCGCCGGTCAGCCGATCTGCGTGAAAGGCGTGAACAGGCGCTGCATGTCCTGCGGCTTCAGCCCCATGCCGGTGTCCGACACCGAGATCTCGACGTACGACTCGAAGCCGGCGTCGCCCAGCGCCGACCGGTGCCCCTCGCCGGCGCCGGGCAGCGCCTCGGCCGCCCGCTGGCGATCGACGCGCCGGGCGGACAAGGTCGCGTGGCCTTCGGCCGGCGTGAACTTCACCGCGTTCGACAGCAGGTTGTGCAGGATCTGCTTCAGCCGGCGCGCATCGGCGCAGACGATGTCGTCCACGTCGTCGGCCAAGTTCACGTGCAGCCGCACGCGCCGGGCTCGCGCCCGTTCGGCCACCACGAGCAGGCTGTCGTGCAGCACCGCACCCAGCTCGGTCGGCTCCATCGAGAGCTCCACCTTGCCGGCCTCGATCTTCGACAGGTCCAGGATGTCGTTGATCAGCGCCAGCAGGTGCTGGCCGCCTTCGAAGATGTGGCCGACGTAGGTCAGCTGGCGCGGCGTGAGCTCGCCCGCGAAGCCGTCCTTCAGCATCTCCGAGAAGCCGATGATCGCGTTGAGCGGCGTGCGCAGCTCGTGCGACATGCTCGACAGGAACTCCGACTTCAGGCGGCTCGACGTCTCCAGCATCTGGTTGCGGTCGGCGATCTCGCCGTTCACGATCTCCAGCTCGCGCGCCAGCCCCTCGAGCCGGCGCTCGCGCTGCTGCAGGTCCAGGTTGGCGCGCTGCAGGCCGGCATTGAAGCGGGCCACTTCCTCCGCGCGGCCGTACACCTCGGCCTGCACCCGCTCGAGGTCGTCGCGGATGCGCTGCGTCTCGCGGTCCTGCTGCGCGCCGCGCTGGCGCAGGCGCACGAACTCCGTCACGTCCTCCACGCGGTGGACGATGAAGGCGACCCGGCCGGCCGCGTCCTTCACGGGCGCGTTGAACGGGCTCCAGTACCGCTCCTCGAAGCCGCCCTCCGGTTCCGGCCGGCGGATGTCGTACTTCTGCAGCGGCATCGCGTCGGCCCGGCCGGTATCCAGCACGCGCTGCAGCGACGCGCGCAGGTTGTGCACGCCCGAGGCGTCGCGGTCCTCCGGGTTGTCGGGGAACACGTCGAACAGCGCGCGGCCCACGATCTCCTCGCGGCGCGTCATCGTCGCGTGCAGGTAGGCGTCGCTCGCCGCGGCGATCGTGAAGTCGGGCGCGAGCACCAGGTACAGGCCCGGCAGCGCCTCGAACAAGGCGCGGAAGTCGAGAGGATCGATTCATCGGGATGTGGCGACAGCCGCGTCCACCGCGGCCAGCAGCTCGCGCCATCGGATCGGCTTGGAGACATAGCCCGCGCAGCCGGCTTGCCGCATGCGCTCGTCATCGCCCTTCATGGCCAGGGCCGTGAAAGCGACGACCGGGATGTCGCGCGTTCGTGCGTCGTCCTTCAGCAGGCGGGTCGCCGCCAATCCGTCCATGCCGGGCAGTTGCATGTCCATCAGCACCAGGTCGGGCCGCTCGCGCCGCGCGAGATCGACGCCTTGCTGGGCATCGGCCGCATGGAGCGTGGCATGGCCGGCGCTTTCCAGGATGTCCCTCGCGAGCGCCATGTTGGCGGGCGTGTCCTCGATCACCAGTATCCGGAGCATGCCAAGTCTTTTATGCAAGAACGGGCCGAAGCGCACCCCTCGGCGGGCGCCCAATCGTTACCTCTTGTCGCCGGCATGAAACAGCTCGACCACGGGGGAAGCGACGGAGGAGCGTGGGGGTGTTTCTTATACTTCGACGATGTCCGCGACTCCTGATCTCTGGCTGGCCGGGCCCGAACCGCCGGGCCCGCTGCAGATCTTCTTCTCCTTTGAAGGCCGCGTCGGCCGCAAGACCTGGTGGCTGTACGGGGTACTCGCCATCCTCGGGCTCAGCCTGCTCGGCACCGCGCTGCTGCGCATCGCCGGCGTGAGCGAGCGCAGCGCCGAGGTCGCCGTGAACGCCCTGCTCCTGTGGCCCGCCCTCGCCGTCTCGATCAAGCGCTGGCACGACCGCGACAAGTCCGCCTGGTGGGTGCTCGTGAGCCTCGTGCCCCTCATCGGCTGGCTCTGGGTGCTCGTCGAGAACGGCCTCCTGCGCGGCACCAACGGCGACAACCGATACGGCCCCCCCGAAGTCGCCGAGTAGAACCGCACCTGGCGCAAGTAGCACCACACCCGGCGCGCGCGCGCCGCCCCCCTCAAGCGGACACCGCGGATCCGGCTCCGCCGGTCCGCCAGTGGCGCCCCCTGGAGGGGGGAGCGGCGGGAGCCGCTTCGGGGGTGGGCAGTAGGCTCAATACCTTCCAGTGATGCCGGCCATGCGCAGGTAGACATGCGCGCACCAGGCGACGATGCCGCGCTGCAGCGCCGGCCACCATCCGCCCCGCAGCGCGGGCCCGTCACTTCGCGCGACGCCGCCACCGCCTCGTCGAACTCCCGCGCCAGCTCGCGCGCAAAGGCCGCGTCCTGCACGATCACGTTGGCCTCCAGGTTGAGCAGCAGCGACAGCGGGTCGATGTTCGAGCTGCCCACCGTCGCCCAGTCGTCGTCCACCACGGCCACCTTCGCGTGCAGGAAGGCCGGCGTGTACTCGTGGATGCGCACGCCGTAGCGAAGCAGCTCGTCATACAGCACGCGTGGCCGCGAGGCCGGCGAACCGGTAGTCGAGCTTGCCCTGCAGCAGCAGACGCACCTTCACGCCTCGCCGCGCCGCCTCGCGCAGCGTGCGCCGGAAGAGGCGGCCCGGATAGAAGTAGGGCGACGCCAGGTCGATGCGCTCGCGAGCCCTCGCGAAGGCCTCGATGTAGCTGCGCTCGATCGCCCGCCGCTGCCGCACGTTGTCGCGCACGACGAAGGCGCAGCGCACGGGCCGCTCGTCCTCGGCCGACGGCCGCAACTCGACCGCCTTCGGCTTGATGCGCATGCGGCGCAGCAGCTCCCTGGCCTGCGTCATCGGCTCGGCGCTGCGGGCCAGCGCCTTCACCTCCTCGCGCCAGTCGTGGCCGAACGCCGCGCGCGTCCACATCGCCCGTGCGGTCTGCGCCACCGGCGCGCACACCGGCCCGCGCAGCTCCACCGCGAAGTCCAGCCGCGGCGCATCGCCGAACCCATGGTTCAGGTCGTTGCGGTCGTCGATCAGGTTGATGCCGCCGACGAAGGCGATCTCGCCGTCGACCACGCACAGCTTGTGGTGCAGGCGGCGAAACTGCCCAGGCTGCAGCCAGCTCCACCAGAGATGCACCGGGCGGAACACCGCCAGCGCCACCTGGTCGCCGCCCCAGTGCTCGCGCAGCTGCGCCAGTGCCGCCTTGGAGCCGAAGCCGTCCACCACCACGCGCACGCGCACGCCGCGCCGGGCGGCGGCCGCGAGCGCTGCGCGCCACGCACAGGGCGGCCTCGTCGTCGTGAAAGATGTAGGTCGCGAGCCAGACCTCGTGCCGCGCCTGCGAGATGGCCTCGCACATCGCCGGGAACAGCGCATCGCCGCCGCGCAGCAGCCGCACGTCGTTGCCGCCGACGAACACGGCGCGCGGCAACGCGTACCAGGCGAGATCGTCGGGCTGCTTCATGGTCGGGCCGCGCTCAGCCGGGCTGGAATTCCGCGACCAGCGGCAGGTGGTCCGACATGCGGGCCCAGGCCGCGCCGCGCGGCACGAAGGTCGAGAGGCATTCGAGGCCGCGGGTGTAGATGCGATCGAGCGCAAACACCGGCACGAGCGAGGGGAAGGTCGGGCGCGTCCGCGCCCCTTGGGGCAGCGCGCGCGCCAGGCCGATTTCGCGCATCGGCCGGTCCAGCTTCTCGCCCCAGTCGTTGAAGTCGCCGGCGACGATCAGCGTCGCGTCCTTCGGCACATTGGCATCGATGAACTGCGCCAGCCGGTGCACCTGCCGCACCCGGCCGGAGTGCATGAGCCCGAAGTGCGCCACGACCACGTGCACATGCAGCCCGTGCCACTGCACCGGCGCGTGCAGCAGCCCGCGCTGCTCGAAGCGGTGGTCGCTCACGTCGTGATGGCCGATGTCGCCGATCGGCCAGCGCGACAGCAGCGCATTCCCGTGCTCGCCGTGCCGCGTGGTGCAGTTGGTGCGGTAGGCCGCCGCGTAGCCTTCGGGCGCCAGGTAGTCCGCCTGGCCGCCCTCCGGCCAGCCGAACCACGTGCGCTCGAACTGGCGCGCGTCCCGGGTGTGGAAGAGGCGCACCTCCTGCAGGCACACGAGGTCGGCGTCCAGCGCCTCCACGCCCAGCCCGAGGTTGTGGATCTCCAGCCGCTTGCGCACGCCCATGCCGCGCACGCCCTTGTGGATGTTGTAGGTGGCCACGCGCAGCACCTGCGCCGTGGCCGCGAACGGCGGCAGGAGGGAGGAGTTGAGGCGGTTCAGCGTCACGGTGTCACGGCACGAACCGGGGCAGCTGCAGGATGGCCTCGGCGTTCGACGGCGAGAAGCAGCGGTCGGCGGCCTCGCGCCAGGGCAGCCACGCGTGGTCCAGGTGCTCGCGCGGATTCAGTCGCACGGGCAACGGCCGTGCCACCGTGAGGCCGAACACGTGCTCGAGGTTGTGCGTCACGCCGGCCGCGTAGCGATGACGCCAGACCGGATAGATCTCGTACACATTGCGCAGGGCCCAGTCGCTCAGCGCCGACAGCGGCGCGTCTTCGCTGCCGATCTCGATGCCCGTCTCCTCGGCCACCTCGCGCACGCACGTCTGCACCAGCGGCTCGTCGGCCCGATCCTTCGAGCCGGTCACGCTCTGCCAGTAGCCGGGACGGTCGGCGCGCTCGATCAGCAGCACGTCGCGCTGCGGCGTGTGGATGACGACGAGCACCGACTCGGGGATCTTGAAACCGTTCTCCATGGTCGCTTTCCGCCCGGTCATTATGATGACCCGGTCGCTCGATGCCATCCGAGGAGACCGCACCGCATGCCCAGGGCAGCGTCGTCGTTCATCGGCGGGGTTCGCGCCCGAGCCGCTCGCCATCGCTCCACGCTGTTCCGCCGCCATGTCGAGGCGCTGCCGCGGCCGCTGCGCATTCTCGATCTCGGCGGCTCGGTGCAGATGTGGACGCGCTGGGGCGTCACCGAGGCGGACGGCCTGCACATCGTGCTCGCGAACGACCACCGCCACGACACCACCCACCGTTCCGAGCCGCTGCCCGGGCGATTCATGAACGCCTGGTCGGTCAACGCGCTCGAGCTGCCTCCCGAGGTCTTCGCGCACTACGACCTGGTGTTCTCCAACTCGATGCTCGAGCACCTGCCGACTCCGGCTGCGCAGGCCCGGCTCGCCGCCGCCATCATGGCCAGCGGCAAGCCCTACTTCATCCAGGTGCCCAACAAGCGCTGCATCGTGGATCCGCACTTCCCGCACCCGCTTGGCGGCCTACTTCGCGCTCTGGCCGCGCCGCCTCCAGGTGTGGGCGCACGCGCACCATGCGCTCGGAAGCTCGGGCCGCGCCGGCTCGATGGCGGCGGCGCACGCCGCCATCGCCACCTACCACCCGCTGTCGCGCCACGAGCTTGCCGCGCTCTTCCCCGACGGGCGCGTCGTCACCGAATGGAACCTCGGCCTGCCGATGTCGCTCGTGGCTATGCGCTAGGCGCGGACGCGTTGCGCAGCCGGATGTGCAACTCGCGCAGCTGCTTCTCGTCCACCGGGCTGGGCGCATGGGTGAGCAGGCACTGCGCGCGCTGCGTCTTGGGGAACGCGATCACGTCGCGGATGCTTTCCGCCTTCGTCATCAGCGTCACCAGGCGATCCAGGCCGAACGCGAGCCCGCCGTGCGGCGGCGCCCCGTACTGCAGCGCGTCGAGCAGGAAGCCGAACTTCGACTGCGCCTCCTCCGGCCCGATCTTCAGCGCGCCGAACACCTTGCTCTGCACGTCCGCCCGGTGAATGCGCACCGAGCCGCCGCCCAGCTCCCATCCGTTGAGCACCATGTCGTAGGCCTTGGACACGCATTGGTCCGGCGCGGTGTCCATCAGGTTCTCGTGGCCGTCCTTCGGCGCCGTGAAGGGGTGATGCACCGCGTTCCAGCGCTGGGCCTCCTCGTCGTACTCGAACATCGGGAAGTCCACCACCCACAGCGGCGCCCAGCGGTCCTCGAAGAGCCCACGGGCGCGGCCGAAGTCGCTGTGGCCGATCTTCACGACGAAGCGCGCCCAGCGCGTCGTTGACGACCTTCGCCTTGTCGGCCCCGAAGAAGATCAGGTCTCCGTTGCGCGCCCCCGTGCGGGCGATGATCTCGCCCAAGGCGCCGTCGTGCAGGTTCTTCACGATCGGAGACTGCAAGCCCTCGCGTCCCTTGGCGGCGTCGTTCACCTTGATCCACGCCAGGCCCTTGGCGCCATAGATCTTCACGAACTCCCCGTAGCCGTCGATCTCGCCACGGCTCATCTCGCCGCCGCCCGGCACCCGCAGCGCCGCCACGCGGCCGCCCTTCATCGTGGCCGGCGTCGAGAACACCTTGAAGTCGACATCACGCACCACGTCCGTCAGCTCGGTGAACTCCAGCTTCACGCGCAGGTCCGGCTTGTCCGAGCCGTAGCGGTGCATGGCCTCGGAGTACTTCATGACCGGATACACCGGCAGCTCCACGTCCAGCGCGCGCCGGAACACCGTGCGGATCATCCCTTCCGTGATGGCGCGGATCTCCTCCTCGTCGAGGAAGGAGGTCTCGATGTCGATCTGCGTGAACTCGGGCTGGCGGTCGGCACGCAGGTCTTCGTCGCGAAAGCACTTCGTGATCTGGTAGTAGCGGTCGAACCCCGCCACCATCAGCAGCTGCTTGAACAGCTGGGGCGACTGCGGCAGCGCGAAGAAGTGCCCGTGATTCACGCGGCTGGGCACCAGGTAGTCGCGCGCGCCCTCGGGCGTGCTCTTCGTGAGCATCGGCGTCTCGATGTCGATGAAGCCGTGGTCGTCGAGGTACTTGCGCACCTCCATCGCGACGCGGTAGCGCAGCATCAGGTTGCGCTGCATCGTGGGGCGGCGCAGGTCCAGCACGCGATGCGTCAGGCGCGTGGTCTCGGACAGGTTCTCGTCGTCGAGCTGGAAGGGCGGCGTGACGCTCGGGTTGAGCACTTCGAGCTGCTCGGCCAGCACCTCCACCTTGCCGCTGGGCAGCGATGCGTTCTCGGTGCCGGCAGGCCGGGGGCGCACGCGGCCCACCACCTTGAGGCAGAACTCGTTGCGCACGTCCTCGGCGGTCGCGAACGTGGCCTCCCGATCGGGATCGCACACCACCTGCACCAGGCCCTCGCGGTCGCGCAGGTCGATGAAGATCACGCCTCCATGGTCCCGGCGTCGATGCGCCCAGCCCATGAGGGTGACGGTCTGGCCCATCAGCGCCTCGCTGACGAGCCCGCAGTACGTGGTTCTCATTGTTCGCTCCGGATCGATTGGGGGTGCCGCATCGGCGGCAAATTCGGCGCCTCGAAGGCTGAACGCTCGCCGGCGCGTTCAGCCGGCCTGGTTTCGCAGGGCCGGCAGCACCGGCCCGTTCGGCGCCACGACGCCCATCGAGATGATGTACTTCAGCGCCTCGTCGACCGTCATCGCCAGCGGGACCACGTCGGCTCGCGGCAGCATCAGGAAGAAGCCCGAGGTCGGGTTCGGCGTGGTCGGCACGTAGATGCTGAGGTAGTCGCCATGCAGGTGCGAGCTCACCTCGCCGCCCGGCTTGCCGGTGACGAACGCGATCGTCCAGGCGCCGGCGCGCGGGTACTGCACCAGCACCGCCTCGCGAAAGGCGTTGCCCGAGCTCGAGAAAAGCGTGTCGGAAACCTGCTTGACCGAGCTGTAGATCGACTTGACGATCGGGATGCGCTGCAGCAGGCGGCCGCCCTGGTGCAGCCACCACTGGCCGACGATGTTCCTGGCGAACATGCCGGTGAGCATCAGCGCGCCCAGCATGACGAGCACGCCCAGCCCCGGAACGCGGCGCAACGCCTCCAGCGGCTCGTGCGCCGACTGCGGCAGCACCGCCTGCGACGTGCTGATCAGCCAGCCGAACAGCGCATCGAACACGCCGAGCACCGACGCCAGCACCCAGATCGTGATGGCCAGCGGCAGCCAGACCAGCAGTCCGGCGAGGATGTATTTTTTCAACGCGCGCTCAGTGGCACGCGCACGACGTGCCGCAGCCGGCCGCCGATGCGCTGCCTTCGGCCGGCGCCGCCGGCTTCGCGTCGCCGCCGCCCGTGCCGTCGGACTTGCCGTCGGACTTGCCGTCGGACTTGCCGTCGCCCGCGCTTGCCGTCGCTCTTGCCTTCGGCCGCTTTCGCCGGCGCGCTGCCGCCCTTGAAGTCGGTCGCGTACCAGCCGGAGCCCTTGAGCTGGAAGCCGGCGGCGGTGAGCTGCTTGGAGAACGACGGCGCGCCACAGGCCGGGCAGGCCGTCAGCGGCGCGTCGGAGAGCTTTTGCAGCACGTCTTTCGTGTGGCCGCAGCTGCCGCAGCGATAGGCGTAGATTGGCATGGCTAAGCCCTTGATTTGAAACGCGAAATTATACGGTCGGGCGGTCGTTCACGGCTTCAGGCCGCCAGGGGACGCCGCGGCTCATGCCGGTTCTTCAGCCGCTGGGGCATCAAGGAGCCGACAACCATGCCGGCGAACGCCGCCAGCAGGCCGGCCAGCTGGCCGGGAAACAGCTCTCCGAGCATGGAAACCTGCGGGAAGAAGAGGATCCACGTGCCCACGCCGGCCACCAGCGAGAACACCGCGCCCTGGGTCGTGGCGCGCTTCCAGTACAGCCCGGTCACCAGAGGGACGAAGGCGCCGACCAGCGTCACCTGGTAGGCGGAAGAGACCAACTCGTAGATCGTCGTGCCCTGCATCGCGATCGCGTAGGCCAGCACGAGCGCGGCGAACACGACGATCGTGAACCGCATCGCGAGCAGCTGCTGCTGGTCGCTCATGTGAGGGCGTACGTTCTTCAGGATGTTCTCGACGAAGCTGGTGCTCGGCGCCAGCAGCGTGGCCGACGACGTGCTCTTGATGGCCGACAGCAACGCCCCGAAGAACAGGATCTGCATGAACAGCGGCATCTTCGTGAGGACGAAGGTCGGCAGCAGCCGCTGGTAGTCGTCCTTGGCGAGGTCCATGGCGCTCGAGCCCATCACCACCACCGCGCTGGCCACGATGAACATCGGCACGAACGCGAACAGGATGTAGCTCACGCCGCCGATCACCGCACCGTTGCGCGCCGTGGGCGCATTGCGCGCCGACATCACGCGCTGGAACACGTCCTGCTGGGGGATGCTGCCCAGCATCATCGTCAGTCCTGCCGCGATGAAGAAGGCGATGTCGGTGAAGGTGGGCGCGGGCAGGAACTTCCACAGGTCGGCCTGGGTGGCCATCGCGAACACCTGGTCCGGCGCCGCCGGCAAGATCGGCGGCGAACACTGCAATCACCGCGAGCCCGATCACCAGCACGATCATCTGGATGAAGTCGGTCCAGGCCACGGCAAGGAAGCCGCCGACCACCACGTAGACCAGGACCGCCAGGGTGCCCACGATCATCCCGGCCGTCTCGGACATCGCGCCATCCGTCAGCACCGAGAACACCAGGCCGAGCGCCGTGATCTGCGCCGCCACCCAGCCGAGGTAGCTCAGGATGATGGCCACGGAACAGAAGATCTCCACGCCCTTGCCGAAGCGCTGGCGGTAGAAGTCGCCGATGGTCAGCAGGTTCTGGCGGTAGAGCTTGGCAGCGAAGAAGAGGCCCACCAGGACGAGGCAGGTGCCGGCGCCGAAGGGATCCTCGACGACCGCGTTCAGCCCGCCCTGGACGAAACGCGCCGGGATCCCCATGACGGTCTCGGCGCCGAACCAGGTGGCAAAGGTGGTCGTGACCACCATCACGAGCGGCAGGCTGCGGCCGGCGATGGCGAAGTCGGTCGTGTTCTTGATGCGTGTCCCGGCCCACACGCCCAGTGCGAGCGTGCCCAGGAGATAGATCACGACGAAGGAGATGAGTGTCACGTTCATGCGGCACGGCCTGGAAGGTCACATCGAACGGGGCGCATTATCTCGCGCCGAAACGAGCCGTTCAGGCGACGAACAGGACCGCGACCGCCGCGCCTGCGGCAAATCCCACGCCGCTCCAGACCAGGATCGACAGCAGCCGGTTCGTCCGGCGCTGCTCCGCCAGCAGCGCCACGAGCGCCGGGGACGCCGAGCCCGCAGCCCGGACGGCCAGCGCGTGGTGCACCAGGCGCGGCAGCTCGGGCAGCAGCCGCGCGAAGTTCGGCGCTTCCTTGCGAACGCGCTCGAGCAGCCCGCGCCAGCCGACCTGCTCGTCCATCCACCGCTCCAGGAAGGGCTTGGCGGTGTTCCACAGGTCGAGCTCGGGGTCGAGCTGGCGGCCCAGCCCTTCCACGTTGAGCAGCGTCTTCTGCAGCAGTACGAGCTGCGGCTGGATCTCCACGTTGAAGCGGCGCGAAGTCTGGAACAGCCGCATGAGCACCTGGCCGAGCGAGATGTCCTTCAGCGGGCGGTCGAAGTGCGGTTCGCAGACCGCCCGGATCGCCGACTCCAGCGCATCGACTCGCGTCGCCGGCGGCACCCAGCCCGATTCGACGTGCAGTTCCGCCACGCGCTTGTAGTCGCGGCGGAAGAAGGCGATGAAGTTCTGCGCCAGGTAATCCTTGTCGAACTCGGTGAGCGTGCCGATGATCCCGAAATCGAGCGCGATGTAGCGCCCGAACGTGCCCGGCGCCAGGCTCACCTGGATGTTGCCCGGGTGCATGTCGGCGTGGAAGAAGCCGTCGCGGAACACCTGCGTGAAGAAGATCGTCACGCCGTCGCGCGCCAGCTTCCTGAAGTCGACGCCGGCATCGCGCAGCCGCTGCATCTGGCTGATCGGCACGCCGTGCATGCGCTCCATCACGAGCACGTCGGGCGTGGAGAGGTCCCACAGCATCTCGGGGATCATCACCAGCCCGAGGCCCTCCATGTTGCGGCGCAGCTGCGCCGCGTTCGCGGCCTCGCGCTGCAGGTCGAGCTCCTCGTGCAGGTAGATGTCGAACTCGGCGACCACCTCGCGTGGCTTGAGGCGCTTGCCGTCCACCGACACCCGCTCGACCCAGCGCGGCCAGACGATGCAGCAGCGCCAGGTCGCTCTCGATGGCCCAGAGCATGCCGGGCCGCAGCACCTTCACCGCCACCTCGCGCCCATCGAGCAACGTGGCGAAGTGCACCTGCGCGATGGAGGCGCTGGCCACCGGCACCGGGTCGAAGGTGGCGAAGACGGCATCGAGCGGGCGGCGGAAGGCGCGCTCCACCAGCGCCACCGCCACCGTGCCGGGAAACGGCGGGACGCGGTCCTGCAGCCGGGCCAGCTCGTCTGCCACGTCGAGCGGCAGCAGGTCTCGCCGCGTCGACAGCACCTGTCCGAACTTGACGAAGATCGGCCCCAGCCGCTCGAGCGCGCGTCGCAGCCGCACGCCGCGCGGCTCGTCGAAGCGGCGGCCGATCATCGCGACGCGCCCGACCGCGCGCACCCAGCGCCGGCGGAAGCTGGACAACGCGATGTCGTCCAGGCCGAAGCGCAGGACGGTGAAGACGATGAAGATCAGGCGCGCGAGCTGGCGCATCTAGGGCTTCGGCCGCGGGCGCCAGCGGGCGGCCAGCTCGCCGGCGCCGCGCATCGCGGAGCGCAGCCCCTGCGCGAACGACGACCCCACGCGGGCGATCTGGTGCGCCGCGCGCGCACCGAACACGCGCTCCAGATCGGCTTCCGCGTCCCACCGCAGGTTCGTGATGAGCCAGTTGATGTCGGTCGGCGAATGCAGCGTCGCCCTGCAGCTCGATGGTCGGCGGCACGCCCGCGGCCATGTCGGCCAGCAGCATCGCCGGGTTGGAGGCGTCCAGGCGCAGCTCGAGGTCGGCCGCCAGCGGGGCGTCGGTGCCGCGCCACTCCAGCAGCCCCGCCGGCGTCACGCGGAAGGCAAACGCGGGCGGCACCGGCAGCAGCGAAGGCCAGCCGTCGAAGTGCAAGCGGATGCTTCTGCCGCGATGCGGCTTCAGGCGCTCGGTCGCCACCGGCTCGGCCGCCACGACGTGGTTGACCATGAGCGTCAGGCGCTCCATCACGGCCGGTGCAAGCAGGGCGTTGAGGGCTTCGAGCATGCGCGCGATTGTAGGCAACCGTTCACAGCGCAACCCCCTGGACGGGCGCCGGCTGCCGCGATCTTTTGATAGAGAATTGGACAGACCCGGCATCGGGGTGCCGCCCCCCGAGACGCGGGGCCGCGCGGAGGAGCCGGCCGACCCCCAAAGTCCCAATGTTCGAGAACCGCAGCTACAAGAGGACGTTCTACAGCGCGCCGCAATCGGTGACCTCGCTGATCGCCGCTTTCATGGAGCCGACGATCACGGTGGCTGTGTTCCTCATCGCCACCCGCTGGGTGGGCGACCCCATCCTGCGCTCCGATCTCACCCTGTGCCTGCTGGTGTTCGCGCTCACCTTCCCGGGCCGCAACCGCTTCAAGGACAACCTGCTCGCCGCCGGGACCGACCTCGTCACCTCGTGGATCGTGCTGCTGGCCATCCTGGCGCTCTGCGGCTACGCCACCAACAGCCTGCACTACTTCGACACCCGCGTGCTCATTGGCCTGGACGCTGGTCACGCCCGTGCTCCAGTGGCTGTCGGTGTGGGTCGGCCAGGAGGTGCTGCGCCGCATGGCCAAGCGCCCCGAGATGCGCCGCTCGGCCGTGGTCGTCGGCGCCGGGCCTCTGGGCGTGAAGGTCTCCAAGGCCTTGCTCGAAAGCCAGGACCAGGGCGTCGATTTCGTCGGCTACTTCGACGACCGCACCGACGAGCGGCTGCACGGCGAAGCCGTCCACGACCGGCTCGGCACGCTGCGCGACCTCGCGCCCTACGTGCGCGCGCAGGGCATCAAGGAGGTCTACATCACGCTGCCGCTCGGCTCGCAGCCGCGCATCGTGGAGCTGCTCGAGCAGGTGCAGGGCACCACGGCGTCGCATGTTCTTCGTGCCCGACGTCTTCGGCATCAGCATCATCCAGGGGCGGCTGCAGGACATGAACGGCGTGCCGGTCGTCGGCATCTGCGAGACCCCGTTCACCGGCACCAACGAGCTCGTCAAGCGCGTGTCCGACATCGTTCTCGCCACGCTGATCCTCATCCTCATCTCGCCGCTGCTGCTGGCCATCGCCATCGGCGTCCGGCTGAGCTCCCCCGGGCCCGTCATCTTCAAGCAGCGGCGCAACGGCCTCGACGGCGAGGAGATCACCGTCTACAAGTTCCGCACCATGCGGGCGATGGACGACGGCCAGGTCGTTCCGCAGGCGACCAAGGGCGACCCCCGCATCACGCCTTTCGGCGCATTCCTGCGCCGCACCTCGCTCGACGAGCTGCCCCAGTTCGTCAACGTGCTGCAAGGGCGCATGAGCATCGTCGGCCCGCGGCCGCATGCGGTGGCCCACAACGAGCAGTACCGCGAAATGATCAAGGCGTACATGGTGCGCCACAAGGTGAAGCCCGGCATCACCGGCTGGGCGCAGGTCAACGGCCTGCGTGGCGAGACCGAGACGATCGAGAAAATGCGCCAGCGCGTCGAATACGATCTGGAGTACCTGCGCAACTGGTCCCTGGGCCTGGACCTGCAGATCATCGTGCGCACCGCGCGGCTCGTGCTCTTCGACCGCAACGCGTACTGAGTGCGTGATGTGTTCGGCCCCAACCCGAGAAAGGATTGCCATGAATAACAGCAACATGCCCCGGCGCGCCGCGAGGGTTCTGACCGTCGCCGTCCTTGCCGCCTGGGCCGCCACGGCCGGCGCGCAGTCCAGCCCGCCGTGGTACGTCGCGCCGCAGCTGTCGGTCACGAAAGACTCCAACGTCTTCCGCGCGAACACGGGCGAAGTCACCGACACCATCTCGTCCGTCGGCCTTCTCGGCGGCGTCAACATTCCCTTCGGCCGCCAGGCCTTCCTCGCCGACGTGCTGGTGCGCCGCGACGAGTTCCGCGACCAGAACCAGCTCGACAACACCGCCTACGCGCCTCGGCGCGCGTCTCGACTGGGCAACGATCGAGCGGCTGTCGGGGAGCTTCGACGTCTCCTCGCGCCAGGAACTGGCGCGCAACGACGTGCTCGGGACGTCTGGTGACACCGCTAAAACCACGCAACGGGTCGACAGCGGCATCTTCTCCGCGCGGCTAGGCGCCACGTCGGTACTCGCGATCCAGGGCCGCCTCGGGCACCAGAATGTCGATTACGACTCCGACAGCACGCAAGTCAACTACGAGTCGCTCGACTACCGGCAGAATTTCGCCTCGCTCGGGCTCGTCTACCGGCCGAGCGCGCTGCTGACGCTGGGCCTCGCCTATCGGGACACCAAGGGCAAGTACCACAACTCGGTGCCGGAGGACGAGTACGACCGCCAGGACATCGACCTCACCGCCACCTGGGTGCCCACAGGCATCAGCCGCGTCATCGCCCGCCTCAGCGCAACCGATGAAGAGCACGAAGTGCAGACCCAGCGCGACGAGTCCGGCTTGACGGGCGCAGTGCAGTGGGATTGGCGGCCCACCGGCAAGCTGCGCTTCCTCAGCGACATCTCGCGCGACACGGGCAGCCAGATCGCGTTCTCCCAAGCCGTGCTTCCCACCGGTGAGCTCCTCACCGCGACCGCACCCGACAGCCGGCTGGTGGCGTCCGTCGGTATCCGCGCCTTCTACGATCTCTCTGCCAAGATTTCGCTGAACGCCGAGTTGCGCTATACCGATCGCGACTTCGATGTCCAGGACGACGACCGCACCAGCCTCTTCTTGATCGGCGCCCGTTGGGAGCCGACGCGGGCGATCTCGCTCGGTTGCTCCTTGTCCACGCAATCGCGCAGCTCCACGTCCGTCACCCGCGAGTTCGACGCCAACGTCGTCAGCTGCTTCGGCCGCTTCACGCTCCAGGGCTGATCGGCGCGCGCCATGCCCACTGTCCTCCTCACCGGCGCCACCGGCTACATCGCCTCGCACACGTGGCTGTCGCTGCTGGGCGCCGGGTTCGCGGTCGTGGGCATCGACGATTTCTCCAACAGTGCCCCGGAGGTGCTGAACCGGCTGCGCCGCCTCTCGGGCGCCGAGCCGGTGTTCGAGAGGCTCGACGTGCGCGATACCGCCGCCGTCGAGCGCGTGCTGGCCGAGCACGCCGTCGACGCGGTCGTGCACTTCGCCGCCTACAAGGCGGTCGGCGAATCGACGGCACGCCCGCTGGACTACTACGACAACAACGTCGGCGGCCTCGTCAGCCTGTGCCAGGCGATGCGCCGCCGCGGCTGCCCGCGGCTGGTCTTCAGTTCGAGCGCCACCGTCTACGGCGATCCCGAGTCGTTGCCCATCCGCGAAGACGCGCCGCTGTCCGCCGTCAACCCGTATGGCGAGACCAAGCTCGTCGGCGAGGGCCTCGTGCGCGCGATGGGCGCCGCCGATCCCGGCTGGCACGCCGCCATCCTGCGCTACTTCAACCCGGTGGGCGCCCATGAAAGCGGGCTCATCGGCGAAGATCCTCGCGGCACCCCGAACAACCTGATGCCCTACGTCGCGCAGGTCGCGATCGGCCGCCGGCCGCGGCTGCAGGTGTTCGGCGCCGACTACCCCACGCCGGACGGCACCGGCGTGCGCGACTACATCCACGTCGTCGACCTCGCCGAAGGCCACGTCGCGGCGCTGCAGTACCTGTTCGAACAGGGGCGCGGCATCACCGTCAACCTCGGCACGGGGCGGGGCCACAGCGTGCTCGAGGTGGTGCGCGCCTACGAGACCGCCAGCGGCCGGCCCGTGCCGTACGAGATCGTGGCCCGCCGGCCCGGAGACGTCGCGGCCTGCTATGCCGATCCGTCGCTGGCCGCCGAGCTGCCTGGGCTGGCGCGCCCGCCGCGACCTCGCCGCGATGTGCGCCGACTCCTGGCGCTGGCAGACCCTCAATCCGCAGGGGTTCGAGACATGAACGCTGCCTCGCGCCTGGGCTGGATCGATTTCAGCAAGGGCATCTGCATCCTCGGCGTCGTGACGCTCTACGCGGCGCAGAAGATGCACGACGAGCTCGGCGTGACCGGCTGGCTGCAGTACTGGGTGGATTTCGCGCGGCCGTTCCGCATGCCCGACTTCTTCCTGCTGTCGGGCCTCTTCCTCGCCCGCGTGATCGACCGCCCGTGGCGCGGCTACATCGACAAGAAGGTGGTGCACTACCTCTACTTCTTCGTCCTCTGGACATTCATCTACTTCCTCGGCAAGGCGGTGGTCGGCCGCGCGGGCGATTCCTTCGCCGAGATGGCGCTCGACCTCGGCCGGATGCTGGTCGAGCCCTTCGCGATGCTCTGGTTCATCGCGATCCTGCCGGTCTTCTTCGTGCTCACGCGGCTCACGCGCAAGGTGCCCTGGTGGGTGATGCTGCCCGTGGCGGCCGCGCTGCAGATCAGCGATTTCCACACCGACGCCTGGCTGATGATCGGCCACTTCTGCAAGCGCTACGTGTTCTTCTACATCGGCTATCGGTTCGCCGCGCTGTTCTTCGACGTGGCGCAGCGGGCCGACGACCACCCGCGCCGTGCGCTGGCGGCGCTTGCCGTCTGGGCGGTGTTCCACCAGTGGCTCGTGGGAATCGGCATCGGCGATGCGCCCGGATGGTCGCTCGTCGTCGGTCTTGTCGGCTGCATGGCGGTCATCGCCGCCGGGGCGCTGCTGCGCCGCGTGTCGTGGATGGACTGGCTGCGCTACCTCGGCGAGCACTCCATCGTCACCTACCTCGCCTTCTTCCTGCCCATGGGCGCGCTCATCGTCACGATGAAGCGCAGCGGCCCGTGGTTCGATCCCGGCACGACTGCGCTGCTGCTGGCGATCCTCAGCACCGCCGTTGCCGTCCTGCTGCACCACTTCACGGCGCGGACCGGCCTGCGCTTCCTCTTCGAGCGGCCCGGCTGGGCGATGCTGCCTCAGCGCCGAAAGGCGACCGAGGACACCCGTTCGCGACCGCTGCACTCCTGACCCTATGCATCCCATCGTTCCCGTGATCATGGCCGGCGGCTCCGGCACCCGGCTGTGGCCGCTCTCGCGCGCGCTCTATCCGAAGCAGTTCCTCGCGCTCACCGGGCGCGACACGCTTGTTCCAGCTTGCCGTGCAGCGCGTGATGGCCCTGGCCGATCACGACATCGAGGCCGCCGCGCCGTGCGTGGTCTGCAACGAGGAGCACCGCTTCCTCGTGGCCGACCAGCTCCAGGAGATGAACGTCGCCGGCGCATCGGTCGTGCTGGAGCCGGTCGGCCGGAACACGGCGCCCGCCATGACGCTGGCCGCTCTGTCGTCGCAGGCCGCGGGCGCCGACCCGATCCTCGTCGTCACGCCGGCCGACCAGACCGTCACGGCGCCGCCGGCGTTCATCCGCGCGCTGCGCGACGCCGTCCGGGCGGCTGCCGACGGCGCCATCGTCGTTCTGGGCGTGGTGCCGCGAGCGCCCGGAAACCGGGCTACGGCTACATCCGCACCGCAGGCGCCGTCGGCAGCGACGGCTCCGCGCCGGTTGGACACTTCGTCGAGAAACCGGCAGCCGCCACGGCCGCCGAGTACGTCGCCTCGGGCGAGTACTTCTGGAACAGCGGCATGTTCGTCGTGCGCGCGTCGGTGTGGCTGAAGGCGCTCGAGCGCTTCCGGCCCGACATCGCCGCCGCCACCCGCACCGCCTGGGAGGCCCGCGGCGCCGACCGGCAGTTCCTGCGGCCCGGCAAGGCCGAGTTCGCGGCCGTGCCGAGCGAGTCCGATCGACTACGCGGTGATGGAAAAGTGCACCGGCAGCCGACAGCGGGTTCCCGGTGCGCATGGTGCCGCTGTCGGCCGGCTGGTCCGATCTCGGCGCATGGGACGCCGTATGGCAGGTCGGCGAGCGCAACGCCGACGGCAACGCCGCCCACGGCGACGTGCTGCTCGAGAACGCGCGCAACACCCTCGTGCATGCGTCGAGCCGGCTCGTGGCGGCGGTCGGCGTGGACGACCTCATCATCGTCGAGACGGCCGACGCGGTGCTCGTCACGCGCCGCTCCGCCAGCCAGGACGTCAAGGCGGTGGTCGCCCGGCTGGCGAAGGACCAGCGCAGCGAAGGCACGCTGCATCGCCGCGTGCACCGGCCCTGGGGCTGGTACGACGGCATCGACCACGGCGCCCGCTTCCAGGTCAAGCGCATCCTGCGTCAAGCCCGGGGCGTCGCTGAGCCTGCAGATGCATCACCACCGCGCCGAGCACTGGGTGGTCGTCTCCGGCACGGCCGAGGTCACCTGCGGCGACAAGAAAGTGCTGCTCACCGAGAACCAGAGCACCTACATCCCGCTCGGCGAAGTGCATCGGCTCGCGAACCCCGGCAGCATTCCCCTCGAAATCATCGAGGTGCAGTCGGGCAGCTACCTCGGCGAGGACGACATCGTGCGCTTCGAAGACAGCTACGGCCGGCTGGGCCATTGACGGTGGCCCGTTTCCAGCGGCCGCCTGCCCCGAACGCGGGGTATGTGGACTCCCTGCGGTTGGGCCAGAATTGCGCCGCTAACGTTTCGTTGCCCGCCCGCCGGAGCAGCGTGTCATCGGGGGGTGCATTGTTCAGTTCGTCGTACTACAAGCGGAGTCCGCCCTGGTTCCAGGAGTGGCTCATCGCGGGCCGCGCCTGGGCCCGCGGCGCCTTGCGTGAAAGCCGCTCCTTCCGGCAGGTGCGGGCCGAAATCGAGAAGAGCCAGTGGCTCCAGCCCCCCGAGATGGAACGCATGCAGGCCGATCGCATCACGGCCATGGTGCGCCACGCCGCAACCACCGTTCCCTACTATCGCGAGCTGTTTCGCGAGCTCGGGCTCGACGTCTCGCGCATGGAGTTCCCGCGCGACCTGCACCATCTCCCGTTCCTCACCAAGAACGATGTGCGCAAGGCCGGCATGTCGCTGGTGGCGCACAACGCGCAGAAGCCGCTGGTGTCGGTGAGCACCAGCGGCACCACCGGCAGCCCGGTGTGGTTCCACCAGGACCTCACCTCCATCACGCGCGAGAACGCCTTCATCTGGCGCCACCTGAGCTGGGCCGGGCTGAAGCCCGGCGAGCGGCGGGCGTGGATCCGCGGCGAGCCCATCGTGCCGCCCGAGCGCGTGACGGCGCCCTACTGGCGCCTGAACCGTGCCGACAACATGCTGATGCTGTCGTCGCTCCACCTGTCGGACCGCAACGCACCCGGCTACCTCGAAGCCATGGCCCGCTTCGATCCCGTCGTGATCCAGGCCTACCCCTCGTCGATCTCCTTCCTTGCCGCCTGGATGGAGAACCGCGGCACGCGTTACCAGGGAAAGTCGCTGCGCAGCGTGGTCACCTCGTCCGAGATGTTCGACCGCGAGCAGCAGGAGCAGGTGGCGCGCGTGTTCGGCTGCCAGGTGATGGACTGGTACGGCCTGGTCGAGAGGGTGGCCGCCATCGGCCAGTGCGAGCACGGCCGCTACCACGTGATGACCGATTACTCCTTCGTGGAGTTCGAGCCCACCGAGGAGGAAGGCCTGTTCGAGCCGGTGGGAACCACCTTCAACAACTTCTCGATGCCGCTGCTGCGCTACCGCTGCGCCGACCTCGTGCGCCTCGCCCCGCCCGACGAGCGCTGCTCCGTGCGGAAGGCACATGCCGCTCGTCACCGAGATCATCGGCCGCACCGACGACTTCATCAAGCTGCCCGACGGGCGCCGCATGGCGGCCTGCCTGGCGGGCAACATGTTCCGCGGCGTGACCGGCATCCTCGAGGGACAGATCGAGCAGGACGCGATCGACACCCTCACCATCCGCGTCGTGCCGTCGGCTCATTACAGTCCTGCTTCTGCCGAGCAGTTGCTGGCAAACGCACGCAAGCGGCTCGGCGGCGCGGTCGCCTGCGAGGTCGTCGTGGTCGATGAAATCAAGCGCCCTGCCCGGGGCAAGTTCAAGGCCGTCATCTGCAGGATCTGAGGCACGTTCCGAATGTTCTCGTCCTCGATCTACAAGTCCAGCCCCGTGTGGCTCCAGGAGCTCATGGTGAGCACGCGTGCCTACGGTCGCTTGACGATGCGCGAAGGCCAGCGGTTCCGGCGTTTCCTCGCCGAGGCCGAACGCACGCAGTGGCTCGACGCGCCCGAGCTGCGCCGCTACCAGGAAGGCCACGTGCGCCGCTGCTCGAGTGCGCCGCCTCGCAGGTGCCGCTCTACCAGGAGCTGTACGGCCGGTCACCGTCGCTCGAAAGCTCTGCGATCGACACGCTGCACTCGCTGCCGGTGATCGACAAGGAAACCCTGCGCAAGGCGGGCTCGCGTGCCATGCGCGAGCGCCCTTCCTGGCCGCTGTTCGAGGGTGGCACGAGCGGCACCACCGGCCCGCCGCTGCAGCTCAAGCAGGACCTCTCCGCCATCAACCGCGAAAACGCGTTCGTGTTCCGCCAGTTGCGCTGGGCGGGCTACGAGCCGGGGCAGCCGCGCGCCTGGATCCGCGGCGACATGGTCGTTCCGGCTGACGACACCACGCCGCCGTTCTGGCGCCGCAACGCAGCCGAGAACATGCTCGTGCTCTCGTCGTACCACCTGTCGGTGACCACGGCGCAGGGCTATCTCGATGCGCTGGCCCGATTCGATCCGCAGATCATCCAGGCCTATCCGTCGTCGATCGGCTTCCTGGCGTCCTACCTGCACAGCAAGAATCTCGACTACGGCGGGCGCCGGCTGCGCGGCATCGTCACGTCATCCGAAACGGTGGACGACGAGACCCGGCGCCTGGTGAAGCAGCGCTTCGGTTGCGCCATCTTCGACTGGTACGGCCAGTTCGAGCGCGTGGCGGCGATCGGCACCTGCGAGCACGGCTCGCTGCACGTCATCGAGGACTACAGCTACGTCGAGCTGCTGCCGAACGGCGACGGCGAATGCGAGATCGTCGGCTCCGGCTTCAACAACCTCGTGATGCCGCTGATCCGGTACCGCACCGGCGATCTGGTCGAGCCCTCGCGCGAAGCCACCGCCTGCCGCTGCGGCCGCAGCTTCCGCACCGTCAAGCGCGTCATGGGGCGCGACGAAGACGTGATCAAGCTGCCCGACGGCCGCATGATCGGCCGCCTCGACCACATCTTCAAGGGGCTCGACAGCGTCCTGGACGCGCAGATCCGCCAGGACGAGCCGCGCTCCATCATGATCCTCATCGTCCCCGGCGAAGGCTTCGGCCCGCACACCATCGACTCCATACGCGCCAACGCCGCCGAGCGCCTCGGCTCAGGCATCCGCATCGACGTCGAAACCGTGGCCTCGCTGCCGCGCACCAAGAGCGGCAAGTTCCGCCGCGTCATCTGCAACGTGTGACCGAACCGGCCCGCGGCGCCCGGTCGTTCGGGCAACACCACGCCGCGAGGGCGCTCCTGACCGGAACCATGGCATCCACTCCTTCGAAGCCGCGCGTCGTCATGATCGGCACGTCGCCCCACAACCGCGGCGGCATCTCCACCGTGGTGCAGAGCTACATCGCCGCCGGCTTCCTCGAGCGCTGGAACGTGCGCTACCTCACCACGCATACCGAGGGTTCGAAGTTCCGCAAGGCCTGGTTCATGCTGCGCGGGCTGGCCTCGTTCGCCACCGTGCTCGCCCGGCCGCCGTCCTTCGTGCACATCCACCTCGCCACCCGCGCAAGCTTCTGGCGCAAGCTCGCCTTCATCGCGCTGTCCAGCGCACGCGGGATTCCCATCGTGCTGCACGTGCATGGCGGGCACTTCGGGGGCTACTACAACGAGGGCAGCCGGCCTGCGCCGCTCGCTCATCCGCTGGGCGCTGTCCCGGGCGAAGACGCTCATCGCGCTCACGCCGAGCTGGGGCCGCATGTTCCTCGACATCGTGCCGGGCGCGACCGTCGTCGTGATTCCGAATCCCGTCGACATCCCGGTACTGGACGGCGTATCGCAGCGCGAGGACGAAAGCGTGCTCTTCCTCGGCCGCCTCACGCACGAGAAAGGCATCGACGTGCTGCTGGACGCCTTCGAGGACGTCGCCCGGCGCCGCCCTGCCGCGCGGCTGCTGATCGGCGCCCCGGGCAATCCGCACGCCATCGACGATGAGCTGCGCCGCCGAGGCATCCAGGATCACGTGCGCATGCTGGGCTGGGTCGACGGCGACGCGAAGGACCGCCTGTTCCGCACCGTGGCCGTCTTCACGCTGCCGTCCCGCGCCGAAGGGTTGCCGGTGGGCATGCTCGAAGCGATGGCGCATGCGATGCCCGTCGTGGTGAGCCGCATCGGCGGCGTGCCCGATGCGCTGGCCGACGGCGTCGAGGGGCTCATCGTGCCGGTGGGCGACGCCCGCGCGCTGGCCGATGCCTTGTGCGAGCTGCTGGCCGATCCACAGCGCCAGCGCCTCATGGGAGCCGCAGGACGCGTGCGCGCCATCGCGGAGTTCGACCGGGCGGCCGTCGTGGCGCGGCTGGACGAGCTCTATGCCGGCTTGGCCGCCACCGCGCCGGCCGCATGATGCGCATGCCCTCCAAGCTCTCCTGGACGCTCAACCGACTGCGCTGCATGTCGGCCGGCGAAGTCGCGCATCGCCTGGGCAAGTCGGTCCAGGCCCGCGTCGAATCCATGGGGCTTCGCGCGGCAGGCCGTGCCGCCGCCTTCGATCCCGGCCAGCCGGCCCGGCTGGCTCGCCGCCCCCGCCGCCGTGCCGGGCACCGAGCGCCTGCTGGCGAGCGCCGACCGCATCGTGGCCGGCCGGTTCGACGTGCTGGGGCTGCAGGATGTCCTTCTCGGCATGCCGCCGCGCTGGAATCGCGACGCTGCCACCGGCATCGAAGCGCCGCTGGCCTTCGGCAAGCGCCTGGACTATCGCAACGAGGCCCTGGTCGGCAACATCAAGACGCTCTGGGAGCCGAGCCGCCACCTGGAGCTCGTCACGCTCGCGCAGGCGCACGCGCTGTCCGGCGACGCCGGCCTATGCGCGCACCGCGCGCACCCTCGTGCAATCGTGGATCGAGCAGTGCCCCTGGCCGCTCGGCGTGCACTGGAGCAGCTCGCTCGAGCTGGCGATCCGGCTGCTCAACTGGTCCGCCGCCTGGAACCTGCTCGGCGGCTTCTCGTCGCCGCTCTTCGAAGGCGACGACGGGCGCGCGTTTCGCGACCAGTGGCTGGGCAGCGTCTATCGCCACTGCCGCTTCATCGACGGCCACCTGTCGCGCCACTCGTCGGCCAACAACCACCTGCTCGGCGAGTGGATGGGCCTGTTCGTCGCGTCGCTCACCTGGCCCTGCTGGCCGGACAGCGCACGCTGGCAGGCGCGCTCGCGAGCAGGGTTCGAAGCCGAGGCGCTGGCGCAGAACGCGCCCGACGGCGTGAACCGCGAGCAGGCGCTGTACTACCACCACGAGGTCGCCGACATGATGCTGATCGCAGGCCTCGCGGGCCGCGCGCACGGCGTCGAATTCTCGCCGGCCTGCTGGCAGCGGCTCGAGGCGATGATGGATTTCGTGCTCGCCGTGCTCGATACCGGCGGCCATGTGCCGGCCATCGGCGATGCCGACGACGCGCTCATGCTGCGGCTGCATCACGAGACCGACTGGGATCCCTACCGCTCGCTCCTGGCCAGCTGCGCCGTGCTCTTCTCGCGCGGCGACTTCAAGGCCGCCAGCGCGAGCTTCGACGCCAAGTCGCTGTGGCTGCTCGGCGATGCCGGCGCCCGGGCCTATGCCGCGCTGCCCGCCGCTGCGCCCGTGCCCCGCCGACGCGTCTTCGAGGAGGGCGGCTACGCGGTGCTCGGCTCGCGATTCGGCACGCCGGGCGAGGTGCGCATCGTCGCCGACGCCGGGCCGCTCGGCTACCTGTCGATCGCGGCCCACGGGCACGCCGACGCGCTCGCCTTCACGCTGTCGGCGGCCGGACGCCCCCTGCTCGTCGATCCCGGCACCTATGCCTACCACACGGAGCGCGACTGGCGCGACCATTTCCGCGGCACCGCGGCCCACAACACCGTGTGCATCGATGGTGTCGACCAGTCCGAGATCGGCGGGAATTTCATGTGGTTGCGCAAGGCGCGGGCCACGCTGCACGAGGTGCGCCTCGATCCGTCGGGCGACGTGTGGGACGCATCGCACGACGGCTACGGGCGGCTGCCCGATCCCGTGCGGCACCGCCGGCGCATCGAGGTCGATCACGACGGCAGGCGCATCGTCGTCACCGACACGCTGCACTGCCTGGGGGAGCACCGCGCACAGGTGTGCTGGCAGTTCGCCGAAGGGCTCGACGTGGCGATCGAGGGCGACGAGGTGCGCGTGCGCGACGGCGCTGCGACGGCACTCACCATGCACATGCCCGGTGCCGCCCGTGACATGCCGCCTGCTGCACGGCTCCACCGATCCGAAGGGGGGCTGGGTTTCACCCAGTTTCGGGATCAAGCGCCCCGCCCCCTCGATTCGGTGGGAAGGCGCGCTGCGCGGCACGACACAATGGCGCACTGAGATCCGGCTGCATGCCACCCCGGCAGCGTGGTCAGCGAGAGCGCAGGAGGAAACGGCATCGTGAAGATCAGCGTCTTTGGCATGGGCTACGTGGGTGTCGTGGCGGCCGGTTGCCTGGCCGAGGACGGCCACGAGGTCGTCGGGGTCGACCCCAACCGCACCAAGGTCGACCTCGTCAATCGCGGCGTCACGCCCATCGTCGAGAAGGACATCGGCGAGATCGTCGAGCGCAACGTGAAGGCCGGGCGCCTGCGCGCCGGCCTCGATGTCGCCGCCGCAGTGCGCGAGACGGAGCTCTCCCTCATCTGCGTGGGCACGCCCAGCCAGCTCAACGGCGCGCTCGACCTGCGCTTCGTGCGCAAGGTCTGCGAGGAGATCGGCGCTGCGCTGCGCGGCAAGCCCGGCTTCCACGTCGTCGTGGCGCGCAGCACGATGCTGCCCGGCACCATGCGCGACACCGTCATCCCCACGCTCGAGGAGCACTCCGGCAAGCGGGCGGGCGTCGATTTCGGCGTTTGCAACAACCCCGAGTTCCTGCGCGAAGGCAGCGCCGTGTGGGATTACCGCCATCCGCCCAAGACCGTCATCGGCGAGACCGACACGCGCTCCGGCGACCTGCTCGCGTCGCTCTACGACAAGCTCGACGCGCCGCTCGTGCGCACCGGCATCGAGACGGCCGAGATGGTCAAGTACGTCGACAACGTCTGGCACGCGCTGAAGGTCGCGTTCGCCAACGAAATGGGCAATGTCTGCAAGCCGCTGGCGATCGACAGCCACGAGGTGATGGACATCTTCTGCAAGGACACCAAGCTCAACCTGTCGCCTTACTACCTCAAGCCCGGCTTCGCGTTCGGCGGCTCCTGCCTGCCGAAGGACGTGCGCGCGCTCACCTACAAGGCGCGCATGCTCGATCTCGACCTGCCGCTGCTCAACGCCATCCTGCCGAGCAACGAGCGCCAGATCGAGCGCGGCTGCGCGCTCATCACCGGCAAGGGCAAGCGGCGCATCGGCGTGCTCGGCTTCAGCTTCAAGGCCGGCACCGACGACCTGCGCGAGAGCCCGGTGGTCGAGGTCATCGAGCGCCTGATCGGCAAGGGCTACGACCTGCGCCTGTACGACCGCAACGTGAGCATCGCCGCGCTCACCGGCGCCAACCGCGACTACATCCTCAATCACATCCCGCACATCTCGCGCATCATGGTCCAGTCGATCGATGACGTGCTCGACCATGCCGAAGTGATCGTGGTCGGCAACGCCTCGGCCGAGTTCGACGGCCTGGCCGCACGCCTCAAGCCGGGCCAGAGCGTGGTCGACCTCGTGCGCATCAAGGGCGAGCGCCCCGACGCGGCCGCCTACGACGGCATCTGCTGGTGAAGCGCCGCGTCCTCATCATCGTCGAGAACCTGCCGTCGCCGTTCGACCGCCGGGTCTGGCAGGAGGCCACCACGCTGCACGACGCAGGCTACACGGTCGTCCATCATCTGCCCCACTGGCAAGGGCTGCGAGCAGCGCTACGAGCAGATCGACGGCATCCACATCTATCGCCACCCGCTGCCGCTCGAGGCCAGGGGCGCGCTCGGCTATGCGCTCGAGTACGCCACGGCGCTCTTCTGGGAGTTCGCGCTGGCGTTCCGGGTGCTGCGCCGCCACGGCTTCGACGTCATCCACGCCTGCAACCCGCCCGACCTGATCTTCCTCGTCGGCGGGTTCTTCAAGCTGTTCTGCGCAAGCGGTTCATCTTCGACCACCACGACATCAATCCCGAGCTCTACGAAGCCAAGTTCAGCCGGCGAGACCTGTTCTACAAGCTCATGGTGCTGGTCGAGCGCCTGACGCTTCCGCACGGCCGACGTCTCCATCGCGACCAACGAGTCGTACAAGCGCATCGCCGTCGAACGCGGCGGCATGGACCCGGAACGCGTGTTCGTCGTGCGCAGCGGCCCGAAGCTCGATCGCCTGCGCATCGTGCCGCCGGTGCCGGAGCTCAAGCGCGGCCGCCGCTTCCTCGTCGGCTATGTCGGCGTGATGGGCAAGCAGGAGGGCATCGACTACCTGCTGCGCGCCGCGGCCCACATCGTGCACGACCTCGGCCGCCAGGACGTGCACTTCGGGCTCGTGGGCGCCGGCACCTCGCTCGACGAGATGAAGGCCTATGCGCGCGAGCTCGGACGTGGACGACTACGTCACGTTCACCGGCCGCGTGCCCGACGCCGAGCTGCTCGCGATGCTGAACACCGCCGACGTCTGCGTGAACCCCGACGTGGCGAACGAGATGAACGACAAGTCCACCATGAACAAGATCATGGAGTACATGGCGCTCGGCAAGCCGATCGTCCAGTTCGATCTCACCGAAGGCCGCTATCTCGGCGCAGGAGGCCTCGCTGTACGCGGCACGCAACGACGAGCGCGACCTCGGCCGCAAGATCGTCGAGCTGCTCGACGATCCCGAGCGCCGCCGCCGCATGGGCGAGTTCGGCCGTGCGCGCGTGCTCGGCCAGCTCGAATGGCGCTACGAGGCGCCCAAGCTGCTCCAGGCCTACGAGGTCGCGTTCGGCGAGCGCGCCGGCGCTCCCGAGCTCGAGTCGCACTGACGCGCCCGCCATGACGCTCCCAGTCGCTGCCCCAGGATCCAGCCCGGCCCCCATCACGGTGGCCGTGTGCACCCACAACCGCGCACGCTACCTGGAGCAGGCGCTGCAAAGCCTGTGGCGCCAGACAGCGCCCTCCTCGGCGTTCGAGGTCCTGGTCGTCGACAACGCGTCCACTGACGACACGCCCGGCGTGGTCGAGCGCGCACGCGCAGCCCGGCCGGACATCCGCTACGTGCGCGAAGACAAGCTCGGCCTGTCGAACGCGCGCAACCGCGCCATCGCCGAGACGCATACCCCGTTCATCGCCTTCCTCGACGACGACGCCATCGCCGCGCCGCCGTGGGTCGAGCGCCTGGTCCACTGCTTCACCGCGCTGTCGCCGCTCCCTGCGGCCGTGGGCGGGCCGATCCATCCCATCTGGGAAGCGCCGCGGCCTCCCTGGCTGCCCGACAGCCTGCTCGGCTACCTCACGGTGCTCGAGCGCCGCGGCTCGTCGCATCTCGACCTGAGCAAGCAGCTCATCTTCGGCGCCAACATGGCCTTCGACCGCCGGGCCCTCGTCGACGTCGGCGGCTTCAGCACCGCGCTCGGACGCATCGGCGACCGCCTCCTCAGCGGCGAGGAAATGCTCCTGCTGCGCCAACTCCATGCGCGCGGCGCCTGCGGCTACTACGACGAGCAGGCCTCGGTGCGCCATCACGTGGCCGCCGCCCGGCTCACGAAGGAGTGGTTCTACCGGCGCATCTACTGGGACGGCATGTCCACCGCCCTCATCAACATCGAGCTGCAGCGCCTGCATGGGATGCGCCGCGTCGCCACGGCACTGCGCGACCTGCGCAGCCACATCGTTCGCGGACGCCTCTGGCAGATGCTGCCCGGGGTCGGTGACCAGAGCAGCCGGTTCGGCGCCCGCTGCCGCACGCTCGCGGCCCTGTGCCGCACGTTGGGCTACCTGCGCGCCGAATGAACACACCTCTCGTCTCCGTCTACGTCCCGACCAAGGATCGCTGCGCGCTGCTTCAACGCGCCGTGAACTCCGTGCTCGGCGCAGACGCATCGCGAGTTCGAGCTCATCGTCGTCAACGACGGCTCCTCCGACGGCACCGCCGCCTACCTCGACGCGCTCGCGGCCGATGACCCGCGCGTGCGCGTCTTCCACTGCGCCAAGCCCTCGGGCGCGCCGCACGCGCGCAACCTGGCCATCCGGGCCGCACAGGGCGAATGGGTCACCGGCCTGGACGACGACGACGAGTTCATGCCGGAACGCCTGGCCGCGCTGGTCGCCATCGCCGCCGCCTTCGAGTCCGGCGGCGTGCCGTTCTCGGGCCTCTACACGCAGGATGAAGTCGTCCGCCCGACGCGGACCTCGGCCACGCGCAAGCCCTGCTGCGCCACGCTGGAGGCCCTGTTCATGCAGAACTGCATCGGCAACCAGGTCTTCATGCGCCGCAGCGTCGCGGTCGACTTCGGCCTCTACGACGAACGCCTGCCGGCCTGGCAGGATCTCGACTTCAACATGCGCCTGGTCGACCGCCACGGCCCGGCCCGCCTGGTCGACCGCGCGCTGTACCGTCTCTACCACGACGACCGCACCGATCGCCTGTCGCGCCAGCGCAAGCCGGCCATCCTGGAGGCGTTCCGGCTCGTCTCGGGCAAGTGGCCGGCTGCGTCGGCGCGGCAGAAGCAGCAGCTGTATCTGCAGGTCCTGAGCGCCCATTACGGCTTCCCGATCGAGCCGGCCGACATCGCCCGCTACGTGTCTTATGGCGTCGGCCCCGGCGCCATGGCGCGCCTCGTGCGCCGGTGCACCGAGCGGCTGCAGCGCCGCAAGGCCTGACGGCATGGCCACCGTCAGCCCGCCCTTGCCCATGCACGACGACGACCGGCCCCCGGCATCGCTGCGCGAACGGGTGTTCAGCGGCATGGCCTGGTCGCTGCTCCAGACCTTCGGCTCACGCGGCCTCAGCATCATCATCATGCTGGTGCTGGCCCGCGTGCTGGGCCCGAGCGCGTTCGGCATCGTCACGATCGCATTCGTCATCCTCGGCGCGCTCACGAGCCTGGTCGACCTCGGCGTGGGCGACATCCTCGTGCGCCGCCTGCCGCAGGACCAGACCGACTACGACTCCGCGTTCTGGGTCGTGCTCGCGTTCTCGCTCATGCTGGCCGGCGCCACTGTCGCCGCCGCGGGCATGCTCGCCGACATGCTCGAGCAGCCGCTGCTGCCGCCGCTCCTGTGGATCCTCGCCGCGACGCTGCCGCTGGCGGCGCTCGAGCTCATCCAGGGCGCGCGCATGCGCGCCGAGATGAAGTTCAAGCCGCTTGCCCTGCGCACCCTGTCCGCCACCGCGGTCGGCGGCATCGTCGGCATCGGCATGGCGTTCGGCGGAGCGGGCTATTGGAGCCTGCTTGCCAAGGGCCTCGTCGAATCCGCCGTTTCGGTCCTGCTGATGTGGAAGAGCTGCAGCTACCGCCCTGGACGCCAGTTCTCGTGGGCCCGCTGGCGCGAGCTGTTCGCAAGTGCCAAGCACCTGCTGGGCGGCCGCCTGCTCGACATCGTGAACCAGCGCTTCGATGCCTTCGTCGTTGGTGCCCGCCTCGGCCCGACGGCGCTCGGCCTGTATGCCGCCAGCCAGCGCCTCTACAACACGTCGATGGAAACCTTGTTCGCGACCGTCAACCGCGTGACGCTTGCCGGCCTTCGCGCAGATGCGCGGGGACGCCGAGCGCACGCAGCACTCGCTCCTGCGCCTCGTCGGCGTCACATCCTTCTTCACGTTCCCGATCTTCGCCGCGCTCGGCATCCTGGCCGAGCCGCTGATCGTCACGATGCTCGGCGCCGCGTGGGGCGGTGCGGCCCCCGTGCTCAGCGCGCTCTGCCTGGGCGGCATCCTGTTCTCGGTCAGCCACTTCAATGCACCGCTGCTCAGCGCCACCGGCCGTACCGAGCTGCTGTTCCGGCTGATGCTGGCCAATGCCACGCTCATCGTGGCCGCAGTCAGCCTCGGGTCGCTGTGGGGCATCGTCGGCGTTGCGCTCGGGTTTGCGCTGCGCGGCTACCTTTGCTTCCGCTCAGCCTGGCCTACCTGAGGCGTGCCATCGGCCTGCCGCCGCGGCGCTGGCTCGCCACCATTGCCCCACCGCTGCTGGCGACCGCCGTGTCAGCGGTGCTCCTGGCCACTGCGCAGTGGCTGCTCCTGCCCCATCTCGCCACGCCATGGCGCGTGCTCCTGCTGGCGCTGCTGTTCCCGCTCCTCCATGCTCGGCGGCCCTGCTTCTGATTCCCGGCCGCGTCGCACTGGTGCTCGACGAGCTCGCCTTCGTGCGACCTGTCCTCGGCGCGGGCCGCCGAAGCCGTACGCCGCTGGCAAGCCCTCCTCCGGCGCCACTGAACCTCTCATCCTGAACCGACCATGTGTGGAATCGTAGGGCGACTCAGGCTGGACGACCGCGCCGAGCCAATGGCCGACGGCGGTGCCGAACGCGCGCTCGCGCAGTTGGCGCATCGCGGCCCCGATGGCAGCGGTCACTGGACATCCGGCGACCAACGCTGCTGGCTCGGCCACACGCGGCTGGCCATCATCGACCTCGCCCAGGGCGCCCAGCCCATGGTCACCGAGGATGCAGCGCTCGCCATTTCCTTCAACGGCGAAATCTACAACTACCGCGAGCTGCGGGCGACGCTCGAGCGCGAAGGCCATGCGTTTCACACCCAGAGCGACACCGAGGTCATCCTCACCGGCTACCGCGCCTGGGGCGGCCGCCTGCTCGTGACCCGCCTCAGCGGCCTGTTCGCATTCGCCGATCTACGACACTCGCCACCGCACGCTGTTCCTTGCCCGCGACCATGCCGGCGTGAAGCCGCTGTATCTGGTGGAGCGACGGCCGGGAGCTGGTGTTCGCGAGCGAGATGAAGGCGCTGCTCGCCTTTCCGGCCGTCCGGCGCACGCTGAGAGTCGATGCGCCGGCCATCGCCCAGGTCATCGTCACGCGCACAGTCTCGCGCCCGCGCACGCTGTTCGAAGGCATGCGCCGGTTACCCGAGGGCAGCACGCTCACCATCACTGCAGGGCAGGCCGGGGCCGCGCCGGAGCGCTACTGGGATCTGCCGTACACCCCGCGGCCGATGAGCGAAGCCCAGGCCGTCGACGAGCTCGAGCGCAGGCTGGCCGCCGTGGTGGAACAGCAACTCGTGGCAGACGTTCCGGTCGGCGTGCAGCTCTCCGGCGGCGTCGATTCGAGCCTTGTCGCAGCGCTGATGGATCGCGTACGCCGGGAGCGCGGCGATGTCGATCCGGTCAAGAGCTTTTCGATCGGCTTCGACATCGCCGAATACAGCGAGCTTTCGTTCGCGCGGCAGGTCGCTACCCGCTACCGCACCGAGCACCATGAGATCGAGATCGGCGCCGACGACTTCATCGCCGATTTCGCACAACTGTGCTGGTTCCACGACGAGCCCATGGGCGAACCCTCCGCGATCCCGACCTACTACATGTGCCGGGAGGCGAAGCAGCACGTCACCGTCATGCTTTGCGGGGAGGGTGCCGACGAACGGTTCGGCGGCTACTCCAAATACACGTTCGAGTCCTGGGCCGCGCGCTTAGGCTGGTTGCCTGCCACACTGCGCGAGCAGGCACTGCGCCGCTTGGCTTCGGCCATGCCATTTCGCGCGCGGCGAGCGCGCAGCATCCTGGAGATCGCTGCCATCCCATCGCAATCTCGCCGTTTCGCGTCGTGGTTCGGCTGCTTCGACACGCATCACGCGAGCGGCGTCCTCAGCGACGACTACTTCGCCCGCCATGGCGACGGCGGCCTCGAACGTGCCTACGACGACATCCTGCGCGATTGCCGCGCCGAAGACACGCTCGAGCGCTTCGCATACTGCGACGGTCATGCCCGTCTCGTCGACGACATCCTCGTGAAAGGCGACCGCATGAGCATGGCCGCCGGCATCGAGGCCCGCGTGCCGTTCCTCGACCCATCGCTGGCCGAGTTCGCCGGCAGCGTCCCGGCCGGGCCTGAAGATCAAGGGCCGCGAGCGCAAGCACGTTCTCAAGCAGGTGGCCGCCAGGTACCTGCCGGACAACGTCATCCATCGTCGCAAGGTGGGCTTCACCGTCCCGCTGACACGCTGGTTCACCGGCGCCCTGGCGCCGATGGTGCGCGGCCTGCTGCTGTCCGAACGAGCACTGGCCAGGGGCTACTTCGATCCCGACCGCATGCGCCAGACCATCGAAGGCCACCTGGCGCATCGCGTCGACCGTGAACAGGCGCTGTGGATCCTCGTCGCCCTCGAGATCTGGCATCGCCTTTTCGTCGATGACGACGGCTCACGGGACGCCATCGGGCGCGTGGCAGCTCAGATGGAGGCGCTTTCATGAGACCGGATGCGGGCCCGGAGCCGGATGCGCGAGGCTTGCCGCCGGTGTACCTGTGCGGCCCCATCGCACGAGCGGGCGAAGCCGCTCGCGGTGGCTACCAGGCCTGCAACCGACGCACGCTGGATGCGTTGCGCGAGGCCGGCGCGGACATGCGCCCGCTGCCATTCCCGCACCCACGCGCGAAGGGGCTGAGCAAGATGGCCCAGTACGCGTTCGGCTTCCTCGCGCTGTACGGCCGGGTGCTGAAGTGCCCGCGCGGATCGATCCTGCACCTGACGGCCCTGTCGGTGCACTTCATCTACCTCGAATGGGTCATCGTGCGCCTGGCGCGGCTGCGCGGCTGTCGCGTGCTGTTCGACCTGCGCGCCGGCGCAGGCCTTATGAATTACTGAGGAGCGCACCGCCATCTATCGCCGTGCGTTCGACGCGACGGCCCGCGCGGCCGACCTGTGCCTGGTGGAGGGCGAGGAGCTCGTTCCGTTCGTGCTCCGCAGCAGCCGACGGCCGACTCACCACTTTCCGAACCACCTGGACACGACGTCCATCGCGCCACGTCGCGACGGCGATCTCCTGCCTCTCGCACCGACCGTCGCCTACGCCGGCCGCATCGTGCCCGAGAAGGGGGTCGAGACCTTGTTGGAGGCCTGCCGCGCACTGGCCGCCACAGGGCCTGCTCCGCTGGTCCGGATTGCGGGCGACGGACACCCGGCCTACCTGGCACAGCTCCGTGACCGGTTCTCGGATCTGCCCGTCCAGTGGCTCGGTCCATCTGCAGAGTTCAGACGTGCTGGATCTGCTCCGACATGCGCACTTCTTCATGTTTCCCACTCGCCATTTCGGGGAGGGTCAGTCGAACGCCCTCACCGAGGCGATGGCATGCGGCTGTGTGTGCATCGTTTCCCGGCACGGATTCAACGCGTCTGTGGTTGGCGCGGCCGGCGTGGTGCTCCAGGTCGACGCCACCCCTCAGCAATACGCCGAGCAGCTAACTGAGGTGTGGAGCACTCCAGACCGCTGGCGCATGCTGTCCGAGGCAGGTCGCCGGCGGGCCGCGGCACGATTTTCCACGCGCCCCGTCATCGCTCGCCTCATCGAGCACTACCGGACGATCGCCGACGGCAACCGCGCAGAGCATTCAACGGTTTTGTAGCTCGATGTACAGCTGACAATTTTGGTCGCAGCCCGGTTCGGACTGCCGCCCGAATCGCCGTAGGCAGCCACTGACGGCGCATCGAAAGCAGCAACTGTCAGTCGATGCCTACACGATCGGCCGCGCTCGGTAAACCTTGCCGTAACGCGTTGATATCCTTGCTTACCGGGCAACAACTGGACATTCCGGC
The DNA here is from genome assembly GCA_963839465.1 of uncultured beta proteobacterium. Taxonomy (GTDB): domain Bacteria; phylum Pseudomonadota; class Gammaproteobacteria; order Burkholderiales; family Burkholderiaceae_C; genus CAWIVI01. Next base: position 85,311 of record CAWIVI010000020.1, read on the forward strand.
TTCACCCACCAGAATGACTTCACCGGCGCATAACGCTCAGACAACAGTCTGACAACGTCGGATTGCAGCCAGCGGCAAACCACGTGCCCACGTCACACCGACCCTGTCGGTCTGTTAGTCGCTAAAAGCTCGCAGCAAGGGGCCGCATCTTTCGACGCTTACGGGCGTTGGCTGTCTAGCGGCTTGGTCGGAGGGATCGCGTTTCACGTCATGACGCTGCTCGCCTTGCGCGGCGCGGCCAGGATGTGTTCGTCCCTGGCGATCACCCATTTCCATCGACGAGTCCGTCCGGCGGTGCGCCAGCGGGTGGGCCTCAAAAGCGTTAACGAGAAAGCCAAATGCAGTTTCCTAGACTTGACCCGCGTCGACTACTGATCACCGAGGCCATTGTGGCCGCCCTCGCCCTGACCGCCTGCGGCGGTGGGGGCAGTACCGATGGAGCCGAGCAATCCGGCAACACGGCGGTCGAATCCACCAACCCCACAGACGGCAGCCCGACGGCAGATGCCACTCCGGATGCAAACGCGGATACCGGCGAGACGGCAGACACGAACGCGGATGCCGAACAGACGGCAGACGCCAATGCGGATGCCGGCCAGACGGCGGACGCTGCGGATGCCGGCCAGACGGCAGATGTGAATGCCGAGCAGAGCGGCGAAGTCATTGCCGACGCCGGCACGCTAGCGGCCGATCCGGTCGTGAGCGGCGACACGCAGGCCCCCGAGCCGGAAGCCGGCGAAAGCGGTTTCGGGTCGATGGAAGCGCAGTCGAAGAACTTCGAGCAACTCGAGCTCGCCCAAGGCGGCACCTACGAGGAAGACACGGCCACGGAGGGTCCCGCCACCGATGCAGCGGCCGAGACCAGCGAGAGTGCAGATTCCGGCGATCGCGAATCCGCCCAGTCGCTGACCAACATCGCGGGCAGGACTGGCTATGCGAAGCCCAAGGTGGCCGCGCTCGACTACTCCAGCTCCATGAGCTACGAAAAGCGGAAGCTGCTGGCGAAGTTCAAGTTCGTCATCCTGGGCGGCCGCGGCGGGTCCGACCTCAACTCTTTCACGACGGGCATCCGCTCGATGAACCCGTCGACGAAGTTCGCCTACTACGTGGCGTTCAACGAGCTCGCCTGCAGCATCGAGTCGGGCAACTACTACTACAGCGCAGTGCAGATGGCGAACAAGACGGACTACTGGCTCCGCTACGCCAGCGGTTCGCGCACGCAGTGGACGAGCCAGTACAACACCTGCGACATGAACATCTCCGGCTGGGCGAAGAAGAACTCCGCCGGTCAGACATGGATGCAGTACAAGGCCCGCTACGACGTCGACCGCATCTTCAACAAGGCCCCGAAGATCGAATACGCCTTCAGTGACAACACGTTCAGCGTGCCGCGCGTGAACGCCGACTGGAAGCGCATCAGGACCAACCAGCTCAAGACCGATCCCACCATCATCACGGCGCAGCGCCAGGGCCAGGCGAAGTACTGGAGTGCGCTGCGGTCGATCAAGTCGAGCATCAAGATCCTCGGCAACGCCAACAACGACCTGTCGTACTACGAGTACAAGGGCAAGCTGAATGGCGCCATGCAGGAAGCCGCGATGGGCAAGTCGTGGTCGCTCGAGACCTGGGCCGGCTGGGACAAGATGATGGAGCGGTATCGCCGCCAGATCGCCAACACCGCAGCGCCGAAGGACGTGTTCCTCGAAGTGCGCGGGCTCCCTGAGCGACTACAAGCTCATGCGCTACGGACTCGCGTCGGCTCTGCTCGAGAACGGATGGTTCCTGCACCTGCCGTCGAGCGGCACGTTCCAGCCGAAGTGGTTCGACGAGTACGAGGCGCCGATCGGCACTCCGGTTCAGAGCCCGCCTACCGCGCCCAAGTCGAACGGCATCTGGATGCGCAAGTACCAGAACGGCCTGGTGCTCGTGAACCCGAGCAAGTCGTCTACGCGCTCCATCTATATCGGTTCCGGCTACAAGCGCCTGAAAGGCACTCAGGATCCCACTGTGAACAATGGAGCCTCCCAGAGCACCGTGACGCTCGGCCCGCGCCAGGGCCTGATCATGATCAAGCAGTAGTGCCAGGCGGGTGCCACCCGCGTCGAGCGGCAGGTCTTCGGACCTGCCGCTTTTTTTTGCGATGGAGCGCACTGCTAGTTACGAACGACATGCTGGACTTACGTGTAAACGCTTCAACATGTCCGGTGAACCTCCGTAGTACAGACGTCGCCAGCGCCTGAGTTCGTAGCTGAAGGCAGGCGGCGGTTTCGGTTGGTACTTGGCCTTACAAAGAACCCCTACTTGCCTGGGGGAGGTCGACTACGATGCCGGCCGAGGCGGGAGGGAGCAGTCAATTCCTTTGAATGAGGAATGACCTCCTAGTGTAGTTGGTAGTCACTCGCATGCCATGCATGGCAAGCGAAGGACTTTCTGTGCCCGGAGAGGTCATGACAAAGAGTTTTCAAGCGACCAGCGTCGCGCTGGCCGTTGCTTTCACGCTCAGCGCTTGCGGCGGAGGCAATAGCGGTGCCGCCCTTGAGACGGAGAGCGCCGAAGAGGCAGGTTCCTTACAAATCGAACAGCCGCCTACTTCCGACGATGTGCCGGAAGCAAGTTCAACCAGCGTGCCCGAGGCTGCTGCCGACCGCGAGCCGCCGCAGGCCACCACCTGCTCCAGCCCCGCTTTTGGCGGTCCGCGCGTTGCAGCTTGGGACATGTCGCGCGACACCAGCTCGGGCCGGCAGGCGCTCCTGGCCCGCTTCAAGCTGTCCGTGGTGAACATGCCCGTTGACCCAGCGCGCACCGGTGCCTTCGTCGCCGGTGTGAAGTCGATCAACTCCGCCGCAGCACTCGCCCAGTACCTCAACTTCCCGGACGTGCGCGGCAATGCCGCGTCGACCGACTACGCCTACCCTCTGGCCGTCGAAGCCAACTCGCGCGACTGGTGGCTGGAAAGTGCCGCCGGTGGCAAGGTCAGCTGGACGTCGGGCAGCACGCACGGCGTGAACATGACGAGTTGGGCGACGGCGAACCCGTCGGGCCAACGCTATCCGCAGTTCAAGGCCGCCTACGACCACAAGCTGTACTTCGCCACCACGGCGATGGACTATGTCTTCACGGCCAACACGTGGGCGCGCCCGCGGGTCGATGCCGACTGGCGGCGCAACGGCACGTCGCAGCTGCGCACCGACCCGACGATCCAGAGCGCCACGCGTGCCGGCTACGCAGCCTATTGGGCAACCATGCGGTCGTTGAAGTCGTCGGTAAAGATCATGGGCGGGCTGGACAACGGGAACGACCTCTCCTCCGCCGAGTTCAAGGATCAGCTCGACGGCGCTTTCCTCGACGGCATGATCGGCAAGGCCTGGTCACTGGAGTCGACCAACGGCTGGTCCGCCGCGATGAACCACTACCGCAAGGTGATGGCCAACACCCGGAGCGACAAGAAGGTCGTCTTCGTCGCCTACGGTGCCTCGCCGACCGACTACTCCACGCTGCGTTACGGTCTGGCGTCCGCTCTGATGGACAACGGCCTCTTCATGTTCATTCCGGCGTCCGGCAGCCAGGTGCCGGCCTGGTATGACGAGTACTCGGCAAAGCTCGGCAACGCCGTCGACGCGCCACCTGCGGCTCCTGCGCAGAACGGCATTTACCTGCGCCGCTTCGAGAACGGCCTGGTGCTCGTGAATCCCAGCAAGGCCTCGAGTGCATCCATCAGCGTGGGCTCGGGCTACCAGCGCCTGCAAGGCTCTCAGGACCCCAGCGTCAACAGTGGCGCCGTCCAGTCCACCGTCACGCTCGGTCCGCGCCAGGGCCTCGTGATGGTCAAGGTGCCGGCGCCTTGCGACGATCTCGCCGAACCCACCCCTTCGCCCACGCCCGCGCCGACGCCGACCGGCTATGCAACGCCGCGCGTGGCCGCGCTCGACTACAGCAAGGACACCTCCGCGGCACGGCGCGACCTGCTGGCGAAGTACAAGTTCGTCATCCTCGGTTTCTCCAAGACGATGGGCGGCACGCGCCTGCAGGAAGTCGCCAGCACGCTGAGGGCCAAGAACCCGAACGTGAAGATCGCGCAGTACACGGTGGCCAACGAAGCGAAGTGCGAGCAGAACGATCCCAACCAGGACACCTACGCCGTCACCGCCGAGATCAAGAAGAACAACTGGTGGCTGCGCAACGCGGCGGGCGAGCGCGTGCAGTGGACGACGCTATATGACAACTGCGACGTGAACTTCAGCGCCTACGCGACGCGCAACGCCAGCGGCCAGACGTTCGTCCAGTACAAGTGGAACCACGACTACAACGCCTGGTTCAAGGACGCGACGCTTGTCGACTACGTCTTCATCGACAACTTCTGGCACCTGACCCGCAGCGACGCCGACTGGAAGCGCACGGGCGTCGACCTGCCGAAGGGCGGCACGGAAGCCAGCGCGATCATGCGTCGCGGTCTGGCGAACCATGTGTCCAACATCCGGTCCGTGACGCCGCGGATGAAGGTCATCGGCAACATCAACCACGACCTGAACTTCGCAGAATTCCAGGATGTTCTCGACGGCGCCTTCATGGAGGGCCTGGTCGGGAAGTCGTGGTCGCGCGAGACATGGGCCGGGTGGGATTCGATGATGTCGCTGTACCGAGGTGCCCTGAAGCGCACACGGGTTGCGGGCACGGTGTTCTTCAACACGTTTGCCAGCCCCACTGACTACAAGACCATCCGCTACGGCCTTGCATCGGCACTGATGGAGAACGGGTATTTCCTCCACATCCCCTCCACCGGCACGATGCAGCCGAACTGGGTGGACGACTACGGCGCGCCGCTCGGCGATGCTGCCGAAGCACCGCCGACCGCGCCCGCGCCAGAACGGCATCTGGATGCGTCGCTACGCCAACGGGCTGGTGCTGGTGAACCCGAGCCACACGGCCACCGCGTCGATCAGCGTCGGCGCCGGCTACAAGAGGCTGACCGGCACGCAGGATCCCGCAGTGAACAACGGCAAGGCGCAGTCGACCGTGACGCTCGGACCGCGGCAAGGCCTGCTGATGATTCGGCAATAGATCCGCGCGGCGGCAGCCGCAATCCGTACCGATGCCCTCGCCTGAATGCGGGGGCATCGGCGCTTATGGACCTAGGGTTTGCGAGCAGCAACGCCCTTATCATCACCCGATGCTTCACTATGAAAAGTTCGCGCGTCTGCTGGCCTCGGCAGCGTGCGCCGCGATGGTGCTCGGGGCCCACGCTGCACCGCAAGGTGCCCGTGAGGGCCATCCAAAGCTGATGGGCATGAACATCGGCGCCAAGAACTACGACGACCCGAAGTACAGCGCGGATCTGTCGCGGCTCGACATCGCCATCCTGGGCTTCCATCCCGGCTGGCGCGGCGACCGCGGTGGCGACGTGATCGGACGCACGGTGCGCCAGATGGTCGCGCGAAACCCGTCGATCCTGCTCGGCCAGTACACGATCCTGAACGAATCGAGCGACGACCTTGTCCGCACGGCCGCCAGCCGCGACCGCATCGACAAGCTCAACGATGAAGACTGGTGGCTGCGCGGTGCCGACGGCGCCAAGACAGCGTGGACGCGCCAGTACTCAGCCTTCGACATCAACTTCACGGAATGGTCGCGCCCGGACCGCAACGGCGACCGCTATCCGCAGTGGCTGGCTCGTCGCGACTTCCAGCGATTCTTCGAGCCGGTACCTGAGTTCCGCATCTGGTATCTCGACAACGTGATGGCGCGCTCGCGTGTGTCGAAGGCGGATTGGAAGCGCCAGGGAGGAGACATTTCCAGCCGCGACCCCGAGATCGAAGCCGCCTATCGCCGCGGCCAGGCAGCGCACTGGCAGGCGATCCGCAAGCTGCGCCCCGACGCGCTCCTCATTGGCAATGTCGACAACGACTTGTCGCTGCCCGAGTACCGGAACCAGCTCGAGGGCGCTTTCCTCGAAGGCTTGATGGGAAAGTCCTGGTCGCTCGAGCGCACGGCAGGATGGGGCGCGATGATGAAGCGCTACCTCGGCGTGAAGCCCAACCTGCGGCCGCCGGCCATCGTGGGGTTCAACGTGGCCGGCGAATTGAACGATTACCGCCTCATGCGCTACGCGCTCGGCTCGTGCCTGCTCGGCGACGGCTACTTCTCGTACACCGACGATCGCGCGGGCTACAGCTCGGTGCCGTGGTTCGACGAGTACGACGTACGCATCGGCAAGGCGCTGGATCCGCCCCAGACCGCTGCCTGGTCGAACGGCGTGTACCGCAGGCGCTATGAGCATGCGATGGTGCTCGTCAACCCGGACGTGACGCCGCGCACCGTCGCGCCAGGCAAGGGCTGGCGCCGCATCAAGGGCCGGCAAGCGCCCGCTGTGAATTCCGGCGAGGCGGCAGACGAAGTGACACTCGCGCCTCGTGATGCGATCGTGCTCGTGAAGGACTAGCGGTGGAGCAGCGAACCACCGTGATGCTCCTCGTGAGCCTGCTGGGCGTCGGCGGCGCCGAACGCCACATGGTCACGCTCGCCAACCGCCTGGCGGAGCGCTTCGACATCGTGCTGGTCTACATCAAGAACGATGCCGCGCTGCTGCCCCAGGTGGAGGCCCACCGGCTGCGCGACGTGATCTGCCTGGAAGGCACCGGCGGCGCCGATGGCGCTGCGGTGCGGCGCCTCGCGGCCGCCTACGATCGCCACCAGCCGGCCGTCGTCGTGTGCGCAAACACCTATCCCCTTGCGTTTGCGCATGCCGCGAGGTGGCTGGCGAGGCACCGGCCGCGCGTGATGGAGGTCTACCACACGACCATCCTGCAGACCTGGAAGGAGCGGCTGCAGATGCTCGCCTACCTGCCACTGATATGGGCCACACACCGGCTCGTTTACGTTTGCCGCGCACAGCAGCGCTACTGGCGGCGGCGCGGCGTGCGCGCGCGTCGCGAGTCGATGGTCTACAACGGTGTCGACGTGCAGCGCTTCGACCCGGATGTGCACCGCGACGCCGCCCGCGCGAGGCGCGCCGAGTACGGGTTCGCGCAGGACGATCTGGTCGTCGGCCTCTGCGCGGTGATGCGGCCGGAGAAGGCACATGACCACCTGCTCCAGGCCATGAAGCTGGCGGACGATGCGGGCGTCCGTTGGAAGGCGCTGCTGATCGGCGACGGGCCGCTGCGCCCGAGCATCGAGCAGGAGATCCTGCGGCTCGGGCTGCAGGACCGCGTGGCGATCACGGGCTTTCGCAGCGACGTGCGAGCCGACCTGGCCGCCTGCGACGTCGTGTCGCTGGTCTCGGTGACGGAAACCTTCTCGATCGCGGCCCTGGAGGCGATGGCGATGGCGCGGCCGCTGATCATGAGCGACGTGGGGGGCGCCCGCGAACAGGTCGACCCGGGGCGCACCGGATGGCTCTTCGCGGCGGGCGACATCCCGGCGCTTGCGCGCTGCCTGCGCGAAGCGGCCGACCGCACGCGCCTGGCCGAGATGGGTCGCGCCGCCCGTGCGATGGCCGTGCGCGACTACTCCGTCTCCACCATGATCGAGCGATACGAAGAGCTGCTGGCCGCGGACGCCGGGCCTCACGGGCCCGACGCGCTGGGCTCGTTGTCCACCCCTGTGAAATGAGCGACATCGAACACGCCCCCCGGGATTCCTTCCCCATCCGACTCGAGAATTTCCTGATGCGCCACGTCAACCAGGCGCTGCCGTCGGCCCGCTGGGCCGACTACCTCATGACGCTCTACTGGTTCGTGCGGATGCAGCGCCGATTGCCGAAACGCGACGCCATGCTGTTCAACGACGTGCTGTTCCGCATCAAGACGAGCGACGACATCCTCAACCCGGTGCGCTCGTTCACATCGGACAAGGAACTCGTGAAGCAGTACGTGGCCGCGAAGCTCGGCGAACACCACAACGTACCGACGATCGCGGTGCTGCGTTCCCTGACCGAGGTGAGAGCCTTCGACTTCCCGCGCCACTGCGTCATCAAGCCCACGCACCTGTCCGGCACGGTCATCCTGCGGCGCGATGGCGAGGCGCTGGACTTCGGCGAGATGGCGTCATGGTTCGGCAAGAACTACTACCGGTCGAGCCGCGAGGCGAACTACCGCTATCTGGCGCCGAAGGTGATCGTGGAGCCCTTCGTGTTCGGTGACGACAACCCGAACGACTACAAGTTCTTCTGTGCAGGCGGCAGGGCGAGCCTGGTGCAGGTGGACGCCGACCGCAAAACGCGGCATACCCGCTGCTTCTACGACCGCCACTGGAACAAGCAGCCATTTTCGATGACCTACCCCATGCTAGAGCGTGACGTGCCGCGGCCCGCGAACCTGGACCTCATGCTTGACCTGGCCGGCAAGCTCAGCGCGGACATCGGCTTCGTGCGGGTCGACTTCTACTCGGACGGCACGCAGGCGCTCGTCGGAGAGATCACCCACGTGCACGGCAACGTGCGCGAGTTCTTCCTTCCGCGCAATGGCGAGGCCGAGGTGTCGCGCATGCTGTTCGGCGCATGAAGAGCCTCGTCCTCACCTCGCGGCCGATCAAGCTGCTGCGCCACGGCTATGACCTGCGCGTGGCGAACCTGTGTTCACGCATGCCCGGCGAGCGCCACCTCGTCGTGGTGCCGCTCGACAAGGAAGACAGGCGGCCGGCCACCATCGATGCGCTCACGGCGTTCGACACGATCGAGACGCTGCCACCGGTGTTCTCGGGCCGCAAATCGCTGCGCCGCCTGGCGCGCCTGTCCGAAGACCACTTCCTCGAACGATCGTTTCCGGAGGGTTTCCGCCACGCGCATGACCGCCTCTCGCAGATCATCCGCGAGCGTGGGATCACCCATGTGGTCGTGTTCGGCAGCAACCTGGCCGAGGTCGGCTCCAGCCTGCGGCAACGACGGACGATGCTGGACGTGTGCGACAGCGTCGCGCTCACCCTGCGACGAGCCCACGATTCGCGGCTGAGCGAGCGCGGGCCGCTCGGCCGCCTGCGCGCGCGCATGGATCTGCGCCGGTGGAGAGCGACGGAAGGGACGCTGCCCCGGCGGTTCTCCATCGTCACGACGATCAATGATGCCGACTCGCACGAGATCGTCGCGCTCGCCGGCGGGCGCGTGTCCAACGTGCACACGGTGCCCAACGGGGTCGCACCGACCTATCTGGAACCGATGCCGCCGCTCGGCAGGCGCCGTGGTGTCGCCTTCTGGGGCAACCTGTTCTTTCCGCCGAACGCGCACGCGCTCCGGCACTTCATGCACGACATCTACGTGCCTCACTTGCGGGACAAAGGCGTGGAAGTGTTCGTGGCCGGCGACGGCGGGCCCGACTGGCTGCATGCGATGGCCACGCAGGATTCGAACATCAAGCTGGCCGGATTCGTCGACGAGCTGCGCTCGGCTGCTGCACCCTACCCTGTCATGGTGAACCCGATGACCATCGGCAGCGGCCTGAAGAACAAAGTGCTCGAAGCGTTCGGGATGGGCCTGTGCGTGGTATCCACGCCCTTGGGCATGGAGGCGTTTCCGCTGGCGCGCGACGGCGTCCATTGCAAGGTGGCCGAGCGGCCTGAAGCCTTTGCCGAGGCAGTGCTGGCGCTGCTCGACGACGAGCCGGCTCGGCTCGCGATGCGCGGTGCGGCGAACCGGCTGCTGCACCAGCACTATCCGTGGGATGTTGTGGGCCAGCAGTGGAACGCACTGCTGGCGCGCTGCTGAAGCGTCAGGCCGCGCCGGTCGCGACCACCTTCATGCAGCGGGGCGACCGATGGGCAGGTACTCGAAGCCGGCCTCGCGGGCCAGCGCGGGCTCGAGCACATTGCGCCCGTCGATGATCACCGGGTGCTTGAGCAGCGAGCGCAGTCGATCGAAGTCGGGCGAGCGGAAAGCTTTCCACTCCGTGACGATGACGAGCGCATCGGCGCCCTCGGCGGCCTCGAGCGGGGTGTCGGCATACATGAGGCCTTCGAGCGGGCCGAACACACGGCGCGCTTCCTTCATGGCCACGGGATCATGGGCCACGACCTCGGCGCCGCGGCGCAGCAGGTCGTCGAGCAGGACGCGGCTCGGCGCCTCCCGCATGTCGTCGGTGTCGGGCTTGAAGGCCAGGCCCCACACCGCGAAGCGGCGCCCGCGCAGGTCTTCGCCGAAGCGCTTCACGATCTTCTCGGAGAGCACCTGCTTCTGGCGCTCGTTGGCCCGCTCCACGGCATCGAGCACCTGCAGCTCGAGCCCGGCCTCGGCGCCGCTGCGCACCAGCGCCTTGACGTCCTTCGGAAAGCACGAGCCGCCGTAGCCGCAGCCGGCATACAGAAAGTGACGGCCGATGCGGGGGTCCGAGCCGATGCCCTTGCGCACGAGCTCGATGTCGGCGCCCACGCGCTCGGCCAGTTGCGCGAGCTCGTTCATGAAGCTGATGCGCGTGGCCAGCATGGCGTTGGCGGCGTACTTGGTGAGCTCGGCGGAGCGGATGTCCATCACGACGAGCTTGTCGTGGTTGCGCTGGAAAGGCGCGTAGAGCGCGCTCATCAGGTGGATCGCGCGATCGTCGTCGGCACCGACGATGATGCGGTCGGGGCGCATGAAGTCGTCGACGGCGGCGCCCTCCTTCAGGAACTCGGGATTGGACACCACGCTGAAGGGAATGTCGGCGTTGCGCCGCTGCAGCTCCTCGGCAATGGCGGCGCGCACGCGGTCGGCCGTGCCGACCGGCACGGTGCTCTTGTCGACCACGAGCTTGTAGTCGTTCATGGAGCGGCCGATGTTGCGGGCGGCGGCCAGCACGTACTGCATGTCGGCCGCGCCGTCCTCGTCGGGCGGCGTGCCGACGGCGATGAACTGGATCGTGCCGAAGTGCACGCCCTGCTCGACGTCGTTCGTGAAGTGCAGGCGACCCGCCGCCGCGTTGCGGGCGATGAGCTCCTTGAGGCCGGGCTCGTAGATGGGCATGCCGCCTTCGCGCAGCGTCGCGATGCGGCTCGCGTCGACGTCGACGCACAGCACGTCATTGCCCATTTCGGCCAGGCAGGCGCCCGAGACGAGGCCGACATAGCCGGCCCCCACGACGGTAATCTTCATTCAGGTCCTTTGATAGGCGGGAACACGGCCGGCGGGTCGCCGCACGGCCCTCATCACGGCAGGCGCGGGGGCCTGCTTGGCGAGGTAGGCGCTGTAGCCCACCCCGAGGCCGATGGCCACCCACAGGTATGTCTGGTCGGGCGATGGGTGCCAATAGCCGTTGGGAATGCCGAACACCAGGTAGGCGATCAGCGCTGCCGAGGCGCCGAGGAAGTAGCCTCGGATCTCGGGCGACAGGCGCGGATCCTTCCCGAGGGTGCGGAAGGTGCGCCAGACGTAGCGGTAGAACAGGAACATCACCACGACACCGACGATGCCGGCGTCCATCATGATGCCGAGGTAAAGGCTGTGGGGATGGCTGGCCCAGTACCCGCCGAAGCGGGCGAAATCGGACCACTGCGTGGAAAACAGGCCGCGGCCGATGATCGGGCTGCGAAGGATCTCAGGTGCGAGACGGCTCCAGATGTCGAAGCGGCCGGACGTGACTTCGTCGCCAGGGCCCTTGACCACGACGTCGATCGAGTAGCGCGTGTCGAAGCCCTGGAGCATGCGCTCGTGCACGGCATCGGGGGCGAGCGCGAAGCCGATCGCGGCGAGGGTGAACACCGCGAACACCGTGCGAATGCGGCGGAACTCCACCGCATACAGGAACAGCACCACGAGCATGGCCAGGATGGCGCCGCGCGACGCGGTGAGCACGATGCCCATCATCAGCAACAGCGTGGCGCACAGCAGCACGAGGCGCTTGCCTCCGCCGCGCGCCAGCTCCCACATGAACAGCGTGCACGCGAACATGATGAACAGCAGGCCGCCTGCGTTGTTGCTCTGCCGGCCCAGCTGCACGAAGATGTTGCGGCTGGTGCGGATCTGGTCGAACGAAAAGCCGCTGGAGCCCAGCACGGCCAGCATCGCGAACACGAAGATGACGGCCGACGCGAGCGCGCCCGCGATGATCCAGCCGCTGCGCCCGCCGTTCTGCACGGTGAGCCAGGCGATGATGCCGGCCATCACGACGAGCGTCATCTGCTTGGCGTAGAAGCCCACCACGTATTCCTTGAATCCGTACGACTCGATGTGCGCTGCGGATCTTGAAGGACACCGTCATCTCGTTGAGGTGGGTGTACCCGATCGCGACCGCGCCGGTGACGAGCAGCACGTACAGCAGGATTTCGCGCGGGAAAGGCAGCTGCAGCGGCTTGCCGGCTGCCATGCGCAGGCCGAGGCGCGCGAAGAACAGCGCCGCGATGCCGAAGAAGACGACGTTCTGCGCCATCCGCGGAATGAGCGCTGAGCCGTTGTACGGAACGATCAGGATGAACAGCAACAGCCCGAGCGGCTGGTTGAACATCAGCACGAACGCCGGGATCAGGATGAACAGCAGCAGCGCCTGCGCCTGCGCCCCGAGGAACGCCCCGGTGAGGCCCAGCAGCGTGGCGGCGAGCAGCGCGCCGACGATGACGAGGATGCCGGGAGCCTGGGAGTGCTGGATGCCGTTCATGGCGGTGCTACGGCTTGGCCGGCTCGGCCAGGCGCGAGGGGTTTCCGCCTGCGCTGGGCCATCGCTTCGACGAGCAGCTGCTCGTAGGCATCGGCGATGCGGTCGGCCGAGTGGCGTGACTCGAAGCACGCCCGCGCCCGTTCGCCGGCTGCGGCCCACAGCGCGGGCGAGCCCTTCAGATGCTGGACGGCCGCGGCCATCGCCGGCCGGTGTCGGGCACCACGATGCCGACCGGCTGGCCCCCGACACTGGCGCCGGCGTCGAAGAAGGACACGGTGGGGATGGCACGCGACCAGGCTTGCAGGAACGTGTTGGGGAAGCCTTCGCCGGAGGAGGTGTTCACGAAGATCGATGCGCCGTCGAAGTGGCGCTCGACGTCGACGAAGGGCACGAAGCCGGTGACCTCGACGTTGGGCAGGGCTGCCGCGCGTGCGCGGATGTCGTCGAAGTACGCCTCGGCCCTCTGCGGAGCCGTCCGGCCCGCCGACGAGGCGAAAGCGGTAGGCCGGCAGGGCGCGCGCGAGCTCGAGGAAGAGGTCCGGCCGCTTCATGGGCTTGACCGTGGCGACCCAGAGAACGACGCCATCGTGCGCCGCGGCGCAGCCCGGCATGCGCGTAGCAGCTGTCGATGCGCACGGCGTCGCGGCCGAACACTTCCTTGCAGCGGCGCTGCTGGCGGTCGGTCTGCGCGACGATGCGGCTGACGTTGCGCACCCCCCAGCGATAGAGCAGCTTGTCGCGCCGCAGGCGGACGAGCGGAAGGTCGGGCTCGAAGTCGGCGTCGTGGGCGCCGGCGAAGATGCTGGCGCGGCCATGGCGCTGCGCAAAGGCGGCGACGAAAGCGGTGGCGGCGCCGCTGGTGCGCTGGTAGTAGACGTCGGCGTCCGCGCGGCGCATCGCCGACCACAGGCTGGTGAGCCGCGGATGCACGAAGCGAACGACCGGCATGCCCGCCGACGGCGCGCACATGCGGAACACGCGCACGCCGCGGATCGACTCGCCGTCAGGGAAGCCGTGGTCGTGGCAGATCATCGAGACGCGATGGCCGCGACGTGCAAGCGCGGTGGCGATGCCGACCTGCTGCACTTCCGCGCCGCCGGCGAACGGCAGCGACCGGTCCTGTGCCAGCACGGGATAGGCCATCGGGGCCACGAAGCAGATGGAAAGCGGGTTCACGGCCGCTCTCCTACCGGCCGGTGAGACGGCGCGCAGCGTCCGCCGGCATGGCGCCGAGCAAGGCGTCCATGAACGCCACGTGCTGCCCGTAGGCATGCGGAAGATCCGGGTCGACGCTGGACACGCGCACCACCATGCCGTCGGGCACCGCTCCCGCGACGATGCCTTCGCGCACCTGGGCGACGAGGCGGTCGGTGCGGTTGACGATGACGTCGGTGCCCATGGTCATCCAGTAGGTGACCGGCTCGATCCGGCCGCTGCGCCGCGCCTGGAAGCGGCTCATGGGAATGCGGCGGCCGTTGATGTCGGTCTCCTCGACCGACAGGCCCTGCACCGTGAAGCCCTGCGCGCGGTAGCAGACCTCCTGGCGGTGCGAGCGCAGGGCATCGCGCTGGTCTCCGCCATAGGCGATGGACAGCATGACGCGCTGGCCCCGGGAGTTGACGTAGGCGCGCGCCAGCACCTGCTCGTAAAGAGTGTCGAGCTGCGCCTGCACGTCCGGCGCGAGCGAGACGGGCACGATGGACGGATCGACACGCCAGTCGCCGAATTGCTTCGGCACCATGGTGTCGAGCTGAAAATCGGCGACCTTCCTGGCGGGCGGCGTGACCGTGGCGGCGGCTCCGATGGCCACCATGACCGCAGCCGCGGCCAGCACGACGCGCAAGGGCCAGGGGCGGCTCATAAGGCTACCTCCGTGCTTCGCACTGCGGTGCAAGCGCCTTCGTGCCGCCGGGCGGTGCTCATGCCGCACGCTCCTGCGCCGCGATGGACGGCACGCGGCCGAGCAGCCGGTCGAACGTGAAGAGGATGATCAGCGCGACGATGAACAGGAACATGCCGGCGAAGCCGTGCAGGAAGCCCTGCCCCGCCTCGTCGCCGGCATGGTAGGTGAGCAGGACCAGGAACATGACGCGCAGAAGGTTCGACGCAATGGCGATGGGCACCAGCGACGCCACGAGCAGGGCGTTGCGCAGGCGGCTGCGGTACTGCATGAGGTACAGGTAGAGCAGGCCCATGGCCGTGAGCGAGAAGATGGAGTTCAGGCCGGAGCAGGCGTCGGCGACCAGCAGCTGGTATTGGCCCACCGTGAGCACGACGCCGTCGCGCGCGATGGGATAGCCGGCGGCGTGGAGGATGTACTCGGTGGCGAAGGAAACCTTGTTCTTCAGCGGCCCCGTCATGGCCTCGAGCATGAAATCGGGCAGCGGCACGAGGAAGAACAGGAACAGAAGCGGGAACCAGTAGGCGCGCACCGCAGCGACGCCGCCCACGATCAGCAGCAGGCCGATGCCCACCGGCAGGAGGCTGAGCCACGTGCAGGAACGGGATGGCGACCACGTGCCCCACAACGTACGCGCCGAGCGCCGGCAACAGCAGCAGCCAGCCGATCGTGTGCTGCAGCGGCGACGGACGCTGGAGCGCCGGCATGCCCTGCCGCCACAGCAGCCACAGCACGATGGTGACGATGATCGGGCCGTGGCTGTAGGCGTCTTCATTCCACAGCCCGTCCCACAGCGGGGCGCAGCTGTAGAGCATGAGCGCCACGAAGCTGCCGCCGGCGAGCCACCAGGCAACGGCGTCGTCGCGGACCGGGGCAGCGGCGGCTTCGTCGGCGTTGCCGGCAAGCGGCGTGGGCATCGTGGCGGACACGCTCAAAACTCGTTCATGATGACCCCGGCCAGCTTGGCGGGGCTTTCGCTGAGATACGAGACCATGTCCTGCAGCGCGCCGATGCGCGACTCGTTCTTGCGTGCGATGACGAGCGCCGCGCCGCAGCGCGCGGCGACGACGAACGCGTCGGTGCCGTAGATCGCTGCCGGCGTGTCGACGACGACATGGTCGAACTTGCTGACCAGCTCGCGCATGAGCAGCCCGAACGCCGGCCGCTCGACCAGCTCGAGCGGGTTCGGCGGCGTGACGCCGACCGGCAGCACGAAGAGGTTGGACACGCCGACCACCTGCTGGATGACCTTCGTCTCGGAACGGCCGGAGAGGATGCCCGACAGGCCGCTGTTGTTCTCGATGCCGAAGACCTCGTGCTGGCGCGGGCCGCGCAGGTCGGCATCGACCAGCAGCGTGCGGCCGCCGAGCTGCGCCAGCGTGACCGCGAGGTTGGCGGAGAAGAACGTCTTGCCGTCGCGCGTGTTCGGGCTCACGACGGCCAGCGCGGCACGCGGCCCGGTCTCGGAGAACACGCGCATCATGATCTGCGAGCGCACCGCGCGCAGCGCCTCGGCCTGCTGCGAGAACGGCTGGTTCAGCGTGACGAGCTCGGGCGTGAACTCGCGCCGCTCCTCGGGAGCGTAGGGATAGTGGAACTGCTTGGACAGCGCGAACAGGACGTCGTCGGTGCTGACCAGGCCGAGCTTGACGGCGGCCTCGCCGAAACGCGTCTTGTGCTCGCGCTGGTACGCGAGGATGCGCTCGACCTGCTCGTCGCTGAGGTCGCGCACATCGCGGAGGATGTCGCCGAGGGACCGGTCGTGCAGAACCGTCGCGGGTTCGAGGCGCACGCCCTGCGGGGGGGCGGTGGGGATGGGGGTGGCCTCGACCGCCGGCATGGAGTCCTTGAAGGTGGCCATCACGCGCCCTTCGCAGAATTGGGCAGCTGCCCGAGCACGCGCTGCGCGAGCAGCGGCGTGGAGGGCCCGGCGAAGAGGCCGCGCCGGCGTGCCGGCCGCGGCAGCACGCCGAGCATCGGCAGCCCGAGGGCCTCGGTGAGGTCTCGCGCGCCGCGGACGCGGCGATCGACGATCTCGAGCAGCATCACGGAGCCGATCGGCCAGCATCGCGCCGACGACGATGGACAGCAGCGTGTTCAGCACGATGCGGGGTGACGACGGCATGACCGGAGGGGACGCCTGGGTGAGCTGCGTGACGTTGGTCTGCGTGGTCTGGCTCTCCAGCGAGGTCTGGTTGCGGCGGGCCAGGACCTGGTCGTAGGCGCGCTGCGCGTTCTCGACGTCCTTGATGAGTACGGAGCCTTCGTCGCGCTGCTCCTTCATGCGCAGCACCTTGGTGCGTTGCGCGTCGAGCGACGCGCGAACCTCGGCCTCGCGCTGGCGATTGATGGTGTTCGTGACGCCGACGCCGCCGGTGACGCGGCGGGTTTCCTGCGCCAGCCGGGAGCGCAGCTCGGTGATGTTGGCCCGGGCTTCGACGACCTGCGGGTGGGCATCGCCCAGGCGCGAGGTGAGCTCCTGGAAGCGCGCCTCGGCGCGCGCGAGATCGGCGCGGATGCCGGAGATCAGCGGGTTGCCGATGACTTCCTGCAGGCGGTCTCCGCCGGCGCCCGTGGCCTGGGCATTGCGGCTGCCCGATTCGGAGGCGATGGCCTGCAGCGCGACGAGCTGCGACGAGAGCTCGTTCAGGCGCGAGGTCTCGATGTCCAGGCGCTCGTCGGTGGCGATGATCCCGTTGGCCTTCTGGTAGGCGGACAGCTTGCTCTGAGCCTGCTCCAGCTGGTCGCGCAACTCCTTGGCGCGGCTGTCGAAGAAGGTGGAGTACTGACGAGCCGGGTCGACCCGCAGGTCGAGCGCGGTGTCGAGGTAGGCCTGCACGAAGCCGTTGGCCATGCCGGCCGCGAAGGCGGGATCGCGCGCGGTGTAGCTGACGTTGATGAGGCTCGACTCACGCGACGGCAGGACCGTGAGCCCGCCCTTGAGCGTGTTGGCCAGCCAGTTCTCGAACGACCCCTGGCCCTGCGTTTCCTCGAGCCACTGCTGGCGGATCTGGGCGTTCTCGTTCAGGCGCAGGTTGGTGACGACGCGGCGGGCGACGCGGTCACTGTTGAAGATGTCGACCTGGGTGCCCATGTAGCTGGCCGCGCCCATGTTCTGGAACAGCATGCCGACGATCGGGTCGCCCTTCATCTCGATGACGATGGCCGACGACGCCGTGTACTTCTTCGGCAGCATGAGGCTCACGACCAGCGTGGCACCCACGGTGACGAGGAAGACCGTGAGTGCAAGCCATCGGCGCGCCCAAAGGATCGACAGGAACTGGTTGATGTTCATCATCTGCCTCGCTCAGAACAAGCTCTCGCGCACGTAGACCACGTCGCCATCGCGCACCGGGTCGTCCATCGAAGGCTGGATCACCTGGACCTTGCCGTCGGGGCCGCGGCGGTGCACCCGCATGCCCTTCTCGGTGCCTCGTTGCGTGAGGCCGCCGCCGGTGGCCAGCGCCTGCATGACGGTCATCCCGCGCTCGAGGCGGATGACGCCGGGACGCTGCACTTCGCCGTAGATGAAAACGGTGGGCGCGCGGTCGACGTAGATCACGTCACCGTTGGCGAGGACGACGTCGTTCGTGCGCTGGGCCGCCTGGAACGCACCGGGGAGGTCGATCTCGGAGCGGAACGGCTTGCCGTTGCGCGAGCCGACCACGGTGACGATGTCGGCGCCGCCCTGCGACACGCCGCCCGCGGCAGCGAGGATGTCGGTGAGGCGCGTGTCGGCGAGCTCGAGCGGATAGCGGCCGGGGCGGTTCACGTTGCCGAGCACCGAGACCTGGTTGCCGCGCACCTGCACGACCAGCACGCTGACCTGCGGCTGCTTCACGAAGTTGCCGGAGCGCAGGCCGTCGGCGACGCGCTTCTCGGCCTGGGCGACCGACATGCCGCCGAGGTTGATCGGGCCGAGCAGCGGATAGCTGACCTGGCCCGTCTCGGACAGGCGCGTCTCGAGCGTGAGATCGGGGTTCTGGAAGACGGTGATGCGGATCACGTCGCCCGCGCCGAGCACGTACTCGCTGCGTTGCTGGGCAGGTGCCGCCGGTTGCGCCTGGGCGCAGGCGATGCCGGCCGACAACAGCGTGATCAGGCCCAGGACGGTGGCGATGAAGGATTGTCGGAGTGCGTTCATTTCGTTCCAGCCCCTTGGTTGGCTGCCGGGCCGCTCGCCGCGGAGGCCGGCGTGGCCGGCCCCTCGGCGAACTGCCCGACGTACTCGATCTTGGCCGCTTCGCGCAGGGACTTCAGATCCCTGGCGATGATGTCGCGCTTGCGATCGTTGAGCAGGAACTGCTCGATCGCAGGCGTGGCGCGCTGCAGGTCCACCGGCTGCGCGCGCGAGCCCGCGAGCACCACGACGGTGGCACCGGTGGGTGACGGATTGAGCATCGACTGCCCATCGGTCATGCGCGCGAAGATGTCGAGGCTGGCCAGCGGGATCTGCTCGGCTGCACGCACCGCCTGGTTGCCGGTGAAGCGGAAGTCGTTCGCTTTCAGGTACTCGATGAACTCGCTGACGTTCTTCGCCGACTCGAGCTTCGCGCGCAGCGTCGGCACCTGCTCCGGCTTGGCCTCGATGGCGATCTCCTGCAGGTTGTAGATGCGCCGTTCCTTGAAGAGCGCCGGCTTGTCGGCGTAGTACTTCTCGACCTCGGCGCTGCTGGGCCGCGTCGCCGTCTCGCCGACGCGCTCGAGATACGCACGGGAGACGATGTCGCGCCGGGACGCTTCGAGCTGTTGTTGCACCTTTGCGTCACGGTCGATCTTGAGTTCGGCCGCCTTCTGCAGCGTCAGCTCCTGGTCGATGAGGCGCTCCAGGACCTGCTTGCGCGCAGCCTCCTGCTGATCCGGACGGAGACCTCGCTGCTGCCCGAGCGCGAAGTTGATCTGGTGAACCGTGATCTCCTCCTTGTTGACCTTGGCGGCCGTTTGCGTGGCCGGCTTGTCTTTGGTCTCCCCGCACCCAGTCATCAGCACGCCAGCCACAGCAAGCAGCATGCCTGTAGTTCGAGCTAACCGGGCCGCCAAGGCGGCGCGCGTAGCGGTGTTCATCGGGTCTCCCAACCGTACTTGAATTCGATGCCGTCCTGCGGCATGGGCGGTCCGGCCGATCGATCAGCGACCTTGCCGGTTCGGAAGGCGCAGTTTAGCGGCCCCCACCCTGTGTTTTTTCACCCGATTCAGGGGAGTGGGGCCCCCCGGATGCAACGGTTCGTGCACCGTGCCACACAGGGGCCGATCAGCACTTCACCCCGACATGCAGGGCCACGACCCCCGCAGACAGGTTGTGCACGTCGACGTGGCCGAAGCCGGCGCCCCTCATCATGACCTTCAGGCCTTGCTGGTCGGGGTGCATGCGGATCGATTCGGCCAGGTAGCGGTAGCTGGCGGCGTCGCCGGCGACCCACTGGCCCAGGCGCGGCAGCACGCTGAAGGAGTACCAGTCGTAGGCCTTTTCCAGCGGCGCGGCCACCTTGGAGAACTCCAGCACGAGCAGGCGGCCGCCATCGCGCAGCACGCGCGCCATCTCAGTGAGCGCTCGCTCCTTGTGCGTCATGTTGCGCAGGCCGAAGGCCACGCTGACGAGGTCGAAGCTGCCGGTGCGAAACGGCAGGGTCTCGGCATCGCACAGCACGGTGGGCAACGCGAGGCCCTGGTCGAGGAGGCGGTCGCGCCCCCGCCGCAGCATCGATTCGTTGATGTCGGTGTGCACGACGGTGCCGGCCGGGCCGGCCTTGCGGGCGAAGGCACGCGCGAGGTCGCCGGTGCCGCCGGCGAGGTCGAGCACCCGCTGGCCGGGCCGGACGTCGGCCACGGCGACCGCGTAGGCCTTCCAGGCGCGGTGCAGGCCGAGCGACATCAGGTCGTTCATCAGGTCGTAGCGGGCGGCGACGGAATCGAACACGCTGCGCACCCGGGCTGCCTTGTGGTCGGGCTCGACGCGCTCGTAGCCGAAGTGGGTGTCACCCATGCCGGACCCTCAATGCGATGCGCACCCGCCCGCGGCCTGCACCGGCATGGGGGTGTCGCGGGTCACGCCCGCCTCGGCCAGGCGCTGTCTCGTAGCGCTGCCAGAGCGTGTCGTGCTGCGCGCCGAGGTGATAGAGATAGTCCCACGAGAAGATGCCGGTGTCGTGGCCGTCGGAAAACTGGGGCTGCAGCGCGTAGTGGCCCACCGGCTCGATGGCCGTGACGACCGACGTCGCGCTTGCCGGTCTGCAGCACTTCCTGCCCCGGCCCATGGCCCTGGACTTCGGCGGACGGCGAATACACGCGCATCAGCTCGAACGGGATGCGGAAGCTCGCGCCGTCGTCGAAGGCGACTTCCAGCACGCGCGAGCGCTGGTGCAGGGTGACGGCGGTGGGCGCGGGCATGGCGGCTCGGGTGGATCGATCAAGTCTACGCCGCGCTAGACGAGCACGCGCTCGATGCCGCCGTCGTTGGCGCGGGCGACGAAGCGGGGCATCCAGTCCTCGCCGAGGATGCGGCGCGCCATCTCGACGACGATGTAGTCGGCCTCGAGCAGCCCACTGGACAAGTCGCCCTCGTAGCGGGACAGGCCCTGGCAGGCAGCTCGGGCAGGAGGTGAGGATCTTCAGGTCGCCCACGGCGCCTTGGGCGCGCAGGGCGGCCTCCCCGCGGCGGATCTCCTCCTGCTTGCGGAAGCGAACCTGCGTGGCGATGTCGGGCCGGGTGACGGCGAAGGTGCCGCTCTCGCCGCAGCAGCGCTCGCTCTTGACGACCGCCGGGCCCACGAGCGCCTGCACCGTCTTGAGCGGGTCGCCCTGCTTGATGGGGCTGTGGCAGGGGTCGTGGTAGAGGTAGCCGGCGCCGTCCCCGGCATCGAGCCGGATGCCCTTCTCGAGCAGGTACTCGTGGATGTCGACGATGCGCGAGCCGGGGAAGATCTGGTCGAAGCGATAGCCCTGGAGCTGGTCGTGGCAGGTGCCGCAGCTCACGACCACCGTCTTGATGTCCAGGTAGTTCAGCGTGTTGGCCACCCGGTGGAACAGCACGCGGTTGTCGGTGATGATCTGGTCGGCGCGGTCGAACTGGCCGCTGCCGCGCTGCGGATAGCCGCAGCACAGGTAGCCGGGCGGCAGCACGGTCTGCACGCCGGCATGCCACAGCATGGCCTGCGTGGCCAGGCCGACCTGCGAGAAGAGCCGCTCGGAGCCGCAGCCCGGGAAGTAGAAGACGGCCTCGGTCTCGGCGCTGGTGGCACGCGGGTCTCGGATGATCGGGACGTAGTCCTTGTCCTCGATGTCGAGCAGCGCGCGCGCCGTGCGCTTGGGCAGGCCGCCCGGCAGCTTCTTGTTGACGAAGTGGATCACCTGCTCGCGCAGCGGCGCCGTGCCGACGGTGGCCGGCGGCGCTGCGGCCTGCCGGCGGGCCGCCGGGCGCAGCAGGTCGGCGGCCAGGCGCTGCGCCTTGAAGGCCACGCCGACCATCGCGCCGCGCAGCAGCTTGATGGTCTGCGGGTTCGTGGCGTTGAGCATCAGCATCGCCGCGGCATTGCCCGGGCGCATGCGCTTGCGGCCCATCTTGCGCAGCAGGTTGCGCATGTTCATGGACACATCGCCGAAGTCGATCTTCACCGGGCACGGGCTGGCGCACTTGTGGCAGACCGTGCAGTGGTCGGCGACGTCCTCGAACTCCTCCCAGTGGCGGATCGAGACGCCGCGGCGCGTCTGCTCCTCGTAGAGGAAGGCCTCGATCAGCAGCGAGGTGGCGAGGATCTTGTTGCGCGGGCTGTAGAGCAGGTTGGCGCGCGGCACGTGCGTGGCGCACACCGGCTTGCACTTGCCGCAGCGCAGGCAGTCCTTGATGCTGTCGCTGATGGCGCCGATGTCGCTGCGCTGCATGATCAGCGATTCATGGCCCATCAGGCCGAAGCTGGGGGTGTAGGCGTGCGCCAGGTCGGCGGCGCGCACGTCGGGCCCGAGGGACTGCGGGTGGCGCAGGAGCTTGCCTTTGTTGAAGCGGCCGTGAGGGTCGACGCGGCGCTTGTAGTCGGCGAAGCCCTGGAGCTCGTCGTCGGTGAGGAACTCGAGCTTGGTGATGCCGATGCCGTGCTCGCCGGAGATGACGCCGTCGAGGCGACGGGCCAGGGCCATGATGCGGGCGACGGCCTCGTGCGCCGTCTGCAGCATGGCGTAGTTGTCGCTGTTGACGGGAATGTTGGTGTGCACGTTGCCGTCGCCGGCATGCATGTGCAGCGCCACCCAGACGCGCCCGCGCAAGACCTCGCGATGGATGCGCGTGCATTCGTCCAGGATGGGGGCCAACGCGGCGCCGGCGAAGAGCCCTTGCAGCGGGCGGCGCAGCTGGGTCTTCCAGGAGGCGCGCAGCGTGCCGTCCTGCAGGCGCTCGAACACGCTGCGCTCGGGGTGCGGCAGGTCGAGCGCCTCGAGCCAGCCGCGCCATTCTTCGCGCACCTCGCTCAGCAGTGCGATCGCCTGGGCGACGCGGTCCTCGAGCAGCTCGGCGCTCGGGATCTCGCCGGCATCGTCGCCGCGCCCGAGCGGCAGGTTGCCGCGCCGGAAGAAGGTCTCGAGCGCGTCGGCGAGCTCGAGCTTGTTGCGCAGCGACAGCTCGATGTTGATGCGCTCGATGCCGTCGGTGTACTCGCCCATGCGGTCGAGCGGGATCACGACGTCTTCGTTGATCTTGAAGGCGTTGGTGTGGCGCGCGATGGCCGCGGTGCGCTTGCGGTCGAGCCAGAACTTCTTGCGCGCGTCGGCGCTCACGGCGACGAAGCCTTCGCCGGCGCGCGCGTTGGCGAGGCGCACGACTTCGCTCGTGGCGCGCGGCGACGGCGGCGTCGTCGTCGCCGACGATGTCGCCGATCAGCACCATCTTGGGCAGGCCGCCGCGCTTGCTCTTCGTGGCGTAGCCCACGGCCTTCAGGTAGCGGTCGTCCAGGTGCTCCAGGCCGGCGAGCACGGCGCCGCCCGCGGCGGCCTGGGCGAAGAGATAGTCCTTGATCTCGACGATGCTGGGCACGGCCTGGCGTGCCGATCCGAAGAACTCGAGGCAGACCGTGCGCACGTGGGCCGGCATGCGGTGCACGATCCAGCGCGCGCTGGTGATGAGGCCGTCGCAGCCTTCCTTCTGCACGCCGGGCAGGCCGGCGAGGAACTTGTCGGTGACGTCCTTGCCGAGGCCCTCCTTGCGGAAGGCGCGCCCGGGGATGTCGAGCGTCTCGGTGCGCTCGACGCGGCTGCCGGCGGCGTCGAGCCAGCGCAGCTCGAAGCGCGCCGTCTCGGCATCGTGGATCTTGCCCAGGTTGTGGTCGAGGCGCACGACCTCGAGCCACCGGGCATCCGGTGTCACCATGCGCCACGAGGCGAGATTGTCGAGCGCGGTGCCCCACAGCACGGCCTTCTTGCCGCCCGCGTTCATCGCGATGTTGCCGCCGATGCACGAGGCCTCGGCGGAGGTGGGGTCGACCGCGAAGACGAAGCCGGCCCGCTCGGCGGCGTCGGCCACGCGCTGGGTGACGACGCCGGCCTCGGTCCAGACCGTGGGCACGGGGTCGGCGATGCCGGGCAGCGCCACGAGCTCGACCTCGGTCATGCGCTCGAGCTTCTCGGTGTTGATGACCGCGCTCTTCCACGTGAGCGGCACGGCGCCGCCGGTGTAGCCGGTGCCGCCGCCGCGCGGCACGATGGTGAGGCCGAGATCGATGCAAGCGCCGACCAGCGCTGCCATTTCGGCTTCGGTGTCGGGCGTGAGCACCACGAAGGGGTACTCGACACGCCAGTCGGTCGCGTCGGTGACGTGCGAGACGCGCGACAGGGCATCGAACTTGATGTTGTCTCGCGCCGTGTGGCGGCCGAGCCCGCGGCGGGCGCGGCGGCGCAGCGCATCCGTCTCGGGGAACGAGCCGGCGAAGGATGCGACGGCGTCGCGCGCGGACTGCAGGAGCTCGGCGACGAGGGCATCGCGCCCGGCATCGGCGGCGCTGTCGCGCCGCTTGTCGATCTCGGCCAGCCGGTGCTCCAGCGCGTCGATCAGGAGCGAGCGGCGCTTTCGGTTGGCGAGCAGGTCATCCTGCAGGTAGGGGTTGCGCTGCACGACCCAGATGTCGCCGAGCACTTCGTAGAGCATCCGGGCCGACCGGCCGGTCTGGCGCTGCTCCCGCAACCGCTCCAGGAGCTGCCACGCCCGCTCACCGAGCAGGCGGGCCACGATCTCGTGATCGGAGAACGAGGTGTAGTTGTACGGGATCTCGCGCAGGCGGGGCGCGGCATCGTCCGTCTCGGCCGCGGGGGGCGCGGGGTTCAGCAGCAGGGGAGCGTTCATGGGCGGCAGGCGATGTGACGGCGAGCCTGTCGGAGCACGTAAGGCGCGATCCTACCGCAGCGCAGCATCGGCCCGCCCGGGCGCAAGGGGGTAAATCCCGTTGCCCTGCCCTCGGCATCCGTGACAGAAACACGCCTGTCATCGAAGCCGAAGACATTGATGCGGCCGTTCACGAAACGACCCGAACCCACGGAGTCACCAATGAAATTGAAGACCCTCGTTCTTTGCACCGCTGCCGCAGCCGCCGTGCAGGCCCACGCGCAAACCGAGATCCAATGGTGGCACGCCATGCCGGGAGCCAACGGCGAATGGGTCAACGACCTCGCCAAGGGCTTCAACGAGAGCCAGAAGGAATACAAGGTGGTGCCCACCTTCAAGGGCAGCTACGAAGAGTCGATGCCGGCTGCGATCGCCGCGTTCCGCGCCGGCAACGCACCGCACATCCTGCAGGTGTTCGAAGTCGGCACCGCGACGATGATGGCCGCCAAGGGCGCGATCGTGCCGGTGGGCAAGGTGATGGCCGATGCCGGCCTGAAGTTCGACCCGTCGATCTACGTGCCAGCGGTGGCCGGCTACTACACCGCTCCCAACGGCCAGATGCTGAGCTTCCCGTTCAACAGCTCGACCACCGTATTCCACTACAACAAGGACGCGTTCAAGGCAGCCGGTCTCGACCCCGACCGACCGCCGGCGAACTGGCCCGAGGTGGTGCTGGCTGCCGCCAAGCTGAAGGCGAGCGGTCACAAGTGCCCGTTCACCACCAGCTGGGTCGGCTGGACGCAGCTCGAGAGCTTCTCAGCCTGGCACAACGTGCCCTACGCCACCAAGCGCAACGGCTTCGACGGCCTGGACACACGGCTCGCTTTCAACACGCCACTGCACGTGCGCCACATCGAGAACCTGGCCAACATGGCCAAGCAGGGCCTGTTCGTCTACAAGGGACGCGGCAACAAGGCCGATGCCACCTTCTACTCGGGCGAGTGCGCGATGGTGACCGGCTCGTCCTCGATGTACGGCAACATCAAGCGGAACGCGAAGTTCGCCTCTGGCATGTCGACCTTGCCGTACTACCCGGACGTGTCGGGCGCGCCGCAGAACACCATCATTGGCGGCGCGAGCCTGTGGGTAATGTCGGGCAAGAAGCCCCAGGAGTACAAGGGCGTCGCGCAGTTCTTCCAGTACCTGGCGCGCCCGGAGGTGGCCGCCGCCAGCCACCAGCGCACCGGCTACCTGCCGGTCACACTGCCGTCGTTCGAGCTCACCGAGAAAAGCGGCTTCTACAAGCAGAACCCAGGCACCAACGTGCCTGTGAACCAGATGATTCGCAAGACGACCGACAAGTCGCGCGGCATCCGCCTGGGCAACTTCAACCAGGTGCGCGACATCGTGGACGAGGAGATGGAGCAAGTCTGGAGCGGCAAGAAGAGCGCCAAGGAAGGCCTGGACGCCGCCGTCAAGCGCGGCGACGAATTGCTCGAGCGCTTCCAGAAGGCGAACAAGACCTGACGTGGCCGCCGAAAAGCGGGTCAGATTCAGGAGCTGGTGGCTGCCCTGGGTGCTGATTGCACCTCAGATGGCGGTCGTGCTCGTTTTCTTCTTCTGGCCCGCCGCACAAGCGCTGTACCAGAGCGTGCGGATGGAGGATGCCTTCGGCACCTCGACGCGCTTCGTCGGCCTGGAGAACTTCGAGCGCCTGTTCGAACGACCCGAGCTACGTCGACTCGTTCCGCATCACCGCGGTCTTCTCGGTGCTGGTGGCCGTGTGCGGGCTGTCGATATCGCTGCTGCTGGCGACCATGGCCGACCGCGTGGTACGCGGGGCGGCGGCCTACAAGACGCTCCTGATCTGGCCTTATGCCGTGGCTCCTGCGGTCGCGGGCGTCCTGTGGCTCTTCATGTTCGCGCCTTCGGTCGGTATCGTCAGCTACGCGCTCGGCTACGCCGGCTTGGAGTGGAACCACTTGCTCGATGGCGATCACGCGATGGCGCTGATCGTGATGGCGGCGGTGTGGAAGCAGATCTCCGTACAACTTCCTGTTCTTCCTCGCAGGCCTGCAGTCGATTCCCAAGTCGCTCATCGAGGCGGCCGCAATCGATGGCGCGTCACCGTGGCGGCGCTTCTGGACCATCGTGTTCCCACTGCTGTCGCCCACCACCTTCTTCCTGCTCGTCATCAACATCGTCTATGCGTTCTTCGACACCTTCGCGATCGTCGACGCGGCCACGCAGGGCGGTCCGGGCAAGGAGACTTCGATCCTGGTCTACAGGGTGTACTACGACGGTTTCAAGGCACTCGACCTCGGCGGCTCGGCAGCGCAGTCGGTAGTGCTGATGACGATCGTCATCATTCTCACGGTGGTCGCAGTTCCACTACGTCGAGAAGAAAGTGCAGTACTGAAGCGATGATCGAACGCCGTCCCATGCTCTCACGCTGACTGTCGGCACCTCGTGCTTGTGCTCGGGCTGGTGATCGTCTTCTTCCCGGTCTACGTCACGTTCGTTGCGTCCACGCAGACCTCCCAACAGATCGTGCAGAACGTGCCGATGTCGCTGGTGCCCGGTGACCACATGGTCGAGACGTATCGCGCGGCATTGCTTCGGCGGCACAGCAGCTTCGGCAGCAAGAACGCGCCGGTGGCACCGATGATGTGGGTGAGCCTCGTCAGCGCACTCGTCATCGCGGTCGGCAAGATCGTGATCTCGCTGCTGTCGGCGTTCGCCATCGTCTACTTCCGCTTTCCGCTCCGCTGCTTGTGTTCTGGATGATCTTCATCACGCTGATGCTGCCGGTGGAGGTTCGCATCTACCCACCTACAAGGTGGTCTCGGACTTCGGCCTGCTGAACACCTATGCCGGCCTCACGGTGCCTCTGATCGCGTCAGCCACCGCGACCTTCCTGTTCCGCCAGTTCTTCCTCGCCGTGCCGGACGAGCTGGTGGAGGCCGCGCGCATCGACGGCGCCGGTCCGATGCGCTTCTTCAAGGACGTGCTGCTGCCGTTGTCGATCGACCGCGATCGCGGCGCTGTTCGTGATCCAGTTCATCTACGGGTGGAACCAGTACCTGTGGCCGCTGCTGGTCACGACGACCGATGAGCATGGCGCCGGTGGTGATGGGCATCAAGCGCATGGTGGCCGGCGAGTCGTACACCGAGTGGAACGTGGTGATGGCCACGGCCATGCTCGCGATGATCCCGCCGGCGCTCATCGTGCTGCTGATGCAGAGATGGTTCGTCAAGGGCCTCGTGGACGCGGAGAAATAGCCCATGGGCGCGATCTCGATACGCAACGTCGTCAAGCGCTACGGGGTGGGCCCGAAGGCGAACCAGGTGATCCACGGGGTGAGCGCGGACATCGCCGACGGCGAGTTCATCGTGATCGTGGGGCCGTCGGGCTGCGGCAAGAGCACGCTGCTGCGCATGGTGGCCGGGCTGGAGGAGATCAGCGATGGCGAGATCTCGATCGGCGGGCGCGTGGTGAACGACATCGAGCCGGCCGAGCGCGACATCGCGATGGTGTTCCAGAACTACGCGCTCTACCCGCACATGAGCGTGTACGGCAACATGGCCTACGGCCTGAAGATCGCGCGCGTGCCCAAGGCCGAGATCGAGTCGCGCGTGCAGAAGGCAGCGAAGATCCTGGAGCTCGGCCACCTGCTCGAGCGCAAGCCGCGGGAGCTCTCCGGCGGCCAGCGCCAGCGCGTGGCGATGGGCCGCGCGATCGTGCGCGAGCCGGCGGTGTTCCTGTTCGACGAGCCGCTGTCCAACCTGGACGCGAAGCTGCGCGCGCAGACGCGGCTGGAGATCCAGAAGCTGCACCGGGAGCTGGGCGTGACCTCGCTGTTCGTCACGCACGACCAGGTCGAGGCGATGACGCTGGCGCAGCGCATGGTGGTGATGAACGAGGGCCGGATGGAGCAGGTCGGCACGCCCGAGGAGGTGTATGCGCGGCCGGCAACCACTTTCGTCGCCAGCTTCATCGGCTCGCCTCCGATGAACCTGCTGCACGGCGAGGCGGACGGCTCGCGCTTCAGGGTCGGCGGCATGAGCCTGTCGATGCCGAGCGCGGCGCCGCGCAGCGGGGAGCTGATCGCGGGCGTGCGGCCCGAGCACGTGGACCTGGCCGGAGGCGGCGGCGGCTGGCCGTTCGCCGTGGAGCTGATCGAGATGCTGGGCGCCGAGCGCCTGGTGCACGGCAAGCTCGGCGATGCATCCTTCACGATGCGATTCGAAGGCACGCTGACGCCGCCGGTCGCCGGCCAGACCGTGACGCTGCGCGTGGCGCCGGAGCACGTGCACTGGTTCGACGCGCAGACGCGGCAGCGGCTGTGAGCCGCGCGAACGAGGGAGCTTGCCGGTGAGCACGCCCTCTCCCGCGTCGCCGGCGCCGTGGCCCTGGCCGCGCTGGATCGCGCACCGAGGCGCCGGCAAGCTGGCGCCGGAGAACACGCTGGCGGCGTTCCGCGAAGGTGCGCGCCACGGGTATCGCGCATTCGAGTGCGACGTGAAGCTGTCGGCGGACGACGTGCCGTTCCTGCTGCACGACGCCACGCTGGATCGCACGACGGGCGAGACCGGCGTCGCGGGACTGCGCCCCTGGGCCGAGCTTTCGCGGCTCGATGCCGGCGCCTGGCACGGCCCGGCCTATGCGGGGGAGCCGATCCCGACCCTGGAGGCCGTGGCGCGCTACGTGCAACGCAACGGCTTCGTGCTCAACCTGGAGATCAAGCCGACGCCGGACCACGAGGCGCACACGGGCCGGCTCGTGGCGCAGGAGGCGGCGCGGCTATGGGCCGCGGAGGCGGTGCCGCCGCTGCTCAGCTCGTTCTGGCCGCAGGCGTTGGCCGGTGCGCGCGAGGGGGCGCCGGCCTTGCCGAGAGCGCTGCTGCTCGACAAGTTCTGGGACGGCTGGTTCGAGATGGCGCAGCGGCTGGGTTGCGTCGCCGTGATCACGTCGTTCGAGATGATGGACGGGGCGCGTGGTGCGGCGCTGCGTTCGGCGGGGCTGAGGACGGCGGTGTACACGGTCAACGATGCCGACGAGGCGGCGCGGATGGTTGCCCTCGGCGTGGACAGCATCGTGACGGATGCGGTGGATTTGCTTTTGCCGGTGTGAAGGCACTGCTTCCGCTGCACGCGTGCCTCAGGCTTCGGGCGCAACGCGGGCGCCCAACGTGGCCTCGGCGCCGAGCAAGGAGTCTTCCGGCTCGGGCTGCGGCAGCTGGCGCACGCCGCGGATGACCGGTGCGCGCCAGGCGGCCAGGGCGAGCAGCAGTCGCCGATCCGCCCGCGAACGCGAGCGCGGCACGCAGGCCCACGTGCTCGCCGAGCCAGCCGCCGAGCAGCGCGCCGGGGCCGGCGGGGATCAGGATCAGCCAGCGCATCGTGCTGGTCATGCGGCCCAGCAGCGGCTCGGGCGTGACGGCCTGTCGCAGCGCGAGGAAGTTGATGAACACCAGCACCGCGCCCGCGCTGAACATCAGCAGCATCACCGCGAACGCCGCCACGCCCCATGCATTGGCGGGTGCCACCGCGAGCAGCGACCAGCCGGCGCCGCAGGTGGCGAAGCCGACGACCAGGCAAGGCCCGGGGCCCCAGCGGCGGCTGATGCGGTTGCCGAGCACGCTGGCGATGATGGTGCCCACGCCCATGCCGGCGTAGCACAACCCGACCGCCTGCTCGGACAGGCCGAGGGTGCGGGTGGCGAACAGGATCTGCACCACGATCGCCGCGTGGTGGCACATCTGCCAGACGCCGACGGCAAGCGCCAGCGCGACGAGCAGCCGCTGCCGCGCGACGAAGCGCACGCCGGCGCGCAGGTCGCGCCAGAAGGCGGCGTCGGCGCGGGGCCGGCGCACCTCGTGGATCGGGATGCCGCGCAGGATGGCGGCCGAGAACAGCAGGCCGGCCGCGTCCACGAGCAGCGCCATCGGGGCGCCGACGAGCTTGATGAGCGCCCCCGCCAGGCCGGGCCCGGCGACCTCGGCACCGGACGTGGCGAGCGCGTTCTTAGCATGCGCCTCGACCAGCCGGTCGCGCGCCACCACCTGCGTGAGGACGATCTGCGCGGCGCTGCCGGCGGTCGTGTACACGGTGCCGATGAAGAAGCCGACGACATACAGCCAGCCCATCGTGAGCCAGCCCATCCACCAGGCGAGCGGCACGCTGGCCACGGCGAGGGCGAGCAGCGCCTCGCCGGCCACGTACACGGGCAGCTTCCGGACGCGATCGAGCCACACGCCCGACGGCAGCGAGAACAGCACGAAGGGCACGATCTCCATCGCCGTGAGCAGGCCCATCTGGGTGGGCGCGGCATGCAGCAGCACGGCAGCGGTGAGCGGCAGCGCGAGCATCGTCACCTGGCCGCCGAACGAGCTGATCAGGATGGATGTCCAGAGCCGGCGGTAGACCGGATCCTTGAGCAGATCGTCGGGCGGCAGGGCGGTTCGTTGCCGCAGCGCCTCCAGGATTTTCTTCAATCTTCTCTCCTCGTCGCCGGCCCTCGTGGGGCCTTGTGCGGCGGGTTTCAACCGAAATCCGATCGGGACTTCCGCCGAGTTCTCAGCGGTCTCCGATCGGAAGTGGTGCTGAGAAGAAGCTAGTGGACGGCTGCGCGGGTCGCGCCCCATGCGATCGACCGGGCGCGCACAGCCGAGACGCCACGAAGGGCGCGTCGGTGGGGCAGGGTCGTCGGGTTCATGGGTGTCCTCGTCGGAAGCCGCAGAATGGTAGCAGCGCCGTCGTCAGCTGCGGTAGTCGGCGTTGATGCTGACGTATTCGTGCGACAGGTCGCAGGTCCAGACCAGCGCCTGGGCGGTGCCGCGCCGCAGCAGGACGCGCACGGTGATCTCGCTCTGCTTCATCACGCGCTGGCCGTGCTCCTCGCGGTAGGCCGGGTGCCGGCCCCCGCGCTCGGCGACGTGGACGTCGTCGAGGAAGAGGTCGATCAGGCCCTGGTCGAGATCGTCGATGCCGGCATAGCCGACGGCCGCGAGGATGCGGCCGAGGTTCGGGTCGCTCGCGAAGAACGCCGTCTTGACCAGCGGCGAGTGGGCGATGGCGTAGGCCACCTGGCGGCACTCGGATTCGTCTCGCCCGCCTTCGACGCGCACGGTGATGAACTTGGTGGCGCCCTCGCCGTCTCGCACGATGGCCTGGGCAAGCTGCTCGGCCACCGCCACGATGCCCTCGGCGAGCACGGCGCCGTCGCCGTCGTCCAGCGTGGTGACTTCGCCGTGGCCGGCGCGGCCGGTGGCGATGAGCACGAAGGAGTCGTTGGTCGACGTGTCGCCGTCGATGGTGATGCGGTTGAACGACGCGTCGGCGGCCCGCTGCACGAGCGGCTGCATCACGCGACGGCGCGACGGCCGCGTCGGTGGCGATGAAGCCGAGCATCGTCGCCATGTTCGGCCGGATCATGCCGGCGCCCTTGGAGATGCCGGTGATCGTGACCGTGCGGCCGCCGATCACGACCTGCCGCGACGCGGCCTTGGGCAGCGTGTCGGTGGTCATGATGGCCTCGGCGGCGGTGGCCCACTGGTCGGCGCGCAGGTCGGCCACGGCCGCCGGCAGGCCGGCCTCGATGCGCTCGACCGGCAGCGTCTCCATGATCACGCCGGTGGAAAACGGCAGCACCTGCTCCGGCCGGATGCCGAGCTGGCCGGCCAGCGCCGCGCACGTGCGCCGCGCCCGCGCGAGGCCGTCGGCGCCGGTGCCGGCGTTGGCGTTGCCGGTGTTGATCACCAGCGCGCGGATGGCGTGCGCCGGCCGGCCAGGTGCTCCTGGCAGACCTGCACCGGCGCCGCGCAGAAGCGGTTGCGCGTGAACACGCCGGCCACGCGAGCGCCCTCGTCGATGCGCGACCACGGTCAGATCGCGCCGGTTGGCCTTGCGCACGCCGGCCATCGCGATGCCGAGGCGCACGCCCGGCACGGGATGCAGATCGGCGGCATTCGGCGCGCAGAAGATTCACGGCCATTCAAAGCGCCTCGACTGAGTCAGTCCAAAGAAGACCAAGCATCTTGCGCGGATCCGGCTCCGCCGGTCCGCTGCAAAGCGCCCCCTCGGGGGGCAGCGACGATAGGAGCGTGGGGGCTCAAGTCAAGCTTGCCGTGGCACTGCTTGTACTTCTTGCCGCTGCCGCAGGGGCACGGGTCGTTGCGGCCGACCCGCGGCACTGCGGCGACCGCGACGTCGGCGTCTTCGGAGACCGAGCCGTCCTCGTTCGGGTGGGCGTAGCGCAGGTTGGCGACCTGGCCGAGGCGGTCCTCGATGGCTTCGGCGGCCTTCGCCGCCTGCTCCTGCGACTGGATGCGCACCGTCAGCAGCAGGCGCGTGACCTCCAGCTTGACGAGGTCGAGCAGCTGCGCGAAGAGCTCGAACGCCTCGCGCTTGTATTCCTGCTTCGGGTTCTTCTGCGCGTAGCCGCGCAGGTGGATGCCCTGGCGCAGGTAGTCGAGCGCGGCCAGGTGCTCGCGCCAGTGGGTGTCGATCGACTGCAGCAGCACCATGCGCATGAACGGCGTGAACTGCTCGGCCCCCACCTGCTCCACCTTGCCGGCGAACGCCTCGTCGGCCGCCTGGACCACCCGCTCGAGGACGTCTTCGTCGGTGATGGATTCGCTCTTGTCGACCTCGGCCTTCAGGTTCACCTCGAGCTGCCATTCGTCGCGCAGCGTCTTCTCGAGCGTGTCGAGGTCCCACTGCTCCTCCAGGCTCTCGGCCGGCACGTAGGTGCGCGCGACGTCGGTCATCGCGCTGCGGCGCAGGTTGGTGATCTGCTCGTCGAGCGACGTGGCCTCGAGGATCTCGTTGCGCTGCTGGTAGATGACCTTGCGCTGGTCGTTGGCGACGTCGTCGTACTCGAGCAGCTGCTTGCGGACGTCGAAGTTGCGCGCCTCCACCTTGCGCTGGGCGCCCTCGATGCTGCGCGTGACGATGCCGGCCTCGATGGCCTCGCCCTCGGGCATCTTCAGGCGGTCCATGATGGCGCGCACGCGGTCGCCCGCGAAGATGCGCATGAGCGGATCCTCGAGCGACAGGTAGAAGCGCGAGGCGCCCGGGTCGCCCTGGCGGCCGGAGCGGCCGCGCAGCTGGTTGTCGATGCGGCGCGACTCGTGGCGCTCGGTGGCGATGATGCGCAGGCCGCCTTCGGCCACGACCTTCTCGTGCAGGCCCTGCCATTCGTCCTCGAGCTGGCGGATGCGGCGCTGCTTGTCGTCGGGCGGAATCGCGTCGTCGGCCTCGATGAACTGGACCTGCTTCTCGACGTTGCCGCCGAGCACGATGTCGGTGCCGCGGCCGGCCATGTTGGTGGCGATGGTGATCACGCCCGGGCGGCCGGCCTGGGCGACGATCTCGGCCTCCTTGGCGTGCTGCTTGGCGTTGAGCACCTGGTGCGGCAGCTTCGCCTTGTCGAGCAGGCCGGAGATGAGCTCGGAGTTCTCGATCGACGTGGTGCCGACGAGCACCGGCTGGCCGCGCTGGTGGCACTCGCGGATGTCGGCGGTGACGGCGTCGTACTTCTCCTTCGCCGTCTTGTAGACGAGGTCGAGCTCGTCCTTGCGGATGGTGGGCTTGTTGGGCGGGATGACGACCGTCTCGAGGCCGTAGATCTCCTGGAACTCGTAGGCCTCGGTGTCGGCCGTGCCCGTCATGCCGGCGAGCTTGCCGTACATGCGGAAGTAGTTCTGGAAGGTGATCGACGCGAGCGTCTGGTTCTCGCTCTGGATCTTCACGCCCTCCTTGGCCTCCACCGCCTGGTGCAGGCCGTCGCTCCAGCGGCGGCCGGTCATGAGGCGGCCGGTGAACTCGTCGACGATGATGACCTCGCCCTCCTGCACGACGTAGTGCTGGTCGCGGTGGTAGAGGTGGTTGGCCCGCAGCGCCGCGTACACGTGGTGCATCAGCGTGATGTTGGCCGGGTCGTACAGGCTCGCGCCCTCGGCCAGCAGGCCGGCCTCGGAGAGGATCTCCTCGGCGTGCTCGTGGCCCTGCTCGGTGAGGAAGACCTGGTGCGACTTCTCGTCGACCGTGAAGTCGCCCGGCTCGATCACGCCCTCGCCGGTGCGCGGGTCGGCCTCGCCGATCTGCTTCTTGAGCTTCGGCACGACGGCGTTGATGCGCACGTACAGCTCGGTGTGGTCTTCGGCCTGGCCGCTGATGATCAGCGGCGTGCGCGCCTCGTCGATCAGGATGGAGTCGACCTCGTCGACGATGGCGTAGTTGAGCCCGCGCTGGAGCACGCGGTCGGCCACCTCGTAGACCATGTTGTCGCGCAGGTAGTCGAAGCCGAACTCGTTGTTGGTGCCGTAGGTCACGTCGGCGCCGAACGCGGCCTGCTTCTCCTCGCGCTGCATGCCGGGCACGTTGACGCCGACGGTGAGGCCGAGGAAGCGGTAGAGCCGGCCCATCCACTCGGCGTCGCGGCGGGCGAGGTAGTCGTTGACGGTGACGACGTGCACGCCCTTGCCGGAAAGCGCGTTGAGATAGACGGGCAGCGTGGCGACGAGGGTCTTGCCCTCGCCGGTGCGCATCTCGGCGATCTTGCCCTCGTGCAGCGCGATGCCGCCGATCATCTGCACATCGAAGTGGCGCATCTTGAGCGCACGCTTGCCGGCCTCGCGCACGACGGCGAACGCCTCGGGCAGGAGCTCCTCGAGCGTGGCGCCCTGCGCGAGGCGGTCGCGAAACTCGCCGGTCTTGGCGCGCAGTGCGGCGTCGTCGAGCTGCTCGAACTGCGGCTCCAGGGCGTTGATCTGCTCGACCACGCGCCGGTAGCCCTTGAGCAGGCGGTCGTTTCGACTACCGAAGATCTGGGTCAGGAGCTTGGGCAACATGGGGGTGGGGTGAGTTGGCGGCCGAGACGGCCGGCGCAGCTTAACGCTGCGCGGCGGGGGACCGCGAAACCATGGATTCTAGCGAGGGCAGTCGCGGCCGGCGGGAGGCCGCGCCCTCACCCCGGCCCTCCCCGCTCGCGGGAGAGGGAGCCGCGGTTCAGCGGCGGGCCAGGAACTTGGAGGGGTTCTGCTGGACGCCTTGCACCAGCACCTCGAAATGCAGGTGCGGGCCGGTGGAGCGGCCGGTGCTGCCCACTTCCGCCACGGTCTGGCCGCGGCGGACGAGGTCGCCGACGCGGGCCAGCAGGCGCGAGGCGTGGGCATAGCGCGTGACCAGGCCGTTGCCATGGTCGATCTCGAGCATGTTGCCGTAGGCCGGGTGGCGCTCGGCCGTCTTCACGACGCCACCGGCGGCCGCCATGATCGCGGCGCCGTTCTCGGCCGGGAAGTCGAGCCCCGTGTGGAGCGCCGTGCGGCCGGTGAAGGGGTCGGAACGGAAGCCGAAGCCGGAACTGACCGGGCCGTCGACCGGCTTGCCGTTGGGCACCATGAGCGCCGTCAGGCGCGACTCGAAGAGGCGCGACTCGAGCAGCGTGAGCAGGTCCGCGTGCTGGTCCGCCAGCTCGTCGAGCTGGTCGATCGCGCCATGCAGCTGCTCGAGCGACGGGCGTTGCAGCGGCACGTAAGGGCCGCCCTGCGGGCCGGCGTTCGGGGCCGCGCTGCCGTTGCCGCGCTGGAGCAGCTTGAGCTCCTCGGGCTTCACGCCGGCGAGGCCCGAGACACGCTCGTTCATCGACTCCAGCTTCACGAGCTTGGCCTGCATCTCGCCCAGGCGGTGGGCCATCGCGTCGAGGTTGTCGCGCATGACGCGTTCGCGCTGCGCGATCTCGTCGCGCACGACGAAGCGCACCACGGTGCTCACGAGCGGCCAGCCGTCGCGCGCGGCCTTCAGGAAGACGAAGTGGTAGACGGTGCCCGACAGCAGCATCAGGAGGCACAGGACTGCGAGCAGCGCGCCGGCCAGCTGTGCGCGGTTGAGCTGCAGGCTGCGCGTGCGCGCCATGCTGCCGTGCGTGATCAGGATCTGCATCGCCCTACACTCCCCCGTCATGTCGCGCCCTGCTTCTTCCGTGCCGCTCGCGCAGCCGATCGCCCGGGCGCTGGAATCCAGCGCCGCGCTGGCTCGCCTGGGCGAGCGCATGCGCGAGTCCAACGCGCGCCACGCGGCCATCCTGGAAGCGCTTCCCGAGGGCTTGAGAGCCCACGTGAAGCCGGGTCCGCTGGACGAGGCTGGCTGGTCGCTGCTGGCGGCCAATGCCGCTGTGGCCGCCAAGCTTCGCCAGCTCGTCCCCCTGATGGACGCCGCGTTGCGCGAGAAGGGATTTCAGGCTACGCCCACGCGCATCCGCGTTCAATCGGCATGAAGAAAGCCGCCGCGGCATTTCGCACGCGGCGGCTTCAAGAAGTGTGTGTCAATAAGTAGCGGAGGCGATCAGAGCGTGACGTTGTAGGTCAGCGACGAATTGCCGCTGGTGATCGTGATCGTCCAGGTGGTGGCACTGGTGCGGGTGATCACTGCCGTACCGGTGGCGGCCTGGGTGCTGACCTGGCCACTCGTCCCGGTCATGGCCGTGGAGACGTTGTTCCAGCGGTCGGCGTTGCACTCGCACTGGTAGCTGCCGTCGGCGGTGCCCGCGCTGAAGACGAAGTCGTCGCCCCACTGGTTGTCGCCGTAGTGCCCGACGCACACCACGTTGGTGGCGTCGCGCGTGCACTCCACCCGGTCGTCGAGCGTCACGTTCTGGCCGTTCACGACCGCGGTGACGGCGGCCTCGACGATGGCGTACTGCGTCAGCGCGCCGTTGGTCAGCGTGTACGTGATGGCGGCCGGGCCGTCGTAGGTGATGCCGTTGATGACGCAGTCGTTGTAGACGTACGCGCCGGCGTCCGCGCCCGCCGGGCCCGCCGTGTACGTGGCGGTGCCGCCGCCCGGGCAGTTCTGGGTGCTGTTGCCGCCGCCGATGCCGGCGGAGAAATCGCCGAGCGTCACCGAGGCGAAACCGCCTGCGGACTTGTTGTACGCGTCCCGGGCCTTGCTCACGAGCGTGCCGGCCTGGTTCAGGGAAACGAACAGCGTGCCGGTCGGCCCGCTCAGACCGGTCTCGGACGACGGCGGAGGAGGCGGAGGCGGAGGCGGAGGCGGCGTGGGGGCGCCTGGTGCCGGAGCCGGAGCGGCCGGGGCCGGGGCGGGGGAGTGCGTCGCCGCCGCCACCACCACCGCATGCCGAGAGAGTGGCTACCGCTGCCGACAGTGCGAGCAGCATCAATTGCTGTTTACGGTCCATGTCTGTTGCCTCTGTTGTAGTCGACCCAAGAAACGGATGTCACCGGCGAAGATGCTCTCACTGCAACGAAGCAGGACGCATCCCGCGAACGGGTGGAGAGGCGGTCAGGGCGAGGCCTGCGTACAACGGTCTGCGCTTACAGCACGTGCGCCATGGGTTTCTCCTCATTGATATCGCATGCGGCACGTGGAAAGCCACATGCCATGCCGCGCGTTCGCGCGGGCGGCTCAAGAGGCCACGATGCTCCAGCGCCGAGCGCCGGAGCGGCGGACGATCGACTCGGCTCGCTGGCGCTGCGTGTCATCGCAGATCGGGATGACGAGCGTCGCCGCCGGTCCATCGGCCCGCTCGGGCGGCGGCAGGTCGAGATGTGCGCTCGGCAGGCCGGTCACGAGCGCGTCGTCCAGCGCGCGGCGGGCATCGGCCTCGTCGTCGTATTCAGCGCGCAGGCAGCGCTGCGCCGCCGCCGAGTCGGACTGCGGCTGCAGCGCCCAGTCGCGCTCGTCGCGGCCGGTGCTGACCGGCCGCTCGGCGTGCATCGCCGCGGTCGGCGAGATCGGATCGCTGGCCGGAAAGGTTTCCTGCACCGCTTCGTCCAGCAGGCCCTGGTACGTGGGCAGGCCTTGCTGGGCGGGGTCGCCGCCGGAGGGAGCGACCAGGTCGGTGGGCCGCGCCTGTTGCCGTCGGGTCATGGAGGTGCTCCGTCGTGGCGATGCCAGCCCGCGGCAATCCCGGTACCTGTGGTGTGAACGACCCCCACGCTCCTCCCGTCGCTGCCCCCCGAGGGGGCTCTTGCTGCGGACCGGCAAAGCCGGATCCGCGCAAGGCCTTGATCGGTCGCTTCATCTCATGGGGTCTCGGACGGATCGAAATCGAGTTCCACCTTGGCGCCGTTGGGGTCGAGGCAGAAGAGCTGCCACGGGCCGCCGCCGGCCTGGCGGCGCAGCGTGTACTCGACGCCGCGGGCGTCCAGCCGCGCCTTGACGCCGGCGAGGTCCTTCGCGGTGAAGGCCATGTGGTCGATGACGCCGGCTGGCGGCACCGGCACCGGGCGGTCGAAGTAGACGTGCAGCACGGCCTGCGGGCCGCCGGCGTACAGCCATGCCCCTGCGAAGCCGAGATCCGGCCGATGGCCCACCGTGAGGCCGAGCAGGCCCACGTAGAAGTCGAGCGTGCGCTGCGCGTCTTGCGCGATCACGGTGAAGTGGTTCATGCCGACGATCATCTCGGGCTCCTCAGTTCTCCACGGCGCGATGCGCGACCCCGCCGCCACAACGCCACCAGCGCGCCGGCTCGCTGGTCGCGCGGATCTCGGGGCCGCGACGCGTGGCGCCTGCGCGGCGGCGCGTCCGAGCGCAGGAATCACGCTCGATCAGCGCGCGGGCGCGCGATTCAGCGTGCCGTCGGCGAGAGCGCGTGCTCCACGAGCGCGCTGCCGGCGCGTCTCGCGCTAGGCTGCCGCAGGCGCGTGGCGGCGTAGTGGAAGACGACGGGGCGCGAGAAGGTGATGGACTTGGCGAGCAGCCAATCCGGCGAGATCGGCTGCAGCGGGCCGCTGGCCTGGCCGAGGCTGATCCAGTGGCCGCACGGGGCGAGCGCCGCGTGGTTCTCCTCCCGGGCCGCTTCGCCCAGGCCGTCGACGATCACGTCGGCACCGCCGACGGCGCGCTGCACGGCTTCGGCGAAGCGGTAGTCGCGCGTGACGATCACGTGCTCGCAGCCGTGGTCGCGCGCGATGCGCGCTTTCTCCTCGCTGGACACGGTGCCGATCACGGTCGCGCCGAGGCGGCGCGCCCAGGCGCTCACGAGCAGGCCGACGCCGCCGGCCGCCGCATGCACGAGCAGCCGCGTGCCGGCGCGCACGCGGCCCAGGTCGCGCACGAGGTAGTCGGCCGTGATGCCCTTGAGCAGCAACGCGGCGGCCGTTTCGTCGTCGATGGACGACGGCAGTCGCACGACCTGGTCGGCCGGAACGGTGCGCACGCTGCAGTAGGCGCCGGGCGTCGGGGCCCAGGTAGGCGACGCGGTCGCCGGGCAGCAGCGAGCCGACGCCTTCGCCGGCGTCGACCACGGTGCCGGCGGCCTCCATGCCGAGGATGCCGGGCGACGCGCGAGACACCGGCAGCAGCTGCGGCACCCAGCCGCGGCGCAGGTAGACGTCGATGAAGTTGACGCCGATGGCGCTCTGGCGGATGCGCACCTCGCCGGCGCGCGGCGGGGGCGCCTCGCCGTTCGCCGGCTCGAGCTGCTCCGGGCCGCCGTAGGCGTGAAGCCGGACCTGGCGCGACGGCATCGGGGCGCCGGGCGGGCACGTCGCTGCGCGCGGCGCGGCCGGCGCTCCCCGCGTGCAGGTGGCGCCGCAGGTTCTCGAAGCCGGCTTCGTAGACGCCGGTGGCTACCATGTCGTGCAGCTCGCGCTCGCGGCCGGGCGGCGTCGCGAACGTGGACTCCCAGTGCCAGAACGTGCGGTCGCCGTCGGTCACGCGCTTGAGCGTGACGGTGGCCACGTAGCGCTGCAACGGCACCGTGGCCTCGACGATGGTGTAGGTGGAGCGGTACTCGCTGTCCGACAGCGCGAGCAGCTGCTCGCGGATGCGGTTGCCGTCCTTCAGCGTGAAGCTGCGCACGCAGCCGACCTGGTCGCTCGCGAGGCCGCCTTCGATGCGGCTGCGGTCGACCACCGCGTGCCATTGGTCGTGGCTGTTGAAGTCGCGCAGCACCGCCCACACGCGCTCGATGGGCGCGTCGATCACGGTGGAGCGGACGACCTTCTGGAGCATGGCGGCGTTCGCTAGCGGCGCGATCCGAAGTGCCTCTTCAGCGCGTCGAAGCCGGCCTGGAACACGCCCTGGCCGATGAGCTGCACGAGCGCCGGCTCGCGGCCCTCGGCGCAGTCGA
Source organism: uncultured beta proteobacterium (assembly GCA_963839465.1). Classification (GTDB taxonomy): domain Bacteria; phylum Pseudomonadota; class Gammaproteobacteria; order Burkholderiales; family Burkholderiaceae_C; genus CAWIVI01. Next base: position 126,161 of record CAWIVI010000020.1, read on the forward strand.
ACTCGGCGTGCCACTCGGCGAAGGTGCGCGTGCCGTCGGTCACCGGCGTGAGCTCGAGCGTGGCGACGTAGTTCTCCACGCCCATCGGGCTCTCGAGGATCTCGTAGGTGCAGGCGTATTCGTAGTCGGACAGCGCCAGCAGGCGTTCGCGGATGGTGCCGCCGTCGCGCGTGTGGAAGTGGCGGATGCAGCCCACGCGGTCGCTCGGCTCGTCGTTCTCGATGCGGCTGTCGGCGATGCCGGGATGCCAACGCGGCAAGCCGTTGAAGTCGCGCACGCGGGCCCAGACGTCGTCGGCGGAGGCGTCGATGACGGTGGAGACGTAGACGCGCACGGTCATGGCTCGTTTCTCGCCTGAGGGAGTGCGGCGGCGGGGTTCATCTCCTTCGGCGGCAACGCCGCGGGGCCGCCGGCGGCGCCGCCGGCCAGGCGGTTGATGTCGCCGGAGTCGAGGCCGATCTCGCGCAGCAGCTGGTCGACGATCGGCGCCTGCGCGCGGAAGCGCAGCGCGGAGTTGACGACGCTGTCGGAGAAGCTGGCCCCGTTGGCGTCGCCGTTCATGTGTCCGCCGCCGCCGCCCAGGCCCTCGACGTGCAGGATCTTGATGCCCTCGATGCGCTCCATCGGCCGCACCGCCTCGCGGATGATGCCTTCGGCCTTCTCGACGAGCTTCAGCCGCAGCGCGGAGGCGCGCGCGTCCGGCGTCAGCACGTTGTGCGCCTCGTTCATCATGCGCATCGCCTCGGCCTCGATCTCGGCGCGCACGCGCGACGCGAGGGCGCGGATCTTGTCGGCATCCGCATCGGCCTCGGCCTGTGCGCGCACCGCCGCGCCGCGGTCGGCGCTGGCGTCCTTCTCGGCCTGCGCCGCGCTCGTCAGGCGCAGGGCCTCGCGCTCTGCGGCCTGCGCGGCGCCAATCAGCTCGATGCGCTTGCGGCGCTCGGCCATCTCCACCTCGCGCGCGGTGAATACCTGCTCCTCGGCCTCCACCGCGGCGGCGCGCGCCCGTCGGCCGCGGCCTGCGCCTCGCTCTGCGCCTTGCTCTCCACCGCCACCGCGATCGCGCGCTGCTGCTCGGCCAGCTCCAGCGCCTGCCGGCGCTCGATCTCGGCGGCCTGGATCGAGCGCTCCTTCGTGATGCGCTCCTGCTCGATCGACTGCTCGGAGCGGATGCGCGCCGCATCGATGGTCTGGCGCGCGGTGATCTGCGCGCTCTCGCCCTCCTGCTCGCGGCGCGCGCGCTCGGTGACGAGCTCGGACTTCTGGCGCGCGCGCGCCACTCTCCACCTCGCGCTGCTGCGACAGGCGCGCATATTCGCTCTCGCGGTCGATGTCCAGCGACAGCTTCTCGGCCTCGAGGTTCTTGTTGCGGATGGCCACCAGCGTGTCCTGCTCGACGTCGTTGCGCTGCTTCTTGCGGTGCTCGATCTGCTCGGTGAGGCGCGTCAGGCCCTCGGCGTCGAACGCGTTGCTCGGGTTGAAGAACTCCATGCCGGTCTGGTCGAGCTGCGTCAGCGACGCGGCTTCGAGCTCCAGGCCGTTCTTGCGCAGGTCGTCGCCCACCGACTCGCGCACGCGACGCACGTAGGCGCCGCGCTTCTCGTGCAGCTCCTCCATCGTCATCTCGGCGGCCGCCGTGCGCAGCGCGTCGACGAACTTGCCCTCCACCAGCTCTTCGAGGCGCTCCGGCTCCAGCGTGCGCAGGCCGAGGGTCTGCGCGGCGGCGGCCACCGCTTCCGGCACCGCGGCCACGCGCACGTAGAACTCGGCGATCACGTCCACGCGCATGCGGTCCTTCGTGATCAGCGCCTTGTCGCGCCCGCGCGCGACCTCCAGCCGCAGCGTGTTCATGTTCACGGGGATCACCTCGTGCACGATCGGCAGCACGAAGGCGCCGCCGTCGAGCACCACCTTCTGCCCGCCGAGGCCGGTGCGCACGAACGCGCGCTCCTTGCTCGATCGCAGGTACAGCCAGTGCAGCAGCCAGACGGCGATCGCCACGACGATGGCGACGACGATCAGGCCGAGCAGGAAGGTGCCGAATTGAGCGCCGGACATGGTGCTTCTCCTGTGGTCTCTATCTCGTGATCTGCATGAACCGGCGCGTCGTCTCGGTGAGCGCCGTCTCGGTCGGCAGCCGCTCCATCGAGCTGGCGCCGTAGAAGCCGTGGCAATCGGGGCAGTGGCGCAGGATGTGCTGCGCGTCGTCGGGCGTGGCGATCGGGCCGCCGTGGCACAGCACGATCACCTCGGGGTTCACCGCGCGCGCGGCGGCCGACCACGCGTTGATCGGCTCGACGCAGTCGGCGAGCTTCAGCGCCGTCTCCGCGCCGATCGAGCCGCCGGTGGTGAGGCCGAGGTGGCACACGACGATGTCGGCGCCGGCCGCGGCCATGTCGCGCGCGTTGCGCTCGTCGAAGACATACGGCGTGGTGAGCAGGTCGGCCTCGCGGGCCTGGGCGACGAGCTCCACCTCCAGGCCGTAGCCCATGCCCGTTTCCTCCAGGTTGGCGCGGAAGGTGCCGTCGATGAGGCCGACCGTCGGGAAGTTCTGGATGCCGGAGAAGCCGAGAGCGGCCAGCTCGCGCAGGAACGGCTCGGCGAGCAGGAACGGGTCGGTGCCGTTGACGCCGGCCAGCACGGGCGTGTGCTTCACGACCGGCAGCACCTCGCGCGCCATCTCCAGCACGATTTCGTTCGCGTTGCCGTAGGCGAGCAGCCCGGCGAGCGAGCCGCGGCCGGCCATGCGGTAGCGGCCGGAGTTGTAGATCACGATGAGATCGATGCCGCCGGCCTCCTCGCACTTGGCGGACAGCCCGGTGCCGGCGCCGCCGCCGACGATGGGCTGCTTCTGCGCGATCTTGCGGCGCAGGCGGTCGAGGATGGCGCGGCGGTCGATGCGTGGCATGGGCGGTCCTTCGGGTCAGCGCCGCGCGCGCGCGGTGTCAGGCGGCGCGGCGACCTCGCGCCACGCCGCCACCAGCGCGTCGGCGAAGGCCTCGTCGTTCACGTGCATCGGCAGGCGCACGAGCTTGCGGTTCGCGGCCGGTCGAAACTGCTGCTCGATGGCCTCGAACAGCGCGCGGTCGGCGGCGGGGTCGTGGAAGGGCTGGCCCGGCAGGTCGATGCCGGACACGCCGCCTTCGGGGATCAGGAAGCGCACCGGGCCGGTCATCGCGTTCAGCTTGGCGGCGATGAACTGCCCGATCGTGCGGCATTCGTCGGCCGTGGTGCGCATCAACGTGACGGCCGGGTTGTGGCGGTAGAGCTTGCGCGATCGGAAGCGCTCGGGCACCGTGTCCCAGGCGCCGAAGTTGACCATGTCGAGCGCGCCGCACGAGCCGACGTACGGCAGCGGGTGGCGCGCGAACACGTCGAGCCGCGTCGGCCCGGCCGACAGCACGCCGCCGACGATCTCGTCGGCCACCTCGGTGGTGGTGACGTCGATCACGCCGGCCAGCAGGCCGGAGTCGACCAGCTTCTCCATCGACTGGCCGCCGACGCCGGTGGCATGGAAGACGAGGCAGTCGTGGGTGTCGGCCAGGCGCTTCGTCACCGCGCTGCACGCACGGCGTGGTGACGCCGAACATCGTGAGGCCGATCGCGGGCTTGAGCTCCTCGCTCTCGGGCGCGGGGTGGGTGATCATGCCGGCGAGCGCGTGCGCGGCGTTGGCGAGCACCTTCTCGCTGATGCGATGGATGCCCTGCACGTCGGTGACCGAGTACATCATGCAGATGTCGCTCGGCCCCACGTAGGGGCGCGTGTCGCCCGAGGCCATGGTGGACACCATCACCTTCGGGCAGCCGACCGGGAGCGCGCGCATCGCCTGCGTGGCGAGCGTCGTGCCGCCGGAGCCGCCGGCCGAGATCAGGCCGCCCAGGTCGCGCCGCGTCTGCACGAAGCGCTCGAAAGCCAGCGCCATCGCGCTCACGGCGCGGCCGCGATCGTCGCTGAAGACGGCGCGCTCGCCGTCGGGATGGTGGCGCGCGACTTCGCGCGGATGCACGGAGGCGGGCGACGGCTTGCCGGAGGTGGACAGGTCCACCGTGACGACGCGCACCCCGAGCTTCTCCAGGCATTGGCGCAGGAAGAAGAGCTCGCGGCCCTTGGTGTCGAACGTGCCGGCCACGTAGGCGGCGCGGCCGCTGGAGCCGGCGACCGGGAACGGCAGCACCTGGGCCGAAGGCGCAGGCTCGGGGCGCGGCTCGCGCGGCGTGTCGCGCGGGGTCTCGCGCGGCGTCTCGCGCGAAAGCCCGACGACCGGCGCCGGCGTGGCGCTGGCGGCGTTCCAGCGGTTCAGCCCGCGCACGGCCGTCGGCAGGCCGGCATCGAGCGACGGTGCGCCGTCGGCATGGGCGCGCCGCACGGTGAGCACCTGCACCGTGCCTTCGGCCGTCGGCGCATCGAGGGCCGGCGCTTGCGACGGCGCGGCCGCCGCTTCGTCGTCGCCGTTCGAGTGCACGCCGAGCAGCCGCTCCTGCAGCGCGCGATCCGCGGCGAGCTCCTGCGCCGACATCTCGTGCGCGATGCGCCCGTTCACCATCACGCCGATGCGGTCGGCGACGTCGATCGCGACGCCGATGTTCTGCTCGATCAGGAGCACCGCGAGCTCGTCGCCGCTGCCGAGCTGGCGCAGCGCCGCTTCCACCTGCTCGACGATCAACGGCGCGAGGCCCTCGGTGGGCTCGTCCATCACCAGCAGGCGCGGCTCGAGCAGCAGCGCGCGGCCGATGGCGAGCATCTGCTGCTCGCCGCCCGAGAGCTGCGCCCCGCCGTGGTCCTTGCGCTCGGCCAGGCGCGGGAACATCTCGTAGACCCGCTCCACCTCGCGCTTGTGGCGCGCGACGAGGCGCAGCGTCTCCTCGACGCTCAGCGACGGCCACACGCGCCGCCCCTGCGGCACGTAGGCGATGCCGCGCCGCGTGACCTCGTTGGGCGCAAGGCCGAGGATCTCCTCGCCGTGCAGCTTCACGCTGCCGGTGGCGCGCACGAGGCCCGTGATGGCGTTGCACAGCGTCGTCTTGCCCATGCCGTTGCGGCCGACGATGGCGGTGATGCCGCGCTGGATGACGAAGCTCACTTCCTGCAGCGCATGCGCGCGGCCGTAGTAGACGTCCAGGCCGTTCACCGCGAGCGCGGGCGCTGCCGCCGCGCCCTCGCGCTCGCCGAAGACGCTGCGCCGCTCGGGCGGCTTGCCGGAAGCGCGACCCCAGGCCATCAGTGCTTGCCTCCCATGTAGATCGCCTGCACCTCGGCGTCGTTCTCGATCTCGCTCGGCGTGCCTTCCTTGAGCACGCGGCCGTTGTGCATCACGGTGACGCGCTCGACGACGCGCAGCGCGATGTCCAGGTCGTGCTCGATCAGCACGAAGCTCATGTGCGAGGGCAGCGAGGCGAGCAGCGCGACGAGCTCGCGGCGCTCGGTGGGCGACAAGCCGGCGGCCGGCTCGTCGAACAGGATCAGCCGCGGCGCGCCGGCCAGCGCCATGCCGATCTCGAGCTGGCGCTGCTGGCCGTGCGCCAGCGTGGACACGAGTTCGTCGGCGACATGGCTCAGCCGGCTGCGATCGAGCAGGTCTTGCGTGGCCTGGCGCGACGGATGGCGTGCGCGCGGGCGCAGCAGGCTGTAGCGCCCGCTCGCCACGCCGCGCACGGCGAGGAACAGGTTGTCGCGCACCGACAAGTCGCGAAAGAGCAGCGACGACTGGTAGGTGCGCCGCAACCCCTTGCGGATGCGTTCGTACGGCGGCAGCTCGGTCACGTCCTCGCCGAAGAAGTGGATCCTGCCCTCGGTGGGCGGGAAGTCGCCGGTGACGGCATTGAAGAGCGTCGTCTTGCCGGCGCCGTTGGCGCCGAGGATCGCCCGCCTCTCGCCGGCCGCGACCGTGAGCGACACGTCATCGACCGCGCGCAGCGCGCCGAACGTGCGCGTCACGCCGGCGAGCACGAGGGCGTCGTTGGAGGCGAGCGGCGCGCGCGGGCCGGCCGCGGCGCGGGGTGCGGCAGGCGGGGCGCCTCGTCGAAATGAGCTGACGGTCGCCATGGCGCTTCACGCTTCCTCTCCCCCGCCAGGGGGAGAGGGTTGGGGTGAGGGGGAGAAGCGGCGCGCCGCACCGGCCGCGCCCTCACCCCGGCCCTCTCCCGCGAGCGGGAGAGGGAGGAACGAGGATCAGCTCATGGGCAGTCCGGGACATCTCGCGAGCCGATCTTGAAGTCCTCCTTCTTCATGCCGAGCATCTGGTCGACGTTGTCGACCTTGCGCACGACCTTGTTGAAGAGGTTGCCCTTCGCGTCCTTCACGACCTCGGTGACGAAGGTGCTGCCGATGGCCTGCCGGTTCGCGTCGAGCTTGACGTCGCCAGTCGGTGTCTTCAGCGTCATCTTCGCGAGCGCCTCGCGATACTTCGCCTGCCCGCCCGACAGGTCGCCCTTCACCGCTTCCAGCCCGTCGAGCGCCGCCTTCATGTTCATGGTAGTAAACGTAGGCGAACAGCGACGGGCTCGGGAAGCCGCCGGCAGATACCGGGTAGCTCTTCTGGTAGTCGGCGACGAAGGTCTTCCAGTCCGCGCCGTCGTAGGCATCGGCCACCGGCCCGGCGGACATCGTGCCGACCAGCGAGTCGCGCCGCTTGCCCTTGTAGTTCAGCACGTCCTGGCTCACGGTGATCGAGCCGCCGAGCATCGGCTTGTCGCCGCCGGCCGACTCGTACTGCGTGAGGAAGTTCACCGCGTCGGCGCCGCCGAGCACCACGAGCAGCGCGTCCACGTCCTTCGGGATCTTGGCGATCACGGAGGAATAGTCCTTGCCGCCCAGCGGCACCCAGGCTTTCGTCGGCACCTTGCCGCCGAGGCGGCAAAACTCGGTCATGAAGCCCTGCACCTGCGAGTACGGGAAGGAGTAGTCCTCCGCAATCACCATCACCCGCTTGTAGCCCTTGTCCATCGCGGCCTTGCCGAGGCCCATCATCCACTGCGCACCCTCGGTGTTGAAGCGGTAGAAGTTGGGTGCCGGATCGACGAGCGTGGTGGCCTGGGCGCCCGAGGAGCCGTTGATGAAGGTCGTGTTCGGCTGGGTCTTCGCGTAGTCCTTCACCGCGATGCCCTCGGAGCCGGACAGCGGGCCGACCATGATGTCGACCTTGTCCTGCTCCACGAGCTTGCGGGTGGCGTTCACCGCCACGTCGGGCTTGGCGTCCGACGAGGCCTTGACGATCTCCACCTTGCGGCCGCCTGCCGAGCCGCCGCGCTGCTTGAGCGCCAGCTCGGCACCGCGCATGCCGTCCGCGCCGCCGGCCGCAAACGGCCCCTCCAGCGTCGCGAGCAGGCCGATCTTCACCGGCCCCTGCTGGGCCCAGGCCCCACCGGCGAAAGCGCCGGCAATCGCCGCGCCGATCAGCGAGCGCACCACTGTCCGTTTCGTCACTCTCACGGTTGTCTCCTTCGGTTGGTATCGGGATGCGTCGAACGCATCGGTGAGGAAGCCTCGCCGGACCCGAGCCGCGCCTTGGCGCGCGACCACAAGCCCAGCAGGCCGTCGGGGGAACACAGCACGATGGCGAGGAACACCCCGCCGATCAGCGAGGTTGAAGCGCTCGCGGTCGATGAGGTCGATCGCGAAGGTCTGCAGGAGCACGAACGCGATGGCGCCGAGGAACGGACCGATCGGGTGCTTCATGCCGCCGAGCACGGCGATGACGAGGATGTTGATCAGCCACGAGGTGCTGACCGACCCCGGCGTGATGAGCCCGTTGTACCAGACCATCAGCACGCCGCCGATGGCCGCGATCACGCCGGCCAGCGCGTGCGCGGCCACGCGGTGCGTGACCACGCTGTAGCCGAGCGCGTTCATGCGCCGCGGGTTGTCGCGGATGCCCTGCAGCGCGATGCCGAACGGCGTGCGGATCACGTGCTTCACGAGGAAGTAGCCCGCAAGCGCCCAGAACAGCACGAGGAAGTAGAACGGCAGCGGCGCGCGCCAGTCGACGCCGAACACGGTGGGCGGCGCCACGCGCTGGAAGCCCTGGAAGCCGTTGAAGATGTCGTAGTTCTGCAGCGCGAGGTAGTAGAACGCGACGCCCATCGCCAGCGTGATCATGATCGTGTAGATGCCCTCGGTGCGCGCCGAGAGCCAGCCGATCAGCACCGCGGAGGCGACCGGGATCGCGAGCGCGAACGGCAGCACCACCCACCACGGCCAGCCGAGGCTCAGCGCCGTGCCGCTGGTGCCGAGGATGGCCATCACGTAGCCCGCGATGCCGGCCACGGTCATCTGCGCCAGCGACACCATGCCGCCGTAGCCGCCGAGGAAGGTGAGCGAAAGCGCGATCAGCCCGAGCGCGAGCGACTGCGCGCCGATCTGGAAGGTGACGAACGGCGTGGCGACGAACGGGAACAGCAGCACGAACGCGGCGCCGAACACGTGGCGCGCAGACAGCCTGCGCCAGAGAAACTTGAGCCATTGCGGCGCGTCGCTGTGAGCGTAGGGGTCGACGAGCGCCGGCTGCGTCAGGACGCGCAGCCGCGGATGCCGGAACGGCCGCGCGCATCGACGCGCCGCTGTTCATCGCCTTGCGCCACTGAGCCGCGCTCATGCTGCCCTTCCCATGATGCCGCGCGGGCGGAACGCGAGCACGAGGATCAGGATCACGAAGGTCAGCACGACGCTGTAGGTGGGCGCGTAGGCCAGCCCGTAGGTCTCGGCCAGTCCCAGGATCGCCGCGCCGATGGCCGCGCCGACCACGCTGCCCATGCCGCCGACGATCACGACGATGAGCGACGCGAGCAGCAGCCGCGTGTCCTCGCCGGGCACCATCGACAGCTCCACCGCGCCGATCACGCCGCCGAGCCCGGCCAGGCCGGCGCCGAGCGCGAACGTGATGGCGAACACGCGGTTCACGTTCACCCCGGAGGCGGCCAGCATGCCGCGGTCGTCCACCCCCGCGCGGATCATCATGCCCACGCGCGTGCGGTTCAGCAGCAGCCACAGCCCGACGCCGATCGCGATGCCCATCGCCAGCAGGCTGAGCCGGAACGCCGAGTAGGCGTTGATGATCGGGATGCCGCGCAGCGGCCCCTGCAGCGGCCCGGGCGCCTCGAGCTGGTGCACCTGCCCGGTGTAGGCCCAGATCAGCACGTCGGCAATCATGATCGACAGGCCGATGGTCACCAGCGTCTGCCGCAGCTCCTGGCCCTGCATGCGGCGCAGGATCAGCAGCTGGATCAGCAGCCCGGCCAGCGCGGCCGCCGCGAAGCCCGCCGCCACCGCCACGATCCACCAGCCCGTGCGCTCGCCCACCGTGAAGCCGACATAGCCGCCGAGCAGGTACAGCGAGCCGTGCGCGAGGTTCACGTTGCGCATCAGCCCGAACACGAGCGTGAAGCCGCTGGCGACGATGAAGTAGAGCGAGCCGAGCGTGAGGCCGTTGAGCAGCGTCACGAAGTACAGCCGCGTGTTGTCCACCATCGCCCACAGCGAGAACACGGCGATCGGCCCGCCGACGAGGATCCAGAGCGCGAGGCGCTGTGCCTTGGTCACGCGGCCCTCCCGTAGGCCGGCGTGAAGCTGCGCTCGCTCGCGATCTCCGGCATCTTCGCGAACACCCCGTCCTTCATCACCGCGAGCAGCCGCTTCGGGTCGCGCAGGATGGACAGGTTCGCGAGCGGGTCGCCGTCCACCAGCAGCAGGTCGGCGAGGTAGCCCTCCTTCACCACGCCGAGCTCGTGGCCGCGCATCATGATCTGCCCGCCGTACAGCGTCGCGCTGCGGATCGCCTCCATCGGCGTCATGCCGAGGTACTTGACGAAGAACTCCAGGTCGCGCGCGTTCTGCCCGTGCGGCGTGAACGCGAAGCCGTAGTCGCCGCCGGGCAGCACGCGCACGCCGCGCCGGTGCATCTTCGACAGCGACTCGAGCGCGTTGTCCCACTCGCGCTGGTAGCCCATCGCGGTGGCCTTCTCGCGCGTGATGCCATAGGCCTCGGCCTCGTTCAGCATCGCGTAGAGGATGCCCATGCCCGGCGCGACGAACACCCGATCGCGCGCGGCCTCGAGCATGTCCAGCGTCTCCTCGTCGGTGAAGCTGGCGTGGTAGATCACGTCGATGCCGTGGCGCAGCGCCTGCTTCACCGAGGCCGCGGAGCGCGCATGCGCCGTGCCGCGCTTGCCGCGCATGCGCACCTCCTCCATCGCCGCGGCCACCTCGGCGTCCGTCATCCAGGCGGTGTCGGCCGGCGAATCGGGCGTGAAGTTGTCGCCGGACAGGTTCAGCTTGATCGAGTCGACGCCGTACTTCAGGAACATGCGCACCACGCGGCGCATCTCGTCGGCGCTGTTCACGTTCACGCCGAAGCTGAACTCCGGGAACGGCAGGTGCGGCAGCGTCTCGTCGCCGAGGCCGCCCGGCACCGTGATCTCCTGGCTCGCGGCGAGGTAGCGCGGCCCCGGCACCTGGCCGGCGTTGATGGCATTGCGGATCACCACGTCCAGCCGCGGCTTCGCGCACGCCGCGCCGACGCACGACGTCCAGCCCGCTTCCAGGTAGCGCTTGGCCACCTTCGCGCACCACAGCACGTGCTCTTCCAGCGGCATCGTCTGGATGCCCGACAGCGTGGCGGCGTCGTTCCACGAGAAGTGCGTGTGGGCCTCGCACATGCCGGGCATCAGCGTGGCGCCGGCGGCGTCGATCACCGTGGCGCCCGTCGACGCGATGGGGGCGGTCGAGCGGCCCACCGACACGATGCGGTTGCCCTGCACCAGCACGCTGCCGGCATACGGCATCTGCCCCGTGCCGTCGAGGATGCGGACGTTGGTGAAGAGCACGGTGTTCATCGCCATCCTTTCATGCGGCCCAGCGGGTGGTGCTGCGCCCCGCGCGCACCGGCGGCGCGCGGTGGAACTCGCCGTCCTTCATCACCGCCAGCAGCCGCGCCTTGTCCTGCAGCACGGTGATGTCGGCCAGCGGATCGCCGTCCACGAGCAGCAGGTCGGCAAGGTAGCCCTCGCGGATGCGCCCGAGCGTGTCGCCCATGCGCATCATCGGCGCGCCCCAGGCGGTGGCCGACAGCAGCGCCTCCATCGGGCTCATGCCGACCTGCTTCACGAAGTACTCCAGGTCCTTCGCGTTCGTGCCGTGCGGCGTCCAGGCAAAGCCGTAGTCGCCGCCGGGCAGGATGCGGATGCCGCGCCGGCGCATCGCCTTCATCGACTCGATCGCCGCCTCGAGCTCGCGGTGGTAGCCCATCTTGCGCGTCACCTCGGGCGTCAGGCCCCACTCGCTCGCGTGATGGCAGGTGTTGATCAGCCACGCCAGGCCGGGCGCGATGAAGTGCTCGCGCTTGTGCGCCTCCAGCATGTCCAGCGCCTCCTCGTCGGTGAAGCTCGCGTGGTAGATCACCTCGATGCCCTGCTTCACGCACTGCTTGATCGACCAGCAGGAGCGCGCGTGCGCGGCCACGCGCTTGCCCCAGGCCTTCGCCTCCTCGACGCAGGTCGCGATCTCGGCCTCGGTGAACTGGCTCATCTCGCTCGGCATGCCGGTGATCGACTCGCCCGAGAGATTGATCTTGAGCGAATCGACGCCGTACTTGCAGAACATGCGCACGCAGCGCCGCATCTCCTCGGCGCCGCTCACGATGGCGCCGAACGCGAACTCGGGCTGCGGCAGGTGCGGCCGCGTGGTGTCGCCCAGGCCGCCCGGCACCGTGATCTCCTGGCTCGCCGCGAGGTAGCGCGGGCCGACGATGGTGCCGTCGTTGATCGCGTTGCGGATCACCACGTCCAGCCGCGGCTTCGCCGCCGCCGCGCCCACGCAGGACGTCCAGCCCATGTCGAGGTAGCGCTTGGCCACCTCCGCGCACCACAGGATGTGCTCCTCCGGCGGCATGCGCTGGATGGCGTCCAGGCTCGGCTGGTCGTTCCAGGAGAAGTGCGTGTGCGCCTCCACCATGCCGGGCATCAGGAAGCACCCGGCCGCATCCACCACGGTGGCGCCCTGCACCGGCAGGCTGCGCGCGCCGAACCCCGTGCGTGTGACGCGCGTGATGCGGTTGCCCTGCACGAGCACGTCGCCGGTGAAGGGCTGGTCGCCGCTGCCGTCGAAGACGCGGGCATTGGTGAACAGGACGTCGGCCATGGATCTCGCCTTCAGCGTTGTGCTGCGAGGAAATCGCGCAGCTCGCGCGCGCAGTCTTCCGCGCGCTCCACCGGCGTCCAGTGGCCGCATCGGGGCAGCACCACGACGCGGGCGCGCTTCATGCGCTCGGCCATCGCGCGCACCGCCTGCGGCGGCGCGACGCCGTCCTCGTCGCCGGTGACGAGCAGCGCCGGCGCCTCGATGCGCTCCACGGCGGCGGCCTGCGCATCGGCCAGCGCCTCGCAGCGTGCGGGCGTAGCCGGCCGGGTCCTGCCGCATCAGGCTCTCGCGCACGAAGGCCGTGGCCACCGGGGAACGCTGTCGCGTCTCGGCCGAGGTGGCAGCCTGCACCAGCGCCAGCGCCACCTCGTGCATGCCGGCCGCGCCTTCGCTGCGCACCTTGGCGCCGCGCGCGCGGATGTTGGCGCGCGCCGTGTCGTTCGGCGCCATCAGCGGGCCGAACATCGCCAGGCTGCGCACCAGCCCGGCCCGCGCGACCGCCAGGTGCTGGCACACGATGTTGCCCATCGAGTGCGCCACGAAGTGCGCGCGCTCGATGCGCAGCCGCGCGCAGACCGTCTGCACGGCGTCCACCAGCCGCTCGATCGTCAGCGGGCCCGGCATCGCGGCATGCGAGCGGCCGCTGCCCGGCAGGTCCATGCGCACGGTGCGGTGGCGCGCGAGCGCGCCCATCAGCGGCGTGAACGTGTTGGACGATCCGCCGAGCCCGTGCACGCACACGACGGCGTCGCCTTCGCCCTCTTCCTCGACGGCCATCTTGTCGATCAGGTGGAAAGCCATCGCGCGTTCGTCATCCGAGCTCGAACCGGTTCTCGATGGCGCCGATGCCGTCGATCTCGATGCGCACCACGTCGCCGGGGCCAAGCCACTTCGGCGGGTCGAACCCCATGCCGACGCCGGCCGGAGTGCCGGTGGCGATCACGTCACCGGGATGCAGCGTGATGCCGCGCGAGCAGGTCTCGATCAGCGCGGCGATGCCGAAGATCATGTCCTGCGTGCGCCCGTCCTGCCGCAGCTCGCCGTTGACCCAGCCCCGCACCCGCGTGTCGCGCCCGTCCATCTCGTCGGCCGTGGCGATCCACGGGCCCATCGGGCAGAACGTGTCGAAGCTCTTGCCGAGATCCCACTGCTTGTGGCGCACCTGCACGTCGCGCGCGCTGACGTCGTTCACCACCGTGTAGCCGAACACGTGGTCCATCGCGCGCGACGCCGGGATGTCGCGCCCGCCGCGCCCGATCACCACGGCGAGTTCCGATTCGTAGTCGATCTGCACCGTGACAGCCGCGCCCGGCAGCCGCACCGCGTCGTGCGGCCCGACGACGCATTCGCCGAACTTCGTGAACACGATCGGCCACGGCTCTTCCTTCGCCACCACGTCGCGGAACACCGTGGTGGCCAGCTCGTCCGCGTGCGCGCGGTAGTTGCGGCCGATGCAGAACAGGCTGCGCAGGGGGCGCGGCAGCGGCGCGCGCAGCGTGACCGCCTCCAGCGGCAGCCGCGGCCCGGCGGCGGCCGGCAGGCCTTCGCCGCGCGCCATCGCCTGGATGATCGGCAACGCGCCGCGCGACGCGTCGGGCAACGCCAGCGGCGTCACCTCGCGCCCATCCGCCGACACGATGCCCACATGGTCCCGGCCGCCCCAGCTCCAGCTGGCGATGCGCATCCGCTTGTCTCCTTCAGGTGCCTGCAGCAGGCGCCGAGGCGGCGCGGCCGTGAGACACTCTGGCTGCTTTTGAGACTTGCGTCTCAAATATGGATCGGCGCATCATACGTGCCGGTCTCCGCGCCCCGCAACAACAACCGACCTCCCCGGCCCCCCGGAATTTCCCGCATGCCCACCCGCAAGCCCCGCCCGCCACGTGTCCCAGCCGCCGACGCCGCCCGCGCGCGGCGTGAAGGCCTCCACCTGGCAGCTGCTGCTCGACACCGGCATGCGTCTCATCCAGCAGGACGGACACATCCCTTCGGTGGCCGAGGTTGCCGTGCGCTCGAACGTCTCGCGCGCCACGGCCTACCGCTACTTCCCCAGCCGCAGCGCGCTCGTCACCGCGGTGATCGACAGCTCGCTCGGCCCCGTGCGCAGCTTCCGCAGCTCGTCGCCGGACGGCCGGGAGCGTGTCCACGAGCTGTTCAGAACCACGTTCCCGCGGTTCAAGGAATTCGAGCCGCAGCTGCGCGCGGCCGCGCAGCTCACGCTCGAGCAGTGGGCACTCGAGCGCGCCGGCCTGCTCGAAGAGGAGCCCTACCGGCGCGGCCACCGGGTGGGCATCCTGGAGCACGCCATCGCGCCGCTGGCCGCGCAGTTGCCGCCCAAGGTGCGGGAACGGCTGCATCTGGCGCTGTCGGTCGTCTACGGCATCGAGCCCTACGTGGTGCTCAAGGACATCTGGGGCCTGCCGGACCGCGAGGTGGAGCGGGTCGCCCTCTGGATGGCCGACGCGCTGATCGACGCGGCATTGCATCAGGCGAGCACCACTGCACCACGCCGCACGGCGGCAGACGGCAAGCCCAACGGCAGCAGGCGAGCGACGGCGCGCCCGGGATAGCGGCGGGGGACTTCAACCCGGCGCCCGGGCCCGCCGCGCAAGCTGCGGGATCGAAACCGGTCACAGTCGGTGCGCTCAATCCGCTCCGGGGCGCCGCATGGTTGCGCTCCAGTCGGGGGGACCACCAACTCGCAGCCAACGCTTGCAGCACGTCGGCGAGCAAGAACGAGGAGAGTGAGCCTGAGGAGGACGACATTGCGCCAGCCCTTCGGGGCACTGACCTGCTCGTCGGGATCGCCGTCGCATCGTGGCCGGCACGGCCGACGATGGCCACACCAATCACCGAACGACGGTGTCCTTCGGCCGCGGATTGAATACCTCGGTGCCACCGGGCAACCCCGTCAACCACGCGGTCCTGCCCCGAGACATCAAGATCAAGGCGGGCGGCGTGGCCGACTTCGCGGTCGCGGTTTCCATCACATCGTGATCTTCAACGCCGGCCTCACCCTCGAGCAACTCGTGCAGGCCGGAGGCGGTCAATACCCGTTGACGCCGCCGATCTTCGTGATTCCTCCAGTTCCAGGGCGCAGCATTGCCGGCCGCGATCTCGTTCCTGGCCGAGCACATCTACTACCGCGGCATCGCGGGCCGACCTACTCCTGTTGACCTCTGCGCTGCGCAATGCGGACTGCCGCACGAAGAACGCCGCATTGCTGTATTCGTCTGGCGAAGATGTCCATCTCTCGACCCCCTTGGCCGCCGTTAGCCCACAGGGGCGTAGCATCCCGGGCATGAACAGCGCCCGGAAGCGCGACGCCGAGGGAGCTGCGATCGACCAGCGCGCAAGTGCCTCGAGGGAAGCGGTGTGCAAGTATTGAACGCCCAAGGACTGCGGCGCCGCCGGCTGCTGGCGCTGTTCGCCAGCGTGCTCAGCGCGTGCGGTGGCGGCCGGGACCCTGCATCGACCCCCGTGCCGGCGCCTGCCACAGGCCCGGCTCCCGCGCCACCCGCGCCGCCTGCACCCGCGCCGCCTGCACCCGCGCCGCCTGCACCCGCGCCGCCTGCACCCGCGCCGCCTGCACCCGCGCCGCCTGCACCCGCGCCGCCTGCACCCGCGCCGCCTGCACCCACGCCGCCTGCACCCACGCCGCCTGCACCCACGCCGCCTGCACCCGAGCCGCCCCCCGAGCCGCCTCCGCCGCCGCCATCGAACCTGTTCCCTCTGTCGATCACCGGCCGCCACCTGGTGTCGCCGAACGGTGCACCGTTCCTGCTCCACGGCGATACCGCATGGAGCATTGTCGGCGCGCTCGACAACTCGCAGATCGACTCCTACCTGAACGACAGGCAAGCCAAGGGCTTCACGGCGGTCCTGTTCAACGCGCCTGAGGCCTACTACACGAGCCAGAACCCCACGTACCGGAACGTGAGCGGTGTCGATCCCTTCACGACCATGAGCCCGGTGGCGTGGACGAGCCCGGTGGAGGCCTATTGGAGCCGCGTCGACCACCTCGTGAACGGGGCGAAGTCGCGCGGCATGGTGTGCATCTTCAATCCTTGCTATCTCGGCTACGACAGCACGGACGGATGGCAGGACGAGATGAACACCGCGTCCAACGCCACGCTGCAGGCTTACGGCGCATGGCTGGCGACCCGCTATAGCCAGGGGAACATCATTTGGTCCATGGGCGGCGACCGCGACCAGTCCGCCGACATCACGAAGCAGTGGAACATCGTTACCGGCATGCGGACGGTGCGGACCACCGACATCGTCACTGCGCACCCCCTTTCGGATGGCAGCAACGCCGACGACGCCTACACGTATTGGAGGGGCTACGCCGGCTTCACCCTGAACTGGATCTACGGCTACGAGTCGAACGGGTTCTACGTCTACGAACTGACGCAGCAGGCGTATTCCCGGCAGATCCCGTTCCTCGGTTCGGAGTTCCAGTACGACGGCTCCGCGGCCGCAAGCCCCGCGATGATCCGCCGGCAAGCGTATGGCTCAATGCTCGGCGGCGCCTGCGGCTGGCTCTACGGCAACTGGCCGGTTTGGGGATTTCAAAGCCCGAGATGGAGCGAGCCCTACAGCGGGACATGGCAGAGCAGCCTGAGCACGACGGCGGCGCAGCAGCAGCCCTATGCGCGGCAGCTTTTCGCGGCGTTCGAATGGTGGAAGCTGGAGCCGAAGACGGACCGCTCGCTCGTCACGTCGAGCCTGGGGGTCGATGCTTCTCGCGTCTACCCGGCGCGCGCGAGCGACGGCTCGTTCGCGATGGTCTACGTGCCGTCAAGCCAATCGGTCTCCCTCAGCCTGTCGGCTCTCAGCGTCAACCCGCTGCGCATCCGGCTGTACGACCCGACGAACGGCACCTTCACAACGCACACGGCATCGGTGAGCAACAGCGGCACGGTCTCCGTAGCGACAGGAGGCGAGCGCGTGATCGTGCTCGATGCGGCGTAACGGCCCGGGCGACCGCGAACTCCCTGCGGCGAGGCGCGCCCGATGTGCTCGCCCGCCATTCCTGGTGGGACTATCCGACTCGAAGTTCGGGCTCCAGGCCACATAAAACCTAGGTTCAATGCGCGGCAGGGTGGTGAAGTACCGCCAGAAGTACCGTCAGCCTGGTGCCGCTGGTGAGCTTTTGCAGGCAGGTCGCCCCTCCCGCGGCCCGGACTTCCGACGCTGTCCGGGGCGTGGAGCTTATCGAAGGTTGCCTGGCAGCCCACGCCGCCAGGCGCCGCGTGCCCAGCGCTCGGCAACTCCCGGTCGAGCACGAAGGTGCCACTGTCCGCCACCGTCCACGCTGCGGCGGAACGATCGCCGTCATGCCGGCCCTGCGGCCTCACGGCGCTGCGCGCGCACGCTGAGGTGCACCGTTGTGGTCGTTAACCATCCTCGTGGCCCACTCCGGGAACTTCAAGGTGGGGATGCAATTTGACGAGAGGCCCACTATGGTGGAGTAGGTGGCGGGCGGCGCTTCGCGTCGCAGCCATCCGAGGAGGGTCGCACCATGAGTGGCTGCATTTCCGCTCCCGAGCTTCGGCGGCTCGCATCGAGCCTCGCGCTGTGCGCCAGCACCGCGCTCGCTCAAACGACGATCAGCGGCCCGAGCCCTAACCCCGACGGCGGCAACGAGGCCGACCCGCTGGCGGTGACAGCCTGCAATCGCGCACCTCAGACGGGCGTGCTGTACCGGCACAGCGAGTCGGAGCCGCACCTCGCGGTGGACCCCACGAACCCCGCGCGCATGATCGCCGGCTGGCACCAGGACCGGTGGAGCAACGGCAGCGCGCAGAGCCTGGGCGCGGCCTACACCCCTGATGGTGGGGTGTCATGGTCCCGGGTCGTGATCCCGTTCACGCGCTGCGCTGGCGGGCAGCCGCGGACCTCCGGCGACTACCAGCGCGGCTCAGACCCCTGGATCAGCTTCGGCCCGAATGGCACCGCGCACTATATGGCGCTCGTCAGCAATCACACGGGAAACCAGAACGCCATGACCGTTGCGCGGTCCGCCGATGGCGGGCGCACGTGGTCGGCGCCCGTCGTGATCGCGCGGTCGCCGGCGGAGGACCCCACTCAGGTCTCGCTGTTCCACGACAAGAACACGCTCACCGCCGACCCCTACGACGCCTCGCGCGTATATGCCACCTGGACACTTTTCCGTGCAGGCGTAACGTCGCTTGTCTTCTCGCGCTCCACCGATGGCGGACGCAACTGGTCCCCTGCCATACCCATTGCCACCGTGGGCACGGTCGAACGGTCCGAGAAGGCATACTTTCGGCAAGGAGCGCAGATTGTCGTGCTGCCCGACGGCACGCTCATCAACGCCTTCTTCCGCAACATCTTCGACGACAGGACTCGCACCTTCCGCACCGAGCAGGCCATCCTGCGCTCGCCGGACCAGGGGCGGCACTGGGAACGGGTGGATCGGCCGGTCGCGAAGTTCGTCTCCGGCACCGCGGTGGACCCGAAACTCGGCGTACCGGTGAGGGACGCGGCCGGGTTGCCGAGCATCGCCGTGAACCGGGCGAACGGGCTTCTGTACCTTGCTTGGCAGGACCGGCAAGCCAACTCGCTGGGCCTGGTCGGCGTTTACATAGCGCGGTCGAGCGACGGTGGCGTGACATGGTCTGCGCCGGTGCGCGTCAACCAGGGTACGGCCGACGTCGTGCAGGCCTTCCTTCCCACGGTCGCAGTGAACGACGCAGGCACGGTCGGCGTGCTGTACTACGACTTCCGCAGGGACGTTCTGCAGGACGAGGAACTCACCACGGACGTACACGTGTCGCTGTTCGACCCGGCCCTGAACTACGCGGGCGAGCACCTCTTGACGCCACAGTCGTTCGACCTGCGTCAGGCGGTCATCACCGGCGAGCGCGGATACTTCCTCGGCGACTATGTCGGCTTCGCGGCCGCGGGCGGGGACTTCGTTGCGGCGATCGCAGTCACGAACCAGCTCGGCTTGCCGGTCGAGTACCCGCAAGACAACAGCGGCCTGCGTGTTGACATCAACAACCGGCAGGACATCGTGTTTGTGCGGCTGCCATTGCCATGATCTTGAGTAAGCGTGGCCGCACAGGGCCGCCCCCGGTAGTCCCAGCGCCAGTACTTCCCGGCCGGCTTGACCAGGAGGTATATGCCTTTCTCATCGGCCAGCTTCTTCGGCTTGTCGCCCGCGCTGGCGTTTGCGGCAGGCGGTGTCGGTGAGCGGCATGACGGTACCTGGCTTTCGTCGGTCTGAAGTACCGTCAAAAACAGCTGGCTGTCAACGGACGCCGCGAGACAAGCTGAGACGCCATTCGGGCCAGAACTCAGCATCCATGCGGGTTTGCGCGTTCTTCTGGGACGGTACGGGAGGCCGCGGAACGGTTCGGTGGTGCCGACTATCCGACTCGAACGGATGACCTACCGCTTACAAGGCGGTTGCTCTACCAACTGAGCTAAGCCGGCGGGCGGCTCACGATTCTAGGCGCCGTGGCGCCGCCGGCTACTTGATGCGCTTGAGCGACGGACGGGGCCCGCCGGCGGGCGACGGCGGCTCGGGCGGCTCTTCCGGCGGCACCGCCTCGCCCTCGGTGGACGGCCAGGCGCAGCCCGCGGTCCGCGGCAGCCGCGGGCGTCGTGCCTTCCGACGACGCGGCTTCGGTCGGCACCGGGAAGGCCATGCCCTGGCCGTTCTCGCGCGCGTAGATCGCCACCACGTGATCCACCGGCACGACGATCTCGCGCGCGCTGCCGCCGAAGCGGGCGCGGAACTCGATGAAGTCGTTGCCGAGCTTCAGGCCGCTCGTGGCCTCGAAGCCGACGTTCAGCACGATCTCGTTGTTCTTGACGTACTCCTGCGGCACCTGCACCGCACGATCGACGAACACGGCGATGTACGGCGTGAAGCCGTTGTCGGTGCACCAGTCGTGCAGTGCGCGGATCAGGTACGGGCGGGTGCTCGTGCCTTGCGCGTCGGCGCCGGTGGGTGTCGTCGTCGTGGCCATGCTCGCGCCTACTTGCGCATCACCTTCTCGGACGGCGTCAGCGCCTCGATGTAGGCCGGGCGCGAGAAGATGCGCTCGGCGTACTTCAGCAGCGGCGCCGCGTTCTTCGACAGGTCGATGCCGTAGTAGTCGAGGCGCCACAGCAGCGGCGCGATCGCGACGTCCAGCATGGAGAAGTCGTCGCCCAGCATGTACTTGTTCTTCAGGAAGATGGGCGCGAGCTGCGTCAGCCGGTCGCGGATCTGCGAGCGCGCCTTCTCGAGCTGCTTGTCGGTGGGCTTGATGCCCCGGCCCTCGAGCACGTTGACGTGCGCGAACAGCTCCTTCTCGAAGTTCAGCAGGAACAGCCGCACCCGAGCGCGCGCCACGGGATCGCCGGGCATCAGCTGCGGATGCGGGAAGCGCTCGTCGATGTACTCGTTGATGATGTGCGACTCGTACAGGATGAGGTCGCGCTCCACGAGGATCGGCACCTCGTTGTACGGGTTCATCAGCGCGATGTCTTCCGGCTTGGCGAAGAGGTCGACGTCGCGGATCTCGAAATCCATGCCCTTCTCGAACAGCACGAAGCGGCAGCGGTGCGAGTAGGGGCAGGTGGTTCCGGAGTAAAGCACCATCATGGTGGTGGGCTCCCAGTAAGTGATCCAGATTCTAGAAACGGGACGCGCAGTGAGCCGGCGGGGGTCTCACTGCGCGTCCTGGGCCCGTCGCGCGCGACGGGCCGTCGGGCAAAGCTACTTGATGTCCTTCCAGAAGGCGGCGTTCATGCGCCAGGCGATCACCGTGAAGAGACCCAGGAACACCAGCACCCAGACGCCCAGGCGCACGCGCTGGTTGAGCTGCGGCTCGCCCATCCAGGTGAGGAAGGCCACCAGGTCGGCCACGGCGTTGTCGTACTCGGCGCTCGTCATGGAGCCCTGCGTGACTTGCGTCGTAGCCCTTGTGCACGGTGTGGGTGCGGGACGGGTCGTGCGGATCCTTCTCGTCCGCGAACACGGCGGCGCGCTGGCCCTGAAGCTCCCACAGCACGTGCGGCATGCCGACGCTCGGGAAGACGATGTTGTTCCAGCCGGTCAGCTTGGTGTCGTCGCGGTAGTAGCTGCGCAGGTAGGTGTAGAGGTAGTCGGCCCCGCTGCCCTTGCCCGCGGCGGCGCGCGAGCGGGCGATCACGGTGAGGTCGGGCGGGGTGGCGCCGAACCACTCCTTCGCGTGCGCCGGGTCGATCGCGACCTTCATCGTGTCGCCGACCTTGTCGGTGGCGAACATCAGGTTGTCCTTGATCTGCTCCTCGGAGAGGCCGAGGTCGCGCATGCGGTTGTAGCGCATGTACGAGGCCGCATGGCAGTTGAGGCAGTAGTTGACGAACAGCTTGGCGCCGTTCTGCAGGGCCGCGGTGTCGGTGACCTTGTGGGTCGGGAAGCGGTCCCACACCGGCCCTTCCTCGGCGGCGCGCGCGGCCGAGGACAGCGCCAGCACGGCGCACAGCATCAGGAAGAGTTTCTTCATCATGGAAGCGGCCTCTCAATGCCCGTGGAACACCACGCGCTCGGGCACCGGCTTGAACTCGCCGAGCCGGCTCCACCAAGGCATGAGGAGGAAGAACGCGAAGTAGT
Source organism: uncultured beta proteobacterium (assembly GCA_963839465.1). Lineage (GTDB taxonomy): Bacteria > Pseudomonadota > Gammaproteobacteria > Burkholderiales > Burkholderiaceae_C > CAWIVI01. The sequence goes on from CAWIVI010000020.1 coordinate 147,904, forward strand.
AGAGGGTGCCGATCTGCGCGATCAGCGTGCGGACCGCCGAGGGCGACTGGATGCCGAGCCAGCCGAGCCAGATGAAGAACACGACGAACACGCAGGTAGACGATCTGGTGCCAGCCCGGCCGGTAGCGGATCGACTTGGCCGGGCTGCGGTCGAGCCAGGGCAGGAAGAACAGGATGATCACTGCCGCGCCCATCACGACCACGCCCCAGAACTTCGCGTCGAAGGCCTTGAGCAGCGCGATGGCGACCAGGGCGCCGACCAGCGGCGATCACCTTGCCGCGCATCGACAGCCGGCCCTTCCACACGGCGAGCACGGCACCGAGCGCGACGATGACGCACAGCACGTTGACCATCACGTCGGTGGTTGCGCGCAGCATCGAATAGAACGGCGTGAAGTACCACACCGGGGCGATGTGCGGCGGCGTCTTGAGCGGATCGGCCGGGATGAAGTTGTTGTACTCCAGGAAGTAGCCGCCGAGCTCGGGCGCGAAGAAGACGATCGCCGAGAAGATCATCAGGAACACCGAGACGCCGAGGATGTCGTGCGCGGTGTAGTACGGGTGGAACGGGATGCCGTCGACCGGCCGGCCCTTGGCATCCTTCAGCGCCTTGATCTCGACGCCGTCGGGATTGTTGGAGCCCACTTCGTGCAGCGCGATGATGTGCGCGACCACGAGGCCGAGCAGCACCAGCGGCACGGCGATCACGTGGAAGCTGAAGAAGCGGTTGAGCGTGGCGTCGCCCACCACGTAGTCGCCGCGGATCAGCAGCGCCAGGTCCTCGCCGACGAAAGGCACCGCGGCGAACAGGTTCACGATCACCTGCGCGCCCCAGTAGCTCATCTGGCCCCACGGCAGCAGGTAGCCGAAGAACGCCTCGGCCATCAGGCACAGGAAGATGGCGCAGCCGAAGATCCACACCAGCTCGCGCGGCTTGCGGTAGCTGCCGTAGAGCAGCGCGCGGTACATGTGGAGGTACACCACGATGAAGAACGCGCTCGCGCCCGTGGAGTGCATGTAGCGCACCAGCCAGCCCCACGGCACGTCTCGCATGATGTACTCCACCGACGCGAAGGCGAGCGCCGCGTCGGGCTTGTAGTGCATCACGAGGAAGATGCCGGTGACGATCTGGATCACCAGCACGAGCAGCGCCAGCGAGCCGAAGAAGTACCAGAAGTTGAAGTTCTTCGGCGCGTAGTACTCGGAAAGGTGGTCCTTCCAGAGCTTGGTCGCGGGGAACCGGTTGTCCACCCAGGTCATGAACCTGGCGCCGAGCGGCGCGTCGGGCGAAGCTTCCTTGTATTCAGCCATGGGGTGTCTCGGTCCGGGGCTCAGGCCTTGTCTTCACCGATCAGCAGCTGGGTGTCGCTGACGTACATGTGGGGCGGCACCTCGAGGTTGTCGGGCGCGGGCTTGTTCTTGAACACGCGGCCGGCGATGTCGAACGTGGAACCGTGGCAGGGGCAGAGGAAGCCGCCTTGCCAGTCGTCGGGCAGCGAGGGCTGCGCGCCGGCCTGGAACTTGTCGGTCGGCGAGCAGCCGAGGTGCGAGCAGATGCCCACCGCCACGAACACTTCGGGCTTGATCGAGCGCCCGGCGTTGCGCGCGTATTTGGGCGTGAGGACGTCTGCGTTGCGCTCGGACTTCGGGTCGGCCACTTCGCTTTCGGTCTTGGCCAGCGTGGCCAGCTGCTCGGGCGTGCGGCGGACGATCCAGACCGGCTTGCCGCGCCACTCGACCGTGAGCTTCTGGCCCGGCTGCAGGCCGGAGATGTCGACCTCGACGGCGGCGCCAGCAGCCTTGGCACGCTCGGAGGGCGTGAAGCTGGCCACGAAGGGCACTGCCGTGAAGCCACCGCCGATCGCGCCGGCGCCACAGGCGATCGCGACCCACGTGCGGCGGCCCGAGTCGACATCGTGCTTGGACATGCGTTCCTCTGGAATCTGGATCAGGGGCAACCCGAGATTCTAGCGGAGCCGTCAAGGGGGGCAGGCCTGCAATACTGCGGCCCCCACACCAACCACCGGAGCAGCCGCATGGGATTCGCAACTGAGTTCAGGCAGTTCGCGCTCAAGGGCAACGTGGTCGACCTGGCCGTGGGCGTCATCATCGGCGCCGCCTTCGGGCGCATCGTGGATTCGGCCGTGAAGGACCTGATCATGCCGCTGGTCGGCGCGGTCTTCGGCGGCTTCGACTTCGCGAACTACTTCATCCGGCTGGGTCCGCTGCCGCCCAACTACTCGGGGCCGCTCACGTACGACGCGCTGACCAAGGCGGGCGTGCCGCTCTTCGCCTATGGCAACTTCATCACGATCGGCGCTGAACTTCGCGATCCTCGCGTTGGTCATCTTCGTCATGATCCAGCAGATCAACCGCCTGCGCCGCGCCGAGCCGCCGCCGCCGCCCGCAGCTGCCGCCCGAGGAGGTGACCCTGCTGCGCGAGATCCGCGATGCGCTGAAGACGCGCTGAGGCGGCCGCTGCGCGGCCCTTCCGCACGCGAACCGTCGCCGGCGCGACGGTCGGGGCTGAATTTGGCGCCACAATCGCCGATAACGCCATCACGGCGCTTCCGCGCCGCCGGCCGCCCGGATCGCTCGATGAACCTCACCTCGCCGCGCCACCAGACCGCCTTCCGAGGCGCCGTCCAGCGCATCAAGCTGGCGGTGCGGGAGTCGGCCGAGCGCTGCGTGGACAGCCTGGGCATTGCGGCGCTTTCCACGACAAAGACGAAAGAGCGCGACGATTGCCTCGGCGCGCAATTCGAGCTGAACCGCCGGCTGTCGAACTTCTCCGTCGCCTTCGAGGATTCGCTGGACGAGCGCATCCAGCGCGAAGTCTCGCCGCAGGAAGGCGCGCAGCGGACAGCGCAGACGCGATGGGACGCGTTGACGCTGGTGGACGACAGCGAGGTCGAGGCGCAGATCGATGCCGACCGGCTTGGCGTGACCATCCAGCACACGTGCGAGTGGGAGTTGCGCGAGCTCGATTCCTTCGTCGGCGCGATGCTGGAGCAGGGGCGCCCGGACAAGGAGCGCAACCCGCTGCGCCCGGACGTCCTCGGCAAAGCGCTCGTGACCGCCGTCGAGGCGGTGACCGACCGCGCCGAGATCCGCAAGGTGCTCGCCGCGGAAATCGCCCGCGCGCTGGCCGTCACGATGCCCGGCGTCTACCGCGACATCGTGGCCGACCTGCGCAGCGCAGGAATCCAGCCGCTCAGCATGGCGGTTCGCACCGTCGCCAGTCCGGGGAACGACGGATTCCGCGGCACCTCGGGCTACGGCGCGCAGGAGAAGGTCGACGACATCATGGCCGCCGCCGACAGCGCGGCGCTGGGCCTCGGCGCTGCCGAGGTGTCCTCCACGCGGCAGGGCTCGTTGCGCTCCGGCGCCGGCGGCCTCGGGCCTCCCGCCGGGCCCACCACCGGGCCGCGCTCCGGGCCGGGCACCCTGCACGGGGGCGACTGCCCAGCGCGGAACGCCGATCGGGCAGGTCGACCCCCAGCTGATGGACCTGATCCGGCGCCTGGCCTTCCTCGGCAACGCCGCGGCCGGGGTCGAGACCGGCCTGGACAGCGGCAGCGGCGGCTCGGCGTCGCGGCCGATGACCGGCAGCGGCCTCGGCGGCCTGAACCTGCCGAACCTGATCTACGCGCACCGCGAGGAACTGCGGCAGGCCTCGACCGGCACGATCGACCACATGGTGATCGACATCGTCGGCAGCCTGTTCGAGCAGATCCTGTCCGACCCGAAGGTGCCGCCTCAAATGGCCCGTCAGCTCGCCCGGCTGCAGTTGCCGGTGCTGCGGGTGGCCCTCGGCGACGTCACCTTCTTCTCGTCGCGCCGCCACCCCGTGCGGCGCTTCGTGAACCGCATCGCGTCGATCGCCTGCACCTTCGACGACCTGTCCGACGGCCCCGGCAAGACCTTCCTCGGCCTCGTGAAGGACCTGGTGCAGGAGATCGTCGCCGGCGACTTCGACCAGATGGAGGTCTACGAGCGCGAGCTGATCCGCCTCGAGAACTTCATCGCCGACCAGGCCGCCGCCGACGTGCAGGAGCAGGCCGGCGACGCCGCCGCGCTGCTCGACCGCCGCGAAAGCGAGCTGCTGCAGCAGCAGCGCTACATGCAGCAGCTGCGCGCGGCGCTGAAGCCCGTGGCGATGCACGACTTCCTGCGCGATTTCCTGGCCCAGGTCTGGAGCCAGGCGATCGTGCAGGCCGGGCGCCGCGACGACGGCGGCGCGCTCGCCCAGCGCTTCCGCACCGCGGGGCGCGAGCTCGTCATGAGCGTGCAGCCGAAGGCCACGCCGGGCGAGCGCAAGACCTTCCTCATGGGGCTGCCGCAGCTCATGAAGGACCTCAACGAGGGCCTTGCGCTGATCGGCTGGCCCGACGCCGCGAAGAAGGGCTTCCTCGGCGCAGCTGCTGCCGGCGCACGCGCAGGCGCTGAAGGCGCATCAGCAGATCCGCCAGCTCGACTACAACCTGCTGGTCAAGCAGATCGACGGGATCCTGGCGGCCCCGGTGCCGAAGGCCGAGAACGTGCACGGCGCACTGCCGGTGCTGATGGACGTGGTCGACGACCGCAGCTTCAGCACCGAGGAAGCCAGCTCGATCGGCCTCGTCAGGGAGGCGGCAGTCGACTGGGACGGCACGGTCGACATCGACCTCTCCGCGGAGCCGGAGGTGGCGGAGGTCGACATCAACATCGACGGCCTGCCGCCGCTGGAGCCGGCGGAGCCGACGCGCGGCGCCGCGCTGGCCGACCACGTGCAGCTCGGCTTCGCCTACCAGATGCACCTGGAAGGCGCGTGGCAGAAGGTGAAGCTCAGCTACGTGAGTCCGGGCCGCGCGTTCTTCATCTTCACGCACGGCAAGAAGGTGCAGAAGACGATCTCGATGACGGCCCGCATGCTCACGCGCATGTGCGACAGCGGCCGCCTGCGCGCGTTCGAGAACGCCTACCTGATCGAGCGCGCGACGGCCCGCGCCCGGGCGCAGCTCGCCGCGCTCAGGACGGCGCCGGCTTCTCGCCAATAGCGCTGCCAGTGCCGGACAGCCGGCGCGCCATGGCGATGGCAGCCTCGAGGCTGCGCGGGTCGGCCACCCCCTTCCCCGCGATGTCGAACGCGGTGCCGTGGTCCGGGCTGGTGCGCACGAACGGCAGCCCCAGCGTGACGTTCACGCCATGCTCCACGCCGAGATACTTCACCGCGATCAGCCCGTGGTCGTGGACCATCGACACGACGACGTCGAACGCGCCCTGACGGGCGCGCATGAACACGGTGTCCGGCGCGTGCGGGCCGCTGGCGTCGATGCCCTCGGCGCGGGCCGCCTGCACGGCCGGGGCGATGAAGCGAATCTCCTCGTCGCCGAAGAGCCCGCCCTCGCCGGCATGCGGGTTCAGGCCGGCCACGGCAACGCGCGGCGCACCGGGGCTCCACGCGGCCGCGGCGCGCGCGGCGATGCGGATGGTGTCGAGCACGGTGTCGTGGTCGAGCAGGTCGAGCGCCCGGCGCAGCGACACGTGGATGGTCGCCAGCACGACGCGAAGCTCGTCGTTGGCCAGCATCATGCGCACCGGCGGCCCGCCGGCCAGCGCCGCGAGCATCTCGGTGTGACCCGGGTACGACACGCCCGCGGCGGCGAAGGCTTCCTTATGGATCGGGGCGGTGACGATCGCGGCCGCATCACCGGCCTGGACCGCCCGCACGGCGGCCTCGATGCACCTCGCCGCCGCTGCGCCGGCGCAGGCGTCGACGCGGCCGAGCGGCAGGTCGGCAAGCCCCGCGGGCAGGCCGTCCGGCACCCACAGCGGCAGGCAGCGCGGCGGGCACCGGTCGATCTCCGACGGGCCGTCGAGCACCGCCAGCGGCCAGGACGCATCGACCTGCTGCAATGCCCGCCGCATCACGCCCGGGTCGCCGACCGCCACGCACCCGGCCGCAGCGCCGCGCACGAAGGCGCGAGCCACGATCTCCGGCCCGATGCCGCACGCGTCGCCCATCGTCAGCAGCAGAGGGCCGCTCATCGCGGGACTCCAAGCGGAAGACGCGGCGTGAGCCGCTCGGGGGTGGGTCCTCTTCGGCCCATAATCGCGAAAGCTCTCCGGCGACAGCAGGTCGTTGAGGTAACGCTCGATCTCGCTGCGCGCGGCCATCGATCCCATCCCATGCGAAGAACCTGGCTCATTTTCACGCAAGCCGTGACGGTCGCCGTGGCCCTGCTGTTCGTGGTGTCCACGTTGAAGCCCGAATGGCTGGCCGGCGGCCTGCGTCGGGATGCACCGCGCGTGGTGTCGATCGCCACCGCCCCGCCGGCGCCGGCCGGCTCGGTGTCCGGTGTCGGCTACGCGGCCGCGGCGCGTCGGGCCGCGCCGGCGGTGGTGAGCGTCACGGCGAGCAAGGCACCGGCGGCGCGCCAGCGCACCGAGGATCCGTGGTTCCGCCACTTCTTCGGCGACCGCGCCCAGAACCAGCCGCAGGTGGGCCTGGGCTCCGGCGTGATCGTCTCGCCCGAGGGCTACCTGCTCACCAACAACCACGTGATCGAGGGCGCTTCCGACATCGAGGTGCAGCTCGCAGACGGCCGCGAGGCGCGCGCCAAGCTGATCGGCACGGATCCGGAGACCGACGTCGCAGTGCTCAAGATCGAGGTCGACCGCCTGCCGGTGATCACGCTCGGCAGCGTCGACCAGCTCCAGGTGGGCGACATCGTGCTGGCCATCGGCAATCCGTTCAACGTCGGGCAGACCGTGACGTCGGGCATCGTCAGCGCGCTCGGGCGCAACCAGCTCGGCATCAACCTGTTCGAGAACTTCATCCAGACCGACGCCGCCATCAACCCGGGCAACTCCGGCGGGGCGCTGGTGGACGCCAGCGGCAACCTCGTGGGCATCAACACCGCCATCTACTCGCGCTCCGGCGGCAGCCTGGGCATCGGCTTCGCGATTCCCGTGAGCACCGCCCGCCACGTGATGGAAGGGCTCATCCGCGAGGGCGTGGTGCGGCGCGGCTGGATCGGCGTGGAGCCGCGCGACCTGACACCCGAGTTCGCCGAGAACTTCCGGCTGCCGGTGAAATCCGGCGTCCTGATCACCGGCGTGCTGGCCGACGGCCCGGCCAGCGCGGGCGGCATGCGCCCGGGCGACGTCGTAACGAACGTGGCCGGCAAGCCGGTGGCCAACACGGTGCAGCTGCTCAACGCGGTGGCCGAGCTGCCGCCGCAGACCGAGGCCAGGATCGTCGTGCAGCGCGGCGACCAGGCGCTCGACCTGACGGTGACGGTCGCGCAGCGGCCCAAGGCGGAACGTCGACGGTAGGCCGGCGCCCGGTGAATCAGGAGCCGGCCTCCCGGCCGGCTTCCTGCGCAGACTCCTCTTCCTTCTTCTTGGCGAAGACTTGCGCGATGCGCAGCCCGATCTCGTAGAGGATGATCATCGGAATCGCCAGCGCGAGCTGGGAGATGACGTCGGGCGGCGTGACGACGGCGGCGACGATGAACGCCACCACGACGAAGTAGCCGCGGAACGCCTTCAGCTTCTCGACCGGCACGATGCCCAGGTGCGCCAGCACGATCACCACGATGGGCACCTCGAACGCGAGGCCGAACACGATGAACAGCGTGAGCACGAAGCCGAAGTACTGCTCGATGTCAGGCGCGGCGGTGATGCTCTTGGGCGCCCAGAGCTGGATGAACTCGGACATCGCCGGCAGCACGAGGAAGTAGCAGAAGCCCACGCCGACGAAGAACAGCACCGTGCTCGAGACCACGAGCGGCAGCACCAGCCGCTTCTCGTGGCCGTACAGGCCGGGCGCGACGAACGCCCATGCCTGGTAGAGCACGTACGGCAGGGCCACCATGAACCCCGCCATCAGCGCGATCTTCAGCGGGACCAGCACCGGGGAGATCACGTTGGTGGCGATCAGCGTGGCGCCCTTGGGCAGGTGCGCCACCAGCGGCGCGGCGAGCAGGTCGTAGAGGCCCGCCGGGCCGGGATACAAGCACACCAGGCCGAACGCGATGCCGATGGCGATGAGCGCGCGGATGAGGCGGTCGCGCAGCTCGATCAGGTGGGAGACGAACGGCTGCTCGGTGCCCTCGAGTTCGTCTTGCTCCGGTCCGGGCGAGCTCATGGAAGCGGGCGCGGCGGGCGGAAACGCGCCACGCGGGCCGCACCCGACAGCGCCTTGGTGCGGATGCCCTGGCGCTGCTTGTACCACTGGGGCGTGGCGCCGCGCTTGAGGCGCCAGTTCTTCTTCGGCGGCTTGTAGGCGGGGGGTGGCAGCGACAGCGGGTCGGCGCTGGCGCTGGCGACGGTGCCGGTGCCGGTGCCGATGCCCTCGTAGGTGCTGGTGGCCTCGCTCCAGCTCTTCTCGAACTCGCCGGAGGCCTGGCGCAGATCGTCGCCCACCGACTGCCCGACGTCGCGTGCTGCGGTCTCGAACTCGGTCTTCATCTTCTTGAGCTCGTCGAGCTCGATCGAGCGATTGACCTCGGCCTTGACGTCGGACACGTAGCGCTGCGCCTTGCCGAGCAGATGGCCGACGGTGCGCGCGACGCGCGGCAGCTTCTCGGGGCCGATGACGATGAGCGCCACCGCACCGATGAGCGCGAGCTTGTCGAAGCCGAGATCGATCATGGTTGCGCCGCCTCAGCCGGGCGGGCCGGAGGGCCGCGTCACGACTTGGTCTTGGCCTCGACGTCCACGGTGTTGCGGTCGGCAGCGGACTTGGCGCCGCCGGTGACTTGCTGGCTCGGCGGCACCGGCCCTTCTTCGGGCTCGCTGCCGCTCTTCATGCCTTCCTTGAAGCCCTTCACCGCCCCGCCGAGATCGGAGCCGATGTTCTTGAGCTTCTTGGTGCCGAAGATCAGCACCACCACGAGCAGCACGATCAGCCAATGCCATACGCTGAACGATCCCATACGACTTCTCCTGAGAACGATTCCTGATTCTAGGTGACGAAAAATGTCATCCCTTGAGCCAGGGGCGGGGGCCGCCGATGGCGTGCATGTGGAGGTGGTAGACCTCCTGGCCGCCGTCCGAGCCCGTGTTGATCACGGTTCGGAAGCCGTTGGTGACGCCGAGCTCGCGCATCAGGCGCGGCGCCAGCACCATCATCCGGCCCAGCATCTCCTGGTGCTCCGGGCCGACGTCGGCAAGCGTGGCGATGTGCTGCTTCGGGATCAGCAGGATGTGGACCGGGGCCCAGGGATGGATGTCGTGGAAGGCCAGCACGGCGTCGTCTTCGTACGCCTTGCGCGCCGGGATCTGGCCGGCGGCGATCTTGCAGAAGAGGCAGTTGGGGTCGGTGCTCATGGTCAGGTCGGCATCGGTTTCTGGTCGTTCAGCGAGAGCCACCCGCGCACGACGCGATAAAGGAACCAGATCGAGATGATTCCCCATGCGATCCAGCCCGGGACGACGAAGAGGAACCACAGCGGCAGCGTGATCAGGTAGAGCGCGGCAGCCCACAGCACGCTGCGGATGCGCCAGCTGAAGTGGGACTCCTGCCACGTGCCGGCGGCATCGCCGCGCTTCACCACGTCGAGGATGAAGGCGGCGACCAGCAGCAGCACGCTGGGCTGGAACCCCGGCAGCACGGCGCCCACGGCGACGATGGCGTGCAGCGCATAGCTGATGTGGCCGATGTTGCGCAGCGAACGCTCGCGCTCGGCGTTGGCAGGCATCTCGACGATGTCGTTCATGGACCCTCCTGGTCGCGTTGGTCGGCCTTGCGCAAGGCGAATTCCTCGAGTCCGGACATCCCCTCGCGTCGCTGAAGCTCGGCCAGCACGTCGGCCGGGCGCAGGCCGAACGCGGCCAGCGCGATCATCGAGTGGAACCAGAGGTCGGCCATTTCGTTGACGAGCTTGGCGCGGTCGCCGTCCTTGGCGGCCATGACCACCTCGGTGGCTTCCTCGCCGATCTTCTTGAGGATGGCGTCGTTGCCCTTGGAGAAGAGGCGCGCGACGTAGCTCGTGGCAGGGTCGGACGCGCGGCGCGCGTCGATCACCCGCGCCAGGCGCTCCAACGGGTCGTCTGCGGGGATGAGGCTCATCGGTAGATCGTCTCCGGATCCTTCAGCACAGGGTCGACGGCGTGCCAGCGGCCCTCTTCGTAGCGCTGGAAGAAGCAGGCGTGGCGCCCGGTGTGGCAGGCGATGCCGGGGTCGTGGCCGAGCTGCGTGACCTGGAGCAGGACGACATCGTTGTCGCAGTCGAGGCGGACCTCGTGCACCTGCTGCACGTGCCCGGACGACTCGCCCTTGTGCCACAGGCGGCCGCGCGAGCGGCTCCAGTACACCGCCTGGCCGAGCTCGACGGTGCGCGCCAGCGCCTCGCGGTTCATCCACGCGAGCATCAGCACGTCGCCGCTGCCGCGCTCCTGTGCAATGGCCGGCACCAGCCCCTGTGCATCCCAGCGGACATCGTCGAGCCAACTCATGGAGCCAGTGTAATCACTCGACATGCGTGGCCCCGGCGAAGCCGCGCTCCTCGGCGAACCAGCGCAGCACGGGCACGGTGCCCGGCAGCACGGGCGCCACTTGCACGGGCAGGTCCTGCCACGCCATCTGCTGGCGCTCCCGCATCTCGAACTCGCCGCTCCACTGGAACACCTTGCAAAAGTGCAGGCGCACGAGCGCATGCGGGTAGTCCATCATGTCGACCTTCCAGGGGTGGACGGGGCCGATGGTGATGCCCAGCTCCTCGTGCAGCTCGCGGCGCAGTGCGTCCTCGACGCTCTCGCCGGGCTCCAGCTTGCCGCCCGGGAACTCCCAGTAGCCCGCGTAGACCTTGCCCTCGGGTCGGGACGTGAGGAGAAAGCGGCCGGCCGGGTCGACCAGTACTCCGACCGCAACGTCCACCGCCTCACGCGCCATCAAGCCCGCCCAGCAAAGTCGCGGGCGAACTGGTAGGCCACGCGGCCGGAGCGCGAGCCGCGCTCGAGCGCCCAGACCAGCGACTCGCTGCGCGCGGCCTCGATGGCGGCCGCATCGGCGCCGAAGTGGCGCAGCCACTGCGCCACGATGGCCAGGTATTCGTCTTGCGTGAACGGGTAGAAGCTGACCCACAGCCCGAAGCGCTCGGACAGCGAGATCTTCTCTTCCACCACCTCGCCGGGATGCACCTCGCCGTCGTCCGTGTGCTGGTAGGTGAGGTTCTCGCGCATGTACTCGGGCAGCAGGTGGCGGCGGTTGCTGGTGGCGTAGACCAGCACGTTGTCGCTGGACTGCGCGACCGAGCCGTCGAGCACGGACTTCAGCGCCTTGTAGCCGGGCTCGCCCTCGTCGAAGCTGAGATCGTCGCAGTAGACGATGAAGCGCTCGGGCCGGCCGGCGACCAGATCGACGATGTCGGGCAGGTCCACCAGATCGGCCTTGTCCACCTCGATGAGCCGCAGGCCGCGTTCGGCGTATTCGTTCAGGCAGGCCTTGATCAGCGAGCTCTTGCCGGTGCCCCGCGCGCCCGTGAGCAGCGCGTTGTTGGCGGGGCGGCCCTCGACGAACTGGGCCGTGTTGCGCACCAGGCGCTCTTTCTGCGCGTCGATCTCCTTGAGCTGATCGAGCCGCTGGCTCGCCACGTGCTGCACCGGCACCAGGCGCCGGGCCATGCCCGACTTGCGGTAGCGGAACGCGATCGACGCCGCCCAGTCGGGCGCGGCGGGCGCGGCGGAGAGCAGCGGCTGGACGCGATCGAGCAGCCGGTGCAGGCGCTCGACGAGGTGGACGACGGGATCTTCCATGCGAAAAGGGTCGGCGGAGGGACCATCATTGTCGCCCGCGGGCGCGCGGGCCCGGGGGACGGCGGCGCCTAGTCAGTCTCCCTTGCGCGGATCTCTACCGGTCCGCTGCAAGAGCCCCCTTGGGGGCAGCGACGGGAGGAGCGTGGGGGTCAGCTCACCAGGAGGCGCAGCACGGCGTCGAGGTGTTCGGTCGGGCTGCGCTTGAAGCCCGAACGTGCGTAGCGCTGGAGGCGGCCGACGGCGAAGGCGGTGAGGACGGACGCCTTCGCGTTTCCGTCCACGGTGGGGGTGGGCGAGCCGGCGGCGTCGGCGTCCATGCGCAGGCTCTGGCGCAGCTGCGACTCCATCCGGTCGAAGAACTGGTTCATGCGCGTGAGCAGCCGCTCGTGCTCGAAGACGAGAGCGTCGCCGACCATGACGCGCGTCATGCCCGGGTTCTTCTCGCCGAACTGCAGCAGCACGGTCAGGATCTTCTGCGCCTGGGCACTGCCGGCGGGATCGCGCTCGACGATCTGGTTGACGAGCGTGAAGACGCTCGACTCGATGAACTCGATCAGGCCCTCGAACATCTGCGCCTTGCTGGCGAAGTGGCGGTAGAGCGCGGCCTCGCTCACTTCCAGCCGCGCCGCAAGGGCGGCGGTGGTGATGCGCTCGGCGCCGGGCTGCTCCAGCATGGACGCCAGCGTCTCGAGAATCTGGACACGCCGCTCCCCCGGCTTCGGGCGCTTGCGCGCCGGCTTGTCGGCTGGAGTCGCCGCGGCGTCGGCCGAAGCGTCGTCGGGCACCATCGAGGAGTCGGTGTCATCGCGCATCACGGCACACTTTGCAACTGTTGTAGCGAACGGATTCTTACACACACATAGGTGGGTCGATGGTGCAGGTAAACACCAACTTTCGACCCTCGCGCGCCATGTTGGAGCCACCGCTGCATCCAGACGGTGGTCATGCCGAGGCTGCGTGCCGCCTTCTGGTGCACCAGCGTATCTTCCACGAGGACGCACCGTGCCGGCGAGACGCCCAGGCGGGCGGCGACCTTCGCGAACATGCGCCGATCGGGCTTGGGGCGCCAGTGGCCGAACATGCGCATGCCCTCGATTGCGATCACGCCATCGAAGAGATAGGCGAGGCCGAGGCTTGCAAGCACTCGATCAGCATAGGCCTGCGGCGCGTTGGTGAGCACAAACTTGCGGCCCGGGCAGGCGGCGCAGCGCGGCGCGGTCGTGCGGGTGGCTGCGCAGCCGCTCCTCCAGGCCGGGCAGGCGGTGCGTGTGGTGCAGGAAGTGGGCAGGCCGGATGCCGTGATGCCGGACCAGGCCGAGCAAGGTGGCCCCGTAGCGCAGCCAGTATTGCCGGCGCAGGCGGTCGGCCTCCTCGCGATCGACTTTCAACTCGCCCATGACGTAGTCGGTCATGGCCACGTTGAGCGCGCCGAAGACATGCGCCCCGGCGTCATGGAGCGTGTTGTCCAGATCGAACAGCCAGACTCCGCCTGCGCGCCGACCGGCCACGTCGGGGGCGTCAATGCGATCGGATCATGGTGCCGTAGGCCTGGTCGGTGAGGACTTCCAGCAGCATGGCGTGGGGCACGCGGCCATCGATGATGTGCACGGTGTTGACGCCGTTCTTGGCGGCGTCGAGCGCGCTTCCGATCTTCGGCAGCATGCCGCCGGAGATGGTGCCGTCGGCGAAGAGCTCGTCGATTTCGCGTGCCGACAGGTTCGTGAGCAGCCGGCCCTGCTTGTCCAGCACGCCGGGCGTGTTGGTGAGCATCATCAGCTTCTCGGCGCGCAGCACCTCGGCGAGCTTGCCGGCGACGACGTCGGCGTTGATGTTGTAGTTCTCGTTCTCCACGCCGAAGCCGAGCGGCGAGATGACGGGGATGAACTGGTCGTCCTGGAGCGCCTTCACGACGCTCGGGTCGACCGACTCGATCTCGCCGACCTGGCCGACGTCGTGCTCCTTGGTGGGGTCGTCGCGGTCGATCATGCGCAGCTTGCGCGCGCGGATGAGCCCGCCGTCGCGGCCCGTGAGGCCCACCGCCTTGCCGCCGGCCGCGTTGATGAGGCCGACGATGTCCTGCTGCACCTGGCCGGCGAGCACCCACTCGACGACCTCCATGGTCTCCTCGTCGGTGACGCGCATGCCCTGGATGAAGGTGCCCTTCTTGCCGAGCCGGGCGAGTGCATCCTCGATCTGCGGTCCGCCGCCATGCACCACGACGGGATTCATGCCGACCAGCTTCAGGAGCACCACATCCTCGGCGAAGTCCTGCTGCAGCGACGGGTCCGTCATGGCGTTGCCGCCGTACTTGATGACGATGGTCTTGCCGTGGAACTTGCGGATGTACGGCAGCGCCTGCGCGAGGATCTCGGCCTTCTCGCGCGGCGCGATGTGGGAGAGGTCCTGCGAGGCCGGGGCGGCGGTGGCGGGAGTGGGATCGGTCATGGCGGGCGCCGGGCGGCGGCGTGCGGGAAGGACGTCAGGCCATTGTAGGGAGCGGGCCGGCGGCGGATCACCGCGGCAGGCGGCGCCGGCTGCTCGTCGCCATGGCCGCGGCGAGCCCGACGGCGGCGATGCCGAGCAGCTCCAGCACGGCGCGCCAGCGCAGCCCGAAGGCGGCCGGCGCGGCGAGGAAGGCATCCACACGATGCTGCGAGGACGCCCGCGCCAGCGCGAGGCAGACGAGGAACAGCACGCCGGCCAGCGCGGCGGCGCTGTCGATCGAGAACGGGCGCCGCCGGCGCAGCCAGAGCCCGAACGCGACGAGGCCGGCGGTGCCGATGCCGAGCACGAGCCAGCGCTGGAACAGGCGGCGGTTGTCGTACCAGCCGCCTTCGACGGCCGACGCCCGGGCGGCGGCGGTGAGCTGCTCCAGGACGCCGAACCCCTGGTCGATCGCCAACGCAGCGAGGGCAAGCGACGGCAAGCCGCCACAGGCGCACGTCGCGCGCCCCGGCGCCGGTGGCGAGCCACCCGCAGGCGACCGCGAGCAGGGCAAAGGCGATGGCGATGGCGGGGTGCGCGGGGGCCGGGGGGATCATGCGAGGCCATTGTCGCGGGCCGGCCGTCGAGCCCGTGCGGCGGCAGGGTCGCGGGGTCCGCGGGAGAATGGCCGGATGCACGTGCACGATTTGCGCCCCTTCACGCACTCGCACGCGTTCGGCGATGCCGGAATGGCGCATCGTTCCCGGGCGCTGCTGCAGGTGACATGGATCACCTTGGCGACGATGCTCGTCGAGCTGGCGGCCGGCCTGTGGAGCGGCTCGCTCGCGCTCACCGCCGACGGCTGGCACATGGGCACGCACGCGCTCGCGCTCGGCGGCGCGGTGCTCGCCTACCGCTTGTCCGCGCGCGCCAGCGGCCGCGCCGGCTTCGCGTTCGGCGGCTGGAAGATCGAGGTGCTGGCGGCCTACACCAGCGGATTGGCACTGCTCGGCGCGGCGGTGTGGCTGGTGGTGGACTCGATCCGCACGCTGCGCTCGCCGCACGACATCGCCTACGGCGAGGCCATGGCCGTGGCCGTGATCGGCCTGGCGGTGAACCTGGCGAGCGCCTGGCTGCTCGCGCGCGGCGAGCGGCACGGCGCGGCCCATGCGCACGGTCCCGAGCACGTCCACGGGCATGGGCACGCGCATGCCGGCACGCGCATGGGCACGGCCACGCGCATGGACATGGCCACGACCACAACTTCCGCGCCGCCTACCTGCACGTCGTGGCCGACGCGTTCACCTCGGTGCTTGCAATCGCGGCGCTCGCCGGCGGCCTCTGGTTCGGCGCAGCCTGGCTCGACCCGGTGGTGGCCCTGCTCGGCGCAGCGGTGATCGCACGCTGGTCGATCGGCGTGCTGAAGCAGTCCGCGCGCGGCCTCATCGACGCCACCGCCGACCCGCACCTGGAGCAGCGCGTGCGCGACCTGCTCGAGGCGGACGGCGACGCGAAGATCGCGGACCTGCACGTCTGGCAGGTGGGGACGAGCGCCTGGTCGGCCGTGGCCTCTTTGGTGGCCGACCGGCCGCTGCCCGCCGAGACGTATCGCGACCGGCTGAAGCCGATCGCCGAGCTGCGCCACGTGACGGTGGAAGTGCACCCCTGCACCGCGGCGTCGGCGAATCCGAACCCGAACCCGACGCCATGACCTCGACCGGCCACACCACCGAATTCATGACCTTCCGCGTCCGCGAGGGCAAGGAGGCGCGCGCCGGCGAGTGGATGAAGCTGTTGCGCGAGCGCCAGCGCGAGTGCGTCGCCACCCTCGATCGCGAGCGCATGCGCTTCGAGTCGATCTTCGCGCTGCAGCGCGACGGCCGGCTCTACCTGAGCTGGCTGTCGGTGCAGGGCGTCGGCGGCGAATCCGTGAAGACCTCCGAGCACGAGATCGATCGGCTCCACATGGCGTTCTGGCGCGAATGCATCGACGACGCGTGGACGCCCGAGAAGCACGAACATATCGTCGACTTCGTGCCCGACGTCGTGGCGCGGGCGATGTTCCCGCCCGGGGCGCCGTGATGCGGCTTCAGAAGTGGATGCCGCGCATCATCTGCTGCATGGCGACCGCCTCCGCCGACAGCTGCGGCTTGCCGCCCTTCTCGCCCTTCGCGGCGTCGGAGTCGGGGAACATGCGGAAGCTGGTGTTCATCACGATCTGCGCCACCCGCGGCGCCAGCGAGTGCAGCATCTCGCCCGTCACGCCGAGCCGGGTCGCGATGCGCACGGGCTTGCTGACGCAGGCCTGGGCGATCATGTCGGCCGCCTCCTCGGGGCTCAGCGTGGGCACGTTCTGGTAGATCTTGGTGGGCGCGATCATCGGCGTGCGCACGAGCGGCATGTTGATGGTCGTGAACGTGATCCCCATGTCGGCGTACTCGCTCGATGCGCAGCGCGTCCACGCGTCCAGCGCGGCCTTGCTGGCCACGTAGGCGGAGAAGCGCGGCGCATTGGTGAGCACCCCGATCGAGCTGATGTTCACGACGTGGCCGCGCCGCTTGGCCACCATGCCGGGCATCAGGCCCATCGTGACGCGCAGGCAGCCGAAGTAGTTGAGCTGCATCGTGCGCTCGAAATCGTGGAAGCGGTCGTAGCTCGCCTCGATGGCGCGGCGGATCGAGCGCCCGGCGTTGTTGACGAGGAAATCGACGCCGCCGTGAGCCTCGTTGATGCGCTCCACGAGCGCCTTGCAGCTCGCCTCGTCGGCGATGTCGGCCGAGTAGGCGACGACCTGCGCCGCGGGGCCGGCGTGGGCCATGATTTCCTTGCGCGCCTCCTCGAGCTTGGCTTCGTCGCGCGCGCAGATGAGCGTGACCGCGCCGGCCTCGGCGAACTTCATCGCCGCCGCCAGCCCGATGCCCGAGCTGCCGCCGGTGACCAGCACGACCTTGCCGCCGACGGTGCCCTTCAGGCTGCGGTCGATGAAGAGGTCCGGGTCGAGGTGGCGCTCCCAGTGGTCCCACAGGCGCCAGGCGTAGTCGTGCAGGTTCGGGCACTCGATGCCGGTGCCCTTCAGCGCCGCCAGGGTCTCGCGGCAATCGAAGCGGGTGGGGTAGTTCACGAACGTGAGGATGTCCTCGGGCAGGCCGAGATCCTTCATCACGGCCTGGCGCACGCGGCGCACCGGCGCGAGCGCCATCAGCCCCTTCTTCACGCTCTTGGGGATGAAGCCGAGCAGCGCGGCGTTGACGAACAGGTTCATCTTCGGCGCGTGCGCGGCCTTCGAGAAGATGTCGAGCACGTCGCCCACGCGGTAGCCGACCGGGTCGACGAGGTGGAAGCAGCGGCCGCTGGCGCGCTGCTGGTGGCTGATGTGGTCGAGCGCGGCCGCGACGAAGTCGACCGGCACGATGTTCACGCGGCCGCCTTCGAGGCCGACGGACGGCATCCACGGCGGCAGGATCTGCCGCATGCGCTGGATGACCTTGAAGAAGTAGTAGGGGCCATCGATCTTGTCCATCTCGCCGGTGTGCGAGTCGCCGACGACCATCGCCGGGCGGTAGACCGTCCACGGCACCTTGCACTCCTTGCGCACGACCTTCTCGGACTCGTGCTTGGTCATGAAGTACGGGTGGTCGAGGCCTTCGGCCTCCTCGAACATGTCCTCCCGGAACACGCCTTCGTACAGGCCCGCGGCGGCGATGCTGGACACGTGGTGCACGTGCTTCGCGTCGATCGCCTTGGCGAACTCGACCATGTTGCGCGTGCCCTCGATGTTCACGCGGGCCTGGCTTTCCTCGTCGGCCTGCAGGTCGTAGACGGCGGCCAAGTGGTAGAGATGGTCGACCTGCGCCTTCAGCGCCTTGATCTCGTCGGCCCCGACGCCCAGCTTGCGCGCCCCGAGGTCGCCATACACCGGCACCGCGCGCTGCTTGCCCACGCCCCAGTACGTGAGCAGCTCGGCGACCTTGGACTGCGATTCCGGCCGCAGCAGGAAGTACACCGTCGAGCCGCGCCGCTCGAGCAGCGTCTTCACGAGCCGTTTGCCGATGAAGCCGGTGGCACCGGTCACGAAGTACTGCATGGGCGCTCCTCCTTGGGGTTGGCGGTGCGTGATTCTGTTCGAAAGGCTCCAGCGCGACGCACCGCGCTAACCCGGTGAAGCGCCCCGGCGCATGGGGCGCGCACTCTAGAGAATTAGGTCGCGGGCTCCAGGGCGGCGCTTCTATAGTCCCGCCATCCGTCGACGCGACGCAATTGAAGAGGAATCACCATGGTCAAGAAACTGCAGAGGATGGCCGAGGCGCAGAAAGAGAAGGCGTCCGGGCTGCTGGACAGCGACCTCGCGAACTCCGTGCGCGATTCGGCGCAGCAGATCTGGCTCGCCGGCATGGGCGCGTTTGCCAAGGCGCAGCAGGAGGGCGGCAAGGTGTTCGAGTCGCTGGTGAAGGAAGGCACGAGCCTGCAGCGCAAGACCCAGGCCGTGGCCGAGGAGCGCATCGGCGATGTCGCGACCAAGATGAGCGCGATGGCCGAGGGCGTCACCAGCAGGGCCGGCCAGCAGTGGGACAAGCTCGAGTCGATCTTCGAGCAGCGCGTGTCCAAGGCGCTGGGCAAGCTCGGCGTGCCGTCGAGCCAGGACGTGTCCACGCTCGTGGCGCGCATCGATGCGCTGGCGGCCGAGGTGGCGAAGTTGACGAAGACGCCGCGCGCGGCGAGGACGACGGCGGCGAAGGGTGCGGCGGCGAAGGCGAATCGTGCGCGGCCGACGGCGAAGCGGGCGGCGCGCAAGGACACGGCGGGCTGAAGCGCAGTTCGTTCACTGCATCGAGGCGCCTTTCGGGGCGCCTTGCTCGTTCTGGCGCCGCGCCCTCACCCCGGCCCTCTCCCGCGAGCGGGAGAGGGAGTTCAGTGGCGGCCTTCCTGGCGGCACAGGGCGCGGTTGATCGCGAAGGCGGCTTTCGCGCCTTCGGCCGCGGCCACGACGACGAGCAGCAGGTCCTTGCTCGCGTCGCCGGCGACGAACACGCCGGGCACGCTGGTCTCTTCGAGCGGGCGATCGGTGGCGACGGCGCCTTCGTCGAAGCGGCAGCCCAGGCGCTCGGCCAGCGGCGAGCGCTGGTGGCGGCCGGTGTTGAAGAAGAGCGTGCTGCGCGCGATGCGCGTGCCGTCGCGCAGCACGACCTGCCGCAGGCGGCCGTCGTCGTCGCCCTCGAGTGCCGCGATCGGCTGCTCGCACAGCACGACACGGTGCTCTTCCAGCCGCTGCCGGCACGATCGCGCCTCGTCATCCGGGCCATCGGTGAAGAGCACGATGTCGTCGCTCCACACGCCGAGCAGCAGGGCGAGGCCCACGCCCTTCTCGCCGCACCCGTAGACGCCGATGGCTTCGCCGCTGTGCTCGTAGGCGTCGCAGTAGGGGCAGTGGTGCACGCTGCGGCCGTAGAAGCGCTCGAAGCCGGGCAGCTCGGGCAGCTCATCGACGACGCCGGTGGCCAGCAGGAGCTTGGCCGCGGTGACGCGGTCGCCGCCGTCGAGGTCGACCTGGAAGCCGTCTTCGACGGCGCGCGCGTCCGTCGCCTTGCCTTGGCGCCAGGTCACCGTCGAGTAGCGCAGCGCGTCCTCGCGGGCAAGCTTCAGGAACTCCGGCGGCGGCGTGCCGTCGCGCGTGATGAAGGCGTGCAGCGCGTGGGAGGCGAGATTGCGCTGCTTGCCGTGGTCGATCACGAGTACCTTGCGCCGGCAACGGCCGAGCACGAGTGCTGCGCTGCAGCCGGCGGGCCCGCCGCCGATGATGATGACGTCGAAGTCCATGGGGCTGGTCAGCAAGCGGCGTACCGGTGACTTCGCCGGCCGCGCCCTCACCCCCGCCCTCTCCCGCGAGCGGGAGAGGGAGAGGGCGGGGAGGGAGCAGATGCGCGGCGAAGCCCGCGCCCCCTCAAGCGGACACCGCGGATCCGGCTCCGCCGGTCCGCTGGTGTCGCCCCCTCGGGGGTGGCGGCCGCAGGCCGCTTCGGGGGGACCTCACTCCGGCACGAACATGTAGCCGGCGTTGCGGACCGTGCGGATGGTCTTCGGTTCGGCGGCGGGATCGCGCTCCACCTTGCGGCGCAGGCGGCCGATGCGGATGTCGATCGAGCGGTCGAAAGGCTCCCACTCGCGGTTGCGCGTGTGCATCAGGAGCTGGTCGCGCGACAGCACGCGGTTCGGGTTCGACACGAAGACGCGCAGGAGGTCGTACTCCATCGCCGTCATGGGGACCTCGTCGCCGGAGTCCTCGAACAGGCGGCGCGGCTCGATCTCGAGCCAGCAGCGGCCGACGCGCACGCGCTTCACGCCGGTGTCGGCGGCGGCGGCGGCTGGCGCCGACGCCTCGCCCTGCGGCTTCGCCTGCATGCGGCGCAGCACGCTCTTGACGCGCGCCAGCAGCTCGCGCGGATCGAACGGCTTGGCGATGTAGTCGTCGGCGCCCACCTCGAGGCCGACGACGCGGTCGATCACGTCGCCCGACGCGGTGACCATGATGATGCCGACGTCGTAGCGCTCGCGCAGGTAGCGCGCGAGCGTGAGGCCATCCTCGCCGGGCAGGCGGATGTCCAGCAGCACGATGTCGGGCAGGTCGCGCTCGATCTCCTCGCGCATCGCCGTGCCGCTGCCGGCGCTGCGCACGTCGTAGCGGTGGCCGGACAGGTATTCGACCAGCATCGAGCTGACGCTGGGATCGTCGTCGACGACGAGCACCCGATCGGGACGGGACATGGCGCTGCTTCCTCTGCCGGCGATACCGGGCCAATACAAAAAGATAACACCGCCCGAGGCGCGATGACGCAGCCCAAATACGCGCGCTTTCGACACTGCCTGCACGCCCTGTTCCGGGGCGCGTCCATGCAAGGAAAGCCCCATGACCACCGTTTCTGCCCCGGCCAGCCACCGCTACGCGAAGGCCATCGAGACCTCCAAGCGCGTCCACTGGGAGATCGAGGATCTCGTGCGCGGCCGCAGCTTCGACTTCGGGCGCAAGTTCCTGCCTGACGGCCTGTCGCTGGTGAAGGAGATGCCGTTCCTCGGGAGAAGCCGACCAGCGCGTGCTGAGCCAGGTGCAGGGCCGCAGCTACGCCAACATCTTCGGCCTCGTGGAGCGCTTCATCAGCGCCAAGATGGTCGACATCTCGCGCGACCACTGGTTCGGCGACCAGACCGCCTTCGAGGCGCTGGTGCGCTTCACCGACGACGAGCTGAAGCACCAGGACCTGTTCCGCCGCATCGACCGGATGCTGGGGGCGCAGATGCCGCCCGGCTACGTGTGCGTGCCCGAGCCCAACGAGGTCGCCGCCGCGGTGCTGGGCAAGCGCACCTGGGCGGTGCTCGCGCTCACCTCCCACATCGAGCTGTTCGTGTCCGCCCACTACCGGTGCAGCATCGATCCGGATCCCGCGCTCGACCCGCTGTGGAAGGACGTGTTCCTCTACCACTGGAAGGACGAGTCGACGCACGTGGTGCTCGACGAGCTGGAGTGGCTGCGCGAGGACGCGAAGCTCACCGCCGTCCAGCGCGACGGCGCGGTGGACGACCTGATCGCGCTCGTCGTTGCCGTCGACGGCATCCTGCAGGGCCAGTCCGCCGCCGATGCCGACTACTTCACCGCCATCACGCCCACCGTCTTCACCGACGCGCAGCGCGAGCAGATCAGCGCCTCGGTGCTGAAGGCCTACCGCTGGCAGTACATCGTGTCCGGCGTGATGGAGCCGCGCTTCCAGAAGATCCTGTTCGGCATGGTGTCCGACGCCCAGCGCGCGCGCATCGAGAGCGCCCTGGCGCCGCTGCTGTACGCCGTGCCGGCCGAACCCGAGATGACGCTGCCGATGGCGGCTTGACGCGAGGAGCCCGAACGGGGCTCCCACAGGAGATTTCCATGGTGATCCCGCTTCACACCCCCACCCGCCGGCTGGCCGCGGCGCGCGACTTCTTGCTGCGCTGCGCGGACCGCCTGCACGAGGCGCTGCGCGAAATGGCCGGCGCCTGGCGCTACGCCGTCGCACGGCGGCAGATGGCCGGATGGACGACCGTCGATGGACGACCACACGCTGCGCGACCTGGGCGTGCATCGCTCCGAGCTCGGCTCGTACTTCGCCGAGTCGCAGCAGTGGGCGGAACCCACTCGCCAGCGCATCGCGCTGATCATCGACGGGCAGGTGGGCGAGATGAGCGCTTCGGCTGGCGCGCCACGCTCGCCGCGACCGCGCTGATGGCGCTCGTCATGGGCGGGCGGGCCGCGTTCGGGCTCTTCGTGTCGCCGTGAACGGCACCACCGGGCTCGGCCTGGCGGCCATCAGCTTCGGCTTCGCGCTGGCGCAGCTGGCCTCGGGCGTGGTGCAGCCGGCCATCGGCACGCTGGCCGAGCGCCACGGCGCGGCGCGGGTGATGGCGCTCGGTGCGCTTGCGCTGGCGTTATCGAACGCGGCGCTCATCGGTGCGGGCAGCATCTGGAGCCTGACCGGCCTGCTCGTGCTGGGCGCGGTGGCCGGCAGCGCGGTGGGCAGCAACGCGATCCTGATGGGCGAGGTGGGGCGGCGCGTGCCGGCGCAGCAGCGCGGCTTCGCGGCCGGCATCGTCGGGGCCGGCGGCTCGGCGGGCCAGCTCGTGCTGGGGCCCGCCACGCAGTGGCTCATCGGCATCCAGGGGTGGATGGTCGCGATGGGCGCCCTGGCGGCGCTCTCGCTCGCGGCGCTGCCGCTGGCCCGGATGTTCGCGCGCGCCCCGGGCGCGGCAGCCGCAGCGGCGGCCAGCCATGCCGCCGCGACCCCGGTGCGCGAAACACTGCGCGACGCGCGCTTCTGGATCATCTCCGGCGCGTTCGGCATCTGCGGCTTCCACGTCGGCTTCCTCGCCACGCACATGCCGGGCGTCATCGAGCGCTGCGGGCTGCCGCCGGCGCTGGCGGGAACCTGGCTCGCCGTCTCGGGGGCCGCGAACATCGCCGGCAGCATCCTCATCGGCGTGCTGATGAAGCGCTGGGCCTCGCCGCCGCTGCTGGTGGCGCTGTACCTGGCGCGGTCGCTGTCGATCGTGCTGCTGCTCGCGCTGCCGACGAGCAGCACCACGATGCTCGTGTTCGGCGTCGCGATGGGGCTGAGCTACATGGCGGTGCTGCCGCCGACGGTGCAACTGCTCGGCCACCACTTCGGCGTGGAGCGCCTGGGCACGCTGTTCGGCGTGGTGATGGTGCTGCACCAGCTCGGCGGCTTCGGCGGCGCCTGGCTCGGCGGCCTGGCCGCGGCGGCCACCGGCAGCGACACGGTGCTGTGGACGATCGACCTGTCGCTCGCGGTCGTGGCCGCGGCGCTGCAGTGGCCGATGATGCGGCACGCCCGGCCGCACGGCCTGGTGGCGGCGGGCGCGGCGGCCTGAGGCCGGCGTCAGGGGCGGGACGCGGCGCGACGGGTCCGGTTCGGGTGCGCGAGCCGGTGCCTTCCCCGGCGCCGTCCTTCCCGAGTTCCGCCTGGCGGTTCGACCGACGCGCCGGGATCCTCCTCGCCGGCGACCGACTCGGATCCGATGTCGACCGGCGCGGGCTCGCGAGGGGGCGTGCGGGGCGGGGAGCGTGGAGGCGTGTGCTTGGCCATCGGAAGACCTCGGCAGTGGGGGGCCCCGAAGCGGCAAGCGCCGTTCCCATCGGCGCTTCGGCAGGGCCGGTTCAGCGGGCGACGGCCTCGGCCAGGAGGGCGTGCATCAACGTGCGCAGCGTGGCCGGCACGATGGGCTTGCGCAGGAGCTGACGCACGCCGCTGCGCTGCAGCAGCGCGGCGTCGAACTCCGCCGCGTCGCCGGTGTAGAGCACCACCGGCAGCCCCGGCCGCAGCGTGGCCGCGCGCTGCGCGAGCTGCAGGCCCGTCATGCGGGGCATGGTCTGGTCGGTGATCATCACGTCGACCTCGTTCGCGGGGTCGGACAGCCAGCGCACGGCCGCTTCCGGATCGCGCAGCAGCGCGACCTCCAGCCCCCAGTTGTCGAGCAGCTCGGCCATGAAGTCGCCCACCATGGTCTGGTCCTCGACGACGAGCACGCGACCCCGGAGCGCGACCCGTGCCGCACCCGCGCCGCCGGCACTCGCGCCAGGGACCGGCTCCGCGGCCGACGCCCCGGCGGGGGCCGGCGGCAGCAGCACCGCGAAGGTGGAGCCCTCGCCCGGCCGCGTGTCCACGCGCACGTGGCCGCCGTGCTCGTGCACGATGCCGTGCACCATCGCGAGCCCCATGCCGGAGCCGCGGCCGACCTCCTTGGTGGAATAGAAGGGGTCGAACATGCGCTCCAGCACGTCGGGCGCGATGCCGCAGCCGTCGTCGGCCACGCTGAGCTCCACCCACGTGCCGGCGTTCAGCGGCATGCGGCAGCTCGCGCAGTGCCAGCCCGCGGCCTGCCGCTCGCGCAGCCGCACGCGGATGCGGCCGCTGCCGACGATGGCGTCGCGCGCGTTGATGCACAGGTTGAACATCACCTGCTCGAGCTGCACCGCGTCGGCCTGCACGGCCTGCACCGACTCGGGTGCGTCGGCATCGAGCTCGATCGTGGACGGGAGCGTGGCGCGCAGCAGCTGCACCGCCTGCCGCACGACCGGCGCCAGCGCGACGGTGCGCCGCTCGCCGCGCTGCCGGCGCGCGAACGCGAGCATCTGCGCGATGAGATCGCGCGCGCGCTGCGCGGCGATGTGCGCCTGCTCGAGCTGGCGCACGAGGCGCGTGTCGCCCAGGTTCTGCGCGCGTTCGCCGGCCAGCACCACGTAGCCGATCACGCTCGTGAGGATGTTGTTGAAATCGTGCGCGATGCCGCCGGTGAGCTGGCCGATCGCCTCCATCTTCTGCGCCTGGCGCAGCTGGCCCTCGAGCTCGCCGCGCTCGGCCTCGGCGCGGCGCTCCGCCGTGATGTTGCGCGCCACGTAGAGCACGTGCGGCTGGCCGCGGTACGACACCGGCATGCCGCGCACCTCGGCGTCGTAGCGCTGGCCGTCCTTGCGCGTGAGCGTGGTCTCGAACACCAGCGTCTCGCCGGCCAGCACGCGCGCGTGCTGCTCGGTGCGCAGGTGGTTCTCCTCCGCCGGCTGCGTGAGGATGCGCACCGAGCCGATGGCTTCCTCGCGCGAGTAGCCGCTCATCGAGAGGTAGGCCGGGTTCACGTCGACGATGCGGAAGTCGGCGTCGCGCAGCACGAGCGCGTCGGCCGATGCGTTGAAGATGGCGCGGTACTGCTCCTCGCTGTCGCGCAGGTCCTGCTCGTTGCGCTTGCGCTCGGTGATGTCGCGCAGGTGACCCACGAAGATGCTGCCTTCGGGCACGCGGGCCACGCTGATGGCCATCTCCACCGGGAACTCGCTGCCGTCCGCGCGCATCGCGATGGTTTCCACGAGATTGCCGACGTAGGGCCCGAGCCCGGTCTTGAGGAAGCGCGCCAGGCCGTCGGTGTGCGCGCCGCGCAGCCGCTCCGGAATGATGACGTCGGCCACCGGGCGGCCGAGCACGTCGGCGCGGCGGCGCCGGAAGCAGCGCTCGGCGGCGCCGTTGAACTCCACGATGAGGCCCTGCGCGTCCATGCCGATCACGCTGTCGAACGCGGCCTGCACCGTGGCGCGCTGGCGCGCCTCGCTGCGCAGCAGCGCCTGCTCGCGCTCGCGCCGCTCGGTGATGTCGCGCGCCACCGCCACCACGTGCGGCTCGCCGCGGTGCTCGATCGGCAGGTAGCGCAGCTCGACGAGGAAACGCTCGCCGTTCTTGCGCACCGTTTCGGTCTCGAGCTGCCCCTCGCGGCCCTCGAGCGCGGCGCGGATCATCTCGATGCGGCGCTGCTTGCCCTCGGCCGGGATGCGCTCGCCGTAGCTGGCGCCGATGATCTCTTCGCGCGAGTAGCCGTACATCTGCTCGAACGCATGATTCACGTCGACCACGAGGATGTCGCGGTTCCACACCACCAGCGCGTCGGCCGAGCCCTCGAACACCGCGCGGTACTGTGCCTCTCGCGCGCGCAGGTCCTCCACGGCGCGCCGGCGCTCGGTGATGTCGCTCAGCCGCTCGATCTCGGCTGCCGCGCGCACCGCGAAGATCTGCAGCATCGACTCGATGCGCTCCACGTGCGTCATCGGGCGCCGGGAGGCCACGGCGATGACGCCGATCGGCGTGCCGTCGAGCGCGGCCAGGGGGTAGCCGGCGTAGCTCTGCGAGCCCTGCTCGCGGGCGTCGTGATCGTCGGGGAAGAGCTCCTGCAGCCCGCTCGGGTAGGCACGGAACTGCTGGCCGAGCACGGTCGCGCAGGGCGTGCCGGCCGTGGCATAGCGCACGTCCTCGAGCAGTTGGCCGTCGTGCACCATCGCCGCCATGCGCAGCGCGCCGGCGTCGCCCGGCTCGGTGCGCGCGATGAAGCCGACCTCCACCTGCAGGATGGTGACGAGATAGCGCACGAGCTCGGCGAAGATCGTGTCGCCGCGCGCGCTCGACACCGCCAGCGCCGCCGCGCGCAGCGCGTCATCGACGCGCCCGCGCTCCATCTCCGCGGCCATGCGGCCGGCGAAGATCTTCAGCATCGCCTCGGCGTGGTCGGCATCGGCCACCGGGGTGCGGTCCATCGCCACCAGCAGGCCGAGCGGGCGGCCGGCGCTGTCTTGCAGCGGATAGGCGGCGTAGGAGTCCATGCCCTTCATGGCGAACATCGAGCCGGCCTGGAACTCCGGCGCCACGCCCTGCGCCACGTAGCGGAACTCGATGCCGCCGACGACCTTCTCGCACGGCGAGCCGGCCAGCCGATACACGAAGTTCTTCAGCCGCTTGCCGTCGAGCATCGCGGCCAGCGTGCGCATGTGGGTGCGCGCGTCGCTCTCGTACACCGCGACGAACACGGCCGCCGCGTCGAGCGCGCCGGCCAGCTCGCTCACCAGGTCGGCGAAGAGCGTCGGGCCGCCCGGATGGGCCGCGGCCATCGCCGCGCGCCGCAACGCCTGGGCAGCCGCTTCCCATTCGACGGCGTGACGGACGACGGGCGCGCGCGACATGCCAGCCAGTCTACGCACGCCGTGCCCCTGTGGGGGCCGATTGCCGCGCTGAAACGCGCCGGATACGAGCCGGATACATGGCGCCGCGCCGGCTACGCAGGCGCAACGCATGCGACGCCGGCTGGCACCGGCGCGATACCGCCGGCGGCGAAGCTCTCGCATCGGCCCGGTTCCTCCGGCGCCCCAACCGAGGAGCCTTCCGCCATGTCCACGTTCCATGCCCTGTCGCGGCTGCAGATGCAGCGCGAGTCCGTCATCTGCCTGCACAGCAGCGGCGCCTCCGGCCGCCAGTGGGACGCCCTCGCGGCACCGCTGTCGGCCCAGTTCGAAGTGATCACGCCGGACCTGCTCGGCTACGGCGGTCGCGCTGCCTGGCCGATCGGCACGCCGGCCTCGCTCACCGAAGAGGCGCAGGCGCTGGCGCCGTTGCTGGACGGGCGGCCGGGGGGCGTCCACCTGGTCGGCCATTCCTTCGGCGGCACGGTCGCGCTGCAGATGGCCCTGCGCTGGCCGTCGCGCGTGAGGAGCCTGACGCTGTTCGAGCCGGTGCGCTTCGCCGTGCTGTTCGGGAAC
Source organism: uncultured beta proteobacterium (assembly GCA_963839465.1). Classification (GTDB taxonomy): domain Bacteria; phylum Pseudomonadota; class Gammaproteobacteria; order Burkholderiales; family Burkholderiaceae_C; genus CAWIVI01. The sequence goes on from CAWIVI010000020.1 coordinate 175,679, forward strand.
CCCGAAACGGCGGAAGCGGGCGAGGCCATCGTGGGCATGGGTCGGCGCATCGGCCTCACCGTACTGTCCGGCCGGCTCGCGGCGGCGGCGGCCATCTTCGTGGACTACTGGTCGGGCGAAGGCGCGTGGGACGCCATGAGCCCGGGCCGCCAAGCCGCCCTGGCCGCACGCATGCCCAAGGTGCACGCCGAGTTCGAGACGCTGTTCGCCGACCGCGTGCCGCTGGCCGCCTATTCGCGCTTGACGATGCCGGTGCGGCTGATCCGCGGCGACCGCTCGCCCGAGCCGGCGCGGCTCGTCGTGGGCCGCCTCGGCGGCAACTGCCGAACGTCGACGTGGTCACGCTGCGCGGCGTGGGGCACATGGGCCCGGTGACGCACCCGGCAGCAGTTCGCGAAGGCGCTGCCGGCGTGGCTGCAGCCGGCCGTGCACGAGCTGGCCGCGTAGGAGTCTGCGCGGCAGACTCCTACGCGGCCTTCGGCTGAACGTTTCGCTCCCCCCAGCCCCCCGAGCGGGGGGCTCCAGGATGAATGACCATCCGGCCTGCGGCCGGTGCCCGCCAGCGCGTCGACACCCTCCACTGCTTTTCGCCGGCTGGAAGCCGGCTCGTCGTCCATGCTGGAGCCCCCCGCTTGGCGGGGGCTGGGGGAGTCGTGCATTCAGCGCAGCGCCTAGCAGGAGTCTGCGAAGCAGATACCTGCTAGGCCGGCTGCACTTGTCGTCTCAGCAACTGCATGGCGATCGCAGCGCCCACCAGCGCGAAGCCAATCACGTCGGCCATGCCCGTCGGATACGCCAGCGCGAACCCGGCGACGATGAAGAGCCACCGCTCGATCAGCGTCGTGCGCTTCAGCGCCCAGCCCTGGAAACCCGCCGCCAGCGCCACGATGCCGGCGGCGGCCGTGAGCGTCACCTCCAGGATGGACCACCAGTTCGCCTGCGCCAGCGCCTTCGTCGTGCCCATCAGCAGCAGGCCCTGGCCGGCCGGGTCGAGCACGAACATGAACGGCACCAGGAACGCCGGCACGGTGTACTTCCAGCACTGCAGCGTCGTCTTGTACGGGTCGCCGCCCGTGATCGCCGCGGCGGCGAACGGCGACAGCGCGGTGGGCGGCGACACCTCCGACAGCACCGCGTAATAGAAGATGAACATGTGCGCCGCGAAGTCGGGCACGCCGAGCTTGATGAGCGCCGGCGCCGCGATGACGGCGCAGATGATGTAGGAGGCCGTCACCGGCACCGCCAGGCCGACGATCCACACCACGAGCGCCGTGAAGATGGCGGTCAGCAGCAGCGAGCCGTCGGCATAGTCGATCACGATCGAGCTGAACTTCAGCCCGAGCCCCGTCAGCGTGACCACGCCGACGATGATGCCCGCGCCGGCGCAGGTGGCTGCCACGTTCAGCACGCCGATCGAGCCGGCTTCCAGCGCCTTCACGAAGGGGATGTTCGCCAGCGCCTTCAGCGTGAGGCCGCCGCGGCGGAACAGATCGCGCGGGATCAGCGTGGTGTCGCTGCGCAGCAGCGAGGTGGCGAACGACACCACCGTGGCCCAGAACACCGAGAGCCCGGGGGAGAAGCCCCAGAGCATGAAGAAGACGATGGAGAACAGAGAGAGAAAGTGGAACCAGTACTTGCGCGTGAGGTTCCACACCGTGTCGACGCGCTCGAACCGGATGGCGGACATGCCGTACTTGCGCGCGTCGATCTCCACCATCAGGAAGAGCGCGAGGTAGTAGAGCAGCGTCGGGATGACGGCCATCAGCAGCACGTCGAGGTAGGAGATCTTGAGGAACTCCGCGATCAGGAACGCGGCCGCCCCGAGCACGGGCGGCGAGATGATGGCCCCGAGCCCGCCTGCCGCGAGCAAGCCGCCGGCGGCGTTCTTGTGGTACCCCACCTTCGCGAGCATCGGGTAGGCCACCGCGCCGAGCGTCACGGTGGTGGCCACGCCCGAGCCCGACGGCCCGCCGAGCAGGAACGACGCGAGGATCACGCTGCGCCCGGCGCCGGTCGGCTTGCCGCCCATGGCCGACATGGAGAAGTCGATGTAGAACTTGCCCGCGCCGGAGTACTGCAGAAAGGCGCCGAAGATCGTGAACAGGATGATGAGCGACGCGGACACGTCGATCGCCACGCCGAAGATGCCCTCCAGCGTCATGTACATCACGCCCACCAGCCGCCCGACCTCGTAGCCCTTGTGCGTCCACGGCGCCGGCAGGTAGGGGCCGAGCAGCGCATAGAGGATGAACGCGAACGTGATGGCCGGCATGATCCAGCCGGTGGTGCGCCGCATCGCCTCCAGCACGAGGCCGATCAGCACGACGCCGAACACGATGTCGGTCGTCCAGGGCGCCGTGTTGCGGTCGGTGATGTCGTCGCCGCCGTTCAGCAGGTAGACCACGACGGCGATCGAGGCCGCGGCCGCCAGCCAGTCCCACCAGCGGATGCTGTGGCGAAACCGCGCCGCCGCCGGAAATACGAGGAAGCACAGGAACAGCACGAAGCCCACGTGGATCGGCCGCAGCGTCTGCGTCGGCACGATGGCGTAGGCCACGTAGAGGTGGAACACCGACATGCCGACCGCGACCGCGGTGACCAGCGCGGCGCGCCAGCCGGCGTGCCGGCTGGCGGCGCCCTCCTCGGCCTCGATGAACTTGTCGGCTTCCTGGAGCGCCCGGGCGCTGACGGCGTCGTCGGTCGCCCCGGGCGACGGAAGCGGGTTCATGCGGGCCGTCCGTGGGCGTCAGTTCAGCTTGACGCCCTTCTCGGCCAGGTACTTCGCGGCCCCGGGGTGGAACGGGATCGGCGAGGCCGAGGTCTTCTGGTTCTCGAGCTTGATGTTTTCCGATTCCTTGTGCACGGCCACCAGGTCGTCGCGCCGCTCGAAGATGGTCTTCACGATGTTGTAGGCGGTCTTCTCGTCCATCGACTCGTGCGCCACGAGGATGTTCATCACGGTCGCCTGCTTGTTGTCGGCGTCCATGCCCTTGTAGACATTCTTCGTGATCGTGTCTTCGACGTAGAGGTTGCCCCAGGTCTTGTTCATCGCCGGCACGAGGTCGGCATGGTCGATCATCTTGATCTTCGTGCCCGGCGTGTTGGCGAGGTCGTTCACCGCCGCGGTGGGCAGGCCGCCGACCCAGAAGAACGCGTCGATCTTGCCGTCCTTGATGGCGTTGACCGATTCGGCCGCGCCCAGGCGCTCGCGCTTGAGGTCCTTGTCCTTGTCCATGCCTGCGGCCTCGATGAGGCGGAACGCCATCACCTCGGTGGCGCTGCCCGGCGAGCCGGTGGACACGCGCTTGCCCTTCAGGTCGGCCATCTTCGAGATGCCGCGGCCCTCGATGCTCACGACGTGCATGCGGTTGGGATAGAGCACGGCGAGCGTCTTCAGCGCGACCTTGTTGCCCTTGAACTTGTCCTCGCCCTTGAAGGCGTCCTGGCCGGCGTCGGCCATGGTGAAGCCGACGTAGGGCTTGCCGCTGCCCACCAGCTTGAGGTTGTCCACCGAGCCGCCGGTGACTTCGGCCGTGGCCTGCATGCCGGGCACGTGTTTCGACAGCGCAGCCGCGAGGCCGCCGCCCATGGGGTAGTAGACGCCGCCGGTGCCGCCGGTGGCGATGGAGATGTTCTGGGCCGACGCGCTCAGCGAGATCGCGAGGCCGGCCGCCAACATGCACAACGTCTTGCCAAAACGCATCTGAACCTCCGGAAAAATAGAGCGGCCCCGACTGCGGGGGCCGTTTCATTCTGGCGCGCACCGCGCCCTGGCAGCTACTGGATTTCCACCATCCGGGCATACCCTCGAAGGCAGGCGCGAAGGCCGTGCCTAGACGCCCCGCCCCACCTTCGCGCGCCCCCGGCGGCCTAGACTTCCCGCATGGCAAGACCCCGCATCGGATTGGCCCTCGCCGGCGGCGGCCCGCTCGGCGCCATCTACGAGATCGGTGCGCTGTGCGCACTCGACGAGGCGCTGCAGGGCCTCGATCTGAACGCGCTCGACGGCTATGTCGGCGTGTCGGCGGGCGCGTTCATCGCCGCAGGCCTGGCCAACGGCATCGCGCCGCGCGAGCTGTGCCGTTCGTTCATCGAGGACGGGGCGGCCGGCGATGACCTCTTCGACGCCTCGCTGCTGATGCGCCCGGCCTGGAGCGAGTACGCGCGCCGGCTCGCGGCGCTGCCCGCGCTGCTGGCGCAGGCCGGCGTGCGCTGCGCGCTCGACCGCCGCTCGCTTCTCTCCGCGCTGGAGCCGCTCGGGCGGGCGCTGCCCACGGGCATCTTCTCCGGCGCGGCGATGGAAGCACAGCTGCGCCGCACGTTCGCGCGCCCCGGCCGCAGCAACGATTTCCGCCGGCTCGCGCGCAAACTCGTGGTCGTCGCGACCGACCTCGACAGCGGCGCCGCCGCGCGCTTCGGCACTCCGGGCCTGGACCACGTGCCGATCTCGCAGGCCGTGCTCGCGAGCGCCGCGCTGCCCGGGCTGTACCCGCCGGTGGAGATCGAAGGCCGCAGCTACGTGGACGGCGCGCTGAAGAAGACGCTGCATGCGCGCCTGCTGCTCGACGACGGCGTGGACCTGCTGCTGTGCCTGAACCCGCTGGTGCCGTTCGACTCCGCCGGCGAGGGCATCCCGCGGCTGGTCGATGGCGGGCTTCCGCTGGTGTTGAGCCAGACCTTCCGCGCGCTGATCCACTCGCGCATGGAACTCGGCATGGGCGGCTATGCACGCAGCCACCCGGACGTGGACATCCTGCTCTTCGAACCCGACCAGCAGGATCCGCAGATGTTCCTGGCCAACACGTTCAGCGTGGCGCAGCGGCGCGTGGTGGCGGAGCACGCCTACCAGCAGACCCGCGCCATGCTGCGTTCGCGCCGAGGCACGCTGGGCGCCCGGCTGGCGCGCCACGGCGTGACGCTGGACGACGCCGTGCTCGACGATGCACATCGCCATCTCGTGGAGCCGCGCCCGCCGCGCTCGCGTGCGGTGCGCGCATTGCGCCGGCTCGACGAAGTGCTCGACGACCTCGAGCACTCGCTCCAGCTGTCTCGCTCAGGCGACTTGAACGCCCTTGCCGAACGCGATGCGCCCCTTGATGGCGGCGGCCGCTTCCGCCGGCTCCGGGTAGCTCCACGCGGCCTCCGGGTGCAGGTCGCCGTTCACCAGCAGCGAGTGGAACACCGCCTGCCCCTTCCACGTGCTCGAGCGGTGGTTGCTGGACACCAGGTACTCGCGCTTCACGCTGTCGGCCGGAAAGTAGTGCTCGCCGTCGAGCACCACGGTGTCGTCGCTGTCGGCGATGACCACGCCGTTCCACGTCGCCTTCATGCCTGTCCCTCCAGGTAGCGCGCTTCAAGGTGCGCCTTGAAGTGCGCGGGGTTCAGCGGCTCGCCGCTCGCGCGCACGGCCAGCTCGTCGGTGGTCCAGCGGCTGGCCTGGAGCCAGATGTGGTCGCGCAGCCAGTCGAACACCGGTGCCAGGTCGCCGGCGGCGATGCGCTCGTCGAGCCCGGGCATCGCGCGCCGCATGGCGGCGAACCACTGCGCGGCGTACATCGCGCCGAGCGTGTAGCACGGGAAGTAGCCGAACAGCGATTCGGCCCAGTGCACGTCCTGCATCGGGCCATCCTTGAAGTTGCCGCGCGTATCGATGCCGAGCAGCTCCATCATCTTCGCGTTCCACAACGCCGGGATGTCGTCCACCTCGATCTCGCCTTCGATCAGCGGCCGCTCGATCTCGTAGCGCAGGATCACGTGGGCCGGGTAGGTGACCTCGTCGGCGTCGACGCGGATGAGCCCCGGCTTCACGCGCGTGACGAGCCGCGCGAGGTTCTCCGCCGTGAAGGCCGGCTGGTCGCCCAGGTGCCGGCGCACGAGCGGCGCGATGAGCCCGACGAAGCCGGGGTGCAAGCCGAGCTGCATCTCGAACGACAGGCTCTGGCTCTCGTGCACCGCCATGGAGCGCGCATCGGCCATCGGCTGTCCCAGCCACTCGCGCGGCAGGTTCTGCTCGTAGCGGCCGTGGCCGGTCTCGTGGATCGTGCCCATCAGGCTCACGAGGAATTCGTCCTCGCGGTAGCGGGTGGTCAGCCGCACGTCCTCCGGCACGCCGCCGGAGAACGGGTGCGTGCTCACGTCGAGCCGCCCGGCGTCGAAGTCGAAGCCGAGCAACTGCATCACCTGCTCGCACAGCGCGCGCTGCGCCGGCACCGGGTACGGCCCGCGAGGCACGATCGCGGGCGCGCCCGCCTGGCCAGCGCGTACGCGCTCGATCAGGCCGGGCAGCCACGAGCGCAGCTCGCCGAACACGGCATCCACCTTCTGCGTGGTCATGCCGGGCTCGAAGCGGTCCATCAGCGCGTCGTACTTCGACAGGCCGGTCTGCTGCGAGAGCAGGTCGGCCTCCTGCCGCGCGAGCTTCAGCACCACGCGCAGGTTCTCGGCGAAGCCCGGCCCAGTCGTTCGCCGGGCGCTGCGTTCGCCACGCGTGCTCGCAGCGCGAGGTGGCCAGCTGGCTGCGCCTGCACGAGCGACTCGGGCAGCGCGTTGGCGTTGCGCCAGTCGCGCCGGATCTCGCGCAGGTTGGCGCGCTGCATGTCGGTGAGCGGCTCCTCGCCGGCGCGCGCGATGTGGTCGGCCAGTGCCGGGTCGGTGCGCAGCCGGTGCATCAGCGCGGCCATCTCGGCGAGCGCCGCGGCGCGCGCCTCGTTGCCGCGCGGCGGCATGTTGGCGGCCTGGTCCCACCAGGCGATGGACTGCAGGTGACCGAAGCGGTGCAGCCGGGTGTAGGTCTGGCAGAGCTGGTCGTAGACGGGGGTGGCGGTCATGCGAGCGTCGAGTGTTCGGGTGGCCTCGTGAGCCGGAAGCGCAATTGTGGATCGCTCAAGGATGGAACTGCCCGGGAAAGAACCACAGGAGGCCAGCGGTCATCGTCAGATAGCGTGCGAACTTACCGATCGCCATGTAGCCCACGCACGGCCAGAACGACAGCTTCAGCCACCCCGCGACCGCGCACAGCGGGTCGCCCACCAGCGGCAGCCAGCTCAGCAGGCAGGCCTTCGGACCGAACCGGTGCAGCAGCCGCGATGGCGCGGTGCTCGTGAGGCTTGTGGTGCGTGACGTGCTCGTACGCGAGCTCGGCGCCGTAGCCCATCCACCAGCTGATGGCGCCGCCGACCGTGTTGCCGGCGGTCGCCGCGAGCACCGCGGGCCAGAACAGCGAGGGATCCAGCTTCACGAGCCCGAACACCGCCGGCTCCGACCCGAGCGGCAACAGCGTGGCCGACACGAGCGCGACGATGAAGACCGTCGAGAGCCCGAACTTCGGCAGTGCGAGCGCCGCGAGCAGCGTTTGCAGCCAGGCTTCCATCGCGCCCATTATTGATGGAGCGCGATGGCGACCTCGCTATACTCCTGCCTCCTTTTTCAGCAGCCGCCTTCGTCATTCCTTCCATGCTGCCCTTGCTGTCAGTGCTGCCCATCCGCATTGGCCCGATCGAGTTGCCGAACCCGCTCTTCGTCGCCCCGATGGCCGGCGTCACGGACCGGCCGTTTCGCCAGCTGTGCAAGCGGCTCGGCGCGGGCTACGCGGTGAGCGAGATGGTCACGTCGCGGCGCGATCTCTGGGCGAGCCTCAAGACCTCGCGCCGGGCCGACCACGCCGGCGAGGCCGCGCCCATCGCGGTGCAGATCGCCGGCACCGACGCGCAGATGATGGCCGAGGCCGCGGCCTACAACATCGACCGCGGCGCGCAGATCATCGACATCAACATGGGCTGCCCGGCCAAGAAGGTCTGCAACACGTGGGCCGGCTCCGCGCTCATGCAAGACGAGCCGCTGGCGCTGTCGATCATCGAGGCCGTGGTGCGCGCCTGCGCGCCGCGCGGCGTGCCCGTCACGCTCAAGATGCGCACCGGCTGGTGCGAGAGCGAGAAGAACGCGCTGCGCCTGGCGCTCGCGGCGCAGGAGGCCGGCATCGCGATGGTCACCGTGCACGGCCGCACGCGCGAGCAGGGCTACAAGGGCTGCGCCGAGTACGACACCGTGGCCGCCGTGAAGGCCGCGCTGTCGATCCCCGTCGTGGCCAACGGCGACATCGACACCCCGCAGAAGGCGCGCGACGTGCTCGAGCGCACCGGCGCCGACGCGCTGATGATCGGCCGCGCCGCGCAGGGGCGGCCGTGGATCTTCCGCGAGATTGCGCACTTCCTCGCCACCGGCGAGACCGCCGCGGCGCCGGAAGTGACGCAGGTCAAGCAGTGGCTCGTCGAGCACCTGCATGATCACTACGCGCTGTACGGCGAATTCACCGGCGTGCGCAGCGCGCGCAAGCACATCGGCTGGGCCGTGCGGGCGCTGCCCGGCGGCGAGGCCTTCCGCGCACGGATGAACCTGATCGACGACTGCGCGGCGCAGGTGCGCGCCGTGGCCGACTGGTTCGACGGCCTGGCGGACGCGCATCGCCTGCTGCCCGCGGCCGCCAACGACGACCTCATGACCCTCGAAGCGCCTGAGATGCGAGCATGAGCAAGAGACACATCGAAGAGTGCATCCGCGACAGCCTCGAGGCCTACTTCAAGGACCTGCGCGGCGCCGAGCCGCACTCGATGCACGAGTTGATCATGAACACGGTCGAGAAGCCGCTGCTCGATGTCGTGCTCAAGCATGCCGACGGCAACCAGAGCCGCGCGGCCGAGTGGCTGGGCATCAACCGCAACACGCTGCGCCGCAAGCTGCTCGACCACAAGCTCATCAAGCCGTGAGCCCTCCTTCGGTTCCGCCCATGACCACCGCCCTGATCTCCGTCTCCGACAAGACCGGCATCGTCGAGTTCGCCCGCGCGCTGCACGACGCCGGCGTGCAGCTGCTGTCCACCGGCGGCACGGCCCGGCTGCTGGCCGAAGCCGGCCTGCCCGTGAAGGAGGTGGCCGAGGTCACCGGCTTCCCCGAGATGCTCGACGGCCGCGTCAAGACGCTGCACCCGAACATTCACGGCGGCCTGCTGGCGCGGCGCGACGTGCCCTCGCACATGGCTGCGCTGGCCGAGCACGGGATCGGCACGATCGACCTCCTCGTGGTGAATCTCTATCCGTTCGCCCAGGCCACCGGGCGCCCCGACTGCACGCTCGACGACGCGATCGAGAACATCGACATCGGCGGCCCCGCCATGCTGCGCGCGGCCGCGAAGAACTGGCAGGACGTGGCCGTGGTGATCGACCCGGCCGACTACCCGCGCGTGCTGGCCGAGCTGAAGGCCGGCGCCATCGGCCGCGACACGAAGTTCCGGCTCGCCGCCAAGGTCTACGCGCACACCGCCGCCTATGACGGCATGATCGCCGGCTACCTCACCGCCCTGCCCGCCGGCGCCGAGGCTGCCACCGCCTCGGTGCACGAGCGCATCGAGTTCCCCGCGGTGCTGAGCCTGCAGCTTCACAAGACGCAGGACATGCGCTACGGCGAGAACCCGCACCAGGGCGCCGCCTTCTACCGCGACGCCGATCCCGCGCCCGGCACGCTCGCCCACTGGGCGCAGCTCCAGGGCAAGGAGCTGTCGTACAACAACATCGCCGATGCCGATGCGGCCTGGGAGTGCGTCAAGACCTTCGCCGACGCGCCGGCCTGCGTGATCGTGAAGCACGCCAACCCGTGCGGCGTGGCGATCGGCGAATCGCCGGCCGACGCCTACGCCAAGGCGTACAAGACCGACCCCACCTCCGCGTTCGGCGGCATCATCGCGTTCAACCGCCCGCTCGACGCCGCGGCGGCCGAGCTCGTCTCGCGCCAGTTCGTCGAGGTGCTGATCGCGCCGGCCATCGCGCCGGAGGCCCGCGGAGTGCTCGCCGGCAAGCCCAACGTGCGCCTGCTCGAGGTGCCGGTGTCCGGCGTCACCAACCGCTTCGACTTCAAGCGCGTCGGCGGCGGCCTGCTCGTGCAGACGGCCGACAGCCTGAACGTCTCGCGCGCCGACGTGCGCGTCGTGACGAAGGCGGTGCCCACCGAGGAGCAGATGGCCGACCTGCTTTTCGCGTGGAAGGTCGCCAAGTTCGTCAAGAGCAACGCGATCGTGTTCTGCTCCGGCGGCATGACGCTGGGCGTCGGCGCCGGGCAGATGAGCCGCATCGACAGCGCGCGCATCGCCGGCATCAAGGCGCAGCACGCCGGGCTGTCGCTGCAGTTCTCGGCCGTGGCGAGCGACGCTTTCTTTCCCTTCCGCGACGGCCTCGACGTGGTTTGCGACGCCGGTGCCGCCTGCGTGATCCAGCCCGGCGGCAGCATGCGCGACGCCGAGGTGATCGCCGCCGCCGACGAGCGCGGCATCGCGATGGTCTTCACCGGTACCCGCCACTTTCGGCACTAGCCATGCCGCTGGCAGCGCGCGCGATGGGGTTGCTGGTCGCCTTCATCGCCCGGCTGGTGACGGGGACGCAAGGGCATTGGCAGGGCTGCCCGCCGAAGGCGGAGCAGCGCATCTACTTCGCCAACCACCAGAGCCACCTCGACTGGGTGCTGATCTGGGCAGCGCTGCCGAGCGACCTTCGGTCCGGCACGCGGCCGATCGCGGCGCGCGACTACTGGACCGCCGGGCGCTTCAAGCACTGGATCACGCGCGAGGTGTTCAATGCCGTGTACGTGGCGCGGCAGCGCACCGACGACGAGGATCCGCTCGATCCGCTGGTCGAGGCGCTGGCCCACGGCGACTCGCTCGTGATCTTTCCGGAAGGCACGCGCAGCAACAAGGGCGAGCCGCTGCCGTTCAAGAGCGGGCTGTACCACCTCGCCGAGCGCTTCCCCGGCGTGCAGCTGATCCCGGCGTGGATCGACAACGTGCAGCGCGTGATGCCCAAGGGCGAGGTGGTGCCGGTGCCGATCCTGTGCACCGTGACGTTCGGGCCGCCGATGACGCTCGCCCCCCGCGAGGAGAAGCGCGCCTTCCTGGAGCGGGCGCGCGCCGCGGTGATCGCGCAGCGGCCGCGGAGCGCCTGACCGATGCGGTCGTTGCGCGAGCTCCCCGTCGACCAGCAGGTCGCGCTGCTGTTCCTGATCCTGGGCGGAGCGCTGGTGCTGCTGACCTCGGCCGCCGTGGTGATCGCGCTGCGCGGTGCGTCGTCCCCCGAGCGGGCGCTGCACCACGATCACTTCCGGCGCGAGCTGAGCGCACTGTGGGTAGGCGCCTCGGTGTTCTGGCTGGCGTGGGTGTCCGGCGCGGTGGGGGCGACGCTGCTCTTCGGCGTGGTCTCGTTTCTCGCGCTGCGCGAGTTCGTCACCCTGATGCACACGCGGCGCAGCGACCACCGCAGCCTGCTGCTGGCGTTCTTCGCCGTGCTGCCCTTGCAGTACGCGATCGTGGGCGGGCGCTGGTTCGATCTCTTCACCGTGTTCATCCCGGTGTACGTGTTTCTCGCGCTTCCCATGGCCAGCGCCCTGGCCGGCGATCCGGAGCGCTTCCTGGAGCGCAACGCGAAGATCCAGTGGGGGATCATGGTTTGCGTCTATGGCCTGAGCCATGCGCCGGCGCTGCTGCTGCTCGAGATTTCCGCGCTACGAGGGCCGCGGCGCCTTCCTGCTGTTCTTCCTGGTGGTGGTCGCGTCCAGCGCGCAGATCGTGCAGCAAGCGGCCGGGCGGCGGCTGCGCCGGCGCCCGGTGGCGCGCCAGATCAGCCGCGAGTTCTCGCTGCGCAGCTGGTTCATCGGCGCGTTCACGGCCGCCTGGATCGGCGCGGCGCTGTACTGGATCACGCCTTTCAAGGCCGGGCAGGCACTGGCCATCGGCTTCATCGCCGCGGGCGCCGGCACGCTCGGCGAGCTCGTGATGAAGGCGCTCAAGCGCGATGCCGGCGTGCTGTACTGGGGCAACCGCAGCTCGGTCACGGGCGCCGTCGGCCTGCTCGACCGCGTGGCTCCGCTGTGCTTCGCCGCACCCGTGTTTTTTCACTCGGTGCGCTGGTACTTTCGCGTGTAGGCTCCAGCGCATGCGCATCCTCGGCATCGATCCCGGCTTGCAGACCACCGGCTTCGGCGTCGTCGACGCCGACGGGCCGCGGCTCACCTACGTGGCCAGCGGCACCATTCGCACCGGCGAGGCCTCGCGCGGCGATCTGCCGGCCCGCCTGAAGATCATCTTCGACGGCGTGCGCGAAGTGGTGGAGCGCTATGCGCCGGCCTGCGCGTCCGCCGAGATCGTGTTCGTCAACGTCAACCCGCAGAGCACGCTGCTGCTCGGCCAGGCCCGCGGTGCGGCGCTCGCGGCGCTCGTCGCCGCCGGCCTGCCGGTGTCCGAGTACACCGCGCTGCAAATGAAGAAGGCCATCGTGGGCCACGGGCAAGCGCGCAAGGAGCAGGTCCAGCAGATGGTGATGCGCCTGCTCGCGCTGCCGGGGGTGCCGGGGCCGGACGCAGCCGATGCGCTCGGCATGGCCATCGCGCATGCGCATGCCGGCGCGTCGCTGGCGGCATTGGCGAAGGCCACGGGGCTGGCGCGCAAGGCGCACGCGCAGTACGCAAAGAGCCGCGTGTACTGACCACAACCGCCGCGAAGCAGGCGCCCTCCAAGCGGCGACCGCGGATCCGGCTCCGCCGGTCCGCCAGTCGCGCCCCCTGGAGGGGGAGCGGCGGGAGCCGCTTGGGGGTGGTCCCTCAAGCCGGGACGCAGGGGCTTCTTCGCTTCCATCGCCACCTGCCGCAGCGACGAATCGTTCGCCGCATCCATCTCGTGCAGCGGCAGCATGTCGCGCAGCAGCGCACCGGACACCGTCTCGTCCTTCAAGAGCGACGCCGTGAGCGCCTGCAGCACCGGGCGGTGGCCCTCCAGCGTCTCGCGGCACGCGCGCTGCGCGGCCTCGAGCATCACGCGCGCTTCGAGCAGCACGCGCTCCTGGATGTGGGGGCCGATCAGCGGCTCCGGCACGCCCTGCAGGCTGAGCAAGGCCGAACTCGTGCGAGAACCCCATCGCGCTCACCATCTCGATCGCCAGCTCCGAGGCGCGCTTCAGGTCGTCGGACGCGCCGGACGTGGTGTTGCCGTAGGTGAGCAGCTCGGCCTCGCGGCCGGCCAGCAGCATGGCCAGGCGAGCCTTCAGCTCCCTCTCGCCGTACAGCGGCACTTCGTCGTGGCGGGTGACGAACGTGACGCCCAGCGCCTGCCCGCGCGGCTCGATGCTGATGCGCTCGACGGTGCCGGCCTGCAGCACGTGGGCCACCAGCGCGTGGCCGCCCTCGTGCACGGCGATGCGCTCGCGATGCGCACCGGTGATCATCGACTTGATGCTCGACACCTCGCCGCCGAGCTGATGGCTCTCCAGCGCGCGGTGCAGATGCTCCTGGGTGACGGAGGTGGCGTCGGTCTCGGCGGCCAGCACGGTGGCGCGGTTCACGATGTTGGTGATGTCGGCGTGGGAGAGGCCGCTGCTCGCGCGGCCGAGCGCTTCGGCGTCGATCTGCGCCACGTCGGCCTTCACGCGCGCCAGGCACAGCTTGAACAGGTCGCGCCGGTCGTGCACCGTGGGCAGGGTGACGCGCGCGACGAGATCGAAGCGGCCGGGCCGCTTGAGCGCGTCGTCGACGTTCGACACGTGGTTGGTGGCGCCGATGACGACGACGTTCTCCGAGGCCGCGAAGCCGTCCATCTCGACCAGCAGCTTGTTGATGATGCGGTTCTCTTCGGACTGGCCGCCCTGCACCTTGGCGCCGCTGGCGCGCTTGCCGATGCCGTCGAACTCGTCGATGAACACGATGCACGGCGCATGCTTGCGCGCGGTGGCGAAGAGCTCGCGCACGCGGGCGATGCCCTGGCCGTAGAACATGCTGGAGAAGTGGGAGCCGTCCACCGCGATGAAGTTGGCCTTGCACTCGCCGGCCAGCGCCCGCGCGAGCAGCGTCTTGCCGGTGCCCGGGGGCCCTTCGAGGAGCACGCCGCGCGGCGGCCGCGCGCCGAGCGCGAGGTACTTGCCCGGGTTGCGCATGAAGGCGGTGACCTGCTGCAGCGCGGCCTTGGCCTCCGAGGCGCCGATCACGTCGTCGAAGTCGGTCTCGGGCCGCTCGGCCAGCTTGGCCTTGGCGCTGCCGCCCATGCCGCCGCTCTGGCGGACCAGGTAGACGCCCAGGAAGATCATGGCCGCCACGGTCAGCAGCGTCACGGTGCGCTCGCCCACCCGGCCCGTGCTGGCCAGCAGGCGCTCCTGCAGGCTGCGCGGATCGACCTTGATGCGCGTGAGCGCGAAACCCTGCTCGCGGCTCTGCGCCTCCAGCCGCGCCAGCAGGCCCTCGGGGGCGCCGACCAGCTCGGCGCTGAAGCGCTCGCCGTCGCGCGTGGTGGCCAGCACGCGCAGGCCGTCGACGCCGACGGCGCCCAGCGTGCGGGCATTGATGGCCTGCTCGAATTCGGAGGCGTCGCGGGGATGGTCCAGCCACTGGCGGGGCTGCGCTTCGAACTGCTGTGCCAGCGCGGTCTTGCCGGTGATCACCGGCTGGCCGCTGCGGTAGTCCAGCGCCACGCCGGTGCCGAAAGCGGCGACGGCGACGATCGTGGCGCCGAGGTACTGAGCCCAGCGGGGCCAGGCAGAGAACAACTTCATGGACGATCCCGGTACTGCACCGCCCGGGAGGGTGGGCGGCCTTCGCGGAATTGTGCGGCACGCGCGGATCAATCTCCGTGCCCGACTGCCCAAAATCCCGGGCTTTGCAGGACTTTGCACGTGACCGGGCGTTACAGCGGCGGCGTCAAGTGCCTTCGAGCAGCCGCTCGACAATGAGCACGGCGAAGAAGCCGAAGGCGGCGATCATCGTCCACTTCACCACCACGATGCCGCGCCGGCGCCAGCCGACTTGGGCGGTGCCGAGGTACATCACGAAGCAGACGATGCCGACGACCAGCAGGGTGCCGAAGATCAGGCGGAACCAGACCATCGGGGGACGAAATTACCAGGCCGGTGCAAGTTCCGCCATGCCCTGCGGGGCGCGCGCCTCGTCTTCGAACGTGACGAGCTCGTAGGCGTCGGCGTCGGCCAGCAGCGCGCGCATCAGCTTGTTGTTCAGCGCATGGCCGCTCTTGAAGGCCACGTAGTGGGCGAGCAATGGCCGGCTGGCCATGTACAGGTCGCCGATGGCGTCCAGGATCTTGTGCTTCACGAACTCGTCGTCGTAGCGCAGGCCCTCGGTGTTGAGCACGCGGTAGTCGTCGACCACGATGGCGTTGTCCATGCTGCCGCCCAGGCTCAGGCCGCGCGAACGCATCATTTCCACGTCTTTCGTGAAGCCGAACGTGCGGGCGCGGGCGATGTCCTGCTTGTAGCGCCCGGAGCCCATGTCGAACACGACGCGCTGGCCGGTGGAATCGACCGCCGGATGGTTGAAGTCGATCTCGAACGTGAGCTTGTAGCCGTGGTACGGCTCCAGGCGCGCCCAGCGCAGCGACTTGCCCTCGCCCTCGCGGATCTCCACCGGCTTGACCACGCGGATGAACCGCTTCGGGGCGTTCTGCAGCTCGATGCCGGCGGTCTGGAGCAGGAAGACGAACGACGCCGCGGACCCGTCGAGGATGGGCACCTCGTCGGCGGTGATGTCGATGTAGAGGTTGTCGAGACCCAGCCCGGCGCAGGCCGACAGCAGGTGCTCGGTGGTCTGCACCTTCGGGGCGCCGGGGTCGCCGCCGGCGGAGATGGTGGAGGCGAGCCGCGTGTCGCTGACCGCGTTCACGCGTGACGGGGATGTCCACGGGGGCGGGCAGGTCGACGCGGCGGAAGACGATGCCGGTGTCGGGCGGCGCGGGGCGCAGCGTCAGCTCGACCTTGTGGCCGCTGTGCAGGCCCACGCCGACGGCGCGGGTGAGCGACTTGAGGGTGCGTTGCTGGAGCATGGGTTCGATTGTCCTTGATCGGGGTTGTCCTTGGGTTGGCGCCGAGTGGGCCTCTCCGGACGGTCCCCTCTCGCGCGGCGCCGGCATGGCGGCAACGTTGGCGGGCCTAGCCGCGCGCGCAGGCGGCCCTCGAACAAGTGGGAGAGGTCATCAGCGGCCTATGATCCTGCTCCGAATAAACACCAGAGAGGATATCCATGGACAAGCGCCGATTCCTGACAGTGGCCGGCATCGCGGCCGCATTGCCCCACTCGTTCCAAGCCGCGGCGCCCGCCGTCGGCCGGCTCGACGCTGCTCACCGTGAGCGGCGCCATCGGCAAGGGCAACCGCGGCGCGCTCGATCCGGCGCTGGACCAGCTGATGAAGAAGCACGGCATCAAGTTCGACAAGGCCTGGACCTTCGATGCCGCTGCGCTGGCGCGCCTGCCCGCGGTGATCGATCAAGCCGACGCATCGAATACGACGCGAAGCAGCACACGATGCAGGGCCCGCTGCTGGAGACCGTGCTGCAGGCCGCCGGCGTCGCGCGGGACGCCAAGGTGCTGCTCGGCATGCGCGCCATCGACGGCTACAACGTGATGGTGAGCCTGGCCGACGCCCGCAGCTACCGCATGGTCGTGGCCACGCACATGGACGGAAAGCCGCTGCCGCTCGGCGGACTCGGGCCGCTGTGGGTGACCTACGACGCCGACAACCTGCCGGCCTTCAAGGACAAGCCGCTGAAGGAACGCTTCGGGCTCAGCCCATGGGGCATGTATCACATCGACGTACGGCCCGCGTAAGCAACGCACGCCTCGACGCATCGGCGATGCCGCGGCTTCGCCAGGGCGGAACCCACGAAGCAACAAGCAAAACACCCCGACGCCCGCAAAGACGCCGGGGAAGACGAAGGAACGTACTTCTCTCTTCGTTGTCCGGTCAGTCCGCCTGCTTTCTCAAGAAGGCAGGGATCTCGATCTCGTCCATCCCATTGCTGGCCAACGCATCCACCTTCGCCGCGGCCTGCGTCCGACCATTGCGCCACACGCTCGGCGTGCTGAGCTGGCTGTAGTCGTGGTGCACGGGGGCGTGCGGCACGGCCGGCTGGCTCGGCGTGTTGAGCGTGTTCAGGATGGGCAGGTTGTCGGTGCCGGTGCGCAGGCCGCCCTGCACCACGCTGATCGGCGTGGCCATGCGCTTGGCCGGTGACAGGCCGGTGGCGATGACGGTCACGCGCAGCTGGTCGCCCAGGCCCTCGTCATAGGCGGTGCCGAAGATCACGTGAGCGTCGTCCGCAGCGTAGCGGCGGATCGTGTTCATCACGTTCTTGCTCTCGGCCAGCTTGAACGTGGCCTTGCTCGCCGCGATCAGCACCAGCACGCCGCGCGCGCCCGACAGGTCGATGCCCTCGAGCAGCGGGCAGGCCACTGCCGCTTCGGCCGCCTTGTGGGCGCGGTCCGGGCCGCCGGCCTGCGCCGTGCCCATCATCGCCTTGCCCGGCTCGCTCATCACCGTCTTCACGTCTTCGAAGTCGACGTTCACGAGGCCCGGCACGTGGATGATGTCGCTGATGCCGCCGACCGCATTTTTCAGCACGTCGTTGGCATGCGCGAACGCCGCCTCCTGCGTGATGTCGTCGCCCAGCACCTCGAGCAGCTTCTCGTTCAGCACCACGATCAGGCTGTCGACGTTGGCCTCGAGCTCGCCCACGCCGTTGTCGGCGGCCTTCATGCGGCGGTTGCCCTCGAACTCGAACGGCTTCGTCACCACGCCCACGGTGAGGATGCCCATCTCCTTCGCCACGCGCGCGATCACCGGCGCTGCGCCCGTGCCGGTGCCGCCGCCCATGCCCGCCGTGATGAACAGCATGTGCGCGCCGTCGATCGACGCGCGAATGCGGTCCACCGCCTCCTCGGCCGCCGCCTTGCCGGCCTCGGGTTTCGCGCCCGCGCCCAGCCCGGTGTGGCCGAGCTGGATGATCTGGTGCGCGCTGCTGCGGTTCAGCGCCTGGGCGTCGGTGTTCGCGACCACGAACTCCACGCCCTGGACCCCTTGCGCAATCATGTGCTCGACGGCGTTGCCGCCGCCGCCGCCGATCCCGATCACTCGGATGGTCGTGCCTTGGTCGAACTCTTCGATCATCTCGATCGCCATGGTGCACCTCCTTCGTCAGTGTGTGCAGTTGCCATTGATGAAAACCTATCCGTCGGGGCCTCGTGCCGGACCCCTCGTTCAAGACCCCTCAGAAATTCCCCAGGAACCAGTCTTTCGCGCGCCCGAACATTCCCTTCATCGAGCCCGACTGCTGCGTCGCGCGGTGGCCGCGCGAGCGCGCCAGCCGGGCCTCCTCCAGCAAGCCCATCACGGTGGCCGAGCGCGGGTTCGCCACCATGTCGTGCAAGGCGCCGGCGTACGTGGGGATCCCCTTGCGCACCGGCTTCAGGAAAATGTCTTCGCCCAGCTCCACCATGCCGGGCATCACCGCGGAGCCGCCGGCCAGCACGATCCCGGAGCTCAGCAGCTCCTCGTAGCCGGACTCGCGGATCACCTGGTGCACGAGCGAGAAGATCTCCTCGACGCGCGGCTCGATCACGCCGGCCAGCGCCTGGCGGCTCAGCATGCGCGGGCCGCGGTCGCCGAGGCCAGGCACCTCCACCTGCTCGGAGGGATCGGCCAGCAGCTGCTTGGCCACGCCGTGCTCGACCTTGATCTCCTCGGCGTCCTTCGTGGGCGTGCGCAGCGCCATCGCGATGTCGCTCGTGATCAGGTCGCCGGCGATCGGGATCACCGCGGTGTGGCGCACCGAGCCGTCGGTGTAGATGGAAACGTCGGTGGTGCCGGCGCCGATGTCGACCATCGCGACGCCGAGGTCCTTCTCGTCCTCGGTGAGCACCGCGAGGCTGGACGCGCTCGGGTTCAGCACCAGCTGCTCCACTTCGAGGCCGCAGCGGCGCACGCATTTCACGATGTTCTCGGCGGCGCTCTGCGCGCCGGTGACGATGTGCACCTTCACCTCGAGGCGGCCGCCGCTCATGCCGATCGGCTCCTTCACCTCGTGGCCGTCGATCACGAACTCCTGCGGCTCGACCAGCAGCAGTCGCTGGTCGTTCGGGATGTTGATGGCCTTGGCCGTCTCGACCACGCGCGCCACGTCGACCGGCGTCACTTCCTTGTCGCGCACGATCACCATGCCGGTGCTGTTCTGGCCGCGGATGTGGCTGCCGGTGATGCCGGTGTAGACGCGCGTGATCTTGCAGTCGGCCATCATCTCGGCCTCCTTCAGCGCCTGCTGGATCGACTGCACGGTGGCATCGATATTCACCACCACGCCGCGCTTGAGCCCGTGCGACGACGCGGTGCCGATGCCGGCGATGCGCAGGTCGCCGGACGGCAGCACCTCGGCCACGACCGCCATCACCTTGGCGGTGCCGATGTCGAGCCCGACGACGAGATCCTTGTAGTCCTTGGCCATCCTTACCTCTGGTTCCCCGTTCTGACGCCCTTGAGCCGCACCGCATAGCCGTCCGCATGGCGCAGGTCGGCCGACTCCAGCGGCCGCTCGAAGCGCGCGCTGACCTGGCCGAGCGTGCGCACGAAGCGGCCGGTGCGCTCGGCCAGCTCCTCGTCCGTGCCGCGGCCGATCTCCACCACCGCCCCGCTGTCGAGCGCGGCGCGCCACGAGCCGCGGCGCGTGAGCGTGAGCCCCTCCAGCGAGGCTTCGATCTGCCCGAACAGCGGCGCCAGGCGCGCATGCAGCGCGAGCATCTGCGCGGCGCTGCCGGCGGGGCCCTCGAAGCGCGGCAGGCCATCGTCCTCGACGTCGCCCACGTTGGCCTCGAACACCTCGCCCTGCGCGTTCACGAGCCGGTCGTTGCCGTCGTCGCTGCTCCACAGCGCGGCGGCGCGGTGCTCTTCCAGCGTGACCGACAGGCGGTTGGGCCAGACGCGGCGCACGACGGCGCGCCGCACCCAAGGCACGGACTCGAAGGCGATGCGCGCCGCGCGCAGGTCGAGCGTGAAGAAGTTGCCGGTGAGCATCGGCAGCGCATTGGCGCGGATGGTGGCCACGCTGGATCGCCCGGTGTCGCCCTCGATGCGGATGGCGCGCAGCGTGAACATCGGCGCGCGCATCGCCCAAGCCAGCAGCGCCGCCACGACCGCGATCGCGGCGAGCGCGAACACCACGCTCGCGACCGCGTTCATCAGGCGGACGTCGTTGGGGAGGGCGGGGGCGGCGGCGGCCATGGGTCTACTTCGAGGAGTCCAGACGAGCGGCGGCGGCGAGCTGCACGCACAGCTGCTCGTAGCTGATGCCCGCGGCCTTGGCCGACATCGGCACCAGCGAGTGGCCGGTCATGCCGGGCGACGTGTTCAGCTCGAGCAGGAAGGGCTTGCGGTCGCGCGCGCGGATCATCAGGTCGGCGCGGCCCCAGCCGCGGCAGCCGAGCGCGCGGTACGCGGCCACGGTGAGGCGCTGGATCTCGCGCTCCTCGTCCGGCGGCAGCCCGCTCGGCACGAGGTACTGCGTGACGTCGGTGAAGTACTTGTTCTGGTAGTCGTACGCGCCGTCGGGCGCGACGATGCGGATCACCGGCAGCGCCCGCGCCGACGGGCCTTCGCCGAGCACGGGGCACGTGACCTCGTCGCCCTCGATGAACTCCTCGGCCAGCACGTCGGCGTCGTACTGCACGGACAGGTTCACGGCGTCCTGCATCTGCGAGTAGCCGGTCACCTTGGTGACGCCGATCGACGAGCCCTCGCGCGGCGGCTTGACGATGAGCGGCAGGCCGAGGTCGTCGGGGATCTGCATCACGCGCTCGCGCTGCTGCTCGTCCGGCGCCAGGCGCACCCAGCGCGGCGTGGGCAGCCCCTCGGCGACCCACACGCGCTTGGTCATGACCTTGTCCATCGCGATCGCGCTGGCCATCACGCCGGAGCCGGTGTAGGGGATGCCGAGCAGCTCGAGCGCGCCCTGCACGGTGCCGTCCTCGCCGTGGCGGCCGTGCAGCGCGATGAAGCAGCGCGTGACGCCTTCCTGCCGAAGCTCGGCGAGGTCGCGCGTGGCGGGATCGAACGCATGCGCATCGACCCCTTGCGCCTTCAGCGCGTCGAGCACGCCGGTGCCCGACATCAGGCTCACCTCGCGCTCCGCGCTGCTGCCGCCCATCAGCACGGCGACCTTGCCGAGCGACTTCGTGTCGATGGTCATTTCGGGCTCCTTTGTGCCTGCGCCGTCGCGGCCTCGACCAGCTGCGCCGGCACCGCGCCGATCGAGCCGGCGCCCATCGCGATCACGACGTCGCCGTCGCGGGCCTGGGCGCGCACGGCTTCGGGCAGCGCGGCGATGTCGTCGATGAACACCGGGTCGGACCGGCCGGCGACGCGCAGCGCGCGCGCCAGCGAGCGGCCGTCCGCGGCGACGATGGGGGATTCGCCGGCGGCGTAGACCTCGGTGAGCAGCACCAGGTCGGCCTCGCCGAGCACTTTCACGAAATCGTCGAAGCAGTCGCGCGTGCGCGTGTAGCGGTGGGGCTGGAACGCAAGCACGATGCGCCGGCCGGGGAAGGCGCCGCGCGCGGCGGACAGCACCGCGGCCATCTCGACCGGATGGTGGCCGTAGTCGTCGATCAGCGTGAAGGTGCCGCCGCCCTCGGCCGGCAGCTCCCCGTAGCGCTGGAAGCGGCGGCCGACGCCGGAGAACGCGGCGAGCGCGCGCACCACGGGCTCGTCGGGCAGCTCCAGCTCGGTGGCCACGGCGATGGCGGCGAGCGCGTTGCGCACGTTGTGCTCGCCGGGCAGGTTCAGCGTGATGGCGAGGTCGGGCATGGAGGTGCCGTTGCGCCGCTTGCAGGTGAAGCGCATCTGCCCGCCGGGCAGCGCCTCGATGTCGGTGGCCCGCACTTGCGCGTCGTCCGCCGTGCCGTAGAGCATCACGGGGCGCGACACCAGCGGCACGATGGAGCGCACGCCGGGGTCGTCGCCGCAGAGCACCGCCGCGCCGTAGAACGGCATGCGGTGCAGGAACTCCACGAACGCGCCCTTCAGCCGCGCGAAATCGTGGCCGTAGGTGTCCATGTGGTCGGCGTCGATGTTGGTCACGACGCTGAGCACGGGCGACAGGTTCAGGAACGACGCGTCGGACTCGTCCGCCTCGACGACGATGTAGTCGCCGGCGCCGAGGCGCGAGTTGGCGCCGGCGCTGTTCAGCCGGCCCCCGATCACGAAGGTGGGGTCGACGCCGGCTTCGGCCAGCACGCTGGTGACGAGCGACGTGGTCGTCGTCTTGCCGTGCGTGCCGGCGATGGCGATGCCCTGCTTCAGCCGCATCAGCTCGGCGAGCATCACGGCGCGCGGGACGACCGGGATGCGGCGCGCCCGGGCGGCGACGACCTCGGCGTTGTCCGGCCGCACCGCGGTGGAGGTGACGACGGCCTGGGCGCCTGCGATGTGAGCGGCGTCATGGCCGCGCGCGACGCGGATGCCGAGCGACACGAGGCGCTGCGTGGCGGCGCTGTCGGCCTGGTCGGAGCCGGACACGATGTAGCCGAGGTTGTGCAGGATCTCGGCGATGCCGCACATGCCGGCGCCGCCGATGCCGACGAAGTGGATGTGCTTGACGGCGTGCTTCATGGTGCCCCCACGCTCGCTGGGCTCGCTGCCCCCCAAGGGGGCGCTCGCCGGCTTGAGGCGGCTCGGCGCTGGCGGCACGGTGCCCCCACGCTCGCTTCGCTCGCTGGCCCCCGAGGGGGCGCTCGCCGGCTTGAGGCGGCTCGGCGCTGGCGGCACGGTGCCCCCACGCTCGCTTCGCTCGCTGCCCCCCAAGGGGGCGCTCGCCGGCTTGAGGCGGCTCGGCACTGGCTCGTCATTTGTCGCCCTTGCGGACCAGCCGCTCGATCTCGTCCGCGACGCGGGCCGCCGCGCGGGGCCGCGACAGCGCCCTCGCCTTCTGCGCCATGGCGACGAGCGTCGGCGCGGTCCATGCCGCGCAGCAGCGTGGCCAGGCTCGTGGCGTTGAGCTCGGCCTGCGGCAGGTGCAGCGCCGCGCCGTGCTGCGCCATGAAGAGCGCGTTGTCGCGCTGGTGCGACGTGGTGCTGACGATCAGCGGCACGAGCACGCTGGCGACGCCGGCGGCGCACAGCTCGCTCACCGTGACCGCGCCGGCGCGGCAGACGACGACGTCGCAGTCGGCCAGCCGCTCGGCCATGTTCTCGATGAAGGGCAGCACCTCGGCCGCCACGCCGGCCGCCGTGTAGGCCGCGATCACGTCGTCGCGCTGCAGGGCGCCGGTCTGGTGCGTGACCACGGGCCGCTCGTGCGGCTCGAGCAGCGCGAGCGCGGCCGGCAAGGTTTCGTTCAGCACCTGGGCGCCCAGGCTGCCGCCGACGACGAGCAGCTTGAGCGGGCCGCTGCGGCCGGCCAGGCGCTCGGCCGGCTCGGGCAGCGCCTCGATCTCGGCGCGCACGGGGTTGCCGGTGACGATGGCGCGCTTGATCTTCGTGGCCGCCGCGCCGTCGAAGCCGAAGCCCACGCGGTCGGCCACCGGCAGCAGGGCGCGATTGCTCATGAGCAGCGACGCGTCGGCGTTCACGAGCATCAGCGGCTTGTTCAGCACCGAGGCCATCAGGCCGCCCGGGAAGCAGACATAGCCGCCCATGCCGAGCACGGCATCGGCGCCGCGCCGGCGCAGGATGCCGAGGCAGTCGGCAAAGGCCTTGAGCAGGCGCACGCCGCCGGTGAGCATGTGCCAGGCGCCCTTGCCGCGCAGGCCGGCGAAGCCGATGCGGTCGAGCGGGATCTCGGCCGACGGCACGAGGCGGTTCTCCATGCCCTGCTCCGTGCCGAGCCACGACACGCTCCAGCCGCGCGACTGCATCTCCTCGGCGACCGCCAGGCCGGGGATGATGTGGCCGCCGGTGCCCGCCGCCATGATCACGAGGTGGCTCATGCGAGCCTTCCTCTCCCGCTGGCGGGAGAGGGTCGGGGTGAGGGCGGGGCGTTCGCATGGCAAGGGCGTCGGCACGCGAGGGCCACGCCCTCAGCCCTCTCCCGCGGGCGGGTAGGGAGCATGAAGCGCGGCGCGGCTGCTCATGCCCGCCTCCCGCGCATCAGCTGCCGGTTCTCGATGTCCACGCGCAGCACGATGGCCAGCGCGACGAGGTTCATCACGATCGCCGAGCCGCCGTAGCTCATCAGCGGCAAGGTCAGCCCCTTGGTGGGCAGCACGCCCAGGTTCACGCCCATGTTGATGAACGCCTGGCCGCCCATCCAGATGCCGATGCCCTGCGCCATCAGCCCCGCGAAGACGCGGTCGAGCGCGACGGCCTGGCGGCCGATGTGGAAGACGCGCCGCGTGAGCCAGAAGAACGCGGCGATCACCGCGAACACGCCGACGAAGCCGAGTTCCTCGCCCACCACGGCGAGCAGGAAATCGGTGTGCGCCTCGGGCAGGTAGTGCAGCTTCTCCACGCTCGAGCCGAGGCCCTGGCCGAAGAGCTGGCCGCGGCCGAAGGCGATCAGCGAGTGGGTGAGCTGGTAGGCGCGGCCCTGCGCGTAGGCCGGGTTCCACGGGTCGAGGTAGGCAAAGATGCGCTCGGCGCGCCAGGGGCTCATCACGATCATCAGCACGAACGCCGCCAGCAGCACCGCCGTGATGAGGAAGAACATGCGGCCGTTCACGCCGCCGAGGAACAGGATGCCGAGCGCGATCGCGGCGATCACCATGAAGGCGCCCATGTCCGGCTCGGCCAGCAGCAGCAGGCCGACGACGGCGAGCGCGAAGGCCATCGGCGTCACCGCGCGGAAGAAGTTCTCCCGCGTGTCGAGCTTGCGCACCATGTAGCTCGCGGCATACATCGCGATGCCGAGCTTGGCCAGCTCGCTCGGCTGGAAGCCGGTGATGCCGAGCGGGATCCAGCGCCGTGCGCCGTTCACGCCGCGCCCGATGAACGGCACGAGCACGATCACGAGCAGCACGAGCGACGCGATGAAGAGCCAGGGCGCCCACTTCTCCCACACCGCGATGGGCACCTGCAGCGCCACGAGCCCCGCGATGAATGCGATGGCGATCGACACCGCATGGCGGGTGAGGAAGTGCGTGGACGCGTAGCGCGCGAACTTGGGGTTGTCCGGCATCGCGACCGACGCCGAATACACCATCACGAGGCCGAGCAGCAGCAGCGCGAGCGCGACCCACACCATGGCCTGGTCGAAGCCGAGCAGGCGCGTGGGATGGCCGGCGCCGGTGCGCACCCAGTCGCGCACGGGCAGCGCGTCGTCGCGGCGCGCGGCCAGTCGGGCCCGGATCGCGTCGACCGGGTTCAGGCGGGAGAGCAGGTCGAGGGCGCTCATGCCGGCTCCCAGTCGCGCCGACCTCGGTCCGCCGCGCCCTCACCCCGACCCTCTCCCGCGGGCGGGAGAGGGAGGGCTCTCGAGCGGGCACCGCGGATCCGGCTTCGCCGGTCCGCTTTTGACGCCCCCTGGGGGAGGCGGCCGAAGGTCGCTTCGGGGGGGTCAATCAATGCCTCCCCGCGTCCGCCGCGATTGCGCGCACCTCGTCCACGAACACCTCGGCGCGATGGCCGTAGTTGCGGAACATGTCCAGGCTTGCGCAGGCGGGGCTGAGCAGCACGGCGTCGCCCGGGCGCGCCTGCGAGAAGCACCAGCGCGTGGCGGCTTCGAGCGTCTCGTGGCGCTGCATCGGCACGCCGGTGGCGGCGAGCGCGGCTTCGATGGCGCCGGCGTCGCGCCCGATCAGCGCGACGGCGCGCGCGTGCTGCGCCACCGGCGGCGCGAGCGGCGCGAAGTCCTGCCCCTTGCCGTCGCCGCCGAGGATGACCACGAGCTTCGCGGGCGCCTTGTCGGCGCCCAGCCCGTTCAGCGCGGCCACCGTGGCGCCGACGTTCGTGCCCTTGCTGTCGTCGAACGCCTCGATCGTCGTGGACGCGTGCCGACGAACTCCACGCGATGCGGCTCGCCGGCGTACTCGCGCAGGCCATGCAGCATCGGCGCGAGCGGGCAGCCGATGGCGCTGGCCAGCGCCAGCGCCGCCAGCGCGTTGGCGGCGTTGTGGCGGCCGCGCAGCCGCAGCGCGTCGGCGGGCATGAGGTGCTGGAGGTGGATCTCCTCCTCGGGCTCGCCCGGGCGGCGGCGCAGCGTCTCGTCCGACTCGATCGCGCGCACGAGCCACGCCATGCCGTTGTCGACGACGAGCCCGTAGTCGCCCGGGTGCGTGGGCGCGCCGAGGCCGAAGCGCACGACCTTGCGCGGCGCCGGACGCGGCCCGCGCGCCTTGCCGGCCTTCGCGGCAGCAGGCACCGGCACCATGTCGTCCACCAGCGGGTCGTCGCGGTTCACGATCATCACGGCCCGCTCGCCGTAGACGCGCGCCTTGGCTGCGGCGTAGGCGTCCATCGTGCCGTGCCAGTCGAGGTGGTCCTGCGTGACGTTGAGCACCACGGCCGCGCCGGGCTCGAAGCCCTGCACCGCGTCGAGCTGGAAGCTCGACAGCTCCAGCACCCAGACCTCGGGCAGCTCGTCGAGCGAAGCGGCGAGCGTGTCGAGCATCGTCGGGCCGATGTTGCCGGCGCTCGCCACGCGGCGGCCGGCGCGATCGACGAGCAGCGCCGTGAGCGCGGTGGTCGTCGTCTTGCCGTTGGTGCCGGTGATCGCGAGCACCTGCGGCACGTAGCCGCGCTCGTCCTTCAGGTCGGCCAGCGCGCGCACGAAGAGGTCGAGCTCGCCCTGCACCGGGATGCCGGCGGCGCGTGCGGCGGCGAGCAGCGGGGCGATGCGCTCGTCGTGCGGCGGGAGGCCGGGGCTCTTGAGGACGAGGCGGGCGTCGTCGAGTGCCGGGGGGGCGTTGGTGAAGGTGGCGCCGGGCACTTCGCTGCGCATCGCATCGAGCCCCGGCGGCTGCTCGCGCGAATCCCATACGCGCACGGTCGCGCCGAAGCGCGCGCACCAGCGCGCCATGGCGAGGCCCGACGTGCCGAGGCCGAGCACGAGAACGGGGATGCCGGCGAGGTGCTTCATCTCGTTGCCTCCGCCGCGCCCTCACCCCAGCCCTCTCCCGCAAGCGGGAGAGGGGGTCGGCGCGAAGCGCAGCCTCCAAGCGGACACCGTGGATCCGGCTCTGCCGGGCCACTGGGTCGCCCCCTGGGGGGAGGCGGCCGCAGGCCGCTTCGGGGGGTACCCGACACTCTGGAGAGGGGGCAGGCCGCGAAGCGCCGCCTCCAAGCGGACACCGCGGATCCGGCTCTGCCGGGCCACTGGTGTCGCCCCCTGGGGGGAGGCGGCCGAAGGCCGCTACGGGGGGAGCATCATCTCAGTTTGAGGCTGGCCAGGCCGACCAGGCACAGGAGCATCGTGATGATCCAGAAGCGCACGACCACTTGCGTTTCGGTCCACCCGCTCTTCTCGAAGTGATGGTGCAGGGGCGCCATCTTGAGGATGCGTCGGCCGGTGCCGAAGCGCTTCTTCGTGAACTTGAACCAGGTCACCTGCATCATCACGGACAGCGCCTCGACGACGAAGATGCCGCCCATGATCGCCAGCACGATCTCCTGGCGCGCGATGACGGCGATGGTGCCGAGCGCGCCGCCGAGAGCGAGCGCGCCCACGTCGCCCATGAAGATCTGCGCCGGGTGGGTGTTGAACCACAGGAAGGCCAGCCCCGCACCCGCCATCGCGGCGCAGAAGATCAGCAGCTCGCCGGCGCCCGGGATGTGCGGCAGCAGCAGGTAGCGCGAGAAGTCGGCGCGGCCGACGACGTAGGCGAACACGCCCAATGCCGAGCCCACCATCACCACCGGCATGATCGCCAGGCCGTCGAGCCCGTCGGTGAGGTTCACCGCGTTGCTCGTGCCCACGATCACGAGGTAGGTGAGGATGATGAAGCCGAACACGCCGAGCGGGTAGCTCACCGACTTGAAGAACGGCACCATCAGGTCCGCGCGCGGCGGCAGGTCGGTCGAGAAGCCGCTCTGCACCCAGCGCAGGAAGAGCTCGAGCACGCGCAGGCTCGATGTTTCCGACACGCTGAACGCGAGGTAGAGCGCCGCCACCAGCCCGATCAGCGACTGCCACAGGTACTTCTCGCCCGAGCGCATGCCCTCGGGATCCTTCTTCACCACCTTGCGCCAGTCGTCGACCCAGCCGATGGCGCCGAAGCCGAAGGTGACGAGCATCACGACCCAGACGAAGCGGTTCGCCCAGTCGAACCACAGCAGCGTGGCCAGGCCCACGCCGATCAGGATCAGCACGCCGCCCATCGTCGGCGTGCCGGCCTTGGCCAGGTGCGCCTTCACGCCGTACTCGCGGATCGGCTGGCCGAACTTCAGG
The DNA here is from genome assembly GCA_963839465.1 of uncultured beta proteobacterium. GTDB lineage: Bacteria > Pseudomonadota > Gammaproteobacteria > Burkholderiales > Burkholderiaceae_C > CAWIVI01. The sequence continues at coordinate 203,848 of CAWIVI010000020.1, forward strand.
TCGGTGAGCCGGTTGATCACCCACGGCCCGAACGCCAGCCCGATCAGCAGCGCCGTGACGGCGGCCATCACGGCGCGGAACGTGAGGTACTGGAACACGCGCAGGAAGCCGAGCTGTTCCGGGTAGACGCTTTGCAGCCACTGCGCCAGCGCGATCAGCATGCGGCGCCCCCGGCCGCGCGCAGCGCCTGCACGACGCGTTCCATCTTCATGAAGCGGGATCCCTTCACCAGCACGGCGGCGCAGACCGGCGCGTCGTGGGACAGCGCCTGGAGCAGCGCCTCCACGGTGCCGAAGTGGCGCGCACCGGCGCCGTAGGCGTCGATCGCGTGCCGCGCCAGGTCTCCCGCGGCCCAGAAGCTCTCGATGCCGCGCTCGCGCGCATAGGCGCCCACCTCGGCATGGAACTCGGGCCCGCGATGTCCGACCTCGCCCATGTCGCCGAGCACCAGCCAGCGCGGCCCGGGCAGCGCCGAGAGCAGCTCGATCGCCGCCCGCACGGAGTCGGGGTTGGCGTTGTAGCTGTCGTCCACCATCGTCATCGGCCGCCCGGCCGTGGTAAGGCGCTCGGCGCGCGAGCGTCCCTTCACCGGCTCGAACGCCTCCAGCCCCCGCACGACCGCCTCCATCGGCGCGCCCGCCGCCAGCGCGCACGCCGTGGCGGCGAGCGCGTTCTTCACGTTGTGCTGCCCCGGCGCGCGCAGCCTGAGCGTGGCGGAGCCGGCCGGCGTGGCCAGTAGCAGCGACCAGAACTCGCCGGCCCAGAGCGCCTCGGCGGTGACGTCGGCGCGGCCGGGCTCGAGCGCGAACGTGAGCCGGGCGCGGTTGCCGGCGAGTTCGAGCCACACCGGCGCCTGCTCGTCGTCGGCAGGGAACACCGCCACGCCGCTGGCGCCCAGCGCCTCGATCGCGGTGCCGTTCTCGCGCGCCACCGCCTCGACGCTCGCCATGAACTCCTGATGCTCGCGCTGCGCGTTGTTCACGAGCGTGACCGTGGGCGCGGCGATGCGCGCGAGCAAGGCCGATCTCGCCGGGGTGGTTCATGCCGAGCTCGACCACCGCGGCGCCGTGCTCCGCGCGCAGGCGCAGCAGCGTGAGCGGCACGCCGATGTGGTTGTTGAGGTTGCCCTCGGTGGAGAACGCACCCGCGCCCAGCCAGGCGCGCAGGATCGACGCGATCATCTGCGTCACGGTGGTCTTGCCGTTGCTGCCGGTCACCGCGATCAGCGGCAGGTCGAAGCGGCGGCGCCAGGCCGCGGCCAGCTGCTGCAGCGCCTGCAGCGTGTCGTTCACCTGCAGCCCGGAGAGCCCGGCCGCAGACAGGCCGTGCGTGGCCAGCGCCGCCACGGCGCCCTGCGCGCCGGCCTGCGCGAGGAACTGGTGCGCGTCGTGAGTGCTCGCCCTTGAGCGCGACGAAGAGATCGCCCGCCTGCAGCGTGCGGGTGTCGCTGTGCACGCGCTCGAAGCGGATGTCGGCGTCGCCGACGATCATCGAGCCGGGCAGCATCGCGTTGGCTTGCTCGAGCGTCATCATGGCGCGGCCCTCCTGCGCTCGAGCGCCGCGCCGGCTTCGACGGCATCGGAGAACGGATGCCGCACGCCTGCGATCTCCTGGTAGTCCTCGTGGCCCTTGCCGGCGATCAGCACGACGTCGCGCGCATCGGCGTCGGCCACCGCGCGTGCGATGGCCTCGCGCCGGTCGACGATCACGATCGCGTCCGGGCGGCCGACACCGGCCGCCGACTTGACCCACGATGGCGGCGGGCGGCTCGTCGCGCGGGTTGTCGCTCGTGACGACGACGCGGTCGGCGTGCCGTCCGGCCACCGCGCCCATCAGCGGCCGCTTGCCGGGATCGCGGTTGCCGCCACAGCCGAACACGCACCACAGCGCCCCGCCGCGCGCGGCGGCAAGCGGCTTGAGCGCGCGGATCGCGTTGTCGAGCGCATCGGGCGTGTGCGCGTAGTCGACGACCACCTCGGGCCCGCCGACCGCCGCCACGCGCTGCATGCGGCCGGGCACGGCGGTGAGCATCGGCACGATGTGCGCGGCGGCCTCGAGCGCGCAGCCGGAGGCGCGCAGCACGCCGATGACGCCCAGCAGGTTGCTCACGTTGTAGTCGCCCGTGAGCGTGCTGGCGACCCGCGCGGTGGCGTCGCCCTCGCGCAGCGTGAAGCCGAGGCCGGTGCCTTCGTAGCCGAGGCCCTCGGCGACGAGCCGCGCCGGCGCGCCCGCACGCGACACCGTCCACACGTCCAGCGTGCCGGCCGCCTGCAGTTCGGCCGCCAGCGCTGCGCCCTTGGCGTCGTCGACGTTCACCACCGCGGCGCGCAGGCCGGGCCAATCGAACAGCGCCCGCTTGGCCGCCCAGTAGGCGTCCATCGAGCCGTGATAATCCAGGTGGTCCTGCGTGAAGTTGGTGAACAGCGCCACCGCCACCTGCACGCCGGCCATGCCGGTGCTCCACGATGCCGATCGACGAGGCCTCCATCGCGACGGCCTCGAAGCCGGCGTCGACGAAGCGGCGCAGCGCCGCATGCAGCAGCACCGGGTCGGGCGTGGTGAGGCCGGTGGACTCGATGCTGCCGCCGCGCGCGGGCAGCGGCGGCTGGCCGATGCCGAGCGTGCCGACGACGCCGCAGTCGCGCCCGAGCAGCGACAGCGCCTGCGCCGTCCACCAGGCGCTGGAGGTCTTGCCGTTGGTGCCGGTCACGGCCACGAGCTCGAGCGCGCCGCTCGGCCGGTCGAAGAAGGCGCTCGCGATGTGGCCGGTGGCCGCCTTCATGCGCGGCAGCGTCGCGATGCGCGCATCGTCGAAGCCGAAGGCCTCCACGCCGTCGTCTTCCACCAGGCACGTGGACGCCCCGGCGTCGAGCGCCGCGCGCACGAAGCGCCGGCCGTCGGTGGCGTGGCCGGGCCACGCGATGAAGGCGTCGCCCGGGTGCACGTGGCGGCTGTCGCTGCGCAGCGTGCCGGTGACCCATTCGCGCAGCCACCGGGCGGCCGCGTCGGGCGATTTGAGTCGGGTGAGCGCCACGATCAGAAGCTTTCCTGCACGGCCGGCAGCGCGTCGGTGACGATCTGCTGCTTCACGTCGATGTCCGGCGGCACGCCCAGCATGCGCAGCGTCTGCTGCACGACCTGGCTGAACACCGGAGCGGCGACGTCGCCTCCGTAGTACACGCGGTTCGACGGCTCGTCGACCATCACCGCGACCACGATGCGGGGATTGCTCACCGGCGCCATGCCGACGAACCAGGCGCGGAACTTGTTCGTCGCGTAGGCCTTGCCTTCCTGCTTGTGGGCGGTGCCGGTCTTGCCGCCCACCGAGTAGCCGATGGCCTGAGCCTTGGGCGCCGTGCCGCCCGGGCCGGCGGCCATGCGCAGCATGTCGCGCACGGCGCGCGCCGTCTGCGGAGTGAACACCCGCACGCCCACCGGCGGGCCGTCCTGCCGCAGCATCGAGACGGGGATCAGCTCGCCGTCGCGCGCGAACACCGTGTACGCCCGCGCGAGCTGGAAGAGGCTGGTGGACAGGCCGTAGCCGTAGCTCATGGTCGCCTGCTCGATGGGGCGCCAGCTCTTGTACGGGCGCAGCCGCCCGGTCACCGCGCCGGGGAAGTTGATCTGCGGCTTCTGCCCGAACCCCACCGACGCGAACAGCTCCCACATCTCGCGCGGCTGCATCTGCATCGCCATCTTCACGGTGCCGACGTTGCTCGATTTCTGGATCACCTGGGCCACCGTGAGCGGCCCGTGCGGGTGCGCATCGCGGATCGTGCTGCCGGTGATGGTCATCCAGCCGGGCGCCGTCTGGATCACGCTGGACGGCGTGACGCGGCCGCTCTGCATCGCCCAGCCGGCGATGAACGGCTTCATCGTGGAACCGGGCTCGAAGGTGTCGGTGAGCGCGCGGTTGCGCAACTGCGCGCCGGTGAGGCGATGGCGGTCGCCGGGGTCGAAGCTCGGGAAGTTGGCCAGTGCCAGGACCTCGCCGGTCTGCACGTCGAGCACCACCACGCTGCCGGCCTGGGCCTTGTGCTGCGCCACGGCATCGCGGATGCGCTGGTAGGCGAAGGCCTGCACCTTGGAGTCGATCGCGAGCTCGATGTCGCGGCCGTTCACCGGATCGACCTGCTCGCCGATGTCCTCCACCACGCGGCCGAGGCGGTCGCGCACCACCGCGCGAGACCCGTCGCGGCCCTGCAGCTCCTTCTGGAACGCCAGCTCCACGCCCTCGAGCCCCTGGTCTTCCACGTTCGTGAAGCCCACGACGTGCGCCGCCGCCTCGCCTTCGGGGTACTGGCGGCGGTACTCGGCCACCTGGTAGACGCCTTTCAGGCCGAGCGCCTTCACCTCCAGCCAGAGCGACTCGTCCACCTGGCGCCGCAGCCAGACGAAGTTGGGGTTCTCGGCCAGCCGCTTGTCCAGCTCGGGCGGGGTCATGCCGAGCAGGCGGGCCAGCCTCGCGCGCTCCGTGCGGTCGGCTTCCATGGCCTTCGGGATGGCCCAGATCGACGGCGTGGTGATGCTGGTGGCGAGGATCTGGCCGTTGCGGTCGACGATGCGGCCGCGGCTGGCCGGGAGATCGAGCGTGCGCGCGTAGCGAATCTCGCCCTGCTGCTGGTAGAAGCCCGCGCCGATGATCTGGATGTACACCGCGCGGCCGACGAGCACCGTGAACGCGAGCGCCACCAGCGCGACGACGAAGCGGCTGCGCCCGGGCGGCGTCTTCGCGGCCAGCAGCGGGCTGGCGGCGTACGTGACGCGGCGCGAGCTGGGAGCCTTCTGCTTCATTTCCCGGGCCCCGGGTCGGCGACGTACTGGGTGACCGCCGGCGTGGCGGTGCGCATGGCGAGCTTCTCGCGCGCCACCTGCTCCACGCGCAGGTGCGTGGCCTGCGCCTGCAGCTCGGCCTCCAGCCGCTCCCGGTCGAGCTCCAGCCGGCGTCTGCTCGCCGCGCTCGCGATCGAGCTCGGCGAAGAGGCGTCGCGCATCGTAGGCGCTCTTCACGAGCACGAGGCTGCTGGCCACGAGGGCCACGAGCAGCAAGGCATTGAGGCGATTCATGGTGCCCCCACGCTTCGGCGCTGCGCGCCGGCGCTGCCCCCCGAGGGGGCGTTCGCCGGCTTGGGGACGGCCCGGCGCCGGCTCATGCCGCGGGCACCTCCGTGCGCTCCGCGACGCGCAGGATCGCCGAGCGAGCACGCGGGTTGGCCGCCACCTCCGCCGCGCCGGGCTTGATTCGTGCGATGGCCCTCAAGCCGGTGCGGCTTCTCCGGCGCGAACGGGGCGCGCCGATCCACCTCCGATCGGCTCTCGCGCGCGATGAAGGTCTTGACGATGCGGTCTTCGAGCGAATGGAACGCGATGACCGCGAGGCGGCCGTGCGGCGCGAGCAGCGCGAGCGCTTCGTTCAGGCCCTGTTCGAGCTCCTCAAGCTCGGCGTTGACGAAAATCCGAAGAGCCTGAAATGTGCGCGTTGCAGGGTCCTGGCCCGGCTCGCGGGTCTTGACCGCGCGAGCCACGAGCGCGGAAAGCTCCCGTGTGGTTCGAACTGGCTCCCCGCCTTGTCGGCGAGCAACAAGCGCCTTTGCAATCGGAACAGCAAACCGTTCTTCCCCATAGTCGCGTATCACCTGTGCAATGAGGCGCTCGTCAGCGCGGGCGAGGAAATCCGCGGCGCTTTCGCCGCGGGTCGGATCCATGCGCATGTCCAGCGGACCGTCGTAGCGGAAGCTGAACCCGCGCGCGGGATCGTCGATCTGGGGCGAGCTGACGCCCAGATCCAGCAGCACGCCATGCACGCGCTCGACGCCGCAGGCGGCGAGCTCCTCGCGCATGGCGGCGAAGCTGGCATGGCGGATGGAAAAACGCGGGTCGTCGACCCGCGTTGCGCCGCTGCCTGCTGCAGCGACGGCCGCGGGGTCCTTGTCGAAGGCGATCAGCCGGCCCTGCGGCGACAGCCGCCCGAGCAGCGCACGCGCATGCCCGCCGCGGCCGAAGGTGCCGTCCACGTAGATGCCGTCGGGAGTGGAGAGGACTGCCGTCACGGCCTCTTCGAGCAGGACGGCGGCGTGCTGCAGGGCGGCCATCTAGATCACCACGTCCTTGAGGGCGTCGGGCAATCCGGCGGCCATGACGCGCGCCTCGTGCTCGGCGTAGCGCTCCACGTCCCACAGCTCCAGGCGGTGGCCCATGCCCATCAGCAGCACGTCCTTCGCGAGGCCGGCCGCCGCGCGCAGCTCGGGGGAGACGAGCACGCGCGAAGACGCATCGATGTCGACGTCCATCGCGCTGCCGAGGAACACGCGGCGCCAGCCGTCGGCGGACATCGGCAGGACGAGCAGGCGCTCGCGGAACGACTCCCAGGTGGGCCGGGGGAAGACGAGCAGGCAGCCCTCGGGGTGCTTGGTGAGCGTCAGCTTGCCGTCGGCGATGGCGAGCAGTACGTCGCGATGGCGCACGGGCACCGTCAGCCGGCCCTTGCCATCCAAGGCAAGGGCGGAGGTGCCTTGAAACACCGAGCCCGCCACGTTGATTTCCTCGTCCCCGAAGCCACACCGGTCGGGTGCGGACGCCACAAAACTGCACTTTCACCCACTTTAGCGCACGGCCGGGCGAGGGTCAATCGTCAATTCATAAAAAATTCAATGAAATCAAGCACTTACACAGCACTGTTCGTGGCAAATGGCACGATGAATCATAGACTTGCACGGGGCAATGAAAGTGTTGGATGAGCTACGCGCACTCGGTGCTTCACCCAGAGCCACGAAAAAACGCCGATGCTCATCATCGCCAGCGACGTGGCGGCCAGTGCGACCGTGGAGTGCATGACCAGCGGCGCGATGACACCCGCCACGAGGCCGTTCGCCGCGCTGCCGATGCACGCCTGCAGCGAGGACGCCATGCCGCGCCGGTCGGGCACGAGGTCGAGCACCATGAGCGTGACCACGGGCACCATCAGCGCCCAGCCGAACGCGAAGATCGCGATCGGCAGCAAGGCCCACCAGGCGCGCGGCTCGAAGGCCAGGTTCAGCGCGAGGTTCACGATCGAGATGCCGATCATGATCACGAAGCCGTGCCGGATCTGGCGCTTGCGGTCGATGCGCCCCGCCAGCCGCCCGGACAGCCAGGCGCCGCCCATGATGCCGCCGATGGTCAGGCAGAAGAACCAGGCGAACTGCGTCGGCCCCAGGCCCAGGTGCTCGCCGAGGAACACCGGCGCGGACAGCACATACAGGAACATGCCGTTGAACGGGATGCCGCTGGCGAGCGCCAGCGTGATGAAGCGGGCGCTCGATGCCATCTGCCAATAGCCGCGCAGCAGGTGGCGCACGTTGAACGGCTGCACCTGCGTGCGGTGCAGCGTCTCGGGCAGCGTGCGCCAGTTGGCCACGAAGAGCGCCACGCCGACGGCGGCCAGGAACCAGAAGATCGAATGCCAGTCGGCGTGCACGAACAGGAAGCCGCCCACCATGGGAGCGACCGCCGGCGCCACGCCGAAGTAGATCGTCACCTGCGACATCACGCGCTGCGCGTCCGCCGGCGGGAACATGTCGCGGATGATGGCGCGCGACACCACGATGCCCGCCCCGGCGGACATGCCCTGCAACGCGCGGAAGAACACCAGCGCGCCGATCGACTGCGACAGCGCGCAGCCGATCGATGCCAGCGTGAAGATCGCGACGCCGCCCAGCACGACGGGCCGGCGGCCGAAGCTGTCGGACAGCGCGCCGTGGAAGAGGTTCATCACCGCGAAGCCGAACAGGTACGCCGACAGCGTCTGCTGCATCTGCACCGGCGTGGCGCCGAGCGAATCGGCGATGCCGGTGAACGCGGGCAGGTAGGTGTCGATCGAGAACGGGCCCAGCATGCCCAGGCACGCGAGCAGGACGGCGAGCGACCAGCGGGGGCCGCGCCAGAGCAGGGAGGCGTCCGGATTCATCGTGGGCTATCGGTTCTTGTGGGTTTGGCGCCGCCAGCGCACGGCCCAGCGCGAGAGCGGCTCGAAGGCGACGTTGAGGTCGCCGCCGAGCGGGGTGAGGCGGTAGCCGGCTTCGTCGGCCGCGACCAGCCCGGCGTCGCGCAACTCGGCCAGGCGCTGGTTCAGCACGGTGGGCGAGATGTCGCCGCAGGAGGCCTGGAGCGCGCGGAAGGTGAGCGGGCCCGCGCGCAGCTCCCACAGCACGCGCAGCGTCCAGCGGCGGTGGAAGAGGTCGAGCGCCGCGTTGATGGCGTCCTTGGCGTCGGGGGGATGGGCGCCCATGCTACGTTTAGTGTAGCATCCGGCATCGCTACACTTTCAGTAGCAGAGGAGTCGCGTCATGTCCCGCATCCAACCCTTGCGCGCGCCCTATCCCACGGTCATTCGCCAGCGCATGGAGAGCCTGCTGCCGCCGGGCATGGCGCCGCCGGAGCTGTTCCGTACGGTGGCGCGCAACGAGGGGCTTTTCGTGCACCTCGTCGACAGCGGCTGGCTCGGCCCGACCGGCCTGCTCGACCGCCGCGTACTGCCGCGCCAGTTGCGCGAACTGCTGATCCTGCGCACGTGCGTCGCGGCGCGCAACGACTACGAGTGGCAGCTGCACGTGACCACCATCGCGGCAGCGATGGGCCTGTCCGACCCGCAGATCGATGACACGCGGTCGCCCGCGCCGGACGCATCGCTCTGGGCGCCGGCCGAGCTGGCCGCGATGGCGCTGGTGGATGCGCTGGTGCCGGGGCTGGACGTGGGCGACGAGCTGTTCGCCCGGCTGCGCGAGCACTTCGACGAGCCGACGCTGATCGAGATGACGCAGATCGTCGGCCTGTATGCCGGCGTGGCGATGCTGGTGGCCCTGGCGCGGCCCGACGCGGACCGCTACGAGCGCCCGCGGGCCATGGACAAAGTGAAGCAAGCCGATAGGCCGGATTCCGTGCGCGGCGTTTCCGCCGCGTGACCGCCATTCCTCTGGGCCGTGCATCGCTGCACGGCTCGGTGCCACCTACCCGCACACTCCCCGGGCCGGATCGATGTGTGCCTATTCGGTGTTGCTGCGCGTAGAGATTGCCCGTTTCACCCGAACTGAATCGGCTCGTCTCTGTTGCTCTGATCCGCACCTTTCGGTGGAGAGCCGTTAGCTCCTACGCTGCCCTGTGCAGTCCGGACCTTCCTCCAGTGCGGCCTTTCGGCTGGTGCACCAGCGGCGGTCTGGCTTGCTTCACGCCGGGATTGTCCCACGCGGCTCGCGGCCAGGCCGGCCTCGAGACTATGCCGGCTCGGGCGCGTCGGCCACCGGCTTGCGGCCGCGGCGGGGTCGTGTGGGGCGCTCGGCCGGGCGCTCTGCCGCAGGCGGCTCGCCTTCCGGCGCCGCCGCCTCCGCGGCCTTGCGGGGCCGCCGCCGCTTGGCGGCGGCTGGCGCCGGCGCGGGAGGCTGCGGCTCGGCGGCCTCGAACGCGGCCGGCGCGAACGGCTCGGCGGGCACCGGCAAGGCCTCCGGGACGCGTACCGGCGCCGGCTCGGGCGCCTGCGGCGCGATCGCCGCGCCGCGCTGCACGTAGGCGTTGCCTTTCTCGTCGCGCTCCACCTCCAGCAGCCCGCGCGCCTGCGCCTCCTCGAGCAGGCTGCCGAAGGTGCGGAAGCCGTAGCGCGACTCGCTGAAGTCGGGCTTGCGGCGCTTGATGGCGTCCTTCAGCACCGACGCGCGGATCTTGCCGCCGTCGCCGCGCTCGGAAATGAGCGCCTCGAACGTCTCCACCGCCATCTCGATCGCGCGGCTGCGCCGGCGCTCGGAATCGTCCTTGCGCCGGGGGTCTTCGTCGCCGGGCCGCCGCGGGGCGCTCGGCGCCTCGGGCGCGCGGCGCGCGGCCGCCCGCTGGCCTTCGCGCACCAGGTCGTCGTAGAAGATGAACTCGTCGCAGTTGGCGATGAGGAGGTCGGAGGTGGACTGCTTCACGCCCACGCCGATCACCTGCTTGGCGTTCTCGCGCAGCTTGGAGACGAGCGGGGAGAAATCGGAGTCGCCGCTGATGATGACGAAGGTGTTGACGTGCGACTTGGTGTAGCAGAGGTCCAGCGCATCCACGACGAGCCGGATGTCGGCCGAGTTCTTGCCCGACTGGCGCACGTGCGGGATCTCGATGAGCTCGAAGTTCGCCTCGTGCATCGTGGCCTTGAACTGCTTGTAGCGGTCCCAGTCGCAATAGGCCTTCTTCACGACGATGCTGCCCTTGAGCAGCAGCCGCTCGAGGACGCGCTTGATGTCGAACTTCTCGTAGTTGGCGTCGCGCACGCCGAGCGCCACGTTCTCGAAGTCGCAGAACAGCGCCATGCTGGTGGTGTCGGTGGGTGCGGCCATGGGTGATCAGGAGGGGGTGAGGCGCCAGGCGAGGGTGTCTCCGCCGCGCAGGGGTTTGAGGGTCGCCTCGCCGAAAGGCACGGTCTCGGGCACCGTCCAGGCCTCGCGCTTCAGCGTCACGCTGCCGGTGTTGCGCGGCAGGCCGTAGAAATCGGCGCCGTGGAAGCTGGCGAAGGCTTCGAGCTTGTCGAGCGCGCCGGCCTGCTCGAACGCCTCGGCGTACAACTCGAGCGCGCTGAGCGCGGTGTAGCAGCCGGCGTGTCCGCTGGCCTGCTCCTTCAGGTGCGCGGCGTGGGGCGCGCTGTCGGTGCCGAGGAAGAAGCGCGGCGAGCCGGAGGCCACCGCGGCGACGAGGGCACGCCGGTGCTCCTCGCTCTTGAGCACGGGCAGGCAGTAGTAGTGCGTGCGCAGGCCGCCGAGGAAGATGGCGTTGCGGTTGTAGAGCAGGTGCTGCGGCGTCACGGTGGCGGCGATGCCGGCATCGCCGCCGGCCACGTACTGCGCGCCCTCCTTCGTGGTCACGTGCTCCATCACGACCTTCAGCGCCGGCAGGTCGCGGCGCAGCGGCGCGAGCACGCGATCGATGAACACCGCCTCGCGGTCGAACACGTCGACGTCCGGGTCGGTCACCTCGCCGTGCACGAGCAGCGGGATGCCCTCGCGCTGCATCGCCTCCAGCGTGGGCCGGGTGCGGCGCAGATCCGTGACGCCGGCATCGCTGTTGGTGGTGGCGCCCGCCGGGTAGAGCTTCACGCCGACCACGCCGGCGGCCTTGGCGCGCCCGATCTCGTCGGGCGGAAGCTGGTCGGTGAGGTAGAGCGTCATCAGCGGCTCGAACGCGAGGCCGGCCGGCACCGCGGCACGGATGCGGTCTCGATAGGCCAGCGCCTGGGCCACCGTGGTGACGGGCGGGCGCAGATTGGGCATCACGACCGCCCGCGCGAACTGCCGCGCGCTGGCCGGCACCACGGCCGCCAGCGCGGCGCCGTCGCGCACGTGCAGATGCCAGTCGTCGGGGCGCTTGAGCGTGAGGGACGTCGGCGTCATGACCGGGCATTCTCGCACCCGCCTGCGCCCTGCCTTCACTGGCCGCCGGCGCGGGCGGTGACCCGTTGTCCGGCGCCAGAATCGTGTCAATCCCCGCCATCCCCGTCGCTGTCGGGTGCCCGGCGGACCAACGACACTGAACCCTCCCGGGCCAGATCACGCCACCCGATGGACCCTGCTTCCGCCGCGCCCGCCACCGGTTCCCCCGCTTCCACGGCAGGCGTCCTGTCGCGCATCGCAGCGCCGCTGCTCTTCGTGATGCTCGGCGTGGTGTTCGCATCATGGGCCGCGCGCATCCCCGCGATCCGCGATGCGCTGCTGCTGAGCCCCGCGCAGCTCGGCGTGGCGCTGCTGTGCGCCGGCGCCGGGTCGGTCGGCGCCTTTCCGCTGGCGGCGTGGCTGGTGGGCCACCACGGGCCGCGGCGCGCGTCGCTGTGGTCGGGCACGCTGCTGCTCCTGGTCGTCACCGGCCTCGGCTGGGCGCCGGACCTGCCGACCCTGATGGTGCTGATGGTGGGCTTCGGCGTGTTCGAGACGAGCTTCAACGTGGCCATCAACGCCGTGGCCGCCCGCATGGAGCACTCGGCAGGCCGCTCGATCATGTCGCGGCTGCACGCGTGGTATTGCGTCGGCACCTTTGGCGGAGCGCTGCTCGGCAGCGCGCTGGCCGGCGCCGCGGATCGGCGTCGGCCTGCACTTCACCGCCGTGGCGCTGGTGGCCTGGGCGGTGCGTGGTCGTCACGTGCGCCGCGCTGCCGCCCGACCGGCCCGACGCCGCAGGCCAGGCCCGGCCGGCTCACGCTGCCGCGCGGGCCGCTGTTCACGCTCGGCGTCGTGTGCTTCTGCGTGGCCATCGCCGAGGGTGCCATCACCGACTGGAGCGGCGTGTACATGCGCGACGCGCTGGGCGCCGGCGAGGGCACCGCGCCGCTGGCCTTCGCCGCCTTCTCGGCCCTGGAGCTCGCCGTGCGCTGGGTGGCCGACCCGCTGAAGGACCGCTGGGGCGCGCAGCGCATCGTGGCGGTGGGCGGCATCGCGGCCGCGGCGGGCGTCGGGCTTGCGGCCGCGGCGCTCAATATCCCGCTGACCATCGCCGGCTTCGCGCTGGCCGGCGCCGGCATCGCCGCCGTGTTCCCGTTCATCTTCAGCGCCGCCGGCCGCCACGGGGCCACCGCGCTGGCCGGCGTCGCGACGATGGGCTACAGCGGCTTGCTGATCGGCCCGCCGGCCATCGGCTTCGTCGCGCACCTGTGGGGCCTGCAGGCTGCGATGGTGGTCATCGCGCTCGTCAGCATCGCAATGACGCTGGCCGCGCGGCGCTGCGCGGTTGCTGGTCTAGCGATCGCCGACGCTGCGAGGAGCCATCGGCGCCACTCGCGCCGGCCGCGGCCGGCTTCGTGTCGTCTCGCTGGAACCCCCTCGCGGAGGGGGCCCCGGGGGAGCGGTGCATGCGCCCCTTGGGGCACTGAGCGCAGCTCAGTGACCAAGGATCTTCGACAGGAAATCCTTGCTGCGCTCGTTCTTCGGATGCGTGAAGAACTCCTCCGGCGTGTTCTCCTCGACGATCTGGCCCATGTCCATGAAGATCACCCGATCGGCCACGGCCTTCGCGAAGCCCATCTCGTGCGTCACGCACAGCATCGTGATGCCCTGCTTCGCGAGCTCGATCATCACGTCGAGCACTTCCTTGATCATCTCGGGGTCGAGCGCGGAGGTCGGCTCGTCGAACAGCATGATCTTCGGCGTGAGGCAAAGCGCGCGCGCGATCGCCACGCGCTGCTGCTGGCCGCCGGAGAGCTGAAGCGGGTACTTCTGCGCCTGCTCGGCGATGCGCACGCGCTTGAGCTGCTGCATCGCGCGCTCCTCGGCCTGGGCCTTCGGCATCTTGGCCACCCACATCGGCGCGAGCGTGAGGTTCTCCATCACCGTGAGGTGCGGGAACAGGTTGAACTGCTGGAACACCATGCCGACGTTGCGGCGCACCTGCTCCACCGCCTTGATGTCGTCGCTCAGCTCCACGCCGTCGACGACGATGCGGCCCTCCTGGTGCTCCTCCAGGCGGTTGATGCAGCGGATCAGCGTGCTCTTGCCGGAGCCGGACGGGCCGCAGATCACGATGCGCTCCCCGGGCTTCACGTGCAGCTCGATGTCGCGCAACACGTGGAAGCTGTTGCCGTACCACTTGTTGACCTTGTCGAAGCTGATGATGTGATCGCTCATCGAGTGCCCTGGTCGGTTGTGCTAGCGCGTTTTACTGCGGCTGACCTGCTTCTCGACCCACAGGCTGTAGCGGGACATCGAGAAGCAGAACGCGAAGTAGATCAGGGCGATGAAGAGGTAGCCCTGCAGCTTGAACGGCCGCCAGTTGGCGTCGGAGTTGACCGCCAGCGCGAGCGAGCCGGTGAGCTCGAACAGCGACACGATGGCCACCAGCGAGGTGTCCTTGAAGATGGCGATGAAGCTGTTCATGATGCCCGGCACCACGATGGCCAGGGCCTGCGGCAGCACGATCTTGCGCTGCGTCTGCCAGTAGGTGAGGCCGATCGTCTGGGCCGCTTCCACCTGGCCCTTCGGGATGGCCTGGAGCCCGCCGCGCACCACCTCGGCCAGGTAGGCCGCCGAGAACAGCGTGATGCCCACCAGCACGCGCAGCAGTACGTCCGGCGACTTTCCGGCCGGCATGAACAGCGGGAACATGAACGAGGCCATGAAGAGCACCGAGATCAGCGGCACGCCGCGGATCAGCTCCACGTAGACGATGCACAGCGAGCGGATGGCCGGCAGGTCGGAGCGCCGGCCGAGCGCCACCAGCACGGCGAGCGGGAACGCGAGCACGATGCCGAAGGTGGCGAGCATCACCGTGAGCGGCAGGCCGCCCCACTGGTCGGTGGACACGCGCTGCAGGCCGAGCACGCCGCCGCCCATCAGCATGAAGACCGCCGGGATCACGACGATCCACAGCAGGGCGAGCGTCGGGCGCCAGAAGCGTCGGATGCAGCTCACGACGATGAGCGCGAGCAGCACCAGCGTGGCGACCAGCGGGCGCCATTGCTCGTCGAACGGGAAGCGGCCGAAGAGAATGATGCGGTGCTTCTCGGCGATCACGCCCCAGCACGCGCCGGTGCCGCGCGCCGCCTGGCAGGCGTCGGGGCTGCGCTCGAAGACGGCGCTGAACAGGCCCCAGTCGAGCAGGCGAATGAAGCGCGTAGCCGAGGATCGCCGCCACGATCACGGTAGCGACGCTGCTCGTCAGGTTGCCGAAGAGGTTGATCCGGATCCAGGGCACGAGGCCCTCGGTCTTGACGGGCGCCTCGCGCGCGGCGATGGGGCGGAAGATGTCGCTCGGGATCGCGGCCATGGGGCTAGCGCTCCTTGATCGCCGCGCGGCGGTTGTACCAGTTCATCAGGGCCGACGTCGACAGCGACGTCGTGAGGTACACGGCCATGATGATCGCGATGCACTCCACTGCCCGGCCCGTCTGGTTCAGCGACGTGTTGGCGATCGAAACCACGTCCGGGTAGCCGATGGCAACGGCGAGCGACGAGTTCTTGGTGAGGTTCAGGTACTGGCTCGTGATCGGCGGGATGATCACGCGCAGCGCCTGCGGCAGGATCACGAGCCGCATCGAGAGGCGCTTGGGCAGGCCGAGGCTGCCGGCCGCCTCGAGCTGGCCGCGCGACACCGAATCGATGCCCGCGCGCACCACTTCGGCGATGAACGCGGACGTGTACAGCACGAGCCCGACCAGCACGGCGAGGAACTCGGGCGTGGCGGATACCCCGCCTTCGATCAGGAAGCCGTCGAGCTTCGGCACGCTCCAGGCGGTGGGCGCGCCGCCGGCGATCCAGCCGACGAGCATCGCCACGACGACGATCGCGAGGGGCACCAGCACCATGCTGCGCTGATGCCCCGTCGCCTCGAACCGCCGGCGCGCGTGCCGGCGCCAGGCCCATGCCGCGACGAGGCCGACGAGGAAACCCAGCGCCCGCCAGCGCCTGCCCGAGGCCCCACACCGGCAGCGGGAACGACAGCCCGTGCTTGGAGAGCCACACCACGCGGCTGATGCTCAAGGCGGCGTCGACGCTGGGCAGCACGTCGGTGAAGAGCAGATACCACATGAGCAGCTGCAGCAGCACCGGAACGTTCCGGAAGAGCTCGACGTAGGCATAGCACAGCCCCCGCACGAGCGCGTTGTTGGAGAAGCGGCCGACGCCGAGCATCGTGCCGAGCAAGGTGGCGAGCACGATGCCGACGATGGCGACGCGCAGCGTGTTCAGCAGGCCGACGAGGAAGGCCTTCCAGTACGGATCGAGCGCGTCGTAGGGGATCAGCGTCTCGCCGATGTCGAAGCCGGCGGCCTGGCCGAGGAAGCCGAAACCGCTCTGGATGCCCCGCGCGGCCATGTTGGCCAGCGTGTTGTGGGCGAGGTACCAGACGCCGAAGGCGATGAGCAGGACGGCGACCAGCTGGTAGACGAGGCCGCGAAAGGCCTGGCTGCGCCAGGACCAGTCGCGGCGGCGAGGGGGTGCGTCGCAGTCAGCGGCCCCTGAAGACTGCCCGCGCCGCGCCCTCACCCCAGCCCTCTCCCGCGAGCGGGAGAGGGGGCGGAGCGCGCAGCGCCGCCTCCAAGCGGACGCCGTGGATCCGGCTCTGCCGGTCCACTGGCGTCGCCCCCTGGGGGGAGGCGGCCGCAGGCCGCTTCGGGGGGGTCATCACCTGATTGGAGGCGCGTACATCAGGCCGCCGTTGTTCCAGAGGTTGTTCAAACCTCGCGGCAGGTTCAGCGGCGTCTTCGGCCCCACGTTGCGCTCGAAGATCTCGCCGTAGTTGCCCACCGCCTTCAGCGCACGGACCATCCACTCCTTGTCGAGGCCGATCAGCTTGCCGGTGTCTTCCGTCTTGCCGAGGATGCGCAGCACCACCGGGTCGGTGCTCTCCGCGAGCATCTTGTCGACGTTGTCCTTCGTGATGCCGTATTCCTCCGCCTCGATGAGGCCGAAGACGACCCACTTGGCGATGGCGAACCACTCGTCGTCACCGCGGCGCACGGCGGGGGTCAGCGGCTCCTTGGAAATCAGCTCGGGCAGGATCACGTGCTCCTTCGGATCCTTGGCCTGCTTGTTGCGAACCGAGGCAAGGCCCGACGCGTCAGTGGTGTAGGCGATGCAGCGGCCGGAGAAGTAGGCGCCGACGGCGGCTTCCTCCTGCTCGAACACCACCGGCTTGATGCTCAGGCCATTGGCGCGCGAGTAGTCGGTGAGGTTCTTCTCCGTCGTGGTGCCCGACTGCACGCAGATGGTGGCGCCCTTGAGCTGCTTGGCGCTCTTCAGGTTGGCCTTGGCCGGCACCATGAAGCCCTGGCCGTCGTAGTAGGTGGTGTTGGTGAAGCTCAGGCCGAGCGACGCGTCGCGCGACATCGTCCAGGTGGTGTTGCGCGACAGGATGTCGATCTCGCCGGACTGGAGCGCGGTGAAGCGCTGCTGCGCCGTGAGGGGCACCCACTTGATCTTGGTCGCATCGCCCACCACGGCGGCGGCGATGGCGCGGCAGACGTCCACGTCCAGCCCGCTCCAGGCGCCGCTGCTGTCGGCCTGCGAGAAGCCGGCCAGCCCGACGTGCACGCCGCACACGAGCTGCCCGCGCTGCTTGATCTGGTCGAGCGTCTTGCCCGCGTGCGCGGGCGCGGCGGCCAGGACCGCGACGGCTGCCGCGGCGCCGAGCGCCAGCTTGTGGATCCTTCTGAACATCTCTTCTCCTCGGTTGACGGGGGAATGGAAGTGAAAAATTCTAGGGATCGGCCGGACCGGCCGACTCGGTAGACACCCTCGGTCGAGGCATGCACCGGCGCCACCAAAGCGGCAACCGCGGATCCGGCTCCGCCGGTCCGCCGGTTGCGCCCCCTTGGGGGGAGGCGCCGAAGGCGCTTCGGGGGGGTCCACATCAATGCGAAAGGATCCGGGATAGGAACTCCTGCGCCCGCGGCGACCGCTCGCCGGTGCGAACGAAGAAATCGTGCTGCGAACAATCCTCCACGATGCGGCCATGGTCCATGAACACGACGCGGTGGGCCACCTTGCGCGCGAAGCCCATCTCGTGGGTGACCACCATCATCGTCATGCCCTCCTGGGCGAGCTGCACCATCACGTCCAGCACCTCGCCCGACCATTTCCGGGTCGAGCGCCGACGTCGGCTCGTCGAAGAGCATCACGATGGGATCCATCGCCAGCGCCCGGGCGATCGCCACGCGCTGCTGCTGGCCGCCCGAGAGCTGGCCGGGAAACTTGTCCTTGTGCGCGCTCCAGGCCCACGCGCTCCAGCATCCGCAACCCCCGCCGGGCCGCCTCGTGCTTGGCGCGGCCGAGAACCTTCACCTGGGCGAGCGCCAGGTTCTCGTGACGGACAGGTGGGGAAAGAGCTCGAAGTGCTGGAACACCATGCCGACCCGGCTGCGCAGGCGCGGCAGGTCGGTCCGCGGGTCGGTCGAGGCGGATGCCGTCCACCACGATGTCGCCGCTGCTGGAACGGCTCGAGCGCGTTCACGACTTGATCAGCGTGCTCTTGCCCGAGCCGGACGGCCCGCAGACGACGACCACCTCGCCCTTGGAGACGCGGGTGGAGCAGTCGGCCAGCACCTGGAAGATGCCGTACCACTTGCTGACGCGGTCGATGGTGATCAAGTTGGTGCCGGGCGTTGGAGCGGCCGGATCGATGCACGAAACGGGCCAGCGCGCAAGGCGGGCCAGCGCGAGTATGCGCGGCTTCAGGCCGGGATCGCGTCAGCGAAATCCCGCCCGCTCTGCTGGAGCTGCCACATGTGGGCATAGCGGCCGCCGGCCGCCAGCAGCTGCTGCGTGCGTGCCGCGCTCGACGACGCGGCCGTGCTCCAGCACCAGGATCTCGTGCGCGTCGACCACCGTGGACAGCCGGTGCGCGATCACCAGCGCGGTCTTGCCCCGCGCCGCGCTGCGCAGCTCGGCCTGGATCGCGCGCTCGTTGGCCGAGTCGAGCGCCGAGGTGGCCTCGTCGAAGATCAGGATCGGCGGGTTCTTCAGCAGCGTGCGCGCGATCGCCACGCGCTGCTTCTCGCCGCCGGACAGCTTCAGCCCGCGCTCGCCCACCATCGTGTCGTAGCCCTTGGGCGTGCTCTGCGATGAAGTCGTGGATGCGCGCGGCGCGGGCCGCCGCCTCCACCTCGGCGCGCGTCGCGCCCGGGCGGCCGTAGGCGATGTTGTATTCCACCGTGTCGTTGAACAGCACCGTGTCCTGCGGCACGATGCCGATCGCCTGGCGCACGCTGCCCTGCGTGACGTCGCGGATGTCCTGGCCGGCGATGGTGATGCGCGCCGGCCGATGCACGTCGTAGAAGCGGTAGAGCAGCCGCGCCAGCGTCGACTTGCCGGCGCCCGAGGGCCCGACCACGGCCACCGTCTTGCCGGCCGGGATCTCGAAGCTCACGTCGTGCAGGATCGGGCCGCGCCGGGTCGTAGGCGAAGCGAGACGTGCTCGAAGCGCACGGCGCCGTGCGGCACCGGCGCAGCGGCTGCGCGTCGGGCGGCGTCGTCCACCTCGCGCTCGCGCTCCAGCAGCACGAACATCTTGTCCAGGTCGGTCAGGCTCTGCTTGATCTCGCGGTACAGCACGCCCAGGAAGTTGAGCGGGATGTAGAGCTGGATCATGAAGGCGTTGACCATCACCAGGTCGCCCAGCGTCATGCGGCCGGCCACCACGCCTTCGGTGGCGCGCCACAGCATGGCCACCAGCGCTGACGGCGATCACCAGCTGCTGGCCGGTGTTCAGCAGCGACAGCGTGGTCTGCGCTCTTCAGCGCGGCGCGGCGCAGCCGCTCCAGGCTCTCGTCGTAGCGGCGCGGCCTCGAAGTCCTCGTTGTTGAAGTACTTGACGGTCTCGTAGTTCAGCAGCGAGTCGATCGCCTTGCTGTGCGCCGTGGAGTCGAGCTCGTTCATCTGGCGCCGGAACTGGGTGCGCCACTCGGTGACCGTGACGGTGAACATGATGTAGACGACCAGCGCGGCCACGGTGATCCAGGCGAACCAGGCGTCGAACTTCACCGCCAGCAGCGTGAGCACCATCGCCACCTCGATCAGCGTGGGCACGATGCTGTAGAGCGAGTACGAGATCAGCGAATGCGACGCCGCGCGTGCCGCGCTCGATGTCGCGCGTCATGCCGCCGGTCTGGCGCTCGAGGTGGAAGCGCAGGCTGAGGGCGTGCAGGTGCCGGAAGGTCTGCAGCGCGATGCTGCGCGCCGCGCCCTCGGTGGCCTTGGCGAAGACCAGCTCGCGCAGCTCGGTGAAGAGCGAGGTCGACAGGCGCAGCCGGCCGTAGGCCAGCAGCAGCCCCACCGGCACGACGAGCGAAGGCGCGCGGGTCGCCGGGCTTGATAGACAGGCTGTCGACCAGGTTCTTCAGCAGCAGCGGCACGCTCGACGTTGGCCACCTTGGCCGCCACCATGAAGCCGAGCGCGATCAGCACGCGCCAGCTGTAGCGCCACAGGTACGGCAGCAGCCGCGCAGGGTGGCCCAGTCGCTGCGGCCGCTGCGCCGGGTCGTCGACGGGCGGAAACCGAACGGGCATGGGCCAGGGCGCGCATAGCGATCATCATGCCCATGTCCGAGACCGACCCGCCCGACTGTGGCCTTGCCGACCGACAAGGAACTGGTGCTGCAGCGTGATCCCGATGCCGGCGGACGTGAACGCCAACGGCGACATCTTCGGCGGCTGGGTGATGGCGCAGGTCGACCTGGCCGGCGCGGTGCTGCCGGCGCGCATGGCGCACGGGCGCATCGCCACGGTGGCGGTGAACCAGTTCATCTTCAAGCAGCCGGTGCGGGTGGGCGAACCTGCTCAGCTTCTACGCCGAGGTCACGCGCGTGGGCAACACGTCGATCACGGTCACGGTGGAGGTCTACGCGCAGCGGCTGCGGGCCGAGCAGATGGTCGTGAAGGTGACCGAGGCGACTCTCACCTACGTGGCCACGGATGCTATGGGGAAGCCGCGCCCGGTGCCGAAGGCTGCGCCGGGCTGAGGCCGTCGAGCGCCTTCGCCCAGCGCTCGCGCTGCCGCTCGCCGCGCGCCATGCCGCGCAGGACCGCCGCGACGCGGTCGGCATCGGCCGGCGCGGCCGGGTTGCGCAGCAGGCTGGCCAGCCAGGCGGCCTCGATCGGGTCGAGCGCGTGCGCCGGCTTGCCGAAATGGCGCTGCGCCGCCTGCTCGGCGCCGCACACGCCGTCGCCCCATGGGGCGAGCGCAAGGTAGAGCTCCAGGATGCGCGCCTTGCCGAGGGTGCGCTCCATCTCCACGGCATACAGCAGCTCGCGCAGCTTGCGCGCGGCGCTGCGCTCGTCGCCGGTGATGGCGATCTTGGCGAGCTGCTGGGTGAGCGTGCTGCCGCCGGCGAGATGGGACCCCCCCGAAGCGCCTCCGGCGCCTCCTCCCCAGGGAGCGCCACCAGCGGGCCGGCAAAGCAGGATCCGCGGTGGCCGCTTGGTTGCTGTCAAAGGCGAGCATGGCGGCGGCCAAGTCGTAGCCCGGGTGCTCGAAGAAGCGCTGGTCTTCGGCCGCCACCACCGCCCGCGCGAGCCAGGGCGACGGCGCCCGGGTCCCGGGCGGCACGGCGCAGCGGGCGGGCAGTCGGGCGCCGGCAAGCGAGGCCGTGCCGAGCCCTTCGACGGCGAACGCCTCCAGGTGCGGCCGAACCGTCCAGCGCCCGGTCGGCCAGTCGATGCGCCAATGCGCGGACACGTCGCCCTCGATGCGTGCACGCCGCAGCTCCGGCACCTGGGCGGCGAACAGCGCGGCGATCTCGGCGATGGGCGTGGGCGCGAGCTCGCCGCGCAGGTCGATGCCCTGGCGCGTGAGTTGCGCCTGCCACGGCAGCACGATCCCGCCGCTGGCGAGCTGGCCCGACAGGCGCCGGTCGGCGTCGCGGTGCAGGCTCAGCGTGGCGGTGGGGAGCGCGATCGGCTCGGCGCCGAGGCCGGGGACGCGCAGCGTGCACGGGGCGCAGCGGACGACGAGCGTTTGGTTCGGGCGCTGCCAGGTGAATCGAAGATCGCCGGCCGGTGTCGAGACGGTGCGGCGGTGCAGCCAGCGGGAGACGGCGGGGTCGGTGGCGAGCTGAAGAACGCGCGGCACGCTGATGTCGATGCCGAGCCGGCCGGCGATGGGGACGCGCATCGTCCAGTCGCCGGGGGCAGGGCGCACGGCGAGCCAGAGGGCGAAGGCGAGGAGCAGGATGGCGATGAACGCCGAGCAGGCGGTCGCGAGAGCGAGGCGTCGGGCCATGTCCGCTTTCGGCCGCGCCCTCACCGCCCGCCCTCTCCCACGCGCGGGAGAGGGAGTGGAGCGGTCGGGTGGCGAGGCATGGATCGGCTGTGCGGTGGTCACGGCCTGCCAGGGGCCGTGCGAGCGGCCCAGCAGCGCGGCCCAGAACCAGCTCGAGGGTCGGTGAACGCGCGGCCGTCGGCGCCCGTGATGCGCTCGCACACACGCAGGCGGCGGCCGTCCTGCTCGGCCTGGAAGCAGCGCCAGCCGCGATCGGCGGCATCGACCTCGATGCGTTCGCCGGCGCACGCTGCCAGCCCGAGCCGCGATAGCAGTCGGCGGCGGGATGCAGCATGCGCGTGGGCTCGTGCACTTCGCGCCAGACGATCTGCCGCTCGCCATCGGACAGGCGGGCGAGCGTGCCGGGGAAGCGCGGCGCGAAGCGCTGCTCCACCGCGCCGAGCGCCAGCGGGCGCAGCGCGCGGCCGTCCCACTGCGATCGGCCACTCCACGCCGGCGACGGTGCGCACGTCCGGCGCCGTGGCCGCCGGCAGCCCGGCCGCCACGGCGCAGGCGAGCAGCGCCAAGCCGTAGCCGGCGAGCGCTGCAGCACGCGTTCAACGCTGCATCGGCCGGCTCCGCAGCCATCAGGCGAACGCGACGATGCGCGCACACGGCAACCAGCACGAGAGCCCCGTCGCGTCGTGCGTCCAGCCGGGCCACGCCAGCATGCCCGATGCCTTCGACCGCGACGAGCACGGTGTTGCGCAGCACGTTGCCGCCAGCACCTGCGAGCCGACCGCCGGCAGGCGAGCGCAGGAAGCGCCGCGTCGCGGCACGCCCTGCCACAGCGCCGCCGCGCTGGCCGCGCAATAGGCGAACCAGAGCAGCTGCACGCCGGAACAGGGCGCATCGACGAGCACGAGCCGGCCGTCCACGAGCAGGCTGGCGCCGCTGCGCTCGACCGCCAAGCCCAGGCCCTGCAGCAGCCAGCGGCTGGCCTCGGCGGTGATGGCGCGCAGCGGGTAGCCGGCGTAGAACTGCAGCGACGCGAGCAGCGGCAGCGCGAGACAGGACAGCCCGAGCACCGGCAGCGACTGGCGATGGCGCTCGGCAGGAAAGGCGGCCAGGCGCAGGCGAGCGCGAGCAGCGGCCGAGCAGCGCAGGTGCCAGCGGCGGCAGCGTGGCCGAGCGCCGCGGTGGCGAGCACGCGTCGCGCCGAGCGCGGCGCGAGCCAGCGCAGCCGCGGCGCGCGCGCGCAGGCGAGCCGGCACGCCACAGCAGCAGGCCACCGCGCAGCGAGCGCCAGGCGACGAGCCCGAGCGGCTCGTCCGAGCCGTCCACCATCGCGGCGCGCCATCCACCACAGCGTCGGCCAGAGCGCGAGCGGCCAGCAGCGCGAGCCAGAACGGCGGCGGCGCGGCGTCGATGCGCGTGTCCAGCGCGCGCGCGCGCGCCGGCCGCAGCGACGCGAGCAGCGATGATCGGGTCAGGGATCCATGGAGAGCCTCCAGTCAGTTCAGCGACGAACGCGCGTGCCACCCAGCACGCACGACCCGCCCCACCAAGCGGCCACCGCGGATCCGGCTTCGCCGGTCCGCCAGCGGCGCCCCCTGGCGGAAGCGCCAAGGCGCTTCGGGTCGACGCCAGCGCTTCGGCTCACCATCAACAGCATGAGCACCGCGATCGAGCGCCCCAGGTCGGCTCCGGCGTGCCCGGCACTTCGGCGCCGATCGCCAGGTTGCTCACGCCCTGCGGCATGCGGCGAGGGCTGGTCGACGCTCGGGCGTGTCTTGCGGCGCCAGGTTGCGCACGATGTGGTCGACCGCCAGGAAGCTGGTGTATTGCGTGAGCAGGTTGTATTGCAGGCCCAGCTCGGTGATGCGCTTGCGCTGGCTGTCGCCGCCTTCCAGCGCTTCCTGGTCGGCAGAGCGAGCGATGCGATGGCGCGCCCACAGGTAGCGCAGCGCGGCCGTGTCCTGGCGCGATGTGCGCGCCGACGGCGATGGCGTTGCGGTACGGGCCGTGCGCGCTCTGGCCTTCGATCACGACCTGGCCGCGCGCTTCGCCGCGCCATTTGCCGAACACGACGCACCGGGCCGCTCGCCCAGCACGTCGGGCAGCTGCGGCCGGCTCGACGTCGTACACGTCCAGGCCTTCGAAGCGCGCCTTGACGCTGGTGAGCACCGGCGACTCGATCATGCGGCGAAAGCGCGCCGCCTCGGCTGCCGCCTGCGCCGGCTTGGTGATGATGAAGGGCTCGCCCATGCCGGCGCGCGCCAGGCCTTCCATCAGGTGGCGGTTGACGGAAGAGCCGATGCCGAAGGCGAACACGTTGGCCTGCGACAGGTTCCTGCGCACCAGCTCGAAGGCTTCGCGCTCCACCGTCACGTAGCCGTCGGTCACGACCACCACGGTGCGCGACACGTCGGCGCGCCTTGGGTTCGGCGTAGACGCGCTTGAGCGCGGGGATCAGCTCGGTGCTGCCGCCGCCGCCCATCTGCTGCGATGGTGCGGATGGCCTGCTCGATGTTGGCGGCGTGGCCGGCACCGAGTGCGGCGACAGGAAGCGGTTGCTGCCGGAGAACAGCAGCACGTTGAAGCTGTCGCTGGGCTGCAGGCTGCCGATCAGCTCGCGCAGCAGCGCCTTGGCGGTGTCCAGCGGGAAGCCGTGCATCGAGCCGGAGATGTCGACCACGAAGATGTAGTCGCGCGGGCTGATGCACGCTGGCCGGCAGCTGCTTGGGCGGCTCGACCATCGCGAGGAAGAAGTTCTCGTCGCTGCCGCGAAACAGCATGCACGCCGGATTCGATGCGGTCGCCGGCCAGGCCGGTAGTCGAGGATGAAGTCGCGGTTGTTGCGCGCCTGGCCGTCGTGCTGCAGGCCTGACGGCGGCGCGCTCGTCGCCTTGCTGCGGTGACCTCGATGCGCATGCGAGGCCGAGCGCACTTCCTTCAGGCCGATCGGGCTGGCGATCGCGACGCTGGATGTCGAACGTCGCGCCGCCGGGCTGGCCGGCGCGGCAGGTAGCGGCTGGCTCACCCACTGCGCTGTCGGCCTGGCCGGACTGCGGGCTGTTGTAGCGCGGGCCGACCACGGTGGGAAAGACGAACTGGTAGTTGCCGCGACTGCGGCACCAGCAGCTCGGTGTAGCGCAGCTCCACCTTCACGTCGTCGCCCGGCATGATGTTGGCGACGTTCATCTGGAACACGTTGGGCAGGTGCTGCTCCAGCAGCGCGGCGGTCTTGCCTTCCTTCTTGGCGCTGTCGTATTCGATGCGGGCCTGCTGCTTCTCGCGGATCTGCGCGGTGATGAGGCGGTCGGCCAGCCGCACGTTCATGCCGTAGCACCGCGCGCCTGGGTCGAGCCGGGGAACACGTACCTGCGCCTCGATGGCGCGCTGGCCTTCGTTCCTGTAGTGCTGGGTGACGGTGACGTCGGCGATCACGCCGGAGATCGCGCACGTCGACCTGGGTCGACTTGAGCGGCAGGTGGTCGAGCGACGGGTCGTCGCTCTTGACGAAGAAGTACGGGCTCTCGGTCTTCAGGCGCGGCCGGTGCTTCGCCTGGGCGTGGGCCGGCCGGCGCCGAGCGCGACGAAGCAGCGGCGGCGAGGCTGGCGGCGGCTGATCCAGAGCCAGCGCGCCAGGCCGCCGGCGGTTGAGAGGGTGGGCTGCATGTTCGCTCCGGGCAGAGTGCGAGAGTGCACGGAGCGAAGCATCGGCAGCAAAGGAGAAGCGCGGTTTGAAGTGAACGAGCGGCTTTTGTGAAGTCTGCGTGAAGTCGCGGTGCAGACGCGGGCAGCGGCCCGACAGGGCCTGCAGCTTCAGCGCGGGCAGCGTCAGCACCGCGACGGCGCCGGCGCCGTCGGGCGCATTGCCCAGCTCGATGCGGCCGTGGTGCAGCGAGGCGATCTCGCGCACGAAGGACAGGCCCAGGCCGGTGCTCTTCTTGCCGAGTGCGGCCGCGCCAGCGAATAGAACTTCTCGAACACCTTGTCCTGCGCGTAGTCGGGAATGCCGGGTCCCTGGTCGCGCACCGCGGATCGCGACCGCGGCGCCGCGGCTATCGCAGCGCGAGCTCGCACCTCGCGCGCCGTCGGGCGAGAAGTCGATCGCGTTGTCCAGCAGGTTGCTCACGGCGCGGCGCAGCAGGAACGGATCGCCTTCGACCTCGGCGCTCGGAGGCGCTCGCAGCCGATGCCACGCGCACGTCGATGCCGCGCGCCGCGCCGGCGTGCGCGCACTGGCCGCGACCTCCTCCAGCAGCGGGCGCAGCGCCACGGGCTCGCACATGCTCCAGCGCGCGCCGCGTCTCCAGCGCGGTGAGCTCCATCATGCGGTCGACCATCTCCTGGATGCGCTGCGTCTCGCGCGTGATGTTGGCCAGGAAGCGCTGGCGCTCGGTCCTGCGGCATGCCGGGCTCCTGCAGCAGTTCGGCCGCGCCGCGGATCGCCGACAGCGGGCTCTTGACCTCGTGCGTGAGGGTCTGCACGTAGTCGGCGACGTAGTTGCGGCCGGCCAGCGCGTCGCGCATCTCGTCGTAGGCGGCGCCGAGGACGCCCAGCGCGCTGCCGGCCCAGGCGCGGCAGGCTGAAGCGGCGCTGCGCCCGCACGTAGCGCACGTAGTCGGCGATCAGGCCGAAGGGCCGCACCAGCCAGACCGAAACGATGAGCGCCAGCAGCAGCACGCCGGCCACCGACGTGCAGCCCGACGTACAGCGTCTTGCGCCGGCGCGCGGCCTCGACGAACTGGCCGAAGCTCTGCACCGGCTTGCCCACCGATGACCGCGCCGACGATGTCGTTGTTCCAGCGCACCGGCGCGCTGACGTACATCACCGAAGTGCGCGGGTCGTCCTCGACGTCGGGCGTGGTGCGCGCGCCGTATTCGCCGCGCAGGGCCAGGCGCGATGTCGCGCCATTGCGAGAAGTCGGCGCCGGCGATCTGCGCCCAGCGAGTCGAACAGCACGCGGCCGCTGCGGTCGGTGACGTACAGCCGCAGCTCGACGCGCGTGCTTGGCAGCGCTGAAGATGTGGGCCTCGAAGTGGCGCGCATAGACCGAGCTTGAACAGCGGCTCCAGCCGGCGCGGTGTCGATCGCGCCGTCGCGCACGTCCTGCTCCACCAGAGGCTGGCCATCAGCTGCGACGGTCTCGACCAGCGATTCCTCGGCCGACTCGCGGTAGCGCGGATCGAGGTCCGCCAGCACGCGGTACAGCATGAAGGCCAGGCCCGCCGCGTAAGATCAGCAGGATGCCGATGAAGATGCGGTTCGCGCTGGCGTCAAGTCACGGACGTCGCGCGGCAAGCTCTTCGCTCAGCGCGTAGCCGGTGCCGCGCAGCGTGCGGATCGCCTCGAGCTCCGGCGCCACCGCCTTCAGCTTGGCGCGCAGCGTCTTGATGTGCGCGTCGACGGTGCGGTCGAAGCTGTCGCTGGCGCTCGTCCCAGACCTGTCCAGCAGCTCGTCGCGCGTGAAGACGCGGCCGGGCTTTGGACCAGCGCCGCAGGAGGCCGTACTCGTAGCGCGAGAGCTCCAGCAGGCGCCCGTAGTAGCGGATCTGGTGGCGCTCCGCATCGAGCGACGAACGGCCGCGGCGCCGCCGGTGCGGCCGGCGTCTCCGGCGGGGCGGCCGCACGCTGCGGCGCAGGATGGTGCGCACGCGCGCCACCAGTTCGCGCGGCGAGAACGGCTTGGCGACGTAGTCGTCGGCGCCGAGCTCGAGGCCGACGACGCGGTCGATCTCGTCGCTGCGCGCGGTGAGGAACAGCATCGGCACCGGCAGCGCCGCCGGGCAGCGCCTGCAGCTGCTTGAACAGCTCGAAGCCGTTCAGGTCGGGCAGGCCGACGTCGAGGAGCGCGAGCGCGGGGGCTGGGCCGCGAACTCGCGCAAGGCCTGCTCGGCCGTGGCGCACCATCCGGCGTCGAAGCCGTCGGTCGCGAGCACGTACTGGAGCGTGTCGGCGATGCCGGACTCGTCCTCGACGATCAGGATGCGGGGTCTCATGGTCGGCCGGATGATAGTGAGGAACGCCATTTGCTTGACAGGGAGTTCCACACAACAAAGGAAGACCGACGTGAGAATCGCGCAAGTTGCGCCGTTGATCGAAAGCGTTCCTCCCGCGCGCTACGGCGGCACCGAGCGGGTGGTTTCCTACCTCACCGAAGCGCTCGTCGCGCAGGGCCACGACGTGACCCTGTTCGCCAGCGGCGATTCGACGACCAGCGCCGACCTGGTGCCGGTGATCGAGCGCAGCCTGCGGCTGCACCCGCGGCGTGCGGACCCGCTCGTGTGGCACACCATCATGCTCGACGAGGTCTTCGCTCGCGCCTCGTCGTTCGACGTGATCCACTTCCACATCGACATCGCCCACTATCCGCTGGCGAGCCGGTGCGCCACCCCGAGCGTGACCACGCTGCACGGCCGGCTCGACCTGCCCGACCTCGTGCCGCTGCACCAGCGCTTCGCCAACCAGCCGCTCGTGTCGATCTCCGACGCGCAGCGCCTGCCGCTGCCCGATGCCAACTGGATCGCCACGGTGCACCACGGGCTGCCGCTGGACCTGTACCAGTTCCATCCCGAGCCGCAGGACTACTTCGCCTTCGTCGGCCGCATCTCGCCGGAGAAGCGGGTGGACCGCGCAATCGCGATCGCGATCGCCACCGGAACGCGGCTGCGCATCGCCGCCAAGGTCGACCCGGTCGACCAGAGCTACTTCGAGCAGCACATCCGCCCGCTGCTCGGCCATCCGCTGGTGGAGTTCGTCGGCGAGATCGACGACCACGGCAAGAACGACTTCATCGGCAACGCGCGCGCGCTGCTGTTCCCGATCGACTGGCCGGAGCCGTTCGGGCTGGTGATGATCGAAGCGCTGGCCTGCGGCACGCCGGTGATCGCCTATCCGCAACGGCTCGGTGCCCGAGGTGCTGGACCACGGCGAGACCGGCTTCATCGTCGCCAGCCAGGAGCAGGCGATCGACGCCGCGCGCCGCATCCCGCGCATCGACCGCCGGCGCTGCCGGCGCCACTTCGAGCGGCGCTTCGCGTCGGCCACGATGGCCGGCAACTACGTGGACATCTACCGCCGCCTGATCGAAGGCGCGCGGGCGGCAGCCCGGCAGGAACCGCCGCTGCTGCTCGCGTCGTCCACCGAAGAGGAAGAACCTGCCTGATCCGGTTCCAAGGGAGAGAGCGATGACCGAGAAGATCCGGGTCGGTGACCAGTGGTACGTGTCGGCGAAGTCCGCGCGTGCCGACGAGAACCCCCACGTGCTGAAGCACGACGAGACCTTCGTGCTGTTCGACCGCTTCGGCGACATGCAGCAGCTCGGCAGCGGCGACCAGGGCCTGTACCACGAGGACACGCGCTACCTCTCGCATCTGGAGCTGCTGATCGACGGCGTGCGCCCGCTGTTCCTCGGCTCGACGGTGAAGGAAGACAACAGCCTGCTCATCGTCGAGCTGATGAACCCCGACCTCGCCCGCGGCAGCGGCATCGCCGAAGGCCACCTGCACATCTTCCGCGCCAAGTTCCTGTGGCAGGGCGCGTGCTACGAGCACGTGCGCGTCACCAACCACGGCGACGCGCCGGCGCGGCTGCGCCTGTCGCTGCAGTTCGACGCCGACTTCGTCGACCTGTTCGAGGTGCGCGGCATGGAGCGCAAGCGGCGCGGCGAGCGGCTGCCGCACCGAGAGTCGACGCGCGACCAGGTCGTGCTCGGCTACGGGGCCTCGACGGCCGCACGCGGCGCACCCGCCTGCGCTTCGATCCGGCGCCCGACGCGCTCGACGAGCGCCAGGCCGACTTCGACCTGCACCTGGCCCCGGGCGAGGAGCGGCACCTCTACTGCACCGTGGCGTGCGAGCACGAGCGACCGGCCGCGCCCGACCGCGCCGGCGCACTACGACGCGGCCTTCCGGCGCAACGACGACGCACGGCACGCCGCGCAGTGCGCATGCGCGCGTGATCGAGACCTCGAACCCGCTGGTCAACCACTGGCTCGACCGCTCGGGCTGCCGACCTGGCGATGCTCACCACCACGCTGCCGACCGGGCCCTACCCCTACGCCGGCGTGCCGTGGTACTCCACCACCTTCGGCCGCGACGGCATCCTCACCGCGCGCGAGATACCTGTGGGTCGACCCGTCGCTCGCGCGCGGCGTGCTCGCGCTTCCTGGCCGCCACGCAGGCCGACGCGGACGATCCCGCAGCGCGACGCCGAGCCGGGCAAGATCCTGCACGAGGCGCGCAAGGCGAGATGGCCGCGACGCGCGAGATCCCGTTCGGCCGCTACTACGGCAGCGTCGACGCGACGCCGCTGTTCGTGGTGCTGGCCGGCGCCTACTACGCAGCGCACCGGCGACCTCGAGTTCGTGCGCAGCGATCTGGCCCAACGTGCTGCGCGCGCTGGAGTGGATCGACCGCTACGGCGACCTCGACGGCGACGGCTTCGTCGAGTACGCGCGGCGCAGCAGCGACGGCCTGGTGCAGCAGGGCTGGAAGGATTCGCACGACTCGGTGTTCCACGCCGACGGCACGCTGGCCGAGGCGCCGATCGCGCTGTGCGAGGTGCAGGGCTACGTCTACGCGGCCAAGCTGGCGCGGCCGAGCTGGCGGCGCGCTGGGCGAGACGGATCTGGCCGACCGGCTGCAGAAGCAGGCGCAGGCGCTGCGCGAAGCGCTTCGAAGCGCGTTCTGGTGCGAGGACCTCGGCACCTACGCGCTGGCGCTCGACGGCCACAAGCGGCCGTGCCGGTGCGCACCTCCAACGCCGGCCATGCCTGTGGACCGGCATCGCGGCGCCCGAGCACGCGGAGCGCGATCGGCGCAGCGCCTGCTGGGCCCGGCCTTCATTCGCGGCTGGGGCATCCGCACGGTCGGCGGCCGGCAGGCGCGCTACAACCCGATGTCCTATCACAACGGCTCGGTCTGGCCGCACGACAACGCCCTGATCGCCGCCGGGCATGGCCCGCTACGGCCACACCGAGGAGGCGCTGCGCGTCTTCGACGGCGCTGTTCGACGCCAGCCTGTACTTCGACCTGCACCGCCTGCCGGAGCTGTTCTGCGGCTTCCCGCGCCGGCGCGACGGCGAAGGGCCGACGCTGTACCCGGTGGCGTGCTCGCCGCAGGCGTGGGCCGCCGCGGCGGTGTTCGGCATGCTGCAGGCCTGCCTGGGCCTGGAGATCGACGCCGAGCCGGGCGAGATCTCGTTGCACTCGCCGCGGCTGCCGGCGTTCATCGACTGGCTGCGCATCCGCAACCTGTCGATCGGCGGCGCAGCGTCGACCTGCTGCTGCAGCGCTATCGAGAACAACGTGGGCATCGAGGTGGCCCGAAAGACCGG
>CAWIVI010000021.1:0-82088 GCA_963839465.1 uncultured beta proteobacterium
CGGCCATCGAGCGTTCGGCGCGGCCCTCCTGGAACGCGCCGATGACCGCGTTGACGACGACCACCGCGAGGATGACGAGCGCGTCGCCGTGATGGCCCAGCGCCACCGCCAGCACCGCGGCGACGAAGAGGATGTAGATCAGAGGACTCTTGAACTGCCGTGCAAAGGTCAGCCACAACGGGCGTGGCGGCGGCTCCGGCAGCGTGTTGAGCCCGTGGGCGGCGAGCCGGCGGGCCGCCTCGGCGCTGCCCAGCCCGAATCGCGGGTCGGTGCCCAGCCGTGACAGCGCGTCGGCGACGGTCACCGCGTGCCAGGCGGGGGCGAGGTCGCCGGTCATGACGCCGGGATTTCGCGGTGGGCTTCGATATGCGCCGGGCGGCGATCAGCACGGGGCGGGGATGAGCAACACGGCGCGGAAAACCTGGGGGTCGCCTGGGGGGTACGCGAACCCCGTGATCTGCCCCGCGTTGTTGATGTCAAGAGCGGCTTCCACCAGCCATCCGGCACTGCTCGGGTCGAGCAGATTGTTGATGTCGTGCAGCGAAGTGCCGTCGTGCACGAAAGCATGGCGCACAGTCCCGGGGGTGGTGCTGATGTCCGACTGGCCGACGACCCAGCCGGTGTCGTTGATGCCTAGGCCGACGCTGAAGGTGCCGCCCAAGTTACCCAAGTCCCGCATCTGAAGGCCGTCATGAAGAAAGGCGTGGAGCTGGGTGAGAACCGCCATTTGCGCGTATCCCGTGACCCAGCCGCTCGAATTGATCGCGTTGCCGGCGCTGCTCATGCCCCCGAGTGTGCCGAGATCGTGCATGGAGGTGCCGTCGTGAAAGAACGCATGCTTCAAGTCGGGATCAGTCTCGATGACCGTGGAGGTGCCCGTGATCTGTCCGGCGTTGTTGATGTCCATCGCGATGCTGGAGTCTCCCTCAAGAACACCCAGGTCAGTCATCACGCCGTCTCGATAGAGGAAGGCGTGACGCGGACCGCTCCCCGGTCCGGCTTCGCCCACGACGTGCCCGCTGGCATTGACACCCCAGCCTTCGCTGTAATCACCACCAAGCGTTCCGATATCGTGCATTACGCCGCCGCTGTAGAGGAAGGCGTGCGAGCCGGCAAGGCCTGTCACTTGACCGCTGTCGCCAATGTCTCGACCCACGCTTACGACGCCGGGACTGCCCAAGATCTGCATTGCGCCGTTCCGGTACACAAACGCGTGAGGCTCGGCTCCTACAGCGGCATACCCGGCCACCTCTCCGATTTCGTTGATCGCGGATCCGACGCTCGTGCGGACACCTGCAATGAGTGAGGCGAGGTCGACGAGCTTGTATCGAAGGTCGTCCAGCGGCGGCGTCCGAGCCGCGAGACTGCTCGCGTTGACGCTGGCATCGCGCTTCTTGTCCGCGTCGAGACGGTCGTCACCGCCTCCACCGCAGCCGAACAGCGCCAACCCTCCAGAACCACCGAGAAGCCAGCGTAGTGCACGCCGGCGCTGCATGAAGAAGGCCGCTGGTGGCACGGTAGTCTCCCGAGAGCCGGCGAGGTCTTCACTGTACGTTGGCGGTCGAAAGAATCGGGGCCGCCATGTGTGCGCGGCGCCAACATGTGATACCGCTCATTTCGGCAGCCCCCGGCAGACTCCAGCGAACGCCCAAGACTCTCCGGCGCTGAATCATGGTGCGCCAACGGGAGTACGATCATCGACGGCTGGCGTCGATCGATCACTTCTCACGAGGCAGTCGATGTACAAGATCCTCGAGGCTCTGCTGCTCGGCCTGTTTGCCCTGACGCTCGTGTCGTGCGGAGGTGGCAGCGACGGAGGGTCGTCGTCCACGGCGCCGGTGACATCGGTCAGCGTGAAGCCCAGCGCACTCACGCTCGTACTCGGCCAGACCCAGCAGCTGACGGCCCAGCCACGGGACGCGGCAGGGCGTCCCTTGGCAGGACGTGCGGTGACATGGAACAGCAGTGAGCCGACTGTAGCGACGGTGTCGGAGAGCGGCCTCATAACGGCAGTCGCAGAAGGCTTGGTGACCATCTCGGCCACTTCTGAAAGCATTGTCGGAAGCGCTGCGGCGTCCGTCAGGTCGATCCCTTCGCTGACCTACGTCTCCGTCGCAGCGGGCGGTGCCCACACTTGCGCGCTGACGGTCACCGGTACCGCTTACTGCTGGGGGCGTGGCGAAAGCGGACAGTTGGGGGTCGCCGCCTCGTCGTCGTGCCGGCTGGACAACGTACACCTCCCCTGCGAGCTCTTTGCGGTTGCGGTAGGTGGCGGACTCCGCTTCACGCAGATCACGGCAGGCGGCGCTCACACGTGTGCGCTGACCGCTGACGGCATTGCGCACTGCTGGGGCGACAACGCTCGGGGACAGGTCGGGGACAATTCGACCGTCCAACGCAACGAGCCCGTGGCCGTAGCGACCACGCTCCGGTTCATCAGCCTCGATGCAGGCGCGAGTCACACCTGCGGGCTGACGTCAGGCGGCATCGCTCACTGCTGGGGGCGCAACGATCGTGGGCAACTCGGGGACGGTACTGCGGTCGACCGCTTGGTGCCGACTCCCGTCACAGGGGGACGAACCTTTGCGACGCTGACGGCTGGCGGCTTCGAGATCGGCCATTCCTGCGCGCTGGACACTGGCGGCGCCGCTTACTGCTGGGGCGACAACGGGCGCGGTCAGCTGGGCTTGGGAGTGTCGGATGTCACTCCGTATCCGGCGCCTGCAGCCGTGTCCCCAGGCATGACCTTCTCGGCGCTGTCGGCCGGGCTGGGGCGTCACACCTGCGGCCTCGCCAACGCCGGCGCGGCGTACTGCTGGGGAGAGAACACGTATGGAGCCCTGGGCGACGGCACCAGGACAGATCGAGCGTCTCCAGCCCTCGCATCGGGTTCACTCACGTTCACTCATGTGGTCGCGGGGGGATTTCTCGGACACACGTGCGCGCTCTCGGCAGGAGGTACCGGCTATTGCTGGGGTGAAAACGAGCGCGGCCAGGTCGGAGACGGAACAACGACCGATCGACTGTCTCCTCATGCGGTAGCAGGGGGCCTTGCGTTCGATCAACTCGACGCCGGTTTCAGGCATACGTGTGGCCTCACGACAGTCGGCGTCTTGTACTGTTGGGGCTCGGGCGCCGCTGGTCAACTGGGCATCAATTCAACAGAGCAGAGCGATGAGCCGGCGAAGGTTCTTGGACAGCCGTGACGTCGGGACTCATATCGACCACTCTGCCGACCGGCTGCCACCGCAATTCGCGGATCATCCAGAAGGAGGTACAGCATGGCCGACCCCGCCGCCGCCTGGCACAAGGAACATGAACACTTCACCACGCTGCTGACACTGTTGCGGAAGGAGCTGGACGTCTTCCACGCCGGAGGCCAGCCCGGCTACGGCCTGATGCTGGACATCATCTCGTGGCTACGCGACTTCGCCGACACCTGCCATCATCCCCGCGAGGACGAAGCGTTCAGGCGGCTGGCGCAGCGGCGCCCCGACCGCGAGCTGCCGCTGGCGCGCCTGAAGCAGGAACACGTGGTCATCGCGCACGCGGGCGAGGACCTGCGCCTCCTGCTGGAGCAGGCGGTCAACGGCGAAGTCACGCTGCGTTCCAGCATCGAGGCGGCCGCGTCCACCTATCTCGTCTACTACGGCAATCACATCGCCGTGGAAGAAGAAGACGTGTTGCCCCTTGCGGCCAAGGAACTCACGCCCGCGGACTGGGCAGCAATCAGGGACGCCGTACCGGAGCGGAGTGAGCCGCTGTTCGGCGATGCCACGGAGTCGCGGTTCCACGAATTGCGCAAGCACATCAAGCGTACTGGGTGAACCCCACCTGCCTCGGCTTGCGGTTGGGCGCAAAGCCGTTCTTCGCCAGCGTTTCGTCGGCGTTCTCGTAGAAGGTGCCGATCTTGTAGATCTGCCGTGCCTCCTTGCCGTTGGCGACCTCGCGGCCGAACTCCCGCGCGATGCGCACCAACTGCTCGATCTGCTCGACGGTGGTCATCTTGCCGGTCTGGCGTTGGTTCCAGATGTTGTCCTCGATGCCGCAGCGCACGTGCAGGCCGAGTGCGATGGCCATCATGTTCAACGGCAGGACGTTGCGCATGGAGGTTTCCAGTGTCAGCACCGAGCCGTCCGGGCAGGCGCGTACGAAATTGGAAAGGTTGTACAGATTCGGCGCTTCGAAGCCTCCGCCGATGGACACCCAGGTCAGCACCAGGGGCACGTTGCAGGCGCCGCGCCGCATCATGCGCTCGACGGTCTCCAGCTGCGATATGCCGGCAAGCTGGAAGTGGGTCTGGATTCCGTTGGCGCTGAGTCGGCGGATGTGCTCCTCGACCCACGCCGGACCGGCCGGGATGGTCATTTCCCGGTAGGCCTTGGTCATGGCGGGATCGGACAGCGAGGTGCCGGCCACGTCCGCGGCCGTCATCTGCTCGACGACGTTCATCTGGTTGGTATTGATGGCGATCGTCACCTGGTCGGGCGTCGGCTTCAGCTCGGCCAGCATGTGGCGGGTGTCGTCGGACAGCCACTTGGCCGTTTCGCCTTCGCCTTCCGGCGCGAACGAGATCGAGCCGCCCACCTGCAGGATCATCTCGGGCAAGCCTTGCGGATGCCGGCCAGCAACTGGTTGAACTTGGACAAGCGCTTGGAGCCCTTGCCGTCCTCTTCGCGCACGTGGACGTGCAGCACGGTGGCGCCGGCGTTGTAGCAGTCCACCGCCTTCTGGATCTGGGCGTCCATCGACACCGGGATGTCCTCGGGGAAGTCGGACGGCACCCACTCGGGCCCGTAGGGCGCAGCGGTGATCACCAGCTTCTGCAGCCCCGGTGGCCGCCCAAACTCCCCCACTCTTGGCCACCTCAAATTCCCCCACCTGGCCGCGCTGACGTGAGCGCGCTGAGCCGCGGCGGTCGCGCCGGCGGCCAGGCCCCGGGCAGGACGTTACTTTCGCCCCCTCAGCCATGAGGGGGCGACGGAGTGAACGTCTTGAAGCCGCATTTGCAGACGACCATCTGGACCTTGCTGGGCGCCGGGGCCAGCCAACGAGAGATCGAGCGCGTCACCGGGATCGATCGCAAGACGATCCGCGGGATACCAGAAGCGCTTCGCTGCGCTGGCGGCAAATTCCCCCGGGGTGTCCACCGGCCCCGGCAGGGCAAATTCCTCCACCCCGGCCACCGACTCCGATGCCGGCGCGCTCGCCCGCGACGGTGTCGGCGTGCGAGCCGCATCGCGGCTTCATCGAGGCGCAACTGCGGCTGCGGCGCAACGCCATGGCCATCTACCAGGACCTGGTCGACCAGCACGGCTTCACCGCCCGCCTACAGCTCGGTCAATGCGCTTCGCGCGCAAGCTGCGCCACCGCGAGCCCGAGCAATTCGATCGCCTGGAGTTCCTGCCCGGCGAGGAGATGCAGGTCGACTACGGCGAAGGCGCGCCCACGCGCGTGCCGGGAACCGACCGCTATCGCAAGCCGCGGCTGTTCGTGGCGACGCTGCGCTACTCCCGGCGCAGCTTCCGCCGTGTCGTGTGGAAGTCCAGCCAGCAGACGTGGGCCCGGCTGCACGAGCAGGCGTGGCGGTACTTCGGTGGAAGCTGCCGCTACGTCGTGCTGGACAACCTCAAGGAAGGCGTCATCAAGCCCGACCTGTACGAGCCGCAATTGAACCCGGTGTACGCGGCCACGCTGGCCCACTACGGCGTGGTCGCCGACCCGGCCCGCGTGCGTGATCCAAACCGCAAGGGTATCGGTCGAGAACGCGATCGGCCACACCCAGGCCACGGCCTTGAAGGGGCGGCGCTTCGAGTCGCTGGAGGAGCAGAACGATTTCCTCGAGCACTGGGAGACCAAGTGGGCCGCCTCGCGCATCCATGGCAGCGCGCGCCGTCAGGTGCAGGCGATGTTCGAGGAGGAACGGCCGTTGCTGCAGCCGCTGCCGGTGCTGGGCATGCAGTACTTCACCGAGTCCCAACGCACCGTGTGCGACGACAGCTGCGTGCGCGTCGATCACAGCAGCTACGCCGCGCGGCCGGCGCCCATCGGCAGCCACGTGCTGGTGCGCGTGTTCGAGCACCGCATCGAGATCCGCGACCTGAAGACCCAGGCGCTGCTGCGCACCCACGTCCGCGTCGAGCGCCCGGAACCGTCGTGCTGCCGATGGAGGAGCGCGTGTTCAACCCTCGCGCGAGACCCGCCGCATCCTCGGCCAGGCCAAGGCGATCGGCCCGACGCCGAGCGTCTGTGCGAGCTGCTGTTCGCCGTCGAGGGCCGCGTCGGCCAGCGCAAGCTGTGGGGCATCGTCCGCCTGGCCGATCGCTACCCGCGCCGTCTTGTCGACCGCGCCTGCGCGCAGGCGATGGCACGACGGCATCCACAGCTACAGCCACGTCAAGAGGCTGACCGAGAAGATCGTCGCCGACGCGCTGGCGGCCATCGAACGCGCCGAAGAACCACGCCAGCGGCGAACTCGACGCTGACGCAGGAGCACCCGCTGATCCGCCCGGCCGACATCTACGCCGAGTTGTTCGCCCGCTGTGCCGCGGCACAGCCTTCCACTGCCCCTGAACCCTGGAGGTACTGCGCATGACCCTCACTGAGATCGAACGCACGCTGCGCGAGCTGCGCCTGTCCGGCATCGCCGCAACCCTGAACACCCGCGTCATGCAGGCCCAGTCCTCGCAGCAGCCGTTCCTGGAGACGCTGGCCGCGATTGCTGCAGGACGAGCTCGACCGGCGCCACTCGCGCCTGACCGAGCGGCGCTTCAAGCAGTCACGTCTCGATGAGCGGCCCACGCTGGCCGACTTCGACTGGCGCTTCAACCCGAAGCTGCCGCGCCAGGCATGCTTCGAGCTGCACACGCTGAAGTTCATCGCCGACGGCGCCAACGCCCTGATCATCGGCAAGCCGGGCACCGGGAAGTCGCATGTGGCCAAGGCCGTGGCCTACCAGGCCACCCTGCAGGGCCATGACGTGCGCTACGTCGAGGCCGACACCGAGTTCGCCCGCTTCGCGCTGGCAAGCCCCAAGGAGCAGGCGGCGCTGCTGCGCGCGTACGTCGAGCCCGATCTGCTCGTGCTCGACGACCTGTTCCTTGCCCGGCGCATCTCCGACGCCAGCCGCCGAGTTGCTGCAGACCATCGTGCACCAGCGCTACAAGCGCCGCGCGCAGCATCGTCGTGACTTCCAACCGGGTCGTCCAGGACTGGGGCAAATACCTCGGCGACGCCACCATGGGCACCACCATCCTGGATCGATTGATGCACCGCGCCGTCATGCTCGAGTTCGAAGGCAAGAGCTACCGGCTGAAGGAAGCCGCCGCTCGCATCGCGCTCGACACCGAGGCTATGAGCGTTGCTCTGCCTCCATGCCCCAACCGCCACGTCCGACGCCAGCTCGCGCCCGCCGTGGACAAGCCGCCTGCCCACAGGACAAGCCTGTGGACAGCCCCTTCGGGGTCCGTGGCTTGACCACCGCTCCCCGGACCGATGCCTCCGGCCTGACGCGCTTCGCTTGCCCCACAACTCATTGAACAAGAAAACGAAATCGGTCAATACTTCGCCTGTCCTGCCTGGAGGAATTTGAGTGGCCACAGGTGGGGGAATTTGAAGTGGCCATCGGATGTTCTCGACAAACAGCGATCCGTCGATGAAATTCATGGTCAGTCTCCTAATTCGTTGCGGTCAGACGGCGAGCGCGGCTTCTCGAACACTTGTGGGCTTCTCGCCCACGCGACGGGGCTTGTCGCCGACGCCAAAGGGCTTGTCGCCGACGATGCCGGCCCGTTCCATCTTGCGGTGGCAAGGGGCGTAATCCATCACGGCGTAGTGCTGGGTGCTGCGGTTGTCCCAGATCGCCATGCTGTTGGGCTTCCAGCGCCAGCGCACCTGGTACTCGGGGATGAACGCCTGGCTGACCAGGTAGCGCAGGAGATCGGCCGCACCGGGGTTGTAGTCCTGGCCGTAGCGCACGAGCTCCGGTGTGTGGAAGTTGGTGAAGTGAGTGGTGAAGGCGTTGACGAACAGAACCTTCTCGCCGGTTTCCGGATGCTCTCGCACCACCGGGTGCTCCGGATCCGGGTACTGGGCCTTGAGCGCCAGGCGCTTTTCGATCGGCATGGCGGCGCCGAAGCTGGCCTCGATGCTGTGGCGCGCG
The DNA here is from genome assembly GCA_963839465.1 of uncultured beta proteobacterium. Lineage (GTDB taxonomy): Bacteria > Pseudomonadota > Gammaproteobacteria > Burkholderiales > Burkholderiaceae_C > CAWIVI01. The sequence continues at coordinate 8,162 of CAWIVI010000021.1, forward strand.
CGCAGGCCGGCGATTTCCTTCTTGACGTGCTGCGGCAGCCGTTCATAGGCCAGGACCATGTTCGCCCAGATGGTGTCGCCGCCGACGGGCGGGCATTCCACGCATCGCAGCACGCAGCCCAACGGCGGACTCTCGCGCCAGGTGGCGTCGGTGTGCCAGGCGTTCTCATAGCGGTCGAGCGGCTGGTCGGGGTTCTTGTAGATCTGCACCAGGCCCGGGTGCTGCGGGTGGCTCCCTGCCACCGGGTGGTCCTCGAGTTCGCCGAAGCGCCTGGCAAAGGCCACGTGGTCGGCCCGGCTGATGTCCTGGTCGCGCAGGAACAGCACCTTGTGCTCGAGCAGCAGCGAACGGATCTCGTTGAAAAGGCCGTCGTCATGCACGGCGTGCGCCAGATTCAAGCCGACGAGCTCGGCGCCGATGCTGGCGGTGAGTTGTTCTACTCGCAATTTGCAATCCTCAATGGCTCGGTTGGGCGGCAAAGCCGCAAGTGGCAGGAGTCGATCAATGCATTGGGCTTCACGTCGTCTCTTGTCCGGGTCTGATGCGCAGTGGGCGCACCCGAAAGTTAAGGCATGGGACGCCCATGTGGTTTGTCATCTGACGACAGAGATTTTTCATCTCGCGACATCCATATACTGGGCACGAGACCGGCTTGACGTACATCAAACACAAGTGAATGCCACCGCCGCCCATGCCCACCGGCACACTCGCGCCGCGGCGCTGGCCCACTATTTCGAAGTCGCCGAAGCCGCGGGCCTGAACCCGAAGCCGCTGCTGCGCCGGGCGGCGCTGTCGCGCCGGATGCTGGTCGACCCGGAGCAGCGCATCCCGTTGGCTGCCGCGCTGCAGTTGCTGGAGGAGTCCGCAGAGGTCAGCGGACTCGCCGACTTCGGCTTGCGGATGGCGCAGGCCAGGCGGCTGTCCGATCTCGGAGCGCTCAGCCTCTTGCTGACCCACCTGTCGAGCTTGCGCGCCGTGCTTCAGACACTGATCCACAGCCGGCACCTGGTGGGTGGCACGCTCGCGCTGGCCCTGGTCGAAACCGGCAAGTCCACGGCCATTCGCGAGGAACTGCTCGGACCAGCGGCGGCCCGTTCGCGCCAGGCGACCGAGCTCGTGCTGGGCGTCCTGTTCCGCCTGTGCGCCACCTTGCCCGGCCACCGCTGGAACCCTCAGAGCGTCAACTTCCGCCATGCCGCTCCGGTCGACATCCATCGGCATCGGCAACTCTTCAACTGCCGGTTGAAATTCGGCAGCGAGTTCAACGGCATCGTCTGCACGACGGCCGACCTCGACAGCCCGAACCCGCACGCCGATCCGGTGCTTGCCGCCTACGCGCGGCGCCTGGTCGACGTACCCGGCGAGGCGGGAGAGGACACTCTCGCGCAAACCGTGCGCAAGGTCCTGTATGTGCAACTTCCGCTCGGCCAGACGTCGATCGAGCAGGCGGCGCAGGGCCTGGGCCTGCACGTTCGAACGCTCCAGCGACAGCTGTCCGCGGAGGGAGTCGCCTTTTCAGAGTTGGTCAACGAGGTGCGGCGCGACCTGGTGCTGCGCTGTCTGGCCCAGCCCGACCACAGCCTGACGCGCGTGGCGGAGCTGGTCGGCTACGGCCAGCTCAGCTCGTTCACCCGTTGGTTCATCGGCCAGTTCCAAGCGACTCCTTCCGAGTGGAGGCGTCGGATGCGGCAGGGCGGGCCGGCCGCCGGCGGGGGATTCGGCTCGTGAGCTTGAATCCAGGATCGGCACGTTGCCCACCTAGAATCGCGCCGAGGCTCTTCTCCATGAATCCAGAAGCGCGGCGCACGGCAGCTATCGAGACTGTTCGTCGAACAATGGCGGGGCCGGTGGGCGAGATTGAACTTCTCGTGGATTCGCCGACCGGCCCGCCGCGCGGCCTGGCCGTCATCGCACATCCGCAGCCGCTGCTCGGCGGCAGCGCGCTGCACAAGATCCCGCAGGTGTTGGCACGTGGCGTCCGCGACCTCGGATGGCTCGCTGTCCGTCCGAACTTTCGCGGCGTCGGCGGGACTGCCGGAAACCATGACCACGGCGTCGGTGAAGCGGACGACATCCTGGCCGTCATCCGGGCGATGGAGTGGGCGGCGCCGCTGGCATTGATCGGCTTCTCGTTCGGCGCCTTCGTGCAATCCAAGGTCGCCTCGCGCCTTGCGGGCGCGGGGAAGGCAGCGCAGCACGTGGTGCTGGCCGGTCTGCCGGTGGGCTCCGTCGAGGGTGGCCGGGTCTACGACACCGCCAGCGTTCCGAACGGCTCAGTCGTGATCCATGGCCAGCTCGATGAGCGCGTGGCGCTGTCGGTCCTGCTGCAATGGGCCGAGATGCATTCGCTGGCGGTGGTCGTTGTCCCCGGCGCGGACCATTTCTTCAAAGGCAAGTTGCCGATGCTGCGCTCGATCGTGCAGGCGGAACTGCAGCGCCTTCCAACGTCTCCGCCCTGAAGCTTTGCCATTTCTCTCGGGATGCTTGGGCAGGTCGATGGTGCCGTTCAGGACCCTAAGCCCAGGGCCGCAAGGCGCCGGCTCGCGCGAGGCCACACGTCACGATTGACCAGCCGTTCTGGCCGCTGTCCCGTGGTGAGCAGTTGCGCAATCTGCGTGGCCGCCAGCGTGGCGTTGTTGCGTCGTGCCTCTTGGGTCACCCCGGCGGTGTGGTACGTCGCCACCACGTTCGGCAGCGCCAGCAGCGGGTGATCGGGCGGCGGGGGCTCCTGGTCCCACACATCCAGGCCGGCGCCCCCGAGGTGGCCGCTGGTCAAGGCGTCGGCCAGCGCGGCTTCGTCGTGGATGCCGCTGCGCGCGGTGGTGATGAAGATGGCGCCCGGCTTCATCGCGGCAAAGCGGGCTGCGTTCATCATGCCCACGGTGTGCGCATTGCGCGGGCAGTGAAGCGAGACGATGTCGGACTGCAGCAGCAGTTCGTCGAACGACACCGCCTCGGCGCCGCGCCGCACGAATTCCTCGGCGTCCAGCGCCGGGTCGAAGCCCACGACGCGCATACCGAAGGCGCGACCCAGCGCGGCGGTGCGGCGCCCGATCTCGCTCATGCCCACCAACCCCAGCGTCCGCCCGCGCAGCTCGCGGCCCATCAGGTCCTCGCGGCTGAAGGTGCGTTCGCTGCTGCGCAGCCGGCGGTCACACTCGGCGATGCGCCGCAGCACCGAGAGCATCAGGCCCAGCGCCATCTCGGCCACCGAATCGGCGTTGCCGCCCACCTGGTTCAGGACCATCACGCCGGCCTGCGTGCAGGCGTCGATGTCGATCGTGTCGCAGCCCGAGCCGTTGGCGGACACGGCCAGCACGTTCGGGCAGCGCGCCAGTAGCGCCGCATCGGTGATCAGGTGCGCCGGCAGTTCGTCGCGGGCGGAATTGGTCTGCAGCACATGTGCCTGCGCCAGCGCCCGGTCGAGCACATCGTCCGCACCTTCGATCGCGCAGGTCTGCAGCGCTATCGACGGCTCCGCGGACAGGATGCGGTCGAAGGCCCGATCGATCCAGAACTCAAGGCGCACCACGTTGAAACGACGCGTCGTCATGTCTTCCTCGAAGGCTGTTGAAGGTGTTCAGCCGCTGAACTGCGGCGTGCGCTTGTCCAGGAAGGCCGAGACCGCCTCGCGGTGGTCGACGGTCTGGTGCGCCAATGCCTGGTAGGCAGCCGACAGGTCCAGCAACGATGCCAGGCTCATGTGCATGCCCTCGCGGATCAGCCGCTTGGTCATGCGCGTAACCTGGGGCGGATTGGCGGCGATCTCGTCGGCCAGCCGATCGGCGGCGGCCAGCAGCTCGTCGTGCGGCACCACCTGCGACACCAGGTTCCAGGCCAGCGCCGTGTTGGCGTCGATCATGCGGCCGGTGAACGACAGCTCGGCCGCGCGAGACAGGCCGACCACCCGGGGCAGCAACCAGGCGCCGCCATCGCCGGGCACGATGCCCATCTTCACGAAGCTCTCGGCGAAGCGCGCCTTCTCCGATGCGATGCGCAGGTCGCACATGCAGGCCAGATCCAACCCCGCTCCCACGGCCGGCCCGTTGACGGCGGCAATGATCGGCACCTCCAGGTTGAACAGCGCGAGAGGCAGGCGCTGGATGCCGGTCCGGTAGTCGTCGCGGATGCGCATGCCGTCGACGTCGCCGAAGGACTGTTCCTTCATCTTGCGGATGTCGCCGCCCGCAGAGAACGCGGGCCCCTCGCCGGTCAGGATCACGGCGCGGACGCTCCCGTCGGCGGAGATCCTGTCCACCGCCGCCAGCAGCTCGACGACCGCGGTGTTGCCTGTCAGCGGGTTGCGCTGCTCGGGCTGGGACATGGTCAGCGTGACGACGTGGCCGCGCTGTTCGTATTTCAGGAATGCAGTCATGGCGGTCTCCGTGGCTGGCAAGATTCAGGAGAGCGCATGGCGCGCCAGCACGGGCTCGCCCGTCAGGCGCCGGCGCTGTACCTTGTTGACGCCGGTGTCGCGTGGCAGCGCCGCGATGCGCATGATCTCCACGGGCCGCATGATCTTCGGCAGGGTTCCGATCACGGCCGTGGTGCGTGCCAGGTCGAAGCCGGGATCGGTCACGAACAGCACCACGCGCTGGCCGCTGATCTCGTCGGGCCGGCTCCAGATCGCAAACTCGGAGAGCCCCGCCTCGGTCTCCAGCTTGCGCTCGACGTAGTCGATCGGCACGTACTCGCCGTTGACGCGGATCGCCTCGCTCAAGCGCTCGATGAAGACCAGGTTGCCGTACGGGTCCATGCGGCCGCGGTCGCCGGTGTGGAACCACCCCTGTTCGTCCACCGAGGGATCGATGACGCCGTCGCGCAGGTAGCCGGAGAAGAGCGTGTGCTCCGACAGCTGCCGCACCAGGATCTCCCCTTCCTCGGAGATCTTGGCCTCCACGTCGAAGCGGGCGCGGCCGGCGTATTGCGTCGGCCCCTCCTCTGCGGGCTCGGAGTCGCCCGGGCGCAGCTGCCACAGGTGGCACAGGCCGCCGGCTTCCGTGGATCCGTACAGCGTGATGCCCATGGGCACGGAGAAGCGTCTGAGAAACTCCTCCGACGCGAAGAAGACGCAGCGCAGCTCGTGCCCCTCGCTGTCCTGCGGACGGGTGTCCAGGAGCAGCATCTTCAGCGGCGTGCCGTGCAGCACTGCGGCGGTCGCGCCGATGCGCTTCACGGTGCTCCAGAACTCGCCCGCGACGAAGCGGCGCGTGCCGAGCACGCTCGCGCCCGCCGTCAGCCCGGCCACGACGCCGTAGCCCAGCGGATTGATGTGGAACATCGGCATCGGGGCGTAGACGACGTCGCGCCAGGTGTAGCCCATCGAGTCGGCGATGAAGCGGCCGAGCCGGATGAAGTAGGTGTGGCTCTGCGCGCAAAACTTGGGGCGCCCCGAAGTGCCCGAGGTGTGCATGTAGCTGGCGATCTCGCCGCCCTCGCACTGCGCGCCCCATTCGGCGGGATCTCCCGCGTCGGCGGCCGGCGCGGCGCCGTTGGCGGGGGTCAGCGTGACCTCACCGGTCCAGGCGCGGCGCGCGTCCAGTTGCCGCCAATCGGGGCCGGCAGGCGCGGCGAACTGGTCGTCGAAGAAAGCTACCGCGTCCGGCCGGAGATCGACCAGCATGTCGCGCAGCAGCTCCTGCGGATAGTGCGGGTTGATCAGCGCGGTGCGCAGCCCCACCAACTGCGACGCCATCCACAGGATCAAATAATGCTCGCTCGTGATGCCGATGAAGGCCACCGTAGAGCCACGGCGCAGGCCGGCCGCGCCGAGTTGCCGGGCCAGCTTGCGCGACAGTTCCAGCGCGTCGGCCAGCGGTATCGCGACCGTGTCCGTGCCGAAGAGCGCCTGCGGCGACCGCTTGGCCGCGCTGGTGATGAGCTGAGACAGGTTCTGGTTGCTGAACATGATGAGTACCGGTGAGAGAACGGAGTGCGGTGGCGACGGGATCAGGCCGCTGAAGGGTCGAGACACGGGCTCATGTCCAGGCGCGACAGGTAGCGCCCGACGTTGTTCTTCAGAACCTCCATGGATCCGCCGCCGATCTCGAAGGTCTTGGCGTCGCGCCAGTAGCGGTTGAACGGCGAATTGACCATCGTCCCGTAGGCGCCGCAGACTTGGATGGCCTGCGCCGTCACGCGATTGGCAACGCCGCAGCAGATCAGCTTGGCTTCGCTCGAATGGCGATCGACGTCGCGCTGCTCGTCCAGGGCGTCTGCCGCCGAATACAGCAGCAACCTCGCAGCATCGATCTCTGCCAGAGACTCGGCGAAGTACCACTGGATGCCCTGGAAATCGAAGACGAACTGGTCGAAGGCCTTGCGCTGCTTCACATAGGCCAGTGACTCCTCGAACGCCGAGCGCGCCAGGCCGATCGCCATGGCGGCGTTGAGCGTGCGCGAATAGTTCAGGTTGCGCAGCACCACCTTCAGGCCCTCGCCGGCCTTGCCGATCAGGTGGTCGAGCGGCACGCGCACGTTCTGCAGCAGCAACTCCACGTGCGGCCCGTTGCGCAGGCCGAAGGTCTCGCTGCGGTCGCTGACGAAGGTGCTCACGCCCCGTGCGTCGCGCGGCACGGCGAACACCCCCAGACCCTCGTCCGTCTGCACCAGGATGATGAACAGGTCGGCTCCGGTGCCCGACGTGATGAAGGACTTCTGCCCGTCCAGCACCCAATGCTCGCCATCGCGCACGGCGCGCGTGTCCAGCGTGCGGATGTCGCTGCCGTGGTTGCGCTCGGTCAGTGCGTACGACGCCTTGAGCCCTTGTGCGAACTTCGGAAGGTAGCGCTGGCGCAGTGCCTCCGATCCCGAGCGCAGGATCGCGTTCTGCGCCTGGAAGTTCGAGTTCAGCGAGATGCCCACGGAGGCGCTGCAGGCCCCCACCTCCTCGAAGAACGAGACGACGCGGCGGAACGTGCTGCCGGCCCCGCCGTATTGTTGCGGCACGATCAGCGCATTGAATCCCACATCGGCCGCGCGTTGTACGAGGTCGCCCGGGTACAGGTCGTCGCGGTCGATCTCGGCCGCCGCGGGCTTGACGTGGTCGCGGGCGAATGCCCGGAACGACTGGACGACATCAGCGTCCTCGAACTCTCTCCAGAGCGACATGGCCTGGTCTCCTCTTGCTCAGTTCCAGTACAGGGTGGTCGGGTTGGCCACCAGCACCCGCTGGCGCAGCGGCGCATCGCCAAGCCACTCGCAGGCGAGGTTCGCAAGCTCGGTGTCGCTGACCATCGGGGCGGCGATGGACGGATGGGGCCAGTCGGAGCCCCAGACCAGGCGACCCGGATTGGCCTGCACCAAGCGGTCCACCAGCGGCCGCACGTCGGCAAAGCCGGTGCGCTGCGCGGTCAATCGGTACGGACCGGACAACTTGGCCCAGACGCGCCCTTCGCGCAGCAGGCTCACCAGGGTGGCGAAACCGCGCGATTCGGTGGCGCGCTCCGCGGGCAGGTGCCCGATGTGGTCCACGACCACCGGCACGCCCATGTCGACGATGCGCTCCAGCAACTGCGGGTGCGCATCCACGTCGATGCAGACCTGCAGATGCCAGCCGTGCGGCCGGATGCGCTGCACGATGGCCTCGATCTCCGCCACCGGGGCACCGGCCGCGTAAAGCGCGTTCACGCGCGAGCCACGTGAGCCCACGCGGTGCCAGAGCTCGATGTCCTTCTCCGGCGTGTCCGCGCGCACCACCGCCACCCCGCGCAGCCATGCCTGGTGCTCCTGCAGCATGTCCACGAACAGCGTGTGGTCCGACCCGTAGACGCTGGGCTGCACCAGCACCGCGCGCTCGATGCCAGTGGCCGCCATCATGTGCCGGTAGTCGACCATGGGCGCCGCTGCAGGGGTGTAGCTTCGCCCCTGCGCCAGCGGGTAGCGGAGCACGTCCTCGAACACGTGGAAGTGGCAGTCGCAGCTGCCCGCGGGCAGCCGCTCGCGCGGTGGCGTGAGCACGGGATCGAACGGCAGGCAGGTGGCTTCTTTCACGATGTCTTCATCAGGTTGTTGCGGGCGCCTTGCTTGAAGCGCCCAAGGCCAATGCGGCAGCGATGAGTGCGTCTCGCCCTTACTCGCGCTTCAAGCCGCCGATCGATTTGATGAGCGCACCCATCTTGTCGAGGTCTGACTTGACCAGCGCTGCCAGCACCTCGGGCGTCGACCCCACCGGCGTCGCACTGAGCTCCCTCAGCTTGGCCTGCACCTCGGGCAGTGCCACCACGGCCACCAGTTCCTTGCTGAGTGCGTCTACCAGGGGACGGGGCACCCCGGCCGGCCCAAAGATCGCATTCCATGTGTAGGTCTCATAACCCGGCAGCCCCGCCTCGGCCATGGTGGGCAGGTCTGGAAACGACGGCGCGCGCTGGTCGAGCGTCATGGCGAGTGCACGGACCGAACCGCCGCGGATGTGCGAAGCCGCACCGGAGAGCACGTCGAAGAGGATCGGGATCTGCCCGCCGATGAGGTCGGTCATGGCTGGGCCGCCGCCCTTGTACGGAATGTGAGTGATGTCGACTTTCGCCATCGCCTTGAAGAGCTCGCCCGAGAGATGGGGAGGCGTCCCGAGGCCGGACGACCCGTAGTTGAACTTGCCCGGCTGCGCCTTCAGCAGCGCAATCAGCTCCCGCACGTTCTGCGCCTTGACGTCCTTGCCCACCAGCAGCACGTTCGGCACCTTGGCCAACAGCGAGATCGGCGTGAAGTCGCGCTGCGGGTTGTAGGGTGATTGCTCCGTCGACAGCGGGATGATCACGTGCGTGGCGATCGTGCCCATCAACAGCACGCTCCCGTCGGCGGGTGCTTTGACCACTTTCGCGGCACCGATGGAGCCTCCACCGCCAGCGACGTTCTCCACGACGATGGTGCGAGACACGCGTTCGCCGAGCTTCTGCGCGACCAGCCGGCTGACGACATCCGTGGCGCCGCCCGCAGCGAAGGGGACGACGAGCAGGATCGGCTTGTTCGGAAGAGCGCTCTGCGGGAAGGCAGACGCCGCGGGAATGCCCAACGTGGCGGCAACGCCCCATTTCATCAGGTCGCGTCGGGAAAGGTTCGAAGAGCTCATGCTCGTGTCTCCAGTAATGTTGACGTTGCGTCAGCGCAGCACGAAGGGCTTGCCGGTGACGGCGCGCCGCTGTTGATGCAGACGGACTTGGTCTGCAGAGCCCACAGAGTCAAGTGACGATCTAGAAATCATAGAATCTGATGGATCGAATGGTGAAATAACATATAGGCATTGCTCAATCAGCATTCGTGATCACGGAGAGCGAGATGGACTTCAAGCAGCTGCGCGCATTTCTCACCATCGCGGAAACCGGCAACGTGACGCGCGCCGCGGAGGTGCTGCATGTCGTGCAGCCCGCCGTCTCCAGGCAACTGCGCCTGCTCGAAGAGGATGTCGGGACGGCCTTGTTTGAGCGTGAACGTCATGGCATGGCCTTGACGGAAGCGGGCAAGGCCCTCGCCGGTTATGCGCGACGAGCCATGCTCGAGCTGGATCGCGCACGCGCGGAGATCGCGGGCGCGGAAAACGGCATCGGCGGGCTCGTCACGATCGGCTTGCTGCCCAGCACCTGCGAGCTTCTGTCGAGCCCGCTGGTCAAGGCGGTCGCTGCTTCCTACCCTGGGATCCGAGTGCGCATCGCCATGGGCTACGCCGGCACGCTGCAGCAATGGCTCGAGTCCGGTGAGGTCGACGCCGCGCTCCTCTACCGAGCGGAGCCGTCACCCACGATCCAGACTCGCCCGCTTGTGGAAGAGGACCTCTGGCTAGTCGGGCTGCCCTCCGCGAAGCTTCGGACAGACCGGCCTGTGCCCCTGGCGAGCCTCGAAGGAAAGCCGCTGATCCTTCCGAGCGCCCCGCACGGCATACGTGCACTGGTTGATCACGCCTGTGCCGTGGCCGGCGTCGAGCTCAACGTCGTCGTCGAGACGAATTCGATGACGGTTCAAAGGAGCCTTGCGGCAGGAGGCCACGGCTTGACCATCCTTCCCCCCATCGCCGTCGCAGACGATGTCGCGCGGAAATACCTCAGCGCGGCGCCGGTGAGCCGCCCCAAGATCACGCGAACGATCATGCTCGGCATCTCTTCAAACAGGGCCCAGAGCCGCGCGGTGAAGCTTGTCGTCGATATGCTGGTCGACTGCGTCCGCAGCGCGGTCAAGCGTGGAGCATGGTCTCAAGGGAGATTGCTGGACCGGTAAGGCTGCCGGCAGCTTGCGTCGCGGAGTGTCATGGCGATGCGGTGACTGACGACCCCTTTCGGAACGGTATGGGCAGAATAGGCACTCCATCTCCGAGTGCCGGCCGATGCAGTCCAGCAAAGCGTCAGACTTCAAGATCGACATCGCGGCCGACCTGCACAAGTGGCGCGCCTTCATCGCCATCGGCGAACTGGGCAGCCTCACCCGCGCGGCGTTGTTTCTCGACAGCAACCAGTCGCTGCTCAGCCGCCAGCTGAACGCCCTGGAGCGCGAGTGCGGCGCCCGCCTCTTCAACCGCACCGGCCGCGGCGTGGAACTGTCGGAGACGGGCTCGCGGCTGTTCCCACAGGTCAAGACCCTGCTGGCCGACGCCGAGCGCCTGGAGAACGAGATCCGCGGCGAGGCGAAGACGCCGAGCGGACGCGTGACGCTCGGTTCCCTGCCGTCGATCGGCATGCCGCTGGTCAGCCGGCTGTTCAGCCGCACGCGCGCGCAGTTTCCCGGCGTCAGCCTCAAGGTGCTGGAAGGCTCCAGCGGCCAGGTGGAGGAGTGGCTGGCCGATGCGCGCGTGGACATCGCCATCCTCTACCGCTACGGGCCGACGCTGCCGGAGATGGAACAGTCTCTGGCCGTCGTCGACAGCTGCCTGCTCGGCCCGCCGGGCGACCGGCTCACCGCCGCGGCCGAGGTTGCGTTCGACGCCCTGAACGAGCTGCCGTTCATCCTGCCCAGCGCGCCGAACGGCCTGCGCACGGCGCTGGATGCCATCGCGCGCCAGCGGCGCATCACGCTCGCGCCGGTGATCGAGGCGGACTCGCTGCCGCTGCAGAAGGGCCTCGTCGCGACCGAGCGCCTCTACACCGTGCTGCCGATCCACGCCGCCTGGGCGGAGGTGAACGACAAGCGCCTGCAGGCGGCGCGCATCGTCGACCCGCCTGTGCAGCGCACGATCTCCATGGCGATGTCGAAGTCCAAGGGGCCGCCGCGGGCGGTGTCGGCCGTCGCGTCGCTGATCGTGGACATCGTCGAGGAGATGGCGCGCGACGGCATGTGGACGCCGCCCCGGCCGTGACCGCATCGGCATACCAGGGATGCGCGTCGCGCAGTAGGCCGACGGCGGCGCGGCCGATAAGCTCCAAGCGATCCAAGGAGCCTGCGATGCCGCGCATCACCCTTCCCTCTCCCGACCAGATGAACCCCGAGCAGCGCCGCGTGCACGACAAGATCGTGTCCGGCCGCCGCGGCAAGATCCAGGGCCCCCTGCGGGCGGCCCTGCACAACGCCGAGCTGGCCGAGCGCTGGTCCGCGCTGGGCGAGCTGCTGCGCTACAGCACCCTGCTGTCGCCGCGCCAGTCCGAGCTGGCCATCCTGGTGACGGGCCGCGCCTGCCAGTCGCCGTTCGAGTGGTATGCGCACCGGGTCGAGGCCGAGAAGGTCGGCATCGAGCCCTCCATCATCGAGGCGCTCCTCGCGCAACGATGGCCCGAGGGGCTCTCGGCGGACGACGCCGCCGTGCTGCGCTTCGCGGACGAGCTCAACCGCTTCAGGTCGGTGTCCGACGGCACGTACGAGGACGCGCTCGCGCGCTTCGGCGAGCGCACGGTGGTGGAGCTGACGGCGCTCGTCGGCTACTACACGATGGTCGCGATGACGCTGAACGCGCACGAGATCCCGCTGCCCGAGGGCGTCTCGTCGGCGTTCCCGCTGCCGCAGGAGACGATGCGATGAGCACGGGCGGCTGGGACTGCCACGCGCACCTGTTCGGTCCCTACGACCGCTTTCCGCTCGCCGCCGATCGCAGCTACACGCCGCCGGAGGCGGTGGCGTCCCAGTACCTGTCGCTGCTGTCGCGCCTGGGCTTGTCGAACGGCGTGCTCGTGCATCCGAGTGCGTACGGCGACGACTTCTCGCTGCTGTTCCAGGCGCTGTCGCGCAACGCGAACCTGCGCGGCGTGATCGTCGTGCGCCCCGGCACGCTCGCCACGCTGGACGGCCTGCGAGACCAAGGCATCCGCGCCGCCCGGTTCAGCCACCGCAGCGGCGCAGCCGCCAATTTCGCGGGCAGCGCGTCGTTCGACGACCTGCTCGCGCTGGCACCGGCGCTGGCCGCCGCCGGGCTGCATGCCGAGCTGTGGACCGATTGCAAGGCGCTGCCGGACATCGCGTCGCGGCTGCGCGAGCTGCCGGTGCAGGTGGTGATCGACCACATGGGCGGCTTCGACGTGGCTGCCGGCGTCGACGACCCGGGATTCCGCTGCCTGCTTGCGCTGCTGGAAGCAGGCCGCGCGACGGTCAAGCTCTGCGCCTATCGCAACCTGCTCGGCACGGACGACTTCGAGCGCGGCCGGCCGTTCCACGAGGCGATGCTGAAGGCGAACCCGGACGGCCTGGTGTGGGGCAGCGACTGGCCGCACCTGCGCGTGACGCCGGCGCCCGACGCCGCGCAGTTGCTCGACGCGCTGAAGCGCTGGACGCCGGACGCTTCGCTGCTGCACAAGATCCTGGTGTCGAACCCGCAGGCCCTGTACGCATGACGCCGATGACCGACGAGGTGGCATCGGCTCGCGAGTGGCTGGCTCGCATCGAGAGCGCCGCGTCGCGCCACGAGACGAAGGGCGCAGGCCGGCGCATCGTCTGGCGCCGCTTCGGCGAAGGGCCGTCGCTGGTGCTGCTGCACGGCGGTCACGGCAACTGGATGCACTGGGTGCGCAACATCGAGTCGCTGTCGCAGCGGCACACGCTGTGGCTGCCCGACATGCCGAGCTACGGAGATTCGGACGACCTCGACGTCGACGGCCGCGCGCCGGATGCCATGGACCGGATGGTCGACGCGGTCGCCGCCTCGATGGCCGAGGTGCTCGGGCCCGGCGCAACGCCGGTGGACCTCGCCGGCTTCTCGTTCGGCGGCTTCGTCGCGGCCCGGCTCGCGGCGCGGGGACTCGTTCGCCGCCTGGCCCTGATCGGCCCCGCGGGCCACGGCGGCCCTCGCCCACCCAGCGCCGCGCTGGTGGACTGGCGAACCTTGCCGCCTTCCGAGCAGCCCGCGGCGCTGCGCCACAACGTGGCGACGCTGATGCTGCACGACCCGGCGAGCATCGACGCGCTCGCGCTCGTGGTGTACGAGACGCAGCTGCGCACGTCGCGCTTCATCAGCAAGGCGATCTCGCGCACCGGCGGCCTGCAGGCCGCACTGGCCGCGCATGCCGGGCCGGCGCTGCTGGTCTGGGGAGAGCACGACATTACCGCCGTGCCGCACGAGTTGGCGCCCCGGCTGGCGGCAGGATGCCGCGACGCCGCATGGCGGGTCGTCGAAGGCGCTGGCCACTGGGCGCAGTACGAACGCGCCGAGGAAGTGTCGTCGCTGCTCGGGCAATGGCTCAGCGGCCCTGCCACATCGGCTTGCGCTTCTCCATGAACGCCCGCATGCCTTCCTTCTGATCCTGCGAATCGAACAGGCGCTCGAACAGCCGCCGCTCCAGCGCGAGGCCCGTCTCCAGCGGCACGTCGGCGCCCAGGCGCGCCGCCTCGCGGATCGCCTGCACCGCCAGCGGCGGCATCGACGCGATCTGCCCGGCGATCTCGACGCTTCGCGCCAGCGCCTGCCCCTTCGGCACCAGCTCGCTGACGAGATTGGCAGCGTGCGCCTCGCGCGCCGGGATCATCTGCGCCCGTCAGGCACCACAGCAGCGTCTTGTAGCGCCCCACCGTGCGCAGCAGCCGCTGCGTGCCGCCCGCGCCGGGCATGATGCCCACGCGGATCTCCGGCTGGCCGAACTGCGCATCGTCGGCCGCGACGATCATGTCGCAGGCCAGCGCCAGCTCGCAGCCGCCGCCGAGCGCATACCCCTCCACGGCCGCGATGACCGGCTTCGGGCACTGGCGAACGAACGTGGAACACGCGGTCCGTCTCGAGCCGCACATGGTCCGTCGGGCTCATCTGCGCCATCTCGGCGATGTCGGTGCCGGCCACGAAGAAGCCGCCCTCGCCCGTCAGCACGATCACGGCCACCGACTCGTCGCGCGCGAACGACTCGACGCGATCGACGATCTCCTGCTTGACCTGCAGGTTCAGCGCGTTGCGGCGCTCGGGCCGGTCGATGGCGACGATGCCGACGCGGCCCTCCTGGCGGGCGGTCACGAGTTCAGCCATGGCGGACTCCCAGCGGCTGCGCGGCCTGCACGGCGCGCTGCAGCCACAGCGACAGGCGGTAGCGGTCCTCGCCGCAGGCCAGCGCGAGGTGGCGCATCACCTGCTCCACGTGCGCGAGGCCGACCTTGCGGCCCCAGGCCATCGGCCCGATCGGGTAGTTCACGCCCTTCTGCATCGCGGCATCGACGTCGTCGGCCGACGCGATGCCCTGCAGCACCGCGTCGGCGGCCTCGTTGACCAGCATGGCCACGGTGCGGGTGACGGCCATGCCGGGCAGGTCCGCCAGCACCGACACCTTCTTGCCGAGCGCGGTGAAGAGGCCGATGGCCTTGGCGAGGTGCGCGTCGCTGGCCTGCGCGGCGGCGGCGATCGCCATGCGGCTGCATGCGGCGAAGTCGAGCGCGAGGTCGAACAGCACCACCGGCTCGCCGAGCGCGATCGAGCGTTCGGTGGCCGTGCGGCCGTCGGACAGCGCGAGCGCGAAGCCGTCGACGCGCAGCAGGCCGTCGCCGCGGTGCGGTCTCGACCGTGATGCCGTCATGGCGACCCAGCAATTCGACGAGGCCTGAAGCAGGACCGAGGTCACCCTCGATCCGCACGACGCGAGGCGGCTCGCCGCCTTCGCCGGCCTCGTCGGCCGTGGCCGCGACGGCGCCGTCGCGATAGTCGTAGAACCCGCGCCCGCTCTTGCGCCCGAGCCAGCCGGCGTCGACCAGATCCTTCTGGATCAGCGACGGCTTGTAGCGCGGGTCGTCGAAGAAGCCCTCGTACACCGAGCGCGTGACGGCGAAGTTGACGTCATGCCCGATGAGGTCCATCAGCTCGCACGGCCCCATCCTGAAGCCGCCGCATTCGCGCATCACGGCGTCCAGCGTCGCCGGCGTCGCGGCCTGCTCCTGCAGCAGCCGCAGCGCCTCGCCGTAGTAGGGGCGCGCCACGCGGTTGACGATGAAGCCGGGCGTGGAGCTTGCACACCACCGGCACCTTGCCCCAGGCGCGCGCCGTCTCCACGATCGTCTGCGTCACCGACGGCGCCGTCGCGTGGCCCTGCACGACCTCGACCAGCGGCAGGATCGTGGCCGGGTTGAAGAAGTGCATGCCGACGACGCGGTCCGGCCGCGCGAGGCGGCCGGCGATCGCCGTGACCGACAGCGACGAGGTGTTCGTCGCGATGATGGCGTCCGGCGCCACCTGGGCTTCGAGCTCGCCCAGCACCGCCACCTTGACGTCGAGCCGCTCGACGATCACCTCGATGACGAGCCCGACGTCGTCCAGCGCCATGCCGTCGGTTGCACGCACCAGCCGCGCGAGGATCGGCGTCGCGCTGCGCCGCATCGAGGCGCCCGCGCTCGCACGCGCTTGTCCAGGCTGGCGCCGATCTGGCCCAGGCCGCTTGTCGAGCGCCGCGGCGCTCGCGTCGCGCAGGATGACGCGGTGGCCCGCCGTCGCCGCCACTTCGGCGATGCCGCTGCCCATCGTGCCGGCGCCGATGACGAGCACCGCCCGGGTCGCAGGCAGTGCGCGGCCGTCGAATGTCGAGTGCTCAGCCATCGATCGGCTCCGTGGCCTGGAACGACGGGCGGCGGGCGACGTCCGCCTGCCACTCGGCCAGACGCGGCGCGATGGTGCGCCAGCCCAGCGCGTCGAAGCGGTAGTCGAGGTAGCCGAGCGCGCAGCCGATCGTCACGTGGCCGATCGAGAAGCGCGGTCTCGGCCAGCGCCTGCGCCTCGTCGTCGAGCAGCTTCAGCGCGGCGCGGGTCTTGAGCTCGAAGGCGGCCATCAGCGTGGGCAGCGGCACCTCCCGCTCGCGCTCGTTGCGCCAGAGGATGAGCGCGTCGAGCAGGCCGTCGCCGAGCGCGTGCCAGCGCAGCGCCTGCCACTTGTCGGCGCCCTGCTTCGGGAACAGCGCTGCCTTCGGCGAGGTCGTCCAGGTATTCGCAGATGACGACCGAGTCGAACAGCGTGAAGCCGTCGTCGAGCACCAGCGTCGGGATCTTCGACAGCGGGTTGTCCTCCATCAGCCGTGCGTTCGGCTTGAGCATGGCGGCCACCGACCGCACCAGCTCCAGGCGGTCGACCACGCCCGAGCTCGTGCGCGCAGATCATGACCTTGCGCACGTAGGGCGACTTCGGGGACCAATGCAGCTTCGACGCGTCATCACACCACTCCCGCGCCGCGCAGGGCGGCGATGTCGGTCGCGCCGTAGCCCAGCTCGCCGAGGATCTCGTCGCTGTGCTGGCCGAGCAGCGGCGGCGCGCGAGCGCATCTCCATCGACGCATCGGCGAAGCGCATCGGGCTGCGCACCTGCGGCACGTCGACGCCGCTCGGGTGCGGCACGTGGCGCAGCATGTCGCGCGCCTTGACCTGCGGGTCCTTGAAGACGTCGGCCACCGTGTTGATCGGGCCGCACGGCACGCCGGCGGCGTCGAGCGCGGCGATCAGGCGCTCGCGCTCCCATTCCGCGAACAGGTCGCGCAGCATGGTCGGACAGCTCGCCGATGTTGCGCACCCGCTGCGCGTTGGTGGCGAAGCGCTCGTCGGTGACCCACTCGGGCCGCCCGAGCACCTCGCACAGCTTGGCGAACTGGCCGTCGTTGCCGACGACGAGGATCACGTCGCCGTCCGCGCACGCGTACACGTCCTGCGGCTGGATGTTCGGATGCGCGTTGCCGTTGCGCTTGGGCACCTTGCCCGACACGAGGTAGTTCATCGCCTGGTTGGACAGCGTGGCCACCTGCACGTCGAGCATGCGCGATGTCGATGTAGTCGCCCTGCCCGGTCTCGTTGCGCCGCGCCAGCGCGGCGAGCACCGACGACGGCGGTGTACATGCCGGTCATCAGGTCGACGATCGGAATGCCCACCTTCTGCGGGCCGCCGCCGGGCTTGCCGTCCTTCTCGCCGGTCACGCTCATCAGGCCGCCCATCGCCTGGATCAGGAAATCGTAGGCCGGCTGGTCGCGCCGCGGGCCGGTCTGGCCGAAGCCGGTGACCGAGCAGTAGATGAGGCGCGGGTTGATCTTGCGCAGCGAGGCTTCGTCGAGCCCGTAGCGCGCCAGCGTGCCGGCCTTGTAGTTCTCCAGCACGATGTCGGCCTTCATCGCGAGCTCGCGCACGATGCGCTGGCCCTCCGGCTTGTCCAGGCTCACGCGTGATGGAGCGCTTGCCGCGGTTGACTGCCAGGTAGTAGCCGGCCTCCTTCGTGTCCTTGCCGTCCGGCCCCTTCAGGAACGGGGGCCCCCAGGAGCGCGTGTCGTCGCCGGCGCCGGGGCGCTCGACCTTGGTCACCTCGGCGCCGAGGTCGGCGAGGATCTGGCCGGCCCAGGGGGCGGCCAGGATGCGGCTCAGGTCGAGCACCTTGACGTGGGACAGGGGTCCGGCATTGGAGGTCATTGGAAGGCTTTCAGGCGGGGCGGAAGGATGAGTGCAACTCTAGGCAGGGCGGGGTCGGCTGCCTACGCGGCGTCCCGCAAGGCTGGCATGCAGCGCAGGAATATCGCGGCGCCCGCCATCAGCTCGGCAGCTCCAGCACCGCCTTCGCGAGGATGTTGCGCTGGATCTCGTTGCTGCCCGCGAAGATCTTGGCGCCCAGCGCGTTGAACAGCGGCGCCACCACGTGCAGGTCGATCTCGTCGGTGCGGCAGTGGTCGCGGAAGGCCCCGTAGTCCTGCGCCGACTCGATGAGCAGCAGCGCGAGCCGCTCGTAGGTCTCCGTCGACCACACCTTCAGCATCGAGATGCCGGGCGGGATGGCCTGGCCGCGCTTCGCGAGCTCGGCGTACGCCGCATACGCGGCGCCCAGGTCCGCCGTGTCGAGCTGCAGCTCGGCGAAGCGCGCGACGAACGCCGCGTCGTCGAACAGCCCGCGCTGGCGCGCGAGCTTCTCCACCTGGTGCAGCGTGTGCTGCGAGTGCTTGGGGCTGCCGGTGAACAGGCGCTCGAAGCCGAGCAGCGCCTTGGCCACCGTCCAGCCCTGGTTCAGCTCGCCCACCAGGTTCTCGCGCGGCACGCGCACGTCGTCGAAGAAGACCTCGCAGAACTCCTGCTCGGCCGCGATGTTGCGGATCGGCCGCACGGTGATGCCGGGCGTCCTCAGGTCCACCAGCAGGAAGCTGATGCCGGCCTGCTTCTTCACCGTCTTGTCGGTGCGCACGAGCATGAACATGTGCGTGCCGTCGGCGCCCCAGGTGGTCCAGGTCTTCTGGCCGTTGACGACGAAGTGGTCGCCGTCGATCACGGCCTCCGTGCGCACGGCCGCGAGGTCGGAGCCGGCGTTGGGCTCGGAGTAGCCCTGCGTCCACACGTGCTCGCCCGCGAGGATCTTCGGCAGGAAGCGCCGGCGCTGCTCGTCGGTGCCGAAGCGCATCAGGATCGGGCCGACCATCACGAGGCCCTGGTCCGGCGGCCGCGCCACGCCCCAGGCCTCGCTCTCCTCGATGTAGGCGATCAGCTTGTCCGCAGGCAGCCCCATGCCGCCGTGCTCGCGCGGCCACGCCGGCGCGATCCAGCCCAGGCGCGACAGCGTCATGTACCAGGGCTTCGACTCGGCCCAGGTCTGCCGGTAGGGCATGAAGCGGCGTTGCGCCGGGTAGTGCGCGGCGAACAGGGCGCGCACCCGCTGGCGGAATTCGCCCTCGGGCATGCCGTCCCAGTCGAGGTCGTTGGGGAACTCGGTGTAGTCTGCGCGTCGCTTCCTCGCTTTGGCGGGGCGCCGAGCGCAACGCGAGCTGCGCGTAGCGGCGCCGGTGCGCCGCGGCATTGCCCCAGCGGCTGGCCAGCGTCATCGCGCGCTTGAAGTACAGGCCGACGTCGTACTCGTTGGTCGTGCCGATGGCGCCGTGCAGCTGGATCGCCATGCGCGTCATCTCCGTCGCGGCATGCGCGCAGCGTGCCTTCACGCGGCTCGCGACGCCCGGCAGGTTCGCGTCGTCCACCGTGGCGAGCGCCTCGCGCAGGCAGGCGTCGGCCAGTTCGACCTGGATCAGCCCATCCACCAGCCGGTGCTGCAGCGCCTGGAAGCTGCCGATCGGCTTGCCGAACTGCTCGCGGGTGGTCATGTACTCGCGCGTGAGCTCCAGCGCGCGGCGCGCGATGCCGGCCAGCTCCGCGCCCTGCGCGATGCGCGCCAGCTCGTTGGCCGTCTGCAGCGCGGCCTGCGCCGCGTCGCCGCGGGCGATGACGCGCACGGGCGCGTCATCGAAGGTCAGCGTCGCCGTCACGCTGCCGTCGATGCCGAACTCGTCGACTCGTTGCAGCCCCGGCGATGACGCCTCGACCCACGCGAGCACCCGCTCGTCGCCCTCGCCGGCGGACACGATCCAGCCGTCGGCGCCCGCTCCGGGACGCACGAACCGCTTCTGGCCGCTGAGCGCGCACGCCGTCGCCCTGCGCGGCGACGCTGGCCAGCCCGTTGTCGGCCTCCAGCTCGCCCGCGCTCTCCTGCCATGCGACGCCGGCCACCGTCCCGCCGGACAGGATGCCCTCCAGCAGCTCGTCGCGCAGCCCGCCGGCCGGCAGGCGCGCCAGCAATGCCACCGGGTGCACGCCCGCGTCGATGAACGGCTCGGGCAGCAGCGAGCGGCCGACCTCCGTCGCGATCGCGCAGACCTCGGCGATGCCCAGGCCCAGCCCGCCGTCGTCCTCCGACACGAGGATGGACAGCCAGCCGAGCTCGGCGATCTGTCGCCACGTGCCGCGGTCGAAGCCGCCGCCGGCGTCCTCCAGCGCACGCACGCGCTGGCGCTGGTCCGCCGCGCCGAGGAAGTCCCGCGCGCTGTCGCGGAACATGCCGATCGATTCGTTTTCGCTGTACTCGCTCATCGTCAGATCACCTTGTTGGCGCGCAGCCCGTCCAGCTCGGACTCGCCGAGCGACAGCACCTCGCGCAGCACTTCGTCCGTGTGCTCGCCCAGCACCGGCGGGGCGCGGCGGTACGCCACCGGCGTCGCCGAGAACTTCACCGGGTTGGCCACCTGCGGCACCGTGCCGGCCGCCGCGTGCGGCTGCTGCAGCAGCATCTCGCGGTGCACGATCTGCGGATCGGCGAACACCTCCGCGAAGCCGTTGATCGGGCCGCTCGGCACGCCGGCGGCGTCGAAGTCGGCATACCACTCGCGCACCTTGCGCGTCTTCAGGAGGTCGGCCAGCATCGGCACGAGCACGAGCCGGTGCTTCGCGCGCAGCGGGTTGGTCGCGAAGCGCTCGTCTGCCGCCCACTCCGGGTGCCCCAGCACCTTGCAGAACGCCGCGAACTGCGTGTCGTTGCCCACCGCCACCACGATCTGCCCGTCGGCGCATTCGAAGGACTGCCACGGGCACGTGATGGGCGACACGTTGCCCAGCCGCGGCGGCTGCTTGCCCGACACGAGGTACATCATCGCCACGTGCGAGATCGACGCCACCTGCGCGTCGAGCAGCGCCAGATCGATGTGCTGCCCTTCGCCGGACACCATGTCGCGATGGCGCAGCGCCGCGAGGATCGCCGCCACGGCATAGAAGCCGGCCGTGATGTCGCTCACCGAATAGCCCACGCGCAGCGGCCCGCCGCCGGGATCCTCGTCGGCATGGCCGGTGACGCTCATCAGCCCGCTCATCGACTGGAAGATCGGGTCGTAGCCCGGCAGGTGGCTGTACGGCCCGCTCTGGCCGAAGCCGGTGATGGAGCAGTAGACGAGCCGCGGGTTGATGGCCTTCAGCGACGCGTAGTCCAGCCCGTAGCGCGCGAGGTCGCCGGCCTTGAAGTTCTCGATCACGATGTCGCATGCCTGCGCCAGCCGGCGGATCAGCGCCTGCCCGGCCGGCTGCGACATGTCCACCGTGATGGAGCGCTTGCCGCGGTTCACCGCGAGGAACGACGAGGTCTCCTTCGTCTCGCGGCCTTGCGCGTCCTTCACGCGCAGCCCCTGGTGGCGCACATCGTCGCCGCGCCCGGGGCGCTCCACCTTGATCACGTCGGCGCCGAAGTCGGCCAGCATCTGGGCCGCCCACGGGCCCGAGAAGACGCGGCTCAAGTCGAGCACCCGCACACCAGACAGCGCACTCATGCGTTCGTTTCCTTCAATCGTTGGGAGGCGCTCCGCCGTCGGCGAAGCGCAGGATCTCGGCGCGGTGCTCGTCCAGCCGGGGCACCGGCGGCAGCTCGGCCGGATAGCTGCGCGTGGAGAAGACGATGGGCGTCACCGGCGCCCGCAGGCCGCCGCCCGAGCGGATCGGCGGCAGCACGCCGCGGGCCTGCACCTGCGGGTCGGCCATCATCGCCGCCACATCGTTCATCGGGCCGGCCGGCACGCCGGCCTGCGCCAGCCGGTCCAGCCACTGCACGGCGGGCGCGCTCGCGAGCACCGACTCGATGATCGCCTTCAGCGCTTCCTGGTGGTCGACGCGCGCACGCCGCGTGCGGAACCGCGCGTCGTCGGCGAGGTCCGGGCGGCCCAGCACGCCGGCCAGCGCCTGGAACAGGTGATCGGACCCGGCGGCGATCACGAGGTGCGCGTCGGCCGCGCGGAACGCGTCGAACGGCGCGGTGCCCGGGTGGCGCGCCCCGAGCGGTCCGGGCGACACGCCCGTGCAGAACAGCTCCGGAATGGCGCCTTCGAGCAGCGCGATCTGCGCCTCGAGCATCGCGACGTCGACATGGCAGCCGCGCCCCGTGCGCGTGCGCTGCAGCAGCGCGGCCTGGATGCCGTTGCAGCCGAACATCGCCGCCGCGAGGTCGCCGATCGACGAGCCGCAGCGCGCGGGCGCGCCGCCGGGCTGGCCGGTGATGCTCATCATCCCGCTCATCGCCTGCACGACCACGTCGTAGGCGGGGCGCGAGCGGTACGGCCCCGTCTGGCCGAAGCCGGAGATCGACGCCAGCACGAGCGCCGGGTGCGTCTGTGCGAGCACCTCGTAGCCGTAGCCCAGCTTCGCGAGCACGCCCGGCCGGAAGTTCTCGACGAGCACGTCGGCGCGCGCGAGCAGGCGAGCGAACACTGCGCGATCGGCGTCTGCCTTCAGGTCCAGCGCGATCGATCGCTTCCCACGGTTGACGGCCGCGAAGTAGGCCGACTCGCCGCCCGGCGCCGTCGGCAGGAAGTGCCGCGCCTCGTCGCCGCTGCCGGGCTGCTCGACCTTGATGACCAGCGCGCCCAGGTCGCGCAGCATCATCGTGCAGTACGGGCCGGACAGCACGCGGCTGACGTCGAGCACGACGAAGCCGGCGAGCGGCCCGCCACTGATGTCCGCTTCCACCATTCCGGCGTCCTCGGTCAACGGCCCTTGAAGACAGGCGCGCGCTTTTCTCGGAACGCCGCCTGCGCCTCGCGGGCGTCTTCCGTCTTGCCGATGGCCGCGGTCATGTCCTGCTCGTAGCGGTAGCCGTCGCGCAGGCTCAGGTCCTCGATCACGTTCAGCGTGTGCTTGCACATGCGCGTGGCCACCGGGCTCTTGCTCGCGATCGTGCGGGCGATCTCCCCCGCCACCGCCATCAGCTCCTCCGGCTTCGTGCACGCCTCGGCGATGCCCAGACGGTACAGCTCGGCACCATCGACGCGCAGGCCGGTGAGCGCCATGCGGCGCAGGCGCGAGTGGCTGAACAGGCGCATCGCATGGCGGGCGCCCCCCATCAGTCCGACGTCGATCTCCGGCAGCCCGATCGAGGCCTTCTCCGACGCGACGACGATGTCGCTGGACGCCACCATCGCCAGACCCGGAGCCGAGCGCGGCGCCGTTGATCGCCACCACCACCGGCTTGGCGCACTCGCGGATCGCGTGGAAGCACTCCCGCGTGCGCCGCGAGTGGGCCGGCAGGTCGCCCGGCCCCTTGATCGTCTCCGCACGGCCTTTCAGGTCGGCGCCGGCGCAGAAGACCTTGCCTTCGCCGGTGAGCACGACGGCGCGCACCTCGTCCATCTCGCAGATGCGGTCCAGCGCCAGCGTGAGTTCGTCGTTCAGCGTGCGCGTGAGCGCGTTGACCGGCGGCGCGTTCATCGTGAGCGTCGCGACGTGGTCGGCGATCGCCACCTTCAGTTGGGTCAAGTCGTCCATCGTCGCCACCTCAGTCGAGCGTGATGTTGGCCTTCTTCACCAGGGCGCCCCACTTGACCGACTCCTGGTCCATCAGCTGGCGGTACTCCTGCGCCGTGCTCGTGAGCGGGATCGCGCCCTGCGCCACGAGCTGCTTGCGCACCTCGGGGTTGGCCAAGACCTTCACGAGCGCCTCGTGCACCTTCTGCGTGATGGCCGCCGGCGTGCCGGTGGGCGCGACGATGCCGTAGTTCGATTCCACGCGCATGTTGGGCAGGCCGAGCTCGGCCGCCGTCGGCACGTTGGGCAGCGCCTCGACGCGGCTCGCGCCGTTGACGGCGAGGATCTTCACGCCCTTCGAGACGAACGGCAGGATCGCCGGCAGGTCGCCGCTGAAGACCTGGATCTCGCCGCCGATCAGCGCCGTCATGGCCGGGGCCGCGCCCTTGTACGGCACGTGGAGCATCTTGATGCCCGCCTCCTGCTGCAGCAGCTCCGAGCCGAGGTGCGGCGTGGTGGCGTTGCCGGCCGACGCGAAGGCCAGCTTGCCGGGGCTCTGCTTGGCCAGCGCGATCAGCTCCTGCAGCGACTTGACCGGCACGTCGGGGCCGACGGCGACCACCTGCGGCACGCGCGCCACCAGCGACACGTAGTTGATGTCCTTCACCTGGTAGGGCAGCTTCTGCAGGTGCGGCAGCACGGTGATCGCGCCGGGCACGCCGAAGCCGAAGGTGTGGCCGTCCGGCTCGGCCTTGATCGCCTCGTTCAGCCCGATGGAGCCGCCCGCGCCGGCCTTGTTGTCGACGACGATGGTCTGCCCGAGCTCCTTGCCGAGCCCCGGGGCGATGACGCGCGCGATCTGGTCCACCGGCCCGCCTGCAGAGAAGGGCACGATCAGCCGGATGGGCTTGCTGGGCCAGCCGGCCTGGGCGTGCGCGGCGGCGAACGGCGCGGCCGCGAAGGCGACGCCGAGGGCAGCGGCGAGGAAGGATCTTTTGTGCATGGATCGGTCTCCGGTGGAACGTTTGTTGGCGATGGAAGGACTCTAGGTTCCGGCCCGCTTCGCACCTAGCCCGGCGCCGGTAAGGCTGACTTGTCGCGAAGCACAACCCGCCCGCGCTCAGGCGTCCTGCAGAAGCAGGATGAACTCGGCCACGACCGCCGGGCGGGCGCCGCCCTCGATCTCGAACTCGCACAGCGTTGTGATGCGGGTGCCGGCGCCCGTGCGCTCGGCCGCCTTCAAGCGTCTGATGCAGGCGCAGGCGCGATCCCACTGGCACCGGCGCCGTGTAGCGCACGCGGTCCGAGCCGTAGTTGAGCCCCTTGCCGCGCCGCTCGACACGCCAGATCCGGCGCTGCAGCGCCGGCACGAGCGACAGCACGAACAGTCCATGCGCGATGGTCTTCCCGCCGGGCATCTCGCGGGCTGCCCGCTCGGTGTCGACATGAATCCAGAAGTCGTCGCCGGTGAGCTGCGCGAAGCCGTCGATGTGATGCTGCTCGACGGCGAACCAGTCGCTGCTGCCGAGGCGCTGGCCGACGAGGTCGAGGAATTCGGAAGGGGTTTGCAGGATGAGCATGGTCCGGCGGTATGAAGGGTTGCCGGCAGCGTAGGCCGGCGGGCAGGCGCAGTCCATGTCGCGGCGCGCAAGGCTGCCATGCCGCCCGCGTGCACCGTGCTGCTGGCGGACGAAGGCGGACTGTCAAGCTGGAGCTTGCGGAGCCATCCAGCCCTTTGAGGAGTGCGGGCCACAGCGGGCACCTAGAGTGCTTGTGTCACAGCCAGCGCCCCGAACCAGCACTCATGAAACAGCATGCAGCCGCAATTGCGTGCCTCTCGATCGCCACGTTGGGGTACTCGCAATCCACCCGGGGTTGCGCATCTCACGCAACGGCAGCCAGCCCTCCGCGGACGGGCCCACATAGGAGAGACGCGATGAAGACATTGATCACCAGCTGGCTTGCCGGCAGCGTCATGGCGACGCTCGCCGCCGCTGCCAGCCCCGCCTGCGCGCAGCAGGCGGCACAGGAACCGGCGCAGACAACTGCGCAGCCGGCCGCCCAGAGCAGAGCCCAGGGCTTGTTTGGCGACGTGAATCCGAAGCTGGCGCAGTTGACGGACGACGTGCTGTTCGGCGACGTGTGGAAGCGGCCGGGCTTGTCGCCCCGCGATCGCGCTTCCCGCCAACATGCCGCTGGCAAGGCTCGTCCAGACTTGGGCGCGTCGCAAGAACGCGACCCCGGCTCAGCTCGCACTCGCCTGGCTGACAGCGCGCAAGCCATGGATCGTGCCCATTCCCGGCACGACAAACGCAGCCCATCTGGCGAGGCACCGCCAAAGCAGTAATGCTCACTCGGACTACTCCACTGTCGACCCGCCTACATTCGCGGTGGTCGGAGAATGGGACAAGGTCGCTTTACCGGCCACGATGGAGCGCCGAGTTGAAGCCCTCAGGCGGGCCGGCGTGCAGGTGGAGTACCGCAACTATTCGGGCCTCGGGCACGGCTTCGGCCTCGGCACAGGAACGAGCGCGGAAGGTTGGGTCGATGAGGCCGTTCGCTTTTGGGAACGCGCCGGAAGGGCGGAGAGTCAACGAGCGATGGGGCTTGAGCCGGCGTAATCCTGACTGGCCGAACGCAGGCATACTGTCCGGTAGTCGGCACGGCCACCGCGGCGCGGCGTTGGCGCACTGCCGACCCCGCCCATGAAAACCGATCAGTCGAACCTGTTATCCGCCGTCGCTGCGATTGCGATCATGCTCGCCGGCACATGTGTCCATGCTGCCGGCTTCCAGCAAGGGGTCGCCGCTGACCCGGGTGGCAAGCCACTCGTGATCGGCGTCTGGTATCCGAGCCAGGCCATTGCCAAACCCGTGTCAATGGGCCCGACGACGATGACCGTCGCAATCAACGCACCGGTGAACGGCAAGGCATTGCCGATGATCGTGATGTCCCACGGAACGGGCGGTTCCTACCTCGGACACTTCGACACGGCCATTGCCTTGGCTGACGCGGGCTTCGTCGTGGTGGCCATGAACCATACCGGCGACAACTACGCCGACCAGAGTCGCAGCCTCGACATCATGGACAGGCCAAGGCAGGTCAGTCGTGTGATCGACCACATGCTGTCGACTTGGGAGGGGCGTGCGGCGATCGACCCGCAGCGCGTCGGCATGTTCGGCTTTTCCGCAGGCGGATTCACCACGCTCGCGATCATTGGCGGCGTCCCGGACCTTACGAAGATCGGTCCGATGTGCCGGCAAAATCCCGGCGACTTCGCATGCCAGTTGGTGGCCAAGACCGAAAGCCCGGTCGTCGCGCCTGCCACCCTCGCGGTCGCCGACGCACGCATCAAAGCCGCAGTGGTTGCTGCGCCAGCGCTCGGATTCACGTTCTCGCCGGACGGTCTGAAGAACGTCAAGGTGCCGGTGCAACTCTGGCGAGCCGAGAACGATCTCATCTTGCCGCACCCACGATATGCAGAGGCAGTGCGACTGGCACTGTCCGAAGCACCGGACTATCACGTCGTTCCGCATGCCGGTCACTTCGATTTCCTGGCACCCTGCAGCGATGCGCTCGCTTCGATGGCCCCGGCAATCTGCACGAGCTCGGCGGGCTTCGATCGGGCGGCGTTTCATGTCGGCTTCGATTCAGACAGTCGTGAAGTTCTTTGAGAAGACGCTCGAAAAGCGCTGACTGGACCCTACGCTGTGCAACTTCAACGGCCCGTCGCTGCTCTCTCGCTTTCGATCCACTCGTCGATCTGCCGCTCCAGAATCTGCAGTGGCAGCGCCCCGTTGTCGATCACCGCATTGTGAAAACGCCGGAGATCGAAGCGCTCGCCGAGCGCTGCCTTGGCCTTCGCCCGTAGCGCCTTGATCTGAAGTTCGCCGATCTTGTAGGCCGCGGCCTGCCCCGGCGTCAGCAGGTAACGGTCTACTTGGGCCGTCGAAACCGCGACGGTCTGACCCGTGTTTGCAACGAGGTAGTCGATGGCTTGCTGCCGATTCCATCCGAACGCATGCAGCCCGGTATCGACGACCAGACGGCAGGCTCGGAGCATCTCCAACGACAGGTTGCCGAACCGCTGGTACGGGTCCTTGTAGAAGCCCATCTCGTACCCGAGGCTCTCGGCATACAGCGCCCAGCCTTCGCCGAAGCCGGCGAACCAGAGATAGCGTCGGAAAGTGGGCAGGTCACGAATCTCTCTCTGGCGGGAGCTTTGCAAATGATGGCCCGGTACCGCCTCGTGGAGCAGAAGCGACTCCATCTGCCACTTGGGGCGCGACGGCAGATTGTTCACATTCGCCTCGAACCAGCCGGGGCGACCGTCGGCCCCGGGGGTGTAGTGCTCGGACGCGTCGCCAGTTTCCGGCGGCATCGCCCGCACGCCGTATGTCTGACGCGGCAACTCGGCAAACAGCTGCGGCAACGCCGCGTCCGCGCGTTTCGCGATATCCCGGTAACCCGCGAGCATGTCCTCTGCCTTGACATGGAAGAACCGTGGATCGCCAGTGAGAAACTTCTGGAATTCCGCTCGGGTTCCCTTGAAGCCTGTCTCGGCCACTACGGCGTCCATCTGCGAACCCACGCGTGCGACTTCGGTGAGGCCGAGGTCATGAATCTGCTGGGGCGTCAGGTCGGTCGTCGTGTACCACTTCAGCCACGCACGGTAGTAGCTCATGCCTGCAGGGAGGCTCGACAACGCCCCGCTTTCCCTGGCAGCCGGCAAGTACCGAGTTTCGTAGAACGTCTTCAGAGATCGGAAGGCCGGCGTCACCTGCTCCCGAATGAGCCGCTGTCCGGCCTGCTCCAGCCGGCGCCGCTCGGATGGATCGATGCCCGGCGCAAAAGACAGGAACGGCCGGTAGGCCGGGTTCTTTGCGAGATCCTCCGCGAGGTAGGCTTGCAGCTGCTGCGGCACGCCGCTGATCGCCGCCCGCGCCGGCATCCATCCGGCGTCAATTGCGGACTGCATGCGATCGATCAGGCCGGCGATGCTGGCAGGTACCTGCTCGAGCCGCTTCAACCATGCCTCGTATTCGCCCACCGATGCGAATGAAGACGCCTGTCCCAATTCAGGCAGCAGCAGGTGTAAGCCTTCGGTCGATGTGAGCGGCGCAAACGTGTCACCGAAGATGGCACCGAAAGGCAGCCCTCCGTGCTTCGACACGATCGCCACGCCGGTCTCCAGCCGATATCGAAGGACACGCAACGACACCCGGTCAATGGGCTGCAACCCGGCCTCGTCGACCCGCTCAGCTCGGTCAAGGAAGCTCTTGAACGCCGCGTTCCGGGCCAGCACCGCCTTCGTCGACTCGTCACGCAGCCGGTGCGCGTATCTGCCATCGCCGAAGTAAAGGCTGGCGATGTCGGGATACGACTCCGTCAACCAGTTCCAGTAGTCGTCGAACAGCGCGTGAGCCTCTGCGGTCGGTGTCGGGGCATCCGCCGCGTGGACGCCGGTCAAAGCGACGGTGAGCGCGGTGACCCAGCTCAGCATGACGGCGCGCATCGGTCCTCCCTTCCAGCAAGCAGCCCGGAGACTCTACTCCCCCAGACACGGCCACAATGTCCCACTGACGCAAGTGGCAGGAGCCCGACGTGACACACGAGGATCCGGATTCGGCGACCACGATTCGCCGCATGCTCGAGGGCTATCAGGTATCTCAAGCGATTCACGTCGCTGCTACGCTTGGGATCGCCGATCTGATCGCCGAAGGAAGTCGAACGAGTGACGAGCTTGCCGCGGCGACAGGCACGCATCAGCCCACGCTGTACCGTCTGCTGCGCGCGCTTGCGAGCGTGGAAGTCCTGCATGAGCTCGACGGTCGCCGCTTCGAGCTCGCGCCGCTCGGCCAGTCATTGCGCTCGACCGCCCCGAACTCGATCGCCGGGTGGGCCGCATTCGTTGGTCGCCCCTACTACTGGCAGGCTTGGTCGGGGTTGCTGCACAGCGTGCGCACTGGCGAGAATGCCTTCCGACATGTCCACGGCACGGACGTGTGGACATACCGCTCGATCCGTCCGGATGAAAGTGCCGCTTTTGACCTCGCGATGACGTCGCTCTCGCGCCGCTCAAGTGCCGCACTGCTCGCCGCATACGACTTCGGCGATTTCAGGACGATCATCGATGTGGGTGGCGGCAACGGCGGCCTGCTTGCGGCGGTACTGACCGCCCATCCCGACATCCAGGGGGTGCTGTTCGACCAGCCTCACGTCGTGGCACGTGCTGCGCCGTTGCTCGAGCGCGCCGGTGTCACCAATCGCTGCCGCACGGTCGGCGGCAACTTCTTCGAGGCGGTCCCAAAGGGTGCAGAGGCCTACGTGCTTCGTGCCGTCATTCATGATTGGGACGACGAGGCATCCATTCGCATTCTCACGGTGGTCAAGCAGGCCCTCGCCGAGAACGGCAGGGTGTTGATCGTTGAGCGCGTGGTCGCGCCGGCCAACGAAGGACGCGACGCGAAGTTCTCCGACTTGAACATGCTCGTCGGTCCGGGAGGACGAGAGCGAACGCGCGAGGAGTTCGCTGCACTGCTTGAATCGTCCGGGTTGCGGCTCGAGCGCGTGCTCGACGCCGGAATCTTCTCCGTCATCGAAGCCACCTCCGCGTGAGAACTGCGATTGCGCGCCGCGCGGCCGACCGCGGCTCAATGCGAACCGCGCAAAGCGGCGCCAAGGCCGGCCAGCAGGTTCGACGCTGCTGACGGTGCTCGACACTGGATCGATGTAAGGCGGAAATCGCCGGCCATCCGACCGAATGGCACATCGTTGAAGCTGTCGCGTGGATCGCCCCGCCTGAATCCAAACTCGGCAATGAGATCGACGCTGCTCTTCGATGCGAGGTAGTGATCGAATAGTTCGATCAGGTCGGCAAAGCTCGGCGGCCCCGTTGCGGCTCCTGGCTGCTGAAGGTTGACTGCCACCCCTTCAAAGAACTCGAGTCCATCGATGGGGTCGGCGGGGTTCGTCGGGGCCGGCGGTACCACCCCTTGCCATCGGTTCGACTTCCCACCAAACCACTGCAACGAACCGTCACTCAGCGAAATGCCAGTTCCGCCGCTAGACGATATGTACTGGCGGTTGACCAAGGAGTCGAATGTAGCCTGATTGAACGGCGGAAACCCTTGAGCATAAGAGCCTGAAAGCATGCCGCTGATCAACGAGTCCGGCACAAGGTTTGGAGCGACCCATGTGCTGGAACGAAAGACGACTTGCTCGGCCACCTGCGTGACATCGATCGTGAACGAAAACGGTACCGGCGTGATCGGCTGTGCGATCGTGAGCCATTGATCTGGCAGGCACTCGTAGGTCCGCTGGTTGCAGTCGAACACCGCAACATTGAACGACCCCTCGAAGTGAAGTCGTTCAGCCGTCGCCGGCAATGCAAAGACAAGCGTTGCGGCAAACAGGAAAGCAGTCCTGCGTGTACGGTTCACGACTCACTCCTGCAGTTTTTTGCCAAGGCCACACTACGCTGACGCTGGCGGACAAGCAACGCCGAACTCGATGCTTCGGTGGGTACAAGGTTTGCCAATGTGCTCCCGCACATGCGATCAAGGCCGCCCCAGATGCCCGTAGCAGCCGTCCGGCCAACTTCAATGGCTCATCTGGAGGTATCGCGTCCTCCAGAAGCGCAGTACGGTCGGACCGCACCCAGGAGTGACACCATGCGCGCGACTGCAAGTGTTCCGGCAATCCAAGCCGGTCTGGCGGTGATCCTTGCGTTGGACGCAACGGCCGTACTTGCTGCGGTGCCACAACCGCCGATCGACGGCGTGGTGGTGGAGGACGTCACGCAGACCTTCTCCTTCGACCGGGTCGGCCTGGACTACGAAACCGGCCCCTATACCTCCGAGGACGTCTACCAGGGGACTGTTCGCTCGATGGTCATCCGGGCTGCGGACAGCACGTTCGACTTCTACTTCCACATCACCGGATCGACTAACCCACTGAGGACATTCACGTACCTCTGGCAGGCCCCCGCGTCGTACACGGTGGCCCATCACGTCACCGAGCCGGAAGTGCTGTGGGAAACAGTCGTGGCGTCCGGGCCAAGGCCCGGCGACTCGGCCGTTGGCGCTCTTGGGCTTCGGGCCTCATGGAATTTGGGGGACGGCATCGACAGCGGCGGTACCTTGCAGGAAGGCGTGCTGGTTCTGGACACCGATGCAAAGGCGTACGCGGCAACGGCAACGTATCGGCTTGCTGACAGCCTCGGGGGGATGCAGGGGAACTACCACGGGCAGAGCCCTGAATTCATGACCTTCGGGCCGGCCATTCCCGAACCAGAAACCTATGCGCTGATGCTGTGTGGGCTCGGCCTGCTCGCGCTCGGACGCCGCTGGCGCCGCGCCCGGTAGCAGGCTCGTCCGGCCGTCTGGCCTGCGGCCATTCCACTGCCTTCTCCGGAGCCCGCCTTCACCGGCGGTGGCGCGAACGCCTGGCTGCTTCTAACATCGGCGCAGACTCTCGGGAGGATGGACATGGCGATCAACCGGGCTCGCACAGCACTCGCACAGGTCTTCTTCCAGCGCTGCTTCTATCTCTTCGTCGCAGTGCTGGTGCTCGTCATGGCGGTGCTGCTGCTCGAGCCCACGCCTCGCGGGAGGATCCTGCTCAACGTCGGCAACCTGCTCGTCGTCGTCACGGCGGTTGCCGCGGTAGGGCGAACCCAGTTTTCGTTCGTGATCGCGCTCCTCCTCGCGACGCCGACCCTGTTCTTCCAATGGCTTGCGATCGAAGACGGCGACTCGCAGTTCCTCCTGCATTCATGGGCGTTCGGCGCCGCGCTCTACGCGTCGACGATTGGCTACCTGCTGCACTACGTCTTTCAGCAGGACGTCATGACGGCCGACAAGCTCTACGGAGCCGCGGCTGCCTACCTCATGCTCGGCACGCAGTGGGGGTATCTCTACGCGATCGCGAACCATCTCCAGCCGGGGTCGTTCGCGTTCGGCGGTGCCATCGTTTCACCGCATATCGGCGACCTGCTCTATTTCAGTTTCACGGTGCTGACCAGCACCGGCTTCGGCGACGCCGTGCCGGTGCTGCGGTACGCGCGCGGTCTGTGCGTGCTCGAGCAGCTGGTGGGGGCGCTCTTCCTGGCGATCCTGATCGCCCGCCTGGCCGGCGTCTACCCACCGCGCAGAGACGATGTCGGGACGTAGTTCGCCATCGGCGTCATCGGCCGCAGCGCGGTTGCGTCGGCGGGTCGTCGAGCACGAGCAGGGACACGACCTTGCGCCGCCGCCGGGCGGCTCCTACGATCGACGACTTGATGCAGCACTCGATCCATTCACCCCGAGGAGATCCCATGCCGGCTACCCCCCATGCTGTCAGGCGCACGCTCGACGTCCTGGTGGCATTCGCCGCGCTGGCGGCCACGCCGCCGCTGGCCGCGGCCGGCCTCATGGTCGACGTCGTCCCCAACTTCTTCGGCCTCGGTGTCGGCAGCACGACTGAATGGATGGGTTCCGCCGACCAGGTCGTCGGCCTCGTACCGGCCGCGCGCGTGCAACTCGGGGAACACCGGTTCGCGGAACTCTATGGGCCTATCGGCGATGTCAACGTGCTCAACATCCCCAACTGGGAGTTCGGGCCGATGCTGTCGTACCGCTTCGGCCGCAAGGATGTCGATGACCCGGTGGTCAACTCGTTGCCGCCGATCGATGGGGGTCTCGAGGCAGGCGTCTTCGGCGGCTACCACTACGTCAACGCCCAGGGCATCCCGTGGCGCTTGCGCGTGGGTGTTTCCGCGACGACGGCGATCAGCGGCGGTGCGGCCGGCGGCCAGGTCACGCCCTATGCCAGCTTCTGGATGCCGCTGAGCAGCACGGTGTTCGTCGGCGTGGGCACGGGCTTCACTTGGTCGAGCGACAGCTTCATGCAGCAACGCTTCGGCGTGACTCCCGGAGCGGCAGCGGTCAGCGGGCTGCCCGAGTACACGGCCGGCGCCGGCGTGCGGCAGTTCTATGCCTGGCCCGCCGTGGTGGTGCGGCTGAGGCCTCGCTGGTTCGCCGGCGCGGGCGCCTTCTACCAGCGGCTGACCGGTGACGCTGCAGACAGTCCGATCGTCACGCAGAGGGGCGATCGCAACCAGTGGACCTTGGGCGGCGGCATTGCCTACACATGGCGCTGATGCGCTCGAGCAGCTTGCCGCGGGCATGTCACAGGTGCTGAAGCCGAACGACATCACGTAGTGTTCGATGGAGGTTCCACATGGATCTGTCGCGCGAGGCGAGGATGGTTTCGGGCGCAACGCTCCTGGCTGTCCCGACGATCATGTACGGAGGTGTGACGTTGCTTGGCATCCTCACCACGGGCGCGGCCGGGATCTCTCCAGGGGCTCTCGTGTTGGATGAAACGCAATGGGCGCTGTTTCGCGCGGGGCATGCCCACGCAGGAGTGTGGGTAGTCCTGTCTCTCGTAGTTCAAGTTCTACTCGACTCAGCGACGCTGTCGTCGATGCTGAAATGGGTGTCTCGCATTGCGGCACCATTGGCGGCAGTCGCCGTATCGGGCGGCTTCTTTGGCCTTGCCTACCATGCCGGTTTCGCGTGGCTCCTCTACTTCGGGGCGGCGTGTCTCGTCGTTGTCATCTTTCTCACCGGCATTGGCTTGCTGCGCAGGCCAAGCGTTCCCGAGCGCCGCATCGCCTGAGCTCGCCGTGGCGCTGCCGCTCTCACGCCGGGGCACGCCGACGCCGGAGATGCCACTGTCCTGCGCCTCAGAGCCAGCCGAAGGCAGCCAACTGCGCCGCGAAAGCATTGCCGATGGCGGCGTGGCCGCCGGTGCTGGGATGCACGCTATCGGCGTAGAGCCACGTCGACGGATCGGCTCCCGTGCGCAGCCCGTAGTACGGCGCGCCGACCGTGGCGTTGCAGAAGAGCGAAGAGCCGTCGGTCACCTGGCCGCCAGTGAGAGCACCAATCTTCGCGGCGTCGCAAGCGGGCACGGTGGCGTTGGCGAAACCGGCGCCTGCCGGGTCCGCCGACAGCGACTTGAGAAGCACACGCGCGTCGATCAAGCCCACCGGTTGTCCCGTCAGACCCTCCGCGAGCCAAAGGTTGAACACGGCAGACAAGTCCGACAGCACTTGGCGCGCAGATGCGGGCAGCGACTGCCCGAACGGCGTGTCGCCGCTGTCCGGCAGCGTGATCACGGCCACGTACTTTCCGCCGTTGTCCAGCACGCGGGTGCGCACGAGCGCCGCGAGCTCGAGCGCGGCCTGCTTCATGGCCGCTTGCGCCTGCGTCTGAGCGGCGGAGAGGGCCTTGTTCGCCTGGACGCCCGTGAGGAGGCCCGCCGCGGCTTCCGCCTGGATCTGCGCGGCAGCGGCCGCGAACTCCTCGAACTTGACGAACACATCGTTGTTGCCACCCCATATCAGGACGAGGTCGCTGTCGCGGAAGCTTCCGAAGCGCGTCAGGTGGTTGCCGATCTGCGAAGCCACCGGCACGGTGAGGGCGCCCGTCGCGTGGCCGATGCCGTTCGGATCGGTGATGCGCGCGCCGCCCTGGCCATAGGCCGTGCATGTGCCGGCCAAGGCAGGATCGGCCGCCGCGGGGCACGCGACCGACGAGCCGGCAAAGCCGACTTCGGCCGGCGTGGCGAGCAGCCCGAGGGACGCGGCCACGTTCTCCACCCACACCGTGCCCGCGCTGCCGTTGGTCGTGAACTTCCCACCGAAATAGGGTGCGGTGCCGTTGCCCGCCAACGACGTTGCCGGCGCATACGTTCCGACGTCGCTGAGGCTGTCCCCGAAGGACACCACGGCGGTGAACGAGCCGGGTGTCGTGGGGGCGCCGACCGGTGAGCCGCTGCCCGGGACGTGAGGGTCGCTGCCGCCGCATGCGGCCAGCAACGAAACGGTCAAGAGGATCAGGGCCTGCCGGAATCGTGTCACGAGTGATGCTCCTTGGCATGTCGACCTTTGGCGATCGGCTCGATATTAAGCTCGTCGACGGCGACGCCTGGCGGCAGGTCTGAGCCGTTTCACCCCGGCAGCCCGGCCTTGGCCAGCCCTTCATAGAAGCGGTCCCGCGCCGCCTGCAGATGGGGCTGGGCTGTCACCGGTGCCGTCCACGCGCGCCAGGCGCTCGCACTGAAGCGTGGGCGCAGGCGCAGGACTTCGGAGGCGTGCTGCCGCGCCTCCTGGCCGCGCCCGTGCTGGGCGTCGATGGACGCGAGCCACAGAAACGCCACGAACTGCGTGGGGCTCGGGCCGGCTGCGGCCGACTGGCGCAGCCGCTCGTACGCCTCCTCGTCGTGACCCAGGTAGTACTCGGCGTAGCCGGCCTGCAGATGGCTGTAGGCGACGAGCCAGGTCTCGAACGGACTCAGCCGCAACGCCGCGTCGCAGTGGTGCACGACCTGCTCCGGCCGTCCGAGGCGCATGTTCATCGCGGCGATTCGCACGTGGGCCCAGGCATCGCTCGGATTGGCCGCGAGGACACGCTGATCGATCCTCAGCGCGCCCTCGATGTCGCCGTTGGCGGCCATCACGCGCGCCAGGAGGCCTTGGGCGGGCGTGTAGTTGGGGTCCTTCGCCAGCGCAAGCAGGATGGGTTGTTCCGCAGCCTGGAGGCCGGCCTTGCCAATGGTCCAGCCGCCGTCGATCTCGTGCAACCAGGACTGCGCGAGGCCGGTCAGCGCGCTGACCGAATCGGGCTCGATCGCAAGCGCGCTCTCGAAATGCGCGCGGGCTCGCAGCAGGTCTTCCCGGGACATCGCATGGCGCAGCAGGTGCTGCCCGCGCAGCGTCGCGTCGATCGCATCCAGGTCCTTGCCGTGCCCGCGCTGCGAGGGCCCGCCGGCGGCCGCTGTCATGCCTACGTCCAGAGAGCGCGCAATGCGCAGTCCGATGTCGCTTTGCCATGCCCCATCGGCGACACGGGACTGGCGGAAGTTCTCCGACCACAGCACGGTGCCGTCGTCGGTGGACACGAACTGAGCGTGAACGTGCAGCTCCGCACCCTCGCGGCGCACGCTGCCGGTCAGCACGTGCCGCACGCGCAGCTCGCGGCCGATCTTGCGCCAGTCCGACTCGCGCGCGGCCACCGCCGCCGCAGACGCCTGGGCGATCACGAGGGTGTCGGGAATCCGGGCGATGTCCGCGATCAGCACTTCGGTGATCGCCTCGGCGAGGTGGGCGTCGCCGGCGCCGGCTGCGAAGGGCATCACGGCGACCGAGCGCCGCCCCTTGAGCCCCTGGTCGAGGCCGACGCGCTGAGCGTCGTCCCAGTGAACCGCCAGCGCCAGCATGGCGGCCAGCGCGGCCCCTGCACGCGCATATCGCGGCCACCGGCGCTGGGGCTGCGGTGCAACACCGGTCGCCAGGGCAGGCGGGGCCTGCACGGCTGCGTCGAGCATGTAGCCGAGGCGCGGAACAGTCTTGATGAGGGCCGGTCCTTCATCGCCCAGGGCGGCCCGCAACTCGCGCACGCACTGTGACAGAGACTCCTCGTTGACGACGACGCCGGGCCAGACGGCAGCGAGCAGCTCGTGCTTGGACAGCACGCGCCCCGGATGCGCCGCGAAGTGGCTGAGCAGCGCGTACGTCTTGGGCCGCAGGCCAATCAGGACGCCATCGCGGGTCAACTCGGCCCGGCTCGCATCGAGCGCGAAGGCTCCGAAGCGCGAGACATGGCCCAGAGTGGAACCCGGTGTACCCCTGTCCATGGCGACTTGCGCGAAGGTTCGACAAGGCTTCGACGAAGCTTCGACGGGCTCTCCTCGAGCGGGCAGCAGCAGCCGACTAGATTACTCCGCATCGATGTGCGGAGGTATCCCATGAGACATCCACTTCGTGGCTCGGCCCGCGTCGCCGCGGCCCTGTTTTGCCTCGCGGGAGCGCCCTGCCAGGCCTTGCCTTCGATGCCCTTGTGCGTGGATCCCGGTCAGGCGGCCAAGGCATTCCAACGCTTGGCCGAGCCCGACCTCAAGGCGCTGTACCTCGCATGCGTGCGCGAGTCGTCGGAGCGACGCCTGAGCATGGAAGAAGCGGCCCACTGCTCGAACGCCGCCGACGTGCTGAAGGTCCGCGCCTTCGGTGGCGACCTGGACGCCATGATTGGCTGGCTGCGACTACAGCAGTAGCAAAAATCAATCGGGAAGTTTTGCGCGCTTCAGATCGGGATGGCCACCCGCGTGAAGACCGAAACCAGCCGCCGACGTTGAAGCAACGGCCAGCTCGAGTGCAATCATTGCCGATGAAGGAGCGGGTGCGGGGCATCTCGCGGCGTGGCTTCGTGGACATCTGCTGGTAAGGTGAACGCATGAACACCACGACTCAAACTCAAACCAGACGGCCCGGCGCGCCTGGGTGGGGCCTGTTCGGTGTCGAACCGATGCGTGCCGCCTTGGAGTACGCCAGCATGAAGTTGATGGACAAGGCTGCGCTGCCGCGAGGCGACGGCCACCCCGTCGTGATATTTCCCGGCCTCGCTGGCGACCGCCACTCCATCGGCCCGCTGAAAGGCTTGTGCGAACAACTGGGGTACGCGGCGTATGACTGGGGACGCGGCGTCAACGCCGGGCCCCAAGGCGACGTGGATGCCTGGCTCGACGATCTTGCACGGCACGTGGGCGAACTGGCTGCCACGCATGACCAACGCATGAGCCTCGTCGGTTGGAGCTTGGGCGGGATCTATGCCCGCGAGGTGGCCAAGAAATTGCCGCGCCGCGTTCGCCAGGTCATCACGATCGGATCGCCGTTCGCCGGCACGGTCGAACAGAACAACGCCACCTGGCTCTACCGGCTCGTCAACGGCGCGACTCCTGTGGTCGATCAGTCGCTGTTGGACCGCCTGCGCTCCGCGCCCGGCGTTCCCACGACGTCGATCTTCAGTCGCACCGACGGCGTCGTCGCCTGGCAGACCTGTATCCAGGAAGGCATGCGCAAGGACACGGAGAACATCGAAGTCTTCGGCAGCCATTGTGGCCTGGGCTGGAACCCGGAGGTTCTGGCCGTTGTCGCCGACCGACTGCGCCAGCCGGAGAATGCCTGGCGTCGCCACGAAGTACAGCGCAGCGTAAGACACGCCCGACTCTCTGCAGCTTGAGGACCCCCATGCGAAATCTATGGCTCAAGAAGAATCCGTACATGAGCCTTTGGCTCAGCGGCGCCAACGCGGCTGCCGGTTCCGTGAGGAGCCACGGCTCCGCCCAGGCCAAGCGGCAAGCCACCACCGCGATGACGAACGCCACCAGGGACATCTTTGATCTCTGGGCGCATGCCCTTGCAGGTGCGCCCGTCCGGAAAAGGAAGAGCCGGTAGTCGCGCGCCGTCGTCAGCGCGCCGCCCCTACCTTCTCGCTCGCCTCCTGCCGGTCCTCGGGCGCGGGCGGCTCGGGGTCCTGCTCTTCCTCGGCGTCCGGCTCGTAGCTGAGGTGGATGAACACCGGGAAGTGGTCCGACCCGAAAGCTTCCAGCCGCCGGAACTCCACCAGCCGGAAGCTGCTGGAGTGGAAGAAGTGGTCCAGCGGGAATCGCACGAGGAGATTCTTGGCGTTGAAGGTGTTGAAGAAGCCGCGGCCCAGCCGCGGGTCAAGCAGCCCGCTGATGCGCTGGAACAGGTGGCTGGTGTGCGACCACGCCACGTCGTTGAGGTCGCCCATCACGATCGCCGGGCCGGGTCGGCGCTCGATCTCGCGGCCGAGGATCAGCAGTTCGGCGTCGCGCGGCTCGGAGCTGTCGCTCTCCTGCGGCGTGGGCGGCCTGGGGTGCAGGCAGTGCAGCCAGACGAGGCGGCCTGACGGCAGCCGGACCTGGGCATGGATCGACGGCACGTCGGCCTCCACCAGGAAGCGCACATCCGGAGCGACCAGCTCGAGCCGCGAGAACAGCAGCATGCCGTAGGTGTTGTCCAGCGGGTGGCGCACCACGTGCTGATGCGTGCGCGCCAGCGCCTCCAGCGCATCGGCCCACCAGCGGTCGGTCTCGATCGCGAGCACGACGTCCGGGTCGTTGCGCTCGATCAGCGCCAGCAACGCCGCCGCGTCGCGGTTGTCCTGCAGCACGTTGGCGAACAGCAGCCGGATGCCGCGGCGCGGGTCCCGCCGCCGGCTGTCCTGCACCTGCCGGCGCCCGAGCCGCGTGTAGGGCGCCATGCGCCACAGTTGCGCTGCCAGGCAAGCTGCGAGCGCCGCCTGGAACGCGCGCGCAACAGGCGTCGGCTCCACCAACGCGACATGCGCCACTCCCACGACCAGCAGGAGGGCGGCGATCTGCAGCCGGGGGAAGTCGAATCCGCGAACCCACCAGCTCTGGCGCTTCCAGGCCGGCAGGATGGTCGCAACGATCAGCAGCGCGCCAAGCAGCGAGAGGAACACGTCCAGGGCGGGCTCCTGGAGTCGGGGTGCGCGAGCATACGACGTGCTCCGTCCCTAGGCGCTAGGCATCGTCGATGCGCCTGGGCGCGCGGGCGAGTCTCCGTGCCGCCGAGCCAAGGTTTGCCGTTGGCACCAGACCGGCAGATGCCACCTGCGAACTTGCCGGCTCGGCGGCGGTGGGCACGCTGGACGATGCCGCTTCCTGCACGGCGGGCTTCTCGCGCCTCGAGCCCAGGGAATGCGCATACACCCATGTGAATTCGGCGCCCAGCAGGAAGATCTGCGCCGAGTAGTAGACCCAAAGCAGCAGCACTGCCAGCGAACCTGCCGCGCCGAAGCCCGATGCGACGCTGCTCTTGCCGAGGTAGAGGCCAATCACGAACTTGCCCACGGTGAACAGCAGGGCGGTCACACCGGCGCCAGTCCACACGTCGCGCCACTCGATGCGCACGTGCGGCATGAAGCGATAGATCAAGGCGAACATCGCGGTCACGAGTCCGAAGCTCAACAGGAAGTTGATGACCTGGGCGAGCGTCTCCCAGCCGGCGAACAGAGGTCCCCACCAGTCGCCCAACGCCGAGATTGCCGCGCTGACCACGAGCGACACCAGCAGCAGAAAGCCGATGGCGAGGATCATCCCGAACGAGAGAATGCGCGAGCGCACCCAGCCCCAAAGCCCGGACGGCTTGGCGCGAGCGGGCGCCTTCCACACGCGGTCGAGGTCGTCCTGGAGTTCGGCAAAGACGGTGGTGGCACCAACCAGCAGCAGTACCACGCCGGTCACCGTCGCCACGATGCCCTCCTTGGGCTCGGAAACGCTCTTGAGCATTTGCTGCACGATCTCGGCGCCGCTGTCGCCGAGCAACCCCCGCAACTGACCGACGATGGCGCCTTGGGCCGCCTCCTGTCCGAATACCAGCCCCGCCACGGCGATGACGATCAGCAGCAGCGGCGCCACCGAGAACACGGAGTAGTACGACAGGGCAGCGCCCATGCTCGCGGCTCGGTCGTCCACCCAGGCGCTCGCTGCTTCCTTGACCAGCGAGACGAGTCTCTTGAAATTCATGGCCGCCTCCGAAGCATGAACTGCTGCCGCGGCTCAGCAAGGCGTGTGCCTTCGGCGGCTTCACTGCGCTCTACTGCTTCAGTAGGTCCTCGGTGAAGGAGGCGCTGCTCGAAACGACGCGGAACATCTTCATGGCGTCACCTGTAGGGTGAGCCCGCCGTGCCGACACCGTCTCCACGCTTGTGCGAGTGCGTCTTGACTTGGCGTGCCAATCGCGGTCAGCATGCAACCGGACGACATGGTTGGAAGGTGCCTCGACCCATGGGATCTCCCATCTACTTCGCGGTCCCCGCGCGGGCCGACTTCGGGGCCTTCTCGGCGCTATGCGATCCGGCTTTCCACAAGCGCACGTACGCGGCATTTCGTGCATGGGTGGATGAACAGATCGCACTGCTGCAGCGAAGTGGCAGACGCGCTATCGAGGTGCCCCTCGATCTCGGCGACTTCGAACACTGGCTGCAAGGACGAGCGGCCGATGAGGCTTTGTGGCGGACCTACGCGACGGTTCGCGCACTCGAGGGAGACACCGGCTGGCCACCCATCACGCGGCCCAGCAATATCGGCGGGGAGTCGGACTTCATCGATTACCCGGACGACGACGATGCACCGGGCAAAGGTGAGTGATCTGGGCCGGAGCGCTCCGAGCGCTAGACTTCACGCGAATCGGCCCGAGCTGGTCGCGTGGGGTTTTCAGTGGTCTACCGCCCGGAGATCGATGGCCTGCGGGCCCTTGCCGTCGTCCCTGTCATCCTGTTTCACGCCGGCTTTTCTTCCTTCGCCGGAGGCTTCGTCGGCGTCGACGTGTTCTTCGTCATCAGTGGTTTTTTGATCACCTCCATCATCCTGGAGGAGAGAGAGGCAGGAAGCTTCACCTTCGCAGGATTCTACGAACGGCGGGCGAGGCGAATCCTTCCTGCACTGTTCCTGGTTGGGGTCGTGTCACTGTGCCTCGCCTGGTTCATCCTGTCGCCTTGGGAGCTTCGCAGCTTCTCCCAGAGCCTCGCAGCGGTGTCGGTCTTCGGCTCCAACCTGTTCTTCCTCCTTACCTCCGACTACTTCTCCACCGCGGCTGAACTGAAGCCGCTGCTGCATACGTGGAGCCTGGCCATCGAGGAGCAGTTCTATGTGTTCTTCCCGATCGCCCTGCTGGTGGCTTGGCGGTTCGGCCTGCGCAGGATCTTCTGGGGCGTGGTGACAGTCGGCGTCGTGAGTCTCGCTGCGTCGGTGTGGCTTACACAGCACAACCAGGGAGCGGCGTTCTACTTGCTGCCCACACGGGCGTGGGAGCTGATGGCCGGTGTGCTCGTGGCGCTGTACCTGCACGGAGAACCCGAGCAGCGGCAGCCGGTTTCCGAGGTGCTGGGTGCGATCGGCCTGGTGCTCGTTCTGGTACCGGTCGTGCTGTTCGACAAGAACACCCCATTCCCGAGCTGGCGCGCGCTACTGCCGACGATCGGCACGGCCCTGGTGATTGCATTCGCCTCCGGCCGGACGTGGGTCGGCCGAGCGCTTCGCATCAGGGCGCTGGTCGGCATGGGACTGATCAGCTACAGCGCCTACCTGTGGCACCAGCCGCTCTTCGCGTTCGCCCGGCATCGCAGCCTGGACGAGCCGGGTGCCCTCGCCTATGTCTTCCTGATCCTCCTCGCGCTGGCCGCAGCCTTCCTCTCCTGGAAGTTCGTGGAGCGGCCTGCTCGGGATCGTGATCGCTTCACGAGGGCGCAGGTGTGCAAAGCGTCGGTTGCGGGCACGATATTGCTGGTGGCATTCGGGATCGCTGGCCATGCCGCAAACGGAGTACCGCAACGGTTCGACGCCAAGACGCGGGAGCTGTTCGCAACCACGATGCGCCTCTACGAAGACGAGGTGAACGACTGCTGGAAGTCGATCATGGCCACGCCGCCCATGCCGTGCAAGATCGGCCGCAAGGATGCCGAGCCGTCAGTCGTTCTCGCTGGCGACAGCCACGCAGGCGCTTTCCTGGGTGCGCTCAGCGAGCGGTTGTCGAACGAGAACCGGGGGGGTGTCAGCTACACGTCGCGCAGTTGTCCTCCGCTCAAGTATGGCGAGCCCGCCCGCTTCACCAGTGGCGAGACGGAGTGCGTCGGCATCCGTCGCGCCTTCTTCGGCGATGATCTCGACAAGCTCCCGCCCGTGGTCGTTTTGAGTGCACGCTGGACTGT
This sequence comes from uncultured beta proteobacterium, assembly GCA_963839465.1. Lineage (GTDB taxonomy): Bacteria > Pseudomonadota > Gammaproteobacteria > Burkholderiales > Burkholderiaceae_C > CAWIVI01. The sequence goes on from CAWIVI010000021.1 coordinate 51,111, forward strand.
CCTGATGGAGAAGTCGAGGTTCGACAACGGCCACGGTGGCGTAGAGGCCGGCGCCGACTGGGAGTGGCGCGGGTCGCCAGAGTATTCCCACACTGACTCGATGGCCCGCAATTTTGCGGCTTCGGTAAATGCCATTCTCGTCTCCGGACGCAAGGTAGTCCTGATCTACCCCGTGCCTGAAATGGGCTGGGACGTCCCTGCACGCTTGGCAAAACTCAGAGTGCGCAACGGGGAACTGCGGCTCGAGGACGGTTCGGTGTCTCACGCTGCGTTCCTCGAGCGCAATCGCCGAACATATGCCGCGCTCGACGCGATTCAGCATTCGAACGTGGTCCGGGTGAAGCCAGAGTTGGTGCTCTGCAATACCATGGTCCCGGGTCGATGCGCCGCGCACTTGCGTGGCAAGTCCCTCTACTACGACAACAACCATCTGTCGGCCGAGGGCGCGAGAATGGTGCTGTCCACAGCGACCTTGTAGCGCATGGAAGCAGGACGTCTACGCCGGCGCGTCTCTCGCGGCTTCGGCCGCCACCCTCCGGTCGCTTTCGCGCACATGCCGGCGGATCGCCGCAACCAACTCGGCCATGTCGATCGGCTTGACGACATGCTCGACCATGCCGGCTTCGAGACAGAGCTGCCGAGCCTCGGGCAGCGCATGCGCCGTCAGTCCGATGACCGGCAGCTCCGGATGCGCGTCGCGGATGCGCCGGGTCGCTTCGTAGCCGTCCAGCACCGGCATCTGCACGTCCATCAAGATGGCATCGAAGGCCGCCGCACCATGCTCGTCGAGACGCTGCACGGCCTGTTGGCCGTCTTCGGCGAACACCACCTTGGCGCCTTCGTGACGCAGCAGCTCTTCCAGCAGGATGCGATTGACCTCGTCGTCATCGGCCGCGAGCAGGCGAACGCCCAGCAGCCTGCCACGCTCGGCGGCCGGCCGTGCCGGCAGCTGCTGCGGGGATGACCGCGGCAGCGGCAGGCGCAGCGTGAAGGAGCTGCCAGACCCCGGCGTGCTCGTCACCACAATCGAGCCGCCCATGAGGTCCGCGAGTCGGCTGCATATCGCCAAGCCAAGCCCGGCGCCGCCGTAGGCGCGGGTGGTCGAGTTGTCGGCCTGTTCGAAGGGCTGGAACAGCCGTGCCACCTGGCCGTCGTCGATGCCGATGCCGGTGTCGTCGACCACGAAGCGAACCGTGTCGCGACCATCGCTCTCGGTCGCTACGCCCAGGCGCACATGCCCATGCTCGGTGAACTTGACGGCGTTCGACAGCAAGTTGACCAGGATCTGCTGCAGCCGCAGCGCGTCGCCCCGCACCCAGTTCGGAACGTCGTCGGCGATCTCGCAGTGGTACGACAGGCCCTTGGACCGCACGGCAGCGATGACGAAGCTGCTGGCGTCGGCGAGCACCCCTCGCAGCGCGAACGCACGCGACTCGACAACAAATTTGCCGGACTCGATGCGCGACAGGTCGAGGATGTCGTTGATCACGCGCAGCAGGTGATCGCCGGCCTTCAGGATCCGTCCGAACTGGGCTTGCGCCGGCAAGCCGATGCTGTCGCCCAGGCCGATGCGCGCGAAACCCAGCACGGCGTTCAGCGGTGTGCGGATCTCGTGGCTCATGTTCGCGAGAAAGTCGGACTTCACCTGCGCCAAGCGCTGTGCTTCGTCGCGCGCGGCCTCGAGGTCGACAGTGCGCCGCCTGACCCGATCCTCCAGTTTGGCGTTCAGCCTCGACAACGCCTCGCGCTGCTCGGTCAGCACGCTGACGTCGACCACCACGCCGCTGCGCACGACACCACGCTTCGCGCCGAGATCACGGGTCTGGAAGATCGCGTCCAGCGTGCGTCGCCCCGGGGCGGCATCGTCGAGGTGGATCAGCACCCGCTGCACGCCATCACCGCTGCGCTGGCGCAGCAGGGCGCGCAGCAGAGCGCGTCGATCCTCTCGCCTGACGCAGGCCAACGCACGGTGCAGTGGCGGTCCGTCCGATCGGTCGAGGCCGAAGAGCCGGTCCATGCCGGTCGACCAGTATGTCGAGCCGTCCGTCCAGCGGTCCCAGAAGCCGAACCCGGCGATCGCTTCGGCCTGAGCGGCCAGCGCAGCCAGCTCGGAGGCGCGCTGGGCGGGCCGCCCGACACGACGGTCGAGAAGCCAGGCGAACCCGGCCAAGGCAGCGACGGCCATGCCTCCCAGGATCGCCAGCAGAACGGCACGGGTACGGCCACGGGCATGCTGAAGCGACGCGATGCGGTCTCGCTCCTCGTTCTCCAGCAGCTCGGAGAACCGGCGCATTGCCGTCGGCAGAACGTCGTCGATAGGCCCGAGGAGGCGGTCGGCGAGAACATGGGCGTTCTCGTTCGACCGATTGAACACTCGCAGGGCCTCGCGGCGCAGGCGCGTTACGTCGGCGTGCGCGTCCTTGAGCGTCCGGTACGACTCTCGTTCAGCCTCGGTGTCCGGCAACTCCCGGCCGATCCGCTCGAGCGCCGAGCGGCTCTGGCGCTCGCGCTCGTAGTACCGGCTCAGCAGGTCGTGGTAGCGAGTCTGCTCCCAGCCGCGCAGCAGCAATTCGCTCCACGCGATGCGCTCTTCGACGAGCAGCAGTTGCAGCCGCGACAGCTCGTCCGTGTAGGTCCGACTGGCGCGTTCCGATGTGGCGATGTCCTCGCTGGCCTGTCGCTCGATCCAGCCCCAGGCGGCCACCATCGCGACCAGCACGACGATCCACGCAGCGAAGTAACCCAGCAGCGATCTCCGAAGCCCCGAGCGGGCGTTCAGATCAACGTTTGTCGGGTTCATGGCCGCTTTCCGGGCATTGAATCCGGCGCCTGGTCGCGGTTCATCGCGCGCTCGGCGGTGGGAGAGCAAACATGGACTCGCCATCCACCTGGAGCCCGGAAATCAGCTGGCGCGCCGCGGCGCTGCCGAGCCACTGGACCCATGCTTGCGCCGCGGGCGTCGGCGCGCGACCGGCGGCCCGAGCGGCGATGGCGACGTAGTGGTTGGCCATTCGCGGGTCGCCTTCAACCACCGTCTTGAGCCGAAGCGATGCACGGTCGGCGAGCCAGGTGCCGCGATCGACGAGCACGTACGCGCCACGCCGGTTCGCATGTTGCAGCGCCTCGGGCATGCCGCGCCCGATCTCCTCGTACCAGGATTTCCCCAGCGGATCGATGCCGGCCTGCTTCCAAAGCGACAGCTCGAGATGGTGAGTGCCCGAGTCGTCGCCGCGCGAGACGAACGGCTGACCGGCCGCAGCGATCCGTGCCAGGGCTGCCGCGGCATCGCGGCCGCGGGCTGCCGCCGGATCCTCCGCCGGGCCGACGATCAGCGTGTCGTTGCTCATCACCTTGCGGACGACTGCGGCCAGACCGTCGTCGATGAAGGCTTGTTCGTCCTCGGGCGAGTGCGTCAGCGTGGCATCGACCTCTCCGACGCGGGCCATCCGCAATGCGGAGCCACTGCCGACCACGACCAGCTTCACGCGAATGCCGGTCTGTTGTTCGAACGCCGGTGTCAACCGGGCCGCTGCCCCCGAGCTGACGAACGAGGTCGTCACAGCCACCCGCAGCGTGGATTCGGCTGCCGGGGCCACGTCGTGCACGAACGTCGCGGCGGCGGCGCACGCGAGCACCAGCTTGCGCGCAGCATGGACGAGGGTCACGACGGTACGTCGCATCGGATATGACCTCAAAACGCAGCCGAACACTCGATCACCTTGTCAGCGCCCACGTTCGCTGATTGTTGCGCGCTCCGCTGCGCACGCGCAAATGCGCGCGCGAGGAAGCGCCAAACTCGCCTCGAGAGCTTACCGGGCAACCAGAGAAGCGTTTCCGGGAACGATCAGATGATCCAGGATCCCAGAGAGCGGCGCCGACGGATTCGCGTGCGCCAAGTGTCGAACGAAATCAGCCGAGCAACTTGCGCAGGCCGGTCGGCGCCGGGCACATCGACACCAGTCTGAACTGGCCGGACAGATGGAATGCCCCATGGGCAACGTCGTGATCGCGAATGAACTCCAATCCGTTGCTCACGGTGAGCGTGGCCTGCTCGCCAACCAAGTCGCGCATGAATCCCAGCATCTCGTCGCGCGTCAGCGGGCGCGACGCCTGTTCGAAGGTGATGCCGCCGCTGCGGAGGAGCCCGATGTTCACAAGCCTCGTCTCGGACCGGGTGAGAGCGCCGTCGCCGATGGGTTCGCGCCAGCCCTCGGTTGCTGTGAAGCTCCAGCTGAATCCCAGGGGGCTGGAGTGGTACGTGGACTGGGATCTGGTGAAGTAATAGGTCCCTTCGACGCGCGGCTCGCTGGCGGGAACGAGTTGCAGGGCCTGCTCGATGGCCGGAGACAAGGGAAGCCTCGGCCAGCCGGACGAATCCTGAGTCGCGAAGGTTTCGTGGCTAGGGCCGGATGGGTTGAACTTCAGTTCCACGTCGAACGAGAACGGCAGCGGCCCCACCGGCTCGGGATTGCCGCAAGCGCTTCTAGGGCACAGCAGGAATTCGGTGAACGCGCCCTCGAAGTGAAGAACTTGGGCCGATAGCGGGCCGACCAGCGAAATGAGGAGCAAGGCTGTCGCTACGCGGAACACCTTCATGGCGTCACCTGCAAGGCGCTGCGAAGACCCGGCAGCGGTCCTCTCACCTTAGGCGCCACCTCAGTCCCGCACCAGCCCCTCATGTCGGGTAAGCCGCAGCCGGCGCGCCCGGCGCGTCCCAACGACGCAGTCTCCTCGCCGGCGCGCCTAGCGAGGCTTCCGCTTGGTCTTCGCGAGGCTTTCGCGCACGCGGTCGCCGGTCTCGGTGGAGCGGCTCCCCTTGAGGTGCAGCTCGACGTCATCGGCTCGGTCGCCCACGACCTCCACCGCCTCCCTGATCTGTTGTGGAGAGGCATCGAACTTCGTGGCCCACTCGCGCACTTCATCCTCTAGCGCGATGTCGATGCGGTGGTGATCCTTGCCGCTGTGCTTCTTGGCATCGTTGGACATGTCTGCTACTCCAGTCGCCGATCACGCTCGAAGCGTAGCGCCATTCGTTCGACGCAAGGCTGAAGGGGCTATGTAACTGGCAGGACCTCGCGACACGCGAGCGCGCGTCACAGAATCCGGTTTTTCAACTCCACGTGCGGGTCTAACCAAATGTCGAGGGGACTGATGAAGTTGTCCTTGAGCTGGAACCGCACGCCGGCGCGTCGATAGCAGCTCTCGACGAGTTCGGAGCAGATGTACTTGCGATCGCGAGTTCGGCGACTCACGCGGAACAGAATCCGCATCGAGATGCGCAGGATCTCGAGATTGTCGTAGGGTTTGGTCAGCTCATCCATGCCAGTGCTGATCACCCGCGAAAGCGCTGCGTCATCGATGTCGGCAAGCAGTCTCGCGACAACGATCTGCCCGCGGTACGGACGTCGTCGGCCGTGGTAGTCGCGCAGGTACTTCGACAGAGGCGCAAGCCTCACCCCGATGCCGGTTTCGCTTTCGAGCACGAAGACCCGCTGCAGGTGATCGTCGCGGTAGATGATCGCGACATGACTCCATACCGACCGCGTAAAGGCCTGAATCACGCGGGAGAAGAGGTAGGAGCCGGAGCAGAAGACCAGGTCGCCGGTCTGCAACACGTCGCGCACCTGCTCGTAGGGAACGCAAACGAGCGCCTTGATCTCACGCTTGCTGATCCGCTGCGCCATCGAGGGTACCTCGCCGCTGACAATTCTATTCAGGAGTTTCGTGCCCCTGAGCGCGCCGGCACGAATCGGTTCAAGATTCCTCCTTGTCGAGAGTCACGGTTTCGTTCCCAGCCACCTCGAGTGACATGCAGGAAGGGCGGTCCATGTGGAAGGAAAGTACGCTGCGCTGGTGGAGGATTACCAGCGATGCCGTCAAGCTCTGGCTCGACTGCAACGCGTTCAGCCACGCCGGCTCGTTGGCCTTCTACACCCTGTTTTCTCTGGCGCCGGTCTTCATCATCGCGGTGTCGGTGATCGGACTGGTGCTAGGGGAGGAAGCGGCGCAAGGGCAGATCGTTGCGCAACTGCAGGACGTGATGGGCCGGGAGGCGGCCTCGGCGGTGGAGCAGGCGGTCGCTCGGTCGCGCATCGAGGAGTCGGGCCTGCTGCCCACGCTGCTGGGTGTGGCCGCACTGCTCATCGGCGCCACCACAGTCTTCGCGCAGATGCAGTCTTCGCTCAACACCATCTGGGGGGTGGCCGCGCGGCCAAATCGCAGCAGCCTCTTCCTGTTCCTGAAGAGCCGTCTGTTGTCCTTGACCGTCGTGTTGGCGATCGGCTTCGTGCTGCTGGTGTCGCTGCTGCTCGGCGTGGTGCTGCGCGCGGTGCTGCATTTCGCCCGTCAGTTCGTGCCGGCGGTGGCTGCACTGCTGAGCGGCACCGAACTGCTGCTGTCGCTGCTGGTGGTTTCGCTGCTGTTCTGCGCCATCTTCAAAGTGCTGCCCGACGTGGTGCTGCGATGGCGCGACGTGGTCGGCGGCGCGCTGGTCACCGCCTTGCTGTTCTCCGTCGGCCGCTACGCCATCGCCGCCTATCTCGCGTACACGGCCACAGCGTCCACCTACGGCGCGGCGGGCTCGGTGGTGCTGATCCTGCTGTGGGTCTACTACTCGTCGCTGATCCTGCTGTTCGGCGCCGCCTTCACCAAGACCCATGTGCTAGCGCAGGGCCACGCGGTCGTGCCGCGCAACTCGGCGGTGCGCGTCAGGCACGAGTTCCTGGATCCATTGGCGTGAGCGCTCGGGGGCCCGTGCCCTACGCGCGATGGCCTTCGAGCGCCGACGCCCTCATCATGCTTCGTACTTGAACGACAAGGAAATCTTGGCCCGGAAAGCGGTGACCTTTCCGTCCTCGATCTTCACGTCGAGCTTTTCGACTTCAGCAACGCGCAGATCGCGCAGGGACGTGGCGGCGGTCTCCACGGCGCTCCTGGCTGCGTCCTCCCACGACACCGGACTCGTTCCAATGATCTCCGTGACGCGGTAAACGCCTGACTCACTTGTCTTAGCCATGTTTTTGCTCCTGTGGTTGAGAGGCGGGAAGGCGGGGGCCGTTGTTCCAGCCCCCACAGACCATGGTAAGCGCATCGCATAGGCCATCATGGAGGCACGGGCGGATCGATGTCGGCCTCGGGCGAAGTCCAATCTAGGGGGTGGACAAGCGAAGCACCTGAGAGCGAAATCCCTCGATCCTGCGCCGATGCCAGCGCTGCCAGCGCGTCGGATGAGGACTCAAGGAGGGGACCATGCGCAAGCTGCTCGTAGCCGGCTCCATCGTATCGCTCGCGCTTCTTGCGGCCTGCGCAACGCGGTCGTCCCATGAAGGGGCCCCTGCTGTCGCGCTTGCAGACAAAGACGCCGGAGCCTGGCGCGCGTGGGTTCTGAAGTCCGGTCAGGAGATGCGCCTGCCCGGCCCCCCGGACGCCGCCGCGACGGCGATCGAGCTCCAAGAGGTGCGCGCGCTCGCTTCTCAGCGCGACGCTGCCGCGGCGGAGCGCATCCGGTATTGGGACTTCCAGTCGCCGTCGCATCGCTGGAACGACGTGCTGATCGACATCAACGCCGCCACACCCTTCCCCGGCGGAGGCAGTATTCGCGCCATTGCCATGTTGAACATCGCTCTCCATGACGCGATGATCGCGGCGTGGGACAGCAAGTACGCGTACAACCGCCAGCGTCCTGCTGCGATGCGACCCGCAGCTGACGAGCGCAGTGGCGACAAGCAGTCCATCGTACCCGTGTGAATACTCGGTGGCCGCGGGGGCCGCAGCGACCGTCATCGCGCATCTGTACCCCAAGGAGGCGCAGCGAATGGCCGCGACGGCGGAGGAAGCAGCGCGCTCTCGTGTCATGGCGGGCGCCGCCTTCCCGACCGATACGAAGGCCGGCCTCTCACTGGGTCGCGCGGTGGCCGCGCGCGTGATCGAGCAGATGAAGACCGAGGCAGGCAAGTGGGCCGGCACCGTGCCCACCGGGCCCGGTCTGTGGAAAGGCACCAACCCGGTCGGCGTCGACGAAGTGGGGTGGAAGCTCTTCGTGCTTGGCTCTCCCAGCCAGTTTCGGCCAGGACCGCCGCCGGTCCATGATTCCCCTGCACGCGCCGCAGAGCTTGCGGAGGTCAAGGACTTCAAACGGACGCCCTTCACGAACAGCAAGGTCACGTACTGGCAGTTCGGCCAGCTGGGGCAGCCGGGGCTGTTGTTTCGATTGAGCGAGGAAGTTGGACGGCGGCTTGCCGAGGACGGAGCACATGCCAGCGCACCCCGCGCCGCGCGGGCCCATGCGCTGGTTCACGTCGCTCACTACGAGGCCTGGATCGCCTCGCAGGACGCCAAGTTCCAATACTGGACTGCCCGCCCGGGTCAGTTCGACGCGACGCTCACCACGGTGATTCCCACTCCGCCATTTCCCACGTATCCGTCCAATGCGGCTGCGCTTGGCGCAGCACCAGCGATGGTGTTGACCTACCTGTTTCCTCGGGAAAAGGCGCGCTACGAAGAGTGGGCGCGCGAGTTCGGGGAGTCTCGCCTCTGGGCCGGCATCCACTTCCGCAGCGATCTCACGGCCGGTTGGGAGCTTGGACGTCAGGTGGGGGCTGCGGTGGTTGCCCGCGCGAAGGCCGACGGGGCGTGAGAGCGGGCTAAGCCGGCGAAGCAGTCCGAGCGCCCCGGCAGGTGTCCCAGGATGGTACGGGCGCAGGTGGAGCGCCTGTGTCGTCGCGAGGCACCCGGCGCCGGCGGCTCGGTACTCACCCTCCTTCACGGCGGCATACCGCCAGCGCCGGCGGCGCTGATCCGGCTGGCACGCAACTCGCGTTCTCCGCGTCGCAGCAGCCGACTCTTTACGCCCCGCCGTGCTGCCACTTGGGGCACCCTCTGGAGACACGCATGGACATGCTCGAACCCGGCCGCTTCGGCTTCGCGGTGAACTTCAAGAAACGCTACGGCAACTTCATCGGCGGCGAATGGGTTGCGCCGGCCAAGGGACAGTACTTCGAGAACATCACGCCGGTCACCGGCCGCGCCTTCTGCGAGGTGCCACGCTCGACCGCCGAAGACATCGAGCGCGCGCTCGACGCGGCGCACGCCGCGAAGGCGGCCTGGGGCCGCACGTCGCCGGCCGAGCGCGCCGGCGTGCTCAACCGCATCGCCGACCGCATGGAGGCCAACCTCGAGCTGCTGGCCACCGCCGAGACCTGGGACAACGGCAAGCCCATCCGCGAGACGATGGCCGCGGACCTGCCGCTGGCGATCGACCACTTCCGCTACTTCGCGGGCTGCATCCGCGCGCAGGAAGGCTCGATCGGCGAAGTCGACCACAACACCTTCGCATACCACCTGCACGAGCCGCTCGGCGTGGTGGGCCAGATCATCCCGTGGAACTTTCCGCTGCTGATGGCGGTGTGGAAGCTCGCGCCGGCGCTGGCCGCGGGCAACTGCGTCGTGCTCAAGCCGGCCGAGCAGACCCCCGTTTCCATCCTCGTGCTCATGGAGCTGATCGGCGACCTGCTGCCGCGCGGCGTGCTCAACGTCGTCAACGGCTTCGGCGTCGAGGCCGGCAAGCCGCTGGCCTCGAGCCCGCGCATCGCGAAGATCGCCTTCACCGGCGAGACGACGACCGGCCGGCTGATCATGCAGTACGCGAGCCAGAACATCATCCCGGTGACCCTGGAGCTCGGCGGCAAGAGCCCCAACATCTTCTTCGCCGACGTGCTCGCGAAGGATGACGGCTTCCTCGACAAGGCGATCGAGGGCTTCGTGCTGTTCGCGCTCAACCAGGGAGAGGTCTGCACCTGCCCGTCGCGCGCGCTGATCCACGAGTCGATCTACGAGCCGTTCATGGAGCGCGTGCTGGCGCGCGTGGCCGCCATCAAGCAGGGCAACCCGCTCGACATGAGCACGATGATCGGCGCGCAAGCGTCCAGCGAGCAGCTCGAGAAGATCCTGAGCTACCTGGACCTCGGCAAGCAGGAAGGCGCGCAGTGCCTGATCGGCGGCGAGCGCAACCTGCTCGGCGGCGACCTCGAGGGCGGCTACTACGTGAAGCCCACGGTCTTCAAGGGCCACAACAAGATGCGCATCTTCCAGGAGGAGATCTTCGGCCCGGTGGTCTCCGTCACGACCTTCAAGGACGAGGACGAGGCGCTGGCGATCGCCAACGACACGCTCTACGGCCTTGGCGCCGGCGTGTGGAGCCGCGACATGAACACGGCATTCCGCATGGGCCGGGGCATCCAGGCAGGCCGCGTGTGGACCAACTGCTACCACGCCTACCCGGCGCACGCGGCGTTCGGCGGCTACAAGCAGAGCGGCATCGGGCGCGAGACGCACAAGATGATGCTCGACCACTACCAGCAGACGAAGAACCTGCTGGTGAGCTACAGCGAATCGCCGCTCGGGTTCTTCTGAGCCCCCCGCCGTCTGGCGGCGGCCCCCCGCGGGGGCTGCGAAGCCCGGCCGGGAAACCCGGACCGGGCTTCGGGCGCTGACGCCGCCGCCCCTGGCCGCTCTGCGGCCTGTCCCAAAAGGACCTCCACCATGAGCCATCAAGTTCGGCAGGTGGTCGCCACCGACGCGGCGCTGGCGCTCATCGAGCGCCTCGCCGCGCGGCACGGCCCGTTGATGTTCCACCAGTCCGGCGGCTGCTGCGACGGCAGCGCGCCGATGTGCTACGCAGCCGGCGAGCTCCAGGTCGGCGACGGCGACCGGCTGCTCGGCCGCATCGGCGGCATGCCGTTCTACATCAGCGCGTCGCAGTACGAGTACTGGCGGCACACGCAGCTGATCATCGACGTCGTGCCGGGCCGCGGCGGCATGTTCTCGCTCGAAGGGCCGCAGGGGCTGCGCTTTCTCACGCGCTCGCGGCTCTACGATGACGTGGAGTGGCAATGGCTGAACGGAGCAAGGGCGCGCCTGAGGTGCACCCTGCGGCGTTCAGCCGCGCCAGCGCACGCCGCGGCGCTCGAACGGCGCTGCAAGCTCGCCTGACGCCTGCAGCGACTGCATGGCCTGCTGCAAGGCGAGCGCCAGGTCGTCGGCGTCCTTCCTGACCGCGCAGCCGACGGCCCAGCCGTCGGCCGGCGCGCGGGGCGCCGGCAGCGGCGCGATCGCGAAGCGATCGTCGCCATGCAGCACGAACTCCAGCTCCGACATCAGGCCGCCGGCCGCCACGGCGTCGGCGTCGCGCAGCGCCGCCGCGGCGGCGACGCCATCGCGCCAGCGCGTGGACAGCGTCTCGCGCAGCGCGCCGCCGTCGGCGCCGATCAGCAGCCACCCGGCGAGCGACTGGCCGGCCACTGCGACCGGCCGGCCGCGCAACGCCGACAGCGACTCCAGCACCGGCCCGAGCGCCTCGCGCCGCCAGGCGATCGCCACGCGCTCGCGGTAGTACGGCGCCACGACCTGCACGCGCGGATTGGCGATCATCAATCCGCGCTCCACCGGCACGTGCAGCAACACGTCCGCCGGTCCCCAGCCGAGGTAGTGGCCGCGCCAGACCATGTTGCGCAAGTCGTCGTCCATGTTCTCGCCGGCGTGGAACGGCAGCGGCGTGAGCTCGACGCCGAGCCGTGCCGCGAGCGAGCGGGCGATCTCGACGTCGATACCCTCGCCTTGGACATGGAACGGCGGCATGTCGTGGTAGATGCCGGCGAGCAGGCGGCCGCGGCGACGGATGCGCTCGAGCGCACTCGCCTCCTGCGCGGCCGCCAGCGGCGCTGCTGCTGCCGCGCCAAGCGCGGCGAGGCATTGGCGGCGGTTCACAGCGGCTTCTCGCGCTTGGTCTCGAGGAAGCTCTTGATGGCCCAGACGGCCTCCTGGTTGAGCGTGCCCTCGAACGGCGGCATGTAGACCGCGCCGTTGCGCGTGCGGCCCTTGCGCACGGTGGACGAGAAGAAGTCGTCCACGTCCTTCACGCACGCGTCCCGCTTCTTCGGGTCCTTCTGCGTCGCGCACTCGTTGTCGATCTTGCGCAGGTCGGGGGCGATGCCGCCGGATATCGCCTCCAGGCCGTGGCAGCGCGCGCAGTTCTGGTTGTAGGCCGAGCTGCCGATGCGCACCGCCTCCTTGTTCTGGCGGTACGGGTTCTCGGCGCGCCATTGCGCGCCGAGCGCGGGAAGCTCCTTCGTGTCGACCGCCTGCGGGGTCACGTCGCCATGCGAGAAGGCGGCCTGGCCGATCGCAAGGCTGGCCGCCAGCAGTGCGGCGCGGGTTACGGAATGTCTCCTCATGCGAATCTCCATCGGGTCGGGTTGCGGGTGGGCGCAAACCGCAAGGGCTGTGCCAAGATCGGCGAGCGGTCGCCCAAGGCCGCGCAACGAGGGCCGTACCCGGGGACGGTGCTCCAAAGCGTGACAGTCGCGCCTTGCGCTGGATCAATTCGCACAGGAAATCCGCAATGGAATTGCTCCAGCCTCACGCATAGGATTGACCTGCCGGCGCCAATCGGCTCACGACCCGCAGTACGACAGTCAGCTCCACGTCAGTGAAGCGAAAGGAGACAGGCCGATGGCGACCCTCCAGCCCAGCAGTTCCGCCGCCGCCCTCGCCGTGCCGGACCCTGCGCACGTCGATTCCATCGTGCGCTCGCACGAGCGCTGTGCCGCCTTCGGCCTGAGCCGCGCCGACCGGCCCGACCATGAACAGGTGCCGCGCGCCGACCTCCGGGTGGCCCGGGATCGAAACCGGCGGCTGTACGAGCACGCGGCGCCGGTGATGGAACTGCTGCTCGAGCAGATCCTGGCCACGCAGGGCATGGTCGTGCTCACCGACGCGCAGGGCACTGTGCTGCACTCGGTCGGGCATGACGCCTTCCTGCAGCGCGCGTCAAAGGTCGCGCTCGCTCCGGGCGCCAACTGGTCGGAGTCGTGCAAGGGCACCAACGCCATCGGCACCGCGCTCATCAACGAGACGCTGACGTTCGTGCACGCAGACGAGCACTTCTTCCGTGCCAACGGCTTCCTCACCTGCTCGGCCTCCCCGATCTTCGACCCGCGCGGCAACATGCTCGGCGTGCTCGACGTCTCCGGCGAACAGCGCTCTTACCACCAGCACACCATGGGGCTGGTGAAGATGTCGGCGCGCATGATCGAGAACCAGTGGCTGAAGGACGACTTCCGCCAGGCGATGCGGCTGCACTTCCACACGCGGCCCGAGTTCCTCGGCACGCTGATGGAGGGCATCGTTGCAGTGGGCCGCGACGGCCGCTTCCTCGGCGCCAACCGCAGCGCGCTCGACCAGCTCGGCATGAGCGGCGCTGCGCTGCGCATGAGCAGCGTCGCCACGCTTCTCGGCACCTCGGTCGCGGTCGATGGTCGACCACTTCCGTTCGCCGATCGCGATGCCGATGGCGCTGGCGCTTCCCAGCGGCCTGCGCGTCCACGTGCGCGCGCGCTTCAACTGGCCGACCTGGCAGGCGCTGGGCAGCGTCGAATGCGACCTCGTGCCGGATGAACCGGCGGGCGCGGCCGTCGCGCCGGTCGTGCGCCCGGCGCCGAACGCTGCAGCGGCGCTGTCGGGTCTGCGCTACCTGCAAACCGGCGACGCGCAGATGGAAGCGGTGGTCGCAAAGGTGAAGCGCGTGATCGACCGCGACATCGCCATCCTGGTGCTCGGCGAGACCGGCACCGGCAAGGAGCTGCTCGCGCGCGCGATCCACCAGGACTCGCAGCGCGCGCGCCAGCCCTTCGTCGCGGTGAACTGCGCATCCATACCCGAGAGCCTGATCGAAAGCGAGCTGTTCGGCTACGAGGAGGGCGCCTTCACCGGCGCGCGCCGCAAGGGCGCGGCCGGCAAGATCCTGCAGGCCGACGGCGGCACACTGTTCCTCGACGAGATCGGCGACATGCCGCTGGCCTTGCAGGCCCGGCTGCTGCGCGTGCTGCAGGAGCGCCAGGTCACGCCGCTGGGCGGCGGCAAGCCGGTGCCGGTGGACGTGGCGGTCACCGCCGCGACGCACCGCAACCTGCGCCAGATGATCGCGGCGCAGAGCTTCCGCGAGGACCTCTACTACCGGCTCAACGGGCTCGTCGTGCGAGTGCCCGCGCTGCGCGAGCGCAGCGACTTCGTCACCATCGTGCGCAAGATCCTGCGCGCCGAATGCGCCGGCTGCCCGCCGGAGCTCGACGACGAGGTGCTGTGCATGCTGCAGCGCTATGCGTGGCCAGGCAACATCCGCCAGCTCGCCAACGTGCTGCGCACCGCCGCCGTGATGGCGGCCGGCGAGCCGCTCATCACACGCGCGCATCTGTCGGACGACTTCATCGAGGATGCCGGCGCCGCGATGCCGGTTCCGGCGCGTGCGGCGTCGAGCGCCGTGACGCAGCCCCCGGCCGACGCAGTTGCGCCGGCTGCGCCGTCCGACACCGCAACGACGCTGGAGGAGCTCGAGCTGCAGACGATCAAGCGTGCGCTCGAAGAGGCCGGCGGCAACATCTCGGTGGCCTCGAAGCGGCTGGGCATCAGCCGCAACACCATCTATCGCAAGCTGCGCTGGCGGCAGGACGCCTGAAGCCTCCGCGGCACAGGGTTTCCCCTGTGCCAGCCTGCAGCGCAGCCGCTGCTCCGTGATGAGACACGCGCCGCCCTCGCGGCGTGACTGGCCTTCGGGTTTGCCAGCACGGTGTGCGGACTTTCGCCCCGCACGTGATGCGGCACAGCTCTTGCGTTGAACGCGTGCCACTGACGGCACGACGCACACAGGAGACCGCAAATGACCTGGACCACCCCCGCCTACCAAGACCTGCGCTTCGGCTTCGAGATCACGATGTACATCTCGGCGCGCTGATGCCCGGCGCCCGCCTCGCGCGGGCGCCCCTTCCCGAGTTCTTCGCACACACCCATGAAGATCCTCGTGCTCGGCTCGGGCGCCGGCGGCGGCTTCCCGCAGTGGAACTGCAATTGCGCGCTCTGCGGCGGCGTGCGCCGCGGCACGACCCGCGCGACCGTGCGCACGCAAAGCTCGATCGCGGTGTCGGCCGACGGCGAGCGCTGGGTGCTGCTCAACGCCTCGCCCGACCTCGGGCATCAGGTCCGCACGCAGCCCGCGCTGCATCCGCGCGGCACGCCGCGCCACACGCCGATCGAGGCCGTGGTGCTGATGGACGCGCAGATCGATCACGTGACCGGGCTGCTGAGCCTGCGCGAAGGCCCGCCGATCGAGCTGTACTGCACCCCCTGCGTGTTCGAGGACCTCACCAGCGGCCTGCCGCTGCTGCCGGCGCTGGAGCACTACTGCGGCGTGCGCTGGCACCTCGTGCCGGTGGCCGGCGACGACGTCGTCGCGGAGTTCCACATCGACGCCCTGCCCGGCCTGCGCCTCACGGCGCTGGCCATCGCCGGGAAGGCGCCGCCCTACTCGCCGCACCGCCACGACCCGGCGGTCGGCGACAACATCGCGCTCGTCGTCGACGACCTGCGAAGCGGCGAGCGCCTGTTCTATGCACCCGGACTCGCGCGGATCGGCGAGCGCGAGCACGCCGCGATGGCCGGCGCGAGCTGCGTGATGGTCGACGGCACGTTCTGGACCGACGACGAGATGCTCGCCGCCGGCCTCGTGGCCAAGACCGCCGCCGAGCTCGGGCACCTGCCGCAAAGCGGCGGCGCCGGCATGGTGGCCGCACTCGCGCCGATGCCGGCGCGGCGCAAGGTGCTCATCCACATCAACAACAGCAACCCGATCCTCGACGAGGACAGCGTGCAGCGGCGCGAGCTGCAACGCCACGGCATCGAAGTCGCGCACGACGGCATGGAGATCGACTTGTGAATGCGCAGCTGATGGACGTCGTCGAGCACGACGTGGCGCCGCCGTGGAGCGCGGCGGACTTCGAGGCCCGGCTTCGCGCCAAGGAGGCGGGCTACCACATCCACCACCCGTTCAACCGCCGGCTGAACCGTGGCGAGCTGCAGCCCTTCCAGGTGCGCGGCTGGGTGGCCAATCGCTTCTACTACCAGGTCTGCATCCCGATCAAGGACGCAGCGATCCTGTCCAACTGCACCGACCGCCAGACGCGGCGGTGCTGGATCGAGCGCGTGCTCGACCACGACGGCCGAGGCGATCACCAGGGCGCGAACGCCGGCGGCATCGAGGCGTGGGTCCGGCTCGGCGAAGCGGTGGGACTGACGCGCGACGCGCTGTGGTCGCACAGGCACGTGGCGCCAGGCGTGCGCTTCGCGGTGCAGGCCTACGTGAACTTCGCACGCCAGGCGTCGTGGCAGGAGGCGGCGATCTCGTCGCTCACCGAGATGTTCGCGCCGAAGATCCATGCCGACCGCCTGAGCAGCTGGCCTGCGGCCTACCCGTGGATCGAGCCGGACGGCCTGGCCTACTTCCGCAGCCGCATCCCGCTGGCCACGCGCGACGTGGAGCACGGCCTCGCGATCGCGCACGACTGGTGCCGCACGCGCGAGCGCCAGCAGCGCGCCATCGAGATCCTGCAGTTCAAGCTCGACGTGCTGTGGACGATGCTCGACTCCATCGAGCGCGCGTACCCGGACGACCTGGCGCAGGAGCGGCAGCCATGAGCCGCCCGGCTGCTCCGAAGCGCTCATGCGACCGACTGCCCAGTGGTGCGCGCCATGTACCGGCTGCAGCACGAGCCGGCGCAGCAGTGCTGGGTGCTGCTGTACCCGGAGGGCATGGTGAAGCTCAACGCCAGCGCCGCCGAGATCCTGCGCCGCTGCGACGGGGCGACGAGCATCGAGCGAGCTCGTCGCCGGCCTCGAGCGCGACTATGCCCCTGCCGACGTGCGCGCCGATGCGTGCCGATTCCTGGTCGACGCCCATGAACGCGGCTGGCTCGCCTGACGCCGCGGCCGCACGGCCCGGCCCGCCGCTGTGGCTGCTCGCCGAGCTCACGTACCGATGCCCGCTGCACTGCGTGTTCTGCTCGAACCCGCTGGACTATGCGGCGCACCGCGACGAGCTCGACACCGCGGCGTGGTTGGACGTGCTCGACCAGGCGCGCGCGCTGGGCGCCGTGCAGCTCGGGCTCTCGGGCGGCGAGCCGCTGCTGCGCGACGACCTGGAAGAGATCGTCGCCCATGCGCACCGGCTCGGCTACTACATCAATCTCGTCACCTCGGGCGTCGGCCTCACCGAGGCGCGCGCGCGGGCGCTGAAGGACGCCGGGCTCGACCACATCCAGCTGTCGTTCCAGGACTCGACGCGCGAGCTCAACGACTTCCTCAGCTCCACGCGCACCTTCGAGCTGAAGGCCAGGGTCGCGGCGACGATCAAGCAGCTCGGCTACCCGATGGTGCTGAACTGCGTGATGCACCGCTTCAACCTGCCGCACGTGGGCCGCATCGTCACGATGGCGGAGTCGATGGGCGCGGACTTCCTCGAGCTCGCGAACGCGCAGTACTACGGCTGGGCCTGGCGCAACCGCGACGCGCTGATGCCCACGCGCGAGGACCTGGCCGACGCCGAGGCCATCGTCGACCACCACCGTGCGCGGCTGAACGGCCGCATGAAGATCCTCTGGGTGACTGCGGACTACGCCGAGGGCAAGGTCAAGGCGTGCATGAACGGCTGGGGCTCGGTGTTTCTGCTCGTCGCGCCGGATGGCGTCGCGCAGCCCTGCCACAGCGCGCGCATGCTGCCCGGCCTCGAGCTGCCGCGCGTGCAGCAGATGCCGGTGCGCGAGATCTGGTACGACAGCGCGGCGTTCAACCGCTTCCGCGGCACGGCATGGATGAGCGAGACCTGCCGCTCGTGCGACGACCATGAGCACGACCACGGCGGCTGCCGCTGCCAGGCTCAGCTGCTCGTGGGCGACGCGGCCGCCACCGACCCCGTGTGCTCGAAGAGTCCGCAGCGCGGAATGGTCGAGCGCATCGTCGCCGGCGCGCAGCCGGCGCCGGCGACGGCGCCGCTGAAGTTCGTGCCGAACGCGTCCCGCGGCGCCGGCCTGGTCTACCGCAGCGACGCCAACTCGCAAGCCTGGGCCCAAGGCCTGGAGCGACCACTGCTGAGCCGCCGGCGCAGGCAGCCGCGCCGGCAACCAGTGCAAAACGCCAGCGCGCCACGCCTCACTGCACCTTGGCGAGCTTGAACACCCAGACCGACCCGCCCTGTTCCAGGTAGTTGACCTTCTTCGCCACCTCGCCGCCCCACAGCGGCACCGCGCCACCCCAGCCGGAGACGACGGCGACGTACTGCTCGCCGCCCTGCTGCCACGTGACCGGCGGCGCGACGACGCCGGAGCCGGTCTGGAACTGCCACACCACCTTGCCGGTCTTGGCGTCGGCGGCCTTCAGGTAGCCCTCGGGCGTGCCCCAGAACACCAGGTTGCCAGCGGTGGCGAGCACGCCGCCCCACAGTGGCGCGCCGTTCTTCGCTTCCCAGACGATCTTGCCGGTCTTCGGGTTCACCGCGCGCAGCACGCCGATGTAGTCGTCGTTCACGGTCTTGATCGTGAAGCCGGCGCCCAGATAGGCGGCGCCTTTCTTGTAGGCGATCGGCTCGTTCCAGATCTCCATCGCCCCACTCGTTGGCCGGCACGTAGAACAGCTTCGTGTCCGGCGAGTAGGCCATCGGCATCTGGTTCTTGCCGCCGAGGAACGACGGCGCGGACAGCACGCTTGCTCCCTTCTTGCCGTCGCCCGCCGTCGGGTCGCCGGGGCGGCTCTCGGGCACGTAGTTCGGCCGGCCCGTCTGCAGGTCGATGCCGCTGGCCCAGGTGATCTTCCTGATGAACGGAAAGGCGTTGAGCAGCTTGCCGGTCTTCGCGTCGTTGACATAGAAGAAGCCGTTGCGGTCCGCCTTGCCGCCGACGCGCTGGCCGTCCATGTCGAAGGTGACGAACTCGTTGACGCCGTCGAAGTCCCAGCCGTCGTTCGGCGTGTTCTGGTAGTGCCAGACGATCTTGCCGGTCTTCACGTCGATGGCCACCGTCGAGCAGGAGAACAGGTTGTCGCCCTTGCGCAGGTGGCTGTTCCACGGGGCCGGGTTGCCGGTGCCGAAATAGGCGAGCCCGGTCTTCGGCGTCGTAGGTGCCGCCGAGCCAGGTGGCGGCGCCGCCGGTCTTCCACAGGTCGCCCGGCCAGGACTGGTTGGCCGTGCCCGAGACGCCGTTTTCCTTCGGGCTTGCCGTCGGCGTCGTACGTGATAGCCCATGTGGCCTTCGACGGTCGGCCGCGACCAGACCAGGCTGGCCGGTCTTCGCGTCGCGCGCCTCGACGCGGCCCACCACGCCGAACTCGCCGCCCGAGACGCCGGTCAGCAGCAGGCCATTGGCGATGATGGGCGCGGCGGTGCTCGAATAGCCGGCCTTGTAGTCGTCGATCTTCTCCTTCCAGACCACGTCGCCGCTGTCCTGGTCGAGCGCCACGATCTGCGCGTCCAGCGTCGTGAAGATGACGAGCTTGTCGTACAGCGCGGCGCCGCGGTTGACCACGTCGCAGCAGGGCATGATGCCGTCGGGCAGGCGATGCTCGTACTTCCACAGCTTCTTGCCGGTGGTCGCGTCGAGCGCGTACAGGCGCGAGTACGACCCGGTGACGAACATCTTGCCGTTGTGGATGACCGGCTGCGATTCCTGCCCGCGCTGCTTCTCGCCGCCGAACGAGAACGACCATGCCGGCACGAGCGCGCGACACCGTGGCCGTGTTGACCTGCCTGAGCGGCGAATAGCGCTGGCCTTCGGTGCCGAGGCCCCAGGACAGCACGTCGCCGACGCTGCGCGCGTCGTCGAGGATCATCGAGTCGGTCACCTGGGCCAGCAGCGCGGGCGGCGTGCAGGCGAGTGCGACGAGGGCGGGAACGAGCTTCAGGCGCATGGGTGTCTCCTCGGTGAATGCATGCCGGCGCATCAGCGCAAGCGCTGTGCCAATGCGCTTCTGCGAGCCGGCACTGCCTGTTGCCGAGGGTTTGCCCGCGCCCGTGCGGGCATCCGTTGTGAAGCCCTGTAGCAGCCGCGCGTTCGATGCGTGTCAATACGAGGCAAGCCGGGTCCGCGATGCGCGCTCGGCGAGCCGCGCAGATGACCGCATCCGTGACCTTTCCAGGCTCTACCCCAGCACCTTCGCCATGGTGCGCGCCAGCTCCTCACGTGTGTAGGGCTTGCGCAGCAGCTCGAACTCCGGCGGCGCGTCGAACAGCCCGCTCGCGAAGCCGGACATCAGCAGCACCGGCAGGCCCGGCCGCAACTTCCGGGCGGCCTTCGCCAGCTCTGTGCCGCGCATGCCGGTGCCCAGCGCAATGTCGGTGAGCAGCAGGTCGAACCCGGCATCGCCGTGCAGCATGGCCAAGGCTTCCTCGGCGTTGACGCTGCTCGTCACCGCGGCGCCGAGTGACGCGAGGAAGCGCTGCACCACGGCGCGCACCTCGGCGTCGTCCTCGACCATCAGCACGCGCAGGCCGGGCGGCACGCTGCCGCAGCCTTCAACATCGCCCTCGGCGGCCTCGGTGCCGGCGGCGACCGGCAGATAGAGGGTGACCGTGGTGCCCGAGCCGAGCGTGCTGTCCAGCGTGACCGCGCCGTGCGACTGCTTGGCGAAGCCATAGACCGTGGACAGGCCCAGCCCGGTGCCACGCCCGGCCTCCTTGGTGGTGAAGAAAGGCTCGAACGCGTGCTCCTTCACCGCTTCGGGCATGCCGCTGCCGGTATCGCCGATCGAGATCGACACGTAGCGGTCGCCGCTCGCCTGGCCGAGTTCGGCCTTCAGCTCCGGCCACACCGGCACGGCGCGGCAGGCGAACAGCAGAAGACCGCCCGCGGGCATCGCGTCGCGCGCGTTGATCGCGATGTTGAGCAGCGCGGATTCGAGCTGGCCGGGGTCGGCCAGGCACGGCGGGCAGTCGGGCGCGACCTGCAGCTCGATCACGATGCGCTGGTCCAGCGTGCGCCGCAGCATGTCGGTCAGCGAGCGCAGCAGTGCGGCGGTGTCGACTTCGGCGGGCTGCAGCACCTGGCGGCGCGAGAAGGCGAGCAGCTTGCCGGTCAGTTCCGCGCCTCGCTTGCCCGCGCGCATCGCCGCGCTCACGAGCTGCTGCCCGAAGGCGTCGCCGGCCAGCGCCGGCAGGTCTGCGAGCACCTGCAGGTTGCCCGAGATGACCGTGAGCAGGTTGTTGAAGTCGTGCGCGATGCCGCCGGTGAGCTGGCCGACGCTCTCGAGGCGCTGTGCGTGCTTGAGCGACTCCTCGCTGTGGCCGCGCTGCAGGCTGGTCGTGAGCAGGCTGGCCAGCGAGTCGAGGAAGCGCATCTCGTCTTCGGCAAGCGGCTTCGTCGAGCGCACGAGCAGCGCGCCGATCCTGCGGCCGCGTTCGGACAGGGGCACCGCGGCGCCGCCGGGTGCCTCCGGCAGCTTCGCCACGCGCGTGCCCACCACCTCGTCCGGCGCCAGGCCGATGCCCGATGCGAGGCGGAACTCCGTCTCGTCGGCTTCGAGCAGGTAGACGATGGCCGCGTCGGCCTCCAGCGCCTCGGCGGCGACGCGCGGCGCGGCGTCGAGCAGTTCCTGCGGATCCCGCACGTCGACCGCGAGGCGGCCGAATTGCGCCACCCGCTCGGCATAGCGCGCCCGCTGCAGCGCCTGCCTCACGCGCGGATAGGCACCGATGCCGCGAATCGCCGCCACGGTGAACGGCAGCGAATGCTCCTGCAGCGGGCTGAGCGCGATCTCGACCATCACCTCGCTGCCGTCCTTGCGCCGCGCGACGAGTTCCATCTGCGTGCCCATCGGCCGAGGCCGCGGGTTGCGCGCATAGGCGTCGCGGTAGGCGGCATGGCGCGGCCGGATCGCGTCGGGCACGAGCGCCTCGACCGGCAGGCCCACCAGCTCGGGCACGGGATAGCCAAGCAGCGTGGCCGCCTCGTGGTTGGCCAGCACGATGTTGCCCTGCTTGTCGACGAGCAGCAGTGCATCCGGGTACGCGGCGAACAGCGATCGGAAGACGGTGCTCTCGTCGATGTCCGGCAGCGACGGCATGGTCACACCGCTTCGACGGGCGGCACCAAGATGTAGCCGGCCCCGCGTACCGACTTGATGATCTGCGGGTCTTCCGGGTCGACCTCGATCTTCTTGCGCAAGCGGCCCACCTGCACGTCGATCGTGCGGTCGAACGGCCCTGCCTCGCGGCCACGGGTGTGCTCGAGCAGGAAGTCACGCGACAGGACGTGCCCGGGGCGCTTCGCGAACAAATGAAGCAGCTCGAACTCCCCGGTCGTGAGCGGCACGTCGCTTCCGGACGGGCTGGCGAGCCGGCGCGCCGCGGTGTCGAGTTCCCAGCCGGCGAAGCGCAGCTTGGTCCTGCCTGAGGCGGCCGGCTGCGCCGCGGCACCGGCTGCCGCTTCCATGCGCCGCAGCACGGCCCTGATGCGCGCAAGAAGCTCGCGCAGGTCGAACGGCTTGGTCACGTAGTCGTCGGCGCCCACTTCCAGGCCCACGACCTTGTCGACGGCGTCGCCCCGACCGGTGACGATGACCAGCCCGCAGTGCCAGTGCTCTCGCAGCTTGCGTGCGATGGTGAACCCGTCCTCGCCGGGGAGGCCGAGGTCGAGCAACACGAGGGCCGGTTCGTCCCGCGCCAACAGGTCCACCAGCTCGTGCCCGGAGTGAAGCTGGGTGACGCGAAAACCCTGGCTGCCGAGATAGCCTGCGAGCAACCGGGTAATGTCGACTTCGTCGTCGACGACGGCAATGTGGGTGGGGAGCGGCGTCACCCGCGCATGTTACTCAAGTGACACACGCGAGGACCCGGACGGAGACGGCGTGGGGCCATGGCCGAGGTGCGCTTCATCAAGCCTGAGCCTCGTTCAGTTTGACCTCGAGCAAGGTCGGCGCGCCGCCGTCGCGGGATAGTTGGGCACACGGACATGGACTGCTCACTCGCATGAAAACATCCCCTCGCAGCGCCGGCGCAAGCCAGGACGCCGGAACGCGCCCTCCCGCAGCCCGGCTCGACGGGCTGGATGTCCTGGACCTGTGCCACCGCGAAATACTGTTCTCGCTCGGCAAGCTGTCCGCCCTGGTGGCTCGCCTGGCCGCGTTCGGGCCGGACGACGAGGCGCGCGCGCTGGCGCACGAGATCGACGCCTTCTTCTCGACGACGGTGCGGCAGCATCACGAAGACGAGGAGCGGCATGTCTTCCCCCGCATGGTGGCTGGTGGCGATCCTCGGTTCACGGCCGCCGTTCTGAAGCTCCAGACCGATCACGACTGGCTCGAAGAGGACTGGATGTCGATCGCGCCGCACCTCGTCACACTGGCCGCCGGGCGCCCCTGGTCCGATCTGGACGCGCTGCGCCACGCCAGCGCGGGGTTCACCGCCCTGTTGCACGACCACATCGCGCTCGAAGAGTCGCTGATCTACCCGGAGGTGCGGGCCCGATTGGGGGCTGCCGAGCGACGCGAGATCGGTCGCGAGATGGCAGGGCGCCGCCGCGCCCGCCATCAAGAGTCTCGCTGACTTCCCACGTCATGCAGCCTGCCCCAGGCCGATCGGGGCCGGGACGATCTGGACGATGCGGCTGAACAGCGCCCGGTACTCGGCGTCCGGCGTGTGGCCGGTCATCGGGTCCCTGTTGCGAGCGAACGCTTCGTCGAGTTCCTGCCAGTCGGCTGCGGTCAGTGCGCGTTCGGCGAGCGGCAGGATGTGTTCTTCCTCCAGCCGCATGTGAGCCAGATAGAAGTCCACGTAGCGCTGAGCGGCCTGTTCGAAGTCGGCGCGTCGGGGCTCGCCCAGCATCTCGAAGGCCAGGAGCGCGTGCTCGAGGTCCCGGATGTTGCGTTCGCCGCGCGAGTGGTCTTCATCCAGCTTGTCGAGCAGGTCGCGCGCCAGCGGCGTGCGCGCGCGCAGCTTCGGGAACAGCAGCTGGGACTCCTTGCGGTGGTGGCGCTGCTCGGGGAACTCGTCGACATAGAACAGCATCGCGCGCAAGGCGGCGAAGTCGGGCAGCGAGCCGTGGCGGCGGTGCTGCGCCAGCAGCATGGGGATCGACCTCAACACCGCGGCCAGGGCGGAGTGTTCCTCGCGAATGATGGTCAGGCTGCTGTGGGTCATGCTCGGTCTCCAAAAGCTTGAGCCGCCAGCTTCACACCGCGAAGGTGCTGCCGCATTGACCGGCGTCAAGGTCGCGCGCGCCGGCCCTTCTACAGTGCCCGCATGTCGGAGCTGTCGCTGCGGATCGAAGGCATGCACTGCGCCGCTTGCGCGCTGACGGTCGAATCCGTGCTCAAGGAGGTGCGCGGCGTGCTCGACGCCAGGGTGAGCGCCGCCTCGCGCTGCGCCGTCGTGCGCTGGGACGCCGACATCGCTCCCGCCTCGCACCTGTTCGATGCCGTGAGGCGTGCGGGCTACGAGGCGGTGCCCGACACGGCGGCCGTTGCCCGTGCGCTTCGGCAACGCGAACGGCGCCAGATGACGTGGCGCACGTTCGTCGCGCTCTTCTGCTCGATGCAGGTCATGATGCTGGCGACGCCCGCCTACGTGAGCGGGCCCGGGGATCTGGCGCCGGACCTGAAGCGGCTGCTCGACTGGGGCAGCTGGCTCGTGAGCCTGCCTGTGCTCCTGTTCTCGGCCGCCCCTTTCTTCGCCGGCGCCTGGCGCGCACTGCGCCTGCGCACGATCGGCATGGACGTGCCGGTGGCGCTGGGCATCCTCGTCGCGTTCATTGCCAGCAGCGGTGCCGCCTTCGACCCGGGCGGGCTGTTCGGAAGCGACGTCTACTTCGATTCGCTGACGATGTTCGTCGGCTTCCTGCTCGCCGGGCGCTGGCTCGAGATGGCGGCGCGCCAC
Source organism: uncultured beta proteobacterium (assembly GCA_963839465.1). GTDB lineage: Bacteria > Pseudomonadota > Gammaproteobacteria > Burkholderiales > Burkholderiaceae_C > CAWIVI01. Next base: position 75,850 of record CAWIVI010000021.1, read on the forward strand.
CGCGCTGCCGAGACGCTCGAGCAGGCCGTGGACCAGTTGCCGCAGCGGGCCTTGCGGCTGAGGGCCGACGGCACGGTGGAAACCGTGAGCGTGCAGCGGCTGCAGCGCGGCGACACGTTGCGCGTGCCGGTCGGGGAGGCGTTTGCGGCCGACGGCGTGCTGACTCGGGGTGAAACCGAAGTGAACGAGTCGCTGCTGACGGGCGAGGCCCGGCCGGTGGCCCGGCGCGCGGGCGATGCCGTGGTGGCCGCGAGCCTGAACCTCGGCGCGCCGGTCGAGATGCGTGTGGAGCATGCCGGCGCCGACACGCGCTACGAGGCGATCGTCGCGCTGATGCGCGAGGCGGCCTCGCATCGTCCCTCGCTGGCGAGGAGCGCGGACCGCTGGGCCAAGCCGTTCCTGTGGTGCGTGCTGCTGCTGGCCGCGGGCGCGGCAGCGGCGTGGAGCGTGATCGATCCGTCGCGCGCCGTCTGGGTCGCGGTGGCGGTGCTGGTCGTCACCTGCCCGTGCGCGCTGTCGCTCGCCGCGCCATCGGCGCTGCTGGCCGCGGCGGGTGCGTCTGCCCGGCGCGGCGTGCTGTGGCGGCGGCTGGACGCGCTCGAAGCGCTCGCGCGCACGAGCCGGCTCTTCGTCGACAAGACCGGCACGCTGACCGAGACGCAGCTGCGCTGCGTGAACATGCAGCGCTTCGGCTCGCTCCCGGGCATGCTGATGCAGCGCACGGCTTGCGCCCTGGCGGCGTGGTCCCGTCATCCGCTGTCGCGCGCACTGCACGACGGCGCCGGCGGTGCGGACATCGCGCTGCACGGCGTGTCGGAAACCGCCGGGCAGGGCCTCGAGGCGCGCGACGATGCAGGCCGCGTGTGGCGGCTCGGTTCGGCCGCCTGGTGCAATGCGATCGACCACACGCCGGGCCCCGGCGTCTGGCTCGCCTGCGAAGGCCGGCCGGTGGCGCGGTTCGACTTCGACGAGCAACTGCGCGGCGACACGGCGGCCGCGCTCGCCGCGCTGCGACGCGACGGCGTGCAGGTGACGCTGCTCTCCGGCGACGACGCCGCCCGCGTGCGCGACTTCGCGCCGGAGCTGGCGATCGACACGCGCCACGGCGCGCTGTCGCCCGAGGCCAAGCGCGCGGCGCTGCGCGAGGCGCAGGCGGCGGGCGAGGTCGTCGCGATGGTCGGCGACGGGATCAACGACGCCCCGGTGCTCGCGCAGGCCGACGTGTCGCTCGCCATGGGCGAAGGGGCGCTCGTGGCGCGCGCCAACGCGGATGCCGTGCTGCTGTCGAACTCGCTGGGAGACGTGGCGGCGGTGCGGCTGCTGGCGCGCCGCACGCTGCGCGTCATCCGCCAGAACATGCTCTGGGCCGCGGCCTACAACGCCGCTTGCGTGCCGCTCGCGCTGGCGGGCTTGCTTCCGCCTTGGGCGGCCGGCCTCGGCATGGCGGCGAGTTCGCTCTTCGTGGTGCTGAACTCGCTGCGCCTGGCGAGGTAGCCGGCATGGACATCCTCTACCTGCTGATTCCGCTCTCGGCCGTGCTGGCGCTCGCGATCCTCGGCGTGTTCGCCTGGGCGCTGCACGGCGGCCAGTTCGACGACCTCGAGGTGGTCGGCGAGGGGATTCTGGAACTGGACTGCGATTCCATTGATCGCGATCAAGGCCGCTGAATCCAGCGCACAGAAGAATAGCCTCCCGAGGTAGAGATGGAGAGGACTCCCGATGGCTGCTGCGACGCCGGTGGTGTATGACGATGGCGCCCGTGCGCGGCTTCGCGCTGGCCGCGGTGCTGTGGGGCGTGGTCGGCATGGCGGTGGGCCTGTTCATCGCCGCGCAGCTCGCCTGGCCGGAGCTGGGGCCGGCGTCCCGTGGCTCAGCTACGGGCGGCTGCGCCCGCTGCATACCAACGCGGTGATCTTCGCGTTCGGCGGCTGCGCGCTGTTCGCGACCAGCCTGCTACGTCGTGCAGCGCACCTGCCAGGTGCCGCTGTTCGCGCCGGCGCTCGCGAAGATGGTGTTCTGGGGCTGGCAGGGGGTGATCGTGCTGGCCGCCGATCACGCTGCCGCTCGGCTACACGCAGGGCAAGGAGTACGCCGAGCTGGAGTGGCCGATCGACCTGCTGATCGCCGTCGTCTGGGTCGCCTACGCCATCGTGTTCTTCGGCACCATCGGCCGCCGCAAGGTGCGGCACATCTACGTCGCGAACTGGTTCTACGGCGCGTTCATCCTCACCGTGGCGGTGCTGCACATCGTCAACAGCGCGGCCATGCCGGCCGGGCTGTGAAGAGCTACTCGGCCTTCGCCGGCGTGCAGGACGCGATGGTGCAGTGGTGGTACGGCCACAACGCGGTCGGCTTCTTCCTCACCGCGGGCTTCCTCGGGATGATGTACTACTTCATCCCGAAGCAGGCCGAGCGCCCGGTGTACTCGTACCGGCTGTCGATCGTGCACTTCTGGGCCCTGATCTTCACGTACATGTGGGCCGGCCCGCACCACCTGCACTACACCGCGCTGCCCGACTGGGCGCAGTAGCGTGGGCATGCTGTTCTGCCTCGTGCTGCTGGCGCCGACCTGGGGCGGCATGATCAACGGCGTGATGACGCTGTCGGGCGCATGGCACAAGCTGCGCGACGACCCGATCCTGAAGTTCATGATCGTGTCGTTGTCGTTCTACGGCATGTCGACCTTCGAGGGGCCGATGATGTCGATCAAGACCGTCAACGCGCTGTCGCACTACACCGACTGGACGGTCGGCCACGTGCACGGCGGCGCGCTGGGCTGGGTCGGCCTGATCTCGATGGGCATCGCTGTACTACCTGATGCCGCGCCTGTACGGCCGCACCAGCATGTACAGCGTGCCGGCGATGACGCTGCACTTCTGGATCGCGACCATCGGCATCGTGCTCTACATCGCGGCGATGTGGATCGCCGGGGTGATGCAGGGGCTGATGTGGCGCGCGGTCAACCCGGACGGCACGCTGGTCTACAACTTCGTCGAGAGCGTGAAGGCCACCTTCCCGTACTACATCGTCCGCTTGCGGGCGGCCTGCTCTACCTGGCCGGCATGGTGGTGATGACCTGGAACGTGTTCATGACCGTGCGCAGCAGGCCGCGCCGACTGCCGGCCGCGATCCCGCGCCGCCGTGGCCGCCTGACCGAGGGAACGAGATGAGTCATACCGAAGCGAAAGCCACCGGTCACGAGAGCATCGAGACCAGCAACTTCCTGATGATCGTGCTGATCCTGGTCGCCGTGGCGATCGGGGGGCTGGTCGAGATCGTGCCGCTGTTCTTCCAGCGCTCCACCACGCAGCCGGTCGCCGGCCTGAAGCCGTACGACGCTCTGCAGCTCGCCGGGCGAGACGTGTACCTGCGCGAGGGCTGCTACAACTGCCACTCGCAGATGATCCGCCGCTGCACGCCGAGACGCTGCGCTACGGCCACTACTCGGTGGCCGGGGAGTTCGTCTACGACCGGCCGTTCCAGTGGGGCAGCAAGCGCACCGGGCCGGACCTGCACCGCGTGGGCGGAAAGTACAGCGACGAGTGGCACCGCATGCACCTCGATCAACCCGCGCGACCTGGTGCCGGAGTCGAACATGCCGGCCTATGCATGGCTGCGAACGGGACGGTCGACGGCCGTCGTGGCCAGCCGAATGCCCGCCCTGAAGCGCCTGGGCGTGCCGTACAGCGACGAAGAGATCGAGGCGGCGCCGAAGGCCGTGCAGGGCAAGACCGATCTCGACGCGCTCGTCGCGTACCTGCAGGTGCTCGGCACCCCGTGAAGTAAGGAGCACTCGATGGACATCAACGACCTTCGCAGCGGCGTCACGCTGGTGACCTGCTGCTCTTCCTCTGCTCGTGCTCTGGGTGTGGATGCCGCGCCGGCGCAACGGTTCCGCCGGGCGGCCGAGCTGCCGTTCGAGGGCGAGCACGAGGAGAGGGCCGGGCCATGAGCGACTTCTTCAACGCCGGCTGGGCGGTCTTCGTCGCGGTCGCTCACCGCGGTCGAGCCTGGTCGCCTGCCTGGCGCTGCTCATCTTCGCCGCGCGGCGCCGCGTGATGGCGCAGGACAACTCCACCGGCCACGTCTGGGACGAGGACCTGCGCGAGAAGAACAACCCGCTGCCGCGCTGGTGGATGGGGCTGTTCGTCGCCACGCTCGTCTTCTCGGCGGCATACCTGTCGTTCTATCCGGGGCTCGGCAGCCGCAGGGCACGCTCGGCTGGACCAGCGTGGGGCAGCACGCGCAGGAGCAGGCGAATGCCGCAGCCGAGGCGGCGCCGCTGTACGCGAAGTTCGCCGGCAAGCCGAGCGCAGCTGGTGCACGATCCGCAGGCGATGGCCATCGGCGAGCGCCTGTTCGCCAACAACTGCGCCACGTGCCACGGCGCCGATGCGCGCGGCAGCAGGGCTTCCCGAACCTGACCGACGGTGACTGGCTGTGGGGCGGTGCGCCCGAGAATTGCCGAGACGATCGGAAGGCCGCAGCGGCACGATGCCTGCGATGGCGGAGGCGGTCGGAGGCGCCGAGCGACGTGCGCAACGTCGCGCACTACGTGCTCAGCCTCTCGGGCAGCCCGCACAACTCGATTGCCGCGCAGCTCGGGCGCCGAAGTTCACGGCCTGCGCCGCCTGCCATGGCGCCAACGGCAAGGGCAATCCGGCGCTCGGCGCGCCGAACCTGGCCGACGGGGTCTGGCTGCACGGCTGGGGCGAGGCGAAGATCGCGGCGATGGTGCGCAGCGGCAAGAGGAACGTGATGCCCGCGCACGAAGATCGGCTCACTGCCGAGCAGATCCAGGTGCTGTCCGCGTATGTCTGGGGCCTGTCGCAACGCGCGGACGGCAGCGCGCTGCCGGGAGCCGATGAACGACGCGACGGTGAAGATCCCAGCGGCACCCGGATCGTCGCCGCGCGTGGTAGTCGCTCTACGAGAAGCGCAGGAAGATCCAGGCGCGGTCGGTGCACGGCTGGTTCGCCGGCTGGCGCTGGACGCTCGTGTGGCTCACGCAGGCGGTGTTCTACGGCCTGCCGTGGCTGACGTGGAACGGCCGCCAGCGATGCTGTTCGACCTGGCGGCGCGGCGCTTCTACATCTTCGGCCTCGTTCTCTACCCGCAGGACTTCATCTACCTCACCGGCCTGCTGGTGATCGTGCCTAGTCGCTGTTCTTCTTCACCGCGGTGGCCGGGCGGCTGTGGTGCGGCTACGCCTGCCCGCAGACGGTCTACACGGAGATCTTCATGTGGGTCGAGCGGCGCATCGAGGGCGAGCGCAGCGCGCGCATGAAGCTCGACGCGGCGCCCTGGACACTTCGACAAGCTGTGGCGCCGCGGCGCCAAGCAGTGGCTGTGGATCGCGATCGCCCTGTGGACCGGCTTCACGTTCGTCGGCTACTTCACGCCGATCCGCGAGCTGTGGGACGAGGCCTGTCGACGCTTCGGCTTCGGCCCGTGGGAGAGGTTCTGGGTGCTGTTCTACGGCCTGGCCACCTACGGCAACGCCGGCTTCCTGCGCGAGCAGGTGTGCAAGTACATGTGCCCGTATGCGCGCTTCCAGGGCGCGATGTTCGACCACGACACGCTGATCATCAGCTACGACGCCGCGCGCGGCGAACCGCGCGGCACGCGCGCGCGCAGCGCCGACCCGGCGAGCCTGGGCTCGGCGACTGCATCGACTGCAGCCTGTGCGTGCAGGTCTGCCCGACCGGCATCGACATCCGCAAGGGCCTCCAGTACGAGTGCATCGGCTGCGCCGCCTGCATCGACGCCTGCGACGGCGTGATGGACAAGATGCGCTACCCGCGCGGGCTGATCCGCTATTCGACGCAGAACGGCCTCGTGCAGCGGCTCGACGCGGCGAGCAGATGTTCGCGCCGCGTCCTGCGGCCGCGCGTGCTGGTGTACGGCGCGGTGCTGCTGGCGCTGTCGGTGGCCTTCGTCGCCTGGCTGGCGCTGCGCTCGCCGCTTCAAGGTCGACGTCATGCGCGACCGCTCCACGCTCGCCCGGCTGGTCGAAGGCGGACGGTCGAGAACGTCTACCGGCTGCAGCTGATGAACGCGACCGAGGAGGCGCAGCGCTACACGATCGACGTGCACGGCATCGCGGGGCGTGCACTGGTGGTCTCGAACGCCGACTTCAAGGTCGGTGCCGGCGCAGGGCCGATGGTTCACCGTGCAGGTGCGCGTGCCGCACGATGCGGCCCAGGCCGCAGGCCCCGGGGCCCACCCGATCCGCTTCG
>CAWIVI010000022.1:0-215734 GCA_963839465.1 uncultured beta proteobacterium
ACCATGGAGACCAAGCTGCATGCCGTCATCAACCGGCCGGGCGAGTACGAAGGCTTCTCCGCGAACTACAGCGGGGCCGGCTTCTCCAGCATGCACTTCAAGTTCCACGGCATGAGCGCCGCCGACTTCGAGCAATCGGTCCGGAAGGCCAGGGCGAGCGGCCAGGCGCTCAGCCGCGATGCCTATCTGCAGCTCGAACGTCCCAGCGAGCGCGAGGCCGTGCGCGCCTACGGCACGGTCGCCGCCGGCTTGTTCGATGCAATCGTCAATCGCTGCGTGGCGACCCGGCAGCCAGTGCCTGCATGCCGTCATGGAGGCGGACCTGCGACGCGCTTCGGCGGCGCTCAATTGGCGGCCCGAGCCCCAGGTCTGCACGGCCGCAAATGCGGCGACGGTCGCTCTGTTGCCTGTCGAACAATGGAAATAGCGCCGAATGTCCGAGTCTTCCGACCTCAACCATCCGCTCTTCGGGCGCCTCAGCTGGGACGCCCTTCCCTTGCACGAGCCTATCCTGCTCGTTACGTTCGCCGGGGTCGTGCTGGGCGGCATCGCCATCCTGGGCGCGCTCATCTACTTCAAGGCAGTGGGCCCGCTGTGGCGCGACTGGATCACCAGCATCGACCACAAGAAGATCGGCATCATGTACGTGATCCTGGGGCTGGTGATGCTGCTGCGCGGGTTTGCCGACGCCCTCATGATGCGCGCCCAGCAGGCCGTCGCCTTCGGTGAGTCAACGGGCTACCTGCCGCCGCACCACTACGACCAGATCTTCACCGCGCACGGCGTCATCATGATCTTCTTCGTCGCGATGCCGCTCGTGACGGGGCTCATGAACTTCGCGATGCCGCTGCAGATCGGCGCGCGCGACGTCGCCTTCCCGTTCCTGAACAACTTCAGCTTCTGGATGACCGCCGCCGGCGCCGGCCTCGTCATGGCCTCGTTGTTCGTCGGCGAGTTCGCGCGCACGGGCTGGCTTGCCTACCCGCCGCTGTCGGGGATCATCCACAGTCCGGACGTCGGCGTCGACTACTACATCTGGTCGCTTCAGGTGGCGGGCGTGGGCACCACGCTTTCGGGCATCAACCTCATCGCCACCATTGTCAAGATGCGCGCGCCCGGCATGGGCATGATGAAGATGCCGATCTTCACGTGGACGACCCTGTGCGCGAACGTGCTGATCGTCGCCGCATTTCCCGTGCTGACGGGGGCCCTCGCCTTGCTCTCCCTCGACCGCTAGTCGGGACGCACTTCTTCACCAACGAGCTTGGCGGCAACGCGATGATGTACGTCAACCTCATCTGGATCTGGGGCCATCCTGAGGTGTACATCCTGATCCTGCCCGCCTTCGGGATTTTCTCGGAGGTTGTTTCCACCTTCTGCGGCAAGCGCCTGTTCGGCTATGCGTCCATGGTCTACGCCACGGTGGTGATCACGATCCTGTCGTACCTGGTATGGCTGCACCACTTCTTCACCATGGGCTCGGGCGCCAGCGTGAACTCCTTCTTCGGCATCACCACGATGATCATCTCGATCCCCACCGGGGCCAAGATCTTCAACTGGCTTTTCACCATGTACCGGGGGCGCATCCACTTCGAGGTCCCGATGCTGTGGACCATCAGCTTCATGGTCACCTTCGTGATCGGCGGAATGACCGGCGTGCTGCTGGCGGTGCCGCCGGCCGACTTCGTGCTGCACAACAGCCTGTTCCTCGTGGCGCACTTCCACAACGTCATCATCGGCGGCGTCGTGTTCGGCCTGTTCGCGGGCATCACCTACTGGTTTCCCAAGGCCTTCGGCTTCAGGCTGGAACCGTTCTGGGGCAAGTGCTCGTTCTGGTTCTGGACCGTTGGCTTCTACGTCGCCTTCATGCCGCTGTACGTCCTGGGCCTGAAGGGCGTCACCCGCCGCCTCAGCCACTTCGAAGACTCTTCGCTGCGGATCTGGTTCGAGATCGCGGCGCTCGGCGCCGTGCTGATCGCATTCGGCATCGGATGCTTCCTCATCCAGCTCTGGGTGAGCTTCAGGCGGCGCGACGCGTTGCGCGACACCACGGGCGACCCCTGGGGCGGCCGCACGCTGGAGTGGTCCACCTCTTCGCCGCCGCCCGCCTACAACTTCGCGTTCACGCCCATCGTCCACGAGGGTGACGCCTGGTACGACATGAAGAAGCGGGGATACATCCGGCCCGTGGCGGGTTTCATTCCCATCCACATGCCGAAGAACACCAGCGCGGGATTCGTGCTGGCCATGCTTAGCGCGCTCTTCGGCTTCGCGCTCATCTGGCACATGTGGCTCGTTGCGGCCGCGGCGTTCGCGGCGGTCATCGTGGTGGCGATCGTCCATACGTTCAACTACGAGCGCGACTTCCACATCCCCGCCGATGACGTGGTGCGAATCGAGAGCGCCCGTACGCAACTGCTGGCTGGCCATGGCTGAGACGACCCTCGCCACGCCCGACGTGCCGCTCTTCTACGAGACCGGGCAGCACCACCCGGCGCAGCCCACATTGCTCGGGTTCTGGCTCTACCTGATGAGCGACTGCCTCCTGTTCGCCTGCCTGTTCGCCTGCTATGGGGTGCTGGGCCGCAACTATGCGGGGGGCCCCTCGGGCGCAGAGCTGTTCGAGTTGCCGCTGATCGCCCTCAATACGTTCCTGCTGCTGCTTTCGTCGATCACCTACGGCTTTGCCGTCATCGCGATGCAGCGCAGGCTGCGCGGCGCCACGCTCGCCTGGCTGGCGCTCACGGGCCTGCTGGGCGCCGGCTTCGTCGGCATCGAACTCTACGAGTTCGGGCACCTGATCCATGAGGGCAACGGGCCGCAGCGCAGCGCCTTCCTTTCGTCGTTCTTCGCGCTGGTTGGCACCCACGGCCTGCACGTCAGCGTCGGCATCCTCTGGCTGGCCACGCTGATGATGCAGATCAGGAAACATGACCTGATCGCTGCAAACCGGCGGCGCGTGATGTGCCTGTCGATGTTCTGGCACTTCCTCGACGTGGTGTGGATCGGGGTCTTCACCTTCGTCTACCTGATGGGTGTGCTGCCATGAGCGAACACGACGAACACGAAGTACAGGACGAGCACGACACGCTGCACATCACGGTGGGCGGCTACGTCACCGGCTTCGTGCTGTCGGTGATCCTGACCGCCATCCCGTTCTGGCTGGTGATCGGCAAGGTGTTCCCGAGCACCACCGCCACGACCTTCATCATCCTCGCGCTGGCCATGGTGCAGATCTACGTGCACATGGTGTTCTTCCTGCACATGAGCTCGAAGGCCGAAGGTGGCTGGGCCTGGATGTCGCTGATCTTCACGCTGGTGCTGCTGGTCATCACCCTGAGCGGTTCGCTCTGGATCATGTTCCACCTCAAGGCCAACACCATGCCACTCACGCCCGAGCAGGTCCTCAAACTGCCCTGAGGGACCAACGCCATGTCCACAGCCGGTTCCGACATCCTGGCAACTGACGCCCGCCCCGCCTCGTCGCACGCGTCGGCGATTGCGCCGGGCGACATCGCCGTCGGCGTGGTCATCGGGCGCGCTTCCGAGTATTTCGATTACTTCGTATACGGCATCGCCTCGGTGCTGGTGTTTCCCGCGATCTTCTTTCCCTTCGAGACGCCCCTGCGCGGAACGATGCTCTCGTTCGCCCTCTTCGCGCTCGCATTCATCGCCCGCCCGTTGGGGACCGTCCTCTTCATGGACATCCAGCGCCGCTGGGGCCGCTACACCAAGCTCACGCTGGCCTTGTTCGTGCTGGGATCATCGACTGCCGGCATCGCCTTCCTGCCCGGGTATGGCGCCCTGGGCTGGGTGGCGATCGCCTTGCTCGCCATCTTCCGGATCGGCCAAGGCATTGCGCTCGGTGGTGCGTGGGATGGGCTGCCATCGCTGCTCGCGCTGAGCGCGCCACCCCGCAAGCGTGGCTGGTACGCGATGCTGGGGCAACTCGGCGCGCCGACCGGGTTCATCATTGCCAGCGCGCTTTACCTGTTGCTGTACGGGACCTTGTCGCGGGAAGACTTCCTCGACTGGGGCTGGCGCTATCCCTTCTTCTGCGCTTTCGCCATCAACGTGGTGGCCCTGTTCGCGCGCCTGAGGCTGGTCGTCACGCAGGAATACGATGAACTTCTCACCCAGCGGGAGCTCGAGCCTTCGCCGGCCGGCGAATTGCTCCTTTCGCAGGGCATCAACGTGGTCCTGGGCGCATTCGGCGCGCTTGCCAGCTATGCCTTGTTCCACGTGGTGACCGTGTATCCGCTGGCGCTGATCGTGCTGTTCACCAAGGAATCGGTCACCGAATTCCTCGTGCTGCAGACCGTCGCCGCGTTCTTCGGCATCGGCGGCACCATCGCCTCGGGGCTGATCGCCGACCGGTTGGGACGGCGCAATACGGTGGCCATCTTCGCCGCCGCCATTGCCGCCTTCAGCGGCTTCGTCCCGCAGCTGCTGAACGGCGGCAACGTGGGGCACGCCGTGTTCATCGTGGTGGGGTTCACCCTGCTGGGCCTCTCCTACGGGCAGGTGGCCGGTGCGCTCGCCGCGAACTTCGAGCAGCGGTACCGCTACACCGGCGCCGCGCTGACCTCCGACTTTGCCTGGCTCATTGGCGCCGGATTCGCGCCGCTGGCCGCGCTTGGCCTGTCGGCGTACTTCGGCCTGGGTTACGTGAGCCTGTATCTGCTGTCCGGGGCCGTGGGCACACTCGCGGCGCTCTGGATCAACCGCAGCCTGGCGGAAAAGGAGTGACGAGCGGGCGCCAGCCCCGCCCGTGATGCGCAGGTCGTCATCGGCCTGTCGCTCTCCATCGGTATACGTGCTCCACCATCGCGAGGAACGTACAACCATGGATCTGATCATGACGGCGGTCGTCGACATCGCCACGCTGGGTGCTACCGGCCGGGCGCTCCGCGCCACCCCCGCCGACAGCGCGGACGCGATGCGCAAGCGGCTGCGCTCCCGATTGCGAACGCAGCTGCGCCGTGCCCTGCGTGCGTACATCGGCGTGCTGTCCAGGAGCAAGCGCGGGGAGATCGACGAAGCGCTCGTGGCGGCGTGCCGCGTGGCCGCGGAGGAACGGATGCCCGATGCCGTGGAACGGCAGGAGGCGTTGCACCGGCTCATGGCCACCGAAGCGGGCGCGCTCGACGGCCTGCCCGCCGCGCGCCAGGACCTGTGGCGGCTGGCGCACCTGATCCTCTGTGCCCGGCAAGGCGAGGCCGCCTTGCTCGGCCGCCCCGATTCGGCGGGACGGGCTGCGGACGAGGCGAGGAAAGCCGCCAAGACGTTGCGGCGGGGGCTTCGACGATCGCTCGTTGCCTACTGCCGTGCGCTGCAGGGCGGCGACAAGGAGGCCATGCCCATGATCGCGCGCGGCCGCGCCGCGGCCCTGAGATCCTTGTCGCTTCTGCAGGAGCCGCTGGACACGCTCCACCGTCTGCCCGCGGACGGAAGCGACAACATCCCGGCGTCGATCTCCCGGCTCGTGCACGGCGCGAAGCTGGACTGGGAAGGGCCGGAAGCCGGGACGCGTCGATTGGCTTGACCGGACGACGCGCGTCCAACCGCCGCGGTCACGGGCACAAGCGTTGCCGCAGTCCCCTGTCGCATGGCTCCGGAGCTCGATGATGAACAGGCGCAGCCCGCTCGGCCCGGTCCTCGTGTTGTCCCTGGCATTCGCGACCGGCAGCGCCGCCTTTGCCGAGCCCCTCGCTCCGAACGGAATCGTGGTCGGGCCCAGGGGCACCACGCTGCATATCGACACGCACCTGGCCGGCACCGTGGTCGAGGACGTCGTCACTCCCTTCAGCTACGTCGGCTGGTTCCGCGACTCCGAGATCGAGAACGGCTACTTCACCGGCAACGTCACCGGCACCGTGCAGTCGCGCGTGGTGCTCGGCGTCGACGACACCTACGATTTCTATTGGCGGATCGTCGTGGACGACACCTCCTTCCTTCCGGTACTCGAGATGCACCTGACCGGGCTGGCGCCCGGTACCTACAACGCCGACTTCCGGCTCGACGGGCCGGGCACCGTGCAGCCGGCGTTCGCCATGCAGTCCGGTGACGGCGACGTGACCTGGGCGTTCGGCGAGTTCATCCCGCCTTCCACGCAGGTCTTCCCGGGGCTGGAAAGCCGCTTGCTGTTCCTCGATTCCACCGCCCGCGCCTACGCGCCGTCCGCCTTCTTTTCGCTGGAAAGCGGGCGCGACACGGGCGGCTCCATGATGATCCAGTGGGGCGGCGAGAGCACTGCCTACCCCACGTTCGGACCGACATCCGTGCCGGAACCCTCGGCCGGCTGGCTTGCGCTGGCCGGGCTGGTGGTCCTGGCGCTTTGGCGACGACGCGCCTAGCAGCGCCCTAGCAGGGTTTTCGCCATCGGTTCAACCGAACCCCCGGCTTGCGGGGCCGGGCAGTCTCGCATTGGAATTTGTGCATGCCTTGATACGTTCGAGCATGCGCCGGCTCGATTCTTGCGTCGGCGCGCTCATCCAGCAGTAGGACGCCATGGCCATTCAACCGACGCAATACACGCTGCAAGGCGCCGACATCCGCGACGTAACCTCGCTCCAGTTCGGTCCCGATGGCCGCCTCTACGCGTCGCAGGCCGACGGCCTCATCAAGGCCTACACGATCGTCAAGACAGCCACCGGCTACGCGGTGGCCGCCACCGAGACGATCGACCTCGTGCAGCGCATCGTCAACCACAACGACGACGGCAGCGTCAACGCGCTGATCACCACGCGGCAGGTCACCGGCATCCTCGTCACCGGCACGCCGACGAACCCGGTGCTCTACGTGAGTTCGAGCGACCCGCGAATCGGCGCAGGCCCCAACCTCGGCGACACGAACCTCGACACCAACTCCGGCGTCATCTCGCGGCTCACGCTCACGCCGCAAGGCTGGGAAAAGGTCGACCTCGTGCGCGGCCTGCCGCGATCCGAGGAGAACCACGCCACCAACGGCATGCACCTCGACGAGGCCACGGGCACGCTGTACGTCACGTCCGGCGGGCACACGAACGCCGGAGCGCCGTCGCACAACTTCGCCTACACGCCGGAGTACGCGCTGTCCGCGGCCATCCTGAAGGTGGACCTCAACGCGATCAATGCGATGGCGACGAAGGTCGACGTCAACGGCGCCGCCTACAAGTACGACATCCCCACCGTCGACGACCCGACCCGCCCGAACAACCCGGACGGCACCGAGGCGAACGACGTCTGGGGCGGCAACGACGGCCTGAACCAGGCGCGCCTGATGGTCGGGCGGCCCGGTGCAGGTCTTCTCGCCCGGCTTCCGCAACGCGTACGACCTCGTGGTCACGGCCAACGGCATGTACACGTTCGACAACGGCGCCAACCCCACATGGGGCGGCGTGCCGATCAACGAAGGCCACGCCCAACGTCACGAACCAGCCGAACGACACCACCGGGCAGACCAACAACGCGCCCGGCCTGTACTTCGTCACCGACGGCTTCTACGGCGGCCACCCGAACCCGATCCGCGCCAACCCCACCGGCGCCGGCCTCTACGACGAGGCGGGCAACCTGCGCACGCTGCCGGCCGACTGGCCGCCGGTCGATCCGTCGATGGCCGACCCCCGCCAGGGCGACTACCTGCTGCCGGGCACGGCGAACGGCGCCCTGTTCACGACGCTCGGCTCGGTCAACGGCCTGACCGAATACACGTCGTCGGTGCTCGACGGCGCCATGAAAGGCAACCTGCTCGCGGCTTCCCTCAACACCGACGCCATCCTGCGCATCGTGCTCGACGCGACCGGCCGCAACGTCGTGCTGGTCGAGAACATCACGCCCAATGGCCTGATCGCCTCCGGCCAGGCGCTGGACGTGGTCGCGCGCGGCGACGGCCAGAGCTTCGCCGGCACGATCTGGGTCGGCAGCTACGGCGGCGGCATCACCATCCTCGACCCCGCCGGTCCCAACGCGCCGCCCCCGCCCTCCACCGACGACGACGGCGACGGCCTGAACAACGCGATCGACCGCTTTGCGCTCGACGCCGCCAACGGCACGCAGACGGTGCTCACCGCGGGCGAAACGCTCACCTGGGCGTTCAGCCAGAACATCACGCCGCCGGGGCCGTCGGGCAGCCTTTTCAACCTCGGCTTCACCGGCGTGATGGCCGACCTGCTCACGCCCTACACCGGCCTGCTGCGCAACGACCGCATCATCGCCGGCGGCGCGGCCGCCGGCGTGCTGGTGCAGAGCGTGGCCGAGGGTTCCGCGCACGGCACCCGCAACACGCAACTCGACGCGCTGCAGTTCGGCGTCATGCCGAGCGACGACGTGCATCGCTTCCGCATCGACACGGTGGTGGACAACCCGTTCGATGCCATCACCGACGCCGGCCAACTACCAGAACTTCGGCATCTACATCGGCACCGGCGACCAGGATCACTACCTGAAGCTCGTCGCAGGGCACAACAACGGGCCGAGCTTCGAGGTGCTGACCGAGAACATGCCGAGCATCGTCAGCCAGCGCTACGGCGCGGGCATCTACGGCCCGAACGTGGGGCTGACGCCGCTGGACACGATCTCGCTGAGCATGGAGGTCGACGTCGACCTCGGGCGCGTCACCCCGTCGTGGAGCTGGACGGTAGGCCGCACGCAGACCAACGCGGGCCAGACCTTCTCCAACACCGGCCAGGTGGTGCAGCTCTCCGGGGACCTGCTCCAGGCCGTGCGGGGCGACTACACCGTGACGCCGCCGGTGCCCGGCGGCGACGCCGCGCCCTTGCCGAGCGCACTGGCGATCGGTCTCATCGGCACGTCGGCCGGCGTGGCGACGCCCTTCGACACGAGCTGGCGCTCCGTGCGCGTGATGTCGCTCGACGCGCCCCCGCCACCGCCGCCGCCGCCTCCACCGCCCCCGCCGCCGCCGCCGCCGCCGAACGACACGGACAGCGACGGCCTCGGCAATGGCATCGACCGCTTCGCGCTCGACCCGACCAACGGCTTCGCGCGCACGCTTGCCGGCGGTGACAGCCTTGCGCTGAACCTGCGCCCGCCCGCGCCGCTCGCGAGCCCCTTCGATGCCGGGTTCACCGGCGTGATGACCAACGGCACCGGCTCCTACCTCGACCGCATCAGCGACACCCGCGTCACGGTGGGGCCGCAGGGGTTGACGATCCATGGCGTGACCGAGGGCTCGGCCGTCGCGGCGCGCAACACGCAGCTCGACGCCCTGCAGTTCGGCCTCGATCTCGACAGCACCGTGCGCAGCGTCACCTTCGAGCAGGTCATCGACAACCCGTTCGACACCATCGCCAACCGGCAGAACTACCAGAACATCGGCATGTTCATCGGCACGGGCGACCAGGACAACTACGTCAAGCTCGTCGCCGGCATGAACGCCGGCCCGAGCTTCGAAGTGCTGAACGAGAACGCCGGCGTCACGTCGAGCCAGCGCTACGGCGCCGCGATCTTCGGCAACAACGTGCCGCTCACGTCGATGGACACGATCACGATGCGGCTCGAGGTCGACGTGGCCACCGGCGTCGCCACGCCGAGCTGGCAGTGGACGGTCGGTCGCACCGACGGCGCCGAAGGGCAGACCTTCAGCGGCGTCGGCACCAACGTCGTGCTCACCGGCGCGACGCTCGCGGCGCTGAACGGCAGCTACACCGTCACGCCGGCCGGCGGCGGCGCACCCGTGCCGAGCGCGCTCGCCGTCGGCATCCTGTCCACCTCGGCCGGCGTCGCCCAGCCCTTCGACGCCACCGTACTGTCGTTCACCGCCGCCACCACGAAGGTCGACGGCGGCGCGCAGGGCCAGGCGCTGCTGACCATCACGCCGCAGGACGGGCTGAACACCTCCACCTTCGATGCCAACACGCTGGTGCTCGCGAACCAGTCCAGCGGCGCGCAGCAGATCACGCAGGTGATCGTCGACCTTGGCGAGTCGGTGCTGACCGATCGCGTGTTCTGGGATCCTGCCGGCGCAGGCGGCTCCGCCGGCAAGGGCTTCACGGTCAACGGCCGCACCGGCACGTTCAACGTCACGGCGGCATATCAGGAAGGCACCAGCGCCACCGGTTTCGACCAGCTGGTGCTCAACTTCACCGGGTTCGACCCTGGCGAGGCGGTTCGCTTCTCGATCGACATCGACCCGGACAGCTTCATCGGGTTCCCGCAGTCGGTCACCGCCGGCGCGGTGACCGGCGTGGAGACGTCGGGCGCGCGGATGTCGGTGCGCTATTCCGACGGCACGACG
The DNA here is from genome assembly GCA_963839465.1 of uncultured beta proteobacterium. Taxonomy (GTDB): domain Bacteria; phylum Pseudomonadota; class Gammaproteobacteria; order Burkholderiales; family Burkholderiaceae_C; genus CAWIVI01. Next base: position 10,234 of record CAWIVI010000022.1, read on the forward strand.
CACGAAGCGGACGTCTTCGGTGCCGGCGGCCCCGGCGCGGGCCGCGCGCTGGCGCAGCCGGACATCGATCCGGCGCCGGTGCTCGCGCTCAACGGCGCGACCACCGGGAAGCTCACAGTCGCGCAGGCCACCCAGACGCTGTCGGTGCAGGGCGAGGCGGGCGGCCAGGTGCGCGTGATGCTGCTCACCGGCGAGATGCAGAACGTGTCGGCGGTGGACGCGTTCGACGCCAACACCGCCACCGCGGTGCATTACCAGACCGTGCAACTCGACGCCACCGGCGTGGGGCAGCTCGCCGTCACGGTGCCCCAGGATCACCCGCTGATGATCGTCGCCGCATCGGTCGATGCGCAGGGTACCGCGACCAGCTTCGTCAGCGACCGGCTCGTCCTCGACTACGACGCGCCCGCCACTGGCCTCGCCAGCGACACGCTGATGTTCGCCGCGCTCTCGGGCGAGCCGGAAATGGCCACGCTGATGGGGCTGCGCGAGCGGCCCGCCACCCACGTGCCCGAAGCGCGGTACGTCTACCGGGGCGACGACGGCTGGACGATCGGCTTCGATCCGCACACCGGCTCGCTGGTCCAGCACGACGACACGGGGGGCCACGTCTTCCGGGGCTTCGATTTCTCGCCGGCGTGATTCGAGGGGATGCCGACGCGGCACAATCGCGCGCATGAAAGTGCCGCGCCTGGCCGCGCTAGCGCTGGCTGCCACGGTCGCCGCCGGCTGCGCCACGCGTTCGGCGGACGTGAAGCCAGAGCCCGTGAGCCCCGAGGATTTCGCCGACTGGCGCTGCGATTCGTTGGCCGACGAGATCGATCGTGTCCAGAACCGCGCCGCGGATGTCGCCTATGCAGTCGACGCGCATGTCGGCAACAACGTCATCGCGCTGAGCCTGGGCGTGACCGTGTTCTGGCCCGCGCTGCTCGCCATGCGCCCCGACGGCCCGGACGCGGCCGAGCTCGCGCGGCTCAAGGGCCGCTTCGAGGCGCTGCGCACCGCGGCCTCGCAGCGGGGCTGCCCGCCGGCGTCCGACCTCCTTCCGTCCACCCTCGCAAACGGGCTGCCCATCACGGTCGGCGAGCGGCTGGTCTACGAGGAGCGCAGCGGCCCCCGCGGGCCGGCGCGCGAGGTCGGCCTGACGCTGGAGGCCCTCAAGCGCAGCCACCTCGAGTTCGCGCTCGACGTCGCGGGCGCAGCCCGCGCGGCTCCCGTGGCAGCAGGACATCGCCGGCAATCCCGCCGCCGGCGCGCCGGGCAGCGGCATGCTGTACTGGAGCCGCCTGCTGCGACGCGATCTCGAGCTTGGCGACGTCGTCAGCGGCAACGTTCACGAAGCCGAGGGTGGGGCAGGGCGCCTGCGCGGGCAGGTCATCGCCACCGGCGTCCAGACCCGCTACGGCCGCCCCTTCGACGCCGCGGTCGTCGAGCTCTTCGGCGACGTGCCCAACAACGAGCCCTTCCCGGGCGCCACCAGCACGCGGATCGACGGCGTCATGGTGGTCGACCGCAAGAGCGGCGTGCTGCTGCGGCTGGAGCTGCGCAGCGCGAACCCCGAGTTTGCGGTCCGGCGCACGCTGGTCCGCATCGAGCCGGCGACGGCGCTGCGCTGAATGCGCTTCACAGTTCTTTACGGCACGCTGATGCGCGCTTGACGAGCGGCCGGCATCCTGCTTTCCATGGTCAACCAACCCTGGAGTCCCGCAATGACCGCACCCCGTTCCTCCCTGCGCATGATGATGGCCGGCGTCGTGATCGCGCTGTCCGGCGCCACCGCCCTGACGGCGTTCGCGGCGGGCGAAGGCCAGGAGATGCACGGCCACCACATGCACGGCGGCCACGCGATGGGCGGCGGCCCCTTCATGGGCCGGCTGTCCGATCGCATGCTCGACAGCGTCAATGCCACGCCGGAGCAGCGCACGCAGATCCGCCAGATCACCGAGGCGGCCGTCGCAGACCTGAAGGCCCAGCGCGAGTCCGGCCGTGAGCTGCGCCAGCGCAGCATCGAGCTGTTCAAGCAGCCGACGGTCGACGCCAACGCCGCCGAAGCATTGCGCAAGGAGATGCTCGTCCGGCACGACGCATCGTCCACAGCGCATGCTGCAGGCCATGCTCGAGGTGAGCCGCGTGCTCACGCCGGAGCAGCGCGCGCAGCTGGCCGACAAGATGGCGCAGCGGCGCGAGGCGATGCAGCGCCGCTGGCAGGAGCGCACGCCCCGCCCGCAGCAGTGACGTCGGCGCGGCCGGCCTCGTCCGCTATGCTGACCAGCGCCCCGGTGCCCTCGGTGCCGGGGCTTTCCCTTTCACGATGAACGCCCCCTCCCGCCTGCTGCTCGTCGACGACGATGCGCGCCTCACCGCCATGGTGGGCGAGTACCTGCGCGGTGCCGGCTATGCGGTCGACACCGCCGGCTCGATCGCCGCCGGCCGCGACCGGCTGCGCCAGGAGACGTACGACGCGCTGGTGCTCGACCTCATGCTGCCCGACGGCGACGGCCTCGACCTCACGCGCGAGCTGCGCGCCGACGCCCGCACGCGCCGCCTGCCGCTGCTCATGCTCACGGCGCGCGGCGAGCCCACCGACCGCATCGTCGGCCTCGAGCTGGGCGCCGACGACTACCTGCCCAAGCCCTTCGAGCCGCGCGAGCTGCTCGCCCGCGTCAAGGCGCTGCTGCGCCGCGCGTCGCCCGAGGCGCTGCCGGACGAAGTGCTGCGCTTCGGCCGCCTCGAGATCGACCTCGGCGCGCGCAAGGCGCGGCTGGAGGGCCGCGAGTGCGACCTCACCGGCCACCAGTTCGACCTGCTCGTCGTGCTGGCGCAAAGCCCGGGCCGCGTGCTGTCGCGCGACCAGATCATGGACGCGCTCAAGGGCCATCCGATGGAAGCCTTCGACCGCTCGATCGACGTGCACGTCTCGCGCATCCGCGCCGTCATCGAGGACGACCCGAAGAACCCGCGCCGGGTGCTCACCGTGCGCGGCGTGGGCTACGTCTTCGCGCGCAAGCAGGACGATGCATGAAGAGCCTGTACCTTCGCATCTACCTCACCGTCGTCGCGGCGCTGCTGCTCTTCGCGCTCGTGGCCGGCTGGATCGCCCAGCGCAACATCGAGGCCGAGCGCGAGAACTTCCAGGCCGTGGCCATCCGAGCGCGCCGCCGCCTGGGCCGCCCTCATCGAGAACAGCCTGCCGCCCTCGACCGCGCCGCACGACGAACAGCGAGCCGCGCTGCTCGACTGGAGCTCCCGGCTGCGCCTGCCGCTCGCGCTCGACGATGCCGACGGCCGCCGCATCGCCACCTCCGAGTCCTTTGCGCGCCGAGAGCAGGAAGCCGGCTCGTCCGGGCGGCGCGCGATGCCCATCGCATTGGCCGACGGCCGCGTGCTGTGGCTGCGCCGGCTCGGCATGGGCGACATGCCCCGCATGCGGGCCGGCAGCCCGCGTCCGCCCGACGACGAGGCCGGGCCGCGTCATCGCCCGCGGATGGTGCTGCGCGCGCCCCCGTGGTTCGGCGGCGGCGTCGGCCTCGGCCTCATGCTGCTGGTGCTGTTCGTGGCGGTGGCGGCCGGCGCATGGCCCGTCGTGCGCCGCCTCACGCGCCGCCTCGAGACGCTGCAGCGCGGCGTCGAGCGCTTCGGCGCCGGCCACCTCCAGCAGCGCGTCGACGATCGCGGGCGCGACGAGGTCGCCGCCGTCGCCACGAGCTTCAACCGCGCCGCCGACCGCATCGAGGCGCTGGTGCAATCGCACCGGTCGCTGCTGGCCAATGCCAGCCACGAGCTGCGCTCGCCGCTGGCGCGGCTGAAGATGGCGCTGGCCATGGTCGACGACGCCGCCCCCGAGCAGCGCGAGCGCCTGCGCCGCGAGATCGCCACCAACATCGCCGAGCTCGACGCGCTGGTCGAGGAGGTGCTGCTGTCGAGCCGGCTCGGCGCCCAGCCGCAACTCGACCGGCGCGACCGCGTCGAGCTGCTCGCGCTCGCGGCCGAGGAGGCCGCGCACACCGGCGCGGCGGTGCAGGGCGAGCCCGCGCTCACCGTGGAGGGCGACGAGCGCCTGCTGCGCCGCGCCCTGCGCAACCTGCTCGAGAACGCGCGCCGCTACGGCGGCGACGACGTGACCGTGGCGGTCGCGCGCCACGACGATGTGGCCGACGTGCAGGTCTGCGACCGCGGCCCCGGCGTTCCGGCCGACATGCGCGAGCGCATCTTCGAGCCCTTCTTCCGGCTGCCCGGGCACGCCGAGCGCGCCGGCGGCGTCGGCCTCGGCCTGGCGCTGGTCAAGCAGATCGCCGAGCGCCACGGCGGCAGCGTGCGCTGCGAAGCGCGCGACGGCGGCGGCAGCTGCTTCGTGCTGCGCCTGCCCGCGGCCTGATCAGCGCCCTCGCTGCTGCCGCAGCACCCACAGCAGCAGCCCGCTCATGCCGGCCCCGGCCAGCAGCAGCCCCGCCGTGGCGGCCACCCAGAACCCGGAAGCCCCCCGCAGTGCCGGCGGCGACCAGCCGAAGGTGTCGAAGGCGAGCACGTAGCCGCCGGCCAGGCCCACGCCCCAGATCGCGGCGACGTAGATCACGAGCGGCAGCGTCGCGATGCGGTAGCTGCGCAGCACGAAGGCGGCGATGGCCTGTGCCGCGTCGCTGGTGTGGAAGAGGGCGACCCACGCCACCAGCGGCAGCGCGGCCGCCTGCACGGCGGCGTCGCGCGTGTAGGCGTGCACCACCTCGTCGCGCAGCACGAACACGGCGCTCCCCAACAGGGCCGCGACGCCGATGCCGATCTGCAGCCCATGCCAGCCGAGCCGTCGCGCGTCGCGCAGGTCCGCCGCGCCGATGCGCTGCGCCACCAGCGTGGCGGTGGCGTTCGCCAGCGCGAGCGGCATCATGAAGAGCAGCGCCACCAGGTTCGCGGCGATCTGGTGACCCGCCACCGGCGTCGCGCCGATGCGCGCGATGAAGAACGACATGAAGGTGAAGCCGGTCACCTCGATCAGGATCGCGAGCCCCATCGGCACGCCGAGCTTCAGCAGCGCGCGCAGCTTGGCCCGATGAGGCCGGTGGAGGCCGCGGCCGAGGATCTCGAAGGGCGCGTAGAACGGATCGCGCCGCACCACCGCGAAGGCGATGAGCACCTGCGTCCACATCACGATCGCGGTCGCGACGCCGCAGCCCGTGACGCCCATCGCCGGCAGCCCGAGCGCGGGCACGCCGATCACCAACGCCGCCGACAGCGGCACCTTCAGCGCCAGGCCGGCGAGCTGGAGCGCCATCACCGCCTTCGGCCGCGAGACGGCGGTGTTGAATCCGCGATAGGTGGTGAACAGCAGCGCCGCCGGCAGCGAGAAGGCGAGCGCGAACAGGTAGCCGCGCACCTTGGCCTCGATCTCGGGCGTGGCCTTCGACAGCGCGAGGAACGGCGCCGGAAACACCAGCAGCGTGCAGCCGAGCACCGACAGCGCGAGCGCCAGCCACACCGCCTGGTGCACCTGCGCACCGGCATCGGCCAGGCGCCGCGCGCCGAAGAGCTGGCCGACGATCGGGCTGACGGCCAGCACCACGCCCATCATGCCGATGAAGACGGTCACGTAGGCGGCGGCGCCCACCGCCAGCGCCGCCAGGTCGAGTGCGGCATACCGGCCCACGAGCACGGTGTCTACCGTGCTGAACGCGAGCACCGCCACCTGCCCGACGAACACCGGCCAAGCGAGCGGCGCGATGCGGCGGGCGCTGAGCGCGATCGTGTGCCGCCGCGGGCCGTGGCCCGGCGCGTCGCTCAAGCCCGCGCTCCGGGCTCCTCCAGCGACGCCGGGCTGGGATGGTCTGCGCCGGTGGCCACGCGCGCCCGCTCGGCATAGCGGTTGAAGCGCCATGCCGTGGCCTCCATCGTGATGCGCCGCCACGTGCCGCGCTTCTCGCCCGGGGTCATCACCGGCCAGTGCTGCACCTCCTCTTCGGTGCGGCCGCAGCCCTTGCACACCGCATCGCCCTGCGCGGTGGAGCAGATCGCGATGCACGGGGCGTCCGGCATGTGCGCGTACCAGGCCAGCCAGGCGTCCTTCGCCCGCCGCGGCATCGTGTCCTCGTCGCACGCCGTCTCGTGGTAGTACACGAGCAGCGCATACACCTCCGCCAGCGCCCGCACCTCGGCGCAGGCCGTGATGCCGTCGGGTGACGGCGAACGCTCGCGCCACCAGTTGATGGCCGACTCGATGTCGGTGATGTGGATGCTCGGCCACGGCCGCCATGGCCCGGAGCAGCGGGTCAGTAAAACGTGCAGCCCCATGGCATCGCGCACTTCCTTCATCGTCTTGCGGGCCACCGTGCGCGCGCGCTCGGTGCCCACCTCGACGATCCAGTGAATGCGCTTCGGGTCCGCCAGGTACTGCTCGGCGCGCTCGCGCCACGGCTTCTGCTCGGCAATGATGGCGTCGATCACCGGCGCCTTGCAGTCGAGGCAGCCGATGCCGGCGGTGGTGCAGCCGGTCCAGGCCCACTGCCTCGTCGCGTCGTCGGAGTAGACGAGGTGCAGCTTCCACAGCGGGCAACGCTCGGGGTTGCCCGGGTCGGTGCGCCGCACGCGCGCCGGATCGGTCGGCATGCGTTCGATCTTCTGCCGCACGGCCGCCGGTTCCTCGCGCATCGCGATGGCGTTGCCGTAGCTCTTGCTCATCTTCTCGCCGTCGAGGCCCGGCAGCTTGCGCACCTCCGTGTGCAGCGCCTCGGGCTCGGGCAGGATGGTCTTGCCCGCGCCCTTGAGATGCCCGAGCAGCAGATCGCTGTCCTCCGCGAGCCAGCCGGAGACCGCGCCGGCCGCCTTGCGCACGATCGCCTCGCCCTTGGCGAGCGCCTCCGGCTTGCCCGCCTCGCCGTACTCCCGCCGCTGCTTCTCGTAGTAGCGCGCGTCGTCCTTGGCGAGCTTGGCGACGGCCGCGGCCACCTTCGCCTCGAAGTCGCTCGCGCGGCCGTACAGGTGGTTGAAGCGGCGCGCCACCTCGCGCGTCAGCTCCACGTGCGACGCCTGGTCTTCGCCCACCGGCACGTACGCGGCCTTGTAGATCAGGATGTCGGCGGCCTGCAGCAGCGGGTAGCCGAGGAAGCCGTAGGTCGCGAGGTCGCGGTCCTTCAGCTTCTCCATCTGGTCCTTGTAGGTCGGCACGCGCTCGAGCCAGCCGAGCGGCGTGCCCATCGCGAGCAGCGTGAACAGCTCGGCATGCTCGGGCAGGCGGCTCTGGACGAAGATCGTGCAGCGGTCCGGATCCAGGCCGGCGGCAAGCCAGTCGGTCACCATGTCGTACACGTAGCGCTCCATCACCTCGCGCTCTTCGTAGTGCGTGGTCAGCGCGTGCCAGTCGGCGACGAAGAAGAAGCAGTCGTAGTCGTCCTGCAGGCGAACCCAGTTCTTGAGCGCGCCGTGGTAGTGGCCGAGGTGCATCGCGCCGGTGGGCCGCATGCCGGAAAGAACGCGGGGTTTCATGGGGCGTGATTGTCGCAGACGTAAACTCGCGGCCCCATATGAGCGTGCCCTCCAGCCCCCAGCGCATCGTCGTCCTGATCTCGGGTCGCGGGTCCAACATGGAGGCGATCGTGCGCGCCTGCGCGGCCGAGCAGTGGCCTGCGCGCGTCGAAGCCGTTCTGAGCAACCGCCCCGATGCGGCCGGCCTCGCCTTTGCGAGCGCGCACGGCATCGCCACGGCGGTCGTCGACCACCGCGCCTATCCCGAGCGAGAGCGTTCGACGATGCGCTCGCGCAGGCGATCGACGCCTACACGCCCGACCTCGTCGTGCTGGCCGGCTTCATGCGCATCCTGGGCCCGGCGGTCGTCGAGCGGCACGCGGGCCGCCTGCTCAACATCCATCCGTCGCTGCTGCCGGCGTTCCCCGGGCTGCACACCCACCGACGCGCGCTGGAGGCCGGGTGCAAGCTCGCCGGCGCCACCGTGCACTTCGTGACCGCCGCGCTCGACCACGGCCCCATCGTGATCCAGGCCGCCGTGCCCGGTGCTGGCCGACGACGACGAGGCTTCCCTGTCTGCCCGCGTGCTCGAGCGCGAGCACGTGATCTACCCGCGCGCCGTGCGCTGGTTCGTCGAAGGGTCGCTGCGCCGGGTCGGCAGAGCGTGTGTTCCACGCCGCCGGCGAGCCGCAATACCTGCTCTGAACACGCGCCATGCATCCCAACGCGCTGCTCGACCTCGCCACCGAGCTCGTCCGCTCCGTGCTCCGGCTCGACCAGCCGGCCGATGCGCTGGTGTCCACGTTCTTCCGCTACCACCGCAACCTCGGGCCGCGCGAACGCCACACGCTGGCCGAGACGGCCTACGCGGTGCTGCGCCGGCGGCTGCTCTACCAGCACCTGGCCCAGGGCGGCAGCGGCGCCCTCGAACGGCGCCTGGCCATCCTCGGCTGGCAGGGCAGCGAGACCTTCCTGCGCTCGGCGATCGGGCCGCATGAGCAGCAGTGGCTGGCCAAGGCCAAGGCGATCGACGTCGCCACGCTGCCCGAAAAGCTGCGCCACAACCTGCCCGACTGGCTGGCAGCGCCGCTGCATGCCCAGTTGCCGGACGACGAGTTCTGGTCGCTCGCCGGCAGCCTGAACGAGCCCGCCCCGCTCGACCTGCGCGTCAACACGCTGAAGGCCCGTCGCGAGGAGGTGGCGCAGGCCCTGGCCGCGGCAGGCATCGAGGCCGCCCCGACGCCGTACTCGCCCTGGGGCCTGCGCGTCGCCGGCAAGCCGGCCCTCGCGAAGCTCGACGCGTTCGTGCAGGGCCACGTGGAGGTGCAGGACGAGGGCAGCCAGCTTCTCGCGCTGCTCACCGATGCCAAGCGCGGCGAGATGGTGGTCGACTTCTGCGCCGGCGCCGGCGGCAAGACGCTCGCCCTTGGCGCCGCCATGCGCAACACCGGCCGCCTCTATGCATTCGACGTGTCCGGCCACCGCCTCGACGCGCTCAAGCCACGCCTGGCCCGCAGCGGCCTGTCGAACGTCCATCCGGCCCAGATCGCGCACGAACGCGACGATCGCGTGAAGCGCCTGTCCGGCAAGATCGACCGCGTGCTGATCGATGCGCCGTGCTCGGGCCTCGGCACGCTGCGCCGCAACCCGGACCTGAAGTGGCGCCAGTCGCCGCAATCCGTGCAGGAGCTGGCGGCCAAGCAGCAGCTCATCCTGGACAGCGCCGCGCGGCTCCTGAAGCCCGGGGGCCGCCTGGTCTACGCCACCTGCAGCCTGCTGCGGGCCGAGAACGAAGCCGTGGCCGAGGCTTTCGAGGCGGCGCATCCGGAGTTCCAGGCACGCCCGGTCGTGGAACTGCTGGCCGCCGCCCACGTCGAAGGTGCGGCCGCCCTCGATGAAGGCGGCCGCCTGCGCCTGTGGCCCCATCGGCATGGGAGCGACGGGTTCTTCGCCGCGGTCTGGCAACGCGCCGATTGACCAATATCAGAGGAATCGAGGGGTTGTAAGGCCTTGGGCGCACCCCTTTCGCCTAGAATGGCAGCTTTGCCTGCCCGCCTCGGGCGGGTTTTGAACAGGAAACGAATGAACGAACTATCGATGGCGTGGGCCGCGGCCCTGGACTGGCTGGCAAACGGCCTCCTCGACGCGTCCTGGTGGCAGGTGCTGCTGTTCACCCTCGTCACCACCCACATCACGATCGCAGCAGTCACCGTCTTCCTGCACCGGAGCCAGGCGCACCGCGCGCTCGACCTGCACGCCATCCCGTCGCACTTCTTCCGCTTCTGGCTGTGGTTGACCACCGGCATGGTCACCAAGGAGTGGGTCGCCATCCACCGCAAGCACCACGCCAAGTGCGAGACCGAAGACGATCCCCACAGCCCGCAGACCCGCGGCATCCGCAAGGTGCTGCTCGAAGGCAGCGAGCTCTACCGCGTCGAGGCCAGGAACGCCGAGACGCTCGCGAAGTTCGGCCACGGCACGCCTGACGACTGGATCGAGCGCGCCGTCTACTCGCGCTACACCGTCGTCGGCATCGTCAGCCTGCTCATCATCGACCTGCTGCTGTTCGGCGCGATCGGCGCCACGGTGTGGGCGGTGCAGATGGCATGGATCCCGGTCACCGCGGCCGGCATCATCAACGGCCTCGGCCACTGGTGGGGCTACCGCAACTTCGAGGCGGTCGACGCCTCCACCAACCTGTCGCCGTGGGGCATCATCATCGGCGGCGAAGAGCTGCACAACAACCACCACACCTACCCGACGAGCGCCAAGCTGTCGGTGAAGAAGTACGAGTTCGACATCGGCTGGGCCTACATCCGCATGCTCGAAATGCTCGGCCTGGCCACCGTGCGCAAGACGCCGCCGAAGCTGGCCCTGGGTGCCGTCAAGGCCGTCGCCGACGCGCAGACGCTCGAGGCCGTGATCGCGAACCGTTACGAGGTCATGGCCAAGTACGCCAAGGAGCTGCGTCGGGCCTGCGGCGCCGAGCTCGCGCGCCTCAAGGCGCAGGGTGCCAAGAACACCGCCCGCTGGTCCCAGCTGCGCCTGGCGCGCCGTTGGCTCCACCGCGACGACGACAAGATCCCGCACGGCGTGAAGGAGCAGGTGCTCGCAGCCCGCGCCGCCCACCCGGTGCTGGACAAGCTCGTGACGATGCGCGAGGAGCTGCGTCAGCTCTGGACGCGCACCAACGTTTCGGCCGAGCAACTGGCCGCCGATCTCCAGGCCTGGTGCCGCCGCGCCGAAGACAGCGGCATCGCCGCGCTCCAGGAGTTCTCGCTGAAGCTGCGCGCCGCCAGCATCTGACGACGGCACACGGCAGAAAGGGCCCGCATCGCGGGCCCTTGTCTTTTGGCGGCTCAACAAAAAACCCGCCGGGGCGCGGCGGGTTTCTTCAGGCGAGGAAGCCGATCACTTCAGCTTCGTTTCCTTGTACAGCACATGCTTGCGCGCCTTCGGATCGAACTTCATGAATTCGAGCTTCTCGGGCGTGGTCTTCTTGTTCTTGTTGGTGGTGTAGAAGTGGCCGGTGCCGGCCGTGGATTCCAGCTTGATCTTTTCGCGTCCGCCTTTGGTGGCCATGATGTCGCTCCGTCAGAGTGCGCCGCGGGTGCGAAGGTCGGCCACTACCTGGTCGATGCCGACCTTGTCGATGAGGCGCAGCGCGGCGTTGGTCACGCGCAGCCGAACCCAGCGGTTCTCGGTTTCGAGCCAGAAGCGGCGGTACTGCAGGTTAGGCAGGAATCGGCGCTTGGTTTTGTTGTTCGCGTGGGAAACGCGGTTCCCAACCATTGGGCCCTTGCCCGTGACTTGACAAACGCGTGCCATGACGCTGCTCCGCAAGAAGAAGAATGAAGGCTGCCGGCGAAGCCGGCAAAGACCGCGATTATAGCGTGCGCCGCAAGGCCGGCCAACCGGCCGGTCAGGCGCCCTGGTCGAGGAAGCGTTGCGCGTCGAGCGCCGCCATGCAGCCGGTCCCGGCGGACGTGATCGCCTGGCGGTAGACGTGGTCCTGCACGTCGCCGGCGGCGAACACCCCCGGCACGCTCGTCATGGTGGCCAGGCCCGCCAGCCCCGCGCGGGTGATGATGTAGCCGTCGTGCATCTCGAGCTGGCCCTTGAAGATGTCGGTGTTGGGCTGGTGGCCGATGGCGATGAAGCAGCCCTTCACGGCCAGCTCCCGCGTTGCGCCGTCCGTCGTGGAGCGCAGGCGCACGCCGGTGACGCCGGAAGCGTCGCCGAGCACTTCGTCGAGCGTGTGCCACAGGTGCAGCTCCATCTTGCCGGTCTTCACCTTCTCCATCATCTTGTCGACCAGGATCGGCTCGGCGCGGAACTTGTCGCGCCGGTGGATGAGGTGCACCTTGGTGGCGATGTTGGAGAGGTACAGCGCTTCCTCGACCGCGGTGTTGCCGCCGCCCACCACGCACACGTCCTGGTCCTTGTAGAAGAAGCCGTCGCACGTGGCGCAGCCCGAGACGCCGCGGCCCATGAACGCTTCCTCGCTCGGCAGGCCGAGGTACTTCGCGCTGGCGCCGGTGGCCACGATGAGGGCGTCGCAGGTGTAGGTGCCCGAGTCGCCCTTGAGCCTTGAACGGGCGCTCCGACAGGTCGACCTCGTTGATCTGGTCGAAGACGATCTTCGTGTCGAAGCGCTCGGCGTGGGCCAGGAAGCGCTGCATCAGGTCGGGGCCCTGCACGCCATGGACATCGGCCGGCCAGTTGTCCACGTCCGTCGTCGTCATCAGCTGCCCGCCCTGGGCGATGCCGGTCACGAGCACGGGCTTCAGGTTGGCGCGCGCGGCATAGACGGCGGCCGTGTAGCCGGCAGGCCCGGAACCGAGGATGAGGACGTGGGCATGCGTGTCGGTGGAGGTCATAGGGGGTGCGGTTGGCGTCGCGTCAGTGTCACATGGGGTTCGACACCAGTGGCGGCAAGCCTGTCAATGGGCACAATAGCCTCGATTTTAGGGAGATGCGGCACTTTGCCGCATCGTTTCGATTGGCCGTCAAGAGAAACCGAGGGACTCAACGATGTCGATGCTGTCGAATCTCGACCTGATCCGCCGCGTGCCGTTGTTCTCGATGCTCACCAACGACCAGGCGCAGCAGATCGCCGACAGTGTCGTCAAGCGCCGGTTCCGCCGAGGCGAGCTGATCGTGGAGCACGGGCGCAAGGCCAACGCGCTGTTCATCCTCCTCAACGGCCGCGCCCGCGTGCTCACCTCCGACTCGCGCGGGCGGGAGGTGATCCTCGCCGTGCTGCAATCGGGCGACTATGTCGGCGAGATGAGCCTCATCGACAACGAGCCGCATTCGGCCACCGTGCGCGCCGAGGTGCAGACCGACATGCTCATCCTCGGCCGGCCCGAGTTCGCGCGCTGCCTGCCGGAGAGCTCGAGCCTGTCCTACGCGATCCTGCGCGGCCTGGTGCAGCGGCTGCGCAACGCAGACCGGCAGATCGAGTCGCTGGCCTTGCTCGACGTCTACGGCCGCGTCGCGCGCACGCTGCTCGACATGGCCGAGGACATGAACGGCGTGCAGACCATCCGCAACAAGGTCTCGCGCCAGGACATGGCGAAGGTCGTCGGCGCGTCGCGCGAAATGGTCAGCCGCGTGATGAAGGACCTCGAGGAGCGCGGCGTGATCGAGACGCAGGAAAACGGCTCGGTCATCCTCAAGCAGCGCCTCCATACCGATTGAGGACCGGCGTGCGCCGGCGGCGCAAAGCGTGAACGGGTTGCGCTTTTGCGGGCCCCGTGCTGCGCCACAATCGCGCGCATGACATTTCCGCTCGGATCGCTGCGCGCCGAAGGCGCCGGCAGCACGACGTACACCCGCTCCCGCAAGGCGCCTGCGGCTGCGCCGCCGCCGTCCCATCCACGCTGGCGCACCCAGGCCGCGCTCGTGGCAGGCGCCGTGCTGTGGCTGCTCTACGTGCTGGCGCTCGCCACGCACGACCCCGCCGATGCAGCGTTCTCCACGTCGGGCGGCGGCGAGGCGCCGCGCAACCTGGCCGGCCGCTTCGGCGCGTGGCTGTCCGATGTCGGCCCTGTTCGTGTTCGGCTGGTCCGCCTGGTGGCTCGTGCCGGTGGGGCTGCGCAGCTGGCTCGGCGGGCTCGCGCGGCTGCTGCGCGACGAGCCGGTGGTGCGGCTCGGCCGCCTGCGCTTCTGGGCCGGCCTGGTGCTGCTGATGGGCGCGAGCTGCGTGCTCGAGTGGACGCGCCTGCACCGGTTCGAGAGCCTGCTGCCCGGCGAGCACGGCGGCGGCGTCGTCGGCTACGCGATCGGCTCGCTGTCCCAGTCCTGGCTCGGCTTCACCGGCTCCGGCGTGGTGGCCATCGCCGCGCTCGTGATGGGCATCTCGCTGGCGATGCGCTTCTCGTGGCTGCAGGCCGCCGACACCATCGGCGGGTGGCTCGAGAGCCTGCGCGAGCGCCGGCAGGAGCGCATCGAGCGGGCCGAGGACATCCGGCTCGGGCAGGAAGCGCTGCGCGAGCGCGCGCACGACATGGAGATCGAGCGCCAGGTGGTCGAGGACCACGGCCCCATCGTGATCGAGCCGCCGATGGTCGAGGTGCCGAAGTCCGAGCGCGTCGCGCGCGAGCGGCAGAAGCCGCTCTTCAAGGACCTGGCCGACACCAAGCTGCCGCAGGTGGACCTGCTCGACGCCGCTCCCGGGCGCGTCGAGACGGTCACCGCCGAATCGCTGGAGATGACCTCGCGCATGATCGAGAAGAAGCTGCGCGACTTCGGCGTCGAGGTGCGCGTCGTGGCAGCGTCGCCGGGGCCGGTGATCACGCGCTACGAGATCGAGCCGGCCACCGGGGTGAAGGGCTCGCAGATCGTGAACCTCGCCAAGGACCTGGCGCGTTCGCTCAGCCTCGTCAGCATCCGCGTCGTCGAGACGATCCCCGGCAAGAACTTCATGGCGCTGGAGCTGCCCAACGCGAAGCGGCAGACGATCCGGCTCGCCGAGATCCTCGGGTCGGAGGTGTACAACGACGCCCACTCGCAGCTCACGATCGGCCTGGGCAAGGACATCATCGGCGCCCCCGTGGTGGCCGATCTGGCCAGGATGCCGCACTGCCTGGTGGCGGGCACCACCGGCGCCGGCAAGTCGGTGGGCATCAACGCCATGATCCTCAGCCTGCTCTACAAGGCCGAGGCGCGCGACGTGCGGCTCATCCTGATCGATCCGAAGATGCTGGAGATGAGCGTCTACGAGGGCATCCCGCACCTGCTGTGTCCCGTGGTCACCGACATGAAGCAGGCCGCCAACGCGCTGAACTGGTGCGTCGGCGAGATGGAGCGGCGCTACAGGCTGATGAGCAAGCTCGGGGTGCGCAACCTCTCGGGCTACAACAAGAAGATCGCCGAGGCCGTGGAGCGCGGCGAGAAGCTGCCCAACCCGTTCAGCCTGACGCCCGAGGAGCCCGAGCCGCTCGAGCGGCTGCCGTTCGTCGTCGTCGTCATCGACGAGCTCGCCGACCTGATGATGGTCGTCGGCAAGAAGATCGAGGAGCTGATCGCGCGCCTGGCGCAGAAGGCGCGCGCGGCGGGCATCCATCTCGTGCTGGCCACGCAGCGCCCGAGCGTGGACGTGATCACCGGCCTCATCAAGGCCAACATCCCCACCCGCATCTCGTTCCAGGTGTCGAGCAAGATCGACAGCCGCACCATCCTCGACCAGATGGGCGCGGAGGCGCTGCTCGGCCAGGGCGACATGCTGTACCTGCCGCCCGGCAGCGGGCTGCCGGTGCGCGTGCACGGTGCGTTCGTGTCGGACGACGAGGTGCATCGCGTGGTCGAGTACCTCAAGAGCCAGGGCGAGCCCAACTACATCGAAGGCATCCTCGAAGGCGGCGTGCTCGACGAAGCCGGCGGCGACATGCCGGCCGGCGAGGGCGGTGACGAGGCCGACCCGATGTACGACCAGGCCGTGGCAGTCGTGCTGCAGCACCGGCGTGCCAGCATCTCGCTCGTGCAGCGCCACCTCCGCATCGGTTACAACCGCGCAGCCCGGCTGCTGGAACAAATGGAGAAGTCGGGGCTCGTATCGGCCATGGCGACCAACGGCAACCGCGACCTGCTCGTGCCCAAGCGGGAAGAATGAGCGCCTGCACGCATCGGGTCTTCGCGGCGGCACTGGCCGCGCTGGCCACTTGCCACTGCGGTTCCGGCGCATGCCGATGCCGTGGACACCCTGCGCGCCTTCGTGCGCGACGCCAAGAAGCGGCCGCGCGGCGTTCACGCAGACCGTGACTTCGCCCGACGGCGCCAAGACCAAGACCTCCAGCGGCCGCTTCGAATTCGCGCGGCCCGATCGCTTCCGCTTCGCATACGAGAAGCCTTACGAGCAGCTCATCGTCAGCGACGGCGCAAAGGTCTGGATCTACGACCCCGATCTCCAGCAGGCCACCGCGCGCCCGGCGGCCCAGGCTGTGGGCGCGACGCCGGCGGCCTTGCTCGCGGGCGCCACGCTGGAGCGCGATTTCACGCTCAAGGCCCTGCCGGACGCGCAAGGGCTGGAGTGGGTCGAGGCGGCGCCTCGCGCGCAGGAGGCCCAGTTCAAGTCGCTGCGCGTGGGTTTCGCCGGCAAGACGCTCGCTGCCATCGAGATCGTCGACGGCTTCGGGCAGAAGTCGCAGCTGCGCTTCTCGGGCGTCGAGACCAACGTGTCGCCCGCGCCGGAGACCTTCCGCTTCGTGCCGCCGCCCGGGGTCGACGTGATCCAGCAGTGAGCGGCGCTTGACCGACTCGCTGTTTCCTGAAGAACCCGCCTCCGGCGCCGAGCCGCCGGCCCTGGCGGTGGACGCGCCGCTGGCGGAGCGCCTGCGGCCCCGCACGCTCGACGACGTCATCGGGCAGCGGCATCTGCTCGGCCCCGGCAAGCCGCTTCGGCTGGCCTTCGAGACCGGCCGGCTCCATTCGATGATCCTCTGGGGGCCTCCCGGGGTCGGCAAGACCACGCTGGCCCGCCTCGTCGCCTCGGCGTTCGATGCGCAGTTCATCGCCATCTCCGCGGTGCTCGGCGGCGTGAAGGACATCCGCGAGGCGGTGGAACGGGCGCAGGCTGCACGGCGCAGCGGCCGTGCCACCGTGGTGTTCGTCGACGAGGTGCACCGCTTCAACAAGGCCCAGCAGGACGCCTTCCTGCCGCACGTGGAGTCGGGCCTCTTCACGTTCATCGGCGCCACCACCGAGAACCCGAGCTTCGAGGTGAACTCGGCGCTGCTGTCGCGCGCCACCGTGCACGTGCTGAAGGCGCTGGACGACGACGATCTGCGCCTGCTGCTGGCGCGCGCCCGCGAGGCGCTCCGCGCGCCGCCGCTCACCGACGCGGCGCGCGACCGGCTCGTCGCCCATGCCGACGGCGACGCGCGCCGCCTGCTCAACGCGTTCGAGACGCTCGTCGCCGCGGCCGGCGACGCGCCCGAGATCGACGAGTCGCGGCTCGAAAGCGCCCTGGGCGAGCTGCTGCGCCGCTACGACAAGGGCGGGGACCAGTTCTACGACACCATCTCCGCGCTGCACAAGAGCGTGCGCGGCTCCGATCCCGACGCCTCGCTGTACTGGCTGGCGCGCATGCTCGACGGCGGCGTCGATCCGCGCTACGTGGCCCGGCGCGTCGTCCGCATGGCCGGCGAGGACATCGGGTTGGCCGACCCGCGTGCGCTGCGCGTGGCGCTGGACGCCGCCGAGGTCTACGAGCGGCTCGGCTCGCCGGAAGGCGAACTCGCGCTCGCCGAGGCGGTGGTCTACCTGGCGCTCGCGCCGAAGTCCAACGCCGTCTACACCGCCTGGAACGCGGCACGCGAGTTCGTGCAGCGCGACGGCACGCGGCCGGTGCCGCTGCACCTGCGCAACGCGCCCACGCGGCTGATGAAGAGCCTGGACCACGGCCGCGACTACCGCTACGCGCACGACGAGGCGGGCGGCTTCGCGGCCGGCGAGCGCTACCTGCCGGACGGCGTGCCCGAAGGGCTCGCGTTCTACGAGCCGGTCGGCCGGGGCCTGGAGCAGCGCATCGCCGAGCGCCTGGGCGAGCTGCGCCGGCTCAACGTCGAGGCCAGGAAGAAGCGCTGACTCGCGCTCCAGGGGGAAAGTCCGGGGCGTTGGGACGCGAGGGCGGACCCTACAATCGGCCAGCCTGTAACCGGGCACGGCCGGTTTCTTGCTACCGCCCCAGCGACGAAGGCGCGGCGACAACCAGGAGCCCTCGATGGACACGTTCATCCAGCAGATCGTCAACGGTCTGGTGCTCGGCAGCATGTATGCCCTCGTGGCGCTCGGCTACACGATGGTCTACGGCATCATCAACCTCATCAACTTCGCCCACGGCGACGTGCTCATGGTGGGCGCGCTCGTGAGCTGGTCGGTGGTGACGGTGCTCGCCGACTCCGGCATGCCGGGCTGGGCGATCATGCTGCTCTCGCTGATCTGCGCCATCGTGATCTGCATGGCGCTCAACTTCACCATCGAGAAGGTGGCCTACCGGCCACTGCGCAACGCGCCCCGGCTGGCGCCGCTGATCACCGCCATCGGCGTGTCGCTGATGCTGCAGACGCTGGCGATGATCATCTGGAAGCCGAACCCCAAGCCCTATCCGCTGCTGCTGCCCACCGACCCGATTCCGATCGGCGGCGCAGTGATCAGCGTGACGCAGCTCCTCATCCTCGGCACGACGGTGGTGATGCTCAGCGGCCTGCTGTGGCTCGTGCACCGCACCAAGCTCGGCCGCGCAATGCGCGCCACCGCCGAGAACCCGCGCGTCGCGGCGCTGATGGGCGTGCGGCCCGACATGGTGATCTCCGCCACCTTCATCATCGGCGCGGCGCTCGCGGCGGTGGCCGGTGTGATGTGGGCGGCCAACTACGGCACCGTGCAGCACTCGATGGGCTTCCTGCCCGGGCCTGAAGGCCTTCACGGCCGCGGTGATGGGCGGCATCGGCAACCTGGCCGGCGCGATGGTCGGCGGCGTGCTGCTCGGCCTGGTGGAGGCGATCGGCGCGGGCTACCTGGGCCAGCTCACCGGCGGCGTGCTCGGCAGCCACTACGCCGACATCTTCGCCTTCATCGCGCTCATCCTGGTGCTCACGCTGCGGCCGTCGGGCCTGCTCGGCGAGCGCGTGGCCGATCGCGCCTGAGGAGAGCGCGATCGCATGACCAGGAACACCAAGTTCGTCGCCTTCGCGATCGCCGCGCTGGCCCTGATCGCGCTGCCGCTGGTGGCCCAGCAGTTCGGCACAGGGCTGGGTGCGCATCATGGCGCTCGCGCTGCTCTATGTGCTGCTCGCGCTGGGCCTGAACATCGTCGTCGGCTACGCCGGCCTGCTCGACCTCGGCTACGTGGCCTTCTACGCCGTGGGCGCGTACATGTTCGCGCTGCTGAGCTCGCCGCACCTCACCGACACGTTCGAGAACATCGCGGCGATGTTCCCGAACGGGCTGCACTCGCCGATCTGGATCGCCGTGCCGCTCGCCGCGGGGCTGGCGGCCATCGCCGGCGTGCTGCTCGGCACGCCGGTGCTCAAGCTGCGCGGCGACTACCTCGCGATCGTCACGCTCGGATTCGGCGAGATCATCCGCGTGTTCCTGAACAACATGGAGCACCCGCTGAACATCACGAACGGGCCGCGCGGGCTCGACCGCATCGACTCGATGCACCTGTTCAACTTCAGCTTCGGCAAGTCGATCGACATCGGCGAGTTCCGCATCTCGTCGGTCACGCTGTACTACTGGCTCTTCCTCGGCGCTCGTGGTGTTCAGCGTGGTCGTCTGCCACCGCCTCGAGACATCGCGCATCGGGCGCGCGTGGATGGCGATCCGCGAGGACGAGATCGCCGCCAAGGCGATGGGCATCAACACGCGCAACATGAAGCTGCTCGCGTTCGGCATGGGCGCCACGTTCGGCGGCGTGTCCGGCGCGATGTTCGCGGCCTTCCAGGGCTTCGTCTCGCCGGAGTCGTTCTCGCTGATGGAGTCGATCATGATCGTCGCCATGGTCGTGCTCGGCGGCCTCGGCCACCTGCCGGGCGTGATCCTCGGCGCGGTGATGCTGGCCTCGCTGCCGGAGGTGCTGCGGTATGTGGCCGGCCCGCTGCAGGATGCCACCGGCGGGCGGCTCGACGCGTCCATCCTGCGCCAGCTGCTGATCGCCTCGGCGATGATCATCATCATGCTGATGCGCCCGCGCGGGCTGTGGCCCACGAGGGAGCATGGCAAGGCGGCACCGCCCGCGGTGGCGAAAGGAACGACGCAAGCGGCCACTCTCGGAGCGGCGCGATGAGCGCCGAAGGCACCGCCCCGGTGCTGAAGGTGGCCGGCGTGTCCAAGCGCTTCGGCGGCCTGCAGGCGCTGTCGGATGTCGGGATCACGATCCTTCCGGGCCAGGTCTACGGCCTGATCGGGCCCAACGGCGCGGGCAAGACGACATTCTTCAACGTCATGACCGGCCTCTATGCGCCCGACGCGGGCAGCTTCGAGCTCGGCGGCGCGCCGTACCGGCCGAGCGCCGTCCACGAGGTGGCGAAGGCCGGCATCGCGCGCACGTTCCAGAACATCCGGCTGTTCCCCGAGATGACGGCGATCGAGAACGTGATGGTCGGCCGCCACGTGCGCACGCATTCCGGCCTCGTCGGCGCCATGCTGCGCACCGCCAGGCTTCCGCGCCGAGGAGCAGGCGATCACGAGCCGGGCCGCGCGAGCTGCTCGCCTACGTGGGCATCGAGCACTACGCCGACTACCGCGCGCGCACGCTGAGCTACGGCGACCAGCGCCGCCTCGAGATCGCCCGGGCGCTGGCCACCGACCCGAAGCTCATCGCCCTCGACGAGCCCGCCGCCGGCATGAACGCCACCGAGAAGACCGTGCTGCGCGAGCTGATCGACCGCATCCGCAACGACGGCCGCACCATCCTGCTGATCGAGCACGACGTGAAGCTGGTGATGGGCCTGTGCGACCGCGTGACGGTGCTCGACTACGGCAAGCAGATCGCCGAGGGCACGCCCGCGGACGTGCAGCGCGACGACAAAGTGATCGAGGCCTACCTCGGCGCCAGCCACAAGGCATGAGATGACGACACCGGGGAACCCTGACATGAAGACGACCATGCTCGAGGTCAAGGGCCTGAAGGTGGCCTATGGCGGCATCCAGGCCGTCAAGGGCGTCAGCTTCGAGGTCCGCGAGGGTGAGCTGGTGAGCCTCATCGGCGCCAACGGCGCGGGCAAGACCACCACGCTGAAGGCCATCACCGGCATCCAGCCGGTGGCCGACGGCGACATCAAGTTCCTGGGGCGGCCGATCCGCGGCCAGGGCGCGTGGGATCTCGTCAAGCAGGGCCTCGTGATGGTGCCCGAGGGGCGCGGCACCTTCACGCGCATGTCGATCACCGAGAACCTGCAGATGGGCGCCTTCGTGCGCGACGACGACGAGATCGACTCCGACATGGAGCGCGTGTTCAAGGTCTTTCCGCGCCTGAAGGAGCGCCGGCACCAGCTCGCCGGCACGCTGTCCGGCGGCGAGCAGCAGATGCTCGCGATGGGCCGCGCGCTGATGGCGCGGCCCAAGGTGCTGCTGATGGACGAGCCGTCGATGGGCCTGTCGCCGATCATGGTCGACAAGATCTTCGAGGTCGTGAAGGACATCCACGGCCGCGGCACGACGGTGCTGCTCGTCGAGCAGAACGCGAGCCGCGCGCTGCAGCTGGCCGACCGCGGCTACGTGATGGATTCGGGCGAGATCACGATGTCGGGCGATGCCGCATCGCTCTTGAGCGATCCGCGCGTCCGCGCGGCCTACCTGGGCGAGTGAGAAGCCGAGCGCGCGCGGCGCTCAGGCGCCGTGCTTGTCGGCCTCCGACGTGAAAGAGTCGGCGTAGAACTCCTCGGGCGGCAGGCCGCACCGATGCGAGAAGTCGCGCTGCGCGGCTTCCACCATCACCGGCGCGCCGCAGGCATACACCTGGTGGCCCGACAGGTCGGGCAGGTCTTCCATCACCGCTTCGTGCACGAAGCCGGTGCGGCCGTCCCAGGCGTCTTCCGGGCGTGGCTCGGACAGCACCGGCACGTAGACCAGGTGCGGCATCTCGGCGGCGGCCCGGTGCGCCCACTCGTGCAGGTACAGGTCGCGCCTTCGTGCGGCAGCCCCAGTACAGCACGGCCGGACGCGTGTCGTTCGTGTGGCGCATGTGCTCCACGATGGCCTTGATCGGCGCGAAGCCGGTGCCCGAGGCCAGCAGCACGATCGGCTTCGTCGGCATCGTTCTCGCGCAGGAAGAAGCTGCCGAACGGGCCCTCCAGGCGCAGGATCTCCTTCTCCTTCATCGCGCCGAAGACGTGGTCCGTGAACTTGCCGCCCGGCATGTGGCGCAGGTGCAGCTCGATGCCCGGCGACTGCTCCTGCGTGTGCGGCGCATTGGCCATCGAGTAGCTGCGCCGGCTGCCGTCGCGCAGGATGAACTCCACGTACTGCCCGGCGTGGTACTTCATCTGCACGTTGGCCGGCAATTGCAGGCGCAGGATCGCCACGTCGGGCGCCACGCGATCGATGCGGCTCACGCGCGCGGGCATCTTCTGCACCGGGAACTCGCCCGCTCCGGGCACGGTGCGGGCCTCGACGACGCAGTCGGTCTGCGGTGTCGCGCAGCAGGTGAGGATCAGCCCAGCCTCCTCTTCGGCAGGCGACAAGGCCTTGAGCTGGTGCGCGCCGTGGATCACGCGGCCTTCGAGCAGGCGGCTCTTGCACGACCCGCAGGCACCGTCGCGGCAGCCATAGGGCAGGCCGATGCCCTGCGCGAATGGCAGCCGGCAGGATCGCCTCGTCGCGCGCCACGTCGAAGCGCACGCCGGCCGGCTGGACGGTGATGGTGAAGGTCATGATCAGTGGAGAATCCGCAGAGGCCTGCGGATTGTGCCCCGCGAGGCCCGCTCCAGCCCGACGCATGCCCGCACCGCCCGCCCGTTTCCGACGCCCGACGCTGCTGATCATCGGTTGCGGCGACATCGGTTCGCGCGTGCTGCGCCTGCTCGCGCCGCGCTGGCGGGTGCTCGCGCTCACCACGTCGGCCGGCGCGGCGCCCGGCACTTCGGGCCGCCAGGGCCGTGCCGCTCGTCGGCAATCTCGACGACCCCGCCAGCCTGGGGCGTCTGGCTGCGCTCGCCGACGCGGTGCTCCACCTGGCGCCGCCGCAACCTGACGGGCCGGACGATGCCCGCACGCGCCACCTGCTGCAGTCGCTTGCGCGGGCGGGCTCGGTACGGCGGCTGGTCTACGCCAGCACCAGCGGCGTGTATGGCGATTGCGGCGGAGCGCGCATCGACGAGACCCGCGCGGTGCGGCCGCAAACGGACCGTGCATTTCGCCGCGCCGATGCCGAGGCGCGAGTGCGCCACTTCGGACGCGCGAGCGGCGTGCGGGTGAGCGTGCTGCGCGTGCCTGGCATCTACGCCGCCGACCGGCCGGGCCATCCGCGCGAGCGCCTCGCGCGCGGCACGCCGGTGCTGGTGCGCGAGGACGACGTCTACACCAACCACATCCATGCCGACGACCTGGCGCGTGCCTGCGTCGCGGCATTGCACCGGGGCGCGCCCCAGCGCGTCTACCACGTCAGCGACGACACCGAGCTGCGCATGGGCGACTACTTCGACCTCGCCGCCGATCTTTGTGGTCTTCCCCGGCCGCCACGCGTGTCGCGCGCCGACGCACCGGCGATGCTGTCGCCGGTCGCAGCTGAGCTTCATGGGCGAGTCGCGCCGGATGTCGAACCGGCGGCTGAAGCGCGAACTGCGTGTCGTGCTGCGCCATCCCGACGTCGACATGTACTCCCTCTCCCACTTGTGGGAGAGGGCAGGGTGAGGGCGCGGCCTCTCGCCAAGCCACCAGCCTTGCCATGCCAACGCCGCGCCCGCACCCCGCCGGCTGAAAGCCGGCTCGTGCCTCGTGCTGGAACGCCCTCGCGGAGGGGGCCCGGGGGAGCGGTAGGTTCGGCCGAAGGCAAAAGGGATCTCAAATCCCTTTTGCCTTGCGCAGCGTCGTCATGCGGTCGACGCTGTGCAGCGTCATGCGGCGCGACTCGTCGCCGCGGCGGATCTCGAGCACCACGTCACGCTCGGGCTGGCCGCCGTTCCAGAGCGCCTTCCAGAGCGAGTCCAGCGTGTTCACGCGAGTGCCGTCGATGGTCACGATGCTGTCGCCCGGCTGGAGCCCGGCCGCTTCCGCCGGGCTTTCGCCGTTGACGCGGACCACTCGCACGCGCCCGCCTTGCTCCACGCAGTTCACGCCGAGCCACGCGCGCCGGCTCGCGGCCGAGCTGCCGTGCCGCCGCAGTTCGTCCAGGATGGGATGCAGAAGGTCGATCGGAACGAACATGTTCCCCGGCAGGTCGGGCCCGTCGCTGCCGAGCGCGTTCGAGACGAACAGCGAGCCGATGCCCATCAGCTCGCCTTGCCCGTTGAACAGGGCCGCGCCGGAGTGGTCGGTACGCGGCGGCGACGTGAACACGGCGCCTTCGATGTGATATTCCCAGTAGCCGGCGAACGGCCGGCGCGACACCATGCGGGCGATGCTGATCGTGCCGTCAGCACCGCCGCTGACCATCATCAGCGGCTCGTCCTGCTGCAGCGACTGCGTTCGCCCGAGCGGCACTGCGGGCAGCCGCAGCGGAGCCAGGGCCTGCACGAGGCCGAAGCCCGTGGCCACGTCGTAGGCCACGACGCGCGCCGGCAGCACCCGGGCATCGTCGGTGACGAGCTGGACCTCGTCGGCCTCGAGGATGAGATAGCCGATGGTGAGCACCAGGTCGTCGGCGCCGATCACGACGCCCGAGCCCTGGCGCAGCCGGCCGAGCGTGGCGTTCGAGCGTGCGTCCTCCACGGCCATCACCTGGACGCCGAGCACGGCGTTGCTGGCGCGGCCCAGGGCTTCGGTGCGGGCGTCGGTGGCGGGCAGGGCCGTCGCTGTCTCCCTCCGACTGCGCCCAGGCGCCGGGCAGGGCGCCGGCCAGCGCCAGCACCGCCACGATGGCAGGCCACGAGCATCGCGTTGAACCACCGCGGACGGACGATGCGCATGGCACACCTCCAATGTCGATCCCGTTCGATCGACACAGAGCAAACACCGGGCCCGCCGAGGCGGGGTCAGTCAGCGCCGCCGGCGGCGGAAGGGCAGCTGGCCGCGCCAGTAGCGGATCATGAGGAACCCGCCCAGCATGCCACCGAGGTGCGCGAAGTGCGCAATGCCGCGTGCGCCCCGACAGGCCGGCGAACAGCTCCAGCGCGCCGTAGATGGCCACCAGCACCTTGGCCTTCATCGGGATGGGAGGGATGAGCAGCATCACCGTGCGGTTCGGGAACAGCATGCCGAACGCGAGCAGCACGCCGAACAGCGCGCCCGACGCGCCGATGGTGGGCGCCCGCGAGCCGATCATGGCCGACCAGACGAGCTGCACGAGGGCCGCGGAGACCATGCTCGCGAGTAGGAACTGGATGTAGCGACGGTCGCCCCACAGGCGCTCGATCTCGCTGCCGAACATCCACAGGCCCAGCATGTTGAAGAAGAGGTGGAGCATGTCCACGTGCAGGAAGCCGTACGTGACGAGCTGCCAGGGCCAGAACCGATCGGTCGACAGCGGCCACAGCGCCAGGATGTCGAACGGCAGGTTGAGCAGGTTGATCGCGAAGAAGATGCCGGCGCAGATGAACATCAATGCGCGGGTGATGGGGGGCAGCGGCGGCATGGAAGAGGTGGTCTGGGCAGCGCAGGATCATAGCCGGGCAGAAACGGGCGGGGAGACTGCGATGCGGGCAGAATCGGGCCCGATGCAGCAGATGCCGTTATTCGCCGAAGTGGTCGCGCGCACCGATGAGGCGCGGCGTGCTTTCGAGACCCACCCCGTGCTGCTTGACGCCATGGCGCACGGCATTCCCGGTCGAGCGCTACCGGGCGTTGCTGCTCGAGCTCTACCACGTGGTGTGGCACTTCAACCCGGTGTGCGCGGCCGCGGCCAGCCGCATTCCCGACGCGCAGCGCCAGATCCGCTACTTCCTCTACGAGCACCTGCACGAGGAGTCCGGGCACGAGCAATGGGTCATGAACGACCTCGAGGCGGTGGGGGTCGCGCCGGCCGTCACCACGGCCCACGCCCCTTCGCCTTTCACGCAGGCGCTCAACGGGTACAACTACTGGTCGGCCGACCGCCGGCATCCGTGCTCGGTGCTCGGCATGCTCTATGCGCTGGAGGTCATCGCATCGGTGTACGGCGGGCCGTTCTCGGCGGCGGTGAAGGAGGCCTTGCTGCTCGAAGGCGATCGCGGCATCTCCTTCCTCGCCTCGCACGCCACGATGGACGCCAAGCACATGGCCGAGCTGCGCCTGGTGCTGAACACCCTGCACGACGAGGCGGCGCGAGAGGCCATCGTGGAGTCGGCGCTCGTCAACTTCCACCACTTCACCCGCATCATCGAAGTCGTATGAGGAGCAACCCACCGACCGGCGTTCCGCAGCTGCTCGGCAGGCCCTACAAGTACCTGCGGCTGGAGTGGAACTCCGAGTTGTCGCTGCTGCGCGTGCGCACGTTCGTCAAGCCGATCCAGTGCTACAGCCTGGCGGGCCTCGCCGAGATGCAGCGCGTGCTCGACGACATCACGGCCAATCCGGGGCTCGTTCGGCATCTCGTCCTCACGTCCGACGTCACCGGCGTGTTCAATTTCGGCGGCGACCTGGCGCTGTTCGTGCTGCTGGTGCGCGCCCAGGACTTCGACTCGCTGCGCCTGTACGGCCGCCGCTGCGTCGATCTGGTGTGGTGGATGGAGAACGCCGCGCAGCGCGGCGTGCACACCACGGTGCTGGTGCAGGGTGACACGCTCGGCGGCGGCCTCGAGTCGGTGCTGCCGTTCCACAAGGTGATCTTCGAGCGCAGCGCGCAGGCCGGCTTTCCCGGAGGTGCTGTTCAACCTGTTCCCCGGCATGGGCGCATGGAACTTCACCATCCGCAAGGCGGGGTTCGCCATCGCCAACGAGATGATCCTCTCCGGCACGCTCTACACCGCCGACCAGCTCTACCGCCGCGGCCTCGTGGACGTGGTGGTGAACGACGGCGAAGGCGAGGCGGCCCTCGACCAGGCGATTCGCACCGTCGATCCCCGCCTGCGCGGCACGCTCGCCGCGCTGCAGGCGCAGCGCTTCGCGGCCCCCATCCCGTACGACTCCCTGCTGTCCATCGTCGACCAGTGGGCCGAGACCGCCATGGGCCTGACCAACCGCGACCTGCGCCTGATGGAGCGCCTCGCGCGCGCCCAGGCCCGCAAGGCCGGCGGCGCCGACGAAGGCGCGGTCGAGGAGATCAAGAAGCTCGAGCTGGACACCGCGTGGGGCGAGGAGAGGACGGGCATCACCGCATGGGGAGATTTGCACTGATGGCCCGAGGGCGGCGGGCGAGACGCAGCGCCCTCACCCTGGCCCTCTCCCACGAGTGGGAGAGGGAACAACGAAGCAATGCAGCCAGAAGTCCCCCTGGGACAGGCCGCCGCAGGCGGCCAGGGGCAGCGCTCGTTAGCGCCCGGCACGAGATCCGGGTTTCCCGGTCTCGTGACGCAGCCCCCTCGGGCGCCCGCAAGGCGGGCGGGGGTCCACATCCACCCTTACAACCAGGTTGACATCAGGGCGCGGAGCTGGCCTCGGGTGTAGGGCTTGGCGAGGTGGGCGTCCATGCCGGCGGCCAGCGCCTGGGAGGTGTCTTCGTCGAACGCGTTGGCGGTGAGCGCCACGATGGGCACGCGGGGCAGGCCGAGGCGGGCTTCTCGCTCGCGGATGCAGCGCGTGGCGGTGTAGCCATCCATCACGGGCATGTGGCAGTCCATCAGCACGAGGTCTACCGCGTGCTGGGCCACCTTGTCGAGCGCCTGGGCGCCGTCGTCGGCCTCGATCACCTGGACGCCGAGCGACTGCAGCATCTGCAGCGCGATCATGCGGTTGACCATGTTGTCTTCCACCACGCAGCACCGTGCCGCCCAGGGTGGAGGCGGGATCGAGCCCGCCCATGGCGGAATCGACGGCCACCGGATGCACGGTGGCGGTGTCGCGCTCGAAGGACAGCACGAAGCGGAAGCGCGATCCGCGCGCGACGTGGCTCTCCACGGTGATGTGGCCGCCCATCGCCTCGACGATGCGCTGGCTGATGGCGAGGCCGAGCCCCGTGCCGCCGCGGCGGCGCGTGCCGTCGACCTGGCTGAAGGGCTCGAACAGCGAGGTGATCGCATCGGTCGCGATGCCGATGCCGGTGTCGCTGACCTCGAAGGCGACGCCTGCCCGGGCGCCGCCGGCCGGCACCGGCGTGAGGCGCAGCGTGACGCCGCCGCGCTCGGTGAACTTGATCGCGTTGCCGACGAGGTTCAGCAGCACCTGCTTCAGGCGCTGGGCGTCGCCGACCACCCACTCGGCGAGATCGTCTTCCAGCTCGAGGTCGAGCGCGAGCTGCTTGCTCTCCGCATTGGCCCGGAACAGGGCCACCACCGAGGCGGCGATCTGGTGCAGCGACATCGGCGAGGCCGCCAGGCGCAGCTTGCCGGCTTCGATCTTCGAGTGGTCGAGCACGTCGTTGAGGATGGACATCAGCGACTCGCCGGACGAGGCCGCCGTGCGCACGAGCTGGCGCTGCGAGGTGTTGAGAGTCGGAGTGGCGCAGCAGCTCGAGCGCGCCGAGCACGCCGTTCATCGGCGTGCGGATCTCGTGGCTCATCGTGGCCAGGAACTGCGATTTCGCGACGTTGGCGGACTCGGCGGACTCCTTGGCGCGCTGCAGGGACGCGTTGGCGACGTCCGCTTCCAGGCCGTGCTCGATCGCGCTCACGGCGGTCACGACGAACTTGCGCGAGGCCTGGTAGATGGTGAAGCCGTACACGACGGCCAGCACGGCCAGCGGCATCGAGTGCACGGTCTCGCCGAAGACGCTGGCCACCGCGACGGAGCCGCATTGCGATATGGCCAGCAGCAGGAACGCGCGCCCGACGAGCGTCATGAAGAATGCGGCCACCGCGACCGAACCGCACGCGATGACGACATAGGCCGTGGCGTCGGTGCCCTCCAGGTAGGAGTAGATGCCCATCGTGCTCACGATCCACATGATCCCGGTGAGCGCGGAATTGCCCTCGAGGGCGCGCCGGGCGCGGCGCAGTTCCTGGTCGGTGAGGTCGTGCGGCTGGGAGTAGCGGTGGGCGATCATCACGCGCCAGATGGCGACGACCACGCCGAGCGCGCCGGTGGCCGCCGCCGCGCCATCGCGTCCGACCTTGATGCCGAGCCAGACCACGAAGCCGATCGCGATCATCTGGAGCGGAACGCTGCGCGCGGAGTTGTGCAACGCCATGCGCAGCAATTCGCGACGTACGGCGATATCTGTGGAACCCTCCGCGTTCATCAGCCCACGAACATTGTGCTTTGCCTCGGATCAGGCGGTGGTGCCCGGGGCCGGACTCGAACCGGCACGCCTTTCGGCGGGGGATTTTGAGTCCCCTGCGTCTACCGATTTCGCCACCCGGGCCCGAGTGCGATGGAGTTCGCGTCTGGGCGCGAATTATGTCATGCGCCCTGTAGCGCCTTGGCCTCGATGCGAGAATGATTCGAGGAGGTTTGCATGCCGCGCTACAAGACTCTCGAGGACGTCATCGGCGACACGCCGCTCATTCGCCTGCAGCGCGTGCCGGGCGACGGCCAACGAGCGCCGCGGCAACGTGATCCTGGGCAAGCTCGAGGGCAACAATCCGGCCGGCTCCGTGAAGGACCGGCCGGCGATCAGCATGATCCGGCGCGCCGAGGAGCGCGGCGAGATCAAGCCCGGCGACACGCTGATCGAGGCCACTTCGGGCAACACCGGCATCGCGCTGGCCATGGCGGCCGCGATCCGCGGCTACCGCATGCTGCTCGTGATGCCCGAAGACCTTTCCGTCGAGCGCGCGCAGACCATGAAGGCCTTCGGCGCCGAGCTGATCCTCACGCCGCGCTCGGGCGGCATGGAGTACGCGCGCGACCTCGCCGAGCAGATGCAGAAGGATGGCAAGGGCCGGGTGCTCGACCAGTTCGCCAACCCCGACAACCCGCGCGTGCACTACGAGACCACCGGGCCGGAGATCTGGCGCGACACCGAAGGCCGCATCACGCATCTCGTGAGTGCGATGGGCACCACCGGCACCGTCACCGGCGTGTCGCGTTTCCTGCGCGAGAAGAACCCGGCCATCCGGATCATCGGCGCGCAGCCCAACGAGGGCTCGCGCATCCCCGGCATCCGCAAGTGGCCGCAGGCCTACCTCCCGAAGATCTACGACCCGGCGGCGGTGGACGAGCTCGCGCTACGTGAGCCAGGGCGACGCGGAGGAAATGGCGCGCCGCCTGGCCCGCGAGGAGGGCCTGTTCTGCGGCATCTCGGCCGCAGGCGCCTGCTGGGTGGCGCTGCAGCTCGCCGCGCAGGTGGAGGGCGCGACGATCGTCTTCGTGGTCTGCGACCGGGGCGACCGCTATCTCTCGACCGGGGTGTTCCCCGCGTGACGGCCGTGGCGCCGGGCTACCGCTACTGCCCGCAGTGCGCGGGCGCGCTGGCGCGGATCACGCTCGGGGAGGATGGCGGGCCCGAAGGAGCGCCTGCGCTGCGCCGCCTGCGGCTGGACCCACTGGAACAACCCCGTGCCGGTGCTCGCCGCGGTGATCGAGTGCACCGATCGCGACGGCCGCCTGCTGCTCGCGCGCAATGCCGCCTGGCCCGGCAGGATGTTCGGCCTCGTCACCGGTTTCATGGAGGCCGGGGAGACGCCGCAGGAGGGCATCGCGCGCGAGGTGGCCGAGGAGACAGCGCTGGAGGTGCAGTCGCTGGCGCTCGTCGGCGTGTACGACTTCCAGCGCATGAACCAGGTGATCGTGGCCTACCACGCCCGTGGCGCGCGGGGAGATCCGGCTCTCGCCCGAGCTCGCGGAGTACAAGCTGTACGCGCCGGCGGACGTCCGGTGCTGGCCCGCCGGCACCGGATATGCGCTCGCCGACTGGCTGCGTTCGCGCGGGCACGAACCGCGATTCTTCGAGTGGCCGCCGCGCTCCTAGAATGACGTTCCACGCGGCGATGAGGACCACGATGCAAGCCCAGAAGGAACTCGACACCCGGGGCCTGAACTGCCCCCTGCCCATCCTGAAGGCCAAGAAGGCCCTGGCCGACATGGGCAGCGGCGAGGTCTTGAAGGTGGTGTCCACCGACCCCGGGTCGGTGCGTGATTTCCAGGCCTTCGCGCGGCAGACCGGCAACGAGCTGGTCGAGCAGGAAACCGCCCAGGACGAGTTCATCCACTACCTGCGCCGGCGCTGAGCGCTCCGGCGCGGGAGCCGTTCAGAGCTCCAGGTTCTTCAGGAACGTGCGGAAACCCGTGCCGAACTCGGGGTGCGCGAGCGCCAGTTCCACGGTGGCCTCGAGGAAGCCTTCCTTGCTGCCGCAGTCGTAGCGCTTGCCTTCGTACTGGTAGGCGAACACCTTCTCGCGGCGCAGGATGCCCGCGATGCCGTCGGTGAGCTGGATCTCGCCGCCGACGCCCCGGGGCTGGCTGGCGATCTCGTGGAACACCCCCGGGGTCAGGATGTAGCGGCCTGCCACGCCCAGCCGTGACGGCGCCTCCTCGGGCGCGGGCTTCTCGACGATGCGGGTGATGTCCATCATCCGGTCGTTCACCGGCGTGCCGGCGACGATGCCGTAGCGCCGGGTGTGCTCCGGAGGCACTTCCTGCACGGCGATGATCGATGCCCGCCACTCGGCGAACTGGTCAACCATCTGTTTCAGGACCGGCGGCTCGCCGACCATGAGGTCGTCCGCCAGCAACACCGCGAACGGGTGGTTGCCCACCAGGCGCTCTGCGCAAAGCACCGCGTGACCGAGCCCGAGGGCCTGCGGCTGGCGCACGTAGATGCACTCCATGTCGTCCGGTTTGACGCCGCGGACGACTTCCAGTAACTCTTGCTTACCCGCTTGTTCAAGGGCTACCTCCAGCTCAAATGTCATGTCAAAGTGATCTTCAATCGGTCTTTTGTGACGACCTGTGACGAAGATCATCTCCCGCACGCCGGCTGCATAAGCCTCTTCCACGGCGTACTGGATCAGGGGCTTGTCGACCACCGGAAGCATCTCTTTCGGCTGGGCCTTGGTGGCTGGCAGGAAGCGGGTTCCGAGGCCGGCAACGGGGAAGATGGCTTTTTGAACTAACATTTAGAAACAATCCCTGGGGCGAGAAAGGGCTCATTTTGGCACCTGAGGGGTGCCGGCCCGGCCTCTTCGACCCATCAATCGCATGGACGTGCTGATCGTCGAGCCGCTGGAACCGGAAGTCATGCAATGGCTCGTGGAGCGCCATGCCGTGCGCTATGCCCCCGAGCTGGCGCGCGACCCGCGGGCGTTCCGGCAGGCGCTGTTCAATGTGCGCGCGCTGGTGATCCCGCCCTCCGTGGCGCTGGACGCCCAAGCCCTGCATTACGCGCCGGTGCTGCGGGCCGTGGGCCGGGTCAGCTCGGGCGCCGAGAACATCGACCTCGACGCCTGCGCGCGCGCCGGCGTCGAGGTGGTGCGCAGCGTCACCGCGACGGCGGCCGCGGAAGCCGAGTTCATGGTCGGCGCGCTGCTGGCCATGCTGCGGCGGGTGCCGGTGGTCAATGCCGAGGGCTTGCTGGTCGGGCGCGAACTCGGAGGTTCGACGGTCGGGCTCATCGGCATGTCGCCGGCCGCGCGCCCGCTGGCTCAGTTGCTGGCCGCGTTCGGCTCGCGCGTGGTCGGGTACGACCCGTCGGTGCATGCCTCCGACGGCGTGTGGGCGCGCTGGCGCGTGGAGCCGCTGGCGCTGCGCGAGCTGATGGAGCAAAGCGACGGGGTGTGCGTGCAGCTCGCCTACTTCAGCCGCTACCACGGTCTGCTCGGGGAGCGGTTCCTGCCGTTCTGCAAGCCCAACCAGGTGCTGGTGAGCATCGCCCACTCGAGCCTGTTCGACGAGGCGGCACTGGCCGAGGCGCTGACCAGCGGCCGCATGGCCGCGGCGTGGTTCGACAGCCTGGAGCCCGGGGCGCTCGATCCGGGCGGCCGCTGCACGACGTCGACACCCTGCAGGTGACGCCGCGCGTCGCGAGCACCACGCGCGAGTCGCGCATCCGCAGTGCCTGGGCGGTGGCGCGGCGCATC
The DNA here is from genome assembly GCA_963839465.1 of uncultured beta proteobacterium. Classification (GTDB taxonomy): domain Bacteria; phylum Pseudomonadota; class Gammaproteobacteria; order Burkholderiales; family Burkholderiaceae_C; genus CAWIVI01. The sequence continues at coordinate 42,876 of CAWIVI010000022.1, forward strand.
GACGAGCTGCTCACCAGCTCGCCGAACTCGTCGCGCGGCGACTTCAAGGCGACGTCGCCAGACGACTCGCTTGATCTTGCAGCCGGCGAAGCGTCTGCGTGAACTCGGCCAGGCGCTGCTTCTCCTGATCGACGACTGCCGCGGGCGCGCGGGCGACGAAGCTTTCGTTGCCCAGCTTCGCGTGCGACTTGGCGATCTCCGCCTCGAGCCGGGTGGTCTCCTTCTTCAGGCGGGCGAGCTCGGCCTCCACGTCGATCTCGACGTGCAGCGCAACGCGGCTGTCGCCGAGCACCGCGACCGGCGTGGTGCGGGTGGCGGCCGAGAACGCCGCGTCGTCGTCGAAGCGCCGCACCTCGGACAGCTTGGCCAGCGCCTTGAGCAGCGGCGCCGCCTGGTCGAGGAAGGCGGCGTCGCCGATGGCGTAGAGCGGCACGCGATCCGCCGGCGACAGCGACATCTCGCCGCGCAGGTTGCGGCAGGCGCCGACCAGCGACTTGAGCTTGTCGATCCAGGCGTCGGAGACGGGGTCGATCTTCTCGGGCTGGGCGACGGGGTAGCGCGCGACGGCCACGGAATCGGCCGACTTGCGGCCGGCCACGGGCGCAACGCGCTCCCACAGCTCCGCGGTGATGAACGGGGCGATCGGGTGCAGCAGGCGCAGCACCGTCTCGAGCACGCCGATCAGCGTGCGCCGCGTGGCGCGCTGCCGGCTTTCGTCGCCGGTCTGGATCTGGACCTTGGCGATCTCGAGGTACCAGTCGCAGTACTCGTCCCACACGAACGAGTAGATCGCGTTGGCGGCGTTGTCGAGGCGGTACTCGGTGAGCGCGCGGTGCGACCGCGGCCTCGACGCGCTGCAGCTCGGAGGTGATCCAGCGGTCGGCGGGCGAGAACGCCATGTAGCCGTGGAAGGCGCCGCCGGGCTCGCACTGTTCCTTCGTGTGCGGCTTCAGGCCGCAGTCGTGGCCCTCGCAGTTCATCAGCACGAACCGCGTGGCGTTCCAGAGCTTGTTGCAGAAGTTCCGGTAGCCCTCGCAGCGCTTGCTGTCGAAGTTGATGTTGCGCCCGAGCGTGGCGAGCGCCGCGAAGGTGAAGCGCAGCGCATCGGCGCCGTAGCCGGGGATGCCGTCGGGGAACTCCTTCTTCGTCGACTCGCGGATCTTCGGCGCGATCTCGGGGCGGCGCAGGCCCTGCGTGCGCTTGACGAGCAAGGGCTCGAGCGCGATGCCGTCGATGAGGTCCACCGGGTCGAGCACGTTGCCCTCGGACTTGCTCATCTTCTTGCCGTGCGAATCGCGCACGAGGCCGTGGATGTACACGTCGCGGAAGGGCACCTGGCCGGTGAAGTGCGTCGTCATCATGATCATCCGGGCGACCCAGAAGAAGATGATGTCGTAGCCGGTGACGAGCACGGTGGACGGCAGGAACAGCGCGAGCTCCGGCGTCTGCGCGGGCCAGCCGAGCGTGGAGAAGGGCACGAGGGCCGACGAGTACCAGGTGTCGAGCACGTCCTCGTCGCGCGTGAGCGGGCCGGCATAGCCCGATGCGGCCGCGCGCTCGCGGGCCTCCTCCTCGCTGCGCGCCACGAAGAGCTCGCCGCCGTTGCCGTACCAGGCCGGGATCTGGTGGCCCCACCAGAGCTGGCGCGAGATGCACCAGTCCTGGATGTTGCGCATCCATTGGTTGTACGTGTTCACCCATTGCTCGGGGACGAAACGCACCGCGCCCGACTCCACGGCGTCGATCGCCTTGCCGGCGATGGAGCGGCCGTCGGCGCCCGGCTTCGTCATGGCGACGAACCACTGGTCGGTGAGCATCGGCTCGACGACCTGCCCGGTGCGCGCGCAGCGCGGCACCATGAGCTTGTGCTTGCGCACCTCCACGAGCAGGCCCTGCGCCTCCAGGTCGGCCACGACACGCTTGCGGGCGTCGAAGCGGTCGAGCCCGCGGTAGGCCTCCGGCGCGTTGTCGTTGATCTTCGCGTCGAGCGTGAGCACGCCGATCATCGGCAGGCCGTGGCGCTGGCCGACGGCGTAGTCGTTCATGTCGTGCGCCGGGGTGACCTTCACCACGCCGGTGCCGAACTCGCGGTCGACGTAGTCGTCGGTGATCACCGGGATCGTGCGGCCGGTGAGCGGCAGGTGCGCCTGCTTGCCGTGGAAGGCGGTGTAGCGCTCGTCCTCGGGGTGCACCATCAAGGCGGTGTCGCCGAGCATGGTCTCGGGCCGCGTGGTGGCGACGACCATCGAGCCGGAGCCGTCGACCAGCGGGTAGCGGATGAGCCACAGCTGGCCGTCTTCCTCCTCGCTCTCCACCTCGAGGTCGGACACGGCCGACTTGAGCACCGGATCCCAGTTGACGAGCCGCTTGCCGCGGTAGATGAGGCCCTCGTCGTACAGGCGCACGAACGTCTCGGTGACGATCGCCGAGAGCCGGTCGTCCATCGTGAAGTACTCGCGCTGCCAGCTCGACGCTCGCGCCTTCGCGGCGCATCTGCTGCGTGATGGTGGCGCCGGACGACTGCTTCCAGTCCCACACCTGGGCGACGAAGTTCTTGCGGCCGAGGTCGTGGCGCGAGAGGCCGGCATCCTGGAGCTGGCGCTCGACGACGATCTGGGTCGCGATGCCGGCATGGTCGGTGCCCGGCACCCACAGCGTGTTGAAGCCGCGCATGCGGTGCCAGCGCGTGAGCACGTCGAGCACGGTGTGGTTGAACGCATGCCCCATGTGCAGGGTGCCGGTGACGTTCGGCGGCGGCAGCTGCGTGCAGAACGACGGCCGCGCGGGATCGAGCGTGGGCTCGTAGATGCCGCTGCGCTCCCACAAGCGGCCCCCACTTGGACTCGATGGCGGCGGGTTCGAAGGACTTGGCGAGTTCACTCATGGGTGCGGCGGAATTGTGCAACAGCTCGCTAAGAGTGCTGTCGGCGCGCGCCGTGCGGCGGCAGTTGAGGATTCTAGGCGTGCTACCTTCTGCGCCGCTCCAGGAGACACGATGAAGCTGAGATTGCTGGCCACGTCGCTGATCGGCGTGGCCTTGATGGCCGCCTGCGGCGGCGGCGACGACGACGACGAGCCACGACGCCGACACCGGCAGCCCGGCCACCTGCTCGGTTCCCGACCGCAAGGCGTGGCTGCGTGACTACATGGCCGACTGGTACTTCTGGTACAAGCTCAGCCCGAGCCCGGACCCCACCCCCTACTTCACGGTGGAGGACTACTTCGCGGCCCTGCTGTACCCCGGCTCGACGGCGCCGAACGCCGACTTCCCGGACTACGACCGCTGGAGCTACCTGCAGAGCACCGAAAGCTTCGACCGCTTCTACGCCGACGGCGAGACGCTCGGCTACGGGATGTTCGTGGCGGGCGACGAGGTGGTCGGGTCGCCGACGTCGCCGCTGCTGGTGCGCTACGTGGAGCCGATGTCGCCGGCGGCGGCGGCCGGCGTGAAGCGCGGCGACCGCATCCTCACCGTCAACGGCCGCCCGGCGGCCGACATCATCGCGGCCGACGACTTCAGCGCGCTGACGCCGGCCGCCGAGGGCGACATCCTCGCACTGTCGCTGCGCGACGCCGGCGGCGACCGCAACGTGACGCTGACCGCGTCGGTGTTCGCGCTCGTGCCCGTGCCGACATCCACCGTCGTCACGTCGCCCAACGGCCGCAAGATGGGCTACATCGTGGTGAAGGACATGATCAGCCAGGCCCTCGGCCCGATGGCGACGGCCTTCCAGAGCTTCAAGTCGCAGGGCGTGCAGGAGATGGTGCTCGACCTGCGCTACAACGGCGGCGGGCTGGTGTCCACGGCGGGCCGGGTGGCCTCGCAGGCGGTGGGCGCTGTCGCCGGCGGGCAGGCCTTTGCCTCGCTGCTCTACAACGACCGCAGGCATCGCGCAACCAGACCTTCGAGTTCGAGAACCTGGCCAGCTCGCTCGCCATGACCCGCGTCTACGTGCTCATGGGCCATCGCACCTGCTCGGCCAGCGAGCAGGTGATCAACGGGCTGCGCGGCGTGGGCGTGGACGTGGTGGCCATCGGCGACACGACCTGCGGCAAGCCGGTGGGCTTCCTGCCGGCGGACGACGGCTGCGGCACGACCTACAGCGCCGTGAACTTCGAATCGGTGAACGCACGCGTCGAAGGGCGGTACTTCGACGGCTTCGCGCCGACGCAGAGCATCGACGCCAGCGACACCTGCCGCGTGGCGGACGACTTCACGACGCCGCTCGGCGCGCCGACCGAGCCGCTGCTCGCCGCGGCGCGGCTGCACGCGGACACGGGCGCCTGCGGCCATGTGCCGGTGGCGCGCGAACAGGCGCTGTCGGTGAAGCGCTGGCAGGTTCGGCGCGGGGCGGCGAGCCTGCGGAGCGCACGGACATGATCGGCCGCTGAGACCGCGCGCCGAGGCGCGTCGACCATCAGTTCTCCGATGACGCCGAAGCGGCGACCCGCGCCGCATGAACCTTCGGCCTGCCACGCAAGCGGCAACCGCGGATCCGGCTCCGCCGGTCCGCGCAGGTTCGCGCCGCCCTCTGGGGGGAGGCGCCGAAGGCGCTTCGGGGGGGTTCACATCAGCAGGTGCTCGCCGGCGTTTTCGCCGCCGAGGATCACGTAGTTGACCTTGCGCAGGTCCTTCAGCTCGCGGCCGCCCGAGTAGCTGATGGAGCTTTGCAGATCCTCGCGCATCTCGCGCAGCGTGTCGGCCAGGCGGCCCTTGATGGGCTCGAGGATGCGCTTGCCCTCGACGTGCTTGTACTCGCCCTTGTTGAAGTCGGACGCGCTGCCGTAGTACTCCTTGTAGAGCTTGCCGTCTTCGAGCTCGACCGTCTGGCCCGGGCTCTCCTCGTGGCCGGCGAACAGCGAGCCGATCATGACCATCGCGGCGCCGAAGCGGATGCTCTTGGCGATGTCGCCGTGGTGGCGGATGCCGCCATCCGCGATGATGGGCTTGGTGGCGACGCGCGCGCACCACTTGAGCGCCGAGAGCTGCCAGCCGCCGGTGCCGAAGCCGGTCTTGAGCCGCGTGATGCAGACCTTGCCCGGGCCGACGCCGACCTTCGTGGCATCGGCGCCCCAGTTCTCGAGATCGATCACCGCCTCGGGCGTGGCCACGTTGCCGGCGATGACGAAGGCATCGGGCAGCTTGTGCTTGATGTGCTCGATCGTGCGGCGCACGCTGTCGGCATGGCCGTGCGCGATGTCGATCGTGATGTAGTCGGCCCCGATGCCTTCGGCGGCCAGGCGGTCGATGACGGCATGGTCGGCCGGGCGCACGCCGGAGCTGATGGACACGAAGAGATCCTGCTGCCGCATGCGCCGCGCGAAGATCACGTTGTCGAGATCGAAGCGGTGCATCACGTAGAAGTAGCCGTTGGCTGCGAGCCACTGGCCGATCTGCTCGTCGACCACGGTCTTCATGTTGGCCGGCACCACCGGCAGGTTGAAGCGGCGGCCGCCGAACTCGGTGGAGGTTTCGCACTCGCTGCGGCTTTCCACGCGGCACTTGCGCGGCAGCAGCAGCACGTTGTCGTAGTCGAAGATGTCCATCGCGTGGCCCCGGGGCGCGGGCATAAAAAAACCGAACCTGCGCCGCGCAGGTCCGGTGCGGCATTCTACGCCAGGTGGCAGCGGGTCGACGGCGGCGCCCGTGGCCGGCCGAGACCGGCGCAGCAGGTCGACGCTCGATCGGCGGCCGATGGAGGCGCCATGGCGCGCGAGCCAGGCCTGCGCGCGCTCGCTTCCCAGGTCGCGCAGGCGTTCCAGGAACGGCAGGTGGGCGATGAGCCGGGTCTCGCCCGGCCAGGGCGCCGAGCTGGTCGTGGGCGTCGATCAGGTGGAAGCGCGTGCGCCGCAGCCGCCGCTCGAGGGCGCCGAGCGGCAGCCAGCTGCGGCGAGCGACGGCATGGGCTTCGCCGAGCAGCCGGGCTTCGCGCAGGAACGTGGCGTTGAAGGCGATCTCGACGCTGCGCTCCTGGATCTCGGAAACGCTGCGCGGCGTGCCGGCGTGCACGAGCGGGCTGAGCGTGATGATGAGCAGGTCGGCGCAGCCGCCATCACGATGAGCGGGAACAGCGCCGGGTTGGCCGAGTAGGCGCCGTCCCAGTATGGCTGGCCGTCGATCTCGATGGCGTGGTGCAGCGTGGGCAGGCAGGCCGACGCCAGCACCGCCTCCACGCTCGCCTCGCGCGTGCGGAACACGCGCAGGCGGCCGCTGTTGGCGTGCGTCGCGGCGATGAAGAGCCGCACGATGCTCGAGCGGCGCAGGCGCTCGAAGTCGACATGCTCGGCGAGCAGCTCGCGCAGCGGGTTCAGGTCCATCGGGTTGAGCTGGTAGGGCGACAGGTGGCGCGCCCACCGCAGCATGGCGCGCGCGGCCGGCGTGAGCCCGATCGCGTCGCCGGCGCCGGTGGTGAACCACTCGAACGGCAGCCGCGTGCCGACGGCCGTCCAGAAGCCGGCGAGGGCGGCACGCGCGCCGTCCGCGCCGCCGTCGAGCCAGCCGTGCGCGAGCACGGCGGCATTGAGCGCGCCGGCGCTCGTGCCGCTGATGGCGCGGATGGGGTGCGCGCCGTGCGCGAGCAGCTCGTCGAGCACGCCCCAGGTGAAGGCGCCGTGCGCACCGCCGCCCTGCAGCGCGAGGCTGAGCGGGGCCTCGCGGGCCGATGACTGAAACCAGGGACAAGTCGAGCACCTCCCGCGAACAGGGACGCACATCGCGTGCCCGGAAGAGGCGGATCCTAGAATCAGTCGATGACCCTGGAGACTTCCGACGACGCGCTGCTGCGCCATTTGAACCCGGAGCAGCTCGCCGCGGTGACGCTGCCGGCCCGTCCGGCGCTCATCCTCGCCGGTGCCGGCTCGGGCAAGACGCGCGTGCTCACCACGCGCATCGCCTGGCTGCTCACGACGAACCAGGTGTCGCCTGGCGGCGTGCTGGCGGTCACATTCACGAACAAGGCGGCCCGGGAGATGATGACGCGCCTGTCCGCGATGCTGCCCATCAACGTGCGGGGCATGTGGATCGGCACGTTCCACGGTCTGTGCAACCGCTTCCTGCGCGCGCACTGGAAGCTGGCGGGGCTGCCGCAGGGCTTCCAGATCCTCGATTCACAGGACCAGCTCTCGGCCGTCAAGCGCGTCGTGAAGGCGATGAACCTGGACGAAGAGCGGTTCGTGCCGAAGCAGGTGACGTGGTTCATCGCGGGCAACAAGGAAGAGGGCCTGCGCCCGCGCGACGTGGAAGTGCACGACGAGCACACGCGGCGGCTGGTGGAGATCTACCACGCGTACGAGGAGCAGTGCCAGCGCGAGGGCGTGGTCGACTTCGCCGAGCTGCTGCTGCGCACGCACGAGCTGCTGCGCGACAACGACCCGCTGCGCGTGCACTACCAGCGGCGCTTCCGCCACGTGCTGGTGGACGAGTTCCAGGACACGAACCGGCTGCAGTACGCGTGGCTGAAGATGCTCGCGCCTCCGGGCACCGAACAGAGCGTGTTCGCGGTCGGAGACGACGACCAGAGCATCTATGCCTTTCGCGGCGCGCAGGTCGGCAACATGGCCGACTTCGAGCGCGAGTACGGCGTGGACCACGTCATCAAGCTGGAGCAGAACTACCGCTCGTTCGGCAACATCCTCGATGCCGCCAACGAGCTGATCGCGCACAACGCCAAGCGGCTGGGCAAGAACCTGCGCACGGAAGCCGGGCCGGGCGAGCCCGTGCGCGTGGTGGAGTCGACGAGCGACTTCGGCGAGGCGCAGTGGTTCCTCGACGAAGCACGCCAGCTCGAGCGCGACGGCACGTCGCGCTCGCAGATCGCGGTGCTCTACCGCAGCAACGCGCAATCGCGCGTGATCGAGAGCGCGCTGTTCAACGCCGGCATCCCGTACCGCGTCTATGGCGGCCTGCGCTTCTTCGAGCGTGCCGAGGTGAAGCATGCGCTGGCCTACCTGCGGCTGATCGAGAACCCGAACGACGACACGAGCTACCTGCGGGTGGTGAACTTCCCGGCGCGCGGCATCGGCGCGCGCACGATCGAGCAGCTGCAGGACGCCGCGCGCACCAGCGGGCGCAGCCTCTACCAGAGCGGCGGCGGCGGTGACGGGCAAGGGCGGCGCCAACCTGGCGGCCTTCAATGCGCTGGTCGACGCGATGCGCGATGCGACGAAGGGCGTGACGCTGCGCGAGATCATCGAGCACGTGCTGCATGCCTCGGGGCTGCACGACTTCTACCGCACGGAGAAGGAAGGGCAGGACCGCATCGAGAACCTGGAGGAACTCGTCAACGCGGCCGAAGCGTTCGTGACGCAGGAGGGGTTCGGCAAGGAAGTGATCGCGCTGCCGATCGACGAGCAGGCGCCCGAGGCCGATCTCGTGGTGCCCGATGCCGAGACGGGCGAGATCCAGTCGCCGCTGGCCGCCTTCCTGACGCATGCGGCGCTGGAGGCCGGCGACAACCAGGCGGCGGCCGGCCAGGACGCGATCCAGCTGATGACGGTGCACTCGGCGAAGGGGCTCGAGTTCGACGCGGTGTTCATCACCGGCCTCGAGGAAGGCCTGTTTCCGCACGAGAACTCGCTCGCCGATGCGGCGGGGCTCGAGGAGGAGCGGCGACTGATGTACGTGGCCATCACCCGCGCGCGCAAGCGCCTGTACCTCAGCTTCAGCCAGACGCGCATGCTGCACGGGCAGACGCGCTACAACGTGAAGAGCCGCTTCTTCGACGAACTGCCCGATGCTGCGCTGAAGTGGATCACGCCGAAGAATGCCGGCTTCGGCTCGGGCTATGCGCGCGAGTACCAGGGCGCGTGGGCGCGCGCGGGTTCGGCCGCGCACGGGCTCGCTGGGCACGGGCCGCATCGAGCCGAAGGCGCCGTCGCACGGCCTGCGCACCGGGCAGTCGGTGTTCCACGGCAAGTTCGGCGAAGGCGTGATCGTGACGCTCGAAGGCAGCGGCGACGACGCGCGTGCGCAGGTGAACTTCGGCCGCCACGGCATGAAGTGGCTGGCGCTGAACATCGCGAAGCTCACGCCCGTGGCGTGAGCGGGTCAGTCGTCGGCGTCGTCCTCGTCGTCGCTGACGGCATCGATCGTCTTCTCGATCACCTTGCCGGTGACCTTGACGCCCGTGCTCACGACCGCGCCACCGACGCTGATCACCGCGCCGGCGGCGGCGCCGGCCACCGTGACGACGGCGCAGCCGGACAGCACGCACGCGCAGAGGGCGGCGAACATCAACGCGAGTGGGGGCCGGCGAGCCATGCCGCCATTATCGCGTCACGACTCCGTCACGGCGAAGTCATGAGCGGCCCTTAGCGTGCCGGCTGTCCTCAACACCCACACTGCGACGACACACATGACGATCGATCCGGACGACATCGGCCACAACCCCACCGACAACGCGCGCTTCGAGCAGGTGCTCGAGGCCCGGCTGGCCCGCCGCTCGCTGCTGCGCGGGGGCGTGGGCGGCGCCGTGGCGGCGCTGCTCGGCGGCGGCGCGCTGTCGGCGTGCGGCGGCGGGTTGCCTGTGCGCGAGACGGCGCAGGCGGCGAAGCCGGCCGGCGCCGTGGAGGCCCTGGGATTCACGCCGGTCGGCAAGTCGCTGGCCGACGTGGTGAGCCTGCCGGCCGGCTACACGGCCACGGTGCTGTACGCGCTCGGTGATCCGCTGGACGCCGCGACGCCCGACTACGCCAACGACGGCAGCGACGGTGCCTTCGAGCGCCGTGCGGGCGACCATCACGACGGCATCGAATTCTTCGGCCTGGCTCCGAACGGCCGCACGCGGGACGCCGGCGCGGTCGACCGCGGGTTGCTGGCGATGAACCACGAGGCGATCACGCAGCAGTTCCTGCACCCCAACGGCGCCACGCCGAACAGCGCGCCGCAGCGGCCGGCGCAGGAGATCGACAAGGAGGTGGCGGCGCACGGCGTCTCGGTGGTCGAGGTGCGGCGGCGCGGAACGGCCTGGCGCACCGATCGGGGCTCCGCCTTCAACCGCCGCATCACGCCCAGCACGCCGATCGAGATCGCGGGGCCGGCGCGCGGCAGCGCGCTGCTCGTGACGCAGTTCGACCCGACGGGGCTGACGACGCGCGGCACCGTCAACAACTGCGGCACCGGCGCCACGCCCTGGGGCACGCTGCTGACGGGCGAGGAGAACTGGGCCGGCTACTTCACGCGTGGCGCGGCCGACAACGCGGCGCGCGGCAACGACAAGAGCGTGACCGCGCTCGATCGCTATGGCCGCGCGCAAGGCGCGTCCAGCCGCCACGCCTGGGAGAAGCCGGACGTGCCGGCCGACCGGTTCCGGCGCTGGGATGCGAGCCGTGTCGGCGCCTCGGTGGACGGCAGCGACGACTATCGCAACGAGCTCAACGGCCAGGGCTACATCACCGAGATCGACCCCTACGACGTCCAGGCGCCCATCCGCAAGCGCAGTGCGCTGGGCCGCTTCAACCACGAGAGCGCCGCCTTCGGCAAGGTGTCCGAAGGACGGCGGCTGGCGGTGTACATGGGCGACGATGCGCAGAACGAGTACTGCTACAAGTTCGTCTCCGCACTGGCGTGGCAGGGGGTCGACGCTCGCGCGGCCGACCGCATCGCGGTGGGCGACAAGTACCTCGACCACGGCACGCTCTACGTGGCGCGGTTCGATGCGGACGGCACGGGGCAGTGGATCGAGCTGTCGCTCGACAACCCCGCCGTGCGGGACGCGGCCAACTATCCCTTCGCCAGCCTGGCCGACGTGGTGGTGAACGCGCGCCTGGCCGCCGATGCGGTGGGCGCGACGAAGATGGACCGGCCGGAGTGGTGCGGCACCCATCCCTCGACCGGAGAGGCCTATTTCACGATGACCAACAGCGCGAGCCGCACGCCGGCGTTGACCGATGCCGCGAATCCGCGCTCGTATGCCGACCCGGTCTTCGGCGGTGCGCCGCGCTCGGGTGTGCGCAACTGGAATGGCCACATCGTGCGGCTGGCCGAAGACGGCGGCCGTGGCGACGCGACAAGGTTCCGCTGGGACGTGTACCTCTTCGGCGCCGAGGCCGGCGCGGATCCGGGCCTCGTGAACCTTTCCGGGCTGACGGCGGACCAGGATTTCTCGAGCCCGGACGGCATTGTGTTCAGCCGCGCCACCGGGATCTGCTGGATCCAGACCGACGACGGGGCCTACACCGACACGACGAACTGCATGATGCTGGCCGCCGTGCCCGGCCACGTGGGCGACGGCGCGAGCAAGACGCTCGCGCACGTGCTGCCGGACGGCTCGGTTCGTGAAGTGGCGACGCCGGTCGGCAAGGCGCCGACAACGGCCACGCTGAAGCGCTTCCTGGTCGGCCCGAAGGACTGCGAGATCACGGGCTGCACCGAGACGCCGGACGGGCGCGCGCTGTTCGTGAACATCCAGCACCCGGGCGAAACGATCAGCGCGGCCAACGTGCCGGATCCATCGAAGTACCTCAGCCACTGGCCGGGCAACACGGGCTACGGTGCCGGGGGCGCGAATGCGCGGCCGCGTTCGGCCACGATCGTGATCACGAAGGACGACGGCGGGCGCATCGGCACCTGACGCGACGCTTCAGTCCGGCTGGCCGAACGTGTCCACGAACACGAAGTACAGCGACACGTAGAACGCCGTCGAGAACATCAGCCCGGCCGGGAGGGCGGCCACCGGGATCATGGTGCGCAAGCCGAGCAGCCCGAAGACGGTGGCCGCCAGCAGCCCGAACAGCATCACGACGGCGGTCCACGCGAGCATGTAGACGAGGAACGCGCCGCGGGTGCGCCACAGCGCCAGCGTGCTCGAGAAGAGCGCCTGCGCCGCGCCCTGGCCGCCCCAGTACACCAGTGCGGGCGCGTGCCAGAAGGGGATCGACAGCAGCGAGCCGAGCCCGAGGAAGACCACGATGCCGCCGAGCAGCCGGTCGTCCGCGAGCAGCGCGTCGATCTCCTCCGGCTTGGCGTCGCGGCTGGACATCAGCTCCTGCCAGCGGTCGAAGCGGCCGCCGTCGATCCAGCCCCAGATCGTCATGATGAGCACGGTGAGCACGCCGTAGGCGACGCACAGCACGATCAGCGAGCGGCGGCGCGCCGCATCGCCGCCACGCAGCGCCTCGAAGAGCTGGCCCGGATGCACCGGCTTGTCCTGCAGCGCCGCGCGGGTGGCGATCATGAATCCGAGCGAGAGCAGCGGCACGGCCATGAGCGCGAGCACGCGGCCGACAACGGGCACGAGCCCGGCCACCAGCGTGCCGCCGAACAGGAACAGCGCGAACAGCACCGTGAAGCGCGAGCGGGCGGCGGAAGAACACGACGAACGCCTGCCGCACCCAGGCCAGGCCCTTCGGCGGCGCGACGGCATGCAGCGACAGCGCCATCAGGCCACCGCCGGGTGCCAGGGACGCGCGATGCGCTCGCGCAGCACGCGCTCGAAGTGCTCGGGATCGTGCGCCTTCAGCAGCGACGCGCTGCGCGGCAGGTGCAGGTCCCACAGGCGCGAGAGCCAGAAGCGGAAGGCGGCGGCGCGCATCAGCGCGGGCAGCAGCCGGTACTCGGCGCTGTCCCATTCGCGCTGGGTGCCGTAGGCGGCGACGAAGGCGGCGGCGCGCTCCTCGACGAGCCGGCCGCTGTCGAGATCGATGCACCAGTCGTTCAGGCACACCGCCACGTCGAACAGGAAGGTGTCGACGCCCGCGAAGTAGAAGTCGAAGAAGCCGGTGAGCCGCTCCTCGCCCGGCGGGCCTTCGAACATCACGTTGTCGCGGAACAGGTCGGCATGGATCGGCCCGCGCGGCAGGGCGGCGAAGGCCGGCGACGCGGCCAGCGTGCGCTGGAACTCGAGCTCGCTCTCCAGCAGCGCGGCCTGCTCTGGCGTGACGTGCGGCAGCACCTCGCGGCACCGTCTCGACCCACCAGGCGCAGGCCCCGCAGGTTGGGCTGGTGCATGCCGAAGTCGCGGCCGGCCAGGTGCATGCGCGCCAGCATGGCGCCCACCTGCTCGCAGTGGTCGACGTCCGGCGCGAGCTGGTGGCCTCCGCGCGAGCTTGTTCACGAGCGCCGCCGGCTTGCCGTTCAGCGTGTGCAGGATCTCGCCCTGCGCGTCGGCCTCCGGGTCGGGCACCGGCACGCCGTGGCCGGCCAGGTGCTTCATGAAGTGCAGGTAGAACGGCAGCTGCTCGAAGTTCAGCCGCTCGAACAGCGTCAGCACGTACTCGCCGCGGTCGGTGGTGACGAAGTAGTTGGTGTTCTCGATGCCGGCGGTGATGCCGGCCAGGCGCTGGAGCGCGCCGATGTCGAGGCGCTCGACGAGCGAGCGCGCCTCGTCGAACGAGACCTCCGTGAAGACCGCCATGCCCGGATCAGAAATTCAGGATGTGCCAGACGCGCTGGCCGGCTCGCCGTGCGGTTCTTGTCGTCGGCCGGCAGGATCTCGTAGCCCTGCCGCCCTTCTTCGGGGTGACGACGATGCGCTGGGTCTGGCCGCGCACGCGCAACTCCTCGATGCGCACGCCGTCGTCTTCGGCGACGAGGTGCTCCACCTTCGGCTCTTGCCGCGCGGACAGGCTGCGGCGTGGCCTCCTGCGCCGCTGCCGGGCCCGGCGGCCAGCGCCAGCACGCAGGCACAGGACAGGCAGGCGGACGAAACGAGGTTCATGCGGGCCATTCTACGAGCCGCACGGCGCCGCGAGGGCCGAGCCACAATCCGCCGATGAGCGATGTGAACGACACCCTGCTGCTGGTCGACGGATCCAGCTATCTCTACCGGGCCTATCACGCACTGCCCGACCTGCGCGGCCCGGGCGGGGTGCCCACCGGGGCGATCCACGGCATGGTGGCCATGCTGAAGAAGCTGCGGGCGGACGTGCCGTGCTGCCATGCGGTCTGCGTGTTCGACGCCAAGGGGCCCACCTTTCGCGACGCCTGGTATGCCGACTACAAGGCCAACCGCAAGTCCATGCCCGAGCCGCTGGCAGAGCAGCTCGAGCCGATCCGCGAAGTGGTGAAGCTGCTCGGCTGGCCGATGCTCGAAGTGCCCGGCATCGAGGCCGACGACACCATCGGCACGCTGGCGCACGTGGCGGGCCGGCGCGGCCAGCGCGTGATCGTCTCCACCGGCGACAAGGATCTCGCGCAGCTCGTGACCGACCGCGTAACGCTGATCAACACGATGAGCAACGAGACGCTCGACGTGGCGGGCGTGCTGGCGAAGTTCGGCGTGCCGCCGGGGCGCATCGTCGACTACCTCACCCTGATCGGCGACGCGGTGGACAACGTGCCCGGCGTCGACAAGGTGGGGCCGAAGACGGCGGCGAAGTGGATCGCCGACCATGGCTCGCTCGACGGCGTGATCGCCGCCGCGCAGACGTTCAAGGGCGTGACGGGCGAGAACCTGCGCCGCGCGCTCGACTGGCTGCCCACCGGCCGCAAGCTGGTGACGGTGTCGACCGACTGCGATCTTTCCGAGGCGCTGCCCGGCTGGCCGGCGCCCGAGGCGATGAACGCGCTCGTGCCGGCCGAGGCGGACCGCGACGGCCTGCTCGCGTTCTACGACCGCTTCGGCTTCAAGACCTGGAAGCGCGAGCTCGAGGCCGCGCGCGGCGTCGTGGCCGTGCCGGTGCCGGGGATCGCGGCAGGAGCCGGAACCGGCGCCCGACCGCGCCGCCGATGGCGCAAGAGGTCGAGACCGTGCTCACGCAGGAGGCGCTCGACCGCTGGATCGAGCGCCTGCGCGGCGCCGACATCACGGCGCTCGGCACCGAGACGGACTCGCTCGACCCGGTGCGCGCGCGCATCATCGGCGTGTCGTTCTCGACCACGCCGGGCGAGGCGGCGTACGTGCCCATGGCCCACACGTATCCCGGCGCCCCGGAGCAGCTGCCCTTCGCGCAGGTGCTGGAGGCGCTGCGCCCCTGGCTCGAGGACGAGCGCGCCGCGAAGGTCGGGCACCACGTGAAGCTGGCCGTGCACGTGTTCGCCAACCACGGCGTCGCGGTGCGCGGATTTCGCCACGACACGCAGCTCGAGAGCTACGTGCTCGAGGCGCACCGCCCCCACACGCCGGAGAGCCTGGCCGAGCGCCACCTCGGGCAACGCGGCACGAGCTACGAGGAGGTGTGCGGCAAGGGCGTGAACCAGATCGCGTTCGCGCAGGTGGAGGCCACGCGCGCGGCCGCCTACTCGGGGGGGAACACCGAGATCACGCTTCGCGTGCACCAGGCGCTGTGGCCGAAGCTGCAGGCCGACACGATGCGCTTCGTCTACGAGAACATCGAGATGCCGATCAGCGCCGTGCTCGCTCGCATCGAGCGCCACGGCGTGCTGATCGACAGCGCGCTGCTGGCGCGCCAGAGCCGCGAGCTGGCCGAGCGCATGATGGCCATCGAGCAGGAGGCCTATTCGCTGGCCGGGCAGCCGTTCAACCTCGGCTCGCCGAAGCAGATCTGCGAGATCCTCTTCACCAAGCTCGGCCTGCCGGTGATCAAGAAGACGGCCAGCGGCACGCCGTCCACCGACGAAGAGGTGCTGGAGAAGCTGGCCGAGGACTACCCGCTGCCCGCGCGCATCCTCGAGCATCGCAGCTTCGCCAAGCTGAAGGGCACCTACACCGACAAGCTGCCGCTGATGGTGAGCCCGGCCACCGGCCGCGTGCACACCACGTATGCGCAGTCGGTGGCCGTGACCGGGCGCCTGTCGAGCAACGAGCCCAACCTGCAGAACATTCCCATCCGCACGGCCGAAGGGCGGCGCATCCGCGAAGCCTTCATCGCGCCGCCGGGGCACCACATCGTGTCGGCCGACTATTCCCAGATCGAGCTTCGGCTCATGGCGCACATCAGCGGCGACGAAGGCCTGACGCGCGCCTTCGCGACCGGGGTGGACGTGCACCGCGCGACGGCGAGCGAAGTCTTCGGCGTGCCGCTCGACCAGGTCACGAGCGAGCAGCGGCGCTACGCGAAGACCATCAACTTCGGCCTGATCTACGGCATGAGCGCCTTCGGCCTGGCCGCCAACCTCGGCATCGAGCGCTCTGCGGCCACCACCTACATCGAGCGCTACTTCCAGCGCTATCCGCTCGTCAAGCGCTACATGGACGAGACACGCGCGTCGGCCAAGGCGCGCGGCTACGTCGAGACGCTCTACGGCCGGCGCATCGTGCTGCCCGAGATCAACAGCGGCAACGGCCCGCGCCGAACGGGCGCGGAGCGCCAGGCGATCAACGGCCCGATGCAGGGCACGGCGGCCGATCTCATCAAGCTCGCGATGATCGCGGTGCAGGAGGCGCTCGACCGCGACCGCCTGGCCACGAAGATGGTGATGCAGGTGCACGACGAGCTGGTGTTCGAGGTGCCCGACAACGAGCTCGAATGGGCCCGCACGCAGATCCCGGCGCTGATGTCCGGCGTGGCGTCGCTCGACGTGCCGCTGCTGGCGGAAGTGGGCGTGGGCCCCAACTGGGACGAGGCGCACTGATGGCTCACCGAGGCTCGGATGAAAGGCCGTCTCTAGAATGCCGGCCATGCCCGCCTGCAACAGCCGCCTCGCGTGACGCTCCTGTACATCGTGCTGGCGACGCTGGCCGGCGGCCTGCTGTCGGTGGTGGTGGCGGCCAGCCTCACGGTGTCGGTGCTCGGGCGCGTGGTGCGCAGCCTCGTGAGCCTGTCGGCCGGCGTACTGCTCGGCACGGCCTTGCTCAACGTGCTGCCCGAAGCGTTCGAGGGCGGCGGCAATGCGCAGGAGCTCTTCCTCACGCTGCTGGCGGCCTGCTCTTCTTCTTCCTGCTCGAGAAGGCTGAGCTCTACCGCCACGGCCACCACCACGAGGGCGATGACCCGCACCACCACCACGAGCAGCGGCTTCGACGCCCGCCAGGCGGGCCATGGCGGCTGGAGCGTGCTGCTGGGCGACAGCATCCACAACTTCTGCGACGGCGTGATCGTCGCGGCCGCGTTCCTCACCGACCCGAAGCTCGGCATCGCAACGGCGCTGGCCATCATCGCGCACGAGATCCCGCAGGAGGTCGGCGACTACATCGTGCTGCTGAACGCCGGCTTCTCGCGCCGGCGCGCGCTCGCCTACAACGCGCTGTCCGGGCTTGCCTCGGTGGCCGGCGGCGTGCTCGGCTACTTCGTCGTCGGGCCGTGGGAAGCAGGCGTTCCCGTACCTGCTCGTCGTGGCGGCCAGCAGCTTCATCTACGTGGCCGTGGCCGATCTGCTGCCGCAGTTGCAGCGCCCGCTGCCGTGGTCGCAGACGCTCGCGCAGCTCGCGTGGCTGGCCGCCGGGCTCGGGCTGGTCGCGATCGCGCGCGCGCTCACGCATGCGACGCACACTGAACGGCGTGCGGCCTACCGGACGACCAGGACCGGGATCTTGCTGTGGATGAGCACGCGCTGCGTCTCGCTGCCCAGGAGCATCGCCGCCACGCCGCGCCGCCCGTGCGACGCCATGACGATCAGGTCGCACTGATTGTAGCTTGGCGTGCTCGATGATGGCCTCCCAGGGGTGCAGCGCCTCCACGGTGTGCGCCTCGCAGCTCAAGCCCGCGGCCTGGGCGGCATCGGCAACCGTCTTGACGCGCGTCGTGGCGATCCGCTCCTGCGCGTCGTAGAACTCCTGCGGCGGCGTCGGCTGCATCTCCGAAATGGCGCTGTACGGGAACGGCTCCTTCACGCTGATCGTGAGCAGCTGCGCGCCGAGCGACTTGGCCAGTGAAACCGCAGTGCTGACTGCGTTGGCGGTGATGTCCGAGCCGTCGGTCGGCACGAGGATGCGCTTGTACATGTCCACCTCCACGAAAGCCCCGATCGTGTCCCGTACGTTGGGCGCGCCCTTGCGATGTGTCAAGCGCCGTGTGCGACCGGGCGCGCCGGATCGGAGCACCACTCGCTCCAGGAGCCGGGGTACAGCACCGAATCGCCGAGCCCGGCGTGCGCCATGGCGAGCACGTTGTGGGCGGCCGTGACGCCCGAGCCGCACATCTGGGCCACGGTGTCCGGCGCCTGGCCCGCGACCAGCGGCGCCCACTCGGCGCGCAGCACGTCTGCGTTCTTGAAGCGGCCATCGGCGGCGAGGTTGTCCTTGAACGGGCGGCTGCGCGCGCCCGGAATATGGCCGGGCGTCGGGTCGATCGGCTCGACTTCGCCGCGGAAGCGCTCGCCTGCGCGGGCGTCGAGCAGCCGCATGCGGCCGAGGCGGGCCAGCAGCGCCGCGGCGTCGATCGTCGGCATGGCAGGCGCGTGGGCCGGGTAGGGGCCGGCATCGGCCGCGACGCCCGGCGCGGCCGTGAGTGCCCCGCCGGCGGCCTGCCAGGCCGGGAGGCCGCCGTCGAGCACCCACACCGCGTCGTGCCCGAGCCACCGCAGCAGCCACCATGCGCGTGCCGCATACGAGCCGCCCTGGGCGTCGTAGGCCACGACCGGCGTGCCGGGCGCGATGCCCCAGCGGCCCGCCGCGGCGGCGAAATCCTCGCGCGACGGCAGCGGATGGCGGCCTCGGAAGACGCCTTCGCGATCCACCTTCGGCCCGGACAGCTCCGAGCTCGAGGTGGGCGTAGAGGGCGCCCGGCAGGTGGCCCGCCGCATACGCCCGCTCGCCGGCGGCCGGGTCCGTCAGCTCGAAGCCGCAGTCGAGCAGCACGGGCCGGGTGCCGGACGCCTGCAGCGCCAGGAGGTCATCGACCGAAATCAGCGTGTTCATTCAGTTCTCCACCGCCGCGAGGCGCGACCACGTCGGCATGAAACGGGCCCCACCAAGGGCCTTGCGCGGATCCGGCTCCGCCGGTCCGCAGCGAGAGCCCCCTCGGGGGGCAGCGACGGGAGGAGCGTGGGGGTTCATGAATCACCCGGGTGAAAGGTGGAGTCCGGCGGCGCCTGCCGGGCGCGCAGGAACGTGGCGGCCAGGCCCGCGCCGAGGATGAGCACCATGCCGGCCAGCGCCATCCACGTGACGGGGTCGTCGAACAGCAGGAAGCCGTAGGCGAAGGCGAACGGGATGCCCATGTACTGCAGGCTCGCGTTCGACAGTGTGCGGCCGATCGTGTAGGCGCGCGTCATCA
This sequence comes from uncultured beta proteobacterium, assembly GCA_963839465.1. Classification (GTDB taxonomy): domain Bacteria; phylum Pseudomonadota; class Gammaproteobacteria; order Burkholderiales; family Burkholderiaceae_C; genus CAWIVI01. Next base: position 61,929 of record CAWIVI010000022.1, read on the forward strand.
TCATCTGCGCCACCATGGCGAGCAGGCCGATCGCCACCAGCAGCAGCACGCCGCGAACGGTGTGGGCGCTCGCGCCCGTCCAGAGCATCGTCGCGGCGCCGGCGGCGACCCCGCCGAGCGAGAAGTAGTAGACGACGCGGTACTCCGGCTCGCCGGCTCGCCCGAGCGAGCTCACCTGGAGGTACGCCATGGCGGCGAGCATGCCCGACATGAGGCCCATCAGGCCGTGCCAGAGCTGCTCGTGCTCGATGGTCGGGCGCAGCACCAGCGCCACGCCGGCGAAGCCCGTGAGCACGGTGGCCACGAGGCGGCCGTCGATGCGCTGGGAGCCGACCATGATCGCGCCACCCAGCAGGAACAGCGCCATCCACACCGACGACATGTAGTTCAGCGTGACCGCAGTAGCCAGCGGCAGCCCGCTGACCGCGTAGAACCACAGGCACAGCGACGCGACGCCGCTCGCGCTGCGCCAGAAATGCATGCCCGGCACGGCGGTGCGCAGCGGCCTGCCGCGCGCGCCGGCCACGCCGGCGATCACGATGGCGCCCACCAGGCTGCGATAGAAGACGATCTCGCCGGGTGCGTATTGCGCGGAAGCGAGCTTCACGCACATTCCCATCGTCGCGAACAGGAACGACGCCGACAGCATCAGGACGGGCGCCGACATCCTCAGACGCGCGCCCGCTCCATCCGCATCTCGCGCCGGTACCACTCGTGGAAGTGCTGCATGCCGTCTTCCATGGGGCTCTGGTAGGGCCCGAACTCGTCGTCTCCGCGCTCCATCAGGGCCCGGCGGCCGGCATCCATGCGCAGCGCGATCTCGTCGTCCTCGACGCAGGTCTCGAGGTAGGCGGCCTGGTTGGCCTCGACGAACTCGCGCTCGAACGCGAAGATCTCCTCGGGATAGAAGAACTCCACCACGTTGAGCGTCTTCTGCGGCCCGCGCGGGTGCAGCGTGGACACGACGAGCACGTGCGGATACCACTCCACCATCACGGCCGGAAAGTAGGTGAGCCAGATGGCGCCGTGCCGCGGCGCCTCGCCGCCGTTGAAGGCGAGCACCGCGTCGTGCCAGCGCCGGTACACCTCCGAGCCCGGGCGCTCGAGCGCCGAGTGGACGCCCACGGTCTGCACGCTGTGCTCCCGGCCGAATTCCCAGCGCAGGTCCTGGCAGGCGACGAAGCGAGCCGAGGCCGGGATGGAAGGGGCCGACGTGGTAGTCCTCCAGGTAGACCTCGATGAAGGTCTTCCAGTTGTAGTCGCACTCGTGGATGTGCACGCGGTCGAGCACGTAGCCGCTGAAGTCGAGCGCTGCCATGGGGCCGACGCGCGCCAGCTCGTCGGCCACCCGGCGGCCCTGGCCCTCGAACACGAGGCCGTTCCAGTGCTGCACCGGGAAGTTGCGCAGGTTCAGGCAGGGGTCTTCGGCGAAATGCGGCGCCCCGACGAGCTGGCCGTCCAGCGCGTAGGTCCAGCGGTGCAGCGGGCAGACGATGTGCGACTTCGTGTTGCCCCGGCCGCGCAGCATGATGGCCTGGCGGTGGCGGCAGACGTTGGAGACGAGCTCGATGCCGGCCGGCGTGCGCACGAGCGCGCGCCCCTCGCCTTCGTGCGGCAGGGCGTGGAAGTCACCCACCTCGGGCACCGCGAGCTCGTGCCCGAGGTAGCGCGGGCGCGGCTCGAAGATCAGCGCCTGCTCCTTGCGGAACAGGTCCTCGTCGAAGTAGGTGCTGACGGAAAGTTGGGAGCGGCTGCGCTCTACAGCGATGCTCAGGTCCGACATGATCCCCAGGATCTCCAAAAACCAATGTCGTGAACCGCCTGCGCGGCGCAGGGCGAAGGGCGGGATTCTACCCAGGCCCCGAGCGACCCTTCCCCTGGTGACTACAATCCCCCTCTTGTCCATTTCACTGCCCGAAATGTCGATCCCCGCCGCAGCCGTTCGCGCGGACGAACCAACGACCTACGAAGACGCCCTGGCCGAGCTCGAGCGCTTGGTGCATGCCATGGAGGCCGGCCAGCTCCCGCTGGACCGCCTGCTCGAAAGCTACAAGCGCGGCGCCCAGCTGCTCGACTTCTGCCGCGCGCGCCTGCAGGCGGTGGAGGAACAGGTGAAGGTGGTCGAGAACGGCCAGCTCAAGTCGTGGAATCCCACTGCATGAAGCCGGACGACTTCGACGTCTGGATGAAGGACGAGCTGGATCTCGTCGAGGCCGCGCTCGAGCGTTTCGTGCCGCAGGATGCGCCGGCCGGGCTCGGCCAGGCCATGCGCTATGGCGTGCTCGACGGCGGCAAGCGTTTGCGCCCGCTGCTCGTGCTGGCGGCCTGCGAGGCGGTGGCAGGCTCGCGCGAGGCGGCCCTGCGCGCGGCGTGCGCGGTGGAGCTGATCCACGCCTACTCGCTGATCCACGACGACATGCCCTGCATGGACAACGATGTCCTGCGGCGCGGCAAGCCCACCGTGCACGTCGAGTTCGGCGAGGCGCAGGCGATGCTGGCGGGCGACGCGATGCAGGCGCTGGCGTTCGAGGTGCTCACGCCCGGCCCGGGCGACACGCCGGCGATCGACGGCTCGCCGCTCGTGCCTCCAGTGCTGCAGGCGCGGCTGTGCGCACTGCTTGCACGCTCGGCCGGCCATGCCGGCATGGCCGGCGGGCAGGCGATCGACCTGGCCAGCATCGGCAAGCCGCTCGGCGAGCAGGCGCTGCGCGACATGCACCGGCGCAAGACCGGCGCCTTGCTGCAGGCCAGCGTGCTGATGGGCGCCGCCTGCGGCGACACCGCCCCCGAGGGCTGGGCCGGGCTGTCCGACTACGGCGCCGCCATCGGCCTGGCGTTCCAGGTCGTCGACGACATCCTCGACGTCACGCAGGAATCCCACACGCTGGGCAAGACGGCCGGCAAGGACCTGCACCACAACAAGCCCACCTACGTCACGGTGCTCGGGCTGCAGGCCGCGCGCGCCCATGCCGCCCGGCTGCGCGACCAGGCCCATGCGGCGCTCGCGCGCGCGGCGCTGCCCGGCGCGGCGCGACTGAGCCTGCTGGCCGACAAGATCGTCGAGCGCGACAGCTAACGAACCGACGCATTCCGTCCCATCAATGAACCACCATCCCCTGCTCGCCCGGATCGACAGCCCCGAAGACCTGCGCCGGCTGTCGCGCAGCGAGCTCGCCACGCTGGCCGCCGAGCTGCGCGACTACGTTCTGCAGTCGGTGAGCAAGACCGGCGGCCACCTGTCGAGCAACCTCGGCACGGTGGAGCTCACCATTGCGCTCCACTACGTGTTCGACACCCCGCGCGACCGCCTCGTGTGGGACGTGGGCCACCAGACCTACCCGCACAAGATCCTCACCGGCCGGCGCGACCGCATGCATTCGCTGCGCCAGCTCGGCGGCATCAGCGGCTTTCCGCGCCGTGACGAGAGCGAGTACGACACTTTCGGCACGGCCCACAGCTCCACGTCGATCTCCGCGGCGCTCGGCATGGCGATGGCCGCCAAGCTGAAGGGCGAAGAGCGCGCGCTCGGTGGCCATCATCGGCGACGGCGCGATGAGCGCCGGCATGGCCTTCGAGGCGCTGAACAACGCGGGCGTGACGCACGCCGGCGTGCTGGCCGACATGCTCGTGGTGCTGAACGACAACGACATGTCCATCAGCCCGCCGGTGGGGGCGCTCAACAAGTACCTCGCCCGCCTGATGAGCGGCAAGTTCTACGCCGCAGCGCGCGAGGGCGCCAAGACGGTGCTCAAGCACACGCCGCTGTACGAGCTGGCGCGCCGCTTCGAGGAGCACGCCAAGGGCATGGTCGTGCCCGGCACCATCTTCGAGGAGCTGGGCTTCAACTACGTCGGCCCGATCGACGGCCACGACCTCGACTCGCTGATCCCCACCCTGGAGAACCTGCGCGACAAGAAGGGCGCGTGGTTCCTGCACGTGGTCACCAAGAAGGGCTTCGGCTACAAGCTTGCCGAGGCCGACCCGGTGAACTACCACGGCCCGGGCAAGTTCGACCTCGCGGTGGGCATCCAGAAGCCCGCCACGCCGCCCAAGGCCACGTTCACGCAGGTGTTCGGCCAGTGGCTGTGCGACATGGCGCAGGCCGACCCCCGGCTCGTGGGCATCACCCCGGCCATGCGCGAGGGCTCGGGCATGGTGGAGTTCCAGAAGCGCTTTCCGCTGCGCTACCACGACGTCGGCATCGCCGAGCAGCACGCGGTGACGTTCGCCGCCGGCCTGGCCTGCGAAGGGCTGAAGCCGGTCGTGGCCATCTACAGCACCTTCCTGCAGCGCGCGCTACGACCAGCTCATCCATGACGTCGCGATCCAGAACCTGCCGGTGGTGTTCGCGCTCGACCGCGCCGGCATCGTCGGCGCAGACGGCGCGACGCACGCCGGCGCCTACGACATCGCCTACATCCGCTGCGTGCCGAACATGAGCCTGCTGGCGCCGGCCGACGAGAACGAGTGCCGCATGGCGCTCACGACGGCGTTCCGCCAGGATCACCCGGTGGCCGTGCGCTACCCGCGCGGCGCGGGCGTGGGCACCGCGGTGCAGCCGGCCCTGGCCGAGCTGCCGTGGGGCCGCGGCGAAGTGCGCCGGCGCGGGCACCGCGTGGCCATCCTGGCCTTCGGCACGCTGCTGTACCCCGCGCTGGAGGCGGCCGGGCGGCTCGACGCGACGGTCGCCAACATGCGGTTCGTGAAGCCGCTGGACACCGCGCTGGTCGCGGAGCTGGCGCGCACGCACGAGGGCATCGTCACGGTGGAAGAGGGCAGCCTCGCCGGCGGCGCGGGCGCGCGCCGTGATGGAGGCGCTGCATGCGGCCGGGCTGAAGACGCCGGTGCTGGCGCTCGGGCTGCCGGACGAGTTCATCGAGCACGGCGATCCGGTCAAGCTGCTGTCGATGCTCGGGCTGGACGCCGCCGGGAATCGAGCAGTCCATCCTGAAGCGTTTCGGCGCCCGGCCGGCCCTCGTGAGCGGCAAGCTGAGGCCGGCGGCCAACAGCTAGCGTCAACAGGCCCCTAAAAGCCCACCCGGGCGCAGAACCGGTTTCACTGGCATGCTTCCGAGGCCATGAGCCATCCCACCGAAGCGCTGCACATCCCCGACACGCAGAGCGAGCGCGACGAGCGCCGCCTCGTGATCCAGCGCGTGGGCGTGAAGGACGTGCGCTACCCGTTCACCCTGCAGGTGGCGGGCGCGCCGCAGGCCGTGACGGGCACTGTGGTCGCTCGACGTCATGCTGCCGGCCGAGAAGAAGGGCACGCACATGTCGCGCTTCGTCGCCTGGCTCGATGCGTTGGCCGGCGTGCCGCTCGACAGCGCCGCGCTGCGCACGCAGCTCGCCGCCATGCTCGACCGGCTGCAGGCCACCGAAGGCCGCGTCGAAGCGGCGTTCCGCTTCTTCCTTCGCAAGCGCGCGCCGGTGTCGGGCGTGCAGAGCCTGCTCGACTACGAGGGCCGCTGGATCGCCGAGACGCGCGGCGGCGCGCACGGCGGTGTGGGCGGAGGTGGCGGTGCCGGTGAAGAGCCTGTGCCCCTGCTCGAAGGAGATCTCCGACTACGGCGCGCACAACCAGCGCTCGCTCGTGACCGTCCGCGTGGAACTGCTGCAGCCCATCGGGTGGAACGAGCTCGTGCGCTTCGCGGAAGACAGCGCGTCGAGCGAGATCTGGCCGCTGCTCAAGCGTGTCGACGAGAAGTGGATCACCGAGCGCGCGTACGAGAACCCCAAGTTCGTCGAGGATCTCGTGCGCGACGTCGCGCTGCGGCTGAATGCCGACCCGCGGGTCGGGCGCTACGCGGTGGATGTCGAGAACTTCGAGTCGCATCCACAATCACAGCGCCTACGCCCGCATCGAGCGGGCGTAGTCCACGATCTGCACGCATCGAGCGGGCGTAGTCACGATCACACGTTGCTCGTGGCGCGCACTTCCTCGATGGAGGTGATGCCCTGCAGCACCTTCTCGATGCCGTCCTGGCGCAGCGTGCGCATGCCGTCGGCCATCGCCGCGCGCTGCAGTTCCTCGACGCGGCCGCCGGTCTGGATCAGGCGCCGCAGCTCGCGCGAGACCACGAGCATCTCGTGCAGCCCGGCGCGGCCCAGGAAGCCGGTCTGGTCGCAGGCGCTGCAGCCGGCGCTGTGGTGATGCGGCAGGCGGCCGTCGCGTCCGTGGCGGGCCAGCCAGTCGGCGAGCACCTCGTCCTCGCTCGGGCGGGCGTCCTCGTCGAAGGCGTGCAGGTGGTCGCGCAACCAGCTCGTCGACTTGCGCCTCGGTGGCGTCGCGCGTGGTGCGGCAGTGCGGGCACAGGCGGCGCACGAGGCGCTGGGCGACCACCGCGAGCAGCGAGTCGCCGAAGTTGAACGGGTCCATGCCCATGTCGAGCAGCCGCGTCACGGTCTCGGGCGCGCTGTTGGTGTGCAGCGTGGAGAGCACGAGGTGGCCGGTGAGCGAGGCCTCGATCGCCATCTGCGCCGTCTCGCGGTCGCGGATCTCGCCGACCATGATCACGTCCGGGTCGGCGCGCAGGAACGAGCGCAGGGCCTTGGCGAAGGTCCAGTCGATCTTCGGGTTCACCTGCACCTGGCGCAGGCCGGCCTGCGTGATCTCGATCGGGTCCTCGGCGGTCCAGATCTTGCGCGCCGGCGTGTTGATGTGCCCGAGCGCCGAGTGCAGCGTGGTGGTCTTGCCGCTGCCCGTGGGGCCGACGCACAGCACGAGCCCGTAGGGGCGATCGACGGCATGGCGCAGGCGGGCCAGGTTCTGCGGCGAGAGGCCGAGCCGGTCCATCGGCATCGGCCGCGCCGACGCCAGCAGGCGCAGCACCACGTCCTCGAGGCCGTTGTTCGTGGGGATCGTGGCCACGCGCAGCTCCAGCCGGTGGCCGGGCGCGAAGCGGACGAAGTTGATCTTGCCGTCCTGCGGCTTGCGACGCTCGGAGATGTCGAGGTCGCACATGATCTTCAGGCGCGCCACCACCGCGGAGCGGTAGGTGTGCGGCAGCTCCAGGTAGGGCTTGAGATGGCCGTCCTTGCGGAAGCGGATGCGCACCTTCTCGCGGCCCGGCTGGGTCTCGACGTGGATGTCGGACACGCCCTGCGCGTGCGCCTCGGCGATCATGCTGTTGATCAGGCGCACGAGCGAGTTGTCGCTCTGCTCGATCTGCGGGTCGTTGTCGTCGCGCTCGCTGTGCTGCTGCTCGAGCGATTCGACGAGCTTGCTGGCGTCGTCGTTGTCGAGATCGGCGCCGCTTTGGGAGTCGGCGTCGTAGCGCGCTCCGGATGTCGCCGCCGAAGCGCTCGAACGTCGGCACGAGCAGGCGCTCGATCTGGCCGGGCATCGCGAGCGCCGGCATGACCTTGCACTGCGCGACGAACTCGAGCTCGTCGATCACGTCGCGGCGCGACGGGTCGTCGAGCGCGACGATGAGCCGCCCGTTGCGCACCATCAGCGGCAGCGTGTGCGTGCGGGAGGCGAGGGCGAACGGCAGCCTGCGCACCGCCTCCGCCTCGACCGGGAAGTGCTCCGCATCCACGATCGGGTAGCCCATCTTGCGGGCCAGTGCCGACTGCAGGTCGGGGCGCGACACGATGCCGGAGTTCACGAGGATCTGGCCGAGCGGCACGCTGCGGTCGACCTGCTGCTGGGCCAGCGCCTGGGCCAGCTGCGCGTCGGTGATCAGGTCCAGCCCGAGCAGGGCCTCGCCGATGCGCACCATCGGCATCCTGGCCTGCTGCTCGAGCGCAAGCAGCAGCTGGTCGGGCGCCACGATGCGGCGGCTGACGAGGATGTCGCCGAGCTTCTGGTTGCGCAGGCGATCCTGCTGCTGCGCGGCGCGCTCGACCTGCTGCGCGGTGGCCGCATGCTGCTCGACGAGCACGTCGCCCAGGCGCGGGCCGACGTCGATGCCGGTGTAGGCCTCGCGAGGCACGAAGGAGCGGCGCACGGCGCCTGCGTCGTCGAGCGGCACGAAGAGGAAGACGCCGGAAGCCGCCTCGACATGGCCCAGCGTGCAGCCTTCGAGCGTGCCGCCCGCGGCCAGCGCGATGCGGTAGTCCATGCGCGGGCGGTGGGCGAGAAGGCCGGCGTGCGGCTCGAGGGGCTGCGAGGAGGGGTGCAGGAGGGCTGCTCGGGAGGGGGCTGGAGCGGCGCGGTGAGCGTGAGGCGGCGGAACTGGGAGAAGCGCAGCGCGGTGGCCACGCGGGCCGGCGGCACCTGCACATGGGCCACGCCCAGCGCCGCATCCAGGCTCATGAGCTTGCCGCTCATGACGCCGCCGTTCAGCCCCTCGACCTCGCAGCGCTGTGGCTCGACCTGCGGCTGCGGCGCGGGGTAGGCCGCGAACGGGGGTGTGGGCCACAGGAACGGCGGCGCGGCGTCGTCGAGCGGGGCGAGCGTGAGGGCGGGCTGGGACAGATCCGACATGGCCTGCCGATGCTAGGACCGGGGCCGCCGCGGTAAAGCCCGAAATGCCCTGCAGAGGCCCGGCTGTTCGGTGGCTGGCGCTCAGCGCCGCATCTGCTCCGGGAGAAAAGTCACGATCTGGGGGAAGACCCAGATCAGCGCCACCGCGAGCGCCATCACGAGGAAGAACGGGAAGGTGACGCGCGCGATCCAGCCGATGTCGCGCCTGGTCATGCTCTGCAGCACGAAGAGGTTGAAGCCCACCGGCGGCGTGATCTGCGCCATCTCGACCACCAGCACGACGAAGATGCCGAACCACAGCGGGTCGATGCCGGCCTTCTGCACCGTGGGCATGACCACGCCCATCGTCAGCACGACCATCGAGATGCCGTCGAGGAAGCAGCCGAGCAGGATGTAGAACACCGTGCAGCGCGAGCATCAGCTGCCACTGCGCGAGGCCGAGCGACGCGATCCACTCGGCCAGGTGGCGCGGCAGGCCGATGTAGCCCATGCGACAGCGTGAGGAAGGCCGCGCCGGCGAGGATCAGCGCGATCATGCAGTACAGGCGCGTGCCGCCGAGCAGCGAGTCGCGGAAGGTGCGCCCACGTGAGCGAGCCCTGCACGCGCCGACAGCAGCAGCGCGCCGACCACGCCGACGGCCGCCGCCTCGGTGGCGGTGGCGATGCCGGCGTAGATGGAGCCGAGCACGGCGGCGATCAGCAGCACGACCGGGATCAGGTGGCGCGACTCGCGCAGCTTCTGCGCGAAGCTCATCGGCGGGTCCGGCGGCGGCACCTGCGTCGGCGTTGCAGCAGCGCCCACAGCACGAGGTAGCCGGAGAACAGCAGCGCCAGCAGGATGCCCGGGAGCACGCCGGCGATGAACAGCTGCGCGATCGACACGTCGGCCGTCACGCCGTAGACGATCATGATGATCGACGGCGGGATCAGCAGGCCCGAGCGTGCCGGCGCCGGCCAGCGAGCCGATCGAGATGCCGTCGGGGTAGCCGCGCCGCGCGAGCTCGGGCAGCGTCATCTTGCCGATGGTCGCGCAGGTGGCCGCGCTCGAGCCCGACACCGCGGCGAAGATCGTGCAGCCGATCACGTTGGTGTGCAGCAGCCGGCCGGGCAGCCGCTGCATCCAGGGCGCGAGGCCGCGGAACATGTCTTGCGACAGCCGCGTGCGGAACAGGATCTCGCCCATCCAGACGAACAGCGGCAGCGCGGTCAGCGTCCAGCTCGACGGCCGAGCCCCAGATCGTGACCGCCATCGCGTCGCCGGCCGGGCGCGACGAGAAGAGCTGCATGCCGATCCAGGCCACGCCGGCCAGCGTGAGGCCGATCCACACGCCGCTGCCCAGGATGGCGAACAGCGCGACGATCAGCAGCGCGGTGATCGGCGACGTCACTCATGGAGCGCGCGCCGGTCCGTGCGGTCTCGCCGCGCGGCGCCGGCGGCCGCGCAGCTCGAGCACCAGCTCGTCGACAGCGCGATCGGCAGGATCACCGTGCCGACCGCCATCGCCAGCTGCGGGATCCACAGCGGCGTGGCGTCGCTGCCGGTCGAGATGTCGTTGAACGCGCGCGACTGCCAGGCCAGCGCGCACGCTGTAGAAGGCGCCCAGCGCCGCCGAGCAGCCGTGGCCGCGACCAGCGCCCAGACCTCGAAGCCGCGCCGCAGCCGCGCCGTGCAGCGTGCTCCAGCAGCAGCGTCACGCGGATGTGCTCGCCGCGCTTGAAGGTGTGGGCGAGCGCCAGGAAGCCGCTCGCGGCCATCATGTAGCCGGCGTAGGCGTCGGTGCCGCGGCACGTGGAAGTCGAGCTGCCGGCCGGCGATGGACAGCAGCACCATCGCCAGCAGGCCGACCATGAACAGCGCCGCCAGCCAGGCGGCGCCGTCGTAGAGCAGCGTCGAGCGCCGCGGCGCACTGGCGACGGCGCGCCTACTTGCGGTAGCGCGTCGACGAGCTGCCTGGCCTTCGGGGCCGGCCTTCTCCAGCCACTCCTTGAGCATCGTGTCGCCGACCTTCTTCATGTCGGCCTTGAGCTGCGGCCGACGGCTGCATGATGTTCATGCCGTTGTCCTTCAGCAGCGTCGAGCGTACTCGGTGTTGCTTCTGCTGCGAAGCTTCCAGCCGCGCGCCTCGGCCTCGGCGGCGGCCTTCAGCACGGCCTGCTTGCGTCGGCTGCGTCGAGCGCGTCGAACGCCGCCTTGTTGGCGATCACGCGCGTTCTTCGGCAGCCAGGCCTGGGTGTCGTACCAGTACTTGATGTGCTCGTAGGTCTTGGTGTCGTAGCCGGTCGAGCCGCGAGGACATGTAGCACTCGACGACGCCGGTGGCCATGGCCTGCGACAGCTCGGCGGCCTGCACCGTGACCGGCTGCGCGCCGACCAGCTCGGCGATGCGGGCGGTGGCCGGGCTGTAGGCGCGCCACTTCACGCCCTTCAGGTCGGCCGCCGACTCGATCGGCTTCTTCGAGTAGATGCCCTGCGGCGGCCACGCCACCGCGTACAGCAGCATCATGCCCTGCTCGCCGAGCTTCTTCTCCAGCATCGGCTTCTGCGCCTTGTACAGCTTCATCGCGCTGTCGTAGCTGTCGGCCAGGAACGGGCAGGCCGTCGGCGCCGAAGAGCGGCCCTCGTTCTGGAAGTTGACGAGCAGGATCTCGCCGAGCTGCGCCTGCCCGCCCTGCACCGCGCGCTTGATCTCCGGCGCCTTGAACAGCGAGGCGTTGGCGTGCACCGTGATCTTCAGCTTGCCGCCGGTGGCCTTGTCGACGTCGTTGGCGAACTGCATCAGGTTCTCGGTGTGGAAGTTGTTCGCCGGGTAGGCGGCGGGCAGGTCCCACTTGGTCTGGCGCCCAGGCGCTGCAGGCGAGGGCGGAGGCGGCGAGGGCGAGGCGGCAGTCTGAATTGCATGGGTCGAGGCTCATTGGGATGTCGAGCGGGCAGGATAGCGGCTGCCCGTGCGCCGCTTCACATGAGGGGGTTCCTCAGGCGGGCAGCAAGTATTCGGCCGGGCGACGGCGATCGGAGGTAGGCTGCACCTTTCGCACGGGCAAGTCCACCCATGACGCCTCGCTGGCAATTCTGGATCGACCGCGGCGGCACCTTCACCGACATCGTGGGCCGCACGCCCGGCGGCGAGCTGCGCACCCTCAAGCTGCTGTCCGACGACCCCGAGCACTACGCCGACGCGGCGGTCGAGGGCATCCGCCGCCTGCTCGGGCTTGGCGCCGGCGCGCCGATCACGCCCGGGCAGGTGGAGTCGGTGAAGATGGGCACCACGGTGGCGACCAACGCCCTGCTCGAGCGCAAGGGCGACCGCACCGTGCTCGTGACCACGCGCGGCTTCCGCGACGCGCTGCGCATCGCCTACCAGGCGCGGCCGCGGCTGTTCGATCGCCACATCGTGCTGCCGGAGCTGCTGTACGAGCGCGTGATCGAGGCCGACGAGCGCGTGGGCGCGCACGGCGAGGTGCTGGTGCCGCTCGACGAAGCCGGCCTGGGCGCCAGGGCTGCAGGCCGCGTTCGACGCCGGCATCCGGGCCTGCGCCATCGTGTTCCTGCACGGCTACCGGCATGCCGCCCACGAGCGCGGCCGCCGAGCGCCTGGCGCAGGCCGCGGGCTACACGCAGGTCAGCGTCTCGCACGCGTCAGCCCGCTGATGAAGCTCGTCTCGCGCGGCGACACGACGGTGGTCGACGCCTACCTGTCGCCCATCCTGCGCCGCTACGTCGACCGCGTCGCCGCGCAGATGCCCGGCGTGCGGCTGTTCTTCATGCAGAGCTCGGGCGGCCTGGCCGAGGCCCACCACTTCCAGGGCAAGGACGCCATCCTCTCCGGGCCGGCGGGCGGCATCGTCGGCATGGTGCGCACCGCGATGGCGGCGGGGCACGCCAAGGTGATCGGCTTCGACATGGGCGGCACGTCGACCGACGTCTCGCACTACGCCGGCGAATTCGAGCGCGCCTTCGAGACGCAGGTGGCCGGCGTGCGCGTGCGCGCGCCCATGATGAGCATCCACACCGTGGCCGCCGGCGGCGGCTCGGTGCTGGGCTTCGACGGCGCGCGCCTTCGCGTCGGGCCCGAGTCCGCCGGCGCCAACCCGGGCCCGGCGAGCTACCGGCGCGGCGGCCCGCTGGCCACCACCGACGCCAACGTGATGCTCGGCAAGATCCAGCCGCGGCATTTCCCGAAGGTGTTCGGGCCCGGCGCCGACGAGCCGCTCGACCGCGACGGCGTGGCCGAGCGCTTCGATGCGCTGGCGCGCGAGGTGCGCGCGGCGACGGGGCGCGACGCAAGCGCCGAGTCGCTGGCCGCGGGCTTCCTGCAGATCGCCGTGGCGAACATGGCCAATGCGATCAAGCGCATCTCGGTGGCTCGCGGCTACGACGTCACCGGCTACACGCTGCAGTGCTTCGGCGGCGCCGGCGGCCAGCACGCGTGCCTCGTGGCCGACGCGCTCGGCATGACGCGCGTGTTCGTGCATCCGCTGGCCGGGGTGCTCAGCGCCTACGGCATGGGGCTGGCGGACCAGATCGCGATGCGCGAGCGCTCGATCGAGCAGCCGCTCGACGAGGACGGGCTCGGCGCCGCCCGCGACGCGCTCGACGAGCTGGGCGAGAGCGCGCGTGCCGAGCTGGCGAGCCAGGGCGTCGACCCCGCGGCCGTGGAGGTGCGCCGGCGCGTCCACGTGCGCTACCAGGGCACCGATACGGCGCTCGTCGTGCCGATGGGCCCGATCGCCGGCATCGGCCGCGACTTCGAAGCCGCCTACCGGCAGCGCTTCGCGTTCCTGATGCCCGACCGGCCGCTGGTCGTCGAGGCGGTGTCGGTCGAGGCGGTGGGCGCGGGCGAGCGCTTCGAGCCGGCGGCCCGTGCCGAGTCGGCCGCGGAACACCGTCCGCCCCCGGCCGAGATGGTGCGCATGCACGCCGACGGCGCATGGCGTGATGCCGGGCTCTTCGTGCGCGAGGCGCTGGCGGCGGGCGCCGTGATCGACGGGCCGGCGATCGTCGCCGAGCGCAACGCGACCACCGTGGTCGAGCCCGGCTGGCGGGCCGGTGCTCACGCCCGCCGGGCCGATCGAGCTCGCGCGCGTGCAGCCGCGCGCGGCCTCGCACGCCATCGGCACCGAGGCCGATCCCGGTGATGCTGGAGGTGTTCAACAACCTCTTCATGAACATCGCCGAGCAGATGGGGCTGCGGCTGCAGAACACCGCGCACTCGGTGAACATCAAGGAGCGGCTGGACTTTTCCTGCGCGCTGTTCGATGCCGACGGCCACCTGATCGCGAACGCGCCGCACATGCCGGTGCACCTGGGCTCGATGAGCGAATCGATCAAGACCGTGATCGAGCGCAACCCGCGCATGCAGCCCGGCGACGTCTACGTGCTGAACGATCCCTACCACGGCGGCACGCACTTGCCGGACGTGACGGTCGTGACGCCCGTGTACCTCGACGGCGCCGCGCCGCGCCCCGCCTTCTACGTCGCCTCCCGCGGCCACCATGCCGACATCGGCGGCACCACGCCCGGCTCGATGCCGCCCTTTTCATCGACGATCGATGAGGAGGGCGTCCTCTTCGACAACTTCCTTCTCGTGCGCGGCGGCCGCCTGCGCGAGGCCGAGCTGCTCGAGCGCCTCGGCACCGGCGCCTGGCCGGCGCGCAACCCGCCGCAGACCATCGCCGACCTGCGCGCGCAGATCGCCGCCAACGAAAAGGGCGTGCAGGAGCTCAAGGCGATGGTGGACCAGTACGGGCCCGACACCGTGGCGGCCTACATGCGCCACGTGCAGGACAACGCCGAGGAGTCGGTGCGCCGCGTGATCACCGCGCTGAAGGACGGCGAATTCACGCTGCCGCTCGACAACGGCGCCGAGATCCGGGTGCGCGTGCGCGTGGACGCCGCGGCGCGCGCCGCCACCATCGACTTCACCGGCACCAGCGCGCAGCTGCCGAACAACTTCAACGCGCCGAAGGCCGTGACGATGGCCGCGGTGCTCTACGTCTTCCGCACGCTGGTGGACGACGACATCCCGCTGAACGCCGGCTGCCTGAAGCCGCTGCACGTCATCGTGCCCGAGGGCTGCATGCTCAACCCGCGGCCCCCGGCCGCGGTGGTGGCGGGCAACGTGGAGACCTCGAGCTGCGTCACCAACGCGCTCTACGGCGCCTCGGCGTGATGGCGGCGAGCCAGTGCACGATGAACAACTTCACCTTCGGCAACGAGCGCCACCAGTACTACGAGACCATCTCCGGCGGCTCCGGCGCCGGGCCCGGCTTCGACGGCACGTCCGTGGTGCAGACGCACATGACGAACTCGCGCCTGACGGACCCCGAGGTGCTCGAGTTCCGCTTCCCCGTGCGGCTGGACAGCTACGAGATCCGCCGCGGCTCCGGCGGCGCGGGCCGCTGGCACGGCGGCGACGGCGCGGTGCGGCGCGTGCGCTTCCTCGAGCCGATGACGGCCTCCATCCTCAGCAACGGCCGCACGGTGCCCGCCTTCGGCATGGCGGGGGGCCAGCCCGGCGCGCTCGGCGTGAACCGCGTCGAGCGCGCGGACGGCCGCGCCGAGCCGCTCGGCCACATCGGCTCGGCCGAGATGCAGCCGGGCGACGTCTTCGTGATCGAGACGCCCGGCGGCGGGGGCTACGGCGCGGCGGAGCGTTGAACGTCAGGCGCCGGTGTCGTCGCCGCCCGAGTCCCGATACGCCTTCCAGCGGTCCAGCGCCCCGCGCATCGTGCGCACCTGGCGCCGGAATCGTGTGCAGCCGTCGCAGGCGAGCCAGTGCAGGCGCAGCACCACCCGCTCGGCGAGCGAGAGCTCGCGCGCCTCTCCCTCGAGCACGAGGCGGGTCACTTCCCGGCAGGTGAGTCTGAAGGCGGTCATGCGGCGCGCGGGGCGGTCAGCCAGCGGGATTGCAGGCACTCCCGCAGCCGCAATCGGGCGCGGTGCAGCAGAACCCACAGGTTCGTCGCCGTGATCGAGAGTTCCTTACAGATTTCGTCGGTCTCCAGCTCGAGCCACTCCCGCATCAGGAAAACCCGCCCCTGCACCGGCGGCAGCAGATCGACGCACATCTCGAGCACCTCGAAGAACTGGCGCTGCCCCAGCGTCCCTTCGGGGTTGCCCCAGTCGCGCGGCATGTCGCGCCAGTGGCCGTTCTCGTCGAACAGCACGTCGTCGAGGTCTTCGCCGTCGTCGCCCACCAGCACGGTGGCTTCGCGCGTGTGGCGGCGCAGCTGGTCCACCACCTTGTGCTTGAGGATGCCGACGAGCCACGTCTTGAGCTGCGACTGCCCGGAAAACGACTGCGGGCGCTCCAGCGCGGCCAGCAGCGTGTCGGACACCGCGTCCTCGGCCCAGGCGTCGTTGCGCAGCTGGCTGCGCGCGAAGCGCATCAGCTGCGGACGAAGCGTCTCGACCTCGCGTGCAAAATCGCTCATTCGGTGCGCCGCCGGCGTTCAGGTTCGCGCAGTGTAAGGAATGCTCAGCCGGCGCGACCGACCCTCCGTCGCGTCGCATTGTCGGCCGACCGCCCTCAACAAGCTGCCACAGGAGTTCCCATGAACCAACGCCTGATCGTCTCGTCCGCCCTTGCTTCCGCCCTCGCGCTCGGCCTCGTCGGCCAGGTGGCGGCGCAGGACAAGGGCAAGGAGAAGTGCTACGGCATCGCCAAGGCCGGCCAGAACGACTGCGCCAACCTGAGCGGCACGCACTCGTGCGCCGGGCAGACCAAGGAAGACATGTCCCCGGCGGACTGGAAGTACGTCGCCAAGGGCACCTGCAAGGACATGAAGGGCCTGACCGAAGCCGAAGCGAAGGCAGCGAAGAAGTGAACCCCCCGAAGCGGCCTGCGGCCGCCTCCCCCGGGGGGCGACACCAGCGGACCGGCGGAGCCGGATCCGCGGTGTCCGCTTGATGACGCGCTGCCGGCATCATCGTGAGCTCCCTGATCGGCATCGGCTGGCGGCAGCCGCACTACGGCGAGCTGCTGGAGCGGCGCCCGGCGCTCGGGTTCATCGAGGTCCACTCCGAGAACTTCTTCGGCGACGGCGGCGGGGCGCTCGCGCTGCTCGAGCAGGCGCGCCAGCACTACTCCGTCAGCCTGCACGGCGTCGGGCTGTCGCTCGGCTCGGCCGCCGGGCTCGATCCCTGGCACCTCGACCGGCTCGACCGCCTGGTGCGCCGGATCGACCCCGTGCGCGTGAGCGACCATGCCTGCTTCGCACGCGCCCCGCGGGCGCGCGGCACGCCGGCGGTGCATGCCAACGACCTGCTCCCCCTCGCCTTCACCGCCGCGTCGCTCGACGTCATGGCGGCCAACGTGGAGCAGGTGCAGGAGCGGCTGAAGCGGCCCATCCTGGTGGAGAACCTGTCGGCCTACGTCGGGTGGGCCGACGACGCGATGCCCGAGCCCGAGTTCTTCAATCGCCTCTCGCGGCGCACCGGCTGCGGCCTGCTGCTCGACGTCAACAACCTCGTCGTCAACGCCCTCAATGCGGGCACGGACCCGGTCGCCGACGCCTGTGCCTTCGTCGACGCGATCGACGCCGCCGCGGTCGGCGAGATCCACCTCGCCGGCTACGACGCGAGCGGCCCCCTCGTCATCGACGACCACGGCAGCCGCGTGCATGCGCCGGTGTGGCAGGTGTACCGCCATGCCATCGCGCGGCTCGGCCCCGTGCCGACGCTGATCGAATGGGACACCGGCGTCCCCGCGCTCGACGTGCTGCTGGACGAAGCAGCCCTCGCGCACGAAGAATCGACCAAGTTCCTGCGCGGATCCGGCTCCGCCGGTCCGCGGCAGGAGCCCCCTCCGCGGCAGGCCCCCTCTCGGGGGGCAGCGACCGGAGGGGGCGTGGGGGAGGCGCTGCGCCAGCAGATGCTCGTGCGGGCGCTGTGGCGCGATGCGCCGTCGGGCGTGCTGTCGGGCTGGCTGAGCGACTTCGTGCCGCCGGCCCGCGGCCTCGCCGCCTACCGCGCCAATGCCGGCGCGTCTGCCGAGCGCTCGCTCGCGGCCGCTTTCCCCACGATCGAGCAGCTTGTCGGCGCCGAAAGCTTCGCAGCCCTGGCGCGAGCGTTCTGGCACGCGCATCCGCCGCAACGCGGAGACCTCGCCGAGTTCGGCGAAACACTGCCCGCGTTCATCGCCGGCAGCGCATCGCTGGCCGACGAGCCCTACCTCGCCGACAGCGCCCGGCTCGACTGGGCCGTGCACCGCGCCGAGCACGCCGCCGACCCGGTGGTCGAGCCCGCGGGCCTCGAGCGGCTCGCGCAGCACGAACCCGCCCGGCTCACTCTGCGCCTTCAGCCGGGGATGGCGCTCGTGTCGTCGGCGCACCCGATCGCCACCGTGTGGCAGGCGCACCGCAGCGTCGCCGCCGACCGTTTCGCGCCCGTGCGAGCCGCTTTCGCAGCGGCTGCCGCCGAGCACGCGCTCGTCTGGCGCGACGGGTGGCGCGCGCGCGTGCAGCCCATCCCGTCGCCGGAAGCCGCCTTCACGCACGCCCTGCTCGAGGGCGCATCGCTCGCCCACGCACTGCAGGCGGCCGGCGACGGCTTCGACTTCGAACCCTGGTTGCTGGAAAGCCTGCGCGAGCGCCGCATCGCCGGCGCGGCGCTCATCGACGGAGACACCCCATGACAGCCGTCCTCGACCTCTATCGCCGCGCCGTCGCCGTCCTCGAGAGCCTCCAGCCCGCGGCCCAGCTCGCCGCCCGGCTGTACGTGGCCAAGGTCTTCTTCTGGTCGGGCCTGACGAAGCTGCGCGACTGGGACATCACCGTGGCCCTCTTCACCGACGAATACCACGTGCCGCTGCTCTCGCCGGAGGTTGCCGCGCTGATGGGCACCGCCGGCGAGCTGGTGCTGCCGGTGCTGCTGGCGCTCGGGCTGGCCGGCCGCTTCGCGGCGCTGGGCCTGTCGGTGGTCAACATCGTGGCTGTCATCAGCCTGGCCGAGATCGCCGAGCCGGCGCTGATGCAGCACGTGTTCTGGGGCAGCCTGCTGCTGGGCCTGCTGCTGTGGGGCCCCGGCCGATGGTCGCTCGACCGCGCCATCCTGCCTCGCCTGGAGCCGTCGCTCACGCCGCGCTCGGCTTGAGCGGCGTCACTGCTCCCGCGGGCGGAACAGGATCTCGATGGGCGTCGGCACGCGGCCGTCGACATCCTTCGGCAGCGTGCGCGTGCGGTCGATCGCGGTGAGCACGGCTTCGTCCCAGAGGCGGTTGCCGCTGCTCTTCATCAGGCGCCGGCTCAGGATGGTGCCGTCGGGACCCGCGCGCACCTCCACCAGGGCTTCCGGGTTCCCCAGCACGCTGTCGAGCAGCGTGATGTTCGGGTAGATCGCTGCGCGCAGCTTGCCCTGGTAGCCGGCGGACGGCCCCGAGCTGCGCTGCGCCGTGCCGGTGCTGTCGGGCGTGCCGGTGGCGCCGATCATCCCCTGCATGCGCTCCATCTGCTCCTTGCGGGCCTTCTCGGTGAGCTGGGCCAGGCGCTTCTCGCGCGCGGCCTCCTCGCGCCGCTCCTTCTCCAGGCGCTCCTTCTCGGCTTGCTCCTTCTCGAGGCGGTCACGTTCCCGCTCGCGCTCGCGTTCCTGCCGATCGCGTTCGGCCTTCTCGCGCTCCGCCTTCTCCCGCTCGGCCTTTTCCCGCTCGGTCCGTTCGCGCGCCTCGCGCTCCTTCTTCTCCTGCTCGATGGCGATCTGCGGATCGGGTTTCGGCGGCTCCTCCACCTTCGGCTTCGGAGGCTCCGGTGGTGGCGGGGGAGGCGCCGGCGGCGGCTCCACGGCGCGCGGCGCGGCGGCCTGCGGCGTGGCGGACCACAGCTCGGCCGTCATGCCCTCGGGCTCGCTCGCGCGCCAGCTCACGCCGAACGCGAGGGCCGCGATCAGCACCGCCGTGCACGGCGATGGCAATCATCGCCCCGCGGCCCATGCCGCCGGGCTTCTGCGGCCGCAGCGGATCGGTCTCTCGTGTCATGGCGCCTGCTTCACGGCCAGCCCCACGCGCTGGATGTCCGCCGTCTGCAGCAGGCGCATCACGTCCACGACCTGCTCGTACTTGATGCCCTTGTCGGCGGCGATCACCACCGGCACGTCGGGGTTGCCGCGCTGCGCCTGCTTCACGTGCTCGATGAGCTGCGGCTTGCGCACCGTCAACGGCTCGCCGTTGTCGACCTTGAACCGCATGCCCCCGTCGCTCGTGAGCACGATCTCGATCACGCTCTGCGGCTTCGTGCGCGCCTTGCCCACGCTCGGCAGGTCGACGAGCCCGGTCGTGATGAGCGGCGCGCTCACCATGAAGATGATCAGCAGCACCAGCATGACGTCGATGAACGGCACCATGTTGATCTCGTTGATCGAGCGGCGGCGGGAGCCGTGGCGGCCGGCGAGGTCAGGCATGTGGTCAGTCGCTGCCGTGGCGACGTTGCGCTGCAGGATGTTCGAGAACTCCTCGATGAAGGTCTCGAGCTGGATCGCGATGCGGTCGATGTCGCGCGCGAAGCGGTTGTACGCGAGCACCGCCGGGATCGCCGCGAAGAGGCCGATGGCCGTGGCCACCAGCGCCTCCGCGATGCCCGGCGCCACGGTGGCCAGCGTCACCTGCTGCAGGTTCGACAGGCCGACGAAGGCATGCATGATCCCCCACACGGTGCCGAACAGGCCGACGTAGGGGCTCACCGAGCCGACCGAGCCGAGGAAGCTGAGGTGGCTCTCGATCACATCCAGCTCGCGGTGGAAGCTCGCGCGCATCGCGCGGCGCGCGCCGTCGATCTGCGCCGCGGCCTCGAGGCGGCGCTCGCGCAGCTTCAGGAACTCGCGCATGCCGCTGGCGAAGATGCGCTCCATCGGTGCGCTGCGCCGCTTCGGGTCGACGCCCTGGTGCAGCTCGTTCAGGCTCTTGCCGGACCAGAACTCGCGCTCGAAGTCCTCGTTCTGCCCGCGCACGCGCTTGAGCCCGTGCAGCTTGCCGAAGATCACGCTCCAGCTCACGAGCGAGACGATCAGCAGCCCGGCCACGACGAGCTGCACGACGAGGCTCGCCTGCATGACGAGGGAAACGATGGAGAAGTCCTGGGTCATGCGCTGAGGTGTTGGAGGATGGAATTCGGAATGCGCCGGGGCCGGAAGGTTCCCGCGTCGACGCAGCCGACGCGCACGGCGCCTTCCGCGAGCAGGGTGTCGCCGCGCCACGCCTGCTGGGCGAGCGCGAGCGACGCGCGCCCGCACTCGCGCACGGCCACGGTCACCTCGAGCCGGTCGTCCAGCCGCGCGGGGCGCAGGTAGCGCACGGTGCAGTCGCTCACGATGAAGATCACGCCGTCGTCTTCGCGCAGGCGCTGCTGCGCGACGCCGAGCGTGCGCAGCCATTCGGTGCGCGCGCGCTCGAAGAATCGGAGGTAGTTGGCGTAGTACACGACGCCGCCGGCGTCGGTGTCTTCCCAGTACACACGGATGGAGAAGCGATAGTCGGTCATCGGCGAGAAGGCTCGCCGGATTATCCCTGTGAATCAGAGCGCGGCCGCCCGGCGGTATACCGGGCCCCAGATCGGATGCCCGGCCTCGGCGCGCGCCAGCGCGAACGACGGGTCCGCCGTGCGCGCGGCACGGAACGCCTGCTCGCACTGATCCAGCCGGCGGCTCGTGCAGTAGACGAACGCGAGCAGCTTGTGCGCCGTGGCCCGGTCCCTCGGGCTGCGCAGGCCCGCGGCGAGGGCGGCCGTGAGCTCGCGCTCCGCGACGACGTAGTTGGCCGTCGTCGTAGGCGCGCCAGCCGGCCAGCAGCGCGCGCTCGGCCGGCCGCTCGATC
This sequence comes from uncultured beta proteobacterium, assembly GCA_963839465.1. Classification (GTDB taxonomy): domain Bacteria; phylum Pseudomonadota; class Gammaproteobacteria; order Burkholderiales; family Burkholderiaceae_C; genus CAWIVI01. The sequence goes on from CAWIVI010000022.1 coordinate 83,160, forward strand.
ACCTCCGACAAGCCCACCGGGCGCAGCAGCGCGCAGCCGCCGAGCGCCAGCAGCGCGGCCGCGACCGCCAGGCGACCGCACCGCGCCGGCTCATGACCCGAAGCGGTGCTTGACGACCGCGGGCGTGTCCGCGCTCACCTCGACCGTGGCGGTGTGCGGCGGGAAGTCGGCGTTGCGGATCACCACGGTGTGGCGTCCGGCCGTCAGGTCGAGCCGGCTGAGCGGCGGCGCGATGCCGGCCGGGGCGCCATCGATCTCCACCTCGCCCCAGGGGCTCACGGCGAGCTGGAGGACGCCGCGCGCGGCCGCAGGCGCCGCCGGCGCTGCGGTGGTGCCGTGCCGGCGGCACGGCCTTGCGCGCCTTCGAGGGTTTCGATCGCTGGCCGGTCGGGCCCGCGGCCACCACGGTGTCCTCGAGCGGCTCGGCGTTGGGCTCGTGGGCAGCGTGAGCCGCGGCAGGCGACGGCAACGGCACCGTCGACCGGCAGCGCCAGCGCGATCGCGGCCGCCGCGATCGGCAGCGCGACCGGCGTTCGGCGGCGTCGACGGGCTGCACGACAACCGCCCTCGACGGCGCGGCTCGATCGGCGGCGACCTCGGCCGCCGGCTCGCTGTCCGGTGCGCTCGCCTGCCAGGCCAGCAGCCCCGCTGCCGCGACGCCGACGCCGGCCAGCGCCAGCCCGGCGCCGTCGCCACGACATGAGCGCCTTGCGGCGGCGCCGGCGCGGGATCTCCTCGCCCAGCCACACGCGCAGCTCGCGCGCCAGCTGGCGCGCCGACCGGTGGCGCTCCTCCACGTCCTTGGCCATGGCGCGCGCGGCGATGGCCGCCAGCGCCGGCGGCACGCGCGGATCGATGGCGTTCGCGGGCGCCGCCACGCGGTACATCACCGCGTCGGTGATCTCGTCGAGCGTGGCGCCCGAATGGGCGCGCCGCCCGGTGAGCAGCTCGTAGAGCACCACGCCGAGCGAGTACACGTCGCAGCGGCGGTCCACCGCGTCGCCGCGCACCTGCTCCGGCGCCATGTAGTAGGGCGACCCCGCGGCCAGCGAACGCGTGTCCAGGTCGGGCCGCTGCGCCACGCGCGCGATGCCGAAGTCCAGCACCTTCGGGCTCGTGCGGCCCACCATGAAGATGTTGGCCGGCTTGATGTCGCAATGCACCACGCCCTTGCCGTGCGCGTAGGCCAGCGCCTCGGCGATGCGGCGCACGATCAGCGCCGCCTGGCGCACCGGCGGGCCGCCAGCCGCGTGCGAGCAGGGCCCGCAGGTCGCGCCCTTGCAGCATCTCCATCGCGAGGTACACGCTGCCGCCGCTCACCCCCGCGTCGTGCACCGTGACGATGTGGGTGTGGCTGAGCAGCGCGGCTGCGCGCGCCTCGTGCAGCAGCATGGCCTCGGCGCCGTCGTCGTCGACTTCCACGTGCAGCGTCTTCACCGCCACTGCGCGCGACAGCAGCGGGTCGTGCGCGGCATAGACGGTGCCGATGCCGCCTTCGCCGAGACGGTACTTCAGCGCGTAGCGGCCGATGTGGCCGATCGTGGGCAGCGTCTCCAGCGGGCGGCGCTCGGCCGGTGCCGCATCGGGCACGAGGATGTCGTCGGCGCGGCTCCTCGGCCACCGTGACGGCGAACTCGGTTGAGTGCTTCACGCCGCCAGCTTATCGGTCGGCGTCTTCACGGAACGGGCGAAAAGCGAGCATTCCGCCCGCTGCCTCACCGCTTGTAACCAGTGCGCGCGTGAAACTTATAACGCCGCGCGCAGGCGGTGCACCGCCTCTTCCAGCGACGCCATCGAGCTCGCGTAGGACAGGCGCAGGAAACGCTCGCCGGCGGCATGGCCGAAGTCGCGGCCGGGCGTGAGCGCGACGTGGGCGCGGCGCATCAGGTCGAAGCAGAAGTCCCAGCTGCTGGCCGCGTGGGCGCTGCAGTCGGCCCAGGCGTAGAAGGCGCCGTCGGGCACCACGGGCACGCGCAGCCCCAGCGCCTCGAGCGCCGGCACGAAGTAGTCGCGCCGGCGGTGGAACTCCGCGCGGCGGCGCTCGTACTCGGCGATCGATTCGGCCTCGAAGCAGGCGAGGGCCGCGTGCTGCGCCACCGACGATGCGCAGATGAACAGGTTCTGCGCCAGCTTCTCGATCGGCGCGACCAGCGCGTCCGGCACCACCACCCAGCCGAGCCGCCAGCCCGTCATGCTGAAGTACTTCGAGAAGCTGTTGACCGAGATCACGTCGTCGCCGCACTGCGAGCGCGCTGTGGCCGAACGACTCGTCGTAGCTCAGGCCCAGGTAGATCTCGTCGACGAGGGCCGCGCCGCCGCGCTCGCGCACCGCTTCGACGATGCGGCGCATCTCGCGCCGCTTCGATCGAGGTGCCGGTCGGGTTCGACGGCGACGCCAGCAGCACGCCGCGCGTGTGCTCGTTCCAGGCGGCGCGCACCGAGTCGGCGTCGAGCTGGAAGCGCCGCGGCGCATCGCTTCGAGCAGCACCGCCCGCGCGCCGGCGGCCGCGACGAAGTGCCGGTTGCAGGGATAGCTCGGGTCGGGCATCAGCACCTCGTCGCCCGGGCCGAACAGCGCCAGCCTGGCCAGCTGCAGCGCGGCCGACGCGCCGGCGGTGACGACGATGCGCCGCGCCGGCACGTCGAGGCCGAAGCGCTCGCCATACCAGCGCGAGATGGCCTCGCGCAGCGCGGGCAGGCCGGTGGCGTCGGTGTACTGGGTGCGCCCGCTCGCAAGGCACGCGCGCGCGGCTTCGCTGCACCAGCGGCGGCGCGGTGAAGTCGGGCTCGCCGATGTTCAGGAAGATCATCGGCGCGCCCGCCCTGGGCCGGGTCGCACTCCGGGCTGCGCGCGATCTGCTGGCCGCCTTGGCGCACTCCATCACGTAGAACGGCTCGATGAGCTCAACCGCTCGGCCAGCCTCATCGCGGTTCTCACTCCGACGGGGGCGCCGCGCCGCGCGCGCCGCCTGCACCTCGACCGGCCGCAGTTCCGCCGCCGCCTTGTAGCACGCCGTTGACGTACTTGTGGCCGTCGGTGCCGCCGAAGGACTTGGCCAGCTCGACGCCTCGTTGATCGCCACCCTGCACGGCACGTCGATGCAGTGCTTGAACTCGTAGGCGCCGATCCGCAGCACCCCGTGCTCGACGGGCGACAGCTCGCGCGTCTTGCGGTCCGCGTGGCGGCCGAGCACGGCGTCGAGGTCGGCGGCCTCGCGGATGCAGCCGTGCAGCAGGGCGTCGAAGTGCACGGAGTCGGCCTTGTCGAAGCCGGCCTGCTCGCGCATGTGGGCATCGATCACGCCGGCGTCGGCGCCCGACAGCAGCTGCTCGTACAGCCCCATGAGCGCGAACTCGCGCGAGCGGCGTCGGGCCGACTTCGGCGGCACGCGGCGGTGCCCCTTGTTGGGCGGCGGTGCGGGCTGGGGATCGTTCACGACAGGTCGTCCAGCAGGTTGGCCATCTCGACCGCGACCCGGGCCGCGTCGCGCCCCTTCGCGTCGGCGCGCGCCCAGGCCTGCTCCACGTTCTCGACCGTGAGGATCGCGTTGGCGACCGGCAGCTGGTGGTCGAGCGCCACGCGGCTGACGCCGGCGCCGCTCTCGTTGGCCACGAGCTCGAAGTGGTAGGTCTCGCCGCGGATGATGCAGCCGAGCGCGACCAGCGCGTCGTGCTGCTCCCTCTCGGCCAGCGCCTTCAGCGCGACCGGAATCTCCAGCGCGCCGGGCACCGTCACGCGCGTGATGTCGCGCACGGCCACGCCCAGCGTCTCCAGCTCCTCGACGCAGGCCGTCGCCAGCGCGAGCGTGAGTGCGTCGTTGAAGCGCGCCTGCACGATGCCGATGCGCAGGCCCTTGCCGTCGAGATCGGCCGCCTGGCCTTGATCGGCATCCTTCATGTCAGTTCTTCGAGGGGACGAAGCCCGCGACCTCGAGCCCGTAGCCGGCCATGCTGGGCATGCGGCGCGGGCTCGCCAGCAGCTTCATGCGCGCGATGCCGAGCTCGCGCAGGATCTGCGCGCCGATGCCGTAGGTGCGCAGGTCCATGCGGCTGCGCGCCGCCGGGTCGGGCGTGCAGGGGTTCAGCACGCGCGGCAGCAGCGCGGCGGCGTCTTGGCGCCGCAGTTCAGCAGCAGCGCCACGCCGCGGCCGGCCTGCTGCAGCGTGCCGAGCGCGGAGGGCAGCGACCACGAGTGCTCGCCGGCCGCACCGTCCAGCAGGTCCAGCACCGACAGCGGCTCGTGCACGCGCACCAGCACTTCGTCGTCGCGCGACCAGCGGCCGACCGTCAAGGCCAGGTGCAGGCCGCCGGAGCGGTCGCGGAACGCGGTGCAGTCGAACGTGCCCTGGGCGGTGACGAGCGAGCGGCGGCCCATGCGCTCGATCAGCGTCTCGTTCTGGCTGCGGTGGTGGATGAGGTCGGCGATGGTGCCGATCTTCAGGCCGTGCTCGGCGGCGAAGCGCTCCAGGTCGGGCAGGCGCGCCATCGTGCCGTCGTCGTTCATGATCTCGCAGATCACCGCGGCCGGCGAGCAGCCGGCCATGCCGGCGAGGTCGCAGCCGGCCTCGGTGTGGCCGGCGCGCATGAGCACGCCGCCTTCCTGCGCCTGCAGCGGAAAGACGTGGCCGGGCTGCACCAGGTCGCTCGCGCGCGCGTCGCGGGCCACGGCGGCCTGCACGGTGCGCGCGCGGTCGGCCGCCGAGATGCCGGTGGTCACGCCTTGCGCGGCCTCGATCGACACCGTGAACGCGGTGCCGTGCTGCGTGCCGTTGCGCGACGCCATCGGCGGCAGCTGCAGGCGTTCGCAGCGCTCGCGCGTGAGCGTCAGGCAGATCAGGCCGCGCCCGTAGCGGGCCATGAAGTTGATGGCTTCGGGCGTGACGTGGTCGGCCGCCAGCATCAGGTCGCCCTCGTTCTCGCGGTCTTCCTCGTCCACGAGGATGACCATGCGGCCGGCGGCAAGCTCGGCCACCAGCTCCGGAACGGGGGAAATCGGCATGCCGGGATTGTAGGGACTACGGTCCCTCGGGCCGAGGCGGGACCGCGCTCGTCGGCACCGGGCCCGCTCCCAGCATGCGCTCCACGTAGCGGGCGATCAGGTCGACTTCCAGGTTCACGCGGTCGCCGGCCTTCAGGCTGCCGAGCGTCGTGCTCTCCAGCGTGTGCGGGATGAGGTTGATGTCGAACGCGCAGCCGGCCCAGTCGTCCGCGATCCGGTTCACCGTGAGGCTCACGCCATTCACGGTGATGGAGCCCTTGTAGGCCACGAACCGCGCCAGTTCCCGCGGCGCCTGCAGCCGAAGCCGCCACGATTCGCCCACCGGCACGAACTCGAGCACGCTGCCGAGCCCGTCGACGTGGCCGCTCACGAGGTGGCCGCCGAGCCGGTCGTTGGCCCGCAGCGCCTTCTCCAGGTTCACGGGCCCGGCAGCCGCCAGCCCCGCCGTGCTTGCCAGGCTCTCCGCCGAAACATCGATCGTGAAGTGCCCGAGCGCCGCGTCGAGCGAGGTGACGGTCATGCAGGCGCCGTTCAGCGCGATGCTGTCGCCCGTCGCCACGTCGTCGAGGTAGCCGGCGGGCGCCTGCACGACCAGGCGCTTGCCGTGGGCGGGATCGTGCCCGAGGGCGCTGAGCGTCGACGATGTGGCCGATGGCCGAGACGATGCCGGTGAACATCCCGCGATTGTCGCAGCCGGTCGGCACCAGACGAAACGTGAGATTCGTCATGAAGCCGGACGACGAGCCAGACGAGCAGTCAGAAAACCGACCCCCGAGCGGACACCGCGCCGCAAGGCATCCGGCTACTCTCGGCGTCATTGAAAACGCCGTTCGTGGCGGGCCGGCTTGGCCCGTCTGCGAAGGTTCAAGGGAGCACTCCATGACCGTTCAGCACCGCACTCGCGGTTTCACATTGATCGAGCTGATGATCGCCGTGGCGATCGTCGCCATGCTGGCGGTGATCGCGATGCCCAGCTACGAGGGCTATCTGCGCAAGGGGCGGCGGGCCGATGCGCAATCGTTTATGCTGGAGATGGCCTCCCGGCAGCAGCATTTCCTGGTGGACCGCCGCGCGTACGCGACGAGCATCACGGCCGCACCATCTTCGGCGGGCTAGGCATGACCGTGCCGGCGAACGGTGTCGACGCACTACGGTATGGCGATGGACCCTGACGACGCCGCCGTTCCACCCACTCAGCGTCAAGGCGGCGCCTACGGGCAAGCAAGGGCCAACACATGCGGAACCTTGACCATCAACCAGAGCGGCGCGAAGACCGCGAGCGGCACGGGAGCATGCTGGTGAAGCGGGCGCGACCTCGTGGGCTCAGCCGCCTCTGCAAGGCAAGCGCCGCGCCGCAGGCTTCACGCTGATCGAGGCGATGGTGGTGGTGGCCATGATGGCGATCGTCGGAGCATCGCCGCGCCAAGCTTCCGGCTCGTTCATCGGCACCATGAACGTGCCAAGTCGGCGGCCTTCGACCTGATCAACGACCTGTCGGTGGCGCGCTCCGAAGCCATCAAGCGCAACCAGACGGACCAGGGGTTGGCCGGCCTGAGGCCGGCGACTCGGGGCCAAAGGCTGGGCAGGTGCTGGATCGCCGACGACAAGGGCACGGTCGACCCGGCGACGACGACGAGGCGGCGTTGCGTACCCGCGATGCGCCGGGGTCTAGCTGGCGCGTGCCGATGGCCCGACACGGCACTTTCCGCCCGAACGGGCGCCCGGCTCGACGACACGGCCGACGGCAACCGTCGTGGTCGATCAGCGGCGACCTTCTCTTCGCGGGGTGACGCCGCGTTGCGTGGTGATCACGCCGACGGGCGCGGCCCGCTCGAAGCCCAGGGAGGTTGCTCATGAAGACTATCGCGTCAACGACCGCCCGACAGAACGGGGCTCTCGATGATCGAGATGCTGCTGACGCTGATCATCACGGCATTCGGCCTGCTCGGGCTGGCCGCATTCCGACCAAGGCGACGGCCCTGAGCGGCGACGCGACGCAGCGAGCTCGCGCCGCAGCGCTGCTGCAGACATGTCGAGCCGTCTATCGAGCAACAAGGCCAACGCCGCAGCGTACGTGTCGGCAGCCGTCACGGCGCGCGCCGTCGCAGACTGCACCGCCACGTGGCCGGCGCTGGCCCGTGGACCTGTGCGAATGGGGCAACCTGCTGGCTGGCGCCAACGACGCGCCGGCGGGCGCAATGCCGCATTCCTCGGCTACCGCGGCTGCGTCACGCAACCCAATGCGCTCGAGCCGGTGTTCGTCGTGACGTGGCGTGGGGTTCGCTGACGCCGGGCATCCCGCCGGCCGACGCTGTGCGCAGGCGCATTCGGTGACGACTCGCTGCGACGCATGCATGCGCATCGCAAGTCCGTATCGCCGCCTTGGCGGCATGAGAGCGATGACCATGGCTCCCTTCCGCACCGCAATCTGCACGTCAGCCACCGCGCGCCGCGGCTTCACGCTGGTGGAAGTCCTGGTCGCGCTGGCCGTCGGCATGCATGATCCTGCTGGCACTGACCATCCTGTTCTCCCGCAACACCGCAACCAGCCAGAACTGGAACGCACGATCCGCCAGTCGAAGGCGCACGCTTTTCGCTCGACACGATGTCCGAAGACATGATGCACGCAGGGTACTCTCGGAATTCAATCCCGACGCGCTTGCTCGACGTCGCCGGCCTACCAGACGCCCGATCCCTGTGCCGTCGACGGTGACCGCCCAGGGCTGGAACACCGCCGCGTCTCCCAGTGCAGATTCCCGGTTCCGATCCAGGGCATCGCGGCGGCGACGGTCGTCGGCATGCCTGACTCGCGGCGTGCAGGCACGGAAGCGCTGGTCGTGCGGCACGCGGACACCGGTCCCGCCATCGACGCTAGCCGCGGACTGCGACCAACAACCTCTACATCCAGGTCGCGCGTTGCGGCACCGACGTGCAGCGCGATTCGCGCTGCGCCTGCGCCCGGCAGCCAACCTTCAACCTGCGGCGCCCGGACTGCGCCACGGTCAACGACGCGGTGCGTCGCCTGACGCAGCGCACGTACTACATCGCCAGTCCTGCAACGACTGCGCTGCCAACGACGGCATCCCGACTCTGAAGCGCGTCGAGATGATCGACGGCGCGCTGCGCACGGATGTCGATCGCAGAAGGCGTCGAGAACCTGCAGGTCGAGTACGGCCTCGACACCAATGGCGACGGGCAGCCCGACGCGTTTACAACCGCTGGCGGTTCGGCATGCCATCACCGGAGCCGCGCCGAACGTCTGGCAGAACGTCGTCACGGTGCGCGTGCACTTCTTCACGCGGAGCACCGCGCCGACACCGGCTTCGTCGACTCGCGAACCTACGAGCTCGGCCCGGACGTGGCAGTCGCCACGCCCTGCCGACGGCTTCAAGCGCACATTGATGACCTCCACGGTGCGCCTGTACAACGTCGGCATGAGGAGAGAATGAAAGTGCCCTGCGACGCGGCCGCAAAGCGCGGCTCGACCTTGCTCGTGCGTCATGATCTTGCTGCTGATCTTCGCGATCATGGCGGCCGCCTCCTTCCGCGGTTCGCTGACCAGCGTGCAGGCGATCGGCAACATGCAATGGCGCTCGAGGCCATCACCGCGGCCAACGACGCCATCGACCGGCTGCTGAGCACCGCCGACTTCGCCACCAATACCGCCGTCGTCACCCGCAAGTCAACGCCGCCCCGTTCCAGGTCGACATCAACGGCGACGGCGTCAACGACATTAGCGACCAGCCTGCCGGTCGTCACGGTCGACGGCGTCGCGCGGGCCGGCCCTCGATGCCTGCGCGCAGAGCCGATTCCGACGATCGATCTGGATCCGGCGCTCGCCGCCGACCTGGGTTGCTTCGGCACCGGCGCGAGTTCGAGCTCCGGGCATCGAGCACGGCCACGGGCGGCGGCGGCACGGTACCGTCACCCAGTCGCCATCGTTGTGCTCGAACACCGAATGGACGATCACCGTGCGCGCGGTCGACGCCGTGACCAATACCAGCGTCGACGTCGTGCAAGGCGTCGGCGTCCGGGTGCCGACGACGGCCGTGCCAGTGTGCAATTGAATCTGACCGGCAAGCGTGTCGAAGCGTCGATCGACACCTCGGCCGGACGGTCAAGCGAATACCACAAGCAGTGAGCTGACCATGATCAACGTGCCTGCAGGCCGCCGCGAACCACGCGTGCGGTTGCAACCGCCGCTGCCAATTACGCGCTTCACGGCTACGGGCTGGACAGCCGACATCGACATCTACGGCCCAACCGGCTGCCGCGGCAGCGCGCCGAACGTGGTGTTCTTGCTCGACAACACTTCGAACTGGTCGGCCAACAACCAAACCTGGAACGCCACAGACAGTCGGGACCAAGTGCAAGGCTTGGACAGCGATCGGTCGCAAAGTGCAACGGCCATCAGCGAAGACTTATTCGTCGACTAGGGCGGGCATCTGAGGCGCGCCCTTGGGAACACGGCTTCCAAGCTAAAGACGGAATATCGACAGCCGATACAAGGCCAGGTCCAATTGCGAGCGATGAAGCTGGTGCTCAACGCACTCGTCTGCTCCGCCGGCGGCAACTGCACTCAAGGTCAACGTGGGCTGTCGATGTTTACTCCCGCCGGCGGCGGGTACAAGGGCTCGGTTCTAGACGACGGCCACCCACTGGGTTCAACCATCACCGGTGCAGCCGCTGACCGGCACCGACGACCGCCGGAGCAGTTGCAAGGCGATCATCGGACGGCTGGACGCGATTGAGTCGAGCAAGATCACCAATCCGACATAAATGACCGCTCCGCAGGATACCAACTACGGTGCCGCGCTGTACGAGATCTTCAAGTACTTCGGCGGGCACACGAATCCGACCCTTGACCGGCCACGCTGGCTCCGCTCGGCTGCTCCGCCGGAGCTCGACCGGCTACGGTCCGATCAGGTTCTCGAAGCCGAAACGCCCGGCGACGACGCGCGACGCCTTCGTCACTGGCAACCAGACGACTACAAGGGCCCTATGATGATGCGGCCAATCTGCGGCAACAACTACGTCGTGCATGGTCGGCAACACCTATCCGAACGCTGAGAAGCGACAACGGCCGACGCCTGCTGCTCTTCAAAGGCATCAACTACACGCCGCCGACGCTGTCGGCGATTACATCCGACACCAGTCCGCTATGCCGACGAGTGGACCTACTTCCTCGCCAACACCGACGTGAGCAGCGAGGCCGGCGTGCAGCGGGTCTTCACCTACACGGTCAACACCTACAACGACAAGCCCAATGACGGACAGGCGCAAATTGTTGAAGTCGATGGCCGCGGTCGGCGGCATTGGGCCGCCGGCTACCTGGAAGTCGGCGGCGACCTGTACGAGCTGGTCAAGGCGTTCAAGGACATCCTGACGACCGTATCCGCCGTGAACAGCGTCTTCACGGCCACGACGCCTGCCGGTGTCCACGACGACGCAGGGCACCTACCTGAACCAGATCTTCGTCGGCATGTTCCGTCCCGACGGCAACGGCGCGCCGCGCTGGGTCGGCAACCTGAAGCAGTACCAGTTCGGCCTGATCGACGGCACGCTGGATCTGGTCGACAAGAGGCAAAGCGGCAGTCGCTGTCCGGCGCCGGCTTCTTTTCACGCGACCGCGGAAAGCTTCTGGTCGGAAGGACAGCGTGTTCTTCGCCCAATGCCGTCCGGCACGCCGGCGTCGGCCAGCGACCTGCCCGACGGCGCGATCGTCGAAAAGGGCGGCGCGGCGCAGCAACTGCGCAAGGACAACCTGCAGGGCGCGATCGACGCGCAACGTGAAGACGCTGTCCGAGCGGCTAGATGGTGTCCTTCAGATCAGAGCCAGCGGATTTACGGCCGCGGAGGTCGAGTGGATCCGCGGCGAGAACAACGTCACCACGGGCAGCCGGCGACGGAGCATTCAATGGGTCGTACAGCGACGGCGGCACGACACCTGCTCGGCGACGACCGGCGCGCGCCACAGCATCCACGGCGACGTGCTGCACTCGCGCCCGGTGGCGCTGAACTACGGCGGCGGCGACGTGGTGGTCTATTACGGCGCGAACGATGGATTCTTCCGCGCCGTCGACGGCAACAAGACCGGCACCACGGCGGGGCAGGAAATGTGGTCGTTCATCGCGCCCGAACACTATGGCTTGCTCAAGCGCCTGCGCGACGGCAGCGCCGACTTTGCACCTTCCCGAAACCAACAGCTCGGGCACCGCCACGGCACCGCTCAGTGGCCAGCGAAGCCAAGAGCTACGGCATGGACGGCCCGATCGTGCGTACTATGCCGGTACGCCAGCGCCGGCACGTCCTTGACGGAGGCGATGATCTATCGCGACGATGCGCCGCGGCGGCAACAGCGTCTATGCATTCGATGTCGAGATCAAGACGACGCCGTCTGTTCATGTGGCGGATCACCGGAGGCAGTGGCGACTACGCGCAAGCTGGCGCAGACATGGTCGATGCCCAAGCCGGTTGCCTACAACGTCCTCCGGCGACGGCGCCGCTTGTCCTCATCATGGGTGGCGGATATGACGCCGATGAAGACAAGAATCTGGAGAAGGCGTCGACAGCCGGATCGGCAATGTGGTCTACATCATCAACGGGCTCACTGGCGCGCGTTTGGCAGCGCTGACCACGGACTATTCCGTGCCGTCGGACGTGACGCTGACGGACGTCAATGGCGATGGAACGGCGGACCGCGCATACGTTGCCGATGTGCGTGGCAATGTGTATCGCATCGACTTTCCGGCCAGCGGTGACCCGCTGCTCCCCGACACCTGGACCGGCGTGTCGGCCGTGAAGATCGCCAGCCTCGGCGGCAAGGTCTTCTATCCCCCCGACGTGGTCGTGACAAAGAACTTTGTCTCGGTGCTGGTCGGCACGGGTGACCGCGAGAAGCCCTTGACCACGTCCACCAGCGACAACTTCTTCATGCTGAAGGACACGGTCGGGGCGCCGCGGGCAACCGCGTTGACCGCGGCCGACCTCACCAAGGTCGCGCAGATCGACAACACCTCGATGGCGCCGGTGGTTCCGGATGGAACGCCGTCGCCGGTGAACGACGCCGAGGGTTGCTACATCGGGCTCGCGACGAACGGCGAGAAGGTGGTCAACGCTCCGTTCACGATCGCGGGGACGACCTACTTCGGCACGAACCGTCCCACGCCGGCCAACACGCAAAGCTGCAGCAGCGGGCTGGGTCAGGCCTTTGCCTATCAATTCCCGCTCTTCTGCGTCGCCCCGCCCAAGCCCACCGAACTGGTGGGCGGCGGGCTGCCACCGTCGCCCGTGGGCGGCATCGTCGTGATGAACGTGAACGGCACCGAGACGAAGATGCCGTTCGTCATCGGCGGCGGCACCGGCGGATCCCCCTTCAAGCCGGAGAAGCCCACGCCGCCGATCTCGCCGGTGCGCACACGGCTGAACTGGCACATCGACAACTCCAATCGCTAGGCGCATCGGCTTCGACTTCGAGGCCATCACGCCGGTCGACCGGCGTGATGGCCTCACGAGTCGCGAACCGTCACCTCGCCCCGCGCCCGGATCAGGCTCAGCATCTCCCGCACCCGCGCGACGATGCGCAGGTCTGTCGTCCATCATCGAAACGTCGCGGACGGCGAGCTGGAGCGCCGCATCGAGCGACGGCACCTCGAAAGTGGCCATCTCGCGACCGAGGCCCAGCATCTTCGGCGCCAGGTACACGACCAGCTCGTCGACGAGTCTCTCGCGCAGCAGCGAGCCGTTGAGCTTGTGGCCGGCCTCCACGTGCAGCTCGTTCACGTGGCGAGCCGCCAGGTCGTCCGAGCAAAGCGCGCAGATCGACCTTGCCCGACGGGCCGGGCAGCCAGACCACCTCCGCCCCGGCGGCCTGCAGCGCGGCACTCGCGGCGTCCTCGCGCGCCGCGCCATAGACCAGCACGCGCCCCGGCGGCTGCAGGATGCGCGCGCCCGGCGGCGTCTGGAGCCGCGAATCCACGATCACGCGAGTGGGCTGGTGCGCGGTCTCGACGAGCCGCACGTCCAGCCGCGGATCGTCGTCGAGCACGGTGCCCACGCCGGTGAGCACGGCCCCGGCCCGCTTGCGCCAGGCATGGCCGTCGCGGCGCGCCGACTCGCCGGTGATCCACTGGCTCGTGCCGTCGGCCAGCGCCGTCCGCCCATCGAGCGACGCAGCGATCTTCAGGCGCACCCACGGCCGGCCGCGCGCCATGCGCGAGAAGAAGCCGATGTTCAGCTCCCGCGACGCCTCCGCCGCCGCCTCGTCGGCCATGTCCACCTGCACTCCCGCCGCCCGCAGGCGCTCCAGGCCTTGGCCGGCGACGAGCGGATTGGGGTCGCCCACGGCCACGACCGCGCGTGCAATGCCGGCATCGACCAGCGCATCGGCGCAAGGCGGCGTGCGCCCGTGGTGCGAGCATGGCTCCAGCGTGATGAAGGCGGTCGCTCCGCGCGCGTCATGCCCGCGCGCCGCGACGTCGCGCAGCGCCATCACTTCGGCATGCGCTTGCCCCGCCGCCTGCGTATGACCTTCGCCGAGCGGCGAGCCGTCGGCGCCCACGATGACGCAGCCCACGCGCGGATTCGGATCGGACAAGCCGACCGCACGCTCGGCCAGCGCCAGGGCGCGCCGCATCGGCGCCAGGATGTCGTCGGGCACGTCAGTTCTCCACCGCCAGCGTACGCTGGCATGAAACGACCCCACCAAGGACCTTGCGCGGATCCGGCTCCGCCGGTCCGCAGCAAGAGCCCCCTCGGGGGGCAGCGACGGGAGGAGCGTGGGGGCTTCATTTCAGCGGGGGCAGTTGCCGCTCGCCACGACCGCGTAGTTCTGGTGGTCGAGCGAGCGATCCACCAAAGTGTACGTCCCGGCATCCTGCTCGGCTGGCGTCGCGCCCCTGGCGGCAGACCACGGCCCGTCGCTCACGCCGGTCAGGCGAACGCGGCCGGACCACACCTTCGCCGTCGCCGCATCGTCGTCGTGATCGCCCGGCCGGATCAGGCAGCGATAGCGGCGGGTCAGTGGAATGAGGCGGCCGGTGTGCGGATCCGCGGCATCCGTGATCTCGCACTCGGGCTCGGCCTCCGCATGCTGCAGCCGCTCGAACACGACGCCGACGGACTGAAGCCCGCGTCCCTCGATATAGCCCTCCAGCAGGTAAGCCTCCAGCGGCGTGCACGCCCGGTCGCCGCTCCCGCGGTCCGGCAGTGCGCCGCAGTGCGCCACCACCGCGCCCGTCGCGTTGTCGAAGACGAGCGCGCCGCCGCTGGCGCCCAGCCAGGTCGCTGCGCTGCGGCCGGCGTCCGCGCCGGGCAGGGGCACCGCGTCTGCGGGCACCGACGGGTGGCGGGCCAGCATGCGAGCGGTGCCCCGTGCGGCCATCAATGCGAGCCCGGGGCCACCGGCAAGGTCCGCGTCCGCGACCAACGACTCCAACTTCACCGCCTGCGGTTCGCCGCGGCGGTCGAGCCAGCGCACCGCCACCGCCACGCGCTTGAAGCGATCATCGATGCCGCCGCCGACCGTCCACGCGCGTTCGTACGCCACGCTGGTGCCGGAAGGCACGTCCGCGCCGTCCGCCATTTCGGCGTAGGGGCGGGCCCTCAAGCTTTCCATCGCCATGCGCGCATGCTGCAGCGCTTCGGTGCGAGACCGGGCATGCTCGGCGCCGAGCGCCATGCCCATCTGCAAACGGCCCATGGCGAGGAGGCCGAACGCGATCACTCCGATCGCGATCACCGTCTCCAGCAGCGTAACGCCACGCTGGCGCATCAGAAGTCCCTCCATCCGCCGTTCATGCGCACCCACGCGCCGGTGCGGCTGCTCAGCCTTTCGAGGATGTCGCCGTCGTACACGACGCCGCCGTCACCCGCCTGCACGTGGTGGCCCCGGGTCACCACGGCACCATGCACGGTCACCCGCTGCAGGTCCGAGGCCGGCCGGGTGTCAAGATCGCCAACCACGAGGCCGTGCAGCCGGCACGCCACCGAGCACGCGATGCCGTGCGACGACACGACGAGCACCGGCCGGTCCGGCGTGCCGATGATGGACGCGTCGAACGACAGGTCCCCGTCGACGTGAAAGGCGCCATAGCCTTGCTCCGTTGCGGCGAGCAGCGCGGCGCCCCGCTCACGCGCCGACGCGCCGGAAATGCGCCGCACCGTCGGCCACTGCGAGTAACCCTCGACTGTCGCGCCAAAGAGCGCCGCGAACATCTCGTCGCTCGTGCGACCGGCCAGTGTCGGCTCGTCCGAGGCCAGCAGCGTCTCCACCGGCGTTCCCGGCGGGCCCTCGAGGCTCGCATCGCCGCCCACGGTGACGAGCCCGCCCGCCGTCACCAGCCTGCCCCCACGCCGCGCGTCACGGTTCACCAGCGACATCGTGCCGCCCAGTTGCACGGATCCGCCCGCCGTGATGGCGGCCGTCGGCGGCGAGAGCAGCCCCGGCTTGTGCTTGAGAACGACGCTCGCCGCCGCCGTCGCATCCGAAGGCAAGGCAGCGGCGTCGTCGCACGGTTGGCCCGGTCCGCTGCAGCCCTGCGCCGCAACCTGCACGGCTGCGGGCACGGCGGCCAGGGCCGTGAACCCGACCTTGAATCGCGGACCGTCCCCGGCCTCGGGCAAGGGGACGCCCGCGCCTGGCATGCAGCGACAAGCCCACGCTGCGCCGTCCAGGCGGCAAGCCGGTTCCGGCACGAGCGTGGGGGCTGCGGACCCGGCCTCGAGCCGCAGGTAGCGGTCTCTGAACGACGCCCCACCCGGAAGCAGCTCGCAGTGGTCGTCGAGGGTCCGCGGGTCATTGAGCATCGCGGTGGCCCACTCGAGGCCCGCCTGCGTCGTCTCGAATGCGACGGCGGCCCGCTGCTGATTGGCCGCGCTGCGTTGCTCGAAGAGCAGGCCGCGGTGTGCGTAGAGCAGCGCCAGCGACAGGAACGACATCAGCAGCAGCGTCACGCCCAGGCTTCCGACGCCGCGTTGCGAACGGATGGCGTTCATGGGCATCCTGCGGGCGACACCGCGTCGTTGCGCACACGCACCCGCTCGCTCGCTTCGCGCTGCACTTGCGAGTCCGACGCCGATTGAGCGCGCAGGCGCACGACGATCTCCCGAACCTGGACGCTCGGGCATGCCGGCTCCCCGGCCGCGCACGCCGGCACGCAGAAGTGCCCGAGCGGCTCCACTCGGGTCTGCATGTCGATCGACAGCTCGGTGACCCGAACGACCGATGGATCGGTCAAGGGCTGCCAGCCGCCATGACCGTCCCCGGCCCGCAGCGTGTGGTCGTCGCGCAGCACGAAGCCATGGCTTTCGCTGCTGGCCACTTCGTCTTCCACGTCGTCCTGCGAATAGGCGTAGTGGACCTCGCTCGTGCCCGGCACCGCGATCGCCTGGTAGGGGTTCGACGCTGCAGCCCCGGGCGGCAGCGCCGCATTGCCCCAGTAGCCGGCGCGGCGGAGATCCCGCACGATCAAGTCGACGGCGGAGCGCAGGTCCTGCTCGACCCGGGCCTCCAGCAGCAGCCGCTGGGTGTGCGTCACATGGGCAGCAAACGCCTTCACCAACCCCGCGGTCACGATCAGGCCGATCGCAAGACCAACCATCAACTCGACGAGCGACAGCCCCTGCTGCGGTAGACGGCGTGTCATCGGTTCCAGCACCGCCGGTTGGCGTCGTGGTCGTTGCTCACGTCTGCATCGGGGCCCGACGCCTGCGCCGTGTGCCCTCCCGACCAGGCGAGCTCGAGAAACCGGCACGCCGTGTCCGACGCCTGCGTCCCGATAGCTTCGGCCGAGGCGGCATAGGTGGCGGGATCGTGGACGGCAATCGACAGCCGGTAGGCGCCGTTCTCCGTCATGGCCGCAAGGCCGAGATCTTCCAGGGTGCCGTAGCTCGGCGCATTGGCGCGCCATCGCTCCTGCGCCTGCTGGACGTCCAGCAACGCCATGATGGCGTCGCCCCGACGCGCCTTGCGCAGCAGTTGCATGAAGCCGGGATACGCCACGCCAGCCAGGACCGAGACCACGACGAGCGCCATCATCGTCTCGATGAGCGAGAACCCGCGCGGCTTCAGCACGGCGCGTAGCGCAGCAGCGCCGCCGCCGTGGTGCACGACTTCACGCGACCCAGAGAGCTGACTTGTGCCGCACCTCGCGGCCGCTGTCGTCTTTCACGGTGAACTCGTTTATCGGGTGCGCATTGCCCCGCACCGGATCGAACGCCATGGAAGGCAGCTCCGCCGACAGCGCGGACCGGACCCGCAGCCGGGAAAGACACGATCTTGATCGCTTGCGCGCCGGCATCGCAAGTGGGCGGGCGCCTCGGCATTGCAAACGCAATCGCCTGCATCGCCGGTGTGCAGCACGTAGCAGTCACCGTGCAGGTCGCTGCTGAGCGTGATGCGCGCGGTGACATTGCGCGCCACCGCTTCGGTTCTCAGCAATTGCAGGTCTGCCGACAGCTCGCCGGCGCGGCCCGCGAGATGGCGCTTCCTGAGAATGTCGCTGAACGCCGGCAGCGCCACCATCACCATCAGCGCCGCGATCGCAATCGACACGCAGCATTCGGTGAGCGTCAAGCCGCGCTCGCGCCTTGCCAGTTGCAGGCATCGTTTCCTACTCCCTGTGTTCTTGTGGCCGCAACTTTAAGCACGACCGCCACGAGACACCACCCGCATGCAGCAGGTTAGGGGGTTCTACCGCCCTAGGGATTTACGACGCCGACGTTCAGATCTCCCTGATCAGGCGCCTGAACTCGTCGACGTCCTCGAAGCTGCGGTACACCGAGGCGAAGCGCACGTAGGCCACCTTGTCGATGCGCTTGAGTTCGCGCATCACGAGTTCGCCGACGCGAGCGGTCGGCACTTCGCGCGCACCGCTGGTCAGCAGCTTGTCCTCGATGCGCTCGACTGCGGCGTCGATCTGCTCGATGCTCACGGGCCGCTTGCGCAACGCGAGCATCATCGATGCGCGCAGCTTGGCGCGGTCGAACTCGACACGCGCGCCGTCCTTCTTCACCACCTGCGGCATCGCGATCTCCGGCCGCTCGTAGGTGGTGAAGCGCTTGTCGCACTTCAGGCAGCGGCGCCGCCGGCGGATGACGTCGCCCTCGTCCGATTCCCGGGTCTCGACGACCTGCGTCTCGGCGTGGCTGCAGAACGGGCAGCGCATCCGGCCGGCCTAGCGGTACACAGGGAATTCGCGCGTCAGCGCGGCGACCTTCTCGCGCACCGTCGCGATGGCCGCTTCATCCTCGGGGCGGTCCAGCACGTCGGCAATCAGATGCCCGGTGGCGCGTGCCTGCGCTTCCTGGAAGCCCCGCGTGGTCATCGCCGGGCTGCCGAGGCGGATGCCGCTGGTCACCATCGGCTTCTCCGGATCGTTCGGGATGGCGTTCTTGTTGCAGGTGATGTGGGCCCGGCCGAGCACGGTCTCGGCGGCCTTGCCGGTGATGCCCTTGGGCCGGAGGTCGACCAGCATCACGTGGCTCTCCGTGCGGCCGGACACGATGCGCAGCCCGCGCTCGGCGAGTGCCTGTGCCAGTGCCGCGGCGTTCTTCACCACCTGCTGCTGGTAGAGCTTGAACTCCGGCGCCAAGGCTTCCTTGAACGCCACGGCCTTCGCCGCGATCACGTGCATCAGCGGCCCGCCCTGGATGCCGGGAAAGATGGCGCTGTTGATCGCCTTGGCCACCGGCTCCTTCATCAGCACGAAGCCTCCGCGCGGCCCGCGCAGGCTCTTGTGCGTGGTGGAGGTGACGACATCGGCGTGTGGCACGGGGTTGGGATAGACGCCCGCGGCGATGAGCCCCGCGTAGTGCGCCATGTCCACCATGAAGATCGCACCGACCGCCTTCGCGACGCGCGCAAAGCGCTCGAAGTCGATCCGCAGCGCGTAAGCGGACGCCCCTGCGATGATCAGCTTCGGACGACGCTCGTGCGCGAGCCGTTCCATCGCGTCGTAGTCGATCTCCTCGCGGGCGTCCAGGCCGTAGCTCACCACCTTGAACCACTTGCCGCTCATGTTGAGCGCCATGCCGTGCGTCAGGTGGCCGCCCTTCGGCGAGGCTCATGCCCATGATGGTGTCGCCCGGCTGGAGCAGCCCGAAGAACACCGCCTGGTTCGCCTGCGATCCGGAGTTGGCCTGCACATTCGCGTGCTCTGCGTGGAACAGCTCCTTCACGCGGTCGATCGCGAGTTGCTCCACCACGTCGACGTGCTCGCAGCCGCCGTAGTAGCGCTTCCCGGGATACCCCTCGGCGTACTTGTTGGTGAGCTGCGAACCCTGGGCCGCCATGACCGCCGGCGACGTGTAGTTCTCGCTCGCGATGAGCTCGATGTGCTCTTCCTGGCGGCGGTTCTCGGCCTCGATCGCGGCCCACACTTCAGGGTCGACACGGGATACGGTGGAGAGGGAACGGTCGAACATGGCAGTCCTCTTCAAGAAGAAGGGCCATCAGTCCCGCGATGCGGGTTGAGGGCTGCCCAGGCGAACGGCTGATGCGGCCTGGCGGCCGCCCGCGCTCCACGGTGGTCGGTCCACCTCGGACCCGTGCGGGTCCTATCGCCAGTCGCGCGAACCGGCAGTGTAGCGCCGCGCCGTCAGCCGGCGAAGACGACGCGCTGATCCGGTGCGGGCTCGGCCGGCTTCGCGTTCGTGCCGGTATCCGGCACGGCACGCGGTGCCGGACTCGCCTTCAGGATCGACGCTGGCGTCGTGGGCGGCAGCGACTTGCCGGCCGCGACGCGCTGCAACAGGCTCTGTTCGGCGAGCACGCGAGCCGCATAGCCGCCGTCGTCAGGCAGGTTCGCAGCGCCGACGTAGTAGCGAAGGCCACCTTCCACGCTGCCCGGTGCGCACGATGTAGTCGCGCAGGATCTGCACGCCCGACCTTCAGGTTCGTCGACTGGATCGAAGGCCGCGTGAACGCCGCCGAAGCCCTGGTACTTGTCGTCATGGACACGGGTCAGCACCTGCATCAGCCCCTGGGCGCCGACCGAGCTCTGGGCGAACGGGTTGAAACTCGACTCGACGGCCATCACGGCCAGGATCAGGGTCGGGTTCGACGCCGGCGCGCGGGCCCATCGCCCAGGCCTCCTGCACGAGCCGGCTGATCGGCTCGGGCGCAACGCGGTAGCGGCGGGAGATCCATTGCGCGACGGCAGCCTGCTGCTGCGTGAGCCCGCGGGGATCCGTGGCCGTGGCCCGGCTGACGGCGCCGGACTTCTGCCAGCACCACCAGCAGGTTGCCGTCCCGTTCCGCGCGCGCCTCGTGGCGCTCCTTCAGCCAGGCCAACGCCTGCGTTTCCGCCGTGCGGCGCAGTTCGGCGTGCCCGCCCGCGAAGGCGAGGACGGCGACGGCGACGAGACCGACGAGGGCCAGCGTGTTGTGACTGACCTCCAGCAATCCATGACCGACATCGCGGCAGAACACGGCGAACGACGCGCGCACGGAGCGTGCGATGCGAAGCGCTGTCATCCTTCTCTCCTTCCTCAACGCAGCTTGGCCGTAGCGACCAGCGCGACGCTGATAATGGCTCGCCTCTACCTTCGCCCGGGTGAACACACAGGCCATGTGCAAGCGGCTTCTCGGTGCCGCACTCTCTACTGCCCAACTCGCGGAGTGCGGGTATTCCCTGAAACAGGGGATGGAGGAAATTCTATGGAGCGCAAATAACCCGTCAAGCATATGAAAACGAGTTCACATATCCATGGGCTATGAAATACCGGGATCTTCGCGACTTCGCCAGACAGCTCGAGGCGGTCGGTTCGCTACGGATCGTGGCCGAACCCGTGGCAACGAACCTCGAAATCACCGCTTTGTCGCAGCGAGTGCTCCAAGCCGAGGGGCCGGCACTGTTGTTTCAAAATCCCACGGACGCGGGGGGCGTTTCTTACAATTTCCCCGTGCTGGCAAACCTCTTCGGCACGCCGCAACGAGTGGCCATGGCCATGGGGACCGAAGGCCTCGAGGGGTTGCGCGATGTCGGGCGTGTGCTCGCAAGCCTCAAGGAGCCCGAGCCACCTCGGGGACTGAAGGATGCGGGCCGCTTGTGGCAGATGGCCAAGGCCCTCTGGGACATGAAGCCCGCGCGTGCCAGCAACGCGGCGTGCCAGGAATTGATCGTCGACGGCGGCGATATCGACCTGGCGCGCTTGCCGATCCAGACGTGCTGGCCGGGCGACGCCGGACCGCTGATCACCTGGGGACTGGTTGTCACCCGTGGGCCGCAGGGAGTTTCGATGCCTCGAACGCGCCAGAACCTCGGCATCTATCGGCAGCAGGTGATTTCGCGGCGCGAGGTGATCATGCGCTGGCTCGCCCACCGGGGCGGGGCGCTCGACTTCCGAGAGTTTGCGGCTGCGAACCCGGGGCGCCCGTTTCCCATCGCCGTTGCGCTGGGCGCCGACCCGGCGACCATCCTCGGTGCCGTGACACCCGTGCCGGACACCCTGTCCGAGTACCAGTTCGCCGGGCTGCTGCGCGGCGGCCGGACCGAGGTGGTGGACACGGCAGTGGGTGAGGGTGCCTCGAAACTGCAGGTTCCCGCGCACGCAGAGATCGTGCTCGAGGGCCACATCCCCGTGGCGGAGAGAGGCTTCGAGACCTCCAGTTCCCTCGGCGTGCCGTGCAAGGAGATCGGCGGCTACCTGCACGCGCTGGAAGGGCCGTTCGGCGACCACACCGGCTACTACAACGAACGAGAGTGGTTCCCCGTGTTCCGCATCGAGCGCATGACGATGCGCCGCGACGCGCTCTACCACTCCACCTACACCGGCAAGCCTCCCGACGAGCCGGCTGTGCTCGGCGTGGCCCTGAACGAAGTGTTCGTGCCCATCCTGCAGAAGCAGTTTCCGGAAATCGTCGACTTCTACCTGCCTCCCGAGGGTTGCAGCTACCGGCTTGCGGTCATCGCCATCCGCAAGAGCTATCCCGGCCACGCGAAACGACTCATGTTCGGGCTGTGGAGCTTCCTGCGTCAGTTCATGTACACCAAGATGATCGTGGTCACCGATGACGACGTGAACATCCGCGACTGGAAGGATGTGGTGTGGGCCCTGTCGACGCGCATGGACCCGGTACGCGACACCACGCTCGTCAGCGAGACGCCCATCGACTATCTCGACTTCGCCTCCCCGCGCAGCGGCCTGGGCGGCAAGATGGGGCTGGACGCCACGAACAAGTGGCCGGGCGAGACGACGCGCGAATGGGGGCGCCCGATACGAATGGACCGGGCGGTCGAGGAGCGCGTCTCAGGCCTGTTCGACGCACTCATGAGCCACCCCGATGGTGCGCGGCCCCGCGATAGCTCCGAAGGGCCTTGAACTGGCCACGTCGCTGCGCTAAGGTCTGGATGCCTGTTCGCAGGCAACTTCGCTGGCGCAGTCTCTGCGCGGCAGGAGCCCCGGACATGATTCGTCCGGAGCTCCGATGGCGATCTTCGATCGCCCGCCCCCTCCGGCTGTCAAAGGTACGGAGGGGTTTCGTTTTTCAGGAGCCCGCCACAAGCCCGATCGCCTCGCGCAGCGTCTGGCGCACCAAGGCGTGGCCTTCGATGCTGGGGAGCCAACGCAGCGCAGGCGATTCGATCCGGGGCGCCCAGGCGATCGGCGCGGCGAGGATGGCGATGTCCGCATTTGCCCTGCGGGCCGCGTCTTCGAACGCGCGTTGTGCGCGCGGCATGTGCCAGGCGTGCGTGACCAGCACGATGCGCCGCACGCGCTCCGTCTTCAGGGCCGTCACCGTGTAGGCTGCGTTCTCACGGGTGTCCCGCGACTCGCTCTCCGCCCATCTCAGGGGACGACCGAACTCGCGCACCGCGATGCGCGCGGCGATACTGGCTTCGGCCAGGCCTTCGCCCTGTCCGTGGCCCACGCCGCCCGAGAAGCCGGCCGGTGCACCGGTCTCGCGGCTCAGCCAGACGGCGTAGCGAAGGCGCTCGAGCGAACGAGCAGTGAGGCTGGGCATGCCGTACTCGGGCGCATGCGACTCGCTGCCGCCGCCCAGCGCCACGATGGCCACCGCATTCGTGCGAGCCACTTCCTGGCGCAAGGCGGCGCGGTTGGGCGCGTCGAGGGCAGGAGGCGGCTGCAGCAATTCGCGCATGAGCCATTCGCCGACGGCGGCGCAGCCGGACAGCCACAGCGAGGCCAGCGCCAGCAGCACGAAGAACCATCCCAGCCCCCGGCGCCACGGGATCATGCGTGCGCCCACGATGACGAGGAGGAGCAGCGGCACCGGCGGCAGGACCAGCCCCGCGATCAGGATCTTCCAGGATTGCAGCCCGTACTCTGCTAACAGCGAGTCCATTCCCGGCGTCAGAAGAACGCCTGCAGGCCGGTCTGCGCGCGCCCGAGGATCAGTGCGTGAATGTCGTGCGTGCCCTCGTAGGTGTTCACCGTCTCCAGGTTGATCATGTGACGGATCACGTGGTATTCGTCATGGATGCCGTTGCCGCCGTGCATGTCGCGCGCCATGCGGGCGATGTCGAGCGCCTTGCCGCAGCTGTTGCGCTTGACGAGGCTCACCATCTCCGGCGTGGCCGCGCTCTCGTCGATGAGCCGGCCGACGCGCAGGCAGCCCTGCAGGCCGAGCGTGATCTCGGTCATCATGTCGGCCAGCTTCTTCTGCACGAGCTGGTTCTGCGGCGAGGGGGCGGCCGAACTGGGTGCGGTCGAGCGTGTAGCTCCGGGCCGCATGCCAGCAGAACTCGGCGGCACCGAGGGCGCCCCATGCAATGCCGTAGCGCGCCTTGTTCAGGCAGCCGAACGGGCCCTTCAGGCCGCTCACGTTGGGCAGAAGGTTCTCGGCCGGGACGAGCACGTCGTCCATCACGATCTCGCCGGTGGTGGAGGCGCGCAGGCTCATCTTGCCCTCGATCTTCGGAGCGCTCAGGCCCTTCATGCCCTTCTCGAGGATGAAGCCGTGGATCGCTTCCTGCCCGTCACCTCGGCCCTCGATCTTGGCCCAGACGACGAAGACGTCGGCGATCGGGACTGTTGGTGATCCACATCTTGGATCCCTTCAGCGACGTAGCCGCCATCGACCGGCCGGGCCCGCGTTGCCATGCTGGCCGGGTCGCTGCCATGGTCGGGCTCCGTGAGGCCGAAGCAGCCCACCCACTCGCCGCTCGCCAGGCGGGGCAGGTACTTCTGGCGCTGGTCCTCGCTGCCGTACGCATGGATGGGATGCATGACGAGCGAGCTCTGCACGCTCATCGCGCTGCGGTAGCCGCTGTCCACGCGCTCCACCTCGCGCGCCACGAGCCCGTAGCAGACATGGTTCAGGCCGGCGCAGCCGTAGCCTTCGATCGTGCTGCCGAGCAGGCCCAGGGCGCCCATCTCGTTCATGATCTCGCGATCGAACTTCTCGTGGCGCGCGGCCAGCAGCACGCGCGGCTGCAGCTTGTCCTGGCAATAGGCGCTGGCGGCGTCGCGCACGGCGCGCTCGTCGGCAGAAAGCTGGTCGTCGAGGCGGAACGGATCGTCCCACTGGAAGGCAGCTTTCATGGGAATCTCCTCGTCGTCACAATGCTCCAGTGTAAGGAACGCGGCGCCACTGCGACTGCCGGGGCGTCGTTGTCGAAGGAGAACACATGAACGAGGTCATCACGCTGGGCGGCGGCTGCTTCTGGTGCCTGGAGGCGGTGTACGAGCAGGTCGACGGCGTCGTCGCCGTGGAATCGGGGTACAGCAACGGCCAGGCGCCGAACCCGACGCTACGAGCAGGTGTGCAGCGGGCGCACGGGGCACGCGGAGGTCGTGCGCGTGACGTTCGACCCGGCGCGCCTGTCGCTGCGCGAGGTGCTCGAGATCTTCTTCTCGATCCACGACCCGACGACGCTGAACCGGCAGGGCAACGACGTGGGCACGCAGTACCGCTCGGGCATCTACTACCACACGCCCGAGCAGGAGCGGATTGCCCGCGAGGTGCTTGCCGAGGCGAACGCGGCCCACAAGGGGCGTGTCGTGACCGAGCTCGAGCCGGAGCGCAGCTACACGCGCGCCGAGGCGTACCACCAGCACTACTTCGCGAACCACCCCGAGCAAGGCTACTGCGCGTTCGTCGTGGCGCCCAAGGTGGAGAAGTTCCGCAAGACCTTTGCCGACCGGCTCAGGCGTTGAGTCAGGGCGCCAGCCGCTCCCGGGCCCAGGCGGCGCCTGCACGCCGGTACCGCAGCCGGTCGTGCAGGCGCGACTTGCGGCCTTGCCAGAACTCGAAGGTGTCCGGCACGAGGCGGTAGCCGCCCCAGTGCGGCGGGCGGGGCGGATCGAGCAGGTATCGCGCGCTGGCGCGGGCGGCGTTGGCGATCAGCACCGCGCGCGACGTGATCACCTCGCTCTGCGGCGACGCCCAGGCCCCGATGCGGGAATCGAGCGGGCGTGATGCGAAGTAGGCGTCGGATTCTTCGTCCGCGACGCGATCCACGCGGCCCTCGATGCGCACGACGCGTTCGAGCTCCACCCAGTGGAATTGCAGCGCGGCGCACGGGTTGGCTGCCAGCTCGCGGCCCTTGCGGCTCTGGTAGTTCGTGTACCAGACCAGACCGCGCTCATCGCACCCCTTGAGGAGCACGATGCGGGTCGACGGCCGGCCCTCCGGGCCGACGGTGGCCAGCGTCATCGCGCTGGGCTCCGGCAGGAGCGCGGTCACGGCCTGGTCGAGCCAAAGCGAGAATTGCTGGAAGGGATCGGCATGGGCGGCGCTTTCGTCAAGCTCGGCCCGTTCGTAGCTCTTGCGCAGGCTGGCGAGTTCTTGCGGCGTCATGGTCGCCCGAGCATACAGGCCGTGCGCATGTTGAACATGCGCTACGTGGCAACGCTTACGGAGAATGCCTTAGGTACACGTCCCACTATCTGACGTGGCTCCTCGCTCCCATTCTTGGTGGCGACGGGAGAACTGTCATGAGAGCCAGACCCCTGCTGATCATCCTCGCCGCCGGACGCGGAAGCCGGTTCGCGGCCGACGGACACAAGCTCGAGCAGCCGCTGGAGGGGCGGACGCTGTTCGCGCGCACGCTGGTCAGCGCGATCGCGAGCCACCTGCCGGTCCTCGTGGTGACGACCCAGCCGCTGGAGGCCCAGGCGCGCCACTTCGTGGCGGCGCGCGACGTCGTCGTGCTGCCCGACGCCGGCTCCGCTGTCGGCTTGGGAATGGGCTACTCCATCGCCGCCGGAGTCGGTGCGCGGCCGGATGCTCCAGGGTGGCTGCTGCTTCCGGCCGACATGCCGCTCGTGCAGCCTTCGACGATGGCCGCCGTGGCGCGCGCGCTGGAGCAGCATCCGATCGCCTATGCGCAGCACCGGGGCCGGCGCGGCCATCCCGTCGGCTTCGCATCGGAGCTGTATTCGGAGCTCGTCACGCTCAGCGGCGACCAGGGAGCACGCCGCCTCGTCGCGCGCTACCCGGCGCATGCGGTGGAGGTGGACGATCCGGGCGTGCTGGTGGACGTGGACACCGAAGAGGATCTGATCGCATTGCGCGCCGCCCACGAGCAGGCCAGCGCAGCGGCGCACCCGAAATAGCTGCTCAACCCAACTCGTGGCGCCGTACGAGCGCCATCAGGCGTTCGATCTCGCGGTCGCGCACGCCGCGGTCGCGCAGGCTGCGCGCGGTGTCGATGAGGTATTGGAGCGTCGTGCCATAGCGCCCGCTGGCGCCCCGCAGTACGTGCAGCAACTCGTCGTCCGACAGCGTGGACACGTAGTTGGGGCTGCGCCTGCTGAGCGTGAAGCCGAGCGCCTCCACGGTGCCTTCCGGCGTGCGGCAGGGCAGCCAGCGCGGGTCGTAGACGCCAGTGGGCATCTCGCGCGCCCACAAGCGCTCCAACTCCGATTCGGCACGCTCCCGGCCAATGCGGTAGACCACGCCGCGGCACGAGCCGCCGGGCACGAGCGCGAAGACCAGGCCCGGGCGCTCGGGCGTGCCGCGGTTGACGCGCGAACGCATGCGCAGCGCCCGATGCCAGCCGTGCACGGCCGCCGCCCGGTGCTCCTCGAACTCGAACTCGGGGCGCCAGATCAGCGACGCATAGCCGAACACCCAGAGATCGCGGGCACCGCCCCAACGGGTGCGGGTGTGGGCCAGCAGGGCCGCAGGGTCTCGCACGGGCGGGACGAGCACGGCAGGAATCATCAGCGCATTATCCGAAGAGACGCAGCGCGCCGGGCATGACGTTTTGACGCCCTGCGGGCCACGATCTTTTGACGTTGTAATTTGGTTACCTGATAATGAGAACCGTAGTTACGCCGGAGCGCCCGAGATGAACCCTGCCATCCTTGACGTCACCCAACGAATACGGGAGCGCAGCGCCGTGGGCCGGCGTGACTATCTCGCTCGCATTCGGCAGCTCGGCGATCGGCCGCGCGGCACCGAGCGCTTCGGCTGCGCCAACGTGGCGCATGCCGTTGCCGCATTGCCGGCCGGCGACAAGCTGAAAGTGGTTGCCGAGCGGGCGCCCAACATCGGCGTCGTCACGGCCTACAACGACATGCTTTCCGCGCACCAGCCTTACGAGCCGTACCCGCCGCTGCTGCGCGACGAGGCACGCCGGCAGGGCGCCACCGTGCAGGTCGCCGGAGGCGTCCCTGCGATGTGCGACGGCGTGACACAGGGCCTGCCCGGGATGGAGCTCAGCCTTTTCTCCCGCGACACCATCGCCATGGCCACGGCCATCGCGCTCTCCCACGATGTCTTCGACGGCGCGCTGCTGCTGGGCATCTGCGACAAGATCGTGCCCGGCCTCCTCATCGGGGCGCTCCACTTCGGCCATCTGCCGTGCGTGTTCGTGCCCGCCGGTCCCATGAGCACAGGGCTCGGGAACGACGAGAAGGCCAAGGTCCGCGAGAAGTTCGCGCAGGGCCAGGTCGGCCGCGACGAGCTGCTGCGCGCGGAGAGCGCCGCCTATCACGGCCCCGGCACCTGCACGTTCTACGGCACGGCCAACAGCAACCAGATGCTCATGGAAGCGATGGGGCTGCACGTGCCCGGCGCCGCGTTCGTGCACCCGCACGCACCGCTGCGCGAGGCCCTCACGCGAGATGCGTTGCGCACGGTGCTTGCGAACGTGCGTGGCCGCCGCTACACGCCCATCGGCGAGATGGTCGACGAACGCGTGCATCGTCAACGCCATGGTGGCGCTGCTGGCCACGGGCGGCTCCACGAACCACCTGATCCACTGGGTGGCCGTGGCGCGGGCCGCCGGCATCCGCATCGACTGGACCGACTTCTCCGACTCTGTCGCGAGCCGTTCCGCTGCTGGCCCGCGTCTATCCGAACGGCAGTGCCGACGTGAATCAGTTCCAGGCCGCCGGCGGGCCCGGCTTCGTTCTGCGCGAACTGCTCGACAGCGGCTGCCTGCATCCCGACGTGACCACGGTGAGCGGAGAGCGGCCTGCGCGCCTACACCGAGGTTCCCGAGCTGGAAGGCGAGCGGCTTGCGTGGCGGCCGCTGCCCAGGCAAAGCGGCGACGACGCGATCGTGCGGCGCGCGGAGCAGCCCTTCTCGCGCACCGGCGGCCTGCGGCTGCTCACCGGCAACCTCGGGCGCGCGCGTGATCAAGATGTCCGCGGTGCCGGAGGACCGGCACGTCATCGAGGCGCCGGCGCTCGTCTTCGACAGCCAGGAGGGGTTGCAGCAGGCCTTCAAGGCCGGCCGCCTGGAACGCGACTTCGTCGCGGTCGTGCGGTTCCAGGGCCCACGCGCGAACGGCATGCCCGAACTGCACAAGCTGACGCCGCCGCTGGCGGTGCTGCAGGGCAAGGGCTTCCGCGTCGCGCTCGTCACGGACGGTCGCATGAGCGGCGCGTCGGGCAAGGTGCCCGCGGCCATCCACGTCAGCCCGGAAGCGCTGGCCGCAGGGCCGCTGGCTCGCGTGCAGGGATGGCGACCTGATCCGCCTGGACGCCGTTGCCGGAACGCTCGATGCACTGGTCGACGACGGCACATGGGCCGCCCGCGAGGCCGTGCACCTGGACCCGGGCGCATGCGCGGGACAACGCCCATGGCATCGGCCGCGAACTCTTCGGCGGCATGCGAAGGAACGTCACCAGCGCCGAGGAGGGCGCCTGCACATGGTTGTGAATCATCCTCTCGAGCTGGCCTCCCACGGGCCGGTGATCCCGGTCATCGTGATCGACAGCGTCGACGACGCCGTGCCGCTCGCACGGGCGCTCGTCGAAGGCGGCGTGCGCGTGCTGGAGGTCACCTTGCGCACGCCGGCCGCGCTGGCCTGCATCGAGGCGATGGCGCGGGCGGTGCCCGAGGCCATCGTCGGCGCCGGCACGGTGCGCACCGCGGCGGATGCCAGGGCGGCACGGGACGCGGGCTGCGCTTTCGCGGTCAGCCCGGGCTACACGGCGGCGGTGGCGCAGGCGTGCCGCGAGGCCGGGCTGCCGCTGCTGCCCGGGGTGGCCACGGCGAGCGAGGTCATGGCCGCCAGTGCGGATGGCCACTCGTTCCTGAAGTTCTTCCCCGCCGTTGCCGCGGGCGGCATCGCGATGCTGAAGGCGCTCGCAGGGCCGTTTCCCGATGTCGCCTTCTGCCCGACCGGAGGCATCACCTTGCAGACGGCGCCGCAGTTCCTTGCGCTGCCGAACGTCAAGGTGTGCGGTGGTTCCTGGCTGACGCCGGCAGATGCGGTGAGCGCGCGCGACTGGCCGCGCATCGCCAGCCTGGCCCGCGAGGCGGCCTCTTTACGCTGAAGCGGCGGTCAGCCGCGGCCTTCAGGCGTTGTCCCGCTCGATGAGCTCGATCTTGTAGCCGTCCGGATCGGTAATGAACGCGATCATGGTCGTGCCGCCCTTCACGGGGCCGGGCTCGCGCGTGATGGCGCCGCCGAGCGCCGCCGCCTTCTCGCGCAGCGAGGCGCAGGTGGCGGCGACATTCTCGCACGCCGATGGCGATGTGGCCGAAGGCGGTGCCAAGCTCGTACTTGTCCACGCCGTAGTTGTAGGTGAGCTCGATCTCGGCGTGCTCGGGATTGCGGCCGTAGCCGACGAAAGCGAGGTCGTACTTCTGGTCGGGCCGCTCGGTCGTGCGCAGCAATTGCATGCCGAGCACCTGCGTGTAGAAGGCGATCGAACGTTGCAGGTCGCCCACCCGAATCATCGTGTGCAGAATTCTCATGGCATCCCCGGTGATGGATGGCGCATTGTGAGGGCCGGAGCGGCCTGCGCCGGGCGGCCGATAGAATCCTCCGCTCTTCAAGGGGCCTGGGCCCCGCAGCCCAGACCCCTTTCGTGAACGCCTTCCTCGTTTCTACCGGCATCGTCGCCATAGCCGAAATCGGCGACAAGACGCAGTTGCTCTCCCTCGTGCTTGCGGCCCGGCTGCGCCGCCCATGGGCCATCGTGGCCGGCATCCTGGTGGCCACGCTGCTCAACCATGCGCTCGCCGGCGCGGTCGGCGCGTGGATCCTTTCGGTGCTCGGTCCGCAGGTGATGCGATGGGTGCTCGGGCTGTCGTTCATCGCCATGGCGGCCTGGGCGCTTGTGCCGGACAAGCTCGAAGACGGCCCGCCAGCCGCATCCCATCTGGGCGCGTTCGCCACGACGGCGCTCGCGTTCTTCCTCGCCGAAATGGGAGACAAGACGCAGGTCGCCACGGTGGCCCTCGCCGCGCGCTATGACGCGCTCACTGCGGTGGTGGCGGGAACCACGCTGGGCATGATGATGGCGAACGTGCCGGTCGTGCTGCTGGGCGAGCGTGCGATGCGGCGGGTGCCGCTTCGGCTCGTGCGGGGGATTGCCGCCGCGTTGTTCGCCGCGCTCGGCGTCGCGGTGCTTGATCGGCGCCTGAGTCAGGGCGACGCCGGCCGGTCCAGCCACACCTCGATGCCCTGGGCGTTGAGCTCGACATCGAGCGCGAGCAGCTCGTCGATGCGCTCGTCCGGCAGCCGGCAGCCGTGGGCTTGCAGCCGATCCCGGTACAGCGCAAGGAGCGCCTCCTTCAGCGCCTCGTGACGGTCGGCGGCACCTGCATGCGAAGCGCGATGGCCACCATGGCGTCGAGCTGCGACAGCAGCATGTCCGCGAGCCGCCTGACGCCGTCGAGGCGGCCATAGTGGGTGACATAGACGCATGAGGGATCGAGTGACACCAGCCGCTCGATGGAGGCGCGCAGGGCCGGGGGGTCGAACTGCACCGGCGTCGACGTCGGGAAGATCCACGGCTGCCCGTCCGCGTTGTCGAACTCGCGGTAGCTCAGGCCGAAGGTGTCGCCCGTGAACCAGCCTCGCGTCGCGGCGTCCCATACGCAGTGGTGGTGCCGGGCGTGGCCCGGCGTGTCGGCGAACCGCAGCGGGCGCCCGGCGAGCTCGAGCACCATGCCGTCATGGGAGGTCGTGACGCGTTCGGCGTCGATGCCGACGAGCCGGCCGTAGGAACGGTCCATTTCCGCCTGTCCGTAGACCGCGAGCGCGCCCTGGTACAGCACCTTGGGGTCGATCATGTGGCGCGCTCCGCGCGGATGCACGACGAGCGTCGCGTCGCGGCAGGTCGCGCATCAGCAGGCCGGCGCCGCCGGCATGGTCCAGGTGAACATGCGTGGGAATCACGTGGTCCACGGCGTCGCGCGCGATTCCGAGCGCGGCGAGTGCCTCCAGCAGCCGCGGCACGGCATGGTTGGTGCCGGTGTCGATGAAAGCCGCCCGGCCGCCGTGCACGAGGAGATAGGCCGCGTCGAAGCGGTCGCGATGGAAGCCGGTGTCGATGGCGTGCACGCCATGGCCGAGCGGCTCGACGAACGATGGGAGTGCCTGCATGGTGGGGGAACGCGACCCTGGAGACGCGCCTCAGGCGCGGGGCAGCGAGCGCTTCAGCTCGCCCAGCAGCTCGAACAGCGTGGCCTGCTGCGGCGGTGACAGGCCGCCGAACAGCTCGACGATCCACGTCTCGTGGGCGCGGGCCATCACGCGGAACTGGCGCCGGCCTTCCGCCGTGAGCAGTACCGTGTACGCGCGGCCGTCGCTCGGGTCGTCGCGCCGCTCCACCAGCCCCTCGGCCACCAGCTTGTCGGTCAGGCCTGTGACGTTGCCGCCCGTCACCATCAGCCGACGCGACAGCTCTCGCATCTTGAGTCCCTCGGGGTGCCGCTCCAGCTGCGCCATGAGGTCGAAGCGGGGCAGCGACGCGCCTTCGAACTGCTCTCGCAGCCGCGATCGCAGCGGTCCCTCGACGAGGTTGGCGCACGCGAGCA
The DNA here is from genome assembly GCA_963839465.1 of uncultured beta proteobacterium. Classification (GTDB taxonomy): domain Bacteria; phylum Pseudomonadota; class Gammaproteobacteria; order Burkholderiales; family Burkholderiaceae_C; genus CAWIVI01. Next base: position 115,353 of record CAWIVI010000022.1, read on the forward strand.
GCCGAAGCCACAGGCGCAGCGCCATGTGGTCGTCCTCGCTGGCGCGGGTCTCGGAGTCGAGGCCCGGCATGGGCATGCGCGTCAGCCTTGCGAACTGAAGTGCGTGATCCACAGGCGCGCGATGTCCGCCGTGCCGTCCTTGCCGCCGACGGTGCGGAGGGTCTGAACGCCGCGGGCCTTGGCTCCCGCCTTCAGCTGGGCCATGCCCAAGCGCAGCTTGGCCTCGTCGGGGCGCTTCAGGCCGCCCTTCGCGATGCCCTGCTCGATCAGCGGCACGCCCTTGTCGGCCTGGCCCATCGTCGCGTAGGCGTAGCCGACCTTCACGAGGGCGTTGCCGTCCTTGGCCTGGGCGGCCTCCGCGGCCTCCTGGGCCAGCGCCGCGGAGGCTTCGGCGGCCTGCTTGTCGGCCAGGGCCTTCAGCCGCTGGTGCCGCTCCGCCTCGGGGCCGGTGCCGAGCACGCCGGCCTTGAAGCCCTGCTCGACGATCTGCTTGCCCTCGAACGGCAGGCCGGCCTGCAGCGCGAGCTGGGCCATCTCCATGTAGTCGTTCGCCGAGGTGAGCAGCCCGTTGGCGAGCTTCAGGCGCATGACGTCCAGCGCCCAGCCGGTCGGCAAAGCCGGGCTTGCGCTGGATGCGCGCGAGGTACGCGTTCCAGTAGTCCTTCTTCGGATAGTGCAGCACCAGCTTCTCGAGCGTCGCGGCGTACTGCGCCTGGTTGTTCATCCGCTGCTAGGCATCTGCCAGGCGGAGCAGGTCGTCCTCGCCGGGCTTGCGGCCGGCCTGTTCGGCCGCTGCCACTGCAGCGGCCGAATCGCGCGCGATGGCGGCGTAGTCGCCGCTTTGCGATTGCACGTAGGCCAGCAGCTGGCGCAGCTGCGCACTGTTGCCGCCGAGCTGCTGCGCCTTGCGTGCCCATTCGCTGGTCTTCTCCCAGTCCTTCGCCTGCGAGTAGGCGAAGGCCAGCGCCTCGGCGGCCTGGGCCTGCTCGGCGCCGCTGGTCTTGTCGTAGACCGTCTGGAAAGCCTTGATGGCCGCTGGCGTGTCCCCGGCGCGCTGGGCGGCTGCGCCGCGCATGCGCTCGATCGTGAGCTGCTCGGCCGGCGTCTTGTTCGGCACCGCGTCGGCTTCGCGGACCTTGGCCAGCGCCTCCTTGGCCTTGCCGGCCTTCAGCATGTCGCTGGCCTGCTGCAGCGGCTTGCCGACTTCGGGCCGCATGCCTTGCTGCGCCGAGGCGGCGCCGGCCAGGCCGGCGGCGATCAGGAGGGTGCAGGACAAACGAAGGAATTTCATCGGGGACCTCGCTTCGGATGGACAAACGGGGACCGGCCTGGTGCCCGATCCCCGCCTTGGAGACGAAAGGCGGTGCGTCAGTTCATGAACTGCTCGTTGCCGACGAGACCGATCTTGGTCACGCCCAGCCGCTGCGCGCTGGCCATCACCGCGGCCACGTGCTTGTACGTGACGAGCTTGTTCGGGCCGCAGGTGCACCTCGGGCTGGTCCGGCTGCGCCGCCACTGCGGTGAGCTTCGCCTCGAGCGTGGCACGGTCGGGAACGATCTCGCCGTTCCAGCCCACCGTGCCGTCGAAGTCGACGTCGATGCGGATGATCACCGGGGGCGACGGCGGCTGGCGTGCTCGGCCCGATCGGCATGTTCATCTTCACGGCGTGCGTCTGGATCGGGATCGTGATGATCAGCATGATGATCAGCACCAGCATCACGTCGATCAGCGGCGTGGTGTTGATGTCGATCATCACGTCGTCGCTGCCGCCGCCTTCTGCCTACGTTCATTGCCATGGCATGCCCTTCACTGCACGTTCGGCGGCGGCTCGGTGATGAAGCCGACCTTGAGGATGCCCGCGCGCTGGCAGGCCACCACCACGCGGCCCACGCTTCGTAGCGCACTTCCAGGTCGCCCCGGATGTGCACTTCGGGCTGCGGATCCTTCACCGACTCCTTCTTCAGGCGCTCGACCAGCGCCTCGATGTCGGGAATCGCCTGCACGCCCCAGTAGATGTCGCCGTCGCGGCTCACCGCGAGCAGGATGTTCTCCGGCTTGGTCTGCGTCGGGAGGTTGCGCTCCTTCGGCAGCTCGAGCGGGATGGACTGCGTCACGACCGGGATCGTGATGAGGAAGATGATCAGCAGCACCAGCATCACGTCCACGAGGGGCGTGGTGTTGATGGTGGAGTTCATCTGGGGGTCGTCGCCGTCTTCGGCCGAACCCACGTTCATCGCCATGGCCTTACCTCTTGCCGGCGAGCAGCACGTTGTGCAGGTCGCCGGAGAACGTGCGCACGCGCTCCATCGCCGTCTTGTTGCGGCGGATCAGCCAGTTGTAGCCCATCACCGCCGGCACCGCGACCGCGAGGCCGAGCGCGGTCATGATCAGCGCCTCGCCGACCGGGCCGGCCACCTTGTCGATGCTGGCCTGGCCGGCGATGCCGATGGCGGTCAGCGCGTGGTAGATCCCCCAGACCGTGCCGAACAGGCCGACGAACGGTGCCGTCGAGCCGACGGTGGCGAGGAAGGCGAGGCCGTCCTGCAGGCGGCTGTTGATGTTGTCGACCGCGCGCTGGATGCTCATGCTGATCCAGGTGTGCAGGTCGATCTGCTCGACCAGCGTGCCCTCGTGGTGGTCGCTGGCGCTCACGCCGCTCTCGGCAATGAAGCGGTATGCGCTGCCTTCCTCGAGCGCGCCGACCCCGGCCTTGACCGAGCCGGCGTTCCAGAACTTCTTCGATGCCGCATTGGCGCTGCGCATCAGCTTGCGCTGCTCGTACAGCTTCACGAAGATGATGTACCAGCTGCCCATCGACATGATCACGAGGATGATCAGCGTGCCCTTGGACACGAAGTCGCCCTGCTTCCACAGCGCTTCGAGGCCGTACGGGTTCTCGATGCTTTCGGTGGTGGCGACGGGCGACGGTCGCCGCCATCGGCGCCGGCGACGCGGGTTGCGCGGTGGCGGGCGCCGCAGCGGGGTCGGATGCGGCCTGCGCAAAGGACGCCGCGGGGGCGAGCGTTCCGAGGGTGACCGCGGCCAGCACGGCGGCGCGCACGAGTTTCGTCAGGGACATGGTTCCTCCAAGGATCAGGCGCCGCCGGGAGATTGAAGCGCCGCTAAATGAAATACGAGTTGCGTCGGCCGCGGCCGAGAGCGAACTACTGAATCTTCCAGACGTACTCGACCTCGAACGTGCCGCCAGCCGGCTTTCCGGCCGAATCGATGCCTGGGCTGAACTTGCAACCGCTGAGCTTGTCGGCCGCCACGCGATCGAGCAGCTTGTGCTCCCTCGATGAGCCGGCCGACTTGACGACTTCGGCTCTTCACGAGCTGGCCTTGGCCGTCGATCGTGAACCGGATCTTCGTCAGGCCGGTGGCTTGCGTGCGAAGCGCTGCCACGGGGTAGTCGGCGTTCGTCGGTGCGCAGCTTTGCACGTTGGCGATGGCCGGCTTCGCGGCGACGTGCGGGGGGCGCCGGCGGCGCCTCGACGGGGGCCGGCGGGGGTGCGATGGCCACCGGGGGGGCAGGCGGCGGAACGACCTGCGTGGTGGTGATCGCGGGGGCGGGAACGGGAGGCGGCGCCACGACGACCTCGGGCGGCGGCACGAAAGACGGCGGCGGGGGCGCGAACTTCGGCGGCGGAGGCAGGTTTTCCGGCGGCGGGGGAGGCGGCTTCACCTCTTCGATGATCTTGGTCTCGATCGGCGCCTTGATGACCTCGACCACCTTGCGCGCCAGACCACTCACCAGTGCCCAGCCCAGCAGGATGTGCATCGACGATGACGATTCCGAATCCGACGGCGTGCTTCGTCGGGTTCCGTTGCTGCCGAGCAAAATCCACTGACCTTCCTCCGACGAGACCCGTTGGGGCGCTGCCGCCTGCTACTGTCGCGACCTCGTGAGTCGCGAAGCCGGCGAATATAGCGCCAAATTCGCGCTGCCCTGTTGGGGACAACACCCTAAGCCGCAGAGCAACGAGAGCAATCCGCGAGCCAAGAGAAAGGGGTCAGCCCTCAGGCTGACCCCTCATGTTGGTGGAGACGAGGAGGATCGAACTCCCGACCTTCGCATTGCGAACGCGACGCTCTCCCAGCTGAGCTACGTCCCCGAATCGAAAACGCGAATTCTAGCAGCAGCCCTCGCCGTCGTTGCGTCGCGCGGGCGGCCGGTATAAAGCCTGCGTCCCCCACGATGCGCGCGGCGCAAGACACCTCATGAAGCCACTCGACCCGGCCTGGCTCGATGCCCAATACAACAACCGAGCCCGCGTTCCAGGCTATGCGCGCTTCCTGGAGCGATGGGCGCAAGCCTCGGCGCTGGCGCGCGGGCGGCTGTCGCGCCGGCTGGACCTGCGCTACGGCGACGGGCCGAACGAGACTCTGGATCTGTTCCCCTCGCCGCGCGCCAACGCGCCCGTGCTGATCTTCATCCATGGCGGCTATTGGCGCGCGCTCGACAAGTCGGACCAGTCGTTCGTCGCTCCGGCGTTCGTCGCCGCAGGCGCGATGGTGGTCCTGCCCAACTACGAGCTTGTGCCCTCGCGGAACCATCGAGACGATCTCCCTTCAGATGGCGCGCGCTGTCGCCTGGGTGTGGCGCCATGCGGCGCTGTACGGCGGCGATCCGCGGCGCATCGTCGTGGCCGGGCCACTCGGCCGGCGGGCACCTGGCCGCCATGATGGCGGCGTGCGATTGGAAGCGGGTGGGGGCGGACCTTCCCGAGCGCGTGCTCGCGGGTTCCTTGGCGCTCTCGGGCCTGTTCGACCTCGAGCCCATCCGCCATACGCCGTTTCTGCAAGACGACCTCCGGCTCACCCCGGAGATGGCGGCTCGCACGAGCCCCGCCCGCTTCAAGGATCCGGGCGGCGTGCTGCACGCCTGGGTCGGCGGCGACGAGAGCGAAGAGTTCCATCGGCAGAACGATCTCATCCGGCAGCAGTGGGGCCCCCGCACCGTGCCCGTGTGCGCTGCGGCACCGGGCACCAACCACTTCACCCTGCTTCACGAACTGGCGACTCCCGACAGCGCGGTGCACCGGAGTGCGCTCGATCTGCTGGGCTTGCGGTGAGCGGCCGCAGAGACTACTATTGATACGTACTCACTATAATAGCTGACAAGCTATCATGCAGACATAGGCGCTATGCATTGGTATCGGTGAAGGTGCTGGGGTACCGTAGTTGGCTGGCGCTCCGCAACCGCACCGCGTCTCAACCAGAGGAGAGCAAAGATGGCGTTGAAAGGATCGAAGACCGAGCAGAACCTGAAGGACGCGTTTGCCGGCGAATCGCAGGCGAACCGTCGCTACCTCTATTTCGCAAACAAGGCCGACATCGAAGGGCAGAACGACGTCGCCGCGCTGTTCCGCTCCACGGCCGAAGGCGAGACCGGCCATGCACACGGCCACCTGGAATTCCTCGAGCAGGTGGGCGATCCGGCCACCGGCCTGCCGATCGGCCCGACGCGCGACAACCTCAAGGCCGCGGTGGCCGGCGAGACGCACGAGTACACCGACATGTACCCGGGCATGGCGCGCACCGCGCGCGAGGAAGGCTTCGACGAGATCGCGGACTGGTTCGAGACCTTGGCCAAGGCCGAGCGCTCGCATGCCAACCGCTACGTGAAGGCGCTGGACGCGCTGGTGGACTGAAGCCGGACACGCATGTGACGACAAGGGGCCTCGCGCCCCTTGTCCTTCATTGGAGACGCGATGAGCAACCGAGAAGGCAACCTCGAAGCGCCCACCCGCCACGCCGTCGAGTGGAAGGATGCGGCCTACTACGACGAGACGGCGTGCTTCAAGGAGCTCGAGCGGGTGTTCGACATCTGTCACGGCTGCCGCCGCTGCGTGAGCCTGTGCCAGTCGTTCCCCACGCTGTTCGACCTCGTGGACGAAAGCACGACGGGCGAGGTGGACGGGGTGGACAAGGCGGACTACTGGAAGGTGGTCGACCAGTGCTACCTGTGCGACCTCTGCTACATGACCAAGTGCCCCTACGTGCCGCCGCACCCGTGGAACCTGGACTTCCCGCACACGATGCTGCGTGCCAAGGCCATCAAGTTCAAGGCCGGCGGCGTGCACGCCGGCGAGCGCTTCCTGGCGTCGACCGATGTGCACGGCAAGTTCGCCGGCATCCCGGTCGTGGTGCAGACCGTGAACGCGGTGAATCGGACGAAGGTGGCCCGTCGCGTGATGGACAAGGCGCTGCACGTGCATCCCGACGCCTGGATGCCGGCGCTCGCGACGCGGCGCTTCCGCTCGGGGGCGGCGCGTGAAGGCCGCGCGAGCCAAGTGACCAATGGCGAGCGCACGCCGGGCAAGGTGGCGGTGTTCTCGACCTGCTACGTGAACTACAACGAGCCGGGCATCGGGCACGACCTGCTCAAGGTGCTCGAGCACAACGACATCCCGTACGTCATCGTCGAGAAGGAAAGCTGCTGCGGCATGCCGAAGCTCGAGCTCGGCGATCTCGAATCCGTGGAGAAGCACAAGGCGGCGAACATCCCCGTGCTGGCGAAGTACGCCCGCGAGGACTGGGCCATCGTCACCGCGGTGCCGAGCTGCACCCTCATGTTCAAGCAGGAGATGCCGCTCCTGTTCCCCGGGCGACGAAGACGTGAAGCTCGTGCGCGACGCGATGTTCGATCCGTTCGAGTACCTCGTCGCGCGCCACAAGGACGGCCTGCTCAAGACCGACTTCAAGGCCGCGCTCGGCAAGGTGAGTTACCACATCCCCTGCCACGCGCGGGTCCAGAACATCGGCCGCCGCACCGAGGAGATGTTCAAGCTCATCGGGCAGACGGTGGAGGTGAAGCTGAACACGGTCGAGCGTTGCTCCGGCCATGCCGGCACCTACGGCGTCAAGACGCAGACGCACCCCTACGCGATGAAGATCGGCCGGCCGGTGTTCAAGGCAATGGCCAAGGACGAGCCGGACGTGATCACCAGCGACTGCGCCATGGCCGGGCACCACATCGCCCAGGGAATGGACATTGCCGGCACACCCGCAAGGGCGCTTGCCCATCCGCTGACGCTGATGCGACGTGCCTACGGACTGGAATGAACATGAGTGCGATCACCCCCGACACCCTGATGACGCTGGAGGCATACGCCCGGGCCCGCAAGGAGCTGCGGCCGCAGATCGTCGCGCACCGGCGCTTGCGCAGCGTCTCGCTCGGCGAGCACGTGACGTTGCAGTTCGAGGACGAGCAGACGGTGCGCTACCAGATCCAGGAGATGCTGCGCATCGAGAAGATCTTCGAGCTCGAGGGCATCCAGCAGGAGATCGAGGCCTATGTGCCGCTCGTGCCCGACGGCAGCAACTGGAAGGCCACGATGCTGATCGAGTACCCCGACGTGCACGAGCGCAAGCGCGAGCTGGCCCGCCTGATCGGCGTGGAGGACCGCATGTTCGTGGAGGTGGAGGGGCATCCGCGCGTGTACGCCATTGCCGACGAGGACCTGGATCGCGAGAACGACGAGAAGACGTCGTCGGTGCATTTCGTCCGCTTCGAACTTCCGCGGGCAGCGCGCGAAGCCGTGCGCGCCGGTGCCTCGGTAAAACTGGGTTGCGACCATCCCAACTACCCGGCGCATCTCACGATCCCGGCCGAGACGCTCGCGTCGCTGGCGGGCGACCTCCGCTAACCCGCGAAAGACTATCGCCGCGGTTGCAAGAGGCAATCGCAGTGGACTGCTGCTCCACGTAGAATCTATCGGTACCGAAGAAGCGATAGCTTCTAGTTACTGAATCTACCCAAGGAGCAAATGCATGAAAACCGTTGGCGACAAGCTCGAAGCCTTCTCCGTGGTCGGCGTCAAGCCCGGCTTCAACCAGCATGAGGAAAACGGCCAGTCGGCCTTCGAGACCCTCACCGAGAAGAGCTTCCCCGGCAAATGGAAGATCATCTACTTCTGGCCGAAGGACTTCACCTTCGTCTGCCCGACCGAGATCGTCGGCTTCGACAAGTTGTCGAAGCAATTCGAGGAGCGCGACGCCGTGCTGCTCGGCGGCTCGGTGGACAACGAGTTCAGCAAGCTCGGCTGGCGCCGGGAGCACAAGGATCTGCGCGGCCTGAAGCATTGGAGCTTCGGCGATTCGCGCGGCTCGCTCGTGGACCAGCTCGGCGTGCGCGACAAGGCGGAAGGCGTGGCGTTGCGCGCAACCTTCATCGTCGATCCGGACAACACGATCCAGCACGTGAGCGTGAACAACCTCAACGTCGGCCGCAGCCCCGACGAGGTGCTGCGCATACTCGACGGACTTGCAGACGGACGAACTGTGCCCTTGCAACCGCGGCGTCGGCGGCGACACGCTGTGAACGGAGGATCTGCCATGGACTTCCTTCAGCAGATCAAGGACCGGATGCCCGAGCACGCGAAGGACATCCGTCTCAACCTCGACGCCGTGATCGCGCGGTCGAGCCTGGCACCGGAAGACGCCATCGGCGTGGCGCTGGCGGCGGCATTTGCCGCCGGCAGCAAGCCGCTGGTGGACGCCTTCAAGGCCGCCGCGCAGCCTGCCGAAGGCTATGCGGCGCTGACGGCGGCCACGCTCATGGGCATGAACAACGTCTGGTACCCGTTCGTGGATATGGCGGCCGACGAGGAGCTCAAGACGATGCGTCCGGAGCTTCGGATGAACGCCTACGCGACGCACGGCGGCGTCGAGAAGAAGAAGTTCGAGGCCTACGCGCTCGCGGCGTCCATCGTCGGCAAGTGCCACTTCTGCGTGCGCTCGCACTACGAGCTGCTGCGCAAGGAGGGCTACACGACGCAGCAGCTGCGCGACGTCGGCCGCATCGCGGCCGTGGTCAACGCGGCTGCGCAGGTGCTCGCGATCGAGTGAGTCAGGTCGGCGCGGGGGCTGGCGCGGCGGGCGAACCGCCACCAGCCCTCGGCGCTGTACAGCGCGAGCGCGGTCCAGATCAGCGCGAAGCCCGCCAGCCGGGCTCCGCCGAACGGCTCGTGGTACAGCCAGACGCCGAGCCCGAGCTGGATCGTGGGGCTGATGTACTGCAGCACGCCGAGCGTGGTCATGGACAGCCGCCGGGCGCCGCCGGCGAACAGCAGCAGCGGCAGCGCCGTGAGCGGGCCCGACAACAGCAGCCAGCCGATGAGGCCGAGGGTCGGCCGATGCGACGGCGCTCGTGCCTTGCCAGGCGCCCCAGGCGAGCAACGCGGCCGCGAAAGGGGCCAGCAGCATGGTCTCCAGCGCGAGCCCTTCGAGCGCGCCCAGCACCGCGGTCTTGCGCAGCAGGCCGTAGATTCCGAAGACGCCGCCCAGGAGCAGCCCGATCCAGGGCAGCTGGCCGGCGACGACGGCAAGCCATGCCACGCCCGCGGCAGCCAGGCCCAGCGCCAGCCATTGCGCCGGGCGCGGCCGCTCGTTGAGGAGCGAAGTAGCCCAGGGCGACGTTCACCAGCGGCGTGATGAAGTAACCGAGGCTGGCCTCGATCACGCGGTCGTGGTTGACCGCCCAGACATAGAGCAGCCAATTGGCGGAGAGCAGCACGGCGCTGAGCGCGAACACCGCCAGCTGGCGCGGCTTGCGCGCCGCCTGCGGCAGCCATGCCCATCGCCGCAGCACCGCCAGCACGATCAGCACGACGACCAGCGACCACAGCGACCGGTGCAGCACGATCTCGAACGCCGGCACGGCGGCGAGGAGCTTGAAGTACAGCGGGAACAGGCCCCAGAGCGTGTAGGCGAGGGAGGCGAAGAGCACACCGGCATGCATGGCCGATTGTCGCTGCGGTGCTGCTGGGCGCACGGCGCGCAGCCGGCCGCCCTTGCACGGCCGGCGACGGCCGGCGCATCATCGCCGTCATGCCACGTGTCGCGTTCACGCCGCAGCTGCGCCGCTTCACCGAGACGCCGGAGGTCGACAGTGCGGCCTTCACGCTGCGCGAAGCGCTGGACGACGCCTTCGCGGCCAATCCGACGCTGCGTGGCTACGTGCTGGACGACCAGGGACACCTGCGCGCCAACGTGGTGGTGTTCGTCGACGGCCGCCGCAGCACGGACCGCGTGCACCTGGCCGACCCGCTCCGCGGCGACAGCCGCGTCTATGTGCTGCAGGCCCTGTCAGGAGGATGACGATGGCCGACATCGACGATCGCGCATGGATCGCGACGCGCAAGGGGCTGTTCGAACTCCGGCGCAAGGGTGGCGAGCGGCTGGCACGTCGCCCGCGTGAGCTTCCTGGCCGAGCCGGTGTCGATGGTGCTGCCGCCCGGGGACGACGGCCGCATGCTGGCGGCGCTGAACCTCGGTCACTACGGCGCCAAGGTGCACGCCTCCGACGATGCCGGCGAAACGTGGCGCGAAGTGGCCACGCCGGTCTATCCGGAGCAGCCGCCGGCCGCCGAGGGGCCGGCGTGGAAGCTGGTGCAGGTCTGGGCGCTCGAGCGGCGCGGGCCCACGGTGTGGGCGGGAACGCTGCCCGGCGGCCTCTTCCGGTCGCCCGACTTCGGTGCCTCGTGGCAGTTGGTCGAGCCGCTGTGGCGCATGCCGGAGCGGCTGGAATGGTTCGGCGGCGGGGCCGACGTGCCGGGCATCCACTCGATCTGCCCGTATCCCGGCCGCGACGGCGAACTGCTCGTGGGCGTGAGCTGCGGCGGTGCATGGGCGACGACGGACGATGCTGCGCACTGGCAGTCCCGCGCGAAGGGCATGAGGGCCGCCTACATGCCGCCGGAGCAGGCGGAGAACCCGAACACGCAGGATCCGCATCGCATCGTGCGGTGCGCCGGCGCACCGGAAGTGCTGTGGTGCCAGCATCACAACGGAATCTGGCGCTCGGCCGACAACGCCTCGTCCTGGCAGGAGGTCACCGCCGCGCCGGTCTCGAACTTCGGCTTCGCCGTGGCGGTGCATCCGCGCGAACCGGACACGGCGTGGTTCGTGCCGGCGCAATCGGACGAGAAGCGCGTGCCGGTCGGAGGGGCCCTGGTGGTCAACCGCACGCGCGACGGCGGGCGGACCTTCGAGACGTTTCGCGACGGGCTGCCGCAGAACGCACTGCTACGACCTGGTCTACCGCCACGGTCTCGACGTGGCGGCTGGCGGGAACTCCCTGATGATGGGGAGCACGACCGGCGGCCTGTGGTCGTGCGCGGACGGCGGAGCGGCATGGCAGGCCCTGCCGGCCCGGCTGCCGCCGATCCATGCCGTGCGCTTCGGCTGACTTCGCCCCATTTCGGGGGTGCCACCCAGGCTAGGGACTGACACGCTCGCGTGCATGCCGAAAAATGGCTGTCATCTGGCGCCCGCATCATGCGGGCTTTGCAGTACCGGAGCGAGCCCGTCATGCCTCAGACCTTCAACGTCGGATCGCGATCGCTGTTCGTCACGGCCGTCGCCTGGGTCTTCATCGTCCTCGGCGGGCTGGCCAGCCTGTCCGCGCTGGTGCAGAACGCCACCGTCGCCTCGATGGCGCCGGGCACTGCCGTCCTCGCCGGCTCCCAGCCGCTGCCTTGGCTCACGGGTCTGCTGATGGGCTATCTGCCGTGGGTGGTGGGTGCCGGCCTGGGCGTGTCCGTGGCGACGCTGGTCTGTGCCATCGGCCTGCTGCTGCGCATCGAGTGGGCACGGCGGATCTTCATCGGGCTGCTGGGTGTCGCGATCGCCGCCAACATCGCTGGCCTGTGGGTGCAGCACGAGATCGTGCAGTCGATCGTGGCCGCCACCTTGGGCGCCACGCCGCTGCCCCCGGCCGCGGCCGACGTCTTCGGCGGCTTCGTGGCCGCCACGCGCGCCATGGCGATCGCGGTCTCGCTGGCCGCATGCGGGGCGCTCGCGTGGACGATGAGCCGGCTCATGTCGCCGGCGGTTCGGCAGGAATTCACCTGATCGGGCTGGCGCCTTGTGACAATTCGCAACACGACGGTATCGCGTGAGAAACGCCATTGCGGTGTTTCGGGCGCATGCGCAGGATGTCGCACATGGGCTCCCCCGTCATGCCATCGGTGCGTTGTGCTCGCAGCGAGCAGTTGCTGGCGCACCGCCCGCTCGTTCGTCGCATCGCGCTGAAGATGCGCTCCCGGCTTCCCGGGAGCGTCGACACCGATGAGCTGATGCAGGCCGGGATGATCGGGCTGAACGAGGCGCTGTCGCGCTTCGAGGAGGGCCGCGGCGCCACCTTCGGCACGTATGCCTCACGCCGCATCGAAGGCGCCATGCTGGACGCGCTGCGCGCGGCCGACACGCTGCCGCGCGGCGTGCGTTCACGCCTGCGCGAAGTCCACGGGGCGGTGCAGCTTCTCGAGCATCGGCTGGGCCGCACGCCGAGGGCGATGGAAGTGGCCGCCGAACTCGGCTGGACGCTGGAGGCGTTTCACCGCTGCATGAGCGAAGCCGGGGCGGGCCAATTGCGTGCCACGGACGAATCGCTCGATGGCGTCGAGGCGGATTCGGGGGCGGGAGGGCTGGACGAGATCGCATCGACCCACGCCGCGCTGACCGGCTGGGAGGATCAACGGCGACCCGATGCGCACCCTGCAACAGCGCCAGCGCCATGGCGCCCTGGGGGCCGCCTTCGAGGCGCTCGACGAGCGTGAGCGCCAGATCATGGAAATGATCTACGAGCAAGACCTGACCTTGCAGGAAGTGGGCACCCTGCTCGGCGTAAGCGCGCCGCGCGTGTGCCAGCTCCACGATGCGATCCTCGGCAAGCTGAGGCGGCGACTGCGCGACTGGTAGCCGGCGGCGCAGCGGCTGCGGCAAAATTGGCGGCATGGCAGCCCAGCAAGTCACGCCCGAACTCCGACAGTGGATCATCGCCCAGGCGCAGGCCGGGCACCGGCCCGAGACCGTGCTCGAATCGATGCGCGCCAGCGGCTGGAACGAGGACGTCGCCATCGGCGCGCTGGAGGAGGTGCTCAAGGGGTTCCTGGACGACCACGCGCGCGCCTCGGGGTTGCCCGCGCCCGTGCCGGTGCCCGAGGCGGACCTGCGCGATTCCCCCAGCTCGGTGTGGGCAGGCGACCGGGAGGTGCAGATCGTCTTCGCCCTGCGCAATCCGCGCGTCATCGTCTTCGGCAGCCTGCTCTCGGACGACGAGTGCGACGAGCTCATCGCGCTGGCGAAGCCGAAGCTCGTCCGCAGTGAAACGGTGATCACGAGCACGGGGGGCAGCGAGGTCAACGCCGCGCGCACCAGCGAGGGCATGTTCTTCGAGCGCGGCGAGAACCCGCTCGTGCGCCGCATCGAGGAACGCATCGCGCATCTCGTGAACTGGCCGCTCGAGAATGGCGAGGGCCTGCAGATCCTGCATTACCAGCCGGGCGCCGAGTACAAGCCGCACCACGACTATTTCGACCCGGTCCACTCGGGCACGCCGACCATTCTCAAGCGCGGGAGGTCAGCGCGTGGGCACGCTCGTGATGTACCTGAACACCCCGGCGAAGGGCGGCGGCACCACCTTCCCGGACGTGCACCTGGAGGTGGGACCGATCAAGGGCAACGGCGTGTTCTTCAGCTACGACCGCGCGCACCCGGTGACGCGCACGCTGCATGGCGGAGCGCCCGTGGTGGCCGGCGAGAAGTGGGTCGCGACGAAGTGGTTGCGCGAGGGCCGGTTCGTTTAGCCCCGACGCGCAGCGTTCAGCGCTTGTGGCGCGGCAGCGGCGGCAGCAGGCGGCTCTTGACGATGCGCTGCCATTTGCGTTGTTCCCACGTCTGCGGGCCTTCGAGCGGCCATTCGCCGATCATCGGGGCAAGCTCGGACTTCGGCAGGCGCGTGTAGCCGGGTTGACGGCGACGCAGCAGCCACAGGCCGGGGCGAAGGCGGCGCGGCAACGGCGCCTGGGATTCGTCGGCCCAGTAGGTGCAGGACTTGGTGGCCCAGGTCGCCTGGCGCTCGAAGTGGATTCTCCCGGCGATACCGCTTTCGGCGGGCAGAAGCACGTGGTCGTCGTGCGTTTCGATCACGGCGAAGGCGAGGTCGCCCGGGGAATCGCCGCCTCGGCGGCAGACGAGTATCACGCGCTCGATATCGTTCGTCGGCATGCGGTCGATCTCTTGCCCGTCTCGCAGCACGACCAGATCCGCCCCTTGCCAAGCGGTTTCCAGATGATGGCTCATCGATGAATTCTGCTCCCGTGGAGGGCGGCAGGGCAGGGGCCTGCTGCGCCGCTCCACTGTGACGAGTTGAAAGCGCCGGGCGGCGCTTGCGTGGTTCAGCGCTTGGGCGATGTGAGCCGCGGCGCGGGGCGCGAACCATCGGACGCGCGGCGCTGCGGCGCATGAGATCCGGAGGACGGCCTGGGCGCTTCTCGATGGGCGGGCTGTGCGCTTGAGTCTCGGCGCGCCGGCTGTGCGCCGGACTCACGGCGCGGCTGTGGGCTCGCGGCTCGGCGCGCTGGCGGCGCCGGGTTGCGGCCGCGCTGGCCGCCACCGCCGGAGCGGCCGCCGCGGCTGGCGCCGACGCCGATCGTCATGCGGCCGAGCACGATCGGCTCGGCGCGCTCGTGCGGGCTGCGCTCGAAGCCGGGCACGACCTCGCGCGGGATGCTGTGCTTGATCAGCCGCTCGATGTCGGCGAGGAAGATGTCCTCGTCGACGCACACGAGCGAGATGGCCTCGCCCTGGGCGCCGGCGCGGCCGGTGCGGCCGATGCGGTGCACGTAGTCTTCCGGGACGTTGGGCATCTCGAAGTTGACGACGTGCGGCAACTGGTCGATGTCGATGCCGCGTGCCGCGATGTCGGTGGCCACCAGCACCTGCAGGTCGCCGGTCTTGAACTCGCTGAGCGCCTTCGTGCGCGCGCCCTGGCTCTTGTTGCCGTGGATGGCCATCGCGCTGATGCCTTCCTTCACGAGGAACTCGGTGAGCCGGTTGGCACCGTGCTTCATGCGCGTGAAGACGAGCACCTGGTGCCAGTCGCCGCTCTTGATGAGGTGCGCGAGCAGCTCCTTCTTGCGGTCGCGGCTCACCGGGTGCACCTTCTGGGCGATGGTGTCGGCCGTCGCGTTGCGGCGCGCCACCTCGATGAGCGCCGGCTTGTCGAGCAGGCGATCGGCAAGGGTCTTGATCTCGTCGCTGAACGTGGCCGAGAAGAGCAGGCTCTGCTTCTTCGCCGGCAGCACCGCGAGCACCTTCTTGATGTCGTGGATGAAGCCCATGTCCAGCATGCGGTCTGCTTCGTCGAGCACGAAGATCTGCACATGGGACAGGTCCAGCGTGCGCTGCTGGTGATGGTCGAGCAGCCGGCCCGGCGTGGCGACGAGGATGTCGACGCCCTTGCGCAGGCGGTCGATCTGCGGCTGCATGCCGACGCCGCCGAACATGACCATGCTCGTGAGCTGAAGGTACTTGCCGTAGGTGCGCACGCTCTCTTCGACCTGCGCCGCGAGCTCGCGGGTGGGCGTGAGGATGAGGGCGCGGATCGGGATGCGGCCGCGCGCGTCGCGCGGCGGGCGCTCGGCCGACAGGCGCTGCAGCAGCGGCAGCGTGAAGCCTGCGGTCTTGCCGGTGCCGGTTTGCGCGCCGGCAAGGAGGTCGCCGCCGGCCAGCACGGCCGGAATGGCCTGCCGCTGGATCGGGGTGGGAACGTCGTAGCCCTGGTCGCGAACGGCGCGCAGCAGGGGCTCGGCCAGGCCGAGAGTGTCGAAGGACATGTAATTGAAGTGGGGAGGGACGGGCCTGTCGCCGCGAACGGGCGCCAGTCGCAGGCTTCGGAAGGGAAGAGAGGCGCGAAAAGCGCCGGTCGGAAGCGACGTCGGCGCAGTGACTGGTGCAGCGCCGATGCCGCGATTGTACCGGTGCCCGGCGAAACACGCCGTGCACTAACCTCGCGCGCGGCTGCCGAGCTTCGCTTCAGGCCGCCGCCGCTTCGCGTGGCGCTTCGACCTCGCGCAGCGCGTCGAGGTACGCGCTGCGCCACCACTTCACGTCGTGGCGGCGGATCGTCTCGAGCAGCGCCTGGTGCCGCCTCGCGCGCTCCTCGCGCGGCATGCGCAAGCGCGCGCTGGATGGCGTCGGCGGTGGCCGGGATGTCGTACGGATTGACGAGCACGGCCTCGTGCAACTGCTCGGCCGCGCCTGCGAAGCGCGACAGCACCAGCACGCCCGGGTCGTCCTCGTCCTGCGCCGCGATGAACTCCTTGGCGACGAGGTTCATGCCGTCGCGCAGCGGCGTGACGAGCGCGACGCAGCTCGCCCGGTACAGCCCGGGCAGGCGCCGGCGCGAGATGGTGCGGTGCAGGTAGCGCACGGGCATCCAGTCGAGCTCGCCGAATTCGCCGTTGATCGAGCCGCAAAGGTGCTCCAGCTCCTGGCGGATCGCCGCGTACGCGTCCACCGACTCGCGCGACGGCGACGCGACCTGGATGAGCGTGGCGCTGTTGCGGTTCTCGGGATAGCGATGCAGCAGCTCGTTGAAGGCCTGCATGCGCTGCGGCAGGCCCTTGGAGTAGTCGAGCCGGTCGACGCCCACGAGCAGCCGGCGCTTCGCGTATTCGTCTCGCATGTGCTCGAAGGTGGCCACCGCCTCGGGGGCCTCGGCACATGGCCCGGAAGTCGTCGACGTCGATGCCGATCGGAAACGCCTGCGCCCTCAGCGTGCGGCCGAAGGCACGGAAGCGCTGGCCAGGCAGGGCTTCGGCGGCACCTTCGCGCTGCACGTGGCGCGCGAAGTGGCGCGCATCTTCTTCGCTCTGCAGGCCGATCAGGTCGTACGCGAACAGCGCGTGCATCAGCCACTCGTGGGCCGGCAGGGCTGCGAGGATGGGCGGCGGCGGCAGCGGGACGTGCAGGAAGAAGCCGATGCGGTGGCGGCAGCCCATCGCGCGCAGCTCCGCCGCCAGCGGGATCAGGTGGTAGTCGTGCACCCAGACGAGGTCGTCTTCGCGCAGCAGCGGCGCCAACGCCTGAGCGAACAGGCGGTTCACGCGGCGGTAGCCTTCGAGGAAATCGGTGCGGAACTGGGCCAGGTCCAGCCGGTAGTGGAAGACCGGCCACAGCACGCTGTTGGAGTAGCCGAGGTAGTAGCTGTCGTACTCGGCGCGCGTGAGGTCGATCGTGGCGGTGGTGACGGCGCCGACGTTCCTCACCTGGGCCGTGCGGGTGCCGGCCGTCTGGCCCGGCTCCACGACGCGGCCGCTCCAGCCGAACCACATGCCGCCGCTGTCCTGCAGCGCGTCGCCGATCGCCACGGCGAGGCCGCCCGCGGCGGTCTTGCGCGGATCGGCGAGACGGTTCGAGACGATGACGATGCGCGACATGGGCGGGTTCAGGTGGTGGGCTCGGGGGCAACCCCGAGCGGAACGGTCAGCCAGCGGAAGACCGCCTGAGGCGAGGCCAGGCCGTGCGCGGCCACGGAGGGGCCGAGTCCCACGCGCACCGCCACGCCGCCGGCGCGCTGGACCGCCTCGAAGCCGGCCTCGTCGGTGACGTCGTCGCCCACGAACACCGGGCGACGGCCTTCGAACGGCGCTTCGCCCATGAACTGCTCGACGGCGTGGCCCTTGCTGACGCCGCGCGGCAGCACCTCGATCACCATCTTGCCGTTCATCAGGTGCAGCGCGGGCTGCCGGGCGGCCGCTTCCTGAATGGCGGCGCGGCACAGCGCCTCGCACTGCGGCGCGCCGCGGTAGTGGAGGGCCACCGCGCAGGTCTTGCGCTCGACCAGCAGCCCGGGATGGGCCATCGCGAGAGCATGGGCCACGTCGGCCACCGCGTCGAGCTCGGGCAATGCCCGCCGCTCGATCACGCCGTCGGCGCGCCGCCGCTCGGCGCCGTGGACGCCGGCGGCCGGGAGGGCCAGCGGGGCGAGCCAGCGGTCGAGCTGGGAGATCGGGCGCCCGGAAATCAGCGCGATGGCGCCGCCGAGCCACCGCGAAAGGCGGCCGAGCGCATCGGTGAGGCCGGGAGGCACGACGACGGCGTCCGGCGTGGGGGCGATGTCCACCAGCGTCCCGTCAAAGTCGAGGAAGAGCGCGCAGCGTGAATCGAGGTCGGGCGGGTCGGATTGCATCTCGTGGTCGAGGTTATAGACCGCCGGCCGGCCGATGCCAAGCAGTGGCGGGCGAACCTTGCCCCCGGCGCGCCATTGACACAGCGGCGACAATCACCGGTTCGTCAAGGTCGCGTTCAGTCAAGTCACACATTGCAGGGCACAGATGGCGCAATACGTTTTCACGATGAACCGCGTGGGCAAGATCGTTCCGCCCAAGCGCCAGATCCTCAAGGGCGTCTCGTTGTCGTTCTTCCCGGGGGCCAAGATCGGCGTGCTCGGGCTCAACGGCTCGGGCAAGAGCACGCTGCTGCGGATCATGGCCGGCCTCGACCGGGATATCGAGGGTGAAGCAATCCCGATGCCGGGCCTGTCGATCGGCTACCTGCCGCAGGAGCCGCAGCTCGCGCCCGACCAGACCGTGCGCCATGCGGTGGAGGAGGGGATCGGCGGCGTGCTGGCGGCCAAGAAGCGCCTCGACGAGGTGTATGCCGCCTATGCCGAGCCCGACGCCGACTTCGACAAGCTCGCCTCCGAGCAGGCCGAGCTCGAGGCCGTGATCGCCGCGGCCGGCAGCGAGAACACCGACCACCAGCTCGAGATCGCGGCCGATGCGCTGCGCCTGCCGCCGTGGGACGCGCAGATCGGCGTGTTGTCCGGCGGGGAGAAGCGCCGCGTCGCGTTGTGCCGCCTGCTGCTGTCCAAGCCCGACATGCTGCTGCTCGACGAGCCCACCAACCACCTGGACGCCGAGTCGGTGGAGTGGCTCGAGATCTTTCTCAAGCGCTTCCCCGGCACCGTGGTGGCCATCACCCACGACCGCTACTTCCTCGACAACGCGGCCGAATGGATTCTCGAGCTCGATCGCGGGCAGGGCATTCCGTGGAAGGGCAACTACAGCGACTGGCTCGACCAGAAGGAAAAGCGCCTGGAGCAGGAGCAGAAGTCCGAGGACGCCCACATGAAGGCGATGAAGGAGGAGCTCAAGTGGGTGCGCTCCAACGCCAAGGGGCGCCAGGTCAAGAGCAAGGCGCGGCTGGCGCGGTTCGAGGAGCTCTCGGACGTGGAATACCAGAAGCGCAACGAGACCAACGAGATCTTCATCCCGGTGGCCGAGCGCCTGGGCAACGAGGTGATCGAGTTCAAGAACGTCAGCAAGAGCTTCGGCGACCGGCTGCTCGTGGACAACCTCAGCTTCAAGGTGCCGGCCGGCGCGATCGTCGGCATCATCGGCCCGAACGGCGCGGGCAAGTCGACGCTGTTCCGCATGATCGCCGGCAAGGAGCAGCCGGATGCGGGCGAGGTGAGCGTCGGCAAGACGGTGAAGATGGCCTTCGTCGAGCAGAGCCGCGACGAGCTGCAGGGCGACAAGACCGTGTGGGAGGACGTCTCCGGCGGGCTCGACAACATCGTCGTCGGCAAGTTCGTGATGCCGAGCCGCGCCTACCTCGGCCGCTTCAACTTCAAGGGCAACGACCAGCAGAAGCTGGTGGGCAACCTGTCGGGCGGCGAGCGCGGGCGGCTGCACCTGGCCAAGACGCTGGCCACCGGGGGCAACGTGCTGATGCTCGACGAGCCGAGCAACGACCTGGACGTCGAGACGCTGCGCGCGCTGGAGGACGCCTTGCTGGAGTTCGCCGGCTCGGTGATGGTGATCAGCCACGACCGCTGGTTCCTCGACCGCATCGCCACGCACATCCTTGCGGCGGAGGGCGACTCGCAGTGGGTGTTCTTCGACGGCAACTACCAGGAGTACGAGGCCGACAAGAAGCGGCGCCTGGGCGAAGAGGGCGCCCGGCCGCACCGGTTGCGCTTCAAGGCATTGAAGTGACCCACCCCCGTAGCGGCTTCGCCGCTTCCCCCTCGAGGGGGCGCCTCCGGCGGACCGGCGGAGCCGGATCCGCGGTGGCGCTTGGTGGGCGGCGCTTACGCTCGCCGCATCGATAATTCCGCTTCCATCTGTTCGAGACGTCCTATGAGCGGTACTGCGATGTCCTTCGGTTCCAGGCTTTTGCCGGCGCTGCTGGCGCTCGCTCTTTCGGGGTGTGCGGTGGTCATGCCGCCAACAGGCGCCAAGCCGCCCGACACATCGGCAGCCGCTGCTCGGCCACCCGGGCCTGCAGGTTCGGCGCCGGCCGCTCCGGGCACTGGGACGCGCCGACGCCGCCCGGGCCAGCCGCAGCCGTTCGCGACCGTCACGAAGGACGCAAAGCAGGTGGCCACCGGGCTGTTCCCCGTGTGGCAGAAGGACGAGAAGTTCTGGCTCGAACTCAAGCCTGAGCGACTTCGGGACGGCCCTTCTTCCTGTCGCCGAAGATCTCGCGCGGGATCGGCGAGGCAGGCTTCTACGGCGGCACGATGGCCTCGTACTGGGCCAGTTTCGGCCGCCCGCAGATCGTCGAATTCCGGCGCGTGCACAACCAGGTGCAGCTCGTCGCGCGCAACGCCGAGTACGTGGCGCAGGCGGGCACGCCCGGCCGCGCGCGCCGTGGAAGCCGGCTTCTCGGCCAGCCTGATGGCCAGCACGGCGCTCGCGAGCCAGCCGCATCCCGAGCGCAAGACCGTGCTGGTGGAGGCGAACAACCTCTTCCTCGGCGACATGCTGGGCCTCGGCGATCCATCTGCAGCGCGCCTACCGCCAGGGCTACAACCTCGACCGCGGCAACTCCGCCATCATCGGCGTGCGAGCCAAGCCGGACGCACTGCTGATCGACACGCAAAACCACTACGCCACCGGAACGATCGCGGTGCCCACGCCCGGCGGGCCGCCCGGCGCGCCTGCGCCGAGCGCGCCCCGGTCGCTGCCCGATGTGCGAAGCATGTTCATCGGGATGCACTACTCGTTGTCCCCGTTGCCGGAGGCACCCATGGCCGGCCGCAAGGCCGACCCGCGCGTGGGCTACTTCACCACCGGCGTCCAGGACTTCACCGACGACCTCGCGCGCACGCCGCGGGTGCGCTACGTGAACCGCTGGCGCCTCGAGAAGAAAGACCCGGCGGCGGCGCTCTCCGAGCCCGTGCGGCCGATCACCTTCTGGCTCGACCGCACCATCCCCGTGAAGTACCGCGAAGCCATGACGCGCGGCATCCTCGAGTGGAACAAGGCCTTCGAGAAGATCGGCTTCAAGAATGCGATGGCGGTGCAGGTGCAGCCGGACGACGCAGACTTCGACACGCTGGATGTCGGCGTCGCGTCGATCCGGTGGATGACGAACTCGCGGGCCGGCTTCGGCGCCATCGGCCCGAGCCACGTCGACCCGCGCAGCGGCGAGATCCTCGATGCGGACATCGGCTTCGAAAGCCTGTCGTCGCGCTTCATTCGCACCCTGCGTTCGCAGATCCTCGCATCGCGCGCGGCCGTCGACTGGCCGGCGCTCATGCAGAGCGGCATCGAGGAGCGCGGCATCGACGGCCATGGCCACGGCGCCGCGCCGCACGATCCGCTGCTCTGCACCTACGCCGACCAGGCCGCCGAGCAGCTCGGCTATGCGCTCGACGTGCTGGATGCGCGCGGCGAGCTCGACCCCGGCAGCCCGGAGGCGCAGCAGTTCGTGCTCGACTACCTGACCGACACGACGATGCACGAGGTCGGCCACACGCTCGGGCTTGCGCCACAACTTCCGTTCGTCGCGCCTGTACACCGACCAGCAGCTGTCCGACCCGGAGTTCACGCGGCAGAACGGCCTGGCCGGCTCTGTCATGGAGTACGCGCCCATCAACCTCGCCAGCCCGGGCGCGCGCAGCGGGGTGCCGTT
Source organism: uncultured beta proteobacterium (assembly GCA_963839465.1). Taxonomy (GTDB): domain Bacteria; phylum Pseudomonadota; class Gammaproteobacteria; order Burkholderiales; family Burkholderiaceae_C; genus CAWIVI01. Next base: position 137,071 of record CAWIVI010000022.1, read on the forward strand.
CCAGCTCACGCTTGGGCCCTACGACTACTGGGCGATCGAATACGCCTACAAGCCCATCCATCCGGATCACGAGAAGCCCGAGCTGGAGCGCATCGCCGCCCGCAGTGCCGAGCCGCAGCTGGCCTACGGCACCGACGAGGACAACTTCCTCGGCATCGATCCGGAGTCGCTGCACTTCGACCTCGGCAGCGACGTGCTCGGGTTCGCCAAGAAGCGCATCGCCATCGCGCGCGACCTGCTGCGCCGGCAGGAACGGAGGGAGCTGAAGCCGAACGAGGACTACTCCGTGCTGCGCCGGTCCGTGAACTACGCGTTGCGCGATGCCGGCCGTGCCACGGGCATCCTGGCCCGCCAGATCGGCGGCGTGCGCACGCTGCGCGACTTCCCCGGCACCGGGCGCGACCCGCTGGTGCCGGTGCCGGCGGCCACCCAGCGCGAGGCGCTGGAAGTGCTGGCGCGCGACGTGCTCTCGGCCGACGGCTTCCTGGTGTCGCCGGCGCTGCAACGCCGCCTGGCGCCCGACTTCGATGAGCGCACCGATGCCGTGTTCGACGGCGACGGGCCGGTGGCGACCGACTTCTCCGTCTCCACGATCGTGCTCGACATGCAGCGCGCGCTGCTCAACCAGCTCATGAGCAACAGCGTCGCGGTACGCATCCTCGACGGCGAGCCGAAGGCGGCCAACCGCGCCGACGCATTCCGGCTGTCCGACCTCTACGGGCGTCTGAACCGCGAGATCTGGAGCGAGCTCGACGGCAAGGGCGACATTCCGGCGCTGCGGCGCGAACTGCAGCGCGAGCACGTGAACCGCCTGTCCGCCCTGCTGCTGCGCCCGGGGGCGCTGGAACGGGCCGACGCGCGCAGCCTGGTGCGCCAGCAGGCCAATGCCCTGGCCGGCCGCATCGGGGCAGCGAGCCGCCGCGCCGGACCTGAGCGAGGAGGCGCGGGCCCACCTCGCCGATTCGGCCGAATCCCTTCGCGAGGCGCTCGCCGCCAAGCTGCAACGCGGCGGCGCCTGAGACACGGCATGGGGCGCGGCGGCGGCGAGTCGCCGTCCGAAGCCCGGAAACCGTGGTTCGTCGCACGGGACGGCGCCGCCGGGGGCGATCGCCGCTATCGTGAAGCGATGATGCTGACGACTCCCGCAGCCGGCGCAACCGGCGCGCCCCCGGCGCGTGCTGCGCGACGCGCTCACCTGGCGCGGCGTGGCCCTGGCCCTCGCCATCGCGCTCGGCGTCGCCACGCTGCTGAACCCGATCTTCGTCACGCCGTTCATCGTGTTGCTCGGGCGCGCGATGTTCATCGCGCTCGCGCTGCTGGTGGCGTTTGCCGCAGCCGGCCAGTGGCGCCAGAACTGGCTGCCCCGTTGGCTGGCGCAGGTGCTGGCCGTGGCGCTCGCCACGCCGGTGGCCACGCTCATCGTCTATCTCGTCTCGGTGGGCGGCGACATCGGCGCGATGCGCACCCCCGAACGCGTGGCCGGCTTCGCCTGGACCACCGGCAGCGGCCTGATGGTGGGCCTCGTGCTGGCGCTCGGTGCGCTGTACCGCGAGCGCGATGCCCAGGCGCGGGCGCAGGAGCTGCAGTTCGCGCTCGAGCGCGAGACGCTGGAGCGCCAGGCGCTGGACGCGCGGCTTTCGCTGCTGCACTCCCAGATCGAGCCGCACTTCCTGTTCAACACGCTGGCCAACGTGCAGGAGCTGGTCGAGTCCCGCTCGCCGCGAGCGGCCGAGGTGCTGCGCAGCCTCATCGCCTACCTGCGCGCCGCGATGCCGCGGCTGCAGGACGGGGGCGCGACGCTTGGCGACGAGGAGAGCCTGGTGCGCGCCTATCTCGAGCTGATGCTGATGCGCATGCCCGACCGGCTGCGCTTCGATGTGCGCGTCGATCCGGCGTTGCGCGGACTGCGCTTTCCCCCGATGGCGCTGCTCACGCTGGTGGAGAACGCCGTGCGCCACGGCATCGATCCGGCGGAGAACGGTGGCGTGATCGAGGTGCGCGCCGAGCGCGACGCCGACGGGCTCGTGAGGGTGTCGGTGAGCGACACCGGGGTCGGCATGTCGGAAGCGGCGCAGCCCGGTACCGGGCTGACCAACCTGCGCGCGCGACTGCAGGCGTTCTTTGGCGCATCGGCGACACTGGAGCTCAGCGAGCAGGCGCCCAGCGGCCTGCTCGCGCAACTCGCGTTCCGCCCCTTGTCGTGACCTCGCCCGACTGCCCTCATCGCCGACGACGAGCCGCTGCTGCGCGAGCGGCTCGCCGGGCAGCTCGCGAGGCTGTGGCCCGAGCTCGAGATCGTGGCCCAGGCGCGCAACGGCCGGGAGGCGGTGGCGCTGTTCGAGCAGCACCAGCCCGACGTCGTGTTCCTCGACGTGCACATGCCCGGGCAGACCGGCATCGAGGCCGCGCGCTCCATCGCGCGGCGCGCCCAGGTGGTCTTCGTCACGGCGTACGATCGATATGCGGTCGAGGCGTTCGAACAGGGTGCGATCGACTACATCGTCAAGCCGACCGACGACGATCGGCTGGCCGACACGGTGCAGCGGCTGCGTAGCCGCGCTGGGCCGGACGCCGCCGGCGCCGGCCGCTCTCGACGCGGTGCTCGACCGCCTGTCACAGGTGCTGCAGGAAGGCCCGGCCGCGCGCCGGTGGCTGCAGTGGATCAAGGCGTCGGTCGGGCCGACGGTGCGGCTGATTCCGGTGGAGCAGGTGGTCTACCTGCGCTCCGACGAGAAATACACGCTGGTGGTCTGGGACGGCGGCGAGGCGCTGATCCGGCGCACGATCCGCGAGCTGGCGGATGAGCTGGAGCCGGAGGTCTTCGCGCAGATCCACCGCTCGGTGATCGTGAACCTGCGCCGCGTGAGCCAGGTGACCCGCGGCCTCAACGAGACCGCCGACGTTCATCTCCAGGGCCGCAGCGAGCGGCTGCCGGTGAGTCGGAGCTTCCTGCACGTCTTTCGGCAGATGTAGGGCGCCGGCGTTTAGGGCGCAGCTCAGGCGATCGGCGCCGTGCGGGCCTCCAGCCACGCCCGCGCGTCGCCCGAGACGCGCGGCGCAAGTCGCTCGCGCACGGTGGCGTGGTAGGCGTTCAGCCACGCCACGTCTTCGTCGGACATCAGCGAACGCTCGAGGCAGCGCGTGTCGATCGGGCACAGCGTGAGCGTCTCGAACGCGAGGAACTCGCCGAACGGCGTGGTCTCGGCGGGCACGTTGAGCACGAGGTTCTCGATGCGGATGCCCCATAGCCCTTCGCGGTACAGCCCGGGCTCGATCGACGTGATCATGCCCGGCTCCATGGCCATGGTGGGCTCCGGCACGGCCTTGCTGATGGTCTGCGGGCCTTCGTGCACGTTGAGGAAGTAGCCGACGCCGTGGCCGGTGCCGTGGCCGAAGTCGATGCCATGCGCCCAGAGCGGCGCGCGCGCGATGGCGTCGAGCATCGGGCTCAGCGTGCCGCGCGGAAAGCGGGTGCGCGACAGCGCCATCGTGCCCTTCAGGACCAGCGTGAAGTCGCGCCGATGCTCGGGCGTGACGGTGCCGACGGGCCACACGCGGGTGATGTCGGTGGTGCCGCCCAGGTACTGGCCGCCGGAGTCGATGAGCAGCAGGCCGTCGCCTTCGATGGCGGCATGCGACTCGGCCGTGGCGCGGTAGTGCGGCATCGCGCCGTTGGCGTTGAAGCCGGCGATGACCGGGAAGCTCGGGCCGACGTAGCCGGGCCGCCGTGCGCGCGCGGCCGTGAGGCGCTCGTCGATCGTGATCTCGGTGATGGGCTCGCGGCCGAGCGCCTGCTCGAACCAGGCGTAGAACTCGCACATGGCTACGCCGTCCTCGGCCATGGCTTCGCGCACGAAGGCGGCTTCCTCGGGTGTCTTGCGGCTCTTGGCCAGCGTGCTCGGGTTGATGGCCTCGACAACGCGGGCTCCGCGAGCCACGGCCTGGCGCAGGCCGAGCGTGACCCGCCTCGGGTCGAGCAGCAGGGTGGTGCCGGCCGGCAAGGCGCCGAGCACTGCGGCCGCCTGCGCATAGTCGGCCAGGGCGATGCCGTCCGCGGCGAGCTGAGCCTGCAGTGCGGCGTCCACCTTGCCGGGCGCGACGAACAGCGTGGCGCGCGTCGCTTCGATCAGCAGGTGGGCGAGGAACACGGGGTTGTAGTCGACGTCGCCGCCGCGCAGGTTGGTGATCCACGCGATGTCGTCGACGGTGGAGACGAAGTGATGCGAGGCGCCGTGGCGCGCCATGGCCTCGCGCACCTGCGCGAGCTTGGCCGTGCGCGCCAGCGGGGCATGGGGCGAGCGGTGCTCGTACACCGGCGCGGCCGGCAGGGCGGGGCGGTCGGGCCAGATCTCGGCGAAGAGATCGAGGTCGGTGCGCAGGTGCAGGCCGGCCTTCTCGAATGCGCCGCGCAGCTGGTTCGCCGCGGCGAGCCCGAGCACCTGGCCATCGACCGCGACGGTGTCGCCGGCCTTCAGGTGCTCGACCATCCATTCGATGTGGTGGGTGGCCGCGCCGGTGGGGATGCGCACGAGCTGCACGCCGGTACCTGCGATCTGCGCCTCGGCCTGCACCCAATAGCGGCTGTCGGCGAACAGCGCGGCATGGTGGGCGGTGACCACGATCGTGCCCATCGAGCCGGTGAACCCGGACAGCCAGATGCGCCCTTGCCAGCGGTCGGGCAGGTACTCCGACAGGTGCGGGTCGCTGGACGGCACGAGCAGGGCGGCAAGCTGATGCTGCGCGAGCGCGTCGCGGGCCTTCTCGATGCGCAGGCGGAACGGCGAGGTGCGGGTGTCCATGGTGTGGCTTCCGGAAGGGGCGGGCGGCGCCTCGGGGTGCGGCGCGCCGCGAGACGCGGGGGTGCTGCGATTCTAGGCGCCGGGCCCTGGCGAGACAGGCTCCGCCACGATGCGCGCATGCCGCGCAAACGTGAAATAGCTCCAGGCCCAGTCGATCAGCACCACGAGCCGGTTGCGGAAGCCGATCAGGAAATAGATATGCGCGAAGAGCCAGAAGACCCACGCCGATGCGCCGGACCAGCGCAACTGGTGCCGGCCGACCTGGAGTTGCACGACCGCGGAGTTGCGGCCGATGGTGGCCAGCACGCCATAGTCGCGATAGCGAAAGGGCTGCGTCGGCTCGCCCGGATCCGGCGCAGCACGTTGCTCGCAGCCAGCCGGCCCATCTGCTTGGCCGCGGGGCTCACGCCGGGCACCGGGCGCGGCCCTGTGGCGCCGGGAGACGTTGCGGCGGCGAGGTCGCCGATGACGCTGATCTCCGGATGGCCGACCAGGCTGAGGTCGGGTTCGACCGTGACCCGGCCGGCACGATCGAGCGTGGCGCCGGCGCTGCGCGCCAGCGATGCGCCGAGCGGCGAGGCGGCCACGCCGGCGGCCCACAGCACGGTGCGCGCCGGCAGCCGCTGGTCGACGCCAGCCGGGTCGGTGTACTCGATGCCTTGCGCGTCGACGCCCACCACTTTGCAGCCGACCAGAACCTCGACGCCCAGCGCCTCGAGCTGGCGCTGTGCTCTGTCGGAGAGCCTCGGGTCGAACGTGCCGAGCACGCGCGGCCCGCCCTCGACCAGAACGATGCGGGCCTGTCGCGAGTCGATGCGGCGGAACTCCTCGGCGAGCGTGTGGCGCGAGATCTCGGCCAGCGCGCCGGCGAGTTCCACGCCGGTGGGCCCGGCGCCGATGATCGCGAAGTTCATGCAGGCTCGGCGCTCCGGCCCATCGCTTGCATGCCGTTCCGCCGCCTCGAAGGCGCCGACGATGCGGGAGCGAATATCGAACGCGTCGGCCAGCGTCTTCAGGCCCGGCGCGTGCAGCGCCCACTCGTCGCGGCCGAAGTAGCTGTGCGTGGCGCCGGCGGCCACGATCAGGTGGTCGTAGGGTATGCGAGCGCCGTCGTCCAGCACGAGTGCGCGGGCTGCCGCGTCGATGTCGCGAACTTCGGCACGCAGCACGGTCAGGTTGCCGCGGCTCATCTCGTGGCGCAGGATATGGCGGATCGGCCCCGAGACGGCCGGGGCGGCGACGTCGGCCGTGGCGACCTGGTAGAGCAGTGGCTGGAAAAGATGATGGTTGGTGCGATCGACGAGCGTGATGTCGGTCTCGCTGCGCGACAGACGACGCACGGCCTCGAGGCCGCCGAAGCCGCAGCCGACGATCGCGACACGCGTCCGCGCGGCGGCCTCATGGCCTCGCGGTGACCGACCAGGAGCCTTTCACGCGCGCGGGTGCGCCCTCGGCGGCAGTCCACATGAGGCACCAATCGTTCGCATGGTCGGCCACGAGCCGGCCCTCGTGCGCGGCGCGCCGCCTTCACGTCCACGGGCATCTTCACTTCCTTGCCGACGTGGTGGTGCACGTTGAACGCGACGGGGGCGTCGGCGTCGAAGCGCCAGTTCAGGGTGTCGCCGACGCGCTAGCTTCATGCAAGCCTCGTCGGCCTTGCCGGCCGCGAGCGACAGCTCGATGGGGGTGTCCGCCGCCAGCGCCGGCGTGAAGGCCAGCGCGAACAGGGCGCAGAGGATCGAGGTGCGGAGGTTGTTCATGCCGGCAGCATAAAGAGGCCGCGCCTATGCCGCTTCGAGGCGGCGCCGCACCATCTGGATGTGGCTGCGCAGGGCGTACAGCTCGTCGGCGTAGGACAGCGGCACGGGGATGCGGGTGACGCGCGTCTCGATGTTGCCGAGCTCCTTCAGCAGCTCGTCGCGCGAACGCTCGGGCGCCGCGTCTTCCAGCGCACGCAGCTGGCCGTACCAGCGGAAGATGCGCGAGCGGATGCGGAACTCCACCAGCGGCGGCACCACGCGCGACAGCGGGATCAGCACCGCGATGATCGACAGCAGCACCACCCACATGCGGTCGATCAGGTTGGCCAGCCAGAACGGCAGGTAGCGCTGCAGCAGCGGCGCACCCTCGCGGTAGAAGCGCTGGGCCTCGGGCGCCAGTGCGCGTTCGTTGTCGCGGGCGTTCGGGAAGTCGCCCTTGCGCTGGAACCAGCCGGGGGTGCCGTGCACCTGCTGCGCCGCCTGCACGAAGAGCTGGGCCAGCGCCGGATGCAGCGAATCGCGCACGACGAGCGTAGCCGTGGGTGCGATCAGCCGCACGTCTTCCGGGGGCACGTTGCGCGCCAGTTCGACGACGCCGCGCGGCAGCGTGACGGCCGACAGGAAGCCGAAGCGGCGCGAATAGGCGTCCGCCTGCGAGAAGTGGAAGAGGCGCACGCCGGGCGTCTGCAGGAGCATCTGCACCATCAGCGACTCCGGCGCCGACGCGAACACCAGCGCGTCGATGCGCCCCTCCAGCAGCGCCACCGTGGCCGGCGTCTGCGGCTCGCGCAGCAGCGTGAGGGTGGCGGGGTCGATGCGGTTGGCCTCGACCAGGCGCAGCATCAGATTGGGCACGCCGCTGCCGGCCGCGCCGATGTTCAGGCGCCACCCCGGCAGCTGCGACAGGCTCTCGAGCGTCGGGGCCTTCAGCAGACGGCGCGCCGCGTCCTCGCGATAGAAGAGCCACACCGGCTCGTAGAACATGCTGCCGAGCGAGAAGAGCGAGTCTTCAGAATCCTCCGTGTCCGGCGAGCCGGCGCCGCCCTGCACGAACGCGAGCTCGACGCCGGAGCCGTCGTTGCGCAGCAGGTCCAGGTTTTCCGCCGCGCCCGCCGTGCGACGCAGCTCCACCCGGATGCCGTGGCGGGCCAGCGCCTGCGCGTAACGTCTGCCGAACTCGTCGTACGCGCCCTGCTCGACGCCGGTGGCCAGCACCACGTGGCGCGGCGGGGTGGGATCGAGCGCCCAGTACGCGAGGCCGAGCAGCAGCAGCGCGAGGACGACCAGCGGGAGGGCGGTGCGCGCGATCTCTCGCAGCGAGCTGAAGTTGGGGCGAAGCAGGGGCCGCATCGCGCGACGATAGCGCAGGCGCTACAGGTCGGTGCGCAGCGTCCAGATCTCGGGAAACAGCACGACGTCCAGCATCTTGCGCAGGTAGCTCACCCCTTCAGTGCCGCCGGTGCCGCGCTTGAAGCCGATCACGCGCTCGACCGTGGTCACGTGGCGGAAGCGCCAGAGCCGGAAGGCATCCTCGAGGTCGGTGAGCTCCTCGCCCAGCTGGTACAGATCCCAGTGGTGCTCGGGATCGCGGTAGGCGACGAGCCAGGCCTGCTCGACGGCTTTGCTCGCCACGTAGGGCTGTGTCCAGTCGCGCTCGACGTGGCTCTGCGGCACCGGCAGGCCGCGCCGCGCGAGCAGGCGCAGGGCCTCGTCGTACAGCGACGGCGCGCGCAGCGCCGCGTCGACCTGCGCGAGCAGCTCGGGGCGCTGCGTCGTGCACTTTCAGATGGCTCGCGTTCTTGTTGCCCAGCACGAACTCGATGCAGCGGTACTGCCAGCTCTGGAAGCCGCTGCTCGCGCCGAGGTAGGGCCGGATCGCGCTGTATTCGGGCGGCGTCATCGTGGCGAGCACATCCCACGCATGCACGAGCTGCTCCATGATGCGCGACACGCGCGCCAGCATCTTGAACGCCGGCGGCCAGCTCGTCGCGCGCAAGGTGCGCGACGGCGGCGCGCAGCTCGTGCAGCATCAGCTTCATCCAGAGCTCGCTGGTCTGGTGCTGCACGATGAAGAGCATCTCGTTGTGGTCGGGCGACAGCGGATGCTGCGCGGTCAGCACCTGCGTCCAGGCGCAGGTAGTCCGCGTAGCTCATGTCGGCTGAAGTCAGCTGGGCTTCCGTGGACGATGTCTTCGGATGGTCGGGCATTCATGTCACCGCCGCCCGCTGGTTGAAGCGCGCCGCCTTCCACTCGCCGCTCTGGAGCACCTGCACCAGGTGCTCCACCGCGTCCCACACGTCGACGAATCGCGTGTACAGCGGCGTGAAGCCGAAGCGCAGGATGTCCGGCGCGCGGAAGTCGCCGATCACGCCGCGCGCGATCAGGGCCTGCACGATGGCGTAGCCGCCTTCGGCGCGCGCAAAGCAGACCTGGCTGCCGCGCTGCTGCGTGATCGCGCGGCGTGACGAGCGATAGGCCGTGTCCGGCGCAGCGCGTCTCGACCAGGTCGATGAAGCGGGCGGTGAGCGCGATCGACTTCTCGCGCAGCGGCCTCGCATGCTGGCCGCCAGCACGGTGTCCACGCCGCACTCGAGCGCGGCCAGCGACAGCACGGGCGGCGTGCCGCACAGGTAGCGCGCGATGCCGGCCGCGGGGCGGTAGTCGCTGCGAGAATTCGAACGGCGCCGCATGTCCCATCCAGCCCGACAGCGGCTGCCGGAAGCGGTCCGCGTGCCGCGGGTGCACCCACACGAAGGCCGGCGCCCCGGGGCCGCCGTTCAGGTACTTGTAGCCGCAGCCCACGGCGAAGTCGGCGCGCGCGCCGGCGAGGTCGACCGGCAGCGCGCCGGCGCTGTGCGCGAGATCCCACACCACGAGTGCGCCGGCCTCGTGCGCGCGGCGCGTCACGGCCTGCATGTCGTGCAGGCGGCCGGTGCGGTAGTTCACCTGCGTGAGCATCAGCACGGCGGTGCGCTCGTCGACCGCTGCGGCCAGGTCGTCGGCATCCACCAGCACGAGCTCCGCGCCCCGCTCGCGCGCCAGGCCGTCGGCGATGTAGAGATCGGTCGGAAAGTTCGATGCGCTCGGACACGATGCGCCGGCGCGCGGGCGCGTCGGCGCGTGCGATGGCCAGCGCGGCGCTCAGCACCTTGAAGAGGTTGACGGAGGTGGAGTCCGCCACCACGAGCTCGCCCGGGCCCGCGCCGACCAGGCGGCGCGATCTTGTCGCCCACGCGTTGCGGCAGCGTGATCCAGCCCGCGGTGTTCCAGCTCTTGATCAGCTCGCGGCCCCATTCGTCCTCGACCACGGTCCGCAGCCGCGCCATGGCCGCCTTCGGCAGCACGCCCAGCGAGTTGCCGTCGAGGTAGACGATGCCCGGCGGCAGCTCGAACTGGTCGCGCAGCGCGCGCAGCGGATCTTGCGCGTCGAGCGCGATGCAGTCGTTGCGATTCATCGCAGGCTCCTCAGCACCGCACGCACCGGCGACGCGTCGGCGGTGACGAGCTTCAACGGCAGGGCGATCAGTTCGTAGTCGCCCTCGGCGACGTCGTCGAGCACGAGGTTCTCCAGCACGCGCAGGCCGTGGCGGCGCACCGCCTGGTGGCTCGCCAGCGACTTGCTGTCGGCCGGGTCGATGCTGGCGGTGTCGATGCCGACGAGCCGCACGCCGAGCGCGGCCAGCCGCTCGATGGTCTCGGGCGCATACGCGGCGAGCGAGGGGTCGAAGCGGTCCACCGGCGCGTGCTCGTAGGTGCGCACGAGCACGCGAGGCGGCAGGTCGTCCAGCGCATGCTCGAGATGCGCGCCATTCGACCAGCGGCCCCGTGCCGATGGCATGGATCACGCGGCAGCGGCCCAGGTACGGCTCGAGCTCGACGGCGCCGATCGCCGCGCCCTGGTTGTCGTAGTGCAGCGGCGCATCCGCGTGCGCCCCGACGTGCGGCGAAAAGGTGAGGGCGCTCACATTCACGGGGCAGGCGCCGGAAAGCGTCATCGTCCATTCCTGGTGGAATGCGGTGTCCCCCGGAAACACGGGGGCACCGGCGTCCACCGGCGGGGAGATGTCCCACAGTCTGGGCGACGGGCGCGTCGTCATGGCTTCATGATAGGCAGCCAAATAGTTTAGTTGTAAAGTAGTTCACCTTGCCAGGAGACACCATGTCCCCCAGCGCCCACATCGATACGTTCGCGCGCGACCACCTGCCGCCACGCGAGCTGTGGCCGGAATTCCTGTTCGAGTTGCCGGAGCTGCAGTTTCCGCCGCGGCTGAACTGCGCCGCCGACCTGCTCGACCGATGGGTCCAGGCGGGCCAGGGCGACCGGCGATGCGTCGTCGCGGCGGACGGCACCGCCTGGAGCTACGGACAGCTGCAGGCGCACGCCAATCGCATCGCCCGCGTGCTCGTCGACGATCTCGGAGTCGTGCCGGGCAACCGCGTGCTGCTGCGCGGCGCCAACTCGCCGATGCTTGCGGCGTGCTGGTTCGGCGTGGTCAAGGCGGGTGCGATCGCCGTGGGCAGCATGCCGCTGCTGCGCGCGCGCGAGCTGACGCAGATCGTCGAAAAGGCGCAGGTGTCGCACGCCTTGTGCGACGCGCGCCTCGCGGAAGAACTGGCGCTGACGCTGCCGGGCTGCCCGAGCCTGAAGCATGTCGTGCACTACGGCGGCGACGCGCCCGATCGCCTGGAAGCGCGCGCCGCGTCGAAGCCGCCGACGTTCGACGCCGTCGACACCGCGGCCGACGACACCTGCATCATCGCGTTCACGTCCGGCACCACCGGGATGCCCAAGGGCACCATGCACTTCCATCGCGACGTGATGGCCGCCTGCGCCTGCTGGCCGCGACACGTGCTGCGCCCGATGGCCGACGATCTGTTCATCGGCAGCCCGCCGCTCGCGTTCACGTTCGGGCTCGGCGGCCTGCTGCTGTTCCCGATGTCGGTCGGTGCATCCACCGTGCTGCTGGAGAAAGCCACGCCCGATGCCCTCGGCCCGGCCATCGAGCGCCACCGCGCCACCGTGTGCTTTTCGTCGCCCACCGCGTACCGCGCGATGGCCGCCATGGCGCCCAAGCACGACCTGCAGCTCGCTTCGCAAGTGCGTGTCGGCCGGCGAGGCGCTGCCCGCGGCCACGCGCCAGCTGTGGAAGGAGGCGACGGGCATCGAGATGATCGACGGCATCGGCTCGACGGAGCTGCTGCACATCTTCATCTCCGCCGACGAGGCCCATGCCAAGCCGCGGCGCCACCGGCGTGCCCGTGCCCGGCTACCGCGCCTGCGTGGTCGACGAGCAGGGCCGCGAGCTGCCGCGCAACCAGGTCGGCCGGCTCGCGGTGAAGGGCCCCACCGGCTGCCGCTACCTCGACGACGATCGCCAGACGAACTACGTGCAGCCACGGCTGGAACTTCACCGGCGACGCCTACCTCGTCGACGACGACGGCCAGTTCGTCTACCAGGCCCGCACCGACGACATGATCATCTCGGGCGGCTACAACATCGCAGGCCCCGAGGTGGAGGCGGCGCTGCTGCTGCATCCCGCGGTGGCCGAGTGCGGCGTGGTCGGCCGGCCCGACCCTGAGCGCGGCCAGCTCGTGACCGCGTTCGTCGTGCTCCGGCCCGGCCATGCCGCAGGCGACGCGATGGCGCGCGAGCTGCAGGATTTCGTCAAGCGGACCATCGCGCCGTACAAGTACCCCCGCCGCATCGAGTTCTGCGCATCGCTGCCGCGCACCGAGACGGGCAAGCTGCAGCGCTTCCGGCTGCGCCAGGAGGCCAAGCCATGACGCCGCGCAGCTTCGAGCGCGAACAGCGCGTGCGGTTCGGGCATTGCGACCCGGCCGGCATCGTGTTCTTCCCGCAATACCTCGTGATGCTCAACGAGCTCGTGGAGGACTGGTTCGATCGCGACCTCGGCATCCCGTACGCCGCGTTCATCCGCGAGCGGCGCCTCGGCCTGCCGACGGTTCGTCTCGAGTGCGACTTCACGGCCGTGAGCCGCCTGGGCGATCTGCTGACGCAGCGGCTGTCCGTGCAGCGCGCGGGCCGCAGCTCGCTGGCGCTGTCGATCGAGGTTCACGGCGCCAGCGAGCTGCGCCTGCGCGCGGCGCAGGTGCTCGTGTGCACGTCGCTGCAGACGCACCGCCCGCAGCCGCTGCCCGATGACGTGCGCGCCGCGCTCGCGCCTTACGTCGCGCAGCTCGTGACTGATAAGCTGCCCCGATGCCCTCTGACCGAACCAGGCAAGCGACCTCGAGCCGGCCTCGCAGGCCAGCTTGGAGCTGCTCGTCCAAAGCGTCGTCGACTACGCGATCTTCATCCTCGATCCGAACGGCGTCGTGAAGAGCTGGAACGACGGCGCGCAGCGGCTCAAGGGCTGGCGCGCCGACGAGATCATCGGCCAGCCGTTCACGCTCTTCTATACGCCGGCTGCCATAGCGTCGGGCTGGCCCGAGCAGGAGCTGCGCCTGGCCAGCCGAGGCGGGCCGGTTCGAGGATGAAGGCTGGCGCGTCCGCCGTGACGGCAGCCGCTTCTGGGCCAACGTCGTCATCACGGCGCTGCGCGACCCGAGCGGCACGTTGAAAGGCTTCGGCAAGGTCACGCGCGACCTCACCGAGCGCCGCCGGCAGGAGGACGCCCTGCGGCTGAGCGAGGAGCGGTTCCGCATGCTCATCGAGGCCGTGCAGGACCACGCCGTCTTCATGCTCGATGTCCAGGGCCGGGTCGAGAGCTGGAACAGCGGTGCCGTGGCCACCACCGGCTTCCCGGGCGGCGAGGTGATCGGGCGCCACTGCTCCATGTTCTACACGCCCGTCGATGTCGAAGCCGCACGGCCCTCGCAGGATCTCGAAAGGGCCTTGAGGGACGGGCGCGTCGTGGAGGAAGGGTGGCGCCTGCGCAAGGACGGCACGACCTTCTGGGCGCACTCGGAGATCACGCCGGTGTTCGACGACAACGGCAGCCTGCGCGGGTTCGCCGCGGTCGTGCGCGACATGACCGAACGGCGGCGCGTCACCGAGCTCGAGCAGTCGACCCGGCGCATGAGCGAATTCCTGGCCATGCTGGCGCATGAGCTTCGAAACCCGCTCGCGCCGATCCGCAACGCCGTCGGCATCCTGCAGATGCACGAGCGCGTGGATCCGACGGTCGATGCAGTGCCGGGACATCATCGACCGGCATCTGCGCGACCTCACGCGCCTGGTGGACGACCTGCTCGACGTGGGCCGCATTGCCAACGGCAAGCTGCTGCTGCGGCGCGAGCGGCTCGACTATCGCGAGGTCGTGCGCCACAGCGTCGAGGCGGCCCGTCCCCTGGCCGAGACGCGTCGCCAGCGCCTTGCCGTGGAGCTTCCCGGGCGGCGGCTGGACGTCGATGGCGACTACACGCGGCTGGCGCAGGCGCTGCAGAACCTCCTGAGCAATGCCACGCGCTACACCGATCCCGGCGGCTTCATCGGCGTGACGGTGGAAGTGGAAGGAACGATGGTGGTCACACGCGTCGTCGACACCGGCCGGGGCATCGCTCCCGAGGCCATCGAATTCATCTTCGAGCTGTTCGTCCAGGCGCACGGCTCACGCTCGCCGAGCGACAGCGGCCTGGGCATCGGCCTGCGTCTTGCCCGCACGCTGGTCGAACTGCATGGCGGTGCCCTCACGGCGGCGAGCGAGGGACCGGGCAAAGGGAGCACCTTCACGATGCGCTTGCCGCTGGCGGCCGACGGCGTGGCCGCCAGCCTCGTCATGGCCGATACGGAAATCGCGGAACTCGAAGGACGACGCGTGCTGGTCATCGACGACAACCGCGATTCCGCCGATTCGATGGTGAGCCTGCTCGAGCTGCTCGGGCACAGGGCCGTTGCCGCCTACGACGGCGAACAGGCGCTCGAAGCAGCGCAGCGCATTGCGCCCGAGGTCGTGCTGCTCGACCTCAACATGCCGGGAACGAACGGCTTCGTGGTGCTCGACCGGCTGCGCAAGCAGGGCGCGGATCGCCCGATGCACATCGCCGCGATGACCGGATACGGCCAGCACGCCGACCGGCCAGCACGCTATCGGCGGGCTTCGACGCCCACCTGACCAAGCCCGTGGACATCGACGAGCTGCGCGACGTTCTCGAGAAGCCCGCTCGCGCTAGCTGCACGACTTCCCCTAGCCCCCCGCCAAGCGGGGGCTCCAGCAAGGATCACGAAGCCGGCTTGCAGCCGGCACCCCTACACCGAGCGATGCTGGCTGTGGCGCCGCGGATGGCACCGGCCGCAGGCCGGAGTCTGCCGGGCGCAGACGTTCTAGCCGATCCGGCCGAGCAGCAGGTACTCCATGAGCGCCTTCTGCACGTGCATCCGGTTCTCGGCCTCGTCCCAGACCACCGACTGCGGCCCGTCGATCACGTCCGCGGTTACTTCCTCGCCGCGATGCGCGGGAAGGCAGTGCATGAACAGCGCGTCCGGCTGCGCTGCGGCCATCATGTCGGCGTCGACGCGCCAGTCGGCGAACGCGCGCCGCCGTGTCTCGTTCTCGGCCTCGAAGCCCATGCTCGTCCAGACGTCGGTGGTCACGAGATGGGCGCCACGGCAGGCGTCCATCGGGTCGCCGAAGACCTGCACGCAGGTCGCGTCGCGCACGCCGGCCACCTGGGGGTCGACCTCGTAGCCGCCAGGCGTGCTCACGTGCAGCTTGAAGCCGAGGATGTCGGCCGCCTGCAGCCATGTGTTGGCCATGTTGTTGCCGTCGCCCACCCAGGCCACCGTGCGGCCTGCGATGGAGCCGCGGTGCTCGATGTACGTGAAGACGTCGGCGAGGATCTGGCAGGGATGGAACTCGTTGGTCAGGCCGTTGATCACCGGCACGCGCGAGTGCGCGGCGAACGCCTCGATCTTGGCCTGCTCGAAGGTGCGGATCATCACCAGGTCGACCATCCGGCTGATGACGCGCGCGCTGTCTTCAATCGGCTCCGCGCGCCCGAGCTGGCTGTCGCCGGTCGTCAGGTGCACGACCGAGCCGCCCATCTGGTACATGCCGGCCTCGAAGCTCACCCGCGTGCGCGTGCTGGCCTTCTCGAAGATCATCGCCAGCGTGCGATCGGTGAGCGGCTGGTACTTCTCGTAGTTCTTGAAGCGCGTCTTGATGATGCGCGCGCGCTCGAAGAGGTACGTGTATTCCTCGGCGCGCAGGTCCCTGAACTGCAGGTAGTGCCTGAGCAGCCGCGTCCCGGGCTTCATGGCTTCGGTTCGGCGAGGTAGGCCTTGATCAGCGGCGCCAGGATCGCGACGATCTGCGCCGCTTCGTCGGCCGTGAGGATCAGCGGCGGCAGCAGGCGCACGACGCTGTCTGCCGTGACGCTGATCAGCAGGCCGGCTTTTGCCGCGCGCGAGAGCAGCTCGCCGCAAGGGCGGTCGAGCTGGATGCCGAGCATCAGCCCCTGGCCGCGGATCTCCACGAAGCCCGGCACGCCGGCGAGCTCGCGCTCGAGGCCGGTGCGCAGCGATGCGCCGACCCGGGCGGCATTCTCCAGCAGCCCGTCGGCCTCCATGATGGCCAGCGTCTCGATGCCGGCACGCATCGCGAGCGGGTTGCCGCCGAACGTCGTGCCGTGGTTGCCCGCGCCCAGCACGCCGGCCGCGCGCGGGCCGGCGACGATGGCGCCCACCGGCACGCCCGAGCCGAGGCCCTTGGCCAGCGGCATCACATCCGGCCGGATGCCGGCCCACTGATGCGCGAACCACTTGCCCGTGCGGCCGATGCCGCACTGCACTTCGTCGAGCATCAGCAGCCAGTCGCGCTCGTCGCAGACCCTGCGCAGGCGTTGAAGGTAGTCGGCGCGGGCGGGGTTGATGCCGCCCTCGCCCTGGATCACCTCCAGGAACACCGCCACGATGTTCGGCCGCTCCCGGGCGGCCTGCTCGATGGCGTCGATGTCGTTCAGCGGCACGCGGACGAAGCCATCCACCAGCGGGCCGAAACCGGCCTGCACCTTCGTGTTGCCGGTGGCGCTGAGCGTGGCGATCGAGCGGCCGTGGAAAGCCTTCTCGTAGACGATGATCTCCGGCCGCTCGATGCCCTTGTCGTGGCCGAACTTGCGCGCGATCTTGAGCGCGCCTTCGTTGGCCTCGAGGCCGCTGTTGCAGAAGAAGACGCCGCTGAGCCCCGACACTTCGCACAGCCGCGCGGCCAGCCGCTCCTGGAGCGGCGCCTGGTAGTAGTTGGACGCATGGATGAGCTTCGACACCTGGTCCTGCAGCGCCGGCACCAGCCTCGGGTGGGCGTGGCCGAGCGTGTTCACGGCGATGCCGGCCAGCGCGTCGAGGTACTCGCGACCCTCGGTGTCCCACACTCGGCAGCCTCGGCCATGCGACAACGCGAACGGCAGGCGGCCGTAGGTCTTCATCACGTGCGGCTCGGAGGAGGGCGCAGGCACGTTCATCGCGGAAGGCTCCTGGGATCACGAAAATGGCCGGCTTGCAGGGGACCGGCCGGCATTCATTCTAAAGGTCGCGGGCACAATGCCGGGCTGTGCGCGAACTCATCATCCAGGGGATCACGAAAGACGGCCGCACTTTCCGGCCGAGCGACTGGGCCGAGCGGCTCGCCGGCGTGATGTCGCCGTTCCGGCCCGGCGGCGCCGGCGGCCGCAATGCGCACATCGGCTACTCGCCGTACTGCAAGCCGCAGGTGATCGACGGGGTGAAATGCGTGATCGTGAACGAGGCGATCAAGGACATCGAGCTGATGGCCTGGGATTTCGTGCTGCACTTCGCGCGCGACAACGACCTGCGCGTGGTGGAGGCCGCCCCGAAATAGCCGGGCCCGCTTCGCGGGCCGCAAAACAGATGGGCCCGCGGAAGCGGGCCCATGGCATCACCTGAACGGGACTCAAGCCGGCGTGGCGAGCGCCTTGACCTTGGCGGCCAGGCGGCTCTTGTGGCGAGCGGCCTTGTTCTTGTGGAAGATGCCCTTGTCGGCCACCGAGTCGATCACGCTCTGCGCCGTCTTGTACAGGTCGGTCGCCTTGGCCTTGTCGCCCGTGGCGACGGCCTTCTGCACGTTCTTCACGACGGTGCGGAACTTCGAACGCAGCGCGGTATTGGCGGCATTCAGCTTCACGTCCTGGCGCGCGCGCTTGCGGCCCGACGCGAGCCGGACGGTTTTCTTCTTCGCCTTGGAGGAGGTGGCCATCTAGATTCGTCCCATCTTGGATTCGTCCCACCCAATGGATGCTCAGGTGGAAAGCCCAAAAGTATACCACCGACGCATAATGCGCGGCCGCCCGCCCCATGAACCTGCTCAAGGCCGCCTCGACCGTTTCGCTGTTCACGCTGCTGTCGCGCGTCACCGGTCTCGTGCGCGACCAGGTCATCGCCGCCAGCTTCGGCGTCAGCGCGCTCACCGACGCCTTCAACGTCGCGTTCCGCATCCCCAACCTGCTGCGCCGCCTGTTCGGCGAGGGAGCCTTCTCGCAGGCCTTCGTGCCGATCCTCGCGGCCACCAAGGCCGCCGAGGGCGAAGGCGCCACGCGCGATCTGGTCAGCGCAGTGGCCACGGTGCTGTTCTGGGCGCTGCTGCTCGTGTGCGGCGCGCGGCGTCGTCGGGGCGCCGGTGCTCGTATGGCTGCTCGGCAGCGGACTGGCGGAGTTCGATGCCGCCGTCGTGATGACGCGCTGGATGTTCCCGTACATCGGCTGCATGTCGCTGGTGGCGCTCGCCGCCGGGGTGCTCAACACCTGGCGCCGCTTCATCGTCCCGGCGGCGACGCCGGTACTGCTGAACCTGTCCATGATCGCCGCCGGCGCGCTGCTCGCGCCCGCCTTCGCCGCGCGGGGCATCGAGCCGATCTACGCGCTCGCCATCGGGCGTCATGGCCGGCGGCGTACTCCAGCTGGCGGTGCAGCTGCCGGCGCTGCGCCGCATCGGCGCCTTCCCGCGCATCGGGCTCGCGCCGGCGCCATCCGGTCGGCCTGGCGCCACCCGGGCGTCTCGCGCGTGCTCCGGCTGATGGCGCCGGCGCTTCTCGGCGTCTCGGTGGCACAGCTGTCGCTGCTCATCAACACCCAGATCGCCACGCACGTGGCGGTCGGGGCCGTGTCGTGGCTGTTCTATGCGGACCGCCTGATGGAGTTCCCGACGGCGCTGCTCGGCGTTGCGCTGGGGGTGATCCTGCTGCCGCAGCTCGCCGGAGCCAACGCGCGGGCGGACGCCGCCGTGTACTCCGGGCTGCTCGACTGGGGGCTGCGCCTGTCGCTGCTGCTTGCGCTGCCTTGCGCGGCCGCGCTGCTCGTGTTCCCGCAGCCGCTCATCGCCGTGCTGTTCCACCACGGTCAGTTCACCGCGCAGGACGTGCACATGACGGTTTCGGCGCTGCGCGGCTATGGCGTCGGGCTGGTGGGCATCATCGGCGTCAAGGTGCTGGCGCCGGGCTTCTACGCGCGGCAGGACATCCGCACCCCGGTGCGCATCGCGCTCGCCGTGCTGGCCGCGACACAGCTCATGAACCTCGCCTTCGTGCCGCTGTTCGGGCATGCCGGGCTGGCGCTGGCCATCGGGGTGGGGGCGCTCGTCAATGCGGGGTGGCTGCTCGTCGGCCTGCGCCGCAGCGGCGCCTACCGGCCGGCCGCCGGATGGTGGCCGTTTCTTGCCAGAGTGGTGGGCGCCACGGCGCTGCTGGCGCTCCTGCTGGCGTGGGCCGCCGGGGCGGTCGACTGGATCGGGCTTGCAGCCGCGTCCCTGGCTGCGCGCCGGCCTGCTGGCCGCCGTGCTCGGTGGCGCGGCGGCGATCTACTTCGGTGCGCTCCGGCTGTCCGGGCTGCACCTGCGGCAGTTTTCGCGCCGCGCCGCGCCCGGATACCCACGGGTGATTCCGGGGGCGTCGCCACCTGCCGGCGGACGGCCGAGCCCCTACACTGCACACATGACGTCCCTGCGATTCGAGGCGCCCACGGCGCTGCAGTACTTCGCATCGCTCGTGGCCGAAGACAGCAGCTTCTCGCTGCTCGAGGCGGCAGTCGCGATCGCGCAGGACGAATACCCCAGGCTCGATCCCGCAGTCCGTCCTGGCCGAGATCGACGCCCTGGCCGACAAGCTCAAGCGCCGCATCCCGGCTGACGCCGTGGCCCTGCAGCGCCTGCGGTTCCTGAACCGATACTTCTTCCAGGAACTCGGCTTCGCGGGCAACGTCAACAACTACTACGACCCGCGCAACAGCTACCTGCACAAGGTGCTGTCCACGCGCCGCGGCATCCCGATCACGCTCGCGCTGCTGTACATCGAGCTCGCCTCCCAGGTCGGCCTGCAGGCGCGCGGCGTATCGTTTCCGGGCCATTTCCTCGTGAAGCTGCGGGTGCACACCGGGTCGCAGCACGGCGAGGTGGTGATCGATCCCTTCACCGGCCACTCGCTTGTCGCGCGACGAGCTCGACGAGCGGCTGCAGCCGTATCGTCGCCAGCAGGGCCTGGAGGGCGATTTCGAAGTGCCCCTCGGCCTGTTCCTGCAGGCCGCGCCGCCGCGCGACGTGCTCGCCAGGCTGCTGCGCAACCTGAAGGAGATCCACCGCACGTCACGGGACTGGACACGCCTGCTCGCCGTGCAGCACCGCCTCGTCGTGCTGCTGCCGGACGCCTGGGAAGAGCGGCGCGACCGCGGCCTGGCGCATGCCGAACTCGGCCAGCACGACGCCGCTGCCGACGACCTGGACGCCTACCTGGTGCATCGCCCGAGCGCGGACGACGCGGCGCCATCACGCAGCGCCTCGCCGGACTGCGCCGCGCCGGCCGGCCGCGGCTGCACTGAGCGAAGCTGGTCTCCGCCCCCCGCCACATAGAATGGCGGCCGCATCGCCGGCCCGGCGCTGCACGCCGCCGGGCGCTGTTTCGTTCGACGATGACACCCACTTCCACCCAACGCCGCACGCTCACCTGGACAGCGCTGGCGCTCGCCGCTCTGCTGCTGCTGTGGGTGCTCGGTCCGGTGCTCACGCCGTTCATCGTGGGCGCAGTGCTGGCGTACGTGCTGAGCCCGGCGGTAGAGGCGCTGGTTCGCCACCGGGTTCCGCGCGTGCTGGCCGTCGTCGCGGTGGAGGTGGCCGCGATCATCCTCGTGCTGGCGGTGCTGCTGCTCGTGGTGCCGATCGTCTCGCGCCAGCTGCCCCTGATGCGCGAGCAGTTGCCGCTGCTGGCCGAGCGCATCAACCAGGGCATCGGCCCGTGGCTGTCGCAGCTGGGCATCCAGCTCACGCTCGACCTGGCCAGCGCGAAGGAATTCCTGTCCCGTGCGCTCGACCGCAACCTGGACGAGTGGCTGTCCGCGGCGTTCACGTCGGCGCGCATCGGCGGCAGCGTCGTGCTCGCGCTGATCGGCAACGCCATCGTCATGCCGCTGGTGGTGTTCTACCTGCTGCTCGATTGGCCGCGGCTGCTGCAGCGCATGTACCGGCTGGTGCCGCCGCGCATGGCTGGGCGCGTCCACGGATTCGTGAGCGAGTGCGATGCCCTGCTCGGCCAGTACCTGCGCGGGCAGCTGCTCGTGATGCTGAGCCTGGCCGTCTTCTACAGCGTGGGGCTCGCGCTGTTCGGCTTCCAGCTCGCGCTGCCGGTGGGCGTGCTCACCGGGCTGCTCGTGTTCATTCCCTATCTCGGGTTCGGCCTCGGCCTGATGCTGGCGCTCGTGGCTGCCGTGCTGCAGTTCGGGAGCTGGTACGGCCTCATCGCGGTTGCCGTGGTCTACGGGCTGGGGCAGCTGCTGGAGAGCTTCTACCTCACGCCGTACCTGGTCGGCGAGCGCATCGGCCTCAATCCGCTGACGGTGATCTTCGCGCTGCTGGCCTTCGGGCATCTGTTCGGGTTCGTCGGCGTGCTCATCGCGCTGCCGGCCAGCGCAGTGGCGATGGTGGCACTGCGGCGGGCGATGGACGCCTACCTCGGCAGCCGCCTGTACCTCGGATGAAGCAGATCCCGCTCGCCATCGGCCCGGACGCGCCGCCGACCTTCGACAGCTTCGTGCCGGGCTCCAACGCCGCCGCGGTAGCCCACCTGCGCACGCTGGACGCATCGGCACCGGCGCCCGTGTACCTGTGGGGCCCCGCGGGCAGCGGCAAGACGCATCTGCTGCGCGCGCTCGTGCACGAGCGGCAGAGTCGCGGCGAGCAGGTCGGCTGGTTCGGCGCCGCCCACCCGCTGCCCTGGGCATTCGAGCCGGCCTGGGCGCTCGTGGTGCTCGACGACTGCCATGCCTTCGACGCGGCTCGGCAGCAGGCCGCCTTCGCGCTCTTCGTCGACGCAGCCTCGCACGCCGTGCCGCTGGCCGCGGCCGGCGCCGTGCCGCCGGTCGACTTGCCGGTGCGCGACGACCTGCGCACGCGGCTCGGGTGGGGCCATGTGTTCGCGCTGCAGCCGCTGGACGAAGGCCGGGTGCGCGCCACCTTGCGCCGCGAGGCGGACCGCCGCGGCATCTTCCTGTCCGACGACGTGATGGACCACCTGCTGACGCACTTCGCCCGCGACCTCACGAACCTGATGGCGCTGCTCGACCGGCTGGACGGCTACGCCTTGTCCTACCAGCGCGCCGTCACCGTGCCGCTGATCCGGCGCATGCTCTCCGAAGAACCATGAACCTCACGCTGTTCGACCTCGACGGCACGCTCCTGCCCACCGACTCCGACCACGCCTTCGGCGAGTTCATGGTGCGCGTCGGCTGGGTCGACGGCGAGCGTTTTCGTGCGAGCAACGACGCCTTCTACGCCGCGTACACGGCCGGCACGCTGGATCTCGCCGCGTACGTCGAGTTCGCCACGGCCGCCTGGCGGAACCGCCCGCTCGAAGAGGCGCTGGCGATGCGCGAGCGCTTCATGCGCGAGGCCATGAGGCCCGTGCTGCACGACACCGCGCTCGGGCTGGTGCGCGCGCACGCGGCCGCAGGCGACCTGGTCGCGATCGTGACCGCCACCAACGAGTTCGTCACGCTCCCGATCGCCCAGGCGTTCGGCGTGCACGCACCTGATCGCCGTCGAGCTCGAGCGCGATGCGGCCGGCCACGTCACGGGCGCGGTGCGCGGCGTGCCGTCCTTCCGCGAGGGCAAGGTGCGGCGCGTTCACGACTGGCTGGCGCAACTCGGGCAGACGTGGGAGGATTTCGAGCGCGTCAGCTTCTACAGCGACTCCACCAACGACCTGCCGCTGCTCGAGCGCTGCAGCGACCCGGTGGCCACCAACCCCAGCGCCGAGCTCGAGGCCATCGCGCGCGAGCGAGGCTGGCGCATCCTGCGACTCTTCGAATGATCAAGAAGCTCATCGACAAGCTGCTCGGCAAGTCCGACGGCGCGCGCGGCAAGGTGCCGACGATCCCCCTCGGCAAGCGCACCGAGGTTCCCGCGGAAGAGCACGGCATCGACCACGGAACTGCTCGACGAGCGCGCGGTGAAGGTCGTGCGCACGCTGCAGGAGGCCGGCCACGAGGCCTACATCGTCGGCGGCGCGGTGCGCGACCTGCTCGTCGGCCGCCGGCCGAAGGACTTCGACGTCGCCACCAACGCCACGCCGGAGCAGGTGAAGGCGCTGTTCCGGCGCGCATTCATCATCGGCCGGCGCTTCCGCATCGTGCACGTCGTGTTCGGCCGCGGCCGCGACCACGAGGTCGTCGAGGTGTCGACCTTCCGCGCCTACCTGGAGTCGTCGGCCGCCGAGCAGGTCGGGGGCAACGAGAAGACCTCGCGCGAGGAGCTCGCGGGCAAGCACCACGTGGTGGATGCCAGCGGCCGGCTGCTGCGCGACAACGTCTGGGGTCCGCAGGTCGAGGATGCCGCCCGGCGCGACTTCACCGTCAACGCGCTGTACTACGACCCGACCACGCGCATCGTGGTCGACTACCACGGCGGCCTGAAGGACGCCAAGAAGCGCTTGCTGCGCATGATCGGCGACCCCGAGACGCGCTACCGCGAGGATCCGGTGCGGATCGTGCGCGTGGTGCGCTTCGCGGCCAAGCTCGGCTTCGACCTCGATCCCAAGACCGCCGAGCCCATTCGCCGCATGGCGCCGCTGCTCGACAACGTGCCGCCATCGCGCATGTTCGACGAGCTGATCAAGCTGCTGCAGACCGGCCACTCGCTGGCGAGCATCGAGCAGCTGCGGCGCTTCGGGCTGCACCGCGGGGTGTTCCCCATCCTCGATGCCGTGCTGGACGAAACGGCGCCGCACGCCGGGCGCGAGAAGTTCGTGCACCTCGCGCTGGCGGACACCGACCGCCGCGTGGAGGAGGGCCGCTCCGTTGCGCCGAGCTTCCTGCTCGCCTGCATGCTGTGGCATGACGTGCTCGACCGCTGGAGCGCCCTGCGACGCTCCGGCCTGCCGGCGTTCCCTGCGCTGCAGCAGGCCGTCGACGCGGTGTTCGAGGCGCGCATCGGCGACATTTCCGGGCGCGGCAAGCTGGCGGCGGACATGCGCGAGATCTGGATGATGCAGCCCCGCTTCGAGCGCCGCAGCGGAGCGACGCCGTTCACGCTCGTCGAGCAGCCTCGCTTCCGGGCCGGCTTCGACTTCCTGCGCCTGCGCGCCGAGGCTGGAGAGATCGACGCCGAACTGGCCGACTGGTGGGAGGACTTCGCCCTCGGCGACACCGAGGAGCGCGAGGCCCTGCTGGCGGCCGCACGCGACGTGTCGAAGCTGCGGCGCCCCGCAGGCGACGAGTCGGGCGACGCCGCCCCGGCGAAGAAGCGCCGGCGCCGCCGACGCAAGCCGGCGGGCGCCGCCGCCGAAGGCGCGGTCGCCACCGACGACGGCCCGCCGGTGCCGTGACCGCGCCGTCGCGCGCCTACGTCGCGTTGGGCGCGAACCTTGGCGACGCACGCGCCACGCTCGCAGCGGCGCGCGACGCGCTGGGCGCGCTGCCCGGCACCACGCTCGTCGCCGTGTCCTCGTGGTGGCGCACGGCTCCGGTGGATGCCGCCGGCCCCGACTTTCTCAATGGCGTGGCCGCGCTGGACACAACTCTCGCGCCGCAGCAATTGCTGGAGGCGCTGCAGGCCATCGAGCTGCGGCACGGTCGCACGCGTGCGCTACCGGAACGCCCCCCGCACGCTCGACCTCGACCTGCTGCTGTACGGCGACGAACGCCTGTCGGGCGACCGGCTCACGGTGCCCGCACCCGCGCATCGCCGAACGGGCTTTCGTGCTCGCGCCGTTGCTGGAGGTGGCGCCCGAGCTCGGCGGGCGCTACGCAGCCGCGTTGGCCGCTGCTCTCGAACCAGCGCGTCGAGCGCCTGCCCTGAGCATGGTCACGAGGATGCGCCACATCGCCATCGAAGGCCCGGTGGGCGCCGGCAAGAGCACGCTCGCGCGCGCGCTCGCGCAGCGCCTGGACGCCCGGCTGCTGCTGGAGCGGCCGCAGGACAACCCGTTCCTCGAGCGCTTCTACGCCGACGGCAGCCGCTATGCGCTGCAGACGCAGCTCTTCTTCCTGTTCCAGCGCGTGGAGCAGATGCGCGAAGTGGCGCAGCCTGGCATGTTCGGCGGGCCGCTGATCGTGAGCGACTTCATGTTCGACAAGGACGCGCTGTTCGCGCGCCTGACGCTCTCGGACGACGAGTACCGCCTGTACGCCCAGATTCACGACTCCGTGGCGCCGCAGGTGGCCCGCCCCGACCTCGTCATCTGGCTGCAGGCGAGCCCCGCCGCGCTGCTCGAACGCGTGCACCGACGCGGCATCCGCATGGAGCAGGACATCGGCGAGGAGTACCTCGCACGCATCGCCGATGCCTACGGCGAGCTCTTCGAGCAGGATCCCTCGCTGCCGGTGCTCGCGCTCGACAGCGAGCGGCTGCACCCGGCCGAGCGGCCGGCCGAGCTCGAACTGCTCGTGCAGCGGCTGAGCGCCTTCCGTGGTCCGCGCGAGCGCCTGGAACCCGGAGCCTAGAATCGGCCGCCAAACGAAGGAGAGACGATGCTGTTCGGCAAGCTGCTGCCTAGCGAAGGCAACTTCTTCGAGTTGTTCAACGAGCACGGCGGCCGCATCGTCGAGGCCGCGCAGGCCTTCAGCCTCATGATCCAGCACTACGCCGATCCCGAACTGCGGCAGAAGTACGCGGCTGCGGTAGACACCGCGGAGCGCCAGGCAGACAAGGTCACCGCGGAGGTGAGCCGGCTGCTGCACAAGACGTTCATCACGCCGATCGACCGCGACCAGATCCATTCGCTGATCAACGCGATGGACGACATCGCCGACCTGCTGCAGGACGCCTCCGAGACGATGTCGCTGTACGACGTGCGCCGCATCACCGAGGAGGTGGTGCGCCTGGCCGACCTGGCCGTGAAGTGCTGCGAGCGCGTGAGCCACGCCGTGTCGCTGCTGCCGCGCATCCGCCACGGCGACGTCGTCGAGGCCGCGATGAAGACCTGCGACGAGATCGACAAGCTCGAGTCCGATGCCGACCGCGCGATGCGCGAAGCCATGTCGAAGCTGTTCCGCGAAGAGCCGGACGTGCGCGAAGTCATCAAGCTCAAGGCGATCTACGAGCACCTCGAGGCCATCACCGACCGCTGCGAGGACGTCGCCAACCTCATCGAGGGCGTCGTGCTCGAGCACTCCTGATGGAGCCCGTGCCGATCGGTTTCTGGATGGTCGCGATGCTGGTCGCGATGGCGATCGCATTCGACTTCATGAACGGCTTCCACGACGCGGCCAACTCGATCGCCACCGTGGTCTCCACCGGCGTGCTGAAGCCGCACCAGGCCGTCGCGTTCGCGGCGTTCTTCAATTTCGTCGCCTTGTTCGTGTTTCAGCTCAAGGTGGCGGCCACCGTGGGCAAGGGCATCGTCGAGCCCGGCGTGGTGGGGCACTACGTCGTTTTCGGCGCCCTCGTGGGGGCCATCGCGTGGAACGGCATCACGTGGTGGTACGGCATTCCGTCGAGCTCGTCGCATGCGCTCATCGGCGGCATCGTCGGCGCCGTGCTCGCCAAGGCGGGCGCCGGGCCGCTGATCTGGCCGGGCATCCTGAAGACGGTGGCGTTCATCATCCTCTCGCCCGTCCTCGGCTTCCTGCTCGGGTCGCTGCTGATGGTCGCGGTGTCGTGGATCGTGCGGCGGCGATCGCCGCTGCTACGTCGACAACTGGTTCCGGCGCCTGCAGCTCGTGTCGGCCGGCCTGTATTCGCTCGGCCACGGCGGCAACGACGCCCAGAAGACCATCGGCATCATCTGGATGCTGCTCATCGCCGCCGGGCTACGCCGCCGGAACCGACGCGAGCCCGCCGCTGTGGACGATCTGGAGCTGCTACGTGGCCATCGCGCTCGGCACGCTGTTCGGCGGCTGGCGCATCGTGCGCACCATGGGGCAGCGCCTCACGAAGCTCAAGCCCGTGCACGGGTTCTGCGCCGAGACCGGCGGCGCCATCACGCTGTTCATCGCCACCGGGCTCGGCATCCCGGTGTCCACCACGCACACGATCACCGGCGCCATCGTGGGCGTCGGCTCCACGAGGCGCGCGTCGGCGGTGCGCTGGGGCGTGGCGGGCAACATCGTGTGGGCCTGGATCTTCACGAT
Organism: uncultured beta proteobacterium; assembly: GCA_963839465.1. Classification (GTDB taxonomy): domain Bacteria; phylum Pseudomonadota; class Gammaproteobacteria; order Burkholderiales; family Burkholderiaceae_C; genus CAWIVI01. The sequence continues at coordinate 164,153 of CAWIVI010000022.1, forward strand.
TCCCGCTTCGGGGCTGATCGCTGCGCTCGCCTACTGGCTCGGCCGCGCGCTGTTCTGACGCTGCTTCGGGTTACTGGCTGATCTTCCGCGCTTCCTCGACCTGCCACTCGAAGAAGCGCTGGCTGCCGAAGGCGATCGTCGCCATCAGCACGCCCGCGCCGAGCATGAGGGCCGCAACCACGCCCAGCACGGGGCCCCACCGCGTGTCGCGCGCCGGCAGGCCGGGGTTGTGGCGCGCGTCCCAGGTCTCGTCCGGCGTCAGGCCGTAGAGGATCGCGCACAGCATGCCCTGGGCCACCATCAGGCCCAGCAGCGGCAGCAGCAGCCAGCTCGCGGGGTCGTCCTGGCCGAAGGCGATCACCCGCCGGATGCCCGCCAGGCCGGCCAGCGCGGGCCAGGGATGCAGCCAGGCCGCCACGTCGCGCCAGCCGTGCAGGTAGAACCGATGCAGGCCGAAGCTGCCGCCGGCCAGCGCGATCCAGGTGGCGAGCGTCTTCGACCTGTAGCGGGCGCTCATCCGCGCGCGGCGTCGCGGTCGCGGAGCCGGCCTTCGCCGAGCGACCGCTGCATCAGCACCACGTCGACCCAGCGGCCGAACTTCCAGCCGGCGGCGTGGAGGATGCCGGCGTCGTCGAAGCCGCACGCGCGGTGCACGCCGACCGACGCCGCGTTGGCCGAGTCGCCGATGACGGCCAGCATCTGGCGCGCGCCGCGCGCCTCGCACTGCGCCAGCGAGCTCGGCCAGCAGCAGCCGGCCGACCCCCTGGCCGTGGCACGCGGGATCCAGGTAGATCGAGTCCTCGAGGCAGAAGCGGTAGGCTGGGCGAGGGCGGAACGGCGCGGCGTAGGCGTAGCCCAGGATCCGGCCGTCGTGCTCGGCCACGAGCCAGGGCAGGCCCTTCGACAGCACGTCGTCTCGCCGGCGAGCCATCTCGGCTTCGTCGGGCGGTTCGAGCTCGAACGTGGCGCTCCCGTGCAGCACGGCCTCGGCGTAGATGGCGGTCACGGCCGGCATGTCGGACGCGGCGCTCGGCCGGATCAGCAAGGCGTTCATCGCGCGAAGTCTATAATGCGCGGTTTCGGCGGCCGGCCTGGCCGGTGCATCAGTCACCGCATGGCGTGCCAACAGCGGACTGAAGCAGACTGAAAAGCTTGAACCCATTGGATCGGCCTGGCCTGCGTGTCTCCTGGTGCGGCGATCGCTTTCACTACAGATCAAAGGAAACGTCATGGTCGTGATCCGACTGGCCCGCGGCGGCGCCAAGAAGCGCCCCTTCTACAACATCGTCGTCGCCGACTCCCAGGAGCGCCGCGACGGCCGCTTCATCGAGCGCGTGGGCTTCTACAACCCGGTGGCCGCGGGGGCCGAGCAGCCGCTGCGCGTCGCGATGGACCGCCTCACCTACTGGACGGGCGTCGGCGCGCGCATGTCGCCCACCGTGAAGCGCCTCGTCGAGCAGTCGAAGGCGGCGCCGGCCTGAGGCCCGATGACGCCGAAATGAAACGGGGGCGCTGGCCCCCGGCATCGACGATCCGGGGTGGCCCGACGATGCCGTCGAGGTCGGTCGTGTGCTCGATGCCTGGGGCATCCAGGGTGGCATCAAGGTGCAGCCGTTCGCGCGCGACCCGCAGGCGCTGTTCTCGTCGCGCCGCTGGTTCCTGCGAACCGCCGAGGGCCAGCGCCGGCTGCTCAAGGTCACGAGCGCGCGCGAGCGCGGCGACATCGTCGTCGCCACGGCCCAGGAACTGGACGACCGCAACGCCGCCGAGGCGCTGCGCGGCGCCGGCATCTTCGTGTCCCGGGCCAGCTTTCCCACCGCCGACGCCGACGAGTTCTACTGGGTCGATCTCATCGGGCTTGCGGTGGTGAACCGGCAGGGCGAATCGCTCGGCACCGTGAAGGACCTGATCGATACCGGGGCGCACAGCGTGCTGCGCGTCCAGCCCGACGGCGACGGCGACGAACGGCTGATTCCCTTCGTCGGCGCGTACGTCGACGACGTGAGCCTGGCCGAGCGCACGATCACGGTCGACTGGGGCCTGGACTACTGAGCTTTCGAGCAGCCGCGCCGATGCGATTCGACGTCATCACGCTGTTCCCGGACCTGTTCACGCCGCATCTCACGCTCGGCGTCACGCGGCGCGCCTTCGAGACGAAGCAGCTCGACGTGCACCTGTGGCCGCTGCGCGACTTCGCCGACGACGCCTACCGGCGCGTGGACGATCGGCCCTACGGCGGCGGCCCCGGCATGGTGATGATGGTCGAGCCGCTGGAGCGCGCACTGGCCGCCGTGCGCGCGCAGGCGCCGTCGACGCCGCTGGTGCACTTCACGCCCACCGGCCGCCGTCTGGACCAGGCGACCGTGCGGGAGTTCGCGGCCGGCGCCGGCGCGGTCCTGCTGTGCGGCCGCTACGAGGGCATCGACCAGCGCTTCCTCGACCGCCACGTCGACCTGGAGCTCAGCCTCGGCGACTTCGTGCTGTCCGGCGGCGAACTGGCGGCGCTGGCCCTGCTGGACGCGGTGGCGCGGCTGCAGCCCGGCGTGCTGAACGACACCGGATCGCACGAGCAGGACAGCTTCTCCGCCGACGGGCTGCTCGACTGCCCGCACTACAGCCGGCCCGAGCTGCTCGACGGCCCGGACGGCCCGCGGCCCGGTGCCGGACGGTGTTGCTGTCGGGCCACCACGAGCGGATCGCGCGCTGGCGCCGCGAGCGTTCGCTGGAGCTCACGGCCCGGCGGCGGCCCGACCTGATCGCCGCCGCCCGGGCGGCCGGGCGGCTCAGCCCGCAGGATGAGGCGGTACCTGGCCGGCCTGCAGCTATAATCATCGGCTTTTCACCCGATCCTCTGCCGGGCGGCCCGGGCCATCAAGCGCCCTCGCCACTATCCACGCGCCGGCATGATCACAGGAGAACCAACGTGGACCTGATCCGCACCCTCGAGCAGGAAGAAATCGCTCGGCTGAACAAGACCGTTCCGCCTTTCGCCCCCGGCGACACCGTGATCGTGAACGTCAACGTCGTCGAAGGCACGCGCAAGCGCGTGCAGGCGTACGAAGGCGTCGTGATCGCCAAGCGCAACCGCGGCCTGAACAGCAGCTTCATCGTCCGCAAGATCTCCAGCGGCGAAGGCGTGGAGCGCACGTTCCAGCTCTACAGCCCGCTGATCGCGTCGATCGACGTGAAGCGCCGCGGCGACGTCCGCCGCGCCAAGCTGTACTTCCTGCGCCAGCGCAGCGGCAAGTCGGCGCGGATCAAGGAGAAGCTCGCCTGACGACGCGATCATGTCACGACACGAAGCCGCCTGCGGGCGGCTTCTTGCATTGAATCCTATGCTTGCCGCATGACGACGAGCGTGCCCATCCTCGACCCCGAGGCCGTGCCGGTGGTCGGCGACGACGCTCACCTGCCGCCGGTCGACGCCGGCACGCCTGCTGCCCGACGCGCTGCGCCGCAGGTTCGCCGACGCCGCCGGTGTGGCAGCCCGAGATCCCGGGCGACGGCCGCGTGTTCGAACGCGAGCCGGCGCGCGCGTCCGTGCTGGTGCCGCTGGTCATGCACGGCGACGCGCTCAGCGTGCTGCTCACGCGGCGCACGGGCCACCTGCGCTCGCACGCCGGCCAGGTAAGCTTCCCGGGCGGCCGGGCCGAGGAGCACGACGCCGACGCGGTCGAGACCGCGCTGCGCGAGACCGAGGAGGAGGTGGGCCTGGCGCGAGAGCAGGTGGAGGTGATCGGCTCGCTGCCCGCCTACACCACGATCACGGCCTTCCACGTCACGCCGGTGGTGGCGCCTCGTGCGCTCGCCGTTGACGCTGGCGCTCGATGCGTTCGAGGTCGCCGAGGCCTTCGAGGTGCCGCTGCAGTTCCTGATGACGCCCGCCAACCACCACCGCCATCGATTCGAGGCGCTCGGCAGCGCGCGCCAGTTCCTGTCGATGCCGTGGGAAGCGCCCGACGCGCAGGGCGAACGCCGCCGCTACTTCATCTGGGGCGCCACCGCGGCCATGCTGCGCAACTTCTATCGGCTTCCTGAGCGCCTGAGCACCTGAGCGCCCCGGGGCGGCACGCCGGTGCCGGTCGGGCGGCCAGTATCATCGGCATCGATGAGCTTCTTCGCCGTGCTGTTCGCCCTCGTGATCGAGCAGCTCAAGCCGCTGCCGCGCGACAACTGGGTGCACGACTCCCTGATCTCGTGGGTGGGCTGGACCGGCCGCAACTTCGATGCCGGCCGCGACCGCCACGCATGGGTCGTGTGGCTCGTCACCGTGTTTGCCCCCGCGCTGCTCACGTTCGGCGTCCACCTCGCGATCTCCCAGCTCAGCGTGCTGCTGGCGCTCGTGTTCGACGTCGTGGTGCTCTACCTCACCCTCGGCTTCCGGCAGTTCAGCCACTACTTCACCGACATCCGCGATGCGATGGAGCGCGGCGACGAGAACGAAGCGCGCCGCCTGCTCGCGGAGTGGCGCCACCTCGACGTCACCGAGCTGCCGCGGGTGGAAGTGCTGCGCCACGTCATCGAGCACGCGCTGCTGGCGGCGCACCGGCACGTCTTCGGCGTGTTCTTCTGGTTCGTCGTGCTGTCGGCCCTGGGGCTCGGTCCCGCCGGGGCGGTGCTGTACCGCATGGCGGAGTTCGCCAGCCGCTACTGGGCGTTCAAGAGCCGGGCGCTGGAGGCGCCGGCCAACGAGCGCCTGATGCAGCTGTCGCAGCAGCTCTTCAAGCTGATCGACCTCGTGCCGGCCCGCCTGACGGCGTTCGGCTTCGCGGTGGTCGGCAACTTCGAGGAGGCCGTGAACGGCTGGCGGCGCGACGCGAACCTCTGGCGGCACGCGAACGAGGGCGTGATCCTCGCGGCTGCCGCCGGGGCGGTGGGCGTGCAGCTGGGCGGCACGGCCGCGCCCGGCGTCACGCCGGACCGGTCCAGGACCTTCGAGGGCGGCGCCGAGGCTGAGATCGTGGGGGCCGAGGGCACGACGCCCGGCATGGTGCCGCAGCTGGGGCATCTGCAAAGCATCGTCGGGCTGGTCTGGCGCTCGGTCGTGCTGTGGATGCTGCTGGTGGCGCTGCTCTCGGTGGCGAACCTGATCGGCTGAGCCGGCGCCGGCTCAATGGCGCTCGCGGCTGAGCTCGTCGAGCAGCTCGCCGTAGATGCGGTAGCGCGACGCCGCGATCTCGCCGCGCTCCACGGCCGCCCGCACGCCGCAGCCAGGCTCCTGGCGATGCGTGCAGTTGTAGAAGCGGCAGTTGCCCGCGTGGGCACGCAAGTCGGGCATGCAGAGCGGCAGCTGCGGGGGCTCGATCTGCCGCAGGCCGAACTCCTGGAAGCCGGGCGAATCGATCAGCGCGGCGCTGCGCGCATCGTCGAGCCAGTACCAGGTGGTGGTCGTCGTCGTGTGGCGGCCGGTGTCCAGTGCGCGCGAAATCTCCCCCACCTGCGCATCCGCGTCGCGGCACCATGCGGTTGATCATCGTGCTCTTGCCGGCGCCGCTCGGGCCCGAGCACCAGCGTGGTGGCATCGGCCAGCAGCGGCCGCGAGCCGCGCGATCGCTTCCTGCGGCGATGCCTTCAACGCCAGCTCCACCACCTGCACGCCCATGGCCGAGTAGGGCGCCAGCCGCTCGCGCGCGGCTTCGGCCTGCGGCAGGTCGGTCTTGTTGAGCACGATGCGGGCCTCGATGCCGGCATGCTCTGCGGCGATGAGCGCGCGCGCCAGTTGCGACTCGCTGAACATCGGCTCGCCGGAGACCAGCACCAGGAGGCGGTCGAGGTTGGCGGCGAACGACTTCGTGCGCCACTCGTCCTGCCGGAACAGCAGGTTGCGCCGCGCCTCCACGTGCTCGATCACGCCTTCGTCGCCCGCGGGCTGCCAGCGCACGCGGTCGCCGACGACGGCCTCGCTCTTCTTGCCGCGCGGGTGGCAGACCAGGCGCTCGCCGTCCGGCGTCTCCACGATGAAGTGGCGACCGAAGCCGGCCACGACGAGGCCCAAGTCGAGACCGGCGAATTTGCTCATCCCCGAGCGGAGGGCGTCACGAACGGTCGAGCAGCGCGTCGACCTTGGCTGCGCAGATGAAGTCGTTGATCGAGATGCCGCCCACCGAATGCGTGTTGAAGCGCACCGTGCAGCGGTTGTAGCTCACGGCCAGGTCGGGGTGGTGATCCTCGGCGTGGGCGATCCAGGCCACGGCGTTCACGAAGGCCATGGTGCGGTGGTAGTCGGCGAACTCGTAGCGCTTCTCGAGCGAGCCGCCCGCCTCGGCCCAGCCGGGCACCTGGGGGAGTTGCACGCGGATGTCGGCGTCGCTCATCGCGTGGCCGCCCTCGAGCGGAGTGCAGTGCCGGTGTTGCAGCGGAAGGCTCATGACGTCTGTGCTTTCAGGGCGGCCAGCCGCTCGCCGGCGGGCGGATGCGAATAGTAGAACCGCACGTACAGCGGGTCGGGCGTGAGCGTGGCGGCGTTGTCTTCGTGCAGCTTGAGCAGCGCGCTGGCCAGGGCTGCGCCATCGGCCTGCGCGCACGCGTAGGCGTCGGCCTCGAACTCGTGCCGGCGCGAAAAGCGGGCCGACAACGGCGACAGGAAGAACATGAACGGCGGCAGCACGAGCATGAAGAGCAGCAGCGCGAGCGCATCGTTCGGCGCCATCAAGTTGGGCTGCACGCCCAGGCTCGTGTAGAACCAGACTTCGCCCGAGAGCCAGCCGAGCAGCGCCAGCCCGGCCAGGCTGGCGCCGAACACGAGCAGCATGCGCTTCGTGACGTGGCGGTGCTTGTAGTGCCCGAGCTCGTGCGCGAGCACCGCCTCCACCTCGACCGGTGTCAGCTTGGCCAGCAGCGTGTCGAAGAAGACCACTCGCTTGGCGGCGCCCAGCCCGGTGAAATAGGCGTTGGCGTGGGCCGAGCGGCGGCTGCCGTCCATCACGAACAGGCCCTTGGCCGAGAAGCCGCAGCGCTGCATCAGCGCCTGCACGCGGCTGTGCAGGTCGGGGTCGGGCAGCGGCTGGAACTTGTTGAACAGCGGCGCGATGACGGTCGGGTAGAGCACCAGCATCAGCAGCTGGAAGCCCGTCCAGGCGACCCAGGCCGCAAGCCACCACCAGGGGCCCGCGGCGCCCATGATCCACAGCACCAGCGCGGCCAGCGGGAGGCCGAGCACGGCCGCGAGCAGGAGCCCCTTCACGAGGTCGAGGACGAACAGCCTGCGGCGTGATGCGGTTGAAGCCGTGGCGCTGCTCGATGTGGAACGTGCGGTAGATCTCGAACGGCAGCTCGAGCGCGCCCGAGACGAGCGCGAACGCGGCCAGCAGCGCGAGCTGGTAGCCCATGGGGCCGATGGACTGCGCGGTGGCGTCGCGCACTACGCCGTTCAGCGCGTCCAGGCCGCCGAGGAGCGTCCAGCCGAGCAGCACGGCGGTGCCGAAGGCCATGGAGACGAGCCCGAAGCGACCCTTGGCCAGGGTGTAGGCCGCGGCCCGCTGGTGGGCGGCGAGCGGCACGGTCGAGCGCGAAGGGATCGGGCACGGCGTCGCGGTGCGCCGCGACGTGCCGCATCTGGCGCGTCGCCAGCCAGAGCTTGACCGCCAGCGACACGACGAGCGCGGCAGCGAAGGCGACGGTGAGCCAGCTTCCATCCATGGTTGCAAAGTGTAGGCTGCCACAATGCCCGCGACACGAAAGGAATGCGATGAGCGATGCCCCCCGATTGCCGCTGAGCGACCAGAACCTGGTCTGGATCGACCTCGAGATGACCGGCCTGTCACCCGAGCGCGACCGCATCATCGAGCTGGCCGTCGTGGTGACCGACGCTCAGCTCGCCGTGCGCGTCGAGGGCCCGGTGTTCGCCATCCACCAGAGCGACGCGGTGCTGGACGGGATGGATTCGTGGAACAAGGGCACGCATGGCCGCAGCGGGCTGACCGACCGCGTGAAGGCCTCCGCGATCGACGAGGCCACCGCCGAGCTGAAAGTGGTCGACTGGCTGCGGCAGCACGTTCCCGCGGGCAAGAGCCCGATGTGCGGCAATTCGATCTGCCAGGACCGCCGCTTCCTCGCCAACTACATGCCCGTGCTGGAGGCGTTCTTCCATTACCGCAACCTCGACGTCAGCACGCTCAAGGAGCTGGCGCGGCGCTGGAAGCCCTCGGCGCTCGAAGGCTTCAAGAAGGCCCAGTCGCACACCGCGCTCGCCGACGTGCACGAGTCCATCGACGAGCTGCTGCACTACCGGCAGCACCTGCTCAGCGCGTGAGCTGCTCGCGATAGGCGCGCAGCAGCGCGCGCACTTCGTCGTCCGCCCGCGCGGCTACCTTGCGGTACTCGGAGCAGTCGCTCTTGCGCACGAGCAACCCGTGGTTCACGAGCTCGCGGCGCAGCGTGGCGTGGTCGCCCCACGTGTGCCAGGCCTTGAGAATGTCGTTCACCTCGCGCTCGCTGTAGACGCGGCGGGCGTCGAAGCGGCTCCACAGCACCCAGATCGCCAGGCGTTGGACCGCGTACCTGGCGGGCCAGCGCACGAGGCGGCCGCGGCTGTCGAACTGCGTGAGCGCCTTCCGCGCGGTCGGTGTCAGCCCGGGCGGAGCGGGGCGGTCCTCGGCGGCGGTGGGCATGCGCGGCGCGCTCGACGCCGCCGCCCTCAGGCTTTGCACGTTCCGATGGCCCGCGGCGCGCGCAAGCAGGTTGAGCAGCTCCACGTGGCCGGGCGGCTCCGCGCGGTCCTTCAAGGAGCGGCCCAGGGCGCGGGCGAACTGCGAAAGATCGGGTGCGACGAAAGGCACCGCTACACGAGTCATGACGGTCTCCGTTGGGCGTACGCGTGACCTTCTCGAGGCGCCGGGGGTTGCCGTCTTCCAGCCAGCGCACGCTCCACGTGACCCTGGGTGGGTAGGAAAGTGGCAGGTTTAGCTCGCGAGGGTTCGCGCGGCAACGCCTGGGTGAACTGCCGACCGGAAGGGAATTCTAGTGCGGTAGAGGTGCGGGAAAACCCAGGGTCGGCTACAATCGCGGGCTTGCCTCGAAGCATCCTGAGTCTTCAGGTTTGCTCAGGCTCTTCCCCGTACATCGGCTCTGACCTTTCCCTCAACGAGCGTCATGCTCGCATGCGGTCGGCGGCGATGCCGTCGCCCGCGGTGCTTCGAGTTCCGCTGCGACCTTCTTTGTTGTAGCGAGAGACACGAAATGAGTTTCGATACCCTGGGCCTGCACGAGGCCCTGACCCGAGCCGTGCGCGATGCCGGCTACGAGAGCGCCACCGAAGTGCAAGGCCGGGCCATCCCGCCGGCGCTCGAGGGCGCCGACCTGCGCGTGGCCTCCAGCACGGGCAGCGGCAAGACGGCCTCCTTCGTGCTGCCGGCACTGCAGCGCGTGCTCAACGCGCGCGCTTCCGCCGTGCGGCGCGACAAGGGCGTGAACTACGGGCCGCGCGTGCTCGTGCTCGCCCCCACGCGCGAGCTCGCTCAGCAGGTGGCCAAGGCCACGGTCACCTACGGTCGCCACGTGCAGGGCCTGCGCGTGGCCACGGTGGTCGGCGGCGTGCCTTACGGTGCGCAGCTCAAGGCGCTGCGCGGCCCGCTCGATGTCGTGATCGCGACGCCGGGCCGGCTGATCGACCACCTCGGCAGCGGCAAGCTCGTGCTCGACCATGTCGAGATGCTGGTGCTCGACGAGGCCGATCGCATGCTCGACATGGGCTTCATCGACGACATCCGCCTCATCGCAAACGCCACGCCCGCGGCGCGCCAGACCGTGATGTACAGCGCCACCTTCGCCGGCCACGTCGGCAAGCTGGCCGAGCAGCTGCTGCGCCAGCCGCGCACGATCGCCGTGACGTCGCACACCGACACGCACGAGCACATCGAGCAGCGTCTGCACTGGGCCGACAACGGCGACCACAAGGCGGCGCTGCTCGACCACATCCTCACCGAGCGCGACCTGGAGCAGGCGCTGGTGTTCACGAGCACGCAGCGCGATGCCGACTGGCTCGCGACGCGGCTGCACGAGATGGGCCACCGCGTGGCGGCGCTGCACGGCGGCATGCCGCAGGGCCGGCGCACGCGGGTGCTGCAGGGCCTGCGCAACCGAGACCTGCGCGTGCTCGTGGCCACCGACGTGGCGGCGCGCGGCATCGACGTGCCGACGATCAGCCACGTGATCAACTTCGGGCTGCCGATGAAGGCCGAGGACTACGTGCACCGCATCGGCCGCACCGGCCGCGCCGGGCGCTCCGGGCTGGCAGTGACGCTGGCCGAGCGCCAGGATCACATCATGATCCAGCGCATCCAGCGCTTCACGACCCAGCGCATTCCGGTCGCCACGATCGCGGGCCTGGAGCCGAAGCGGCCCGAGCCGGCAGCTCGCCCGACCGCCCCGACGGCACGGCGGCTCCGCGCCGCCCTGCGAACGGGCGCGGCGGCTTCGGGCAGCAGCGTGCCGGCGACGGGCGTCGTGCACCGCTGCCGCGCGGGCGCGACGTGCGCTTCACGCGCGACCGCTGATCAGCCGGGCCAGCGGGCTCGCCACGCGAGCACCGCTGCGGCGCGCCACTCGGCTGCCGTCGCGGCCTCGAGCGGCGGCAACTCCAGGGCGCGGCCTGCGTTGCGCAGCGCCGCGAGCGGATCGCCCACCCGCAGCGGCGGCGCGCCGTGCTGCTTCGACAGCTTCTCGCCCCGCGCGTCGAGCACCAGCGCCGTGTGCAAGTAGCTCGGCTCCGGCACGCCGAGCCTGCGCTGCAGATGGATCTGGCGCGCCGTGTTGTCGGCGAGGTCTTCGCCACGCACGACGTGCGTGACATTCTGGTCGGCATCGTCGACGACCACCGCGAGCTGGTAGGCCCACAGGCCGTCGGCGCGTCGCAGCACGAAATCGCCGACATCGCACGTGACGTCCTGGGCCTGCGCGCCGAGCCGACGGTCGTGCCAGCCGATGGTGACGGGCGCGGCGTCGCTGCCCACGCGCAGGCGCCAGGCGCGGGCGGGCCTGCCGTGCAGCCCCGTGCGGCAGGTGCCGGGGTAGACGAGCTCCTGGTGGCGCCGATGCGGCCGCCCCGCCGATGCCAACGCGCGCTCGATGTCGCCACGCGTGCAGCCGCACGGATAGGCGTCGCCCGCGGCGACCAAACGCGCGAGCGCTGCCTCATAGTTCGCGCCTCGCTTGGATTGCCACACCGGCGCATCGTCGGCAACCAGGCCCAGCGACTCGAGCTGCCGCAGGATTTCACGATCGGCGCCCGGCACGCAGCGGGGCGTGTCGACATCCTCGATGCGGACGAGCCAGCGCGCGCCATGCGCGCGCGCGTCGAGCCAGCTCGCCAGCGCCGCGACGAGCGAGCCCGCGTGCAGCGGGCCAGTGGGCGACGGGGCGAAGCGGCCGACGTACGACGGCATCAGGCGGTGCGATCGACGGAGCCGGCGTGGCGATCGACCAGGGCCTTGCGCGTCGTCTCGTTGGCGAGCTGAGCCAGCCACCATTGCAGCGCCAGCCCTTGCGGCGCCTTGCGAGGCTGCGGGGCGGAGCCCGTGCGCCAGGCGTAGTGGAAGCCCACGGTCTGCCGCGGCCGGTCCACTTCCTTGACGACCAGCCGGCCTGCTGCCACGTGCTCGCGCACCATCGGCTCGGGCAGGAAGCCGCACGCGAGGCCGCGAATCTGCACGTCGATCTTCGTGAGCGTGCTCGGCACGGTGAAGACGTCCTGCCCGGGCATCAGGTTGACCGTGCGCGGCGCCAGCCGCTGCGCGGTGTCGGCCACCGCGACGGCGCGGTGGCGCAGCAGCTCGGCATCGTCGATCGGGCCGTCGTGCGCAGCCAGGGGATGGTGCGGCGCGACGGTGAACAGGAAAGTGATGTCGCCGAGGGGCTCCAGCGCCAGCCCCAAGGGCGGCGGAGCGCCGTCGGCCACGACACCGACAGCCAGGTCGGCATGGCCGGCGGTCAGTGCCTCCCACGTGCCGGCCAGCACTTCGGTGCGCAGGCGCAGCCGCGTGCCCGGTCCGTCGCGCCCGTCCGGCCGGAGCGCGAAGAACGCCTCGCACAGCTCGAGCATCGTGACCTGCGAGATCACCTCGTCGACCGCGATCGTGAGCGCGGTTTCCCAGCCGCCGGCCACGCGCTTGACACGATTCGCCACCGCTTCCACCTCGGCGAGCAGCCGGCGTCCCTCGGTGAGCAGTTCCTCGCCGGCAGGGGTGAGCCGCGCGTGACGGGAGCTGCGGTCGAACAGCAGGACGTCGAGCGCGTCCTCGAGCTGGCGCACGTTGTAGGTGAGCGCGGAGGGGACCCGGCCCAGCTCCCGCGCTGCGCCGGCGAAGCTGCCGGTGCGGGCGATGGTGTCCATCATCGCAAGCGCTTCCGGCGTGAGCGCGTGGGTGGACCGGGTCATCGATGCATGGTGGAGCTTCCGGTGGCCGTCACTTCGGTTGCTTGACGATGCGCAGGTAGGGCTTCGGGGCCTTCCAGCCATCGGGGAAGCGCTCCTTCGCCTCGGCTTCCGGTACGGAGGCCAGGATGATGACGTCTTCGCCCTGCTTCCAGTTGACCGGCGTGGCCACCTTGTGGCGTGCCGTGAGCTGCATGGAATCGAGCACGCGCAGCACTTCGTCGAAGTTGCGGCCGGTACTCATCGGGTACGTCAGGCTGAGCTTGACCTTCTTGTCGGGGCCGATCACGAACACCGAGCGCACGGTCTGGTTGTCGGCCGGCGTGCGCACGCCGGGAGTCGCGGTGGCGGGCAGCATGTCGTAGAGCTTGGCCACCTCCAGGTCGGCGTCGCCGATCATGGGGTAGTTGGGCCGTGTTCCCTGCGTCTCCTCGATGTCGGCCGCCCACTTCGCGTGGTCGGCCACCGCATCGACCGAGAGGCCGATGATCTTGGTGTTGCGCTTGTCGAACTCGGGCTTCAGCCGCGCCATGTAGCCGAGCTCGGTGGTGCAGACGGGCGTGAAGTCCTTCGGGTGCGAGAACAGCACTGCCCACTTGTCGCCGATCCACTCGTGGAAGCGGATCTTTCCCTCGGTGGTGTCGGCCGTGAAGTCGGGTGCTTCGTCGCCTATGCGCAGGGCCATGGTGATTGCTCCTTTCGGGGGGTGACGTGCCAGGGGGAATGCTATTGAACGGCAGGGGATTCGGCGGTGCAAGCCCTATCTACAATCACGAGGATGCCGTTCGTTCACCTGCGCACCCACACCGAATTCTCGGTCGTCGACGGCACCTTGCGCATCGACGACGCGGCCGCGCTCGCCCACGCGGACGGCCAGGTGGCGCTGGCCATCACCGACCTGAACAACCTGTTCGGCGCGGTCAAGTTCTACAGCGCCTGCCGCAAGCCGGCGTCAAGCCGATCATCGGCGCCGACGTGCTGATGGAGCCCGAGGGCAGCGACAAGCAGCCCTCGCGTCTGCTGCTGCTGGTGCAGAACGCGCAGGGCTACCTGAACCTGTGCGAGCTGCTGGCGCGCGCCTGGACCCGCAATGCGCAGCGCGCGCAGGCCTGGCTCAAGTGGGAGTGGCTCGCCGAGCTGGCGCCGGGGCTGATCGCGCTTGTCCGGGGCCGACGCCGGCGCCGTCGGCGCGGCGCTGCTCGCCGGTGACGCGGCGCGTGCGCGACGGCCGCCGAGCGGCTGGCCGCGATGTTCCCGCGGCGCTTCTACATCGAGCTGCAGCGTGCCGGCCTGCCCACGCACGAGGCGCACGTGCGCGCTGCCGTGCCGCTGGCCGCCGAGCTGCAGCTGCCGGTGGTCGCGACGCATCCGGTGCAGTTCGCTCACGCCGACGACTACGAGGCGCACGAGGCGCGCGTGTGCATCTCCGAAGGCGAGATCCTGGGCAACCCGCGGCGCGTCAAGCGCTTCACGCGCGAGCAGTATTTCCGGCGCCAGGAAGACATGGCCACGCTGTTCGCCGACGTGCCGTCGGCGGTGGCCAACACGGTGGAGATCGCGCGCCGCTGCAACCTGGCGCTCGTGCTCGGCAAGCCGCGGCTGCCGGATTTCCCCACGCCCGACGGGATGCCGATCGAGGCGTACTTCCGGCGCCGTCGTACGACGGCCTGGAGGAGCGGCTGCGGCGCTGTATCCCGATGCGAGCGAGCGCGAGAAGCAGCGCCCGCGCTACTTGAGCGGCTGGAGTTCGAGATCGCCACCATCCTGAAGATGGGGTTCCCGGGCTACTTCCTGATCGTGGGCGACTTCATCAACTGGGCCAAGAGCAACGGCTGCCCGGTCGGGCCCGGGCGGGGCTCCGGCGCCGGCTCGCTCGTGGCCTACGCGCTCAACATCACCGACCTGGATCCGCTCGCCTACAACCTGCTGTTCGAGCGCTTCCTGAACCCCGAGCGGGTGTCGATGCCCGACTTCGACATCGACTTCTGCCAGGCCAACCGCGACCGCGTGATCGACTACGTGAAGGCGAAGTACGGCCGCGACGCGGTGAGCCAGATCGCCACCTTCGGCACCATGGCGGCGAAGGCGGCGCTGCGCGACGTGGGGCGCGTGCTCGGCATGGGCTACGGCCACGTGGACGGCATCGCCAAGCTGATCCCCGCGCCGCCGGGCAAGACCGTCACGCTCGCACGCGTGCCCGAATCGCCGGACCCCGGCATCATCTACGCCCGCAAGGAAGCGCCCGAGCTCGAGCAGCGCGAGGCAGCCGAAGAGGAGGTGGCCGAGCTGCTCGCGCTGGCCGCAGGCTCGAGGGCATCATGCGCAACGTCGGCATGCACGCGGGCGGCGTGCTGATCGCGCCCGGCAAGCATCACCGATTTCTGCCCGCTGTACCAGCAGCCGGGCAGCGACTCCGCGGTGAGCCAGTACGACAAGGACGACGTCGAGGCGATCGGCCTGGTGAAGTTCGACTTCCTGGGCCTGGCCACGCTGACGATCCTGGAGCTCGCGAAGGAGTTCATCGTCGCGCGCCACGCCGGACCGGCGCGACTTCGCCTTCGAGACGCTGCCCGCTGGACGACGCGCGCACCTACCGCCTGTTTTCCGACGGCAAGACCGAGGCGGTGTTCCAGTTCGAATCGCGCGGCATGCAGGGCATGCTGCGCGACGCCAGGCCGACGCGGCTGGAGGACCTGATCGCGCTGAACGCGATGTACCGGCCCGGCCCGATGGACCTGATCCCCACCTTCGTCGCGCGCAAGCACGGGCGCGAGGAGGTGGGGTATCCGCACCCGCCTGGTCGAGATGCTCGGCGAGACCTACGGGATCATGGTCTACCAGGAGCAGGTGATGCAGACCGCGCAGATCCTGGGCGGCTACTCGCTCGGCGGCGCCGACCTGCTGCGCCGCGCGATGGGCAAGAAGAAGGCCGAGGAGATGGCCGAGCACCGCGAGATCTTCCGCGAGGGCGCGGCGAAGAACGGCATCTCGGCAGCCAAGGCCGACGAGGTCTTCGACCTGATGGAGAAGTTCGCGGGCTACGGCTTCAACAAGTCGCACGCCGCCGCCTACTCGCTGCTGGCGTACCACACGGCGTGGCTGAAGGTGCACTACACGGCCGAGTTCTACTGCGCCAACATGACGATCGAAATGGACGACACCGACAAGCTCAAGGTGCTGTTCGAGGACGCGCGCAAGATTCGGCATCACGTTCGAGCCGCCCGACGTCAACCGCGGCATCTACCGCTTCGAGCCGGTCGACGCACAAGACCGTGCGCTACGGCCTGGGCGCGATCAAGGGCACGGGGCAGCGCGCGATCGAGGCGATCGTGGCGGCGCGCGAAGCGGGCGGGGCCTTCCGCAGCCTGTTCGACTTCTGCGCCCGCGTCGACCGGCAGCGCATCAACAAGCGCACGGTGGAGGCGCTGATCAAGGCCGGCGCGTTCGATGCGCTGCAGCCGACCGCGCGACCGCGCTCGCGAGCGTGTCGCTCGCGCTTCGACTTCGCCGACACGCAGGCGGCCAACGTCGACCAGGGCGGGCTGTTCGACTTCGGCGACTCGCATGCCGCCAGCACGCAGGAGCCGGCGCTCGTCGCGGCCGAGCCCTGGGGCGTGAAGGAGCGCTTGACGCTGGAGAAGACGGCGCTCGGCTTCTACCTGTCGGGGCACCTGTTCGACCAGTGCGAGGCCGAGGTGCGGCGGTTCGCGCGCCGGCGCATCGAGGATCTGATCGACAGCCGCGAGCCGCAGCTGCTCGCCGGCATCGTCAGCGACCTGCGCGTCATCAACGGCCAGCGCGGCCGGCTGGCGATCTTCAAGCTCGACGACAAGAGCGACGCGATCGAGGCGGCGGCCGACGAGAAGCTGCTCGATGCGCATCGCGATCTGCTGCGCGACGACGAGCTGGTCGTCGTGCTCGGCCGGCTGCAGAACGACCGCTTCTCCGGCGGCCTGCGCCTGAACGTGCAGCAGGTGTGGGATCTCCCGGGCGCACGCTGCCGCTTCGGGCGCTACCTGCAGGTGCACGTGAACGGCACGCCGCCGCCGGTGGCGCAGATGCTGCGCGAGTTCCCGGCGCGTCGTGTCGAAGGCGAGCAGGGCGCTTCGCTGCAGGGCCTGCCCGTTCGGCTGGTGCTCCAGCGCGAGCGTGCTCAAGGCGAGCTCGACCTCGGCGAGGCCTCGCGCTTCTTCCCGTCGGATGCCGCCATCGACACGTGGACGCGGATCGCGTGCGGAAATGCACGGATCATCTACACGGCCGACGCAACCTGATTCAACCGACGTCGGCCGGCGACGGCCTTTCCAGCGTTGAATGGCGACTGGATCAACTAACGTCACCGACGATGAAGCAGCCTCTTGTCGCCCTGATGCTGGCCGCCGCCGCGGCGCTGCCGGCCGCCGCCGCCGATGTCGGCGTGTCGATCTCCGTCAGCGAGCCCGGCTTGTACGGACGCATCGACATCGGCCGCTTCCCGCAGCCGCAGGTGGTGGTGGCGCAGCCGGTGATCGTGCAGCGCCCCACCGTGGTGGTGGCGCAGCCGCAGCCGGTGTACCTCTGGGTGCCGCCGGGCCATCGCAAGAACTGGTCGAAGCACTGCCAGCGAGTACGGCGCCTGCGCCGCGCCGGTGTACTTCGTGCAGGACGGCTGGTACGACCAGCACGTGATGCCGGCCGCCAAGAACGGCAAGGGCCATGGCAAGAATGGGCACGGCAACGGCGGCAAGCACGGCAAGGGCCACGACTAGCCGGTCGCGCCGATTGCCAAGGCGCCCCCACAGTGCGGTGAGCCCTGGCTGGCTGCCGTGCCCGGGGGTTCGTTCATGACCGTCACCGGCCTCGTGCTGACGGGCGGCGGCGCCCGCGCCGCCTACCAGGTGGGCGTGCTGAAGGCGGTGGCGCGCATCCGGCGCGAGTGCGGCGCACCGCGCGGCAATCCGTTCCCCGTGATCGCCGGCACGTCGGCCGGCGCGGTCAACGCGGTGGCGCTGGCATGCCATGCCGACCACTTCGACCTCGCCGTCGGGGCGCTGGTGGACGTGTGGCGCGGATTTCAGCGCCGATCAGGTGTACCGCGCCGATTCGATCGGCGTCATCGGCACCGGCGCGCGCTGGCTCACGATGCTCACGCTCGGCTGGGCCATCGCCCGCTGGCGCCGCCTCAAGCCGCGCTCGCTGCTCGACAACCAGCCGCTCGCCCAACTGCTCGAGCGCGTGCTGCGCATCGAGCGGCTGCCCGAAGTGATGCGCAGCGGACACCTGCAGGCGCTGGCCGTCACCGCGTCCAGCTACAGCTCCGGACTTCACGCCACGTTCTACGACAGCGCGCGCGAGATCCGGCCCTGGGTGCGCTCGCAGCGGATCGCGGTGCCGAGCGCCATCACCGTCGGCCACCTGCTCGCGTCGTCCGCGATCCCGTTCGTGTTTCCGGCCGCGCCGCTGGTCATCGACGGGCGCGCGGAGTGGTTCGGCGACGGCTCGATGCGCCAGGCCGCGCCGATCTCCCCGGCGGTGCACCTGGGTGCCGAGCGCATTCTCGTGATCGGGGCGGGCCGCATGCAGGAGCCGCCCGGGCGTCGCGCGACGAGCGAGGAGTACCCGAACGTCGCGCAGGTCGCGGGACATGCGCTGTCGAACATCTTCCTGGATGCGCTCGCGGTGGACGTCGAGCGGCTGCAGCGCATCAATCGCACGCTCGCGCTGATGCCGCCCGCGGCGCGTGCGCAGAGTGCGCTGCGTCCGATCGACGTGCTCGTGATCGCGCCGAGCCAGCGGCTCGACGACATCGCCGCCCGCCACATCGGCAGCCTGCCCCGCCCGGTGCGCGCGCTGCTCGGCGCCGTCGGCGTGCGCGTGGCGAATGGAGACCCGGCCAGCGGCGCGGCGCTCGCCAGCTACCTGCTCTTCGAGGCGCCGTACACGCGCGAGCTGATCGCGCTCGGGGAGAGCGACACGCTCTCGCGGCGCGACGAGGTCGCCCGCTTCTTCGGCTGGGAGCGGCGCGCAGGGACGCGGCCGGCACCCGCGCCGGCCGGCGAGCGCCTTCCGGACCCCGCCGGCGCCGCTTCGTTTAGCATCTGACGCCTTGCGGCCGCTCGGCCGCGCCGTGCACAACAGCGAAGGCCTCGATGAGCGCCCGACAGATCATCTGCGTGAAGTGGGGCACCCACTACGGGCCGGAGTACGTGAACCGGCTGTACGGCATGGCGTCGCGCCACGTCAGCGGCCCGCTGCGCCTGGTCTGCCTCACGGACGACCGCAACGGCATCCGGCCGGAAGTGGAGTGCGCCGACCTGCCGGAGCTGGGCTGCGAGCATCCGAAGAACACCCGCGGCAAGTGGCGCAAGGTGGTGCTCTGGGGGCACGACGTGGCCGGGCTCAGCGGCCCGGCGCTGTTCATCGACCTCGACTCCGTGATCGTCGGCTCGCTCGACGGCTACTTCGAGTACGGCGAGCCGAGCGACGTCATCCTCGCGCGCAACTGGGCCAAGCCGCTGCAGCGCCTGGGCCAGACTTCGGTGTTCCGGTTCCCCGTGGGCGGGCATCCGGAGATCCTCGAGCGCTTCCGGGCCGACCCGCAAGGCGTGGCAGACAAGTACCGCTTCGAGCAGCACTACATCACCGGCTCGATCCCCGGCGGCATCAAGCTGTGGCCCGAGCGCTGGACGCGGCACTTCCGGCTGCACTGCCTGCCGCCGTTCCCACTGCGCTACTTCATGCCGGCGCGCCTGCCCAAGGAGGCGCGCATCGTCACGTTCCCCGGCGGCCCGGATCCTGACGACGTCGCCCTCGGCCGCTGGAACGACCGCGAGCCGCCGCACCCGGGCCGCTGGCAGCATGTGAAGGCCACGTTCGGCGACGGCCCGCGCGTGGCCGACGGTGCATGGCAGCACCTGCAGCGCTACGTGCTTCCCGTGCCGTGGGTCACCGACAACTGGCGTGATTGAAATGAAGCCCCCACGCTCCTCCCGTCGCTGCCCCCCGAGGGGGCTCTCGCTGCGGACCGGCGGAGCCGGATGCGCGCAAGGGCCTTGGTCGGTCGCTCTGGCGGTGGAGAACTGATTCGAAAGAGACTCGCCATGGCAAAGCCGATCGTGATCGTGGGCACCGGGCTGCTGGCCGAGCAGATGCGGTTCTACTTCGAGCAGCAGGCGGGGCGCCGCGTCGAGGCGCACGCGCTGGACCCGGAGTACCTGCGCGAAGACACCTTCCTCGACCGGCCCGTGCTGGCCTTCGACGATGCCGTGCAGCGCTTCCCTGCGGCCACGCACGACCTCTTCGTCGCCATCGGCCACACCGCGACGGCGGCGCGCAAGCTCAAGGTGCTGGCGGCCCAGGCGCTAGGCTACGACGCTTCCGAGCTTCGTGCATGCGAGCGCCAGCGTGGCGCCGGGCGTGGCCATCGGCCCGAACACGCTGATCCAGGAGCTCGCTGTGGTCTCGCCGTTCGTGCAGCTGGGTGACGACGTGATGCTCTGCCCGCACGCGAGCATCAACCATCACTGCCGCGTGGGCGCGCACTGCTTCTTCTCCGCGGGGGCGGTGGTGTGCGGGGAAGTGCAGATCGGCGAGCTCTGCTTCATCGGTGCCAACTCGACGATCCGCGACCGCGTGACGGTGGGCGACGGCTGCGTGATCGGAGCCGGCGCGTTGGTGATGGCCGACTGCGAGCCGCGCGGCGTGTACCGGGCGCAGAGGACGTCACGCACGCGCACCCTCGACTGAGCCGGCCGCGCTTGGTGTCAGACTGTGGCCTGCCCTGGCTCGCCACTTTCACCATGACCGTACAACCCTTCAACCGCCCGTACATGACGGGCCGCGAGTTCGTCTACATCGCCGAGGCGCACGCCAACGGCGCGCTTGCGGGCGACGGACCGTTCACCAAGCTCTGCCACAGGCACCTGGAGCAGCGCATCGGCGTTCGCAAGGCGCTCCTCACGCACTCGTGCACGGCGGCGCTGGAGATGTCGGCGCTGCTGGCCGAAGTGGGCCCGGGCGACGAAGTGATCATGCCGTCCTACACCTTCACCTCCACCGCGAACGCCTTCGTGCTGCGCGGCGCGACGCCGGTGTTCGTCGATATCCGGCCCGACACGCTGAACCTGGACGAGACGCTCGTCGAGGCGGCGGTCACGCCCCGCACCCGCGCCATCGTGCCGGTGCACTACGCCGGCGTGGGCTGCGAGATGGACGCGATCCTCGACATCGCGCAGCGCCGCGGGCTCATGGTGATCGAGGACGCCGCGCAGGCCTACGGCGCCACCTACCGCGGGCAGCCGCTCGGCCGCTTCGGCGCGCTCGCCTGCCTGAGCTTCCACGAGACGAAGAACGTGATCTCCGGCGAGGGCGGCGCACTGCTCGTCAACGACGAGCGCCTGGCCGAGCGCGCCGAGATCATCCGCGAGAAGGGCACCAACCGAAGCGCCTTCTTCCGCGGCGAGGTCGACAAGTACACCTGGTGCGACGCGGGCTCGTCCTACCTGCCCGGCGAGCTCATCGCCGCCTTTCTCTGGGCGCAACTCCAGCAGGACGACGACATCAACCGCCAGCGCTTGGGCGTCTGGCACCACTACCATGCCGCGCTCGCCCCTGCGGAGCAGAGCGGGCGGCTGCGCCGTCCGATCGTGCCCGCGCATTGCGAGCACAACGCTCACATGTACTACGTGCTGCTGCCGTCGCTGGCGGCGCGCACGGCGGTGATCGAGCGCATGCGCGCGCTCGACGTCCGGCCCGTCTTCCACTACGTGCCGCTGCACTCGTCGCCTGCGGGCCGCCGCTTCGGGCGCGTGGGCAGCGACATGCGGCACACCGACGACCTGTCGGAGCGGCTGCTGCGCCTGCCGCTGTGGATCGGCGTCGACAAGGAGCGCGTCGCGAGCAGCCTGCTGCAGGCGCTGGACGAGGTCGCTCCCGCCGCATGAGGATCGTCCACCTGGCCCGGGACGAGAAGTTCGTGCCGCTGATGCTGTCGCTGTTCGAGGAGGCGTTCCCCGGGCTCAATCGCTACGTCATCGCGCGCAAACGCCGGGCACGCCAGCGCTTCGTGCCGGACGCGCCGAACGTCGCCTTCCGCGAACCCTGGCGCTTTCGCCTCGGCCTGGTGGGCGCCGACATGGCCGATGCAGACCTGCTCGTCGTGCACAGCGTGACGAGGATCTTCACGAAGGCGATGCGCCAGGCGCCGCCGCGCTGCCGCGTGGTGTGGATCGGCTGGGGCTACGACTACTACCCGCTTCTCGAGTCGCGGCTCGGCGCGCTCACGCTGCCGCGAACGCGCGCACTCGCCGGCCGCGAGGACGACGATGAGCAGAAGCGGAGCCGGCTCGCGGTTTTCAGCCGGCTCTTCCCGCGCCGGCGCCCGGCGCTGGCCTCGGTGGCATCGCGCATCGACGTGTGCTGCGTCCTCCCGCCGGAGCTGCCGATGCTGCGCGAAGCCTTGCCCGCGCTGCATGCGCAATCACATGACCTGCCGCTCTTCACGGTGGAGGATGTCTTCGATCGCGGGCCGCCATCGATGGACGGACCCGACGTGCTGCTCGGCAATTCGGCCACGTCGAGCAACAACCATGCGGAGGCGCTCGAAATGCTGCGCGGCCGCCTCGCCGGCGATGCGCGCGTGGTGGTGCCGCTGAGCTACGGCAATGCCGACTACGCCGACCGTGTCGAAGCGCTGGGGCGTGAACTTCTCGGCGAGCGGCTGGAGCCGCTGCGCGGCTGGATGCCGATCGACGCCTACAACGAGCGCATCCGGCGCTGCGGCGTCGTCGTGATGAACCATCGGCGGCAGCAGGGGGTCGGGAACATCGGCGCTGCTCTCTTCAAGGGCGCGGCGGTGTACCTGCGGCCGGAAAACCCCCTCTTCGAGTTCTACCGCGGCCTGGGCGCCACGGTGCGCTCCATCGAGGACATGGAGCGCACGGAGCGCCCGCTTCAGCCGCTGTCACGCGATGAGCGCGAGAGCAACCGCGACGTGATCGGCCGCTATTACGCCAGAGCGCGAGTGGTCGAGTGCATCCGCGACTTGGCCCCCTCTCCCGCAGCGCGGGAGAGGGCGGGGGGTGAGGGCGCTGCGTCGGCATCGCATGGCCGGTGGATTGGGCGAGGCCGCGCGCCCTCACCCCGGCCCTCTCCCACAAGTGGGAGAGGGAGGGAACGGCTTCTGCGGCGCACGCTCCTAGCGCCAGGCGTCGTGCAGCCACGGCGCGGGACCGATGCGCCGGTACCACCGGCTGCCCTTGCCGGCCATCACGTCGCTCATCTTCGGCGAGCCCGCAAAGACGACGATGAGCGCGCCGGGCGGGATGGCCGGATCGGCCACATAGCTGCGCCACAGGCGCGGCACGCAGGCATTCTTGAAGCTCACGCACCAGCCCTTCGGCCAGTACTGCAGGTGCCCCAGGCGTTCGAGCTGCGCGCTCAGGAACTGCTGCGAAATCTCGTAGTTCGCCGTCGCGCCCGCCGGGTCCGCCAGGTAGGCGTCCAGGATTTCCGGATGCGCGCCGACCTCGAAGCGGAACACCGACGAGTTGCCCACGCTGGCGAGGAACCGGTCGCGCCCGGGGCGCAGACGGCGCAGCGGCTTCTCCCGGAACAGCTCGTCGTCGCGCAGGATCACGAAGCGACCCGGATGCTCGAAGAACGGCTCCAGCGAGCCGACGATGACGAGGTCCAGGTCGAGGAACAGCGTCGTGCCACGCAGATCGGACAACTCGCGGCCGTACACCGCCAGCTTTTGCCAGCGCCGATCCTGGTGCCCCGCGGGCAGCCCGAGCGACGGTAGCGGGCGCACCTCCACATCGGCCTCGAGGCCGCTGCCGTCGTCGGTGAAGCACACGAACCGGTGTGGCCTGGCCAGGTGCCGCGCAACCGCGTGGCGCAGCCGGTTCACGTATTCCGGCCCGTAGAGCGAGCCCCACTTCATGCAGATGACGTTGACCGGCGTGTTCATGGCGTTCACGGCTTCAGCAGCGTGCGGAAGTAGGCGATCGTCTCCTTCAGATCGTCCTCCAGCGCGACCTTCGGCACCCACCCAGGCGGTCGCACAGGTGCGACCCGAGGAAGCCGGCGCCGCCGGTGACCAGAACCCGATTCATCGCGAAGGCTCCTCCGTCCAGTGGCGGGCGATCCACGGCGCCGGGCGCACGAAGCGGCCGACACGATTGCGGCGTCCGGCCAGCGCGTCCGGCGGGTTGATCTCGCCGTGAAAGATGATGATGCGCGCGCCGTCCGGCACGAACGGCGTGCGCCAATAGTTTGCGGGCCAGCGCGGAATGCAGTGGTACTTGTAGCTGCGGCACCACGCGTCGGGCCAGTAGGCCAGCTTGCCCTGGCGATGCAGCGCTTCCGAGAGAAACGCCTGCTCGTTGCGCAGCCGGGCGCGGATCTCGGCCTGCTCGGCGCGAAACTGCGCGAGCACGTCGGCATGCGCACCGAGGCGGAAGCGGTAGACCGACGAGTTGCCGGTGACACGCCAGCGCCGCTTCCAGTCGTGGATGATGAGGAATTCGCCGGGCACCTCGAAGAAGGGCGTGATGTCGTCGACGATGACGACGTCCAGGTCAAGGAAGAGGGCCGTGCCGCGCAGGCCGTGCAAGTCCGCCTCGAACGTGGTGAGCTTCTTCCAGCCTCGCTCCGGGATGCCTTCGGGCAGCGCGAGATCGGGAATCGGCAGGCACTCCACCTTCGCCGACACGCCTTCGCTGCGGTCGGTGAGGCACACGAAGCGGAAGCCTCCGCGCAGGTGGCGCGCGACCATCGCGTACAGGCGGTTGACGTACTCCGGGCCGTACTTCGTCCCCCACTTCATGCACAGCACGACGCGATCGCCGGAGCTCATGGTTCCTCGGTCCGCTGGGGCGGATAGCTGTCCCAGCCGAGGCAGCCCGGGCACTGCCAGAAGTAATGCTGCGCCTCGAAGCCGCACGCGGCGCACCGGTAGCGCTGCAACGGCTTGGCCGCGCGGTCGACCGCATGGCGCAGGGCCTGCAAGGTGGGTTCCGTCCAGCGCTGTACCGGCGTGCGCAGCACGTCGGCGGCCACGGCCAGCGACGGTTGCCGGGCCAGATGCTCGGTCAGCCGGCGTTCGGTGGCCTCGGGTGCATCGTCCACGAGCAGGATCGCGTGCAGCAGGTCGATGCGCGGGCGCGCGCTCTTGCAGCGACGAGAGTGCCGCGAGGGCGGAGTCGCGCTGGCCGATCGCCAGCGCGCTCTTCGCGTAGGCGGTGGCAACAAGGCTGAAGGCGCCGGGGTTGCGGTTGCGCAAGTCGTTCCAGGCTTGTACGGCCTGTGCATGCCGGCCAGCGCGCGCGTGGCGTTCGCCCTCGATGACGAGCGGCCGCGCTGCGTTCGGCGCGGCGGCGCGCGCGCGCTGCAGCGCTGCATCGGCCTCGTCGGCCTGCCCCCGTTCGTCGGCCTCCAGCGCCAGCTCGCACCAGTAGTGGGCCACGCGCGAGTCGAACGAGCCCGCGCCGGCCTTCTCCAGGTGGGTGGCCACCTCCACTGCGGCGCGCCAGTCGCGAGACCGCTCGTACAGGCTCAGCAGCGCGAGCCGAGCCTCGGTGTCGAACGGCGTGCCTTCCAGGGCGCGGTAGGACTGCTCCGCGCGATCGAACAGGCCGGCCTTCATGTAGTCCTGTGCCAGCGCGTGCTGCGCTCGCTCGCGGTCGGCGGCCGGCAGGTCGGCACGGTTGAGCAGGTGCTGGTGCACGCGCACGGCGCGCTCGAACTCGCCGCGGCGACGGAAGAGGTTGCCGAGCGCGAAGTGCAGCTCGGACGTGTCCGGGTCGTTCTGGACGGCCTCGATGAAGGCGTCGATGGCCTTGTCCTGCTGCTCGTTCAGCAGCAGGTTCAGGCCCTTGAAGTAGGCCTTCGGCGAGTCGCGCTGCTCACGCTTCCACTGGCGCACGTCCAGCCGCGAGGCGATCCAGCCGAGCGCGAACGCGACCGGCAGGCCGAGCAGCAGCCACTGGTAGTCAAAGTCCATCGCGCGGCGGATGCTCGGGGCCGAAGTCGGACGGCGTGGCAGTGGTGGGTGACGTCACAGGCACCGTGGCCGGCGCCACCGGCTCGAATCGGCGCGCCACGCGCCGATGGCGCCACCAGCTCGGCACCATGGCCACGACGCCGAAGGCGCAGCCCGCGCCGAACGCGCTCAGCACCACGATGACCATCGGCGCGCGCCACTCCAGCCCGAAGAACCAGCGCACCGCGACCTCATGCTGGTTGTTCAGCGCGAAGGCGAACAGCGTGAAGAAGACGAGGGCCCGGAAGAGCCAGACGAGGATGCGCATGCAGCCGCGATTCTACGGATGCAAAAACGCCCGGGAGGGGCCGGGCGTGGGAAGCTTAGAGCGAGGGCGTTCGATCGCCCGGGTCGTCGTCTCGAACCGGCACGTTGGCGTCCACGCCTTCACGCAGCGCCTTGCCCGGCTTGAAGTGCGGCACGAGCTTCTCGGGAATCACCACCTGCTCGCCGCTGCGGGGGTTGCGCCCCATGCGCGGCGGCCGGCGATTGATCGAGAAGCTTCCGAAGCCCCGGATCTCGATGCGGTGCCCGCGCGCCAGCGCGTCGGACATCGCATCGAGGATGGTCTTGACCGCGAACTCGGTGTCGCGGTGCGTGAGCTGGCCGAATCGCTCGGCCAGCTCGGCCACGAGGTCGGAACGCGTCATCGCCTGGGCGAGATCAGGACTTCTCGCCGTCGCGCTGGTTTTCCAGCTTGGCGCGCAGCAGTGCGCCCAGGCTGGTCGTGCCGGCGCTCTCGCGCTCGGACGGTCTGCGACAGGCGCTGCATCGCTTCCTGCTGGTCGGCGTTGTCCTTGGCCTTGATCGACAACTGGATCGAGCGCGTCTTGCGATCGACGTTGATGATCATGGCGTTGACCTCGTCGCCTTCCTTCAGCACGTTGCGCGCGTCCTCGACGCGGTCGCGGCTGATCTCGGAAGCCCGCAGGTAGCCGGTGACGTCGTCGTTGAGCTGGATCTCGGCGCCGCGCGGGTCGACCGTCTTGACCTTGCCGCTGACCAGCGCGCCGCGGTCGTTGACCGACACGAAGCTGGTGAACGGATCCTGGTCGAGCTGCTTGATGCCCAGCGAGATGCGCTCGCGCTCGACGTCGATGGCGAGCACCACGGCGTCGACTTCCTGGCCCTTCTTGTAGTTGCGCACCGCCGTTTCGCCCGGCTCGTGCCAGGACAGGTCGGACAGGTGCACCAGGCCGTCGATGCCGGCGGACAAGCCGACGAAGACGCCGAAGTCGGTGATGGACTTGACCGGCCCGTGCACCTTGTCGCCGCGCTTGACGTTGGCGGCGAACTCTTCCCACGGGTTCGGCTTGCACTGCTTCATGCCGAGGCTGATGCGGCGCTTGTCCTCGTCGATCTCGAGCACCATGACCTCGACTTCGTCGCCCAGCGACACGACCTTGGCCGGCGCGACGTTCTTGTTGGTCCAGTCCATCTCGGAGACGTGCACCAGGCCCTCGATGCCCGGCTCGATCTCGACGAACGCGCCGTAGTCGGCGATGTTCGTGACCTTGCCGAACAGGCGGGTGCCGGTGGGGTAGCGGCGGGACACGCCGTGCCACGGATCGTCGCCGAGCTGCTTGAGGCCGAGCGACACGCGGTTCTTCTCGGCGTCGAACTTGAGCACCTTCGCGGTGAGCTCCTGGCCGACCTGCACCACCTCGCTCGGATGGCGCACGCGGCGCCAGGCCATGTCGGTGATGTGCAGCAGGCCGTCGATGCCGCCGAGGT
The DNA here is from genome assembly GCA_963839465.1 of uncultured beta proteobacterium. Classification (GTDB taxonomy): domain Bacteria; phylum Pseudomonadota; class Gammaproteobacteria; order Burkholderiales; family Burkholderiaceae_C; genus CAWIVI01. The sequence continues at coordinate 191,278 of CAWIVI010000022.1, forward strand.
CGACGAACGCGCCGTACTCGGTGATGTTCTTGACCACGCCGTGCACGATGGCGCCTTCGGACAGCGTCTCGAGCAGCTTGGCGCGCTCTTCGCCCATCGAGGCCTCGACCACCGCGCGGCGCGACAGCACCACGTTGTTGCGCTTGCGGTCGAGCTTGATGACCTTGAACTCCATCGTCTTGCCTTCGAACGGCGTCATGTCCTTGACGGGACGCGTGTCGAGCAGGGAGCCGGGGAGGAAGGCGCGGATGCCGTTGACGAGGACGGTCAGGCCGCCCTTGACCTTGCCGGAGACGGTGCCGGTGACGAAGTCGCCGGACTCCAGCGCGTTCTCGAGCGAGAGCCACGAGGCCAGGCGCTTGGCCTTGTCGCGCGACAGGATGGTGTCGCCGTAGCCGTTCTCGATCGCGTCGATGGCCACCGAGACGAAGTCGCCGACCTGGACTTCGACTTCGCCCTGGTCGTTCTTGAATTCATCGATGGGGACATAGGCCTCGCTCTTGAGGCCGGCGTTCACCACCACGAAGTTGTAGTCGACGCGGACCACCTCGGCGGTGATCACTTCGCCAGCGCGCATCTCGCTGCGCTTGAGGGATTCTTCGAACAGCGCGGCGAACGATTCGCCGCCGCCGGTGGTGGCGGTTTGGGTTTGAGCCATGGTTGAGAGTGGGTGCTGCAACTTGCGTTGCGGTTGGTTGTGGAATCCGCCGTTCGGCGCAGCCTGCGCTGCTGAGGGAAACGGCGGGCCTGTCTGGAGCCTTGATGTCCGGGTGCCTACCCTTGCGGGAACGGCCTGCGCTCAGCCCACCAGCGCAGCACCACGGCGACCGATTCGTCTACCGTCAATGCCGAGTTGTCGAGCAGCATCGCATCCTGTGCCGGCTTCAGGGGCGCCACAGCGCGCTGGGTGTCGCGCGCGTCGCGCGCCTCGAGGTCGGCGCGAAGGACATCGATATTAGTCGAAATTCCCTTTGAAATCAATTGCTTATGCCGCCGCTCCGCGCGCATCGCGGCACTCGCCGTGAGGAATACCTTGAGCGGCGCGTCCGGGAAGACGACGGTGCCCATGTCGCGGCCATCGGCCACCAGGCCGGGCAGGCGGCGGAACGACAGCTGCAGGTCGTGCAAGGCCGTGCGCACCGCGGGCAGGGCGGAGATGCGCGAGGCGGCTGCGCCCACTTCTTCGCGCCGCAGCTGCAGGCTCACATCGACGCCGTCGAGCAGCAGCGCCTCGCCCTCGAAGCGCAGGTCGAGCGAGCCGGCCAGCGCCGCAAGCGACTGTGCGTCGTCCAGGTCCAGCCCGCGCCGCAGGGCAGCGAGCGCGCTGACGCGGTACAGCACGCCCGAGTCCAGCAGCCGCCAGCCCAGCGCCGCCGCCACCGAGCTGGCGAGCGTGCCCTTGCCGGACGCGGTCGGGCCATCGATCGTGATCACGGGAATGTCGTCACGATCGGCCCACGCGAGGTCGAACAGCGTCTCGAAGTACTCGGGAAAGGTCTTGGCGACGCACTTCGGATCCTCGATGCGCACGGGCACGCCGCCGAAGGCGGCCAGCGACAGGCACATCGCCATGCGGTGGTCGTCGTAGGTGCGGATCGACGCTGCGCGCCACGCTGGCGGGGGCGTCACGGCGATGCGATCGGTGCCCTCGTCAACCGTGGCGCCTACCTTGCGCAGTTCGGCGGCCATGGCTGCGATGCGGTCGGTCTCCTTCACGCGCCAGCTCGCGATTCCGGTCAGCGTGGTGGTGCCGTCGGCATAGAGCGCCATCGCCGCGAGCGTCATCGCGGCATCCGGGAATGTGGTTGCAGTCGAGCGTGATGGCCTTCAGCGGCCAGGCACCGCGTCTCGCCTCCACGAAGCCTGGGCCCATCGCGACGTCGGCACCCATGGCCCGCGCCGCGTCCACGAAGCGGATGTCGCCCTGGATGGAATCGGCGCCCACGCCCTCGATCCGCACCGGCGCGGTGGTGCCGCCGATGGCGCCCAGGGCGATGAAGTAGGAAGCGGACGACGCGTCGCCCTCGACATGGATGCCCTGCGGTGCCGTGTAGGCACTGTGTTGCGGCAGCGTGAACCGTGTCCAGCCTTCGCGCTGCGGGCGGATGCCGAAGCGCGCCAGCAGCTCGAGCGTGATCTCGACGTAGGGCTTCGAGATGAGCTCCCCGTCGACCTCCACGACGACCGGGCCAGTGTCGGTCACGAGGGGCAGCGCCAGCAGAAGCGCCGTGAGGAACTGGCTGGAAACGTCGCCGCGCACGCGCACCGGCATGTCGGTGCGCAGCGTCCCGCCGGCCGATCCCTGCAAGCGCAGCGGCGGAAAGCCGGGCTGGCCGGTGTAGTGGACTGCGCAGCCGAGTCCGCGCAGCGCGTCGACGAGGTCGCCGATCGGCCGCTCGTGCATGCGCGGCACGCCGGACAGCTCGAAGCGGCCGCCTTGCGTGGCCGCCAGCAGTGCGAGCACGGCGGCGAGCGGCCGCATCGCGGTGCCCGCGTTGCCGAGGAACAGCGACGCCTCGTGCACCTTCAGCCGTCCCCCGAACCCGGTGACATCGAGCGCCGCCTTGCCTGCCGGGCGCACGTCGCACCCGAGCCTGCGCAGCGCATCGATCATCACGAGCGTGTCGTCGGACTCCAGCACGTCGTGCACGCGCGTGGTGCCTGCACTCAACGCCGCCAGCAGCAGCACGCGGTTGGAGATGCTCTTGGATCCCGGAAGACGAACGGTGCCGGCGGCGCCGCGCAGCGGCGGCAGGTCGAGGAAGGGAATCGAGTACATGCGGTCGGGGCGACCCCGCGGCGGGTGCGAATCAGGGGCGGGGCGGCTTCGGGGTGTTCATCTGCCAGCCGGCGCGGGCCTCGGACGCCTTGCGGATCAGGTCTTCCAGGGCTTCGACGTTGCCGGAGCGCATGACGTGCTCGATCGCGTCGAGGGTGTGCCGGAAGCGCATCGCCTGCTTGAGGATCTCTTCGCGGTTGGACATGAGGATGTCGCGCCAGACGGCCGGGTCGCCTGCCGCGATGCGGGTGAAATCCCGGAACCCAGGGCCGGCCAGCGAAAGGAAGTCGCGCCCGGCGGGCTGCTGCACGATGGCGTTGAAGTAGGCGAAGGCCAGCAGGTGAGGGAGGTGGCTCACGGCCGCGAAGGCGGCATCGTGGTTGTCCGCCGTCATCTTCAGCACCTGTGCACCGATGGCAGACCATACATCGGTGGCCTTCTGCACGAGCTCGGTGCGAGGTCTGGGCGATCGGCGTGAGGATGACCTGCCGGCCGCTGTAGAGCGACGCGTCGGCGTTCTGGATGCCGGCCACTTCCTTGCCGGCGATCGGGTGCGCCGGCACGAACGAAGGCACGCGCTCCTTCAGCACGCGGCGGGCGGCATCCACCACATCGCGCTTGGTGCTGCCCACGTCCATGAACAGCACGCCCGGCTCGACGAGGTGGCGTATGGCCTTGAACGTGGCTTCGGTGGCCGCGACCGGCACCGCGATGAGCACGATATCCGACCCCGATACGGACAGCAGCGCCGACTCGGCGGCGACGTCGATGACCCCCAGCTTCCTGGCCCGCTCGGTGGTGGAGGGCGACTTGCTGTAGCCGATGACGCGCTTCACCAGGCCGGCGCGCTTGAGAGCGAGCGCGAACGAGCCGCCCATGAGACCGCAACCGATGAGTCCGAGCTGGTTGAACATCAGTGCACGTCGATCGGATAGGTGCCGAGCAGCTTGAAGAATGCGCACGCCGCGCGCAGCTCCTTCAGCGCAGCGGTCACGTGGGGCTGGTCGGGGTGGCCCTGCAGGTCGATGTAGAAGTAGTATTCCCACTGCCCGGACCGCGCCGGCCTGGACTCGAGGCGGCTCATGGACACGCCGTGCTGCTTCAGCGGCACGAGCATGTCGTGCACGGCGCCCGGGCGATTCACCACGGACACGACCAGGCTGGTGCAGTCGTGACCCGATGCGCTGGGCTGGGGGTGGCGCTGCGGGTCCGTGACGATGACGAAGCGGGTGCGGTTGTGCGGGTCGTCCTGGATGGCCGGGGCTGCGATGTGCAGCCCGTACTCGTTGGCCGCGCGCTCACTGGCGATCGCCCCCAGCGTTGCATCCTCTGCGGCCAGGCGCGCACCTTCGGCGTTGCTCGACACCGGCCGCCGCTCGGCGTGCGGCAGGTGGTGGCTGAGCCATTGGTGGCATTGGGCCAAGGCTTGTGGATGGGCGCACACGGCCTGCACGCCGGCCAGCGTCCCGGTGCGGCGCAGCAGGTTGTGGCGCACCGCAAGACTCGTCTCGCCGATGATGGACAACGGCGTCGCGAGGAAGATGTCCAGCGACCGCGCGACCACGCCTTCGGTGGAGTTCTCGACCGGCACGACGCCGAAGTCGGCCGCGCCGGCGCTCGTGGACCGGAAGACCTCGTCGATGCTTGCGCAGGGCACGCGGGCGATGGACGACCCGAAGTAGCCGAGGGCCGCCAGCTCGCTGAACGTGCCGGCCGGCCCGAGGTAGGCCACGCGCGTGGGCGTTTCGAGCGCGCGGCATGCCGACATGATCTCGCGCCAGATCGGCGCGACGCTGTCTGTGCCCAGCGGCCCGGGATTCGACACTTTCAAGCCATCGATCACCTGCGCCTCGCGCTCGGGGCGAAACACCACCGAGCCTTCCTGCTTCTTCAGCGCCCCGACCTCCAGGGCCAGCGCGGCACGCCGGTTCAGCAGCCGCAGCAGCTCTGCATCGACCGCATCGATGCGGTCGCGCAGTGCCTGCAGTTGCGGTATGAGGGGCGAATCGGATTCGGCCATGATGTCGCTCGCCGATTCTGGCCTACTTGGAGGAGGCCGAAGCGGGGCGCGCCGGCACCAGCGTCGACTCGGGTCCAGGTTGCGCGCTTGTCCTGCGGGCGGTGTCTCCAGGCTCCGGGTCTACGACTGCGTCGTTCTCCACGATGCGCTGCAGCCCCGACAACTTGGAGCCGTCGTCCAGTGCGATGAGCGTCACGCCCTGCGTCGCGCGGCCGAGCTCGCGGATCTCGCTGACTCGTGTGCGCACGAGCACGCCGCGGTCGGTGATGAGCAGGATCTCGTCTTCCGGGCGCACCAGCGTGGCGGCCACGACCTTGCCGTTGCGCTCGGTCTGCTGGATGGCGATCATCCCCTTGGTGCCGCGGCCGTGGCGCGTGTACTCCACGATGGACGTGCGCTTGCCGTAGCCGTTCTCGGTGGCGGTGAGCACGCTCTGCGACTCGTCTTCGGCCACCAGCATCGCGATCACGCTCTGGCCCTGCTCGAGTGCCATGCCGCGCACGCCGCGGGCGTTGCGCCCCATGGGGCGCACGTCGTCCTCGTCGAAGCGCACCGCCTTGCCGCCATCGGAGAACAGCATCACGTCGTGCTTGCCGTCGGTGAGGGAGGCGCCGATGAGGAAGTCGCCGGGGTCCAGATCGACCGCGATGATGCCGGCTTTGCGCGGGTTGCTGAACTCGTCGAGCGCGGTCTTCTTGACCGTGCCCAGCGCCGTGGCCATGAAGACGTAGTGATCGGCCGGGAAGGTGCGGGTCTCGCCGGTGAGCGGCAGCACCACGGTGATCTTTTCCTCCGGCTGGAGCGGGAACATGTTGACGATCGGCTTGCCGCGCGACGTGCGCGTGCCCTGCGGCACCTCCCAGACCTTGAGCCAGTACACCCGGCCGCGGTTGGAGAAGCACAGGATCCAGTCGTGCGTGTTGGCGATGAAGAGCTGGTCGACCCAGTCGTCTTCCTTCGTGGTGGTGGCCTGCTTGCCACGGCCGCCCCGGCGTTGCGCGCGGTACTCGCTCACCGCCTGGCTCTTTATGTAGCCGCTGTGCGAGAGCGTGACCACCATGTCGGTGGGCGCGATGAGGTCCTCGGTGCCGAGCTCCTGCACGTTGCGCTCGATCACGCTGCGGCGCGCGGCCAGCTTGGTGGTGCCGAACTCGTTCTTCAGCGCCTTGAGCTCGTCCCCGATGATCACCGTGACGCGTTCGGGCTTGGCGAGGATGTCGAGGAGATCGGCGATCTGCGTCATGATCTCCTTGTACTCCCCGATGATCTTGTCCTGCTCGAGGCCGGTCAGGCGCTGCAGCCGCATCTGCAGGATCTCGCCGGCTTGATCCTCGGACAGGCGGTACAGCCCGTCGGACTGCATGCCGTAGTGCGACGGCAACCCCTCCGGACGATACGCCGCGCGGCCGCCGGGGGTGTCCTGCTCGGCGCGCACGAGCATCTCGCGAACGATGCTGGAATCCCAGCTGCGCGCCATCAGCGCCGTCTTGGCCACCGGCGGCGTGGGCGACTCCTTGATGATCCGGATGAACTCGTCGATGTTGGCCAGCGCCACGGCGAGGCCTTCCAGCACGTGGCCGCGCTCGCGCGCCCGCCGCAGCTCGTATACGGTGCGGCGGGTGACCACCTCGCGCCGGTGCTCGAGGAAGATCTCCACCAGCTGCTTCAGGTTGCACAGCTTCGGCTGGCCATCGATCAGCGCCACCATGTTGATGCCGAACGTGTCCTGCAGCTGGGTCTGCTTGTACAGGTTGTTCAGCACGACCTCGGGCACTTCGCCGCGCCGCAGCTCGATCACCACGCGCATGCCGGACTTGTCGGATTCGTCCTGGATGTGCGCGATGCCCTCGAGCTTCTTCTCGTTGACGAGCTCGGCGATGCGCTCGAGCAGCGTCTTCTTGTTGACCTGGTACGGGATCTCGTCGACGACGATCGCCTGCCGATTGCCGCGCTCGATGTCCTCGAAGTGACAGCGTGCGCGCATCACCACGCGCCCGCGCCCGGTGCGGTAGCCCTCGCGCACGCCCGACAAGCCGTAGATGATCCCGGCCGTGGGGAAGTCCGGCGCCGGGACGATCTCCATCAGCTCCTCGATCGAGGCGGCGGGGTTGTGCAGCAGGTGCAGGCAGGCGTCGACCACCTCGTTGAGGTTGTGCGGCGGGATGTTGGTGGCCATGCCCACCGCGATGCCGGCCGATCCGTTGACCAGCAGGTTCGGCAGCCGGGTGGGCAGGACCAGCGGCTCCTTTTCCGAGCCGTCGTAGTTGGGGCCGAAGTCGACCGTTTCCTTGTCGATGTCGGCCAGCATCTCGTGGGCGATCTTGGCCAGCCGGATCTCGGTGTAGCGCATGGCCGCGGCGTTGTCGCCGTCGACCGAGCCGAAGTTGCCCTGGCCGTCCACCAGCATGTGGCGCAGCGAGAAATCCTGCGCCATGCGCACGATCGTGTCGTAGACCGCCGTGTCGCCGTGCGGGTGGTACTTACCGATCACGTCGCCGACGATGCGCGCCGACTTCTTGTAGGGCCGGTTCCAGTCGTTGTTGAGCTCGTGCATGGCGAACAGCACGCGCCGGTGCACCGGCTTCAGGCCGTCGCGGGCGTCGGGCAGGGCCCGCCCGACGATCACGCTCATCGCGTAGTCGAGATAGGACCGCCGCATCTCCTCTTCGAGGCTGACGGCAATGGTTTCTTTGGCGAACTGGGTCATGGGATGCAGGCGTCGCCGCCGCGAAGAGGCCGAGAAAACGGCCTCGGAAGGCCTGAATTCTACGGTCCGAAAGCTGTAGCACTCGCGCAACAAGCAGGGGGGCCTTCCTGCGTGCTGCCGGCAAAATGGGGCTTGCCTGACAACCAGATGGCACAATGAGTCGTCGGTGGTGAGCGCTCGCCAAACCGGGTGTTTGCCAGGTTTTCTCGCTGCTGATTTGGACGTTTCGCAGTCAACTGCGGCTTTCCTTGAGAGGAGAATCAATGAAGAAACTGAACAAGGTGGCGTTGCTGTTCGCGTCCGCCGCGCTTGCCGCCCCCTTGTCCGGCGCCTTTGCGCAGGGCAAGCCGGCAGACAACTGGCGGGCCACGGATGGTTCCGTCTGGAAGAACGGCACCAGCGAACTGTGCTGGCGCGATGGGGCATGGACCCCTGCGACAGCCGACCAGCAATGCGACGGCGCCTTGAAGCCCCCGCCCCCGCCCCCGCCGCCGCCGCCGCCGCCTCCGCCGCCGCCGCCGCCCCCGCCGCCGGCCCCGCCTCCCCCGCCGCCGCCGCCGCCCGCCCCGGTGAGCGAGAAGGTGACGTTTGCGGCTGACGCGTTCTTCGACTTCAACAAGGCCACGCTCAAGCCCGAGGCCCGCGCGAAGCTCGACGATCTGGTCGGCAAGACCGGTGGCATCAACCTGGAGGTGATCATCGCCGTCGGCCACGCCGACGCGGTCGGTGGCGACGCCTACAACCAGCGGCTGTCCGTGCGCCGCGCCGACGCTGTGAAGGCCTATCTGGTCGGCAAGGGCGTCGAGCGCAATCGCGTGTACACCGAAGGCAAGGGCGAGAAGCAGCCGGTGGCCGACAACCGCACCGCGGAAGGCCGGTCCAAGAACCGCCGCGTGGAGATCGAAGTGGTCGGAACGCGCAACCGCTGAGCGGCTGCTCTTCGGCACACCAAAGCCCCGCTTCGGCGGGGTTTTTCATCCCCTTGGGCCCGCTTCGGCGCGGTTTTGCTTTCGCGATTCGCTAGCATCCGCAGATGATCAACGCCGACCCGCACGAGCTCTCCAAGTTCAGCGAGCTCGCCCACCGCTGGTGGGATCCGGACAGCGAGTTCCGTCCGCTGCACCAGATCAATCCGCTGCGCCTCGACTGGATCGACCGCATCGCCCCGATCGCAGGCCAGCGCGTGGTCGACATCGGTTGCGGTGGCGGCATCCTCGCCGAGGCCATGGCGCGCCGCGGGCGCCGAGGTGCTCGGCATCGACTTGGCCGACAAGGCGCTGAAGGTTGCGCAGCTGCACGCCCTCGAGGGGGCCGTCGAGCGGCTGGACTATCGTGAAGTCGCGGTCGAGGCGCTGGCCGTCGAGCAGCCGGGATCCTTCGACGTGGCGACCTGCATGGAGATGCTGGAGCACGTGCCTGACCCGTCGTCCGTTGTCAGGGCGTCCGCAAGACTTGTCAAGCCGGGCGGCTGGGTGTTCTTCTCCACGCTGAATCGCAACCTGAAGGCCTTCATGCTGGCGATCGTCGGTGCCGAGCATGTGCTGCGGCTGCTGCCTCGGGGCACGCACGAATACGCGAAGTTCATCCGCCCCAGCGAGTTGGCGCGGTGGTGCCGCGAGGCGGGGCTCGAGCTGTGCGAGACGCGGGGGCTCGAATACAACCCGATCACGCGGCGCTACCGCCTGTCCGAGAACACCGACGTGAACTACCTCGTCGCCTGCCGGAAGCCGGGCGCATGAACGGCCCGCGAGTCGACGCGGTCCTGTTCGACCTGGACGGCACGCTGATCGACAGTGCGCCGGACCTGGCCGCCACAGCCAACGCGATGCGTGCGTCGCGCGGGCTCGCGCCGCTGCCCTACGAGCGGCTGCGACCGATGGTCGGCTCCGGCGCGCGCGGCATGGTGGGCGCGGCATTCGGCATCACGCCCGAGGAAGACGGGTTCGCGGCACTGCGCGACGAGTTCCTGGAGCGCTATGCCGGCGGGCTGCTCGACCAGACCTGCGTGTTCGCGTCGATGTTGCCGGTCGTCGATCGCCTCGAGCGCGCCGGCCTGCCCTGGGGCATCGTCACCAACAAGGCAACGCGGTTCACCGTGCCGGTCGTGCGCGGACTCGGCCTGCGCGCGGCCGTGGTGATCAGCGGGGATACGACGCCGCATTCCAAGCCGCACCCGGCCCCGCTGCTCGAGGCGGCGCGTCAGCTGGAGCGGGCGCCTGGGCGGTGCGTGTACGTGGGCGACGACCTCCGCGACGTCGTGGCCGGCCGCAGCGCCGGCATGGCCACCCTGGCGGCCGCCTGGGGCTACCTGGGCGAGGGGCGTCCGATCGGGGACTGGGGCGCCGATGCGATCCTCCAAGACCCCGCCGAGCTCTTGAACTGGCTCGGTCTGGCGTAATATGGGTTTTCTGGGGCCGACCTGGTTTCGACGTGGGTACGGATCCGGTTCAGGGCATGCCGAGCACCAGTTCGCTCGTAAATCCACTGGAAACGCTTAACTGCGAACGACGCGTCTTTCGACGTCAAACTCGCCGCTTAAAACCGGTGAGCTTCTCAACGGCAGGCCGATGGGCCGGGCTTGAGGACCGCAAGGCCCGATAGCTGAGAAGACATTCACATCGGCTTTGCTTCGGGTTCGGCCACTGGGCCTGAAGCGAGATCAAGTGGCTGGCGGTGAAGGTAGCGTGCTGCTGCGCGACCGATCCGTGAGAAACAAATCAGTCAGCTACGCATGTAGAACTGTCCGGTGATGGCTTGCGGACGCGGGTTCAATTCCCGCCGGCTCCACCAAATTGAGCGTCATGTGGATAACTATCAAGTCACATGGCGTCCGAGAAACCCTTCTGCGACAAGCACTTAGGCGCATTCGAAGGGTCTTTCTCAGTCCGATGCTGTCCGTTGAAGTGCGGCTGGTAGGCGGCTCAGCTGGGGGCATATCTGGGGGCATCTGGCCTCATGCAGAATGCCGATACCCCCAAACTACTGCGCTGCCCCCATGCTCACGGACGCCAAGATCCGCAACGCTGCTCCCGGCGAAAAGCCTGTCCGCCTGAGCGACGGAGGCGGCCTATACCTCGAGGTTTCGCCGGCCGGCGGAAAGCTGTGGCGCCTCAAGTACCGCTTCGCCGGGAAGGAGAAGCGCCTTGCGCTCGGCAGCTACCCGGAGACCGCTCTGAAGGCTGCCAGGGACAAGGCCGTAGACGCACGGAAACTGCTCGGAGCAGGCGTCGATCCAGGCGAAGCGAGGAAGGCCGAGAAGGCAGGACGCATCCCGCTCGCGACCAACAGCTTCGAAGCCATCGCCCGTGAATGGCATGGCACGGTCCACTCGCACAAGGTCAGCGATGGGCACTCGAAACGCACGCTGATCAGGCTCGAGCAGGACGTGTTTCCGTGGATCGGCCGGCTGCCCATCACAGAGATCGCCGCACCGTTGATCCTGCAAACCATGCGCCGCGTGGAGAGCCGCGGCGCGATCGAGACTGCCCACCGTGAGCTGCAGTCGATCGGCCAAGTCTTTCGCTACGGGGTAGCGACCGGCCGGGTAGAGCGCGATCCGACGGGTGATCTGCGTGGTGCCCTCAAGCCGTTCATCACCCGCCACATGCCCGCGATCACCGACCCTGTGCGTGTCGGTCAGCTGTTGCGAGCCATCGATGCCTACGAAGGGATGCCCGTCACGCGAGCCGCGTTGCGGCTCGCCCCGCTGGTGTTCGTGCGGCCCGGCGAACTTCGCAAGGCTCAATGGAAGGAAATGGATCTGGAGTCCGCGACCTGGCGCATTCCGGCCGTGCGCATGAAGCGAACCTTGCAAGACAAGATCTCAGGCGCGGACCATATCGTCCCTCTGCCTCGCCAGGCGGTCGAGATCCTTCGAGGAGCTTCAACCTCTTACGGGTCATCGGGAGCATGTGTTCCCATGCACGCGTGGTGACGGCAGGCCGATGAGCGATGTGACGATCGGCGCCGCGCTGCGTCGCCTGGGCTTTCCGAAGGAAGAGATGACGGGCCATGGCTTTCGCGCGATGGCCAGAACCCTCTTGGCGGAACGTCTGCACGTCGACGAAGCCGTGATCGAGGCTCAGCTCGCGCACGCCGTAAAGGACAGCCTTGGGCGCGCCTACAACCGCACAACGTTCATGCAGCAGCGCCGCGCGATGCTGCAGACGTGGGCTGATTACTTGGATCGGTTGCGCCTGGGTGCCGAGGTCGTGGACTTGCACGTAGCAAGCTGAGCGCGGTCAGTCGCATCCTTCGCTTGAGCCGGGGCGGACGCAGACCAGTCGATGAGGTCGGCAACGCGCCATCGTACGCACTTGCTGCTGAGCCGGAGTGGCTTGGGGAACTCCCCTGAGGCGACGCGCCGCTTAACGGCGTTCACGCTCTTCAACGAGAGCCACTGCTTGACCACTTCGATGTCGACGAGGCGGCTGCGCTCGAGATCGCTAGCTTCTTTCATGTTCGCTCCCCTGCAGTCCTTTCGCGTCATCGTTGATGCGATGACGACCTGGCAAGCCTAAGCGCGCGCGACAACGTTTTCCAGTCTTCAGTTGCTATGGTTTTCTACAGCGCTGCCCGATGGACACACCCTTCGGCACGCCGAAGGGTGCGGCTGGCTAGCGGCTTCACTTACCTGTATGATCCAACTTAACGAAATTATCGAAGACGAGGCTCACGTGAAGCCAACTCCCCGCGTCCTACGTTCCGCAGATCGGGCAACCACACGCCGGAAACCGTCAGCGGCGTCGTCGAGCTACTTGTCAGCGTCGGAGACTCGCGCCTTGCTGGCCAACAGCTTCGCCAACCGTCAGCAGCGACTGCAAGGCGAGGACATGATCTCCACTGACGAGGCAGCCGAGTTGGCGAGCACGAGCCGCGTCACGATCAACGCCTGGATCGCAAAGGGACGCGCGATCGGCTTGACGCAGACCAAGCGAGGCTTTCGAATGCCGCGCTGGCAGTTCGAGCCGCGGATTTGGGAGGCCTTGCCTCATCTGTCCGCGGCGCTTGGTACCAAGGAAGGCTGGGCGTTGCTGGCCTTCCTGGAGTCTCCTCACGGCGGTCTTGGTGGGCGCACCCCAAGGCAGGCCATCGAACAGGGAGAGGGCGCCCGGGTCATCGAGCTGGCAGCAAGGGAGGGCAACTGACAGCCGTCGATGAAACTACAAGATCTCACCTTCGTTCCCGAGCATGCAGTTCCACCGGCTCTGACCCTGTACCGGGTGCAGCGTGCGGTGTCGCGCCCCGGCACCGTGACCGTCGGGCCGTTGAAGCTGGCTCCACCCGGCGCGCTGATCGGTCGCTTCGATCTGGCGGCCTTGAGCGTCGGCTACTTCGCCGAGGCGCCCGAGACGGCAATCTACGAGTCACTTGCGCGCCGCGAGGCAACGGGGCTCTCGTTATCACTGCTGGCGAAGCGGCGGCTGCTTGCGTTGCACACTCGTAGAGCCCTGCGGCTTGCGGACTTGAGGCCTCACGTATCGTCCTGGCCGTTCCTACAGTCCTTCCGGCTGCATTTGACGCAGCGACTGGCAGACGACGCGCAGAGATTGGGTTTCGAGGGGATCGTCTACCGCTCGGCTCAGCAGTACGCCCATGACTGCTATGCGTTGTTCGGCTCGACGGTCCGCGCTCTGCGGTTGTCGTGGCAAGTCCCGCTGGTGAACTCCGCCGGAAATCCTCATCGTTCGCTGGCCGCGGCGCTGATCGGCTCACAGGTTCCGCTCCTACCTTGAGTTGGCTGGGCGATCCGTCGATCCGGCGGTCGCCAGTCCCGTGAAATCCCTCATGCAGCCGCCGTTCTAATGACGACTCGGCCCATTACATTTTCTCGGATAGAGGGAGGGTTAGTGGATGGGACGACGAAAGTCGAGTCCGGCCGAGGACTTCATCGAGCTCGTGGCGCTGATGCCGTGGTGGATTGGCGTCGTGTTGGCTGTCGTGAGCTACTTGCTCTTGCACCGCGTTGCCGCACAGGCGGTAGTAGCCACAAGTCCTGGAAGGCATTCCGGGTCGGAGTCGACGTTGTCCGCGAGCTCTATGGCGTCATGGCGGCGAAGGGAGCTGCTGGAGGATTCGTCATCACGTCCGGTCGGTTCACGGAAGAAGCAATGGCCTTCGCACAGGGTCGGAACGTCGAGTTGGTCGACGGCATGAAGCTGAACGGCTGGATCAAGGGAGTGCGAAACCAGAATGTCGTGCCATCGCGGCCAGAAGCTGCTCGGGCTACCGAAGAGGTGAAGAGCAGCGACTGCCCGCTGTGCGGCAAGGAAATGGTCACGCGGACCGCGAAGCAGGGTCCGAACAAGGGCAACGCATTCTGGGGATGCTCTGATTACCCCCAATGCCGGGGCACTTCGACCGATCGGCTGAGGACGTCAGCCTGGGAGTAGAGGGTGAACTTGACTCAAACGAATGAGGCGCGTGAGCGGTCGGTCGCGCTGTACTGGGACTTCGAAAATCTACAGGCAGCGCTGGTCGACGCTATGTACGGCGATGGGTCGTACGCCAAGGCGGACACGCGCTTCAAGCCCCAGGAGCCGCTCATCGATGTTCAGGCGATCGTGGAGCTCGCCGCCTCGTTCGGCCCCGTCGCCATTATTGATCGGGCACGAAACAACTTGAACAATTGGAGCGTTTGAGGCATCATGTCTGGCCATGCAAGCAACCGACATGAGGTCTCTGTCGAGGGAGGCCAGGCACGAGCGCCGAGTGCAAGTGATCCGACTGCGCAAGGCGGGCGGGACGTACGACGAGATTGCCGAGCAGACGGGGCTGAGCCGCACGGGCGTGTTCAACATCTGCAAGCGTCATGAGCAGGCGGGCGCGAAGGGTCTTCGCGATGCTCAGGCAGGTCGCAAGAGCGGCCAAGGCCGCACGCTGGATGCGGCGCAGGAGTTGCTGGTGCGCCAACTGATCGCCGACAAGACGCCGGATCAGTTGAAGATGCCCTACGCGCTGTGGACGCGGACGGCCGTCGGGCAACTCATCGAGCAGAGTTTCGGCATCCGGCTGGCGGTGCGCACGGTAGGCCTTTATCTCAAGCGCTGGGGCTTCACGCCGCAGAAGCCGATGAAGAAGGCCTACGAGCAGTCGCCCGCGGCGGTGAAGAAGTGGCTCGAGCACGAGTACCCGGCCATCGCCGCGCGCGCCAAGGCAGAGGGCGCCGAGATTCATTGGGGCGACGAGAGCGGACTACGCAGCGACGATGTGCGCGGGCGCAGCTACGCGCCCAAGGGGCAAACGCCGGTGGTGCGCGTGACCAGCAAGCGGCACGGCCTGTCGGTGATCTCCACCGTCACCAACAAGGGCCAGATGCGCTGGAAGATCTTCGACGGCGCGCTCAACTCCGACATCCTGATCGACTTCATGAGCCGACTCATTCGCGGCCAGCCGAGGAAGATCTTTCTGGTTCTGGACAACCTCGAGTCCATCACTCCAAGCCCGTGAAGGCGTGGCTGGCGCAGAACAAGGAGGACATCGAAGTCTTCTACCTGCCCAGCTACAGCCCCGAGCTCAACCCCGACGAGATGGCCAACGCAGACCTCAAACAGGCCGTCACGAAGCTGGCTCCGGCGCGCACCAAGCTTCACATGGTGAAGGCCACTGCCCGACATCTGCGCAGCGTCCAGCGGCGACCAGAGCGGATTCGACGGTACTTCGAACATGAACCAATTCGCTATGCAGCTTGATTCAAGTTCATTGATGCCGGCTCAATAATAGGGCTTACTGCAATTGGCAGTTTTTCGGCCGTTATCGGGATGCCTTGTTGCAGAGTGGCGTTGAGCTGGTCCAAGCTGTTCCTGCCGGTCCCTCGGCAAAGAATGGTGCAGACATCAAGCTATGCCTGGATGCCCCTCGAGGACACGACTCGCTTCTCGCACGTCGGCACCGTGATCATCGTGGGAGGTGACAGCGACTTCATGCCGGTCGCGCAGAAGATGAAGGCGGCGGGCCGTGACATTGATCGGAATCGGCACCGGAAGGAACAACGAACCGTCACTGGGCAAAGAGCTGCCACGAGTTTCGGTACTACGAGAACTTGATCGAGTGCTGGCCGAGGAGCCCGGAGCCTCAGGAGCCGAAGACGCGGTGGCACCTCCTCAACAACCATCGGACTCGGCGGGCGAATTGCTTATTGAGCTTTACGTAATACATGACATCACCACAGCTCGGCCTGCTTCCAGCATGCGGTGATGATCGTTTTGCGCTTCTGGCCGCTTTTGAGCTTGCGGCGGGCGTTGTCCTTGAGCTCGGCGAGCGTGTCCGGGCAGAAGTTGGCCAAGGCGTGGCGCTTGAGCCAGGCCCACAGGTACTCGACCGGATTCAGGTCGGGCGCATAGGCTGGCATCAGCGCCATCTGCACGGCTCCTTTGGTGCTGTCCAGGTAGTCGCGAACGACGCGGCTCTTGTGCTGCGCGGCTCCGTCCCACACGATGAGCAGCTTGCGCTTTATCTGGGACCGCAGCGCCTTCAGGAATTCCACGACCTGCGCACTCTTGATCGCACCGTCGTGCAGCCGGAACATGAAGCTCGCGCGGGTCATGCCGGCGATCGCCGAGACGTGCTTCCAGTTGAAGTGGAACTGGATGACCGGCGTGCAACCCTTGGGGGCCCAGGTACTTACGCGCGTGGGCCGCTCCGACAGGCCAGACTCGTCGATGAAGACGATCACTCTTCCCTCGGCGGCACACTTTTTTTGAGCGCGGGCCACGTGCGGCGCTTCCACGCCTGCACCGCCGCATCGTTGCGCTCCATGGCACGCCGCTCGGGCTTCTGCGAGCTGAAGCCCATGGCGCCGAGCAGTCGCCAGACGTGCACTTCACTGAACGTGACGCCGTACAGGCGCTTGATGAGAACGCGCACGCGCTTGAGCGTCCACAACTCCGTGCCGAATCCATGCGCCAGCGCTCCTTGCAGCAACGCGACGCGCAGCCCGTCGAGCTGGCCGCCATCCAACTGTGCCGGCCGACCAACCGACATGGCGCGCAACGCATCGATGCCACCTTCGTCCAGCCGCGCCTTCCACGTGTACGCGGTCTGCCGGGCGACACCCACCGCCTTGGCCGCCTCTGCAGGTGTCTTGCCTGCCAGCATCAGTCGCCCCGCACGAACCCGCTTGCGCGTGCCTTCGTCCATCTTCGCCATGAACCCGATTCTCCGCTCCCAACCTGAAGCTCGGAAAACGCGTCAACGCCAGATCGGTTGTCATGGAATATGTAACTCTCAATAGGAGAGCGGTGCGGCTGCTGTCCGAGGGCGCGGGTGAGCCCTGGGTCAACAAGGCATCGATCGGACCGATGCTCAAGCGCCTCGACCCGACCTTCAACTTGAAGGAGTTCGGTTACGGCAGCTTTTCGGAGATGATCAAGGCGCTCAACCAGGTTGTAGAGGTCCGTAAGGGGGAGTCGGATCACGAGGTACGGCTGCGGCAATAGCTTGGAGGCGAGGCCGGACGAAGGACGGGTCAAGACTGGTCTGCGACGCTCACGCTTGGCGGCTGAGCGACTGCCGGCGCCGTAACCTGTCATTCGTCGTCCCTGGAAGCGTCCGGCCGCTGTACCTCGGAACCAGCCGGTCATCGGCGATCGGGGCGATGCGTTGCCCGCCGCGCAGAGGGCAACCTGCGAGCGGCAGCTTCCTCTGCTGCGAACGGGAACTTCCCGACCCGCAGCCGTCATTGCAAGCCGCAAATAGATGGCCTGTCGTGTCGAGGGCACAGGTGGGTCAGCCCGGTACCTCAACGCAGATCAGGCCGGTCATCGGCCGTGATCACGCCGTCTGCTCGCCCCTTGAAGTAGCGATAGATGCCGTCGATGGCGGGCTGAACGAGCGGGTTGTCGCGGTAGCCCGGCATCCCGCGGGCCGGCTCACCGTCAAGCACGGCACGCAGGAATGCCTCGCGACTCTGGGCTCGTGCGTATTCGACGATCGACGGGCCCGATGACCCCAAATACGATGCCCCGTGGCAACGAGCGCAATCCATGGCGCGCAACGTGCGCCATGCCGAGGCCACGTCCGGATCGTCCAGCGGCCGGGCCGCCGAAGGGCTGCCGAGTGTGCCGAAAACCAGAGCGATTAGGCCGGCGCTCAGGATGCGTGGCACTATCGCGGCACGGCAGCGGCCGGACCCTCGGCGGCGCTGCGGGCCAGCCGGGTTTCGGCAGCGCGCAGCGCCTGCACACGCGGCGACGACTCCAGCGCAGGGTGGGCGTAGCGGATCTCGCTGCCGTCGACCTTCAACAGGGCGGTCAGCGTGCTCGGTGGCAGGCGAGTCATCTGTTCTTCGTCGAGCTGACGGACGAACACCCAGTGGGTCGGCGTCTTGACGAAGGCGAATCGTGTTGGCAGGTCGACGTAGACGTCCCAGTCCTTCACCTCCACAGTCGACGAGCTCTGGGCCTGAACGGCCGGCGTCACGATGGCCGTGCCGAGGGCGGCCACGGTGCCGGCCAGACCGATGGCGAGAGTGTGGCGCGCGGGCAGCACTCGCTGCAGGGCTGCAACCATCTTCCGGGCGACAGGCTGGAGGGTGCTGACGTTCATTTCAAGGGTCCTTTCAGGCAGTGCCTCACGGGGCGGATTCGATGACCAGACTGTGCTCGTCGGTGTGCCGCCTCGTCCTAAAGCGTTCCGAAGCCTTCCAAAACCTTGTGCCGCGGGTGCCGAACTGCCGACGATCGTCGGCGCTCGCTAGACTGCGGCTTCTGGGGGATCTCGGGCGGGACCGGCACCACATGGAGGGAGAGACTTGGCTCCTTGCTACACGGTCGGTGAGTTCGAGGTTCGGCCCGACGAACGCCGCGTGCTGTGCGGGGGTGCACCGGTCGTGCTGGGTTCGCGCGCGTTCGATCTTCTGCTGTGCCTGATCGAGCACCGCGACCGGTTGATCAGCAAGAGCGAACTTCTCGAGCTGGTCTGGCCCGGTGTGGTGGTCGAGGAAAGCAACCTGACCGTACACGTCTCGGCGCTGCGCAAGCTGCTCGGTGCGCAGGCCGTGGCCACCGTTCCCGGACGGGGTTATCGGTTTGCCATGGCGGTTGCCGAGACGAACAGCGAAGCGCCTGTGCGCGGGATCCGGCACAGTCTGCCGGCCGAGCGCGACGCCTTTGTCGGTCGCGCAGAGGCGTTGACCGCGCTGTCCCAGCGCATCGAGTCGGGCGCGCGCCTCGTGTCCGTGCTCGGCCTCGGCGGCACCGGCAAGACGCGCCTGGTGACGCGCTACGGCCGCAGCTGGCTCGGCGAGTTTCCAGGCGGCGTCTGGTTCTGCGATTTGGCGCCCGCGCGCAGCCTCGACGGTGTCGTGAGCGCGGTGGCCCAGGGTCTGGACATTCCGCTCGGCCGTGAAGACCCGCTGGTGCAGGTCGGCCATGCCATCGACGGGCGCGGACGCTGCCTCGTGATCCTCGACAACTTCGAGCAGGTGGCGCGGCATGCCCAGTCGACCCTGGGCCGATGGCTGGACCGCGCCGAGCGGGCCTGCTTCGTGGTCACAACGCGCGAGGTGCTGGGCCTTCCCGGCGAGGACGTTCTGGCTCTGCCACCGCTGCCGCCGGCCGACGGTATCGCGTTGTTCGCACTGCGTGCCGAAGCCGCGAGTTCCGATTTCCATCCCGGTTCGCAGGATCAGTTGGCTATCGCTCCGCTGGTGGACCTGCTCGACGGCTTGCCGCTGGCCATCGAACTGGCTGCGTCGCGCGTGCGTGTGATGCCACCGCGCCTGCTGCTGCAGCGCATGAGCGAGCGATTCAAGCTGCTCGCGTCCAAGGGCGGCCGGATCGATCGTCACTCGACACTGCGCGCCGCATTCGATTGGTCGTGGGACCTGTTGCCGCCGCACGAGAAGGCTGCGCTGGCGCAACTATCGGTGTTCGAAGGCGGCTTCACCCTCGAGGCCGCCGAGGCGGTGATCGACCTCACGGCCTTCGACGACGCTCCGTGGACCGTGGATGCGATTCACGCTCTCGTCGACAAGTCCTTCGTACGGCCGCGTGGCGACGACCGTTTCGACCTGCTCGTCAGTGTGCAGGTTTACGCCGCCGAACACTTGGAGACCGAAGGACGTTATGCCGGCAGCGGACCGCAGGCGATGGCTGCAGCCCAGATGCGGGCCATCGCATGGTTCGGCGCGCTGGGGCCGATTCGCGCCATTCAAGGCCGCTGCGCCGACCTCGACAACCTCGTGACGGCGTGCCGCCGTGCGGTGGCCCTTGGCGATGGCGACTCGGCTGCCGGCGCGCTCGACGGTGCGTGGGATGCGCTGAGTGTGCGAGGGCCTTTCGAGACCGGCGTCGAACTTGCCGAATCGGTGTGTGGCATGTTGGGTTTGAATGACCGCGCGGCGGCGCATGCGCAGTCGGTGCTGGGCCACGCACTGGTGGTTTGCGGCCGTTTGGGCCCCGCGCGCGCGGCCTTCGACAGGGCACTGGCGTGCGCCGTCGCCACGGGCGATCGCCCCTGTGAGGCGTGGGTGACGTTCCGGCTCGGGTTGCTGCACTTCGACCAGGGCCGCATGGACGATGCCCGCGCGCACTACGTTGCGGCAATTCAGTTCGCGCAGGAACTGGGCGAGCGCCGGCTGGAATGCTCGGCGATCAATCAACTAGGCGCTGTGGCACAGGTCGTCGGTCGCACGGACGACGCGTTGTTGCAGTTCGAGCGCGCGCTCGCCCTGGCGCGCGAGACGTGTGACCGGCAATTGCAGGGCAGCCCGCTGGGCAATATCGCCAATCTGCATGCCGCACTCGGGCGCATGGACGAAGCACGGGCCCGATGCGCGGAGAGCCTGGCGGTCGCACGCGACACCGGCGATCGCCGGCTCGAAGGAAACACGTTGTGCAACCTGGGCATGGTGTGCTTCGTTCAGGAGCGCCTTGCTGACGCCGAAGAGGCGTCGAAGGCCGCACTCGTCGTGGCGCGTGAGCTCGGCAACTTGCTGCTCGAGTGCATCGTGCTGTGCAACCTCGGCATCGTGTTTGAGCGTCTGGACCGCCCGGACGAAGCGCAAACGCACTTCGAGGCCGCCGTGCGCCTGGCGCGTGCGCTCGGCGATCCACTCTACGAAGGCCAGTTCTTGGGCTACCTAGGCTTGCTGCACTCCCGTCAGGGCCGACATGGTGAAGCGCGAAGTTGCCTGGAGTCCGGTGAGGCATTGCTGCGAGGAGTCTCGGACCGATTCGGACTGGGCGTGCTACTGACCAGCCGGGCCGAGGCTCACTACCTGGCCGGTGATGCCATGGCTGCGACCGCATCCCTCGCGGCCGCGGCGGCCATCGCCGCCGAGGTCGGCGCCGGTCCCGCCTCGGAAATCGCTCTGGCGCTGACACGCGTAAGTGCGCTAATCGCATCGCCCCGCACAAGGAACCAGGCAGCCTTGATGAAGACGGTCGCGGCAGACCGCTTGTGGCCGGCAGCGTGAATTGCCGGGCTACGCTGAAAGCTGCCCTTAGCCGGGCGGACCCCCGCATTAAGAGTCAGCTTCCTGGCGCGGCCGCGTACTCACACTGCCGGCCAGGAGCTGCCGGACGCGTCCCCGCTCGCAAGCCGCAGTTCATGTTCGGCATGCCGCCACCTTCTGCCGTTCAGCGCCGTGAGGACCAGCAGTTAGCGGACCGCGAGTCCCGGCTACGAACAGACATTCTTATTGATCCGGCACGATTGCACTTGAAGTTTCGAAGTGCGCCATCATGTTGGTGGGATGCAAACAACCGACATGAGATCGTTGTCGCCGGACGCGCGTCATGAGAGACGCGTGCAGGTGATCCGCCTGCGCAAGGCCGGGCGCACGTACGACGAGATTGCGGAGCAGACGGGGCTCGCCGGACAGGCGTGTTCAACATCTGCAAGCGGCACAAGGAGATTGGCGCGAAGGCGCTGCGCGACGCGCCGGGCGGCCGCAGAAGCGGCCAGGGGCGCATGCTCGATGCCGCGCAGGAGTTGCTGGTTCGCCAGTTGATCGCCGACAAGACGCCGGACCAACTGAAGATGCCGTATGCCCTGTGGTCGCGTGCGGCGGTGGCGCAGCTTGTCGAGCAGTGCTTCGGCATTCGGCTGGCGGTGCGAACCGTGGGCCTGTATCTCTCCCGCTGGGGCTTCACGCCGCAGAAGCCCATGAAGAAGGCGTGCGAGCAGTCGCCTGCGGCGGAGGCCCTGTGCCGTGATCCAGTCGACGCCGGCGGCGCGCGCGAGCAGCGCGAACTTGCCCACGGTGGACTTGGGCATGCCCAACGCGCGGCCGACCTGCGCGTAGGTGAGTCCTGCCTCCAGGTGCAGGCGAAGAACGTGTCGTATCTGGCGCATCGTGATCCTTGGCGTGGGCATTGGCAGCGAACCGCAAAAGGCGGTCAGCCTATGCCCACGGTCAGATCACTCGCGTGCGCCCTGATCGTCCACGATCAGCGTGAAACGCCGTCCACGATCATCTGAAACGGCGTCCACGTTGCTCTGAAACGCCGTCTACGATCGACTGAAATGGGCGTCTACGATGGCTTGAATACGGAATCAGCCAGGCGAGCGCGAGCCACTTCAAGGCGTAGTAGGCGCCGCGGCTGGGCCTTCAGCGCCTTGCCCGCCAAGCGCAGCTTGTAGGCGTGGAAGAGAACTTTCCACGCTCGAGCCGAACCAGCGGACGACGTGGCCGGCCTCGTCGCGCAATGCCTCGGTCGATGCAGCATCCACTGGTACTCGCCGTCGGCACGGCGCACACGCGCCTGCGAAACGTGCACCTCGCTGCTGACCATGGCCGCTCGCCAGCGGTGAAGGTGTCCCTCGAGGTCGTCAGGGTGGATGAACCGGGTCCACCCCCAGCCTTCGATGGCCGCCAACGGCACGCCGAGCCGGTCGAGCCAACGCCGGTTGAAGTAGTCGATAAAGCCATCGGGACGCGCGCTGAAGATCAGCGCGGGCGTCGCGTCGACGACCACCCGGCAGTCGATGTCGTCCGCAGGCATCGCGAGCAGCGTAAGCACTGCGGCGCGATGGGCCTTGAGCCACGTCAAGGCGTGGAGATCAAGTGGCCGGCCTCGGAGGCGTTCATTCCGCAGTGGGGGCTTGCGGCCAGGCGATAGCGGAACGGGAACTGCCCGAGCACATGCCGGGCGTGCTGCAGCACATCGCCTTTGGCGAGAACCACATCGACCACGGTGCCATGAGTCGAGTCGCTGGTCGCCTTCACCATGGCAAAGGGCACGCTGGCGCTGCGCAGCGCCTCGGACAGTGCGTCCTCGGTCTCGCGCAGCTTCAGTTCCGGCTTGAAGATCTTCCCGACTGCGGTCAGCGGCATGGCCGGGACGATCCGAATCGCCTTGGGAACGGCGGCACGCTCGCCGATATGGTTCCGGGCGAAGGTCGTCAGATCTGCTCCGCGGCGTCGGCACCGGGCTTGAGCCGGATATAGGCCACGGGTACCTCGCCGGCGTGGGCGTCAGGCGGCCGACTGCCGCTGCCATCAGCACGCGGGATGCTGATGCAGCGGCTGCTCGATGACCGCCGGGTCGATGTTGTGGCCGCCTCGAATGATCAGTTCCTTCTTCCGCCCTGTGAGGCAGAAGTAGCCGTCGCCGTCCTGCGGCCGAGATCGCCGGTGTTCAGCCATCGCCGCCATCGGGAGTCGATCCACGCTCCTGGTTGTGTTCGGGCCGCCGGGTCTCCACGAAGAACATTGGGCCCTTGATCGCCAGAACGTCGGTCCTCGCCGACCGTCAGTCGCGCAGGAACATGCCGGCATCGTCGAGGATGCACCGCACGCATCGACTGCAGCGGCACGCGCAGCCCAATGGAGCCAAGGCGCCGCTCGCCTCCGGCAGATTGAACGATGCAGACACAAGTGCCTTCCGTGAGTCCGTAGCCTTCGAGGATCTTCAGGCCGGTCCTTGCCTGGAAGCCGCGCGTCAGCTCCGCCGGCATCGGCGCGGCACCACACAGGCCGTACTCCAGCGAGCTGACGTCGTGTCCCTCGATGGGCTGCTGCATCAGCGCCGCGTACACGGTGGGCACGCCGCTGAAGAAATTGATGCGGTGACGCTCGACCATCTCCCAGAAGCGGGCGCATGACGCCGTCTCCGCGCCAGCCCACGGGCGTGGCCAGGATCACGTGCGCGCCGCGGGAGAACGGCAACAGGCCGGTGACCAGCACCGCGTTCACATGGAACATGGGCAGGCCGCAGAAGAGCGTTTTGCCCGCATGAGATGCCGTCGCCCAGGACCTGGCCCCACGCTCCAGGCGTTGGCCACCTCGTTCGCATGCCGGTGCATCGCGATCTTGGGCGTGCCGGTGGTGCCGCCGGTGCAGAAGAACGACGACAGGTCATCCGGCGCGATCCCGCGGCCGCTGACCAGCCGGTCGGTGGGCTGGCTGCCGATGCCGTGGGCAAAGTCGTGAATCGCGGATGCGGTCGGCGTCGACCTGGACGCCCCTGCGCGAGGGCCGTGGGCTGCCCGGAGCGCTGCCGGCAGATGCCGGGGACAGGTCGACCAGCACCAGGTGCCGAAGGCCGGGCACGTCGCCGATCACGGACTGGAGCTTGGGCCACAGGTCCGAGGCCGGGGAAGGGCGCGAGCGTGAGCGGCCACCTTCGTGCCGCCGGGCTTTCAGCAGTTCGCCGATCGCCACCGCCTCCAGCATCGGATTGATCGCGAAGACGGTGCCGGCGGCCTGGCCGGCCCAGATCGTCGGCGAGATGGGTCTCCGGCAGGTTCGGAAGCACGAACGCGATGACATCGTCCTTGCCGATGCCCAGGCTGTGGAAGAAGTTGGCGGTCGCCGTGATCTTGGCAAACAGCGTTGCGTAGTCCCAGGTCAACGGCCATTCGTGGTCCTGCGGCGCGCAGGAAGAACGACAGCGCCGGCGCATCGGCGTGGGCCGCCGCCGCCTGCGCCGATCATCTCGTAGGTGCTGGCGGGCAGCGTAGGGACCGTGCGCTCGATGGCCACGACATCGGACATTCCGGCAAT
>CAWIVI010000023.1:0-215380 GCA_963839465.1 uncultured beta proteobacterium
GGGCCTCGACCTTCGGCTCGAGCATGAACTGGCCCTCGGGCAGAGGCACCTGCATGTCCACGAACGCGAGCCCCGATAGGCCGGCGACGAAGTCTTCCCGGCGCACGACGGACAGCAGCGAAGAGAACGTCCTGGTCCACACGTTCCACGGCGGGATCTGCTGCTCGATCATGTCGAAGCGGGCTTGTCGACGTTCATGGAGGTCTCCGACAGGCCCGCGATTCTATTTCGGGGCCCGTCTCTTCCTGGGCCCGGCCGACAGCCCCGCGAGCATCAGCTCGATGTGGTCGCGGATGAGCCTTGTCGTTCAGCCGCTGCTCGGGAATGCACGCGCCCAGAGAGTGCTTGTGCAGGCACACCATGATCATCGGGAAGATCAGCGAGTGGACGGCGCTTCCGACGTCCACGCGGCGGAACTCGCCGCGATCGATGCCGCGCTGCAGGAGCTGCCCGAGCAGCTGCTGCCCGGGCTCCACCACCGCGCGGCGATGGAACTCGGCAATCTCCGGGAAATTGCGCACCTCGGTGATGATGATCTTGAACACGCCCGACACCGGGCTGTCGTACAGGCGCTGCCACCAGCTGGTCAGGACGTTGCGCAGCAGTTCGTCGGTGGGGCCGGTGAAGCTGGCCGCCTCGGCGGCGCCCGCCGCGATCTCGCTCGACACGCGATGCTCGATGACGGCCTTCAGCAGGTCTTCCTTGCTCGGGTAGTACAGGTACAGCGTGCCCTTCGATACCCCTGCGCGCGCGGCCACTTCCTCGGCGCGCGTGGAAGCGAAGCCCTTCTCGACGAACAGCTCCAGGGCCGCGTCCAGCAGCTCCTGGGGGCGCGCCTCCTTGCGGCGCTGGCGGATGGGAACGGCGCTCATGTGTTACTGACTGACTGGTCAGTAATGTAGCAGGGGCCATGGGAAGGGGTCAATCCGAGCGCGCCCCACCGCCTTGCGGGGGTCGAGACCCGTCCGGCACGGGTCGCTGCCTAGAATCCTGGCAATGAAGATCACTCGCAGGGCGCTCGGCTGGGCCGGCGTCGCGTTGGCGCTGCTGGTGCTGGCCGCCGCCGCGGCGTGGTGGATCGGGCGACCGGCGGACCCGAGCGCAACCTACCGCACGGCGACGCTGGAGCGCGGTTCCCTGCAGGCTGCCGTCTCCGCCTCCGGCACCGTCGCGCCCGTCACGCAGGTGCAGATCAGCTCGCAGGTGAGCGGCCAGATCAAGGAGCTCTTCGCCGACTTCAACACGGCGGTCAAGCAGGGTCAGCTCATCGCGCGGCTCGACCCCGAGACCTTCGAGTACCGCGTGCGCCAGGCCAGCGCCGACGTGGAGGCGGCGCGCGCATCCGTGCTCACCGCGCAGGCCAACGTGCAGCAGGCCCTCGCCCAGGGCAGCCGGGCCCAGGTCGAGCTCAACGAGGCGCAGCGCGACTTCGAGCGCAAGCAGGCCCTGGTCGCGCAGAACTTCATCTCGCCGGCCGAGCTCGACACCGTGCGCGCCAAGGTGGCCACGCTGGCCGAGGCCGCGAAGGCCGCGGCCGCCATGGTGCAGGTGGCGCGAGCCCAGGCGCAGAACGCGGAGGCCGTGGTGCGGCAGCGCCAGGCGCAGCTCGAGCAGGCGCGCGTCGACCTGGAGCGCACGCAGATCCGCTCGCCGGTCGACGGCATCATCATCAAGCGCAGCGTGGAAGTCGGCCAGACCGTGGCAGCCAGCCTCCAGGCGCCCGAGCTCTTCGTCATCGCGCGCAATCTGGAGGACATGCAGGTCGAGGCCGCCATCGACGAGGCCGACATCGCGCGTGTGCGGCCCGGTCTGAAGGCCGGCTTCACGATCGACGCCTTCCCCGGCCGCAACTTCGACGGCACGGTCAAGCAGGTGCGCAAGGCTGCGCTGTCCACCCA
This sequence comes from uncultured beta proteobacterium, assembly GCA_963839465.1. GTDB lineage: Bacteria > Pseudomonadota > Gammaproteobacteria > Burkholderiales > Burkholderiaceae_C > CAWIVI01. The sequence continues at coordinate 1,899 of CAWIVI010000023.1, forward strand.
GAACGTGGTGACCTACACGGTCGTCGTGGCCTTCGCCAACCCGGGCACCAGCGTGCTGCCCGGCATGACGGCCAACGTGCGCGTCGTCACCGAAACGCGAGCCGACGTGCTCAAGGTGCCCAACGCCGCGCTGCGCGTGCGCCTGCCCGGCGTGGAGGCCGCGGGCGCGCCGGCCGCAGCGCCCGCGCAGGCCGCATCCGCCGGCGCCTTCGCGGCGCTGCGCGAGCGGCTCGTGGGCGAGCTGCAGGTCACCGGCGAGCAGCTCGAGCGCATCGACGCGCTGATGGCCACGCAGCGTCCGCGCTTCGCCGAGCTGGGCAACCTCCCCGAAGAGTCCCGGGCAGCCGCCCGCGAGCGCATCGTGGCCGACCTGCGCCAGCGCATCGGGGAGCAGCTCACGCCCGAGCAGCGCACGCGCTACCACGCGATGCAGGCGGAGTTGTCCGGCCGGCAGGTGTCCCGCGGTCGCGTGCACGTGCTCGACGCGGACGGACGCCCGCGCGCCTTCAATGTGCGCCTGGGCGTGTCCGACGGCGCCGATGACCGAACTGCTCGCACCGTTGCCTCCGGAGCTGCGCGAGGGGGCCACCGTGATCACCGCGGTGGTCGGCGCGCGTCCGGGCACACCACAGCGCCAGGCCGGCCCTCGCCCGATGTTCTAGGCCGATGTTCCAGGCTGAAGCCATGCCCCTCGTCCGCGCGCGCGACCTCGTCAAGACCTACACGATGGGCGACACCACCGTGCACGCGCTGCGCGGCGTCTCGCTCGACATCGACGGGGGCGAGTTCGTCGCCATCATGGGCGCCTCCGGCTCGGGCAAGAGCACGCTGATGAACATGCTCGGCTGCCTCGACCGCCCGTCGTCCGGCACGCTCGAAATCGCCGGCGACGCGGTCCAGGATCTTTCCGGCGATGCACTCGCCGCGCTGCGCAACCGTCGCATCGGCTTCGTGTTCCAGCAGTTCAACCTGCTGCCCCGCACCAGCGCGCTGGAGAACGTCGAGCTGCCGATGGTCTATGCGAGCGTGAAGCCCGACGAGCGGCGCTCGCGGGCGCTCGAGGCGCTGGCGCGCGTCGGGCTGGCCGACCGCGCCCGGCACACGCCGGCCGAGTTGTCGGGCGGGCAGCAGCAGCGCGTGGCGATCGCGCGCGCGCTCGTCAACCATCCCGACATCATCCTCGCCGACGAGCCCACGGGCGCGCTCGACACCGCCACGTCGGAAGACATCATGCGGCTGCTGGCCGCGCTCAACGACCAGGGCATGACCGTGGTGCTGGTCACGCATGAGCACGACGTGGCCGGCTGGGCCAAGCGCTGCATCACCTTCCGCGACGGCCACGTGGTGGATGACCGGCGCCAGCCGCAGGTGCGCGCGCTGGAGAAGGACGAGGCGCCCGCATGAACTTCACCGCGGCCATCCGCTCGGCGCTGCGCGCGTTGTCCACCAACGCGCTGCGCAGCCTGCTCACGATGCTCGGCATCATCATCGGCGTGGCCGCGGTGATCACGATGATCGCGATCGGCACCGGCGCGCAGCAGCGCGTGGAGGAGCAGATCAAGGCGCTCGGCTCCAACATCATGATGATCCTGCCGGGCACCGTGACGCAGGGCGGCGTGCGGCTGGGCGCACAGAGCGGCCAGGCGCTGACCGAGGACGACGCCAAGGCCATCGCGCTCGAGGTGCCCGAGGTGCAGGCCACGGCGCCGTCGATGCGCAACGGCATGCAGGCGGTGGTCGGCAACGTCAACTGGGCGACCAGCGTGCAGGGGTCGTCGGCCGACTTCCTCGTCGTGCGCGACTGGCCGCTCGCGGAAGGGCGCAACTTCGATGCCGCGGAGGAGAACGGCGCCGCCAAGGTCGCGATCCTCGGCCAGACGGTGGTGCGCGAGCTCTTCGGCGACGCCGACCCGATCGACAAGGTGATCCGCGTGAACCGGATCCCGCTCACGGTGATCGGCGTGCTCGATCGCAAGGGCCAGAACGCCACCGGCCAGGACCAGGACGACATCGTCGTGGTGCCCATCTCCACGTTCCGCAACCGCCTGCAGGGTTCCGGCGGCGGACGCCTGAAGCGTGTCTGGTCGATCAGCGTGAAGGTGCGCGACGGCCAGAGCATGCAGGCGGCCGAGGAGGGCATCCGCGAATTGCTGCGCCAGCGCCACCGGCTCCAGCCCGGTGCGGAAGACGACTTCACCGTGCGCAACCTCACCGAGATGCTCGCTGCGCAGGAGGAGTCCACGCGCGTGATGACGCTGCTGCTCGCCGCGGTGGCCGGCGTCAGCCTCGTCGTCGGCGGCATCGGGATCATGAACATCATGCTGGTGAGCGTCACCGAGCGCACGCGCGAGATCGGCCTGCGCATGGCGGTGGGTGCGCGCTCGCGCGACATCCTCGGCCAGTTCCTGATCGAGGCGGTGGCGCTGTCGCTCGTCGGCGGCGCGATCGGCATCGTGCTCGGGGCCGCGGCCACGTGGGCCGTGGGATCCTTTGCCGGCTGGCAGGTCGTGATGTCGGGGCAGGCGGTGGCGCTGGCGGTCGGCTTCGCGGCCGGCGTCGGCGTGTTCTTCGGGTTCTACCCGGCTCGGCGCGCGGCCGCGCTGCTGCCGATCCAGGCACTGCGCTACGAATAGCGCCGAAGGGCGCTGTGTATCATCCGCCGCTTTGCAGCGGGGAGCGGACAGGCGTGGACGGATTGCTGTTGGCCAAGGCGGCCGTCATGGGCATCGTCGAGGGCTTGACGGAGTTCCTGCCGATCTCCTCCACCGGCCACCTGATCCTCGCCGCGTCGCTGCTCGGCCTCACCGGCGACACCGTGAAAGTGTTCGAGATCGCCATCCAGACCGGGGCGATGTTCGCGGTGGTGTGGGAGTACCGCGCGAAGCTGGCCGCCACCGTCGCCGGCCTGCGTACCGACCCCGTCGCGCAGCGCTTCGCGCGCAACGTGATCGTCGCCTTCATTCCCGCGGTCGTCTTCGGCCTCGCGCTCGGCGCCATCATCAAGCAGCACCTCTTCCATCCCGTGCCGGTGGCGCTCGCCTTCGTGATCGGCGGGCTCATCATCCTCGGGGTCGAGCGCCGCCACCACCGGCGCTACGGCGAGCGCGACCTGCTCGGCCGCCGCCACGCGCGCGTGGAGACGGTGGACGACATGACCGCGCTGGATGCGCTGAAGGTGGGCCTCGTGCAGTGCGCGGCCCTGATCCCCGGCACCAGCCGCTCGGGCGCCACCATCATCGGCGCGATGATGTTCGGCTTCTCGCGCAAGGCGGCCACCGAGTTCAGCTTCTTCCTCGGCATCCCCACGCTGATGGGCGCCGGCGCCTACTCGGTGTGGAAGCAGCGCCATGCGCTGGACGCCGCCGACCTGCCCCTCTTCGCCGTGGGCCTCGCCTTTGCTTTCGTGAGCGCTCTCGTGTGCATCCGCTGGCTCATCCGCTACGTGTCCACGCACGACTTCACGCTCTTCGCGTGGTATCGCATCGTGTTCGGCGTGCTGGTGCTGTGGACGGCCTACGCCGGCTGGGTCGCGTGGGTGGCCTGATCAGCGACGCCGGAACACCAGGTCCCAGACCCCGTGGCCGAGCTTCACGCCCCGCGCCTCGAACTTCGTGAGGGGACGGTAGGCCGGCCGGAGCGCGTAGCCGGCTGCCGTGTTGACGAGCGCCGGCTCGGCCGCCAGCACCTGCAGCATCTGCTCGGCATACGGCTGCCAGTCGGTGGCGAAGTGCACATGGCCGCCGGGCGCCAGGCGCTCGGCGAGCAGGCGCACGAACGGCGGCTGCACGAGGCGGCGCTTGTGATGGCGCTTCTTCGGCCACGGATCCGGGAAGAAGAGGTGCACCCCGGCGAGCGTGCCTGGCGCCACCATCTGCCGAAGCACCTCGACCGCGTCATGGCGGACGATGCGGACGTTGGCCAGGCCGAGCTCGCCGATGCGCCGGAGCAGGGCGCCCACCCCAGCCTCGTGCACCTCGACGCCCAGGAACCCGGTGTCCGGCTGCTCGGCGGCGATCCGGGCGGTCGCGTCGCCCATCCCGAACCCGATCTCGAGCACGACCGGCATGCGTGGGCCGAACACCTGCTCGAAATCGAGTAGCGTCTCCTGGAACGGAAGCACGAGTCGCGGGCCCAGCTCGTCGAGCGCGCGCTGCTGCCCCGGGCCCATGCGTCCGCCGCGCAGCACGTAGCTGCGCACGGGGCGGCGGGGGGACTCGGGGGACATGGGGCGGCATTGTCGCCAAAGAGCATGGAACCGAGCTGGGCAACGATTTTGTCGGCGCTGCGAGCAGCTTGTGGCTGAGTGAACGCCGTCGACGGAGAACTGCATGAACAAGCAATTTCACGCACCGCCCTGCGCGCTGTCGCGATGGCCTTGGCGCTCGCCGGCTTGTTCGGCTCGGCCGGCCTGACGGCGGGCCGCGGCCTGGAGCCCTCTGGCGAGACCCCCACCAACTAGGGGTTGCGTACTCGAGGCATTCGAAACAGTCTTCGCTCCGTATCCGCTTCGCGATTCACTCACGACCCCCGCGATGGAGTCTTAAAACATGTATAGGGATCGCTTCACGGATATCACGACGCAAGACGCTGTCCCTACGCGAGCGGGGGGCCGCAGGATCGAACTGCTCTCGGCGATGCGAATGCAATCCTTCAGGCTCGGGCTGGCTCGGGTCGGGCAAACCCTGAGTCGCACGCTGTCGGCCCAGGGTTGGGTCAGACGAACCTTCTTGCAACCCGCGGTGCGGGCCGTCAGGGCCACGCGACTGCTGCTGTTTCCAATGCATGCATGGCGGTTGCACGACTTGAATCGCCGTGGCCGCTTCTTGCGCGATGATCCGTTGATGTTCCTCAAGCGCGAGCACTATCTGTCGCGCTTCTTCGGACTTCGACAGCGATTCGACAACGTGCTGCTGCACTATCGGCACGAACTCGACAGTTTCGACGAAACGTATCGCAAGCGTGTCTATCGCGAGGACGGTCTCGTTCTTTTCGAGGACCAGGCTGGCGATATGCGGGTTTCCATGCGGCTCGCCGCATCGGGCGAACATCGATGCGAAGGTGAAGCCACCGTCATCGCCGAGCTCAATGGCGAAGCCGCATGCTACGTGTCATACAGCTTCGTGGACGCCGCGTGCTTCGGGCTGCCCCCTGGAAAGACGATGTTCGTGACACGCAGCCAGCTCATGCCTGCCGTGCAGCTGTTCCGGCGCTGCTACCCTCACAGCTCTCCCCAGTACTTCTGTCTCGCGGCCATCGCGGGCATTGCGCTGGCGAACCGCATGGACACGATTGCCGTCGTCAAGGCCGAGGCGCAGGTGTGCTATCAGGCCGTCTTCGACGAGAGATTCCGCAACGCGTATTGCAACTTCTGGGCGCCAGTTCGACGCGCGCAGCATCGATCACCAAGCCTACCTGCTCGATGTGCCGCTGAGCGTGCGGCCACTGGATGCCGTGCCGTCGAAGCACCGCATACGGGCCATCGAACGGCGCAAGCACTGGGCAAGCATCACCCGGCAGAGCGAAGCGGCGGTACGGGCGCACCGGGTGGCGCCCGTCGCTGCCCCCAACGGATGGGTGGCGGGATTGTTGACTGCATGCGAGTTGACGTCCGTGGGCCTCGCGATGGAACTGCTGTAGGTAGAATTCGACAGCTTCCGCGGGTGTAGTTCAATGGTAGAACGGCAGCTTCCCAAGCTGCATACGAGGGTTCGATTCCCTTCACCCGCTCCAGTGAAGTTCCTTAGGTAACTTCGCTGCAACGTTTCCCCTCATTCCCCTCGCCCGCTGCATCGCAATAATCCATCGGCTCACTCAGCGGGGGCCATGGCGCAAGACGACTGCATTCTCGAAACACGCGGGCTGGTCAAGGAGTTCAAGGGCTTCGTTGCCGTCAACGACGTGAACCTGCGCGTGCGCCGCGGGCGCATCCACGCCCTCATCGGCCCCAACGGCGCCGGCAAGACCACCGTTTTCAACCTCCTGACGAAGTTCCTCATCCCCACGCGGGGAAGCATCGTCTACGACGGCGAGGACATCACGCTGGAGAAGCCGGCGCAGGTGGCGCGGCGCGGCATGGTGCGCTCGTTCCAGATCTCGGCCACGTTTCCCCACCTCACGGTGCTGGAGAATGTGCGCATCGGCCTGCAGCGCGTCACCGGCCGGACCTTCCACTTCTGGAAGTCCGACCGCTCGCTCGATGCGCTGAACGATCGCGCGATGGAACTGCTCGAGACCGTGGGCCTGGCCGAGTTCGCCGGCTGGACCACCGTGGAGCTGCCCTACGGACGCAAGCGCGCGCTCGAGATCGCCACCACGCTGGCCACCGACCCGAAGCTGATGCTGCTCGACGAGCCCACGCAGGGCATGGGCCATGAAGACGTCGAGCGCGTCACGCAGCTGATCCGCAAGGTGGCGGCCAACCGCACCGTGCTGATGGTGGAGCACAACATGAACGTCGTGGCGAGCATTGCCGACACGATCTCCGTGCTGCAGCGCGGCCAGGTCATCGCCGAGGGGCCCTACGCCGAAGTGTCGAAGAACCCGCAGGTGCTGGAGGCCTACATGGGCAGCGCAGAGCAGGTGCTGGAGGGGCACGCGTGAGCGCCAAGGCGAACGGCCACGACCTGCTGCGCCTGTCCGGCGTGCACGCCTACTACGGCGAGTCGCACATCCTGCACGGGGTCGACCTCACGGTGCGGCGCGGCGAGGTCGTGACGCTGCTCGGGCGCAATGGCGCCGGGCGCACCACCACGCTGAAGGCGATCCTCGGGCTCGTCGGCCGGCGCACCGGCTCGGTGCTGATCGACGGCGTGGAGGCGGTGGGCCTGCCGCCGCACCGCATCGCCCGCATGGGCCTCGGCTACTGCCCGGAAGAGCGCGGCATCTTCGCCAGCCTCACGTGCGAGGAGAACCTGCTGCTGCCGCCGCCGGTGGCCGACGGCGGCATGGCCGTGGACGAGATCTACGAGATGTTCCCGAACCTGCGCGAGCGCCGCGCCAGCCCGGGCATGCGCCTGTCCGGCGGCGAGCAGCAGATGCTCGCCGTGGCCCGCATCCTGCGCACCGGGGCGAAGGTGCTGCTGCTGGACGAGATCTCCGAGGGGCTGGCTCCGGTGATCGTGCAGGCCCTCGCGCGCACCATTCGCATGCTGCGCGGCCGCGGGTTCACGATCGTGATGGTCGAGCAGAATTTCCGGTTCGCGGCGCCGCTGGCGGACCGCTTCTACGTGATGGAGCACGGCCGCATCGTCGAGGGCTTCGCCGCGGGCGAGCTGCAGGCAAAGACCGCGCTGCTGAAGGAGTACCTCGGCGTATGACTATCCTGTTTATTTCCAACCCAGGAGACGACATGAAACGCAAGCTCTCTGCAACCCTGGCCGCGGTGGCGCTCGCGTGCGGCGCGGGCGCCGCGCAGGCGCAGGTGTCCGACGGCGTCATCAAGATCGGCGTGATGAACGACATGTCGGGCCTGTATGCCGACATCGCCGGCCCCGGCTCGGTGATCGCGGCCAAGATGGCGATCGAGGATTTCGGCGCCGAGAAGAAGGGCATGAAGGTCGAGGTGATCTCGGCCGACCACCAGAACAAGCCGGACGTGGGCTCCAGCATCGCGCGCGGCTGGTACGACACCGACAAGGTCGACGCGATCGTCGACGTGCCGACTTCGTCGGTGGCGCTGGCCATCAACGAGATCACGCGCGAGAAGAAGAAGACGTTCCTGAACTCGGGCGCGGCGTCCTCCGACCTCACCGGCAAGGCCTGCAGCCCCAACACCATCCACTGGACCTACGACACCTGGATGCTGGCCAACAGCACCGGCAACGCGATCGTGAAGACGGGCGGCGACAGCTGGTACTTTCTCACCGCCGACTATGCGTTCGGCCATGCGCTGGAGCGCGACACCGAAGCCGTGGTCGTGAAGAACGGCGGCAAGGTGCTCGGCAAGGTGCGGCATCCGCTGAACAACCAGGATTTCTCCTCGTTCCTGCTGCAGGCGCAGGCCTCGAAGGCCAAGATCGTCGGCCTGGCGAACGCCGGCGGCGACACCATCAACTCGATCAAGCAGGCGGCCGAGTTCGGCATCGTCAAGGGCGGCCAGAACCTGGCCGGCATGCTGGTGTTCCTCTCCGACATCCACGGCCTCGGCCTGAACGCCGCGCAAGGCCTGATCTTCACCGAGACGTTCTACTGGGACCTGAACGACCAGACGCGCGCCTTCACCAAGCGCTTCGCGGCGCAGAACGGCAACAAGTACCCCACGATGGTGCATGCCGGCGTCTACTCGGCGGTGCTCCACTACCTGAAGGCCATCGACGCCGCGAAGACGGACGACGGCACGAAGGTGATCGCCAAGATGAAGGAGCTGCCCACCGACGACCCGCTGTTCGGCAAGGGCACGGTGCGCGCCGACGGCCGCAAGATCCATCCGGCCTACCTGGTCGAAGTGAAGAAGCCGGCGGAGTCGAAGGGCCCGTACGACTACTACAAGGTCCGCACGACCATCCCGGCCGACCAGGCGTTCCGCCCGCTCGCCGACGGCGGCTGCCCGCTGGTGAAGTAACCTGAGGCTCACGGGCCCGGCGCGTGCCGGGCCCAGGCCAAGCTGCACCCATGGAGATCTTCGGCATCCCGTCCCAGGCCCTGTTCGGCCAGCTGCTGATCGGCCTGATCAACGGCTCGTTCTACGCCCTGCTGTCGCTCGGGCTGGCGGTGATCTTCGGCCTGCTGAACATCATCAACTTCACGCACGGCGCCCAGTACATGATGGGCGCCTTCGTGGCCTACCTGATGCTCAACAAGCTCGGCATCGGCTACTGGTGGGCGCTGCTCATCGCGCCCATCGTCGTGGGCGCCACCGGCGTGCTGATCGAGCGGCTGATGCTGTCGCGGCTGTACCAGCTCGACCACCTCTACGGCCTGCTGCTCACCTTCGGCCTCGCGCTCATCATCCAGGGCCTGTTCCGCAACGAGTACGGCTCGTCCGGCCAGCCGTACGCCATACCGACGCAGCTGCTCGGGGCCGCAGAACCTCGGCTTCATGTTCCTGCCCAACTATCGCGGCTGGGTGATCGGCGCGTCGATCGTCGATCTGCCTGCACGACGTGGTTCGTCATCGAGCGCACGAAGCTCGGGTCGTACCTGCGCGCGGCCACCGAGAACGGCCAGCTCGTGCAGGCCTTCGGCATCAACGTGCCGCGCATGGTCACGCTCACCTACGGCTTCGGCGTGGGCCTGGCGGCGCTGGCCGGCGTGATGGCCGCGCCCATCTACCAGGTGAGCCCGCAGATGGGCGCCGACATGATCATCATCGTGTTCGCCGTGGTGGTGATCGGCGGCATGGGCTCCATCATGGGCTCCATCCTCACCGGCTTCGGCCTCGGGCTGATCGAGGGCCTGACGAAGGTGTTCTATCCCGAGGCGTCGAACACCGTGATCTTCGTCATCATGGCGATCGTGCTGCTGATCAAGCCCGCGGGCCTGTTCGGCACCCAGAAGTGAAGCGCCTCGACGCCTCCCCCGAGGGCGCCATGGCGGACGGCGGAGCCGGATCCGCGGGCTGCTTGGTCCTTGGAGACTGCGATGGCCGTTGACGCACTGCTTCGCTGGTCGGTGGCAGCGCCGTCGGAATGTCGCCATGCGCTGGGCCTTCGTCGCGATGGTGGTGTTCTTCGCGCTCGCGCCGCTGGTGGTGTACCCGGTGTTCCTGATGAAGGTGATGTGCTTCGCGCTCTTCGCGTGCGCCTTCAACCTGCTCATCGGCTTCGGCGGCCTGCTCTCGTTCGGCCATGCGATGTTCCTCGGCACGGCCGGCTACATCGCGGCCTACAGCGCCAAGGCATGGGGGCTGACGCCGGAGCTGGCGATCCTCCTCGGCACCGCGGCCTCCATGGTGCTCGGCCTGCTGGCCGGCATGCTTGCGATCCGCCGCCAGGGCATCTACTTCGCGATGATCACGCTCGCGCTCGCGCAGATGGTCTTCTTCTTCTACCTGCAGGCGCCGTTCACGGGCGGGGAAGACGGCATCCAGGCGGTGCCGCGCGGGCGGCTCTTCGGCCTCATCGACCTGTCGAACGTCTATGCGATGTACGGCCTGGTGTTCGCGATCTTCATCGGCGGCTTCCTGCTCGTCTGGCGCACCGTGAACTCGCCGTTCGGCCAGGTGCTGAAGGCGATCCGCGAGAACGAGGCGCGCGCGACCTCCCTCGGCTACGACACCGACCGCTACAAGCTGCTCGCCTTCGTGCTGTCGGCCACGCTGGCCGGGCTGGCCGGCGCCACCAAGGCGCTCGTGTTCCAACTCGCCTCGCTCACCGACGTGCACTGGACCATGTCCGGCGAGGTGGTGCTGATGACGCTGCTCGGCGGCCTCGGCACGCTCTTCGGGCCCGTCGTCGGCGCGGCCATCATCATCTCGATGCAGAACTACCTGGCCCAGCTCGGCGCCTGGGTCACGGTGGTGCAGGGCGTCATCTTCGTGGTGTGCGTGCTGGCGTTCCGGCGTGGCGTGGTCGGCGAGATCGCACACCGGTTGAAGAAGCCGCTGTGAACCGTCCCTGCCGGCTCGTCGCCCTCGGCCTGCTGCCGGAGGGCCTCGAGTCGTCGCCGTGGGGCCCGTTCCAGGTCGTGGCCTGCGACAGCCTCGAGGCCGTGGCCGAGCGGCTGCAGTCCGGTCCGTGCGAGGCTGTGCTCGCGGTGCTGCCGAACGGCGCGGAGGATGCCCGGCGCCTGGCCGTGTGGCCGGCGCTGTCGCACGCCGTGCTCGACGCGGCGGTCGTCGTCGTCGTGCCGGCGCCCACGCCGGCGCTCGCCTCGCGGCTGCTCGCGCTCGGCGTACAGGACGTGCTTCCTTCGGCCGCCGCCGATGCGCAGGCCATCGGCCGCGCGGTGCGGCTGGCGATCGAGCGCAAGGCGATCGACAAGGCGGCACGCGCACCGGCGAGCGACCCCGCCACCGGGCTGCCCAACCACGCGCTGCTGCTCGAGCACATGACGCACCTGCTCGCGCTGCGCGAGCGCGAGCCGGGGTCGATGGCGCTGCTCGTCATCCGCGTCGAAGGCACGGCCACCGCCGAGGCGCGCGTCGGCACGGTGGCCACGAACGTGCTGCGCCGCAAGGTAGCGGTGCGGCTGCGCGCGAGCCTGCGCGCAAGCGACGTCGTGGCCTCCATCGGCCACGACACCTTCGCCGTGCTGCTGGCCTGGATCGACGCGCCCGACGACGCCCAGCGCGTGGCCGACAAGCTGGTGCACGCGCTGCTGCGCCCGTTCCGCGTCACCGGCGAGTCGCTCGCGCTGGCGCCTGCGGTGGGCGTGAGCCTGTACCCGGAGCACGGCAAGGACGCCGAGACGCTGCTGCGCCGCGCCGTCGGCCTGGCGGTCTCCGCCCTGCCGGTGGGCCGCGCCGGCTTCGCGAACGCGCTGGAGCGCGGCCCGGCCGCAGCGGCGAACGACGATTGAACTCCCGCTCCCTCTCCCGCTCCGCGATGCGTGCCACGGCCTCGGGATTCAGGACCACCCTCGCAGGCGTCGCGATGGCCGCGCTGCTGGGCGCCTGCGCCACCGTACCGCCCGCCGAGGGCGAACGCATCGTCGAGGTGGGCAGCAGCCGCGCGATCACGCGCGCGCAGCTCATCGCCGCCATCCGCGCGAGCGACTACACGTTGCTCGGCGAACTGCACGACAACGGATGGCATCACCGCCGTCGCGGCGAGCTGCTGGCCGAGCTGGGGCCGGGCGTGGCCATCGTCGCCGAGCACATGCCGCGCGGGCAGCAGGTGCAGCCGGGGCCCGACCTGCAGGCCCGCCTGGTCGCGGCCGGCTTCGATGCGCGCGCCTGGCGCTGGCCGGTGCACGAGCCGCTGTTCGAAGGCGCGCTCGCTTCGGGCGCCACGCTGGCCGGGGGCAATGCGACGCCTGACCAGGCGCGTCAGGTCGTGCGCGAAGGCCCGCAGGCTCTGCCCGACGAGCTGCGGCCCATCGTGACGGCCGCGCCGCTGGCGCCTGCAGCGCAGGCGGCATTGGATGCCGACCTCGTGCGCGGCCACTGCGGCCAGCTCGGCGGCCCTCGGCTCGAGGGCATGCGATCGGCGCAGCGGCTGCGCGACGCGTCGATGTGGGCCGCGCTGCGCGACGCCGCGAAACGACCCGCCATTCTTCTCGCCGGCAACGGCCATGTGCGGTTGGACTACGGAGTGCCGCAAGTCATCGCCGCCACGCAGCCGGCGGCCAAGGTGGTGAGCGTGGGCTTCCTCGAGATCGGCGAGCCGGTGCGCGGCCAGCCCTACACACATGTTTGGGTGACCGCTGCCGTCCCGCGTGAGGATGCCTGCGCCGCCATGCGTCCGGCCACGTAGCGACGCATCCGCCGCGCACCCTCCTAGCTCGAGATGTCCCCCAGCGCGAGGTACTTCGTCTCGACATACTCCTCGATGCCGTGGCGCGAGCCCTCGCGGCCGAGGCCCGATTGCTTGACCCCGCCGAAGGGCACCTCGGCAGTGGAGATCAGCCCCGTGTTGATGCCGACGATGCCGTACTCCAGGCCCTCCGCGACGCGGAAGATGCGGCCGATGTCGCGGCTGTAGAAGTAGCTGGCGAGGCCGAACTCCGTGGCATTGGCCAACGTCAATGGCTTCTTCCTCGGTCTCGAAGCGGCCGACCGGGGCCACCGGGCCGAAGGTCTCCTCGCGCGAGCACAGCATCTGCGGCGTGAGGTCGGCAAGCACCGTCGGCTCGAAGAAGCGGCCCTCGATGCGGCGGCCGCCGGTGACCACGCGCGCACCGTGCTCGAGCGCGTCGGCCACGTGGCGCTCGACCTTCTCGAGGCCGTGGTCGTCGATCAGCGGGCCGATCGCGACGCCGGGCTCGAAGCCGTTGCCGACCTTCAGCGCCTTCGCCTTGTCCGCCAGGCGCGCCACGAAGGCCTCGTAGATGCCTGCCTGCGCATAGAGCCGGTTGGCGCAGACGCAGGTCTGGCCCGCGTTGCGGTACTTGCTGGCGATGGCGCCCTCGACCGCGCGCTCGAGGTCGGCGTCGTCGAACACGATGAAGGGCGCGTTGCCGCCGAGCTCGAGGCTGAGCTTCTTGATCGTCGGCGCGCACTGCGCCATCAGCACGCGGCCGGTCTCGGTCGAGCCGGTGAACGAGAGGTGGCGCACGACGTCGCTCTCGCACAGCACCTTGCCGACCTCGGAAGAGCGGTCGGTCGGCACGACGTTGAGGACGCCCGCAGGCAGGCCGGCGCGTTGCGTCAGCTCGGCGAGGGCGAGCGCGCACAGCGGCGTCTGCCCCGGCGGTTTCACCACCACGGTGCAGCCGGCGGCCAGCGCCGGCGCGACCTTGCGCGTGATCATCGCGACCGGGAAGTTCCACGGCGTGATCGCGGCGCAGACGCCGATCGGCTGCTTGAGCACGAGCACGCGCTTGTTCGCGTCGGTCGACGGAATCGTCTCGCCGTAGACGCGCCGCGCTTCCTCGGCAAACCACTCGATGAAGCTCGCGCCGTAGGTCACCTCGCCGCGTGCCTCGGCCAGCGGCTTGCCCTGCTCGGCGGTCATCAGCCGCGCCAGGTCGTCGGCATGCTGCATCAGCAGCGCGAACCACTTCATCAGGATGCCGTGCCGCTCCTTGGCCGTCTTCGCGCGCCAGGCCGGCCACGCCCGCTCGGCGGCAGCAATGGCCGCGCGCGTTTCCGCAGCGCCCAGGGCGGCCACGTCGACCAGCTTGCGGCCGGTGGCCGGATCGGTGACGTCGAAGCGCCTCGATCCGGCGACCCAGTCGCCGTCGATCAGCGCGTCGGTCCTGAGCAGGTTCGCGTCGCGCAGCTCGGCGAGCGGGGAAGTTGGCGTGTCCATCGATACGGCTCCATGTGGATCGATTCAGCGATAGTGCACCCCCGGCAGCACGCACAGCATCTCGTACAGCAGGTTCGCGCCGAGCAGCGCAGTGTTCCCCGAAGGGTCGTACGGCGGCGCCACTTCGACGAGATCGCCGCCCACGACGTTCAGGCCGCGGCAGCCGCGGATGATCTCCAGCGCCTGCGGCACCGTCAGGCCGCCGATCTCCGGGGTGCCGGTGCCGCCGGCGAATGCCGGGTCGATGCCGTCGATGTCGAAGGTGATGTAGGTCGGGTGCCGAATCCCGACGACCTCCCGCACCTGTTCCATCAACGGGGCCGCCGACCGGTACCACAGCTCGTGCGCCTGCACGACCGTGAAGCCCTGCGATCGCGGCCAGTCGAAGTCGTCGGCCGCATAGCCGGTGCCGCGCAGGCCGATCTGCCAGACCTTGTCGCCGGCCACGAGCCCTTCGTCGACCGCGCGCCGGAACGGCGTGCCGTGCGCGATGCGCTCGCCGAACATCTCGTCGTTGACGTCGGCGTGCGCGTCCACGTGCACCAGCGCGACCGGGCCGTGCCGGCGCGCCAGCGCGCGCAGGATCGGCAGCGCGATGGTGTGGTCGCCGCCCAGCGTGAGCGGCCGGCAGCCGGCCGCCAGGACGTCGTCGTAGAAGCGCTCGATGATGGCCATCGACTTGTCGAGCGAGTAGGTGTTGATCGGCACGTCGCCGAGGTCGGCCACCTGCAGCGTGTCGAACGGCGCGGCGCCGGTGGCCATGTTGTAGGGCCGCAGCAGGGCAGACTCGGCGCGGATCTGGCGCGGGCCGAAGCGCGCACCGGCACGGTTGGAGGTGCCGATGTCCAGCGGCACGCCGATGAAGGCCGCGTCCAGGCCCTGCGCCGACGTCGCCGCCGGCAGCCGCATCATCGTTGCCAGGCCCGCGAAGCGCGGCATCGCATTGCCGCTTTGCGGCTGGTTCGGCGGCGCGGGGTTGCGATCCATCACCGCCGCCTTCCGCGCAGCCACTCCAGCACGAGCAGCAGCGTCGTCGTGAAAGCGATCAGCAGCGTCGCCACGGCTGCGATCGTCGGCGTGATGTTCTCGCGGATGCCGGTGAACATCTGGCGCGGCAGCGTCACCTGCTCGGGCCCGGCCAGGAACAGCGTGACGACCACCTCGTCGAACGAGGTCGCGAACGCGAACAGCGCACCCGAGATCACGCCCGGCGCGATCACCGGCAGCGTGACGCGAAAGAAGGTGGGCACGGGATGGGCCCCCAGGCTGAGGCTCGCGCGCACGAGGTTGTTGTCGAATCCCTGCAGCGTGGCCAGCACGGTGGTCAGCACGAACGGCGCGCCGAGCGCGGCGTGCACGATGATCAGCGCGGTGTAGCTGTCGGCGAGCCCCAGGTTGGCGAAGAAGAGGTAGGTGCTGACGCCGACGACGACGATGGGCACGACCATCGGCGCGATCAGCACGCTCATCAGCGTGCCCTTGAACGGGAAGTTCGCGCGCGCCAGGCCCACCGCGGCCAGCGTGCCGAGCACGGTGGCGATCACCGTGGCGGCCGGCGCGACGATGAAGCTGTTCTTCGCCGCGCGCACCCATTCGGCCGAGCCGAAGAGGTTCTCGTACCACTTCAATGACCAGCCCTCGATCGGGTACACCAGGAACGAGCTGTCGGAGAACGACAGCGGCATGATCACCAGGATCGGCAGCAGCAGGAAGACGAGCACGGCGACGCAGGTCGCGCGCAGCGCCCACCACGCGAGCTTGTCCAGCGGCGTGGCATAGGCCGGGAAGCGGGGCAGCCGGCGCAACAGCAGGGGGTTCATCGTCGCGGAATCCTTCCTCAGCCCAGGCTCAGCTCGCTCTTGCCGATGCGGCGATACACCGCATAGAGCACCAGCGTGGCGGCCAGCAGCACGGCGCCGAGCGCGCAGGCCATGCCCCAGTTGATGTTCACGTTGGTGTAGTGCGCGATGTAGTAGCTCAGCATCTGGTCGTCGGCGCCGCCGAGCAACGCGGGCGTGACGTAGTAGCCGATCGACAGGATGAACACGAGCAGCGTGCCCGCGCCGATGCCGGGATAGGTCTGCGGCACGTAGACGCGCCAGAACGCGGCGATCGGCGCGCTTCCGAGCGACACCGCGGCGCGCACGTACGTCGACGGCACGCTCTTCATCACGCTGTACAGCGGCAGGATCATGAACGGCAGCAGGATGTGCACCATCGCGATCACGACGCCCAGGCGGTTGAACAGCAGCGCGAGCGGCCGGTCGGTGAAGCCGGCGGCCATGAGCCCGTGGTTGACCAGCCCCTCGGACTGCAGCAGCACGATCCACGCCGCCACCCGCACGAGGATCGACGTCCAGAACGGCACCAGCACCAGGATCATCAGCACGTTGGCGCGCCGCGCCGGCAGCGTCGACAGCCAGTACGCCAGCGGGTAGCCGAGCGCCAGGCACCACAGCGTGACGACCGCGCTGATCTCGAAGGTGCGCAGCAGGATGCGGCCGAACGCGCGCTGGTCCGGCGGCATGCGCTCGACCTCGCCGCGCGCGTCGCGCTTCAGGTCCACCGACGCGAGCAGGTAGTCGGGCGTCCAGCGCGAGCTGTTCTTCGCGATCGCCTGCCAGAACCGCACCTCGCCCCAGCGCTCGTCCAGCGCCAGCAGCCGCGCCTTGACCTCGTCCGGCGCGGCGCTGCGTCCAGCGGCAGCGCGCGGTAGGTCCCCATCACGAGCGATCGCGCGCCCGCCACGTCGCTGTTGAGCCGGCGCGCCAGCGCGCCGGCATCGGCGCTGTCGGGCAGCGCGCCGAGGTCGGCCGCCAGCGCCGCGAACGCCGGCGCGCCCGGCACCTCTTCGCGCTGCCAGCCCTCGAGCGCCGCCGCGGTGCGCGGCAGCGCATTCGCCACCTCCGGGTTCTCCACCGCGCGCTTGAGCAGCGCGCCGATCGGCACCAGGAAGGTCAGCAGCAGAAAGGCCAGCAGCGGCACCGTGAGCGCGAACGCGCGCAGCTTGCGCCGCCGGTCCGCGCGCGCCAGCGTGCGCCGCAGCGCACGCGGCGTCCGGCAGCGAGGGGGCGGCGAGGATCGCGCTCATGCCCAATGGACACTCGGCTTACTGTGCGGCCCAGGACGCGAAGCGCTTCTCGAGCTCCTCGCCCTGGTCCGCCCAGAACGGGATGCTGAACTGCAGCGCGTCCTTCGCGTTGGCCGGCGCGGTCGGCAGGTTGGCCAGCACCTTGGGGTCCAGCTTCGCCAGCGCCTTGTTGTTGGTCGGCCCGTACGCAATGTTCCTGGCGTACTCGGCCTGCGCGTCGGGCGTGCTGGCGAAGGCGATGAACTTCATCGCCGCGTCCTTGTTCGGCGAGCCCTTGGGGATCACCCAGTAGTCGAGGTCGTAGATGCCGCCGGTCCAGGTGATCTTCAGGTTGCGGCCCTCGCGGTTGGCGGCGTCGATGCGCCCGTTGTAGGCGGTGCTCATGACCACGTCGCCGGCCACCAGGAACTGCGGCGGCTGTGCGCCGGCCTCCCACCACTGGATGTGCGGCTTGAGTTCGCTGAGCTTCTTGAACGCGCGGTCGGCGCCCGCCTTCGTGGCCAGCACCTTGTACACGTCGGCCGGCTTCACGCCGTCGGCCATCAGCGCGAACTCCACGTTGTAGCGCGCGCCCTTGCGCAGGCCGCGCTTGCCGGGATACTTCTTCACGTCCCAGAAGTCGGCCCAGGTCGCGGGCGGCGTCTTGACCTTGTCGGCGTTGTAGGCCATCACGGTCGACCACACGAACACGCCGATGCCGCAGTCGGTCACCGCGGCCGGCAGGAAGTCGGCCTTGTTGCCGATCTTGCTGTAGTCCAGCTTCTCGAACAGCCCCTCGTCGCAGCCGCGCGCCACGTCCGGGGATTCGACCTCGACCACGTCCCACGTGACCTTCTTGGTCTCGACCATGGCCTTGATCTTGGCCTGCTCGCCGTTGTATTCGACGGGCACGATCTTGGCGCCGGTCTTCTCGAACGGTTCGTAGAAGGCCTTCTTCTGGGCGTTGGCGTTGGCGCCGCCGAAGTTCACGACGGTGATCTGCTGCGCGAGCGCCGGCAGCGCGAGGCTGGCGGCGAGTGTGGCGGCAAGAATGCATTTCTTCATGGCGGGCTCCTCTTGGTGGGTGGGCGATCAGAGGATTCAGACGCGTGTAGATGCGGGTGAGCTCGGGCGGCAGCTCGAGCCAGGCGTCGTCTCCGGGACGCGGCGGCGGCTCCTGGCCGGACAGCGCGAGCTTGACCGTGGCGTCCGCCTGGCCCTCGCCCACGCGGCACAGCAGCCGCAGGTGGTCGCCGAAGTAGATTGCGCCGGTGACGCGAGCCTGCAGCACGTTGCTGCGCTCGTGCGGTGCCTCGCGGTGCAGCACCACGCGCTCGGGCCGGATGCAGGCCTCGACCGAGGCGCCGACCTGGGCGGCGTTGACGTTCACGCCGGTGATCACGCGCCCGTCGGGCATCACGATGCCGCAGCGCTGGTCGTCGGCCGCGCGCACGGTGCCGCGGAACACGGTGCTGTCGCCGATGAAGCCGGCGACGAAGCGGTTCGCCGGCGCCTCGTACATGCGGTCGGCCGCGTCCACCTGCTGGATCGCGCCGTCGTTGAACACGGCCACGCGGTCGCTCATCGTGAGCGCCTCGCCCTGGTCGTGCGTGACGTAGACGAAGGTCACGCCGAGCTGGCGGTGCAGCTCCTTCAGCTCGATCTGCATGTGCTCGCGCAGCTGCTTGTCCAGCGCGCCGAGCGGCTCGTCCATCAGCACGAGCTGCGGCTCGAACACCAGCGCGCGCGCCAGCGCCACGCGCTGCTGCTGGCCGCCCGACAGCTGCGACGGGTAGCGCTCGCCCTTGCCCTCGAGCCGCACCATCGCCAGCGCGCGCGCCACGCGCTGCGCCTGCTCGGCCTTGGGCACCTTGCGCACCGTCAGCGGGTACGCCACGTTGTCGCCCACCGTCAGGTGCGGGAACAGCGCGTAGTTCTGGAACACCATGCCGAAGTGGCGCTTGTGCGGCGGCGTGCGCGTGATCGGCTTGCCGTCCAGCAGGATCTCGCCGGCCGTGGGGGATTCGAACCCGGCCAGCATCATCAGCGTCGTCGTCTTGCCCGAGCCCGAAGGCCCGAGCAGCGTGAGGAACTCGCCGCGCCGGATGTCCAGGTCGAGCCCGCCCACGACGAGCTGCAAGCCGTCGTACGTCTTCTGCACGCCGCAGAAGCGCACCAGCGGTTCGGCGGCCGGCTGCGCCGCGTGCATCGGGCGGGTCGGGTCGGGTATCGGCGACGAGGCTTGCATGGCGGCGTTCACTGCACCGCCACAAGGGAGTCATCGAGGATCCGCAGCCCTTCGGCCAGCAACGCGTCGGAGGCGGTCAGCGGCACCAGGATGCGGATCACGTTGGCCTCGGTGCCGCACGACAGCAGGATCAGCCCGCGCCGCGCCGCCTCTGCGACCACGCGCTTCGTGAGGGCGGCGTCCGGTCGCAGGGTCGCCCCGTCCGGGGACGGCCCGGCGCCCGTGCGGTCGCCGACTTCGAACAGCTCGATCGCCACCATCGCGCCCAGGCCGCGCACGTCGCCGATCGCCGGCACGTTGGACGCGATGCGGCGCAGCCCCGCGAACAGCGCCTCGCCGATGTCGCGGCTGCGCTGCAGCAGGTGCTCGTCCTCGAACGCCTTCAGCACCGCCAGGGCCGCCGCGCAGCCGATCGGCGAGCCGGCGTAGGTGCCGCCCAGGCCGCCGGGGGCGGGCGCGTCCATCACGTCTGCGCGGCCGACGACGCCGGAGATCGGGAAGCCGCCGGCCATGGACTTGGCGGTGGCGATGAGGTCGGGCGCCACCGGCCACTGCTCGCACGCAAACCAGGTGCCGGTGCGTCCGGCGCCCGTCTGCACCTCGTCGGCGATCAGCAGGATGCCGTGCCGGTCGGCCAGTTCCTTCAGCCCGAGCACGAACTCGTTCGGCGCGACGTGGAAGCCGCCTTCGCCCTGCACCGGCTCCACGATGAAGGCCGCCACGCGGTCGGCCTCGATGTCGTTCTTGAGCAGCGTGTCCACCGAGCGCAGCGCGTCGGCCACGGAGATGCCGCGCAGCGGGTTCGGGAACAGCGCGTGGAACACCTCGGCCGGGAAGGGGCCGAACCCGATCTTGTACGGTGCGATCTTGCCGGTGAGGCCGAGCGTCATCATCGTGCGACCGTGGTAGCCGCCGGTGAACGCGATGATGCCCGAACGGCCGGTGTGGCTGCGCGCGATCTTCACCGCGTTCTCCACGGCCTCGGCGCCGGTGGACAGGAACAGCGTCTTCTTCGCGAAGTCGCCCGGCGCCAGCGCGTTCAGCCGCTCGGCCAGCTCCACGTACGGCTCGTAGGCCAGCACCTGGAAGCAGGTGTGCGTGTAAAGGTCCAGCTGCGCCTTCACCGCGGCGATCACTTCCGCGTGGCAGTGGCCGGTGTTGAGCACCGCGATGCCGCCGGCAAAGTCGATGTAGCGCCGGCCCTCGACGTCCCACACCTCGGCGTTGCGCGCCTTGGAGACGAAGATTTCGTGCGACTGCCCGACGCCGCGCGCCACCGCGGCATGCCGGCGCGCCATGAGCGCGGCGTTCGTGAGGCGTGGTTCTCTGTGCATGGTCGCTCCGCGGGTTGACTGACATCGCCACTCTAGGCCGGCACCCGAAGACGCGCCATGTACAGCGATGCCGCCCGGGTGGTGTACTGTGCTGGTCGGTTGTCCTGTACATACAAGCCCTGAGCTGGTGCTGCACCGCGCCGACGCCCGAATAGCCCATGTTCACCCTTTGCCCCGACGCCCCCACGTCGCTGGTTGCCCAGATCGTCGACGGGTTTCGCCGCCTCATCGCCGAGGGCGCCATGAAGCCGGGCGCGAAGCTGCCGTCGATCCGCGCCTTCGCGGCGTCCCACGGGATCAGCGTGTTCACGGTGGTCGAGGCCTACGACCGGCTGGTGGCGCAGGGCTGGATCTCGTCGCGCGCGCAGGCCGGGTTCTTCGTCAAGCGCCGCACCGGCGACGCCGCCGCATCCGAGCCCGCCCGCGCGGACCTGCGCTTCGACGCCCGGTGGTACCTGCAGCAGATCTTCGAGAGCCGCAATCTGGACCTCAAGCCCGGCTGCGGCTGGCTGCCGCACGACTGGCTGTTCGAGGAGGGCGTGCGGCGCGGCCTGCGCCACCTGGCCGCCGAAGGGGCCGAACTCGGCGGCTACGGCCTGCCGCACGGCCACCTGGCGCTGCGCGTGCAGATCGCCGAGGGCTTGAGCGCGCAGCAGATCGCGGCCGACCCGGACCAGGTCCTGCTGACCCAGGGCTCGAGCCAGGCGCTGGACCTGGCCGCGCGGCGCCTGGTGCGGCCCGGCGACTCGGTGCTCGTGGACGATCCCGGCTACCCGAACCTCATGTTCATGCTGCGCTTCCTCGGCGCGCGGCTGGTTGGCGTGCCGCGCACGCCCGCCGGCTACGACCTCGCGGCGCTGGAAGCGGCCATCGTCGAGCACCGTCCCAGGGCCTTCTTCACCCAGCCCCGGCTGCAGAGCCCGACCAACTCGGTCGCCCCGCTGGCGCAGCTCTACCGCCTGCTGCAGCTGGCCGAGCAGCACGACGTGCCTCTGGTCGAGAACGACATCTACGCCGACATGGATCCGGAGCCCCGGCCCTCGCTGGCGAGCCTCGACCAGCTGCGTCGCGTCGTCTACGTCGGCAGCTACTCGAAGACGATCTCGCCGAACATCCGCGTCGGCTACATCGTCGCCCGCCCGGACCTGGTCGACGACCTGACGCAGCTCAAGATGACCAGCGGCCTGACCACGTCGGACCTCACCGAGCGCCTGGCGTACAGCGTCCTGACCGAGGGACGCTGGCGCAAGCACCTGAAGTCGCTGCGCGACCGCCTGGCCGAGGCCCACGGCATGGTGGCCCAGCGCCTCGCGGGCCTGGGCTTCGAGCTGTTCCACGAGCCCAAGGCCGGCATGTACCTGTGGGCGCGCCACCCGGACCTGCCCGACAGCGCCGAGCTCACGCGCCAGGCCGCTGCCGAGAGCATCATGCTCGGGCCGGGCCAGCTCTTCCTCGTCGAGCCGCGTCCGACGGGCTGGCTGCGCTTCAACGTGGCATTCAGCGCGGACGAGCGGCTGTACGGCTTCCTGGCGGCGCAGACGGCGCAGACGGCGCAAGGCGTCGCCGCCTGACGAATCTCCCGCCGGCGGGCATCCGGAGTCCCGGTTTCTATAATCGCCGGCTACCCCGCACCCGCCGTGCCGCACGGCGTCACGAGAGCCCCGGATGAATGCCTCCGAGATCCGCCAGACGTTCCTGAAGTTCTTCGAATCCAAGGGCCACACGGTGGTGCCGTCCAGCCCCGTCGTGCCCGGCGACGACCCGACGCTGCTGTTCACCAACGCCGGGATGAACCAGTTCAAGGATGTCTTCCTCGGCTACGACAAGCGGCCCTACACGCGCGCGGCCACGTCGCAGAAGTGCATCCGCGCCGGCGGCAAGCACAACGACCTCGAGAACGTGGGCTACACCGCCCGCCACCACACGTTCTTCGAGATGCTCGGCAACTTCAGCTTCGGCGACTATTTCAAGCGCGACGCGCTCGCGTACGCCTGGGAGCTGCTGGTCGACCACTTCAAGCTGCCGAAGGACAAGCTCTGGGTCACGGTGTACGACGAGGACGACGAGGCCTATGCGATCTGGCGCGACACCATCGGCGTGCCGGCCGAGCGCATCGTGCGCATCGGCGACAACAAGGGCGCCCGCTATGCCTCCGACAACTTCTGGATGATGGGCGACACCGGCCCGTGCGGCCCGTGCAGCGAGATCTTCTTCGACCACGGCGAAGGCAATCCCGGGCGGCCCGCCGGGCAGCGCCGACGCCGACGGCGACCGCTACATCGAGATCTGGAACAACGTGTTCATGCAGTTCAACCGCGACGACGCGGGCGTGATGCACAAGCTGCCCAAGCCGAGCGTGGACACCGGCATGGGCCTGGAACGCATCGCGGCGGTGCTGCAGGGCGTGCACAGCAACTACGAGATCGACCTCTTCGTGAAGCTGCTCGCGGCGGCGAAGCGGGCGGTGGATGCCGGGGGCGCGAAGGGCTGCGACGCGCAAGCCCCCTCGCTGAAGGTCATCGCCGACCACATCCGCGCCTGCGCGTTCACGGTGGCCGACGGCGTGATCCCGGGCAACGAAGGCCGCGGCTACGTCTTGCGCCGCATCACGCGCCGCGCCATCCGCCACGGCTACAAGCTCGGCGCGCGCACGCCGTTCTTCCACCTGCTCGTCGCGCCGCTCGCGGCCGAGATGGGCGATGCCTACCCCGAGCTGCGCCGCGAGGCCGCGCGCATCACCGACGTGCTGAAGCAGGAGGAAGAGCGCTTCTTCCAGACCATCGCCAACGGCATGGAGATCCTCGAGGCGGCGCTCGCCGGCGGCACGCAGCGGCTCGACGGCGAAGTCGCCTTCAAGCTGCACGACACCTATGGCTTCCCGCTCGACCTCACGGCCGACGTGTGCCGCGAGCGCGGCGTGGCGGTGGACGCCGAGGCCTTCGATGCCGCCATGACGCGCCAGCGCGAGAAGGCGCGCGCAGCGGCCCGCTTCAAGATGGTCCAGGGGCTCGACTACGCGGGCTCGCCCACCACCTTCCACGGCTACGAGGCGCTCGCGCACGAGGGCACGCGCGTGACCGCGCTCTACGTCGACGGCACGCCGGTCCAGGAGGCGGCGCCGGGCGACGACGCCGTGGTGGTGCTCGACCACACGCCGTTCTATGCCGAGAGCGGCGGCCAGGTGGGCGACACCGGCGAGCTGCGCAACGCCACCACGCGCTTCGTGGTCGACGACACGCAGAAGATCCAGGCCGACGTCTCCGGCCACCATGGCCGCGTGGTCGAGGGCATGCTGCGCGTGGGCGACACGCTGGCCGCGAAGGTCGACGGCGACAAGCGCGCGCGCACCGTGCGCAACCACAGCGCCACCCACCTCATGCACAAGGCGCTGCGCGAAGTGCTCGGCGCGCACGTGCAGCAGAAGGGTTCGCTGGTCGATGCCGAGCGCACGCGCTTCGACTTCGCGCACAACGCGCCGCTCACCGGCGAGCAGATCCGCCGCGTCGAGGCGCTCGTGAATGCCGAGATCCTCGCCAACGCGCCGACGAACGCACGCGTGATGCCGATCGACGACGCGCAGAAGCTCGGCGCCATGATGCTGTTCGGCGAGAAGTACGGCGACAGCGTGCGCGTGCTCGACATCGGCACGAGCCGCGAGCTGTGCGGCGGCACGCATGTGCAGCGCACGGGCGACATCGGCCTCTTCAAGATCGTCGCCGAGGGCGGCGTGGCGGCCGGCGTGCGGCGCGTGGAAGCCGTGACCGGCGACAACGCGCTGGCCTACCTGCAGGCCCTGGAGGCCACGGTCGACGGCGTGGCGGGCGCCTTGAAGGTGACGCCCACGGAGGTGCCTGCGCGCGTCTCGGCGGTGCTCGACCACGTGCGCGCGCTCGACCGCGAGCTGGCGGCGCTGAAGGGCCGGCTCGCCTCTGCCCAGGGCGACGAGCTCGTCGCGAAGGCGGTCGACGTGAAGGGCGTCAAGGTGCTCGCCGCCACGCTCGACGGCGCCGACGCACGGGCGCTGCGCGAAACGATGGACAAGCTCAAGGGCAAGCTCAAGAGCGCGGCCATCGTGCTGGCGGCGGTGGAGGGCGGGCGCGTGCAGCTCGCCGCCGGCGTCACGAGCGACCGCACCGGCACCGTCAAGGCCGGCGAGCTGGTGAACTTCGTCGCGCAGCAGGTCGGCGGCAAGGGCGGTGGGAAGGCCGACCTGGCGATGGCCGGCGGCAACGATCCCGCCGGCCCTCGGCGCCGCGCTGGCGTCGGTGCAGGGCTGGGTCGAACAGCGGCTTTGAGCGCCGTGGCCGGCACCGTCGTCGTGCAGACGCGCCACCACGGCCGATGCTGCCGCGTTCGCGCGCATCCATGGCGACCTCGCCGTACTCGGCAACCTGATGCAGCTGCCGTACACCTCAGCCGAGGTGTGGCACCACCGCCTGGCCGACCTCGCCTCGTCGTCGAAGTCGAGCCTCGATCTGCTGCTGGCCGCCGAGCGCGACGGCGAAGTGGTGGGCACCGCGGGCCTGCACCCCACCGGCAGCCGCGCTGCGCCGCCGGCACGCCATGCTGCTCGGCCTCTCGGTCGCGTCCGAGGCGCAAGGGCAGGGCGTGGGCACCGCGCTGATGCAGGCGCTGGTGGACTATGCCGACCGCTGGGCGCAGGTGCTCCGCCTGGAGCTGACCGTATATGCCGACAACGCGCGGGCGATCGCGCTTTACCGCAAGTTCGGCTTCGAGGTGGAGGGCACGCACCGCGCGTACGCGCTGCGCGACGGCGCCTACGTGGATGCACTCGCCATGGCGCGCCTGCACCCGAACCCGCCGACGCTCGGCCAGCTCACCCAGGCGTCAGCCGAGTGGTCAGCCGTAGTCGAGCTCGGTCGCCTTGAGGCATCGCGCTTAAGATCACGCCATGACCGACCGCCTCGACCTTGCCGGACGCCATGTCGTGCTGGGCCTCTCGGGCGGCATCGCCTGCTACAAGGCGGCCGACCTCGTGCGCGAGCTGGTGCAAGTCCGGCGCCACCGTGCAGGTGGTGATGACCGAGGCGGCCGACGCGTTCATCACGGCCGTCACGATGCAGGCGCTGTCGAACCGCCCCGTCTACACGAGCCAGTGGGATGCACGCGAGGCCAACAACATGGCGCACATCAACCTCACGCGCGAGGCCGATGCGCTGCTCGTGGCGCCGGCCAGCGCCGACTTCATCGCGCAGCTCGCGCAGGGCCGGGCCGGCGACCTGCTCGCGCTGCTGTGCCTCGCGCGGCCCGTCGAGCGCTGCCCGCTGCTCGTCGCGCCGGCGATGAACCGCGAGATGTGGGCCCATCCGGCCACGCAGCGCAACGTGGCGCAGTGCGCGGCCGACGGCGCGGTCGTGCTGGGCCCCGCGGCGGGCGACCAGGCCTGCGGCGAGATCGGCGACGGCCGCATGCTCGAGGCGCAGGAGCTGTGCGAGGCGCTGGTCGCGTTCTTCCAGCCGAAGGTGCTGGCGGGCAAGCGCGTGCTGATCACCGCCGGCCCCACGTTCGAGCCGATCGATCCGGTGCGCGGCATCACGAACCTGTCCAGCGGCAAGATGGGGTTCGCGATCGCGCGTGCCGCGGCCGAGGCGGGGGCCGACGTCACGCTCGTCGCCGGCCCCGTGCACCTGCCCACGCCGCTCGGCGTGGCGCGCGTCGACGTGCAGACCGCGCTGCCAGATGCACGACGCCGTGCTGCCGCAGGCGGCGCGGCACGACGTGTTCGTCGCCACCGCCGCGGTGGCCGACTGGCGCCCCGCCACGCTGTCCGACTACAAGATCAAGAAGACCGGCGACGACAAGTCCCCGCCGCTCTTCGAGCTCGCCGAGAACCCGGACATCCTCGCTGCCGTGGCGAAGCTGCCGAAAGGCCCGTACTGCGTGGGCTTCGCGGCCGAGAGCCACGACCTGTCCCGCCATGCGCGCGAGAAGCGCGTGCGCAAGAACGTGCCGCTGATGGTGGGCAACCTCGGGCCGGCCACCTTCGGCCGCGACGACAACGCGCTGCTGCTGGTCGACGAGCACGGCGAGCGGCAGATTCCCAGCGCCGACAAGCTCTCGCTGGCGCGCGAACTGGTGCGCGAGATCGCGCAGCGACTCACCCCATGACCCTCATCGACGTGAAAGTGCTCGACGCCCGCATGGCCGAGCAGCTGCCCCACTACGCCACCGCCGGCAGCGCCGGCCTCGATCTGCGCGCCTGCCTGGATGCGCCGCTCGTGCTCGAGCCGGGCCACAGCGCGCTCATCCCCACGGGCCTCGCGATCCACATCGGCGACCCGGGGCTCGCCGCGATGCTGCTGCCGCGCTCCGGCCTCGGCCACAAGCACGGCATCGTGCTCGGCAACCTCGTGGGCCTGATCGACAGCGACTACCAGGGCCCGCTGATGGTGAGCTGCTGGAACCGCGGCTCGAGCGCGTTCACCGTGCAGCCGATGGAACGCATCGCGCAGATGGTGATCGTGCCGGTGGTGCAGGCGACGTTCCGCCGCGTCGAGGAGTTCGGTGCCTCGCACCGCGGCGAGGGCGGCTTCGGCTCGACCGGCAAGCACTAGCGCGCCAGCCGCGGTCCCAGCAGGTTCAGCGCCAGCCCGCCGATCACCAGCGCGGCGGCGACGAGCTTCCACGCCGGCAACGGCTCGCCCATCCACCAGGCGGCCGTCGCGATGCCGAACACCGGCACGAGCAGCGCCATCGGGCGCCACCGTCGCGGCCGGGTGGCGCGCGAGCAGCCAGCCCCAGACCGCATAGCCGAACAGCGTGTTGCCGACCGACTGCCACAGCACCGCGGCCCACGTGCCGGCATCCGCGCTGCGCAGGCCTGCGACGATGGCATCCCCGCCTTCCACGAGCCACGACAGCGCCAGCAGCGGCGGCACCGCGAACACGCTCGACCAGACCACGTAGGCCAGCGCATCGACACGCCCGGCGCGCCGGCTGACGGTGTTGGCGGCGGCCCAGCTCGCCGCGGCGACCAGCGTGACGGCCAGCCCGCCCAGCGTCGTGCTGCCGTCGGTGTTCAGCGCGATGACCGCGATGCCGGCCACCGCCAGGCCGAGCGCCACCCACTGCAACGGGCCGCAGCCGCTCCTGCGTGAGCAGCATCGACAGGCCAATCGTGAAGAAGACCTGCGTCTGGATCACGAGCGACGCCAGCCCGGGCGAGATGCTCGACCGCATCGCCAGGTACAGCAGGCCGAACTGCCCGACGCCGATCAGCACGCCGTAGGCGGCCAGGTTGCGCCAGCTCGCGGCCGGGCGCGGCAGGAAGAGGATGGCCGGCAGCACCGCGAGGGCGAACCGCAGCGCGGCGAACAGCAGCGGCGGCAGGTGCGCGAGCGCGACCTTGATGACGACGAAGTTCGTTCCCCACACGGCGACGACCGCCAGCGCCAGCAGGAAGTGGCGCGGCGGCAGCGCAGCGGACGACATCGGCGGTGCCGAAGCCGGCTAGGCCGGGTACAGGCCGCGCACGCGCGCGTGCAGCCTCGCCAGGCCGAGCAGGGCGTCGATCGAGGGCGTCTGCAGGCCAAGGTGCTGCGCAATCTCTCGCACGGCGGCGACGAGGGCGTCGAGCTCCACCGGCTTGCCGGCGTCGACGTCCTGCAGCATCGACGTGCGCATCGCGCCGAGCTTGCGCGTGACGGCATGGCGCTCTTCCGGCGTGCTCGGGACGGCCAGGCCGATGCGCTCCCCCACGGCCTGCGCCTCCAGCATGCAGCGCGAGGCGAACTCGCGCACGAGGTCGTCGTCGAGGATGCGGTCGCTCGTGGCGCCGGTGATCGCGGACAGCGGATTCATCGTCATGTTGCCCCAGAGCTTGAACCACACGTCGCGCTGGATGCGGTCGGACACTTCGACGTCGAAGCGTGCTTCGGCGAGAAGCTCCGCCATGGCCGCCGCGCGCGGCGTGGCGCCGCCGGCCGGGTCGCCGACGATCAGCCGATTGCCGGTGCGCTGCTGCACCACCCCGGGCCTCGGCGATACGGCAGACAAGTGCACCACGCAGCCGATCACCTGCGCCGGGCGCAGCACCTGCGCCACCCGGCCGCCCGGGTCGACGCTCTCAAGCGCGAGGCCCGCGCAGGGGCCGCCGAAGCGGTCGAAGAACCACCAGGGCACGCCGTTCATCGCGCCCAGGATCATCGTGTGCGGCCCGACCAGCGGCGCCAGCGACAACGCCAGCGAGGGGAGCGCCTGCGCCTTCACGGCGATCACCACCACGTCGTGCTCGCCGAGCTCGTGCGCGTGCTGCGCGGCGCGCACGGGCAGGGCATCGGTGGTGCCGTCGTCGTGCTGCAGGCGCAGCCCTTGCTCGCGCAGCGCGACGAGCGTGGTGTCGCGCGCGAGCATCGCGACATCGTGGCCTGCATCGGCGAGCCGCCATCCGATCAGCCCGCCGATCGCGCCGGCGCCGACGACAGCGATCTTCATCAGTGCAGCGGGCGGCCGGGAGGCGGCAGGTCTGCCAGGGCCATCTGCATGCCGGCCACGGTTCGCGCCTCGATCTCCTCGGCCGTGGCCTCGCGTACGTCGCGCACCGTGAGATCGATGTTCAGCGCCATGCCGGCCAGCGGATGGTTGGCATCGAGCACGACGTGGGACGGATAGACCTCCGTCACGGTGTAGATGGCGTCGGTCGGCATGCCCTGGGTGACGGCTGCCCGGCGGCAAGTCCCTCGAACTGCATGCCGGGCTCGACCAGCTCGGGAAAGAGGCTGCGCTGCTCGAAGCACACGAGCTCGGCGTCGTAGTCGCCGAACGCGTGCTCGGGCTCCAGGTGGAGCACCGCATGGTGGCCGACCTCGTGGCCTTCGAGCGCCTCCTCGACCTTGGGCAGGAGATCGTCGCCGCCGTAGAGGAACTCGACGGGCTCGGTGAGCTCGTCGATCGCCTGGCCCTGGGCGTCGGACAGCTTCCAGGTGAGCGTGACGACGCAAGGAGCGGTGATCTGCATCCGAAAGATGATCGCACAAGCCCATGGACAATGACCCCATGGACGTCGATGAACCCCTTGCGCTGCTGGGCGGTCTGACGCCCGCCGCGTTCATGCGCCGGCACTGGCAGAAGCAGCCGCTGCTCGTTCGCGGTGCCGTCTCCGCCGGGCGGCCGCCGCTCGGCCGGGCCGCGCTGTTCGGGCTCGCGGCGAGCGACGATGTCGAGTCGCGCCTCGTGGTGCGCGACGGCGCCCGTTGGTCGGTGCGCCACGGGCCGTTGCCGCGGCGCGCGCTGCCTCCGCTGGCCCGGCCGGCCTGGACGCTGCTGGTGCAGGGGGTCGACCTGCACGTGCCGGCGGCTCACGACCTGCTCTGCCGGTTCCGCTTCGTGCCGGACGCGCGGCTCGACGACCTGATGGTGTCCTACGCGAGCGACGGCGGGGGCGTCGGGCCGCACGTCGACTCGTACGACGTCTTCCTGCTGCAGGTGCACGGGCGGCGGCGCTGGCGCATCGGCCCGGCCGCCGATGCGGCGTTCGTGCCCGGCCTGCCGCTCAAGATCCTGGCACGCTTCGACGCCACCGACGATTGGCTGCTGGAGCCCGGCGACATGCTCTACCTGCCGCCGGGGTGGGCGACACGAAGGCACCGCGGTGGGCGAGTGCATGACCTGCTCCATCGGCTTCCGGGCGCCGACGGGCGTCGAGCTCGCGCGCGACGTGCTCCAGCGCGCCGCCGAGGCCCTCGACGATGCGGACTGCCGCGCGCTACCGGGACGTGCGCCAGCCGGCTGCCGCGCGCCCGGCCGAAGTGCCGCCGGCACTGCGCGCGTTCGCCGCTAGCGCCGTCCGCCGCGGCGCTGGCCGCGCCGCAGCGGCTCGAGCGCGCGCTCGGCGAGGCGCTCACCGAGCCGAAGCCGCGCGTCTGGTTCCAGGCAGGCGCTCCGCTGGAGCCGTTGGGCGGGGTGGCGCTGGACCGCCGCACGAGGATGATGTATGACGCGGTTCATGTGTTCGTCAACGGCGAGGCGTTTCGCGCCGGCGGGCGCGACGCGGCGTTGATGCGAACGCTCGCCGACGAGCGCAGGCTGGAGGCTGCGGCGCTGGCGCGGCTGTCGGCGCCGGCGCGCGCGCTGGTGGAGGAGTGGGCACAGGCGGGCTGGCTGCACGCGCTGTGATGGAGCACGGAGGATCGACCGATGGACATGCCGCAGACCCGGATCACCACCCGCGACGAGTTCGCGATGGCCCTGCGCTACGTGCTTCAACAGGCCGCCGAGGACGGCACGCGAGAGCTCTGGCTGGTCGATCCCGACTTCGAATCCTGGCCGCTCGACGACCCCGGCCTGCTCGACGACCTCACCGCCTGGGCACGCCTGCCGCGGCGACACGCGGTGATGCTCGCGCACTCGTTCGACCGCCTGCCCCTGCACCGCCCGCGCTTCTCGGTATGGCGCCGCTTGTGGTCGCATGCCCTCGAATGCCGGGCGCTCGACGAGATCGACGACTCGGAGGTGCCCACGCTGCTGCTTGCGGGCGGCGGGCTCGGTGTCCAGCTGCTCGATCGCCGGTATTCCCGCGGCCGGTGGTTCCGCGACGACACCACCTGGCGCACCTGGCGCGAGGTGATCGATGCGCTGTCGCAACGGTCGGAGAGCTCGTTCGGGCCGACGACCCTGGGTCTGTAGGGAGCAACCCTAGGCGCTCCGTATAATCAGAGGCTGGACACAGGAGGAGCTTCCGCAAGCGAGAGCCCTCCTGCGCCGTTTCAGCTCGAACACCATTCACTGAGGACAAACATGAACAAGTCGCTCCTGTTGGCTACCCTGGTTTCTGCCGTGGCGCTGGCCGCCTGCGGCAAGAAGGAAGAGGCGCCCGCCGCGCCGCGCCGGCTCCCGCCGCCACCCCGGCCCCCGCTCCGGCGCCCGCGCCTGCCACCACCACCGGAGCCGCGTCGGCTCCGATGGGTGCCACGCCGTCCGCCTCAGCCGCCAGCCAGTGATCGACCGCTGACAACAACAAGAAGAAGAGAAGCCGCCTCCGGGCGGCTTCTTCCTTTTGAGGCCAGGAGCCTGCGCAGCGGACTCCTGGCCGACTCTGGCCTGCGGCCGGAGCCATCAGCGGCGCAACAGCCGGCATCGCGCGGTGTCCAGGCGGCTGTAAGCCGGCTTCGTCATCCATGCTGGAGCCCCCGCCGGCGGGGGCTGGGGAAGTCGTGCATTCAGCGCAGGTCCAGCCAGGGGCTGCCGCCGAATGCGTCGGCCACGACGACATCGCTCGCGACCGTGCCGAGCACGTCGGCGATGGTCGCCGCGGCGAGGTCGGGCCGGTTGTTCTGGCGGCTCAGGTGGGCCGCCACCACGTGGCGCAGGCCGGCATGCGACGCACTGCCGCAGGATGGCGGCCGCCTGGTGGTTGGCCAGGTGACCGCTGCGCGCCGGCGATGCGGTGCTTCAGCCCGTGCGGATACGGCCCGTCGGCCAGCATCTGCGCGTCGTGGTTGCACTCCAGGAGCAGGGCGTCGCAGGCCGCCAGGCGCGCGACCACCGAGGGCGGCCCATGGCCGAGGTCGGTCAGCACGCCCAGGCGCGAGCGCCCGTCGCTCACCGTCAGCTGCAGCGGCTCGGCCGCGTCGTGCGGCACGGCAAACGGCGTGATCTCCAGCGCGGCGACGACGATGGCCTCGGCGTCGCGGGCGATCTGCGTGCCGGGCGGCAGGGCGGCGCGCCCGCACGCGGCGCGCCACGTGCCCTCGCTGGCCCATACGGGCGTGCCATGGCGGCGCAGCAGCGCGAAGGCGCAGCCGACGTGATCGTTGTGCTCGTGGGTGACGAACACCGCGTCGAGGTGTTCGGGCGCCAGGCCGTGCAGGGCCAGCCGCTTCTTGAGCTCGCGCAGCGTGAACCCGCAGTCGACGAGCAGCCGCGTGGTGCGGATGCCGTCGCTGGCCTCGATCAGCGTCGCGTTGCCGGAGCTGCCGCTGCCCAGGCTGCAGAAACGCATGACCAGCCGACGTGGTCTGGACAGCGTGGCGTCACTTCAGGTCTTCGACGAGCAGCGCGACGATGCGCTGGCCGACTTCGGTGCGCTCCGGCGCGCCCTGGGCGTCGAGCACGGACACCGTGGTGGCGTCGCCTTCGCCCTTCAGCGCGATGCGATACCGGGTGGCGGCGGTGCCGGCGGCGTCGTCCTTGCTGAAGAGGCGGCTGAAGAAGCCGCCGCTCTTCCTTGGGTGCCTTGTCGGAAGAGACATAGCGAACGAAGTAGGTGCCGGCGCTGCGGTCGCGGTCTTCCACCGTGAAGCCGCTGCGGTCGAGCGCCTGGCCCACGCGGCGCCAGGCGCGGTCGAACGACTCGTCCACGCGCAACGCGGCGGGCTGTCCGTCGATCAGGCGCGCGCGGGCCGGGGCCGCCGGCGGCGCCGCGGCGACGACGCGGCTCGCCTCCTCGGGCTTCGCGCCGAGCTTCACCATGAGCAGCGACAGGAACTCGGCCTCGAGCTGCCGGTCGGTGGGGCGGTTCGTCCACATGGTCTGGTCTTGCTGGACCGAGACGTAGACCTCCTGCAGGCCGCGGTGGCTGATGTAGATCTCGCTGCCGGTGGCCGTGCGCTCCACGCGCATGCGGAACTTGTCGCGCTCGCCGGTGGAGTACATCGAATCGACGAGGCGGCCGAGCGTGTTGCGCAGGACGTCCTGCGGCAGCTTGGCGCGGTTCTCGGCCCAGTCGGTCTCGATCACGCCGGCCTGCGCGTTCTCGACCACGATGTTGAAGCCGCGCTCCTTCCAGAAGGTCCGCAGCTGCGGCCACAGCTGCTCGGGCGAAAGCGGTGCGACGAGCCAGCGCTCGTCGCCGGAGCGTTCGATGCGCAGGTCGCCCACCGACAGCGGCGCCACCGTGGGGACGGCCGAGGCCGCTGCCGTCGGCGGGTGGCGGGTTCTGCAGGGCACTCGCGCTCACGGTGCCGCTCTGCGGCTGGTAGCGGGAGTCGCGTGCGAGCTGCGTGAGGTCGGGCGGGACTTCGAGCGGCGCGGTCTTGTTGGATT
Source organism: uncultured beta proteobacterium (assembly GCA_963839465.1). GTDB lineage: Bacteria > Pseudomonadota > Gammaproteobacteria > Burkholderiales > Burkholderiaceae_C > CAWIVI01. The sequence continues at coordinate 35,403 of CAWIVI010000023.1, forward strand.
GGCTGCGGTAGTCGATCTTGTCGCCGGACAGCATGCCCTCCATGCTCGAGCAGGCCGCGAGCGCGCAGGCCAGTGCGAGGACGGTGGTGATGGTCGGAATGCGGTTCACGTTGTGCATCTCTACGGGCGGGCGCGCCGCCGCCTCATCGGGAATCGGTCGAAGGAAGGGTCAAAGCGCGCCGGCGTCGCGCAGCGCCTGTTCGAGCGCGCCGTGCAGCGCGTCGGACATGCGGCGTGAGCGGCAGCCGCAGCGTGCCGCCGCAGCGGCCCATGCGCGCCAGCGCCCACTTGACGGGGATGGGGTTGGGCTCGACGAAGAGCAGTGCGGTGCAGCGGCAGCAGCTTCATGTGCAGCTCGGCCGCGCGCTTGCCGTCTCCGGCGATGGCGGCCACGCACAGCTCGTGCATGGCGCGCGGGGCGACGTTGGCCGTGACGCTGACGTTGCCCTGGCCGCCGCAGGAGCATCAGCGCGATGGCGGTGGGGTCGTCGCCGGAGTAGATGGCGAAGCCCTTGGGCGCCTGCTTGATGAGCCAGGCCGCGCGGTCGATGTTGCCGGTGGCTTCCTTGATGCCGACGATGCCGGGCACCTGCGCCAGGCGCAGCACGGTGTCGTGCTGCATGTCCGCCACGGTGCGGCCGGGCACGTTGTAGAGCACCACGGGCAGGTCCACCGCCTCGGCGATGGCCTTGAAGTGGCGGTAGATGCCTTCCTGCGTGGGCTTGTTGTAGTAGGGCACGACCTGCAGCGTGCAGTCGGCGCCGACGTCGCGCGCGTAGCGCGTGAGCTCGATGGCCTCCTGCGTGGAATTGCCGCCCGCGCCAGCCATGATCGGCACGCGGCCGGCGGCATGCTCGACGGCGACGCGGATCACCTCGCAGATGCTCTTCCACCGTGACCGTGGGCGACTCGCCGGTGGTGCCGACGACGCCGATGCAGTCGGTGCCTTCGGCGATGTGCCAGTCGATCAGGCGGCGCAGCGCGGCGTAGTCGACGCTGCCGTCATCGTGCATCGGCGTGACGAGCGCGACGATGCTGCCAACAATGGGTCTCATAGGGGTCGGTCCCGGGTAATCCAGGGATTCTAGCTGCCGGGCTCCAGGGGAAAACGCGCAGGGGAGGCGCCCGGTGCACGGGCACGCGGCGATGCGCTGCACCATGCGCGCCGGCGCGTCGGCCAGCCCGGATTCGTAGGCCACGACGGCGAGGCCGGCCGCGGCGTCGAGGAGCTCGCCCGGGCGCAGCAGGAAGTCGGGATTGGACGGCCTGCCGAAGGCCTCGTTGCCGCGCGCGAACGTCTCGTACAGGAGCACTCCGCCGGCGGCCACGGAGTCGACGAGCGTGGGCAGCAGCGGGCGCCAGAGGTAGTTCGTGACGACCACCGCATCGAAGCGGCGGCCGGGCAGCGGCCAGGGGCCGTTCTCGATGTCCGCGACGACGATCTCGGCGATGGCGCGCAGCGGCTCGACGGCCGCGGCGTCGCGGTCGACGCCGGTGACGCGGCAGCCGCGCTGCCGGAACCAGCGCACGTGCCGGCCGCCGCCGCAGGCCACGTCGAGCACGGTCGCGCCCGGCGGCACCAGGTGCGACCAGCGCCGCACCCAGGCCGACGGCGGTCCGGGCTCAGAAGCAGCTCCAGAGCTGGTTGGCCAGCGTGACCGCGAGGTGCGGGTTCAGGTAGGCCGCGAAGCGTGACGCCGAGCACGACGCGCCGCGGCCGCCCAAGCCAGCAACGCGCGGCGTCGCGTCTTCATCATGCGGGCGCGGGTTGCGGGCCGCGCGGATGGCGGTTTCGCGCACCGGCAGGTTGACGAGCGCGGCGAACACGCCGAGCGCGACCGCGAGCCACCAGACGACGTCGTAGCTGCCGGTGGTGTCGTAGAGGCGGCCGCCCAGCCACACGCCGAGGAAGGAGCCGATCTGGTGGCTGAAGAAGACGAAGCCGCGCGAGCATCGACATGTACTGCACGCCGAAGATCTGCGCCACGACGGCGTTGGTGGGCGGCACGGTGGACAGCCACAGCAGGCCCATGACCGCCGAGAACACATAGACGCTCGACGGGCGTGAGCGGCACCATCAGGAAGACGACGATGGCGAGCGAGCGCAGGAGGTAGATCGCGGCCAGGATGTGGCGCTTGGCCAGGCGCTGGCCGAGCGTGCCGGCGGCATAGGTGCCGACCACGTTGAACAGCCCGATCAGCGCCAGCGCGGTGGTGGCGACGGTGGGCGACAGGCCGTGGTCCTTCAGGTAGCTGGGCAGGTGCACGCCGATGAAGACGACCTGGAAGCCGCACACGAAGTAGCCCGCCATCAGGAGCTGGAAGCTGCGGTAGCCGAAGGCCTCGTGCAGCGCAGCGCCGATGGTCTGGCGGTGCGCGGTGCCTTCCGCCCTCCGGCGGCTCGTGCAGGCCGAACGCGAGCGGCACGATGGCCAGCGCGGCGCAGGCGAGGAAGAAGAGCGCGTTCTGCCAGCCGAAGCCGCCGATCAGCCAGTTCTCGACCGGCACCATCAGGAACTGGCCGAACGAGCCGGCGGCGGCCGCCACGCCCATCGCCCAGCGAGCGCTTCTCGGGCGCCACGTTGCGCGCGATCACGCCGTAGATCACGGCGTAGGTGGTGCCGGCCTGCGCCATGCCGATCAGCAGGCCCGTGCTGCCGGTGAACCCGAGGCCGGACGTGCGAGACCGCCATGCCGACGAGGCCGGCGGCGTACAGCGCGCTGCCGGCGATCAGCACGCGGAACGCGCCGAAGCGGTCGGCCAGCATGCCGGCGAAGGGGCCGGCCATGCCCCAGGCGAGGTTCTGCACCGCGAGCGCGAAGGCGAAGGTCTCGCGCGTCCAGCCGCGGTCGGTGGTGATGGGCGCAGCCACAGCCCGAAGCCGTGGCGGATGCCCATCGACAGCGTGACGATGGCTGCGCCGCACACCAGCACCTGGGTCATGGAGAGGCGAGGTGCGGCGGGGGCGGTCATCGCGGCAAATCTAGCCGAAGCCAGGAGCCCTTGCCGGGGCCGGGTTCCTACAATGCCCTCATGGCAAGACAAGGCAGCTACGAGGAAGCGTCGATCCGCGTGCTCAAGGGGCTCGAGCCCGTGAAGCAGCGGCCGGGCATGTACACGCGCACCGACAACCCGCTGCACGTGGTGCAGGAGGTGATCGACAACGCCGCCGACGAGGCGCTCGCCGGGTTCGGCAAGCGCATCGCCGTCACGCTGCACGCCGACGGCTCGGTGAGCGTGGAGGACGACGGCCGGGGCATTCCCTTCGGCCTGCACCCGGAAGAAAAGGTGCCGGTGGTGGAGATCGTGTTCACGCGGCTGCATGCGGGCGGCAAGTTCGACAAGGGCTCGGGCGGCGCCTACAGCTTCTCGGGCGGCCTGCACGGCGTGGGCGTGAGCGTGACCAACGCGCTGGCAAGGCGGCTGCAGGTGACGGTGTACCGCGACGGCGCAGGTGGCGACGATGGCGTTCTCGCATGGCGACGTGTCGAGAAGCTCGCAGTGCGCAAGGCTGGCGGCGCCGATCGCAAGCAGGGCACGACGGTCCGGGTGTGGCCGGAGGCGCGCTACTTCGAGAGCGTCGAGCTGCCGCGCCCGGAGCTGCTGCACCTGCTGCGCAGCAAGGCCGTGCTGATGCCGGGCGTCGCGGTCACGTTCACGCAGGAGAAGTCCGGCGAGACGCAGACCTGGGCCTACAAGGGCGGCCTGCGCGACTACCTGCTGCAGAGCCTGACGGCCGACCCGCTGATCCCGCTCTTCGAGGGCGCGCAGTACGCGAGCGCCGCCGAGACGGAGAACTTCGCCGAGGGCGAGGGCGCGGCCTGGTGCGTGGCGTTCACCGAAGACGGGCAGCCGCTGCGCGAGAGCTATGTGAACCTCATCCCGACGGTGGCCGGCGGCACGCACGAGGCCGGGCTGAAGGACGGCCTGTTCGGTGCCGTGAAGGGCTTCGTCGAGCTGCACGGCCTCTGCCCGAAGGGCGTGAAGCTGATGCCCGACGACGTGTTCTCGCGCGCGAGCTTCGTGCTTTCGGCCAAGGTGCTGGACCCGCAGTTCCAGGGGCAGATCAAGGAGCGGCTGAACAGCCGCGACGCGCTGCGCCTGGTGTCCACCTACGTGAAGCCGGCGCTGGAGCTGTGGCTGAACCAGCACGTCGACCACGGCAGGAAGCTCGCCGAGCTCGTGATCCGGCAGGCGCAGACGCGCCAGCGCGCGAGCCAGAAGGTGGAGAAGCGCAAGGGCTCGGGCGTGGCGGTGCTGCCGGGCAAGCTCACCGACTGCGAGAGCCGCGACCTGTTGTTCAACGAGGTGTTCCTCGTCGAGGGCGACAGCGCCGGCGGCAGCGCGAAGATGGGCCGCGACAAGGAGACGCAGGCCATCCTGCCGCTGCGCGGCAAGGTGCTCAACGCGTGGGAGGTGGAGCGCGACCGGCTGTTCGCCAACAACGAGATCCACGACATCGCGGTGGCCATCGGCGTCGATCCGCACGGGCCGAACGACACGCCGGATCTCTCGGGCCTGCGCTACGGCAAGGTGTGCATCCTGTCCGACGCCGACGTCGACGGCTCGCACATCCAGGTGCTGCTGCTCACGCTGTTCTTCCGGCACTTCCCGAAGCTGATCGAGCGCGGCCATGTGTACGTGGCCAAGCCGCCGCTGTTCCGCATCGATGCGCCGGCGCGCGGCAAGAAGCCGGCCGCGAAGATCTACGCGCTCGACGAGGGCGAGCTCACCGCATCGCTCGACAAGCTGCGCAAGGAGGGTGCGCGCGACGGCGCCTGGACGATCAGCCGCTTCAAGGGCCTGGGCGAGATGAGCGCCGAGCAGCTGTGGGACACGACGCTGAACCCGGACACGCGGCGGCTGCTGCCGGTGTGCTTCGGCGAGCTCGGCTTCGTCGCCACCGAGGGCTCGCTGACACGCCTGATGGGCAAGGGCGAGGCGGCGTCCCGGCGCGAGCTGATGGAGCTGCACGGCGACGCCGTCGACGTCGATGTCTGATGGCCTGCTCCCGAAGCGGCCTCTGGCCGCCTCCCCCTCGAGGGGGCTGAGCCCGGACACGAAAGGTCCAGTGGGCCTTTCGTGCCTGGCGAAGGGCCGGGCGTCCTCGCCCGGCGCGGCCTGCAAGGCACACCCGCGGACCGGCCAAGCCGGATCCGCGGTGTCCGCTTGATCGCCCCGTGCCATGCGGAGCACGGTGACATGAAGAACGCTCGCGTCAGGCTGCGGCCGACGATGCTCTCCGACCTCGACTACGTGATCACGGTCGAGCAGGACGCGCAGAACCAGCCGTTCATCACGTCGTGGGACCGCACGCAGCACGAAGGCGCGGTGCGGTTCCCGGACTTCCGCCACTTCATCATCGAGGCCGGGGCGGCGTACGAGCGCGCGGGCTTCGTGATCCTCCAGGGCTGCCGCAACCCGCACGGCAGCGTGGAGCTCAAGCGCATCGTGCTGCAGCCCAAGGGCCTCGGCCTCGGGCGGGCTTGCGTGCGGCTGCTCAAGCTGATGGCGTTTCGCGATCTGCACGCGCACCGCTTCTGGCTGGACGTGAAGACGCTGAACACGCGCGCGCTCGCGCTGTATGCGAGCGAGGGCTTCGTGGAGGAGGGCCGCCTGCGCGAGAGCGTGCGGGTGGGCGAGGGCTACGACTCGCTGGTCGTGATGTCGATGCTCGACCGGGAATACCACGCGAGAACGGCCGGACACCTCGAACAGGGGGCGTGAGGAATCGACGGATCGTGCTGCGGCGCTTCGCCCAAGGCTCGCGCCGCCCGCGACGTTGCGATCACAGTGGGCCATGGGTTTGCGCCGCATCGCCTGCTGCCTCTCGATCCTGGCCCTCGGGCTCGCCTGCGCGCCCGCGCGCGCCGAGCTGTGGGGCTACGTGGACGGTGCCGGCGTGATGCACGTGGCCCGCGGCAGATCGATTCGCGCTACAGCCCGGTGATGGGGAACCTGGGCGCCGGCACGCCGCGCGTGCCCGGCAAGCGCGACAGCACGAGCGCGCTGGTCACGTGGCTGGAGATCGCGCCGGAGGTGAGGGTGCTGCAGCCGGTGCTGCGCGAGGCGGCCGCGGCGCACGGCGTGGACGTGGAGCTGCTGAAGGCGCTCATCGCCGTGGAGTCGGGCTTCGACGCGAAGGCGGTGTCACCCAAAGGCGCGGTGGGGCTGATGCAGATGATGCCCGCCACGGCCGACCGCTACGCGACGAAGGCCGAGGTGCAGCGGCCCGCGGCCGAGCGCCTGCTGGACCCGCGCATCAACATCCATACCGGCGCGCGCATGCTGGCCGACCTGAAGCGCCGCCTGGGCCGCGTGGACCTGGCGCTGGCCGCCTGGAACGCGGGCGAGGGCTCGGTGCAGCGGCACGGCGGCGCCGTGCCGCCGTTCGCCGAGACGCAGGCCCACGTGCACATGGTGCTCGAGCTGTACTGGGCGCTGCTGCAGCGCAGCCTGCCGCGGCATCAGCTCAGGCTGCACGACACGCCCTGAGCGGCCGCCGATGGCGGGAGGCGTGCGGCGCGTCGGCGACGGGCGCGCAGCCCGCCGTGCCGAGCCCTCGGGGCCCGCGGCCCCGGGCGCCTCGTGGCACGCATAGCCGCGCGACTCCAGCGCCCAGCCCTCCGTGGCGGCCTCGCGCGGCAGCCAGCGCCAGCCGTCGCCGGCGAGCCCGCGGCGGCCGGCGTACTGCACGAGGCGCTCGCACTCCGCTTCGCTCAACTGCAGCGCCAGGCGCTGCCAGCGGCGGTTCACGAGCGGGTGCAGCCAGGCGTCTTCCATCGCGCGGCGCAGGGCCGGGCCTTCGGCCGCGGGGCCGGCGGCGAGGCGGCGCGCCAGCAGCGTGTGCATGAACACCTGGAAGGCGTCTCGCGCGGCCGGCGGCACGACGCCGGCGAGCTCGGCCACCCGGCGCGCGGCCCCCGGGCGCGTGAACTGCAGCGTGAGCAGCGTCTGCAGCGCCTGCGCCGGATTCAGCAGACGCAGCCGGTTGGGCGGCAGCACGAGCAGCGGCAGGCATGCCACCTGCGCATGCGCGAGCGGCGTGACGAAGCTCATCAGCACCGCCAGGCGCGACCAGGCCGCGCGCATCGAGGCCGTCGAGCTCGGCGCGGCCGTGCGCTTCGAGCTCGCGCACGACGGCCAGCGCGTCGTGCCAGGCGTGGTCGGCCTTGGCGGCGTTGGCGCGCACGCTCATCACGGCCAGGTTGCCCGCGGCGTAGCCGGCGTCGTTGTTGACGCGGTCGACCGAGGCGTCGCTCGGCGTGCCGGTGGCGTGGGCGAGCGGCTCGCGCGTGACGGGGCACTCGGCGACATCGATCTGCGCCAGGAAGTGCGGCGTGACGGTGAGGCCCTCGAACGCGCGCCCTCGCACCCAGGCGTTCAGCCGCAGCTGCAGCCACTTGCGCACGTGGCGCGTGACGCGCAGCGTGCGGGTGCCGAACAGGGCGCGGCCGGCCTGCCAGCCCTGGCGCACGGGGCTGCCGGCGTGCAGGTGCTGCACCGGCGGCACGAGGCGATGGTGAGCGTGGTCCCAGCCGATCTCGAAGCCGATGGTGTCGAAGGCGATGGCTTCGTGCTCGGTGGCATCGAACAGCGTGGCTTGGGGCATGGCGATCTTCCGGTGGATGCCGGGACGGCCCCGGCAAGGCCAGTGTGGAGAGCCACTGGCTCAGGGCGTGAGCCACCTTGCAATCCGCACGGCATCGACTATGCTGTATGTCCGTACAGTGGTCAACGCCCGAAAAGGAGTCCCGCGCATGGTCAAGAAGATTCCGGACGGCTACAGCGCCGTTACTCCCTACCTCACGGTAAAAGGCGCGGCGCAGGCGATCGATTTCTACAAGAAGGCATTCGGCGCCGAGGAGCTGATGCGCATGAACATGCCGGACGGCAAGGTCGCGCATGCCGAGGTCCGCATCGGCGGAGCGGTCGTGATGCTGCACGACGAGTCGCCCGAGTGGAAGGCGTTCAGCCCGCAGACGGTGGGAGACACGTCCGTGAGCATCATGCTCTACGTGGAAGACGTCGATGCCGTCGTGAAGCGCGCCGTGCAGGCCGGCGCCACGCTGACGATGGAAGTCGCCGACCAGTTCTACGGCGACCGCAGCGGCGGGCTGAAGGATCCGTTCGGCCACAAGTGGCACGTCGCCACGCACGTGGAGGACGTGGAGCCCGACGAGATGCGCCGCCGCTCGGAGAAGATGTTCGGGGCGCCAAAGGGCTGAAGCTTCTGAGCGTCCGCGCGCCTTGGATCGCACCGAGCGTTTCTACAAGATCGAGTTGCTCATCCGCAGCCGCGGCTGCGTGAGCTTCGTCGACCTCATGGCCGAGCTGGGCGTGAGCCGCGCCACGCTCAAGCGCGATCTCGAATATCTGCGCGGCCGCATGGATGCGCCGATCGTCTACGACCGGTACGACAACGGCTACCGGCTGCAGGCGGATCCGCGCGATGCGCGGCAGGTGAAGCACGAGCTGCCCGGCCTGTGGTTCAGCGAGCGCGAGATCCACGCGCTCCTCACCATGCACCAGCTCGTGCAGCAGCTCGACGACGGCGGCGTGCTTGCGCGCCACCTGCAGCCCCTGCTCGACAAGCTGCGCGGCCTGCTCGGCACGGGCGAGGCCGATGCGGCCGAGCTGATGAAGCGCGTGAAGATCATGAGCCCGGCGCGCCGGCCCGGTGGCGCCGCGGCGCTTCGAGCTCATCGGCAGCGCGCTCACGCGGCGGCGGCGCGTGCGCATGCGCTACTACGTGCGCAGCCGGCGCGAGCACACCGAGCGCACGGTGTCGCCGCAGCGCCTCGTGCACTGGCGCAACACCTGGTACCTCGACGCCTGGTGCCACGACAGCGACGCGTTGCGCCGCTTCGCGCTCGATGCGATCGGCGAGGCCGAGCTGGTGGACGACGAGGCGAAGGACGTGCCGGTGTCCACGATCGAGGCCGAGCTCGACGGCGGCTACGGCGTCTTCAGCGGCGGCCGCGTGCAGTGGGCCACGCTGCGCTTCACCTCCGAGGCGGCGCAGTGGGTGCGACACGAGCAGTGGCACCCGCAGCAGCAGTCCACGCTGGCGGACGACGGGGCACTGACGCTGCGCGTGCCGTACGCGGACGCCACCGAGCTGGCGATGGACGTGCTGCGTCACGGCGAGCAGGTGCAGGTGATGGCGCCGGCGTCGCTCGCGAAGGCGGTGGCGAAGCGGCTGCAGGAGGCCGCGGCGCAGTACGCAGTCCTCAGCCTTGAGGTCGCCCAGGGGTCGTGCGACTTGAAAGTCTTGTCAGATCGTGCTGACGAACCATCGAGGCCTCGGACGGCAGCAGGCAGCGACCGGCGCGGTCACACTGCACGTCCACAAGGAGATCCTGATGAGCAATCCCTGGTCCAAGAAGAACCCGTACCTCAGCGCATGGCTGACCGGTGCAAACGCGATCGCCGGTTCCGCACGCGGTCATGCCGCGAATGGCATGCAGAGGCAAGTCGCAGCGGCCACGCGTCAGATGACGGAAGTGGTCATGAGCGCATGGCTGGCGCCGCTCGCCGTCAGGACGCCGAAAAGTCGCAAACGTCGATAAGCGTGGGTTGACCCCCTCTCCCGCTCCGCGGGAGAGGGCCGGGATGAGGGCGCGGCCCGGAAGCGGGGGCGAGGGAGTTCGGGCGCTCAGGCGCCGAGGGCGATCGCGACGATCGCCACGCGCGCAGCGCCGCTGTGCGAAGCGCTGTCATCGGACAGCGGTGTGCCCATGGGTCGGCCCTGTGGTAGCGCGGCTCTCATCGCCCACCACCGGCCAGACAATACCGCCATGGACGCTCAAGTTCCGACCCCGCCCCAGGCAGACGACTACGGGATGCCCGACATGCCCTGGCGTCGACGGCTCCACCGCATCGTCTTCGAGTCCGACACCCGCGCCGGACAGCTCTTCGACATCGTGGTCATTTCCGCGATTCTGCTCAGCGTCGGGGTGGTCATCGTGGACAGCATCCCGACCGTGGTGGAACGGCATGGCCCCGCGCTGTCCGCCGCCGAATGGTGCTTCACCGCGCTGTTCACCGTCGAGTACCTCGCGCGGCTGGTCAGTGTGAGGTACCAGCTGCGCTATGCGACCAGCTTCTACGGCGTCATCGACCTGTTGGCGGTGCTGCCGACCTACCTGGCGGTCTTCTGGCCCGATGCCCATCTGCTGATCGACGTGCGCGTGCTTCGGCTGCTGCGCGTGTTCCGGGTTTTCCGGCTGACGGAGTACATGCGGGAGTTCAGCCAGCTCGGGGCGGCGCTCCACGCGAGCCGGCGAAAGATCCTGGTGTTCCTGTCGTTCGTGCTCATGGTCGTCCTGGTGATGGGGACGGTCATGCATGTCGTCGAGGGGCCGGAGCACGGCTTCACCAGCATTCCCGTCTCCGTGTACTGGGCCATCACCACCATGACGACGGTCGGCTTCGGGGACATCACGCCGACGACGGGCCTCGGTCGCTTCATCGCTTCCGTGATGATGCTGCTGGGTTGGGGCGTCCTCGCGGTCCCCACCGGAATCGTCACGGCCGAGATGACGGCGCAGCGCCGTCCCGCCGCCGCCAGGCAGGCGGCGTTGCGATGCTCAGCGTGCCAGGCGCGCCGCCACAACGAGGGTGCGCGGTTTTGCTGGCGCTGTGGGTCGTCGCTCGAGAGCATGGGGCGGCCTGTCGAGGCTCGATGAAAACGCACTGTGGCACGCGACTTGGGCACTTCCACGTCCTCGCAGTCGTGGCGCTTGCGGCGTGCAGCGGAGGCGATCCGCAACAGCCCCTGTCCATGCCGGCGGGCCGCGCGAGCGAGCTGTCCGGTGCGCCGGCGCAGGCGGCCTGCAAGCTGCCGTCGAACATCGAGTCGCCCGCCGTTCGCGGGCCCGACCATCGAAATGCGGTCGCCACCGACTACCTGATGCTCGTGCTGTCGTGGTCCCCGGCGTTCTGCGCCGAGCAGGACACGGAGGCGCAGCGGCGGCGGCATGCGTTCCAGTGCAGCCTGAACGGGTTCGGGTTCGTGGTGCACGGCCTGTGGCCGCAGAGCGACGGGGCGCGGTCGTCGCGGGATCATCCGCGGCATTGCCGGGGGAGCGATCCGCTGCCGGTCGCGCTCGTGCGGCGACACCTGTGCACGGTGCCGGGTGCGGATCTGATGCAGGACGAGTGGCAGGCGCATGGCACCTGCCATTGGTCGCGCGCGGAAGAGTATTTCGCGGCGATCGAAACGCTTTGGGCGCAGGTCCGTCGGCCCGGGATCGGCGAGATGCCGAATGAAGCGACGGCGGGGGAGATCAAGGAGGCCTTCGTCGCGGCGAATGGCGGGCGGTTGAAGCGGGAGCACCTGCAGGTGACGGTCGCGTCAGGGAATCGGCTGCGGGATGTGCGGATCTGCCTGACGGCCGATGCTGAGCCGGTGCCGCGGGCGTGTCCGCGAGGGGGGACGCCGGATGGGCAGCGGGTGAGCGTGGCTAGGTGAGCTCCCTCTCCTCTCTGACCAGCGAATCGAGCAGGCTGGCGGCGTGGATCGCCTCGCGCTGCGCGCCGTGCGCGATCTGGTGGCGGCAGCTGGTGCCGTCGGCCACGACGATGGCATCGGGGTGCGCGCGCACGGCGGGCAGCAGGCTGGCTTCGGCCATCAGCATCGAGCACGTCCTGATGCTTCGCCTCGTAGCCGAAGCTGCCGGCCATGCCGCAGCACGAGCTCTCGATGAGTTGCGGCTGCGCGTCCGGGATCAGGCGGAGCACGTCGAGGATCGGCGACACCGCGCCGAAGGCCTTCTGGTGGCAGTGGCCGTGCACGAGGATGGGCTTGCCGGCGGGCTGCAGCGCGAGCGCGAATCGCCCGGCCTTCGCTTCACGCGCGACGAACTCCTCGAACAGCAGCGCCTGTTGCGCGACCGTCTCGGCCTTGGCGCCCAGGTGCATCGCGAGCGCCTCGTCGCGCAGCGTGAGCAGGCACGAGGGCTCGAGGCCGACGATGGGCACGCCGGCATCGGCGCAACGGCAGCAGCGCGTCGATCAGGGCTTCGGCATGGCGCTTGGCCTCGTCGACCATGCCGGTGGCGAGGAACGTGCGGCCGCAGCAGGGATGCCCGCTGCCCTTGGCGACGCGTGTGCACGGCGTAGCCGGCGGCCTGCAGCACGCGCGCGGCGGCGAAGGCGTTCTCGCTTTCGAACGTGCCGTTGAAGGTGTCGACGAACAGCACGGCGGCTTTCCGGCCGGCGCGCGCCTCGGCGATCGCGGCGCCGGCCGTGACGAAGCCGGCGCTGCCCGCGCCGCGCCAGAACGTGTCGGCGCGCCAGCGCGGCAGCGGCCGGCGTGACGAGAGGCCGATGGTCCGCTCGCTCAGCCAGGCGAGGCCGGGCAGCGGTGTCGCGCAGGTTCGCGAGCCACGGCATGCGGCTCGCGAGCGCGGCGTAGTCGGGCAGGCGGGCGACGAGATGGTCTTTCAGCGTGTGGCCATGCCGCGCCTTGTAGTGCGCGAGATGCTCGATCTTCATGCGCGCCATGTCGACGCCGGTGGGGCACTCGCGCTTGCAGCCCTTGCAGCTCACGCACAGGTCCAGCGCGTCGTGGACGGCGTCGCTGGCAAGCGCATCGGAGCCGAGCTGGCCCGACAGCGCGAGGCGCAGCGTGTTGGCGCGGCCGCGGGTCAGGTGCTGCTCGTCGCGCGTGACGCGGAAGCTCGGGCACATGGTGCCGGCGTCGAACTTGCGGCAGTGGCCGTTGTTGTTGCACATCTCGACGGCCATCGCGAAGCCGCCGGTCGTGTCGCCGCCGGTGCCCGGCGCGGCTGGTGCGCTCGGTGACGGGGTCGTTCTGCACGTTCCACGCCGACCAGTCGAGCGCGGGCTGGATCGTGATGCGGCGATAGGGCGCCGGTGCCGAAGGCGGCGCGAAGCGGAACAGCGACGCGTCGTCCATCTTCGGCGGGTCGATGATCTTGCCGGGGTTCAGGAGGCCGATCGGGTCGAGCTCGCGCTTGATGGCGCGGAACGCCTCGTCCAGCGCGGGGCCGAACTGCCAGCCGATCCACTCGCCGCGGCACAGGCCGTCGCCATGCTCGCCGCTGTAGGCGCCCTTGAAGCGCCGCACGAGCGCGGACGCCTCCTCGGCGATGGCGCGCATCTTCGCGGCGCCTCCCTCGGGGCCGTCGCGGCGCATGTCGAGGATGGGGCGCACGTGCAGCGTGCCGACGGACGCGTGCGCGTACCAGGTGCCGTGCGTGCCGTGGCGCGCGAAGACCTCGGTGAGGCGGTCGGTGTAGTCGGCCAGGTGCTCCAGCGGCACCGCGCAATCTTCGATGAAGCTCACCGGCTTGCCGTCGCCCTTGAGGCTCATCATGATGTTCAGCCCCGCCTTGCGCACCTCCCACAGCGCCTTCTGCGCGGCCTCGTCGGGCAGGCGCACGACGCTGCCGGGCAGGCCGAGGTCGCCCATCAGTTCGTCGAGCCGGTCCAGCCGCTGCGGCAGGGCGGCGGCCGATTCGCCGCAGAACTCGACGAGCAGGATGGCCGCGGGCCGGCCGATCAGCGCGCGCTCGATGGTCGGGCGGAACGCCGGGTTCTCCAGGCTCAGCTCGATCATGATGCGGTCGACCAGCTCCACGGCCGTGGGCTGCAGCTTCACGATGTGCTGCGCGGCTTCCATCGCGGCACGGAAGGTGGGGAAGTTGACGACGCCCAGCGCGCGGGCGCGCGGCAGCGGGGCCAGGCACAGCGTGAGCGTGCGCGTGACGGCGAGCGTGCCTTCGGAGCCGACGAGCAGGTGCGCGAGGTTCACGCTGCCGTCGCCGGTGTAGGGCCGCTCGCTCTGGTTGTGGAAGATGTCGAGGTTGTAGCCGCCGACGCGGCGCATCACCTTGGGCCAGCGCGTCTCGATCTCCGCCTGGTGCGCATGCGCCAGCGCACGCACCGCCCGCGCGATGGCGAGCGCGCGGCCGTGCAGGCCGGCCACCGGGCCGAAGGCGACGCGCTCGCCGCCGGACAGCCACGCATCCACGCCGAGCACGTTGTGCACCATGTTGCCGTACGCGATGGAGCGCGAGCCGCACGAGTTGTTGCCGGCCATGCCGCCGAGCGTGGCCTGGGCGCTGGTGGACACGTCGACCGGGAACCACAGGCCGTGCGGCTTGAGCTGCGCGTTCAGCGCGTCCAGCACGATGCCGGGCTCCACGACGGCGCTGCGCGCGGCGGGGTCGATCTCCACCACGCGGCGCAGGTGCTTGGCATGGTCGACGACGAGCGCGGCGCCGGTGGTCTGGCCGCACTGGCTCGTGCCGGCGCCGCGCGGCAGCAGCGGCACCTTCAGCTCGCGCGCGATGTCGATCGCCGTGGCGACGTCCTCGTCGGTCTTCGGCACGAAGACGCCGGCGGGGACGATCTGGTAGATGGACGCGTCGGTGGCGTAGCGGCCGCGCGAGGCGGCGTCGAAGAGCACCTCGCCGCGCGTGTTGCGGCGCAGCCGGCGCGCGAGCGTCTCGCAGACCTCGTTCGGCGGGTTGCGCGTGCCGGCTGGGGCCAGAGTGCTTGGGGCGGTCGACGGTCATGCCTTCGCGGCCAGCGGATAGATGTCGCCCGCACGCATCAGCTCGAGCACGGTGTCGCGCTTGCGGTTCAGGTGCTCGACCATGAGCGTGCGCATGCCGGGCGCGTCGTGCGCGTCGAGCGCGTCCACCATCGCGTCGTGCTCCTGCATCGCGCGCTTCCACTTGGCCTCGTTCTGGTTGGTGCGAAAGCGCAGCGCCTGCACGCGGGCATTGATGCGCTGGTAGGCGCCCGTGAGCACCGGGTTCTGCGCGGCGGCGTTGATGGCGGCGTGGATCTTTGCGTTGAGGTGGTAGTAGCCGGCCAGGTCGCGCCGCGTGAACGCAGGCCTTCATCTCGTAGTGCAGCGCGCAGATCTCGGCGCGCTCGGCATCGCTGATGCGCTGCGCGGCGAGCTCGCCGGACATCGCCTCCAGGCCCGCCAGCACCTCGAAGGTGTGCAGCACGTCCGCCTCGGTGAGCTTCACGGCCACCGCGCCGCGGTTGGGCAGCAGGTCGACGAGGCCTTCGGTGGCGAGCAGCTTGATGGCCTCGCGCAGCGGCGTGCGCGAGACGCGCAGGTGCTCGGCCAGCACGCGTTCGTTGAGCTTGGCGCCCGGCGCGATGCGGCCTTCGATCAGCATGGCGCGCAGGCGGGCGACGACTTGGTCGTGCAGCGCCATGCGCGGGATCTCGATCACTTCAGCCAATGCGCCCTCCCGATGCCTCGCCATTTTGCATGCAAAGGAAACGGCCAGGACAGGGCCGGCTCCGGGTAAGACCGGAGGGTGCCGGTACGCTTGCATGCAAAACTATCCCGCAAATCGGACATCCATGGTGAATCTCGACATCCATCCGCGCGGGCGTCACTTCCTGCAGATCCCCGGGCCGAGCCCCGTGCCGGACCGTGTGCTGCGGGCCATGAGCCTGCCGACGATCGACCACCGCGGGCCGGAGTTCGGCGCTCTGGGCAAGAAGGTGCTGGCCGGCCTGCGGCGAGGTGTTCCAGACGCGCCATCCGGTGGTGGTGTATCCGTCGTCGGGCACCGGCGCGTGGGAGGCGGCGCTCGCGAACACGATGAGCCCGGGCGATGCGGTGCTGATGTACGAGACCGGGCACTTCGCCACGCTGTGGCAGAAGATGGCGTTGCGGCTCGGGCTGCGGCCCGAGTTCCTTGCGTGGGCGGGCGACGACCCGGTGCTGCCGCAGGCGCCGGGCTGGCGCCGCGGCGTGCAGGCCGAGGAGATCGAGCAGCGGCTGCGCCGCGACACGGCGCACGAGCTCAAGGCCGTGTGCGTGGTGCACAACGAGACCTCGACCGGCGTCACCTCCGACATCGCCGGCGGTGCGGCGCGCGATCGACGCCGCGAAGCATCCGGCGCTGCTGATGGTGGACACGATCTCGGGCCTCGCCAGCGCCGACTACCGGCACGACGAATGGGGCGTGGACGTGGCGGTCGGCGGCTCGCAGAAGGGCCTGATGCTGCCGCCGGGCATCGGCTTCAACGCGCTGTCGCCGCGCGCGATGGAGGCTGCGAAGCACGCGAAGCTGCCGCGCTCGTTCTGGGCCTGGGACGAGATCGTCGCGATGAACGCGGACGGCTACTGGCCCTACACGCCCAACACGAACCTGCTGTACGGCTTGAGCGAGTCGCTCGACATGCTGCTCGACGAGGGCCTGCCGAACGTTTTCGCGCGCCACCAGCGCTGGGCCGCCGGCGTGCGCGCCGCCGTGGCGGCCTGGGGCCTGCCCACCCAGTGCGCCGAACCGCGCCTGCACTCGCCGGTGCTCACCGGCGTGATCGTGCCCGAGGGCGTGGACGCGGACGCGCTGCGCCGGCTGATCCACCAGCGCTTCGACCTCTCGCTCGGCACGGGCCTCGGCAAGGTGCGGGGCCGGATGTTCCGCATGGGGCACCTGGGCGACAGCAACGACCTCACGCTGCTGGCGATGCTGGCCGGCGTGGAGATGGGACTGAAGCTGCACGGCGTGCGCCTGGCGGCAGCGGCGTGCAGGCCGCGATGGACCACTTCGCCGCGCATGCGGCCCCGGCAGCCCTGGACCGGGCCGCATGAGGCGACACCTTCACGACAATCCAGAGGAGACGAGCATGACGCCATCGATTCGCCTGCGTATCCGTGTTGCCGGCGCTGCGCTGGCGGCAACTGCCTTGTTCGCGGCCGCCCCGGCCTTCGCGCAGGTCGAGATCAAGCTCGGCCACGTCGGCGAGCCGGGCTCGCTGTTCCAGCAGAGCTCCGACGAGTTCGCCAAGCGCGCCAACGCCAAGCTCGCCGGCAAGGCGAAGGTGGTGGTGTACGGGTCCAGCCAGCTCGGCGGCGACAAGGAGATGATCCAGAAGCTGAAGCTCGGCACCATCGACATGGCGCTGCCGTCGACGGTGATGAGCTCCGAGGTGGACCTGTTCGGCCTCTTCGAGCTGCCGTACGTGGTGAAGGACCGCGCCCACATGGCGCGCATCGAGAAGGACATCTTCTGGCCGTCCATCGCGCCGGAGGCCGAGAAGAAGGGCCTGAAGGTGGTCGCGGTGTGGGAGAACGGCTTCCGCCACATCACCAACAACAAGCAGCCGATCAAGTCGCCGGCGGACCTGAAGGGGATCAAGCTGCGCGTGCCCGAGGGCAAGTGGCGCATGAAGATGTTCCAGGACTACGGCGCCACGCCGAGCCCGATGAAGTTCTCCGAGCTGTTCACGGCATTGCAGACCGGCGTGATGGACGGGCAGGAGAACCCGTTCACGCAGATCTACTCCGCCAAGCTGCACGAGGTGCAGAAGTTCCTCTCGCTGACGGGCCACGTCTACACGCCGGCCTACCTGACGGTGGGCACGAAGAAGTGGGAGTCGCTCCCGCAGGACGTGCGCAAGGTGCTGGAGGACACGGCGAAGGAGACGCAGGCCTTCGTCTACCAGACGCGGCCAAGGACGACCAGGACCTGCTCGCCAAGCTCAAGCAGCACGGCATCGCCATCAACGAGGTCGACCAGGAGGCGTTCGTCGGCGCGAGCAAGACGATCTACAACGAGTTCGGCACCGAGGTGAACGGGGCGAAGGCGCTGATCGACCGCGCGATCGCGCTGCGCAAGTGATGACGATGCTGCAGCGCGTGCGCGCCGCCTACGAGCGCGTGCTCGAGTGGGTCGTGGGCGCGCTGATGGTGATCCTCGCGGTGGAGGTCGTGCTGGGCGTCGTGTTCCGCTCCATCGGGCAGGCGCTCGGCTGGTACGACGAGGTGGCGTCGGTGCTGCTCGCGTGGCTCACGTTCTACGGCGCCGCGCTGGCGTCGCTCAAGCGCGCGCACATCAGCTGCCCGGAGCTCGTGGACCTGGCGCGGCCGGCGGTGAAGCGTGCGCTGAACATCGTTGCGCAGGTGCTGGTGATCGCGTTCTTCGCGCTGCTGGCGTGGGTCGGCGCGTCGATCCTGCCGATCCTCGCCACCGATGCGCTGGTGAGCCTGCCCAAGGTGCCGATGAGCGTGGTGCAGTCGGTGATCCCGATCTCCGCGACGCTGATCGTGATCGCGGAAGTGATCCACCTCGTCGCGCTCGTGCGCGCGGAGCCCTTGCCCGAGGCCGTGCCCGGCATCGCGGCGGCCGACGCCCTGCATTGACGAACGCATCGAGGACCGCACGATGACCATGGTGCTGCTCTTCGCCGCCGCGCTCGCGCTGGTGCTCATCAACGTGCCGATCGCGGCCTCGCTCGGCATCGTGGCGCTGTCCGCGATGGTCGTGAGCCACGGCACCGGCAGCCTGCCCAACCTCGCGCTCGTCACCTACAACGGCGCGACGAACTTCCCGCTGCTGGCGATCCCGCTGTTCATCCTGGCCGGCGCGATCATGAACGCGTCGGGCATCTCGCAGCGGCTGATCGCGTTCGCGTCGTCGCTGTTCGGGTGGATCCGCGGCGGGCTGGCGCACGTGTCGATCGGCGCCTCGATGTTCTTCGCGGAGATCTCCGGCTCGGCGGTGGCCGACGTGGCGGCGCTCGGCTCCGTGATGATCCCCGGCATGAAGGCCAAGGGCTACCCGAAGGCGCTGGCCGCGGCGGTGATGTCGTCGGCTGCGACGCTCGCGGTGATCATCCCGCCGTCGATCCCGATGATCCTGTACGCCGTGATGGCGGAGACCTCGGTGGTGCAGCTCTTCGTGGCCGGCATCGTGCCGGGCATCATCGGCGGCTTCGGCCTGATGGGCATGGCCTACTGGTTCGCGCGGCGCTACGACCTGCCTCGGGAAGCCGCGTTTTCCGCGCCGCTCGTGTGGAAGACGTTCAAGGAGGCGCTGTGGGCGTTCCTGCTGCCGGTGATCATCCTCGGCGGCATCTTCGGCGGCTGGGTCACGGCCACGGAAGGCGCGGCGCTGGCGGTCGTGGCGGCGCTCTTCGTGGGCCTGTTCATCTACCGCGAGCTCGACATGGCCGCAGCTGTGGAAGGCCGTGCTCGAAGGCGGCGTGCAGACGGCCATCGTGATGCTGCTCGTGGCCACCAGCGCGCTGCTCGGCACCTACCTCACCGAAGTGCAGGCGCCGCAGGCGCTGGCCCAGGCGATCACCGACTTCACGACGAACAAGTGGGTGGTGCTGGCGCTGCTGAACGTGCTGTTCCTCTTCCTCGGCATGTTCCTGCACTCGGCGGCGGCGATCATCCTCGTGGTGCCGGTGGTGATGCCGCTCGTGCGCGCGGTGGGCATCGACCCGGTGCACTTCGGCCTCATCGTGACCATCAACCTCGGCATCGGCCAGCAGACGCCGCCGGTGGCGAGCGTGCTGATGGTGGCGTGCAGCATCGCCAAGGCCAGCGTGTGGGAGGTGACGCGCGTGAACGTCTGGTTCATCGGCGTGCTGCTGGCGGTGCTGCTGATGGTGACCTACGTTCCGGTCACCGGGACTGGGGCTGGTCGAGTTGTTCTACAAGTGATGACGACCCCGCCGTTGCCCCTGCCGCTCGCCGGCGTGCGCGTGCTCGACGTGAGCCAGGTGATGGCCGGGCCCTTCGCCTGCATGCTGTTCGGCGACATGGGCGCCGACGTGATCAAGGTCGAGCCGCCGAAGGGCGGCGACCAGACGCGCGGCTCCATGGGCTTCAAGCTCAAGGGCGACGACAGCATGGGCTTCCTGAACATGAACCGCAACAAGCGCAGCGTGGCGCTGAACCTCAAGTCGGAGGCCGGCCGCGAAGTGATGTGGCGGCTCGTGGAGAGCGCGGACATCCTGGTGGAGAACTACCGCCCGGGCGTGATGAAGCGCCTGGGCTTCGGCTACGACGCCTGCCGCGCGCGCAACCCGGGGCTGGTGTACGCCAGCATCTCGGGGTTCGGGCAGACGGGCCCGTGGGCCGACCGGCCCGGCTTCGACCTGATGGCCCAGGCGATGAGCGGCGTGATGAGCGTCACCGGCTACCCCGGCGGCCCGCCGGTGAAATGCGGCGTGCCGGTGGCCGACATCGGCTGCGCGATGTTCGCGGTGTACGCGGTGCTCGCGGCCTACATCGGCCGCCAGAAGTCGGGCGAGGGCCAGCACGTGGACGCGGCGCTGTTCGACGCGGCGATGGCGTTCTCGGTGTGGGACATCTGCGACTACTGGGGCACGGGCAAGCCGCCCGAGCCGCTCGGCACGGCCAACAAGATGACGGCGCCGTACCAGGCGATGGAAGCGTCGGACGGCCACTTCGTGATGGGCGCGAACAACCAGAAGCTGTGGCGCGAGCTGTGCCGCGTGACCCAGCGCCCGGAGCTGGCGGACGACGCCCGCTTCGCCACCATCGCGCTGCGCCTGGCCAATCGCGCAGCGCTGCAGGAGGAGCTCGAGCGCACCTTCCGCATGCAGCCGAAGGAGCACTGGGTGCGCACGCTGCTGGCCGCCGGCATCCCGGCCGGGCCGATCCTCACCTACCCGGAGGCGTTCGACAGCGAGCACGGCCGCGCGCGGCGCATGCGCATGGAGATCGACCATCCGGTGGAAGGGCGCGTGCCGAACATCGGCTTTCCGGTGAAGCTCTCCGGCACGCCGCAGCAGGTGCGGCGCCATCCGCCGCTGCTCGGCGAGCACACCGCCGAGCTCCTCGACGAGCTCGGCATCGATGCGCCGGCGCGCGAGCGGCTGGCCGCGGCAGGAGCCTTCTCCGATGGCGACTGACGACGGCGAGGTGCGGCTGAGCCTGGCCGACGGCGTCGCGGCCATCGTGTTCGACCGGCCCGCCGCGCGCAACGCGATGACGTGGCCGATGTACGAGGCGCTGGTGGCGATCTGCGAGCGCCTCGCGGCCGACCGCTCGGTGCGCGTGGCCACGCTGCGCGGTGCGGGCGGGCAGGCCTTCGTTGCGGGCACCGACATCGCGCAGTTCGAGCAGTTCGCGTCGACCGACGACGCGGTGGCCTACGAGCGTCGCATCGACGCCTGCATCGACGCCATCTCGTCGCTGCCCATGCCCACCGTCGCGCTCGTCGAGGGATATGCCGTGGGCGGCGGCCTCGCGATCGCCGCCGCCTGCGATTTCCGGCTCGCGACGCCGTCGTCGCGCTTCGGCGTGCCGATCGCGCGCACGCTGGGCAACTGCGTGTCGATGGCCAACCTCGCGCGCCTGGTGGCCGCGTTCGGCGTGCCGCGCGTGCGCCGCATGCTGATGCTGGCCGAGCTCGTCGATGCGCAGGAGGCGCAGGCGTGCGGCTTCGTGCACAAGGTGTGCGCGCCGGAGGCGCTCGATGCCGAAGGCCGCAAAGCTGCTGGCCGCGCTGCGCGCGCTCGCGCCGCTCACGCAGACGGTGTCCAAGGAAGGGCTGCGCCGGCTCACGCTGGCCGCGCTGCCGGACGGCGAGGACCTGATCCGCCGCTGCTACGGCAGCGCCGACTTCCGCGAGGGCGTGGCCGCGTTCGTCGAACGTCGACCGCCGCGGTGGCGCGGCGACCCGGGCTGAACTCGCCTATCGTTGCGGGACCCACTGCGCAGGAGACCTCATGGGCGCCGAACCTTTGCCCCTCGACGACACGATCCGCGACGCCCTCGCCGGCGTCTCCACCGCCACGCTCACCACCGTGCTGCTGAAGAAGGGGCTGCGCAACGTGTGGCTGCGCGGCACGCGGCCGCTGGCGCCCGGCCAGCCGCGGCTCGCCGGCCGCGCCTTCACGCTGCGCTTCGTGCCGGCGCGCGAAGACCTGGCCACGCCCGCCTCGTGGGGCGCGCCGATTTCCACCCGCGCCGCCATCGAGGCCATGCCGGCCGGCTGCATCGCCGTGGCCGGCGCGATGCGCGTGGCCGACGCGGGCATCTTCGGCGACATCCTCTGCGCGCGCATGAAGCAGCGCGGCGTGTCGGGGCTCGTCACCGACGGCGTGGTGCGGGACGTGGCAGGCGTGCTCGGCACCGGCCTGCCGGTGTGGTGCCAGGGCGTCGCCGCGCCGCCGTCGGTGGCCGGCCTCACGTTCGTGGGCTGGCAGGAGCCGATCGACTGCGGCGGCGTGGCGGTGTTTCCGAACGACGTGATCGTGGTCGACCAGGATGGCGCGGTGCTGGTCCCCGCCGCGCTGCTGGAGGCCGTGCTGCCGGAAGCGGTGGAGCAGGAGCTGCTCGAAGCCTGGATCATGAGCCGGGTGGAGGCCGGCGATGCGTTGCCGGGGCTCTATCCACCGAACGCGGAGAACCAGGCCCGCTACCGGGCCTGGTCGAAGGGCTGAAGCTGAGTCACTGGCCTTGCGACGCGGCCGGCGGCGCGGTGGCGACGGACTCGCCGGGCGCAGACGCGCGCTCGTCCAGCGGCGAGGCTTCCGGCGCGCCGCCCGGCGGCGAGTCGGATATCGAAATGGCGGTCAGCATGACGACGGCCAGCGCGGCGGCCGCCAGGGCACCGATGGCGCGGGAGCGCGCGACTCGGCGGGTGTAGGGGTCACGGGACATCAGCTTCATGGCAGTTCCACTTCGGGTGAGGGGCCGGCCAGCTGCTTTTCTCAACGACCGGCTCCAAAGGCAATCTAGGCTTTCCAATGCCCGTAGAGTGTGAGTAAGTCATGGCGGGGTTGTGACTTATTCACGCCACGGGCCCGCTTGTGAATAATCGTGCGCATGAGCTCCATCGACGCGACTCCGACTTTCGACGAGCGGCTGCCATCGCGGCTGCTGGAGGCGCTGGCCGCGCACGGCGGCACGCGCACCTTCCCGAGCGGCGCCATCCTCATCAACGAGGGCGACAGCACGGCCTCGATGTACATCGTGCTGCAGGGCCGCGTGAAGGCATATGCCAGCGACGATCACGGGCGCGAGGTGGTGCTCGGCGAGTTCGGGCCGGGCGAGTACCTGGGCGAGCTGGCGCTCGACGGCGAGCGCCGCTCGGCCTCCGTGAAAACGCTGGTGCAGACCAGCTGCTGCATCGTGCAGGCCGCAGACCTGCGCGCCTTCCTGACCGAGCACCCGGAATTCGCGGTGCACCTCACGCACAAGCTGATGCACACCGTGCGTCGGCTCACCGAGCAGGTGAAGAGCCTCGCGCTGCAGGATGTCTACGGGCGGGTCGTGCGCGTGCTCACCGAGCTGTCGGAGCCCGACGGCGAGCGCCGCATCGTGCGCCACAAGCTCACGCAGAAGGACATCGCCGAGCGCGTCGGCTCCTCGCGGGAGATGGTGAACCGCATCATGAAGGAGCTCGCGGCGGGCGGCTACGTGACGGCCGGAGACGACCGCCAGCTCGTGATCCACCGCAAGCTGCCGGCGGCGTGGTGACGCATCACCGCGGCAGCTGCCGCGCGAGGACATCCAGCAGGGTGTCGAACTTCACCGGCTTCACGAGGTGCTCGTCGAAGTCCGCGGCCAGCGCCCGGGCGCGGTCGGGGTCGCGCCCGTAGCCGGTGAGCGCGACCAGCACGAGGCCCGACAGGCGCCGGTCGCGCCGCAGGTGGGCCGCCAGCTCGTAGCCCGTCATGCCCGGCAGGCCGATGTCCAGCAGCGCGATGCCGGGCAGGAAGCCATCGTCCACGGCCGCCAGCGCCGCGCGGCCGTCGTGCACGGCGCGCGCCTCGTAGCCCTCGACGCGCAGCAGCTCGGCGAGCGACTGCGCGGCGTCGACGTTGTCGTCGACGACCAGCACGCGGCGCCCGCCTGAAGCGGGCGCCGGCGGGGCCCGCACCGGGGCCGGCCTCGGCGCCGCGGCCGCGGCCCGCGCGCGCGGCAGGCGAACGACGAAGCGGCTGCCCCGGCCGATGCCGGCGCTGTGGGCCTCGACGGTGCCGAGGTGCATCTCGACCAGCAACTTCACGATGCCGAGCCCCAGCCCGAGGCCCCCGGTGCGGCGGTCCAGGTCCTGCTCGCCCTGCACGAAGAGATCGAACACGTGCGGCAGCAGGTCGGGCGCGATGCCGCGCCCTTCGTCGGCCACGATCAGCACCGCGTCGTCGTCGTCGGCTTCCAACCGCAGGCGGATGGCCGCCTTCGGGGACGTGAACTTCACTGCGTTGACGAGCAGGTTGCACACCACCTGCACGAGGCGCACTTCGTCGCCGTTCACGAACACGGGCTGGTCCGGCAGGTCGAGCGCGATGGGTTCGCGTTCGCCAAGCGCCGGCCCGGTGAGCTCCAGCGCCCGGTCGACCACTTCGCGCAGGTCGGTGCGGCTGCGCTCGAGCGGCACCTTGCCTTGCGATATGCGGGCCACGTCGAGCAGGTCGTCCACCAGGCGCGACAGGTGGCGCACCTGCCGGTCGATGATGCCGCGCTCGCGCTCCGCGACGCCGGCATGGCGCAGCTTCATCAGCTCCAGCGCGGTCACGATCGGGGCGAGCGGGTTGCGCAGCTCGTGGCCCAGCATGGCGAGGAACTCGTCCTTCGCGCGGTTGGCGGCTTCGCTCTGCGCGCGCGAGCTCTCGGCCTGGGCGTAGAGCCGCGCGTTGTCGATCGCCAGCGCCGCGCGCTGCGCCAGCTCGGTGAGCAGTGCGAGGTCGTCGGCTCCGAGGTCGCGCCCGCTCTCGGCCTGCGACACGGCCATCGCGCCGATGGTGCGCCCGCGAGCGACCAGCGGCACGACGAAGTGCACGCGCATCTCCATGGCCTGCGCGATGGCGCGGAAGTCGGCGTCGGGGATGGCCTCGTGCGCCTGCGGCGAGTCGTAGCGCGCAATGTGCGAGCCCCCGGTCTGCGCCGCCCAGGCCATGCTGCCTTCCATGGATGCCAGCGGGCGGGTGCGCAGCAGCAGGGCCTGCACGCGGCTGCGGCGTGCCGGATCGGCATGGTGCACCAGCGCGCGATGCAGGTGGCCGTCGTCATCGGCCAGGTCGATGTTGCACCAGTCGACGATCGCCGGGACGATGGTCTGCGCCACCGCCTGCAGCGTGGCCTCGGGATCGAGCGAGCGCGCCAGGCGAGCGCCCGATTCGGCGAGCAGCTCGAGCCGGTTGCGCGCCGCTTCGGCAGCGGCCCGCGCCTGCCGCTCCGCGGCCAGCAGCGCTTCGCGCTCCGCCTCGCCCTGTGAGCGCTCGTGCGCGGCGGCCACGAGGGTACGCGCGACATCGTCGACTTCGACGATGCCGGTCTGGACGGCTTGCGGCGGCGCGCCGCCGCTGCCGCCGAACTGGCGCGCGACATCGCGCAGCTGCTCCATCGGACCGTTGATGCGGTTGGCGAACCGGAGCGCGAGCACCACGGCCGCCAGCAGCGAGACGACGAGGGCGCCGACGTACGTGGTCACCGCCTTGCGCAGGTCCGCGTCGGAGGCGGAGGTCGGCAGGCCCCCGGCCACCGTCCAGCCGGCATCGCGCAGCCGCACGTAGGCCGTGTAGACACGCTGGCCGTCGATGGTGTCGGTGACACCGAGGCCCTCGGGGGCCCCCGAGGCCATGAGTGCCTGCAGTTCCGGCGCCGGCCCGAGGCCGACGGACGCTTCATGCGCCCGGGAGCG
Organism: uncultured beta proteobacterium; assembly: GCA_963839465.1. Lineage (GTDB taxonomy): Bacteria > Pseudomonadota > Gammaproteobacteria > Burkholderiales > Burkholderiaceae_C > CAWIVI01. The sequence goes on from CAWIVI010000023.1 coordinate 60,825, forward strand.
GGCGATGCGCGCGTCGCGCGCGTCGAAGACCGACACCACCCAGTCGTCCGGCAGCCGCTGGCGCTGCAGCACGGCGAGCACCGCCTCGGGCTTCAGCACGCCGGAGACCACATAGCGCACCGCCCCGTCGCGGATCACGGGATACCGGACCGGCACCGCCCATTCGCCGCGCGGGCCGCGGCGCAGGAAGCCGACGATCGGGCGCCGCTCGGCCACCGCGATGAGCAGGCTCTCTTCTTCGGAAGGGGGAGGCGGGGCGTCCGGAAAGCCCGAGTGCATCAGGGTGCGGCCCTGCGGGTCGTGCAGCACCACGGCGCGCCAGTCGGGCAGCGTGGCCAGCACGCGCAGGGCCACGCCGCGGAAGGCGGCCGGGTCGCCCCGGTCGAGCACGGGAGACGACGCGAGCACGCCGAGCACCGCGATCGAGCGGCCGAGCTCCGCCTCGATCGCGTTGGCGAACGCCCGGGTGAAGTCGAGCGCATTGCGCTCGGCCTGCGCCCGGTGCTGCTTCAGCAGCACCGCCGCGCCCACCCCGGCGATGAGGGCGAGCGGCACGATCGTGGCCACGGCGAGGGCGAGCAGGCGATGCCACAGCAGGTGCGGCCGGCGCGACCGGCGCCCCGGTGGCGAGGCCGTCGCAACCTGCTCCTGCAAGGGCGTGGTCAAGCGCCGGGCTCCGTGTCGTCGAGGGGGTCGGCAAGCATAGACGAAGGGCGCTGGTTCTAAACTCGCCGCCTTCCGCGCACCGGATCTCCCCCATGGACGACCTCTTCACCCCCCGGCCGCCGCCGACGCCATCACGCTGGCCCACTACGCCGAGCGCGCCTACCTGGAGTACGCGCTCAGCGTCGTGAAAGGCCGCGCGCTGCCGGACGTCTGCGACGGCCAGAAGCCGGTGCAGCGGCGCATCCTGTATGCGATGCAGCGCATGGGGCTGGCCTTCAACACCCCGGGGGGCCCGAAGGCGGTGAAGAGCGCGCGCGTGGTGGGCGACGTGCTCGGCCGCTTTCACCCGCACGGCGACCAGGCCGCCTACGACGCGCTGGTGCGCATGGCGCAGGACTTCTCGCAGCGCTACCCGCTCATCGACGGCCAGGGCAACTTCGGCTCGCGCGACGGCGACGGCGCGGCGGCGATGCGCTACACCGAGGCGCGCCTGAGCCCGATCACGCGGCTGCTGCTCGACGAGATCGACGAAGGCACGGTCGACTTCATCCCCAACTACGACGGCAGCACCGAGGAGCCGCGGCTGCTCCCGGCGCGCCTGCCGTTCGTGCTGCTCAACGGCGCGAGCGGCATCGCGGTGGGCCTGGCCACCGAGATGCCGAGCCACAACCTGCGCGAGGTGGCCGAGGCCGTGGTCGCGCTGATCCGCAACGAGAAGCTGCCCGACGACGAGCTGTTCGCGATGCTGCCCGCGCCCGACTTCCCCGGCGGCGGCCAGATCATCAGCGCCCGCGCCGACATCCGCGAGGCCTATGCGAGCGGCCGCGGCAGCCTGAAGGTGCGCGCGCGCTGGAAGATCGAGGACCTCGCGCGCGGCCAATGGCAGCTCGTCGTCACCGAGCTGCCGCCCGGCACCAGCACGGCCAAGGTGCTGGAGGAGATCGAGGAGCTCACCAACCCGAAGGTGAAGGCCGGCAAGAAGGCGCTCAGCGCCGACCAGCTGCAGCTCAAGCAGACGGTGCTCTCGGTGCTGGACGCCGTGCGCGACGAGTCGAGCCGCGACGCGCCGGTGCGCATCGTCTTCGAGCCGCGCACGCGCACCATCGACCAGCAGGAGTTCGCGAGCACGCTGCTCGCGCACACGAGCCTGGAGTCGAGCGCGCCGGTGAACCTCACGATGGTGGGGGCGGACGGCAGGCCGGTGCAGAAGTCGATGCGCCAGGTGCTGCTGGAGTGGATCGGCTTCCGGCTCGCCACCGTGGAGCGCCGCACGCGCCACCGCCTGGGCCGCGTGCTCGAGCGCATCCACGTGCTCGAGGGCCGGCACCTCGTGCTGCTGAACATCGACGAGGTGATCCGCATCATTCGCCACTCGGACGAGCCGAAGCCGGCGCTGATCGCGCACTTCAAGCTCAGCGACCGGCAGGCCGAAGACATTCTCGAGCTGCGCCTGCGCCAGCTCGCCCGCCTGGAGGCGATCAAGATCGAGCAGGAGCTGGCGGCGCTGCGCGTCGACCGCGAGAAGCTGGACGACATCCTCGCCAGCCCCGCGGTGCTCAAGCGGCTGGTGGTGCGCGAGATCGAGGCCGACGCGAAGCAGTTCGGCGATGCGCGGCGCACGCTGATCCAGGAAGACAAGCGCACGGTGGCCGAGGTGCGCGTGGTCGACGAGCCGGTGACAGTGGTCGTGAGCCTGAAGGGTTGGGCGCGCGCGCTGAAAGGCCACGAGGTGGACCCGACGTCGCTCGCGTTCAAGGCCGGCGACGCGCTGTACGGCACCTTCCCGTGCCGCAGCGTGGATCCGCTGCTCGTGTTCGGCAGCAATGGACGCGTCTACACGGTGGCGGTGAGCGCGCTTCCCGGCGGCCGCGGCGACGGCACGCCCATCACTTCGCTGATCGACCTGGAGTCAGGCACGCAGCCGGCGCACCACTTCGCCGGGTCGGCCGACGCCACGCTGCTGCTCGCGAACACGGCCGGCTTCGGCCTGATGGCCAAGGTGGGCGACATGCTCAGCCGCCAGCGCGGCGGCAAGACCTTCCTCACGCTGGAGCAGAACGCGCGCGCTGCTGCCGCCGGTGGCCGTGTGGCCCGCGCACCGGCGCTTCGCGGGGCTCTCGATGAACGGCCACCTGCTGGTGTTCCCGCTCGACGAGCTGAAGCTGCAGTCCAATGGCGGGCGCGGCCTCACGCTGATGGACGTGGACGAGAAGGATCCGCTGGTGTCGGTGGCCGCCTTCGGCGACACGCTCAAGATCCAGGGCCTCGGTCGTGGCGACAAGCCGAAGGAGGAGCTCCTGCGGGGCGCCGTGGTGGATACGCACACGGGCAAGAGGGCGCGCAAGGGGCGCAAGGTGGAAGGCTTCAAGAAGGCGATGCGCGCCGTCGGTTGAGCATTGCTTGGCGTATAGCAATTGCACTACACTCGGCCCATGAAAAGTGCCCAGCTGCCCCCCGTACGCGTCGAACCCGCGGTGCGCGAGGAGATCGAGAGTGTGCTTCGCGACGGCGAGAGCCTGTCCGAGTTCGTCGAGGCGGCGGTGCTGTACGCCGCAAGGCGGCGCAAGGCACAGGAAGAATTCCTGGCGCGCGGGCGAGCGTCGATCGCCAAGGCGAAACGCACCGGCAAGCTCCATCCGGCCCCGGAGGCGCTGGACGCCATGCAAGCGCGGATGGAGGCGAAGCTCGAGGAGCATCGGCGCCGCGCCGGCACGGCGGGCCAGGGTTGATCCACGCCGTCTACTGGACCCGCGAGGCGCTGGAAGACCTGGAACGCCTCGAAGACGTTCTGGTCGACTTGGCGCTGAAGCACGGCGACTTCGACCTGCCTGCCCGGGCGGTCGCGGCGATCCGGGGCGAATTGAGAATTCTCGAGAGGAATCCGTTCACCTGTCGTCCGGCGGATGGCGATCCGCTCGAGCGCGAGCTGGTCATTCCGTTCGGCACCTCGGGTTATGTCGCGCTATTCCACATCATCAGCGACCACGAAGTGGCGACTTCGGCGCTGCGCCACCAGCGCGAGGATGACTATCACTAGAACTGGCGCGCCTTCCAGGCCCCGAACCCGCGCGAGCCTGGCGTTCTTCGTCGACCTGGCCCGCCAATTGAATCAATGAGGCACGGAACATGGACACCGCAAACCTGATCGCGATCGACACCCACACGCACCTGGAGGTGTCGTGCCGCAACCCCTTCGACAGCTACGGCGAGGAGTACGACCGCGCGGCCGACAAGTACTTCCGCTCCAGCCGGCGCCCGACGATGCAGGAGACGATCGACTTCTATCGCGAGAAGAAAATCGGCTTCGTCAACTTCACGGTCGACGCCGAAACGCAGATGGGCCGCGCGGCGCATCCCGAACGAGGAGATCGCCGAAGCCGCGCTCGCCAACCCGGACATCATGATCGCCTTCGGCAGCGTCGATCCGCACAAGGGAAAGATGGGCGCACGCGAAGCGCGCAAGCTGGTCGAGGAGTTCGGCGTCAAGGGCTTCAAGTTCCACCCCACGGTGCAGGGCTTCGAGCCGACGGACCCATGGCGTGGCCGATCTACGAAGTGATCAACGAGTACAAGCTGCCGGCGGTCTTCCACAGCGGCCACTCGGGCATCGGCTCCGGCATGCGCTGCGGCGGCGGCCTGCGGCTCCAGAGCTCCAACCCGATGCTGCTGGAGGACGTGGCGATCGCGTTCCCCGACATGCAGATCATCATCGCCCACCCGTCGTGGCCGTGGCAGGACGAAGCGCTGTCGCTGGCGATGCACAAGCCCAACATCTGGATCGACTTGTCCGGCTGGAGCCCGAAGTACTTCCCGCCGCAGCTCGTCCAGTACTGCAACACGCTGCTGAAGGATCGCATCCTCTTCGGCAGCGACTTCCCGCTGATCACGCCGGACCGCTGGATGAAGGACTTCGAGGAGGCCGGCTTCAGGGACGACGTGAAGCCGCTGATCCTCAAGGGCAACGCCATGCGGCTGCTCGGCCTGCGTGAAGAACCGGCTGGAGTGAGTTCATGACCGAGCTCGGACGCCTCGAAGATCTCCCGGCCGACCATGTCGTCGCCCTGCCACCACCTATCACGATGAAATTGCCCCGAAGCGTCAACCCGGGCGACCCCCCGGTTGCGGGTTCGGCGCCACGGGGCGAAGGGTTTCGTACACACACTGAAACACCGGGCGTAGACTGGCCGGCACGATAAGAGGGGGTGCCGCACCCAGGCGCCTCCGGGGCAGGAGACACCGCAGTGCAACGCACCGATATCGCCGACCCGGCCTACTTCCACAAGGTCGTCGATTGCCAGTGGGCATGCCCGGCCCACACGCCCGTGCCGGAGTACATCCGGCTCATCGCGCAGGGCCGCTACGACGACGCCTACATGGTCAACTGGGTGTCGAACGTCTTCCCGGGCATCCTCGGCCGCACCTGCGACCGGCCCTGCGAGCCCGCCTGCCGGCGCGGCCGCGTCGAGGAGGCGAATCTCCAGAAACCCGAGCCGGTGGCGATCTGCCGCCTCAAGCGCGTCGCGGCCGACATGAAGGGCGAGATCCGCGACCGGCTCCCGCAGCGCGGCACGCCCAACGGCAAGCGCGTGGCGTGCATCGGCGCCGGGCCGTCGGCGCTCACCGTCGCGCGCGACCTGGGGCCGCTCGGCTACCACGTGACGCTGTTCGATGCCGACCCGAAGGCCGGTGGCTTCATGCGAACGCAGGTCCCGCGCTTCCGGCTGCCCGAGCGCGTGATCGACGAGGAGACGAACCAGATCCTCGGCCTGGGCAACATCGAGTTCATCGGCGGGCGCCGCATCGAGTCGATGAACGCGCTGCTCGCCGAGGGCTACGACGCGGTGTTCGTCGGCTGCGGCGCGCCGCGCGGACGCGACCTGCGCATCCCCGGCCGCGACGAGGCGGCGGAACGCATCCACATCGGCATCGACTGGCTGGCCTCGGTCTACTTCGGCCACGTCACCGCCGTGCAGCCGCGCGTGATCGTGCTCGGCGGCGGCAACACGGCGATGGACTGCTGCCGCTCGGCGCGCCGGCTCGGCGGCACCGAGGTGAAGGTGATCGTGCGCAGCGGCTTCGACGAGATGAAAGCCTCGCCGTGGGAGAAGGAGGACGCGATGCACGAAGGCATCCCCATCCTCGACTACCGCGTGCCGAAGGCCTTCGTGCACGAGAACGGCAAGCTCACCGGCATGACGTTCCAGCTCGTGAAGGCGGTGTACGACGAACGCGGCAAGCGCTCGCTCGTGCCCACCGGCGAGCCCGACGAGTTCCACGCCTGCGACGAGGTGCTGGTGGCGGTGGGGCAGGAGAACGCCTTCCCGTGGATCGAGCGCGACAGCGGCATCGCGTTCGACGAGTGGGGCATGCCGGTGGTCGACAAGGTCACGTTCGAATCGACGCGGCCGGGCGTGTTCTTCGGCGGCGACGCCGCGTTCGGGCCGAAGAACATCATCACCGCGGTGGCGCACGGCCACGAGGCGGCGGTGTCGATCGACCGCCGGCTGCACGGCGAGGACGTGCGCGGCCGCCCGCCGCCGCACGTGAACCTGCTCTCGCAGAAGATGGGCATCCACGAGTGGAGCTACGACAACGACATCGCGAACGAGGCGCGCTTCAAGGTGCCCTGGACGAAGGCCGAGATCGCGCTCGCGAGCATCTCGGTGGAGGTGGAGCTCGGCTTCGACGCAGCCACCGCGTTCAAGGAAGCGCAGCGCTGCCTGAACTGCGACGTGCAGACGGTGTTCAGCGACAACATCTGCATCGAGTGCGACGCCTGCGTCGACATCTGCCCGATGGACTGCATCAGCTTCACCGACAACGGCGAGGAGATGGACCTGCGCACGCGCTTGAAGGCGCCGGCGAAGAACCTCGAGCAGGACCTGTACGTCTCGGGGCCGCTGAAGACGGCGCGCGTGATGGTGAAGGACGAAGACGTGTGCCTGCACTGCGGGCTGTGCGCCGAGCGCTGCCCGACGGGGGCGTGGGACATGCAGAAGTTCCTGTTCCAGCCGACGACCGCGGGGCATGCGTGCCGCGATATGAAGAAGCGGGTGCCGCCGAAGAAGGTGGGGGTGGCATGAAGCCCATCGAAGCCGTCAACGACTTCGTCATCAAGTTCGCGAACGTCAACGGCTCCGGCTCGGCCAGCGCCAACGAGCTGTTCGCGAAGGCGATCCTGCGCATGGGCGTGCCGGTGAGCCCGCGCAACATCTTCCCGAGCAACATCCAGGGGCTGCCCACCTGGTATGAAGCGCGAGTCAGCGCCCGGGGCCACCTCGGCCGCCGCGGCGGCGTCGACATGATGGTCGCGATGAACCCGCAGACCTGGGCGCAGGACGTGGCCGAGATCGACCCCGGCGGCTATCTCTTCTACGACAGCACGAAGGCGCTGCCGCCGAGCGTCTTCCGCGACGACGTCCAGGTGATCGGCATGCCGCTCACCGCCATCTGCAACGCCACCTATGAAGACGCGCGGCAGCGGCAGCTCTTCAAGAACATCATGTACGTGGGCGCCTTGAGCGCGATGCTCGGCATTCCACACGAGGTCGTGGAGAGGCTCTTCGGCGAGCAGTACAAAGGCAAGGAGCGGCTGCTCGAATCGAACCTGCGGGCGTTCCAGGCCGGGCGTGAGTTCGCGCGGGATCACCTCGCGCCGATCGGCCTCTCGGTGAAAGACGCCAACAGCGTGGGCGATCGCATCTTCATCGACGGCAACAGCGCGGCCGCGCTCGGCTGCGTATACGGCGGCGCCACCGTGGCGGCCTGGTACCCCATCACCCCCAGCTCGTCGCTCGCCGAGGCGTTCCAGAAATACTGCAGCAAGCTGCGCGTCGACGCCGACAGCGGCAAGCAGAACTACGCCGTCGTGCAGGCCGAGGACGAGATCGCGTCCATCGGCATGGTGGTGGGGGCGGGGTGGAACGGCGCTCGCGCGTTCACGGCCACCTCCGGCCCGGGCGTGTCGCTGATGGCCGAGTTCATCGGGCTCGCGTACTTCGCGGAGATCCCGGTCACGATCATCGACGTGCAGCGCGGCGGCCCCTCCACCGGCATGCCCACGCGCACGCAGCAGGCCGACATCCTCGCCTGCGCCTACGCCTCGCACGGCGACACGAAGCACGTGCTGCTGTTCCCGGAGGATCCGCGCGAATGCTTCGAGCACTCGGCGGCCGCGCTCGACCTGGCCGACCGGCTGCAGACGCCCGTGTTCGTGATGACGGACCTCGACATCGGCATGAACCAGCACCTGTGCGCGCCGTTCGAATGGGATGACTCGCGCGATCTCGATCGCGGCAAGGTGATGAGCGCCGAGGAACTGGAAGCCGGCCGCGAGTTCGCACGCTACAAGGATGTGGATGGCGACGGCATTCCGTGGCGCACGCTCCCGGGCACGCATCCGAGCAAGGGCTCGTACTTCACGCGCGGCACGACGCGCGACCCGAAGGCGCGCTACTCCGAAGCCGGCCCCGACTACGTCTACAACGTGCAGCGTCTGCTGAAGAAGTTCGCCACCGCGGCCGCCCTGGTGCCGCAGCCGGTGCTGAAGCCTGCCGTGCGCCAGACGCGGCTCGGCGTGCTGTACTTCGGCTCGACCAGCGCCGCGATGGACGAGGCGCTCGAGGCGCTGGCCGCCTCGGGCATCCCTCTCGACGCGATGCGCCTGCGCGCCTACCCGTTCGCCGACAGCGTGGCGCAGTTCATCGCGGCGCACGACGAGGTGTTCGTCATCGAGCAGAACCGCGACGCCCAGATGCGCTCGCTGCTCGTGAACGAGCTCGGCGTGTCGCCGCAGCGGCTCGCCGCCGTGCTGCACTACGACGGCACCCCGATCACCGCGCGCTTCATCGCCGGCGCGATCACGCAGTACGTCCATGCGCGCGCCGTGGCACCGAAGGAAAGAGTGGCCTGATGACGTACATCACGAAGCCGCGCATGCGGCATCCCACCCTCGAGCGCAACGCCGTCGGCTACACGCGGCGCGACTACGAGGGCAAGGTTTCCACGCTGTGCGCCGGCTGCGGCCACGATTCGATCTCGGCCGCCATCATCCAGGCCTGCTGGGAGCTGGACATCGAGCCGCACCGCGTGGCCAAGCTCTCGGGCATCGGCTGCAGCAGCAAGACGCCCGACTACTTCCTCGGCGCGTCGCACGGCTTCAACACCGTTCACGGCCGCATGCCGTCGGTGCTCACCGGCGCCAACCTGGCCAACCGCGACCTGCTCTACCTCGGCGTGAGCGGCGACGGCGACTCCGCCTCCATCGGCCTCGGCCAGTTCGCGCACGCCATGCGGCGCGGCGTGAACATGGTCTACATCGTCGAGAACAACGGCGTGTACGGGCTCACGAAGGGGCAGTTCTCGGCCACGGCCGACCGCGGCTCCAGTCTCGAAGAAAGGCGCGGCCAACGCCGACAGCGCGATCGACCTCGTGGGCATGGCGCTGCAGCTCGGCGCCACCTACATCGGCCGCAGCTTCTCGGGCGACAAGGCGCAGCTCGTGCCGCTGATCAAGGGCGCCATCCGGCATCGAGGGGCCGCCTTCCTCGATGTCATCAGCCCGTGCGTGGCCTTCAACAACCACGCCGGCAGCACCAAGAGCTACGACTACGTGCGCGGCCACAACGAGGCGGTGAGCCGCATCGACTTCATCGCCTTGGGCGAGGAGGTCACGGCCGAGCCGGCGCCCGGCGACGTGCTGGAGCTGCCGCAGGACGACGGCACCGTGATGCGCCTGCGCAAGCTCGCCGGCGACCACGACCCGACCGACCGCGCGGCCGCGATGCACCTCGTGATGGCGCACCAGGCGCGCGGCGAGCTCGTGACCGGGCTGCTCTACATCGACCCGTCGCCGGTGGACATGCACGACGCGCTGAACACCTCGCAGCGCCCGCTGAACGCGCTCGGCAAGGAAGACCTGTGCCCGGGCGCCGAGAAGCTGGCGAAGATCAACGCGTCGCTGAGGTGAGACAGCAGAAGACTCCGGAGAAGGAATCAGCCCGTTCGCCCTGCAAGCACGCGCCACCCGAGCGCTGCCAGCACCACGAACAACGCCAGGCTGTAGAACTCGTACGGCACGCCGAGCATCGACACGGCAGCGTCGGCGCAGCTCGCGCGCGCCTGGAACACCTCGGGGGCCATGCCGTCCAGTCCCAGGCCGCTGATGATGCGCTCGGCCAGCGTGAGGTTGCACGAGTCGGACGACGCGGCCACGAAGTGCTGCCACAGCGCGGCGGCGATGCCGCACACGGACAGCAGCAGCACGGCCAGGCCGCCGGCGCGCGGTACGGCCAGCGCGATGAGGCAGGCAGCGCCGATGACGACGAAGATCAGGCGCTGCAGCACGCACCACGGGCACGGCTGCATGTCGAACACGTGCTGGGTGACGAGCGCCAGCCCGACCGCGACGAAGCTCAGCACTGCTGCAGCTATCAGCAGCGGTCTGCGTGACGCCGTCATTTCACTTCGACGATCATCTCGACTTCGACGCAGGCGCCCGTCGGAATCTGCGCGACACCGAACGCACTGCGGGCATGCGCGCCGACCTGCGGGCCGAACACCTCGCCGAGCAGCTCCGAGCAGCCGTTGATCACGAGGTGGTGCTCGGTGAACGTGGGCGTGCTGTTCACCAGGCCGAGCAGCTTCACGATGCGCGAGACGGTGTTCAGGTCGCCGACGGCGGCCTGCAGCGTGCCGAGCAGGTCGATCGCGATGGCGCGCGCCGCGTCCTTGCCTTCCTCGGTGGTCATCGTGAGGCCGAGCTGGCCCACGCGCGGCTTGCCCTGGTGCCGTGCGATGTGGCCCGAGATGAACACCAGGTTGCCGGTGCGAACGAAGGGCACGTAGGCCGCGGCCGGCACCGCCACGGGCGGCAGCTCGATGCCCAGCGACTTCAGGCGGTCGTAGACGGACATGGGGGGTCCTTCAAAACAGGGAGCCGGCGATCCTACACTGCGGCCCCATGGGAGGAGAGAGCACGGGAATCCGGCTCGGCGGGTGGGCCTTGGCCTGGCTCGGCGGCGTGGCGCTTCAATTGCAGCAGGCGCAGCTGTGGCCGCCGGGCTGGTATGGAGCCGCCGCCTGCGCGGCCATCCTTGTGGGCGGGCTTCAGTGGCGACGGTTCGGCGTGGTGGCCGCGGCGCTGTGCGTGCTGGGCTTTGCGCTCACGGGCCTGCATGCCGCGCACCGGCTCTCCGCCGCGCTGCCCGACGGCCTCGAGGGTCGCGACGTTGTGCTCACCGGCGTGGTGGCCGAGCTGCCGCGCGTGTCGAGCGACGGCGTGCGCTTCCTGTTCGACGTGGAGGAGGCGCTGCACGACGGCCAGGCCGTGCGCCGTGCCGCCGCGCGTGTCGCTCGGCTGGTACAGCGCGTGGCGCGACGACGCCGCGCAGGCGGCCGGCCCGCAGGCAGATCTGCGCGCCGGCCAGCGCTGGCGTCTCACGGCGCGGCTGAAGCCGCCGCACGGCGGCGCGAACCCGCACGCGTTCGATGCCGAGCTGTGGCTGTTCGAGCAGGGCGTGCGCGCGACCGGCCACGTGCGCACGGCGCGCGACGCGGTGAACGAGCGCCTCGACGACGCGGCCGGCCGCCCGGTCGAGCGGCTGCGCCAGCACCTGCGCGACGGCCTCTTCGCGCACGTGGCCGACGCCCGCGCGGCCGGCGTGCTGGCTGCGCTCGCGATCGGCGACCAGGGCTCCATCGACAGCAGCGACTGGGACGTGTTCCGCGCGACCGGCACGGCGCACCTGATGGCCATCAGCGGGCTTCACGTGACGATGTTCGCGTGGCTCGCCGGCGCGGCGGTCTCGCTGCTGTGGCGGCGCAGCGTGCGCCTCGCGCTCGCGGTTCCCGCGCCGGTGGCCGCCCGCTGGGGCGGCCTGGCGGCGGCCGCGGGCTATGCGTTGCTGGCCGGCTGGGGCGTGCCGGCGCAGCGCACGGTGTGGATGCTCGCGACGGCCGCCGTGCTGGCGTCGCTGTCGGTGCGCTGGCCGTGGCCGCTCGTGCTCGCCGCCGCGGCGGTGGTGGTCACGGTGCTCGACCCGTGGGCCCTGCTGCAGGCGGGCTTCTGGCTGTCGTTCGTTGCGGTGGGCCTGCTGCTGGCCTCGGAGCCGGCCACGCGCGAGGCCGCCGCGCCGCCGGCAAGCCGGCGCGGCCGTGCGCTGCTGGCCGTGCGGTCGGGCGTGCGCACGCAGGCCGTCGCCACGCTCGGCCTCGCGCCGCTCACGATCGTGTTCTTCCAGGAAATCTCGCTCGTCGGCTTCGCGGCGAACCTCGCCGCGATCCCGCTCGTGACGCTGGTGGTGACGCCGCTCGCGTTGCTCGGCGCCCTGGTGGCGCCGCTGTGGGGAGCCGGCGCCTGGATGGTGCAGCAGCTCGCCGCGGTGCTCGGCTGGATGGCCGCGCTGCCCGGGGCGGTGTGGTCGGCGCCGGTCGCCCCGGCCTGGGCGCAGCTGCTCGGCTTGCTGGCCGGCCTGCTCGCCGTGATGCCGCTGCCGTGGCGCCTGCGCGCGCTGGCCGTGCCGCTGCTGATGCCGCTGCTGTTTCCAGTGCTGCCGCGGCCGGCGGAAGGACGCTTCGAGGTGGTCGCGGCCGACGTCGGCCAGGGCAACGCCGTGCTCGTGCGCACGCGAGGCCACCTGCTCGTGTACGACACCGGCCCGCCCTACTCGAAAGACACCGACGCCGGCAACCGCGTGCTGCTGCCGCTGCTGCGCGCGCGTGGCGAGGCGACGGTGCATCGCCTGGTGCTGAGCCATCGCGACATCGATCACGTGGGCGGGGCCGCATCGCTGATCGAGGGCGTGAAGGTGGACACGATCCTCGGCTCGCTCGAAGAAGGCCATGCGCTGCGCGAGGCCGGCGTGCCGTTCACCGAGTGCGCGGCCGGGCAGCGCTGGGAGTGGGACGGCGTGCGCTTCGAGGTGCTGCACCCCGCGGCGTTCGACGCGTCCGTGAAGCCGAACACGCAGAGCTGCGTCGTGCGCGTGGCCGACGCGCAGGGCACGAGCCTGCTGCTCACGGGCGACCTGGAAGCCGCGCAGGAGGCCGACCTCGTGGCCGAGCACGGCGCGGCGCTGAAGAGCGACGTGCTGCTCGTGCCCCACCACGGCAGCAAGACGTCGTCGACGGCGCTGTTCCTGGACATCGTCGCCCCCGGCACGGCGCTCGTGCAGGCCGGCTTCCGCAACCGCTTCGGCCACCCGGCGCCGCCGGTGGTCGAGCGCTATGCGGCGCGCGGCATCGAGCTGGTGGACAGCGCCTCGTGCGGCGCGTGGACGTGGCGCGACGGGGCGGCCACGTGCGAGCGACAGCGCCGCGCGCGCTACTGGCATCATCGGCCGTCGCTCCCCGCGGTGCCGTGACGTCGGCGTTGTCAAAGAGACCATCCCGTGCTTTAATAGCTCTCATGAGAGCTGTATTGTCTGATAAAGGGCGCGTTCAGAGACTTCAAGTCGACAAGGTTCCTCTCCCGCCCCCGGTCTCGCGCGCCATCGAGAAGCTCGGGACGGATCTCTCGCTTGCGCGGCGTCGAAGGCACATCTCGCAGGCATCCCTCGCAGAGCGCATCGGCGCTTCGCTCAACACGGTCAAGCGAATGGAGAAGGGCGACCCACGCGTGCCGCTTCACTTCGTCGCTCGCACCTTGCACGTGTTCGGCGACATCGAGAAACTGGCGCGGCTGCTGGACACGGGCGAAGACGAGATCGGTCTCGTCCTGATGGATGAGCGACTGCCGAAACGCATCCGCGCGCGAAAGACGCCGGGTGGTGCGTTGTGAGTCTGGCCACGAGCACGCAGAGGGTGGAGGTCTGCGTCGGCAAGGCGGGGACGCTGGTCGGGCAGCTCACGTATGCCAAGCAGGGACGGCGCGAGTTCTCCACCTTCGTGTACGACCCCCAGTGGCTGGAAACCCCAAGCCGCTTCGAGGTGTCGCCAGACCTGCCGCTCGTGGCCGGATACCAGGCCCGGCGCGCGACCTCCCGGTCGGATTCCATCTTTCACCTCGCGTTGGCGGATACCGCGCCGGACGCCTGGGGGCGACGGGTCATCGCGCGCGCCCATGCCAAGGAGCGCAAGAAGCACCCCGGCCTGTCTGCGTTGACGGAACTGGACTACCTCGCGGCGGTCGACGACTTCAGTCGCGTGGGGGCGCTACGCTTGAGAGAAGCGGGCGGCAGGTTCCTGTGCACGGTGGAGGAGGGCAGACGCAGTACGCCGCCCCTCCTGGAGATCGAGCGCATCTACAGCGCCAGCCGCGCGGTGGAGAAGAGCCAGGAGACGGCCGCCGACCTTCAGTACCTGCAGGGCAAGGGCACGTCGCTGGGCGGCATGCGGCCGAAGTGCACGATCCTCGACGAGACCGGGCGCCTGTCCATCGGCAAGTTTCCCAGCGTGGCCGACTCGCGAAGCGTCACTCGCGGGGAAGTGCTGGCCCTGCGGCTGGCCCGCCACGCGGGCATCGATGTCGCGTCGGCACGGATCCTCAGCTCGACGAAGCACCGGTGGCGCTCATCGAGCGGTTCGACCGGACGGATGAGTTCGCCCGGATCCACTACCTGTCGGCTGCATCGATGCTGCAGGCCTCTCGCGATGAGGACCGGTCGTACACCGAGATCGCCGACGTGATCCGCTCGAAGTGCGTGAGGCCCACCGACGACGTGCGCCAGTTGTGGCGCCGGATGGTATTCAACCTGCTCATCACCAACGTCGACGATCATCTGCAAAACCACGGCTTTCTCTACGAAGGCAATGGGCAGTGGCGGCTGGCACCGGCGTTCGACCTCAACCCGTTCCCCGACAAGGACCGAGAATCCAAGACTTGGCTGTCGCCGGAAACAGGCCCTATCGAGTCCCTGCAGATGCTGCTCGAACACGCCAACTACTTCGGTCTCGGCGCGCCGGCCGCGGCGCTGGAGGTCCTGCGCGACGTCGTGAGTGCCTTGTCGAACTGGAAAGCCGTCGCGATGGCACCGGAGGTCGGGCTGAAGCGCGAAGAGCTCGACGACTTCGCGCCTGCGTTTGAGCACGAAGCGGCTCTGGCTGCTCGCAACGCCCTGAGGCGCTGAAGGCATCCGCAATTCATCGCCGCATGAACCCGCGCCACATCACGCTGCGTCAGTTTCGCTACTTCATCGCGGTGGCGGAGAGCGGCTCGCTGGCGGGGGCGTCGCGCATGCTCAACGTGGCGCAGAGCGCGCTGACGAAGGCGATGGCCGAGCTGGAGCAGGAGCTCGGCAGCCGGCTCTTCGAGCGCACGTCCAAGGGCATGGCGCTCACGCCGCAGGGGCATCGGTTTCTCTCGGGGGCCGGCAAGGTGCTGGGCGCGGTGGCCGATGCGATTCGCCTGAACGCGGCCGAGCCGGCGTCCGTCTCGGGCACGCTCACGGTGGGCGTGACGAGCCTCGTCGCCGGCTACTACCTGAGCGACCTGCTCAGCCGCTACCGCCGCAATTGTCCGGAGGTGCAGGTGCAGGTCACCGAGGAAACGCCGCGGTTCCTGGAGCATCTGCTGATCAACGGCGAGCTCGACGTGGCGATCATGGTGAGCAACGCGCTGGGCGAGCCGAAGGCGCTGATGGCCGAGACGCTGACGCGCTCGGCCAGCCGCGTGTGGCTGGCGTCGAACCATCCGCTGGCCGCGCACGACGAGGTGTCGCTGGCCGAGTGCGCGGCGTGCGAGCAGATCGTGCTGGAAGCCGATCGCATCGACGACCTGATGCGGCTGGTCTGGGCGCGCCACCAGCTCAAGCCGCACGTGATGATGAAGACCGGCTCGCTGGAGGCGGTGCGCTCGCTGGTGGGCGCAGGCCTCGGGCTCGCGGTGCTGCCCGACTTTCTCTACCGCTCCTGGACGCTGGACGCCGAGCACGTGGACGTGCGGCCGCTGCGCGACGAGGTGCCGACGGTGGATGTCGGGCTCGTCTGGCGGCGCGGCTCGGGCCTGAAGCCGGCAGCGGCGGAGTTCATCGACCTCGCGCGCGAGCAGTCGCGTGGGCGGCGGCATGGGACGTGATCGACATGGAGGCCAGCATGGAAAGAGAGAACACGCTTCGCGAGTACCTGGTGCTGTCGCGCGGGCAGTGGGATGCGGACAAGTCGCCGCAGGAGATCCAGCAGGCGATCGACGAGTTCTACGCCTGGCGCGACCAGCTCGTGGCGCAAGGCCGCATGAAGGCCGGGCAACGCCTGGCGCGAGAGGCGAAACGGGTGTCGCGCAGCGGCATGATGGACGGGCCGTTCTCCGAAGCCAAGGAAGTGATCGGCGGCTACTGGCACTTCATGGCCGGCAGCCTGCACGAGGCGGCGGAGCTCGCCGCGCTGAACCCATGCATGCGCTGCGGCCTGAGCTATGAGGTGCGGCCCGTCGAGCCGGTGCGCGCGAGTGCGTTCGACGTGACCAACGAGACGCCCGAGGGCTGGGGCGGGCGGGCGTAGCAGGGAACGGTCTTTCACCCCGCCGCTCGCGTGGCCAGCGTCGCCGGCCGTGGGATGAAAGCCTGCGCCGTGATCGCGCAGACGGTGAAAGCGAGCATGAGCAGGCCCAAGGGCACGGGCCCGTCGTGGGGCACCCAGCCGACCGCATAGCCGCCGAAGGCGCCGACGATCTGCTGCATCACGCCGGCGACGGCCGCGGCGGCACCCGCGAGCGCCGGGACCGAGCCGACCGTGGCCGTCAGCGTCGGCGGCATGAGCAGGCCGTGGCCGATGCCCAGCAGCACCAGCGGCAGCGTGAACGACCAGCCGCTGCGCCAGCCCGCGAGCGCGAGGCCGATCATCAGCACGATGCCGGCGATCGTGACGCACTGCCCGGCCACCCGCACGCGGCCCTCGCCGATGCGGCGCACGAGGCGGCTCGTGAGGAAGTTGCCGGCGATGTACGACAGCGGCGGCACCATGATGTAGAAGCCGACGCTCGCCGGGCCGATGCCGTAGCTGCCGAGCACGAGCGGCGCGCCGCCAAGGTAGACGTAGAACGCGCCCACCGTGAGCGACAGCAGCATCACGTTCAGCACGAAGGCCGGCTCGCGCATCAGCCGCGCATACGAGGCGGCCATCGCGCGCAGCCAGTGCGTGCCGGCGCTGGCGGCGGTGCGCCGGGCCGGCATGCCGTGCCAGGCGGCGAGCATCAGCAGGACGGCCAACACCGAGAGCAGCACGAAGTTCGCCTGCCAGCCGAAGCGGGCGTGCAGCTGCCCGCCGACCACGGTGGCCAACGGCGGGCACAGGCCCATCGCCATGCCGACATAGGCCATCACCCGCGTGCGCTCGGGGCCGGTGAAGAGATCCTGCACGGCGGCGCGGCCGAGCACCATGCCGGCGGCGCAGCCCGCGCCCTGCATCACGCGCGCGGCGATCAGCGCCTCGATCGTGGTGGCGAACACGGCGGCGAGCGACGCCGTGCCGGCCACCGCGAGGCCCACGAGCAGCAGGCGCCGCCGCCCTTGCCGGTCCGACAGCGGCCCGTACACGAGCTGCAGCGCGCCGTACGTGAGCGCGAAGCCGCTGAACGTCAGCTGCACCTGTGACGGCCCGGCGCCGAAGATTGCGCCCCATTCCTGCATCGAGGGCAGGCAGATCGTCATGGAGAAGAGGCCGTAGGCCAGCTGCGCCATGAGGTTGGCGACGCGCCCGCGCGAGGACATCTCAGTTCTCCACCGCCGCAAAGCGCGACCCCGCCGGCATGAAACGGCGCCACCAAGGCCCTTGCGCGGATCCGGCTCCGCCGGTCCGCTGCAAGAGCCCCCTTGGGGGGCAGCGACGGGAGGAGCGTGGGGGCCAACAATCCACGGCTCCGCCGGTCCGCAGCAAGAGCCCCCTCGGGGGGCAGCGACGGGAGGAGCGTGGGGGCCCTATCACGCGGTATCGAGCGTGACGCGCATCCGCTGCGGCCCTGTCTGCTGCGCGGCCTCGAACGCCTCGCGCGACACCTGCAGGCCGCCGATGCGGTACGGGTTGTGCTCGCGCGTGCACGGCAGTGACGCTCCGTTGAGCGTGACGCTCGCGGCGGCGCCGGGCGCGCCGGCCACGGCGTACTCGACCTCCACCGGCTTGCCCCAGAGCTCTACCGTCGCGACGAGGCCGTTCATGGCGGGCGGGATCACCGGGTCCACCGTGAGCGTGCGCGCCGCCGCGCGCAGGCCGAGGAAGCTGCGCACGAAGATCGCGATGAAGAGGCCCGGGCCGCTGGAGTAGACGCGCCAGCCGCCTTCGAGCGGCACGCGGCCGGCGATCGCGTTCGCCGTAGCGTCGGTCGGCCTCGTAGCGGTCGGCGAATGCGGCGTCGGAGCTGCTGAAGTAGCAGTTGGCCTGGCGCGGCGCGGCGCATCGGCACGTGCTCGCGCACGAGGATGGGATGGGCCTTTCGCAAGGCGTCGAGCAGGCCGCGGGCATCGCCGAGGTGCGCGAGCATCTGGGCATGCCGCAGGTGCGCGTGCGTGTACATGATGCCGATCTCGCGCCCGAAGAAGGAGCTGCTCTCGCCGCGCTGGAAGAGGCGCTGCAGGCCGCCGTGGTAGGCGAGCGGCCGGTCGAAGAGGCGCGCGCCGTCCGGGCCTTGCAGATGCTCGGCCATCAGCGCGGCGTGCTGGCGCGCCTGAGCGGGCGTGAGCATGTCGGCGAGCACGGCATGCATCATCGGCAGCAGGCTGTAGCGCACGCCGGTGGCGGCGTCGCGCGGGTGCAGCAGATGGGCCTCGGGCTGCCGGTCGCCGGACTGGCCCGGCTGGCGCCACAGCGCGTAGCCGGCCACGACGCCGTCGGGCATCAGCAGGCGCTGGAAGTCGTCGAGCACGCGGGTCGCGGCCTCGCCGAGACGGTCGGCGTCGCGCCGTGCGCGCCGGCACTGCGCAGGGCGTGCGCAAGCGCGGTGAGCGTCTCGTGGTGCAGCGTCACGGTCCAGGCGCTGCACATGCGTTCGCGCAGCGCGGGGTCGGCCGGCTGCAGCGCGTCGTTCCAGTCGCCGTGGCCGTACGCCGCGAGGTGCGTGCCGGCGACCTGCCGCCCGGCGATCACTCCGAGCGCGCGCTCCACGTGCGTCCACACAGTGTGGTGGCCGGGCGCGCCGTGGAAGGGCAGCGCGCACGTCGAGCAGGCCGGCGTCGCCGCTCGCATCGAGGTAGCGCGCGAGGCCGAGCAGCGGCCAGAACACGATGTCGCCGTGCGAGTCCGGCGCGCGGATGTCGCGCTCGCGGTCGAAGAACATGAACCATTGCGGCCAGTCGCCGTCGGGGTTCTGCGCCGCGAACACGCGCAGCAGCAGCTCGCGCACGGCGTCGTGGCGGCCGAGCGCGAGCAGCATCTCGAGCGGGCCCTGGCACACGTCGCGCGTGCCCCAGCCGCCGCCGGAATACTGCTCCAGCCCGCGCGGCGCGAGGTAGTGCACGAGCGCATCGTGGGCGTACCACGGCAGGATGTCGGCGAGCTGCGCGATGTCGTCGGCCGCGCTGCTGCTGGCCGGGGCACGCAGCGCGGGCAGCGGCAGCGTCGAGGCTTCGGGCGCCTGCTGCGCCGGCACGAGGCCGGCCGCGAGGCGCAGGCCGAACGACGGCGACGCCACGCCGTCGATGCAGACGAACGGCTGCTCGCGCGAGCGGCCGTCTTCGAAGAGGCGCTCGTCGCCGCCGACGCGGTCGAAGCGCGTGCCGTCGAGCGGCTCGATCGCGAACGCCGCCGAGCGGGAAGCGCTCGCCGAGCTCGGTGCCGGGAACGGTGGCCACGAACACGGCCCCGTCGGCGCACGACCAGCGCGCCGCGCCGGGCTCGCTGCCGTCGTCGCCGCCGAGCGCCACGTGGTGCGTGACGCGCAGCGGCAGCGGCGCACCCTCGAGCACGCGCACGTGCAGCTCGAGCGCATGCGGCTCGTCCACGGCCACGCTGCGCACTTCGAGCAGGCCGCCGGCGTGCCGGTAGAGCCAGCGGCAGTGGCCGGGCGCCATCTCGAACGCGGACGGCACGCCGAGCAGGCGCCAGCCCGCTGCGGTCTGCACGAACACGCGTTGCCCGTGCGAGCGGAAGAGGCCGAGATAGCTGCGCGTGGTCGACAGCAGGCGGTTGATGCCCACGTGGCCCTGCGTCACCATCGAATGGAAGACGCCGGCCATCCACACGGTGGAAGTGAGCGCGGTCTCGTCGGGCGACAGCGCGCGGCCGGTGCGCAGCATGTGGCCGTGCGGGCGCAGCACGCGCGCTTCCTTGGCGCGCAGCACGACGTGGCGATCGTCGCCGCAGAAGAACGACTGCAGCGCGCCGCGCGTCGTCATGCTCCTCGTGGCGGCGCGGGCCGAACAGGGCGTCGAGCCGGGCGGCGTCGAGGTCGATCGTCTCGAGCATCGGCGCCGTCGTGAAGAGCGAAGCGGCCGGGGCATGGCCGGAGGGCGACGCCGATGGCCGCGGCGGGCGCGCCTGCGGCAGCGCGAGCGTGGCGTCGACGAGCGCGAGGTCCTGCGGGCCGCTCGCCGCAGGATGGTCGGCCTTCGAAGCGCGCGAAGAATCCGAGCTGCGCGCTCTCGGTCGGCTGCAGCGTGACCGGCTGTTCCTGCAGCGCCGCCATCGCGTGCTCGTGCTGCAGTCTGGTGCCGGGCAGCCCCGTGGCGAGTGCCGAGGGCACGCCGCCCCCGCGTGACGCCAGGCCGTGCAGCTGCAGCGCATCGGTGGCATACGACGCGCCGTGCCGCAGCGCGCCCATCAGCAGCCACGGATGCCGGCCGGCGACGGCCATGTTCTGCCGCACGGCGAGCGTCCAGCCCTGGCGCGGATGCTGCAGCGGCGCATGGTCCAGGTACTGGCTCACGTAGTACTCGTTCGTCCGCACGGCGCCGTAGGTCGTGAGGCCGACGTCCTGCGCGTGGATCAGATCCACGGTCCGCGGCGCGGAGGTTGCGTTGCGCACCGACACGTGCCAGAACCACGCGGGAGCGTCGTCGGCCAGCACGAGCCGGAGTTCGACCTGCATGCCTTGCCAGTCGGCTTGCGCGACGAGTCCTTGCCCGTCGACCTGAAAGCGCGCGGGGCTGCCGGGCCCCAGCAGCGGCATCGCTTGCGCCCCCGCGGCGTCGTGCCGACGCAGCCACAGGTTCACGGGCCCGCCTTCCATCTCATTGCCGACGAACAGGTTCAAGACCAGGTCGCCCGCGAGCACGCGACGCACGCTGCCGTTCGAGTTGATCTCGAACGCGAGGCTCCCGGTGGCGTTGCGGACGACGGAGAAGGTGGTGGTGGAAGTCATGCGAGATCAGTGTGCGTTGGGGATCGCCAGTTGCACCGCATGCACCCATTGACCTGGGCGGGCTTCTGGGACAGAGGCACAGAGGGCACCGAGGTCATGGGGATCAACGAACTCCACTGTCATCTGATGGCCGCGCCGGCGTGGTCGAACACCAGCGCCTCGCCCGGCAGAAAGGCGAGCTGCACGGCCGCGCCCGCGCGCAGCGGCGTGTCGTGCGGCAGGCGCGCCGTCAGCGTATCGCCGCCGGCCGCCAGCGCATGCACGTACGCCACGTCGCCCAGGTGCTCGACCAGCTGCACGCGGCCGTGCAGGGCGGACCGGCCGGGCTCGCCGCCGTCGACCACCGTGAAATGCTCGGGGCGGATGCCGAGTGTCACGGTGTCGCCGGCGCGCACGGCGGGCGCATCGATGTCCACCTCCACGGCATCGTCGCCACGCACGACCAGGCGCAGCCGGCCGGGTTCGACCGACTGCGCGGTGGCCGGCAGCAGGTTGATGCGCGGCGAGCCGAGAAAGCCCGCGACGAAGAGGCCGGCCGGCCGGCGATACAGCGACAGCGGCGGCCCCACCTGCTCGATGCGCCCGGCGTTGAAGACGACGATGCGGTCGGCCAGCGTCATCGCCTCGGCCTGGTCGTGCGTGACGTAGACGATGGTCGCGTTCAGCGTCTCGTGCAGCCGCGCCATCTCCACGCGCATCTGCGTGCGCAGCGCGGCGTCCAGGTTGGACAGCGGCTCGTCGAACAGGAACACGCCCGGCCGGCGCACGATGGCGCGGCCGATCGCCACGCGCTGCCGCTGGCCGCCGGAGAGCTGCGCCGGCCGCCGCTGCAGCAGCGGCGTGATCTGCAGCACCTCGGCCGCCTGCGCGACCGTGCGCTCGATGTCGGGCTTCTTCATGCCCGTCATGCGCAGGCCGAACGACATGTTCTCGGCCACCGTCATGTGCGGGTAGAGCGCGTAGCTCTGGAACACCATCGCGACGCCGCGCTGCGCGGGCGGCACGTCGTTCATGCGCCGGCCGTCGATGAGCAGGTCGCCGGCCTCCGGTTCCTCGAGCCCGGCGATGCAGCGCAGCAGCGTGCTCTTGCCGCAGCCCGACGGCCCGACGAGCACGACGAACTCGCCGTCGGCCACGTCGAGGTCGACGTCGTGCAGCACGCGCGTGCCGGAGAACGATTTCTGGATGCCGCGCAGGGTGAGTCCGGACATGGTGTCGTGGGCGAGGGCGTTCAGGGCGCCTGGAGTTGGACGAGGGCGGGAGACGACGGGATGGGCAGCTCGCGACCCTGCCACGCGATCGGCCGGCCGTCGAGCGTGGCGCGCGGCAGCGGGCCGTCGCCCGGCCACGCGAGGCGCAGGCCGCGCAGGTTCTCGAGGCGCGAGCGCACCTCCAAAGTCCAGCCGCCGGGCGCGGGGGCGAGCCGGTAGTCGAGCCGGCCGTGCGGCGTGGACAGGCCCAGCACCTCCAGCCCATCGCGCAGCCAGCGCGGGTCGAGGCCCGCGCCGAGCACGAGCGTGCCGTCGGCCTCGCGCTCGTGGCAGAAGAGATCGAGCGCGGAGCGGATGTAGTCGGACGACACCCACGCGTGCGGCATGTCGCCGAGGAAGCGGATCTCGCGCGCGTTCGGCAGCACCACCTCGGCCCACTGGTTCCAGGCCGCCGGGCGGCGGTGGCCGAAGAACCAGTTGAGCACCGCGTGCGCGCGCGCCGGTTGGCCCAGGCGCACGAGCGCGCCCACGTTGCGCAGCTCGTACGGCGTGAGGTCCTTCCACGGCTTCTGGCCCTCGGCGCGCGAGATCGTTTCCTGCCAGTAGCGCTCGAAGGTGGCCGGCAGCAGCTCGGGCGGCACCTTGGCTTGCGCCGGGTCGAGCGCCATCG
Organism: uncultured beta proteobacterium; assembly: GCA_963839465.1. Classification (GTDB taxonomy): domain Bacteria; phylum Pseudomonadota; class Gammaproteobacteria; order Burkholderiales; family Burkholderiaceae_C; genus CAWIVI01. The sequence continues at coordinate 83,596 of CAWIVI010000023.1, forward strand.
TGGTGGACGTGGCGTCGAAGTCGCCGCGGTCGGCGGCGCCGGCGATCCACGCGATGCCGTGCTTGCGCGCAGTGGCCTCGATGGAGCGCGCCAGCTCGCGCTCGAACTCGTCGCGCCACGCCGACCACGCCGCGGCCTGCTCCTCGCGCCCGAGCACCCGGGCCACGACGACCGCGTCCTTGTAGCCGCGCAGGGCCCAGAAGTCGTCCCAGTACGAGTAGGCCGGCTTGTCGGAATAGCCCTCGTGGCTGATGGACGGAGGCATGAGGCCGAAGAGATGCGCGCGCTCCGGCGCGCGGTTCGCGTTGCCGCGCTCCGACTGCCGCAGCGACTCCTGGTAGTCCACGACACGCTGCACGCGCGGCCAGTGGCGCTCGAGAAAGCCGCGGTCGCGCGTGTGGCGCCACATCTCCGCCACGGCATACAGGTACTGGCCGTGGCTGTCGTTCTCGGCGATGGGATCGGCGCCGCGCCGGTCGACGCAGCAAGGCACCTTGCCGGACTCGAAGATGTAGCCCGCGAACCAGTCGACGAACTCGCGCGCCGCTTCCGTCTCGCCCAGGCGCAGCAGCGCCGCGACCATCATCGCGCCGTCGCGCACCCACGTGCGGGCATAGGCGCGCGTGGCGGGGCGCAGGGCCGGGCCGTCGCGCGACAGCAGCATGTGCGCGAGCGACGTGCGCAGCGTGTCGGCGATCGCCTGCGCCTCCGGCGGCACGCGCAGCCGCACGCGGTTCAGCCGGTCGCGCCACTGCGATGGCGGCCGCGGCGATGCGCCCGTCGAGCTCGGCCGCGCCGGCGGCACGGGCGGCGCGCGGCGCGGCGCCGGCGCCGAGCGGCGCCGTCCAGCCGATCACCGCCTCGGCATTCGGCGCGAGGCGAACGTGGAACTGCAGCAGCGCCGAGGCATGGCGCTGCGGGTCGTCCTGCTCTTCGAGCACGGGGGCCTCGGCCAGCGACGCGAGCGCCAGCCCGCCGTCGAAGGGCAGCGCGGCCACCCGTTGAGGCGCCACCGTGAAGCGCAGCGGCCGGCCGTCCACCGACAGCCCGGAGGCGGTGCGCCGCAGCACGCCGATGGGCGCCGCGCCGCCCGGGGTGGCGAGGAACTGCTGCGGCGGGTTCACCTGCCAGGGCCGCACCGCCAGCATCAGCGTGAAGGTGCGCGCGCGGTCGCCGGCATTGCGCAGGCGGTAGCGCGCGAGCAGCTCGGGCGCGTCGCGCGGGCCGTCGGCCGCGGCCTGCACCTCGAGCGTGAAGGCCGCGTGCCGCCAGTGCACCGTGGGCAGCGGCAGGTAGCCTTCGGGCAGCGATTGCTCCACCGCCACGTCGGCCCACGTGAGCCGCCGCTCGTCCTCCACCTGCACGGCAGGCTCCACGCTGAAGCCGCCGCGCCCGACCTCCAGCGCGCCGTCTTCGCTGAGCAGCGCCGAGCGTTCGCCGCCGCCGTCCACGCCGACCAGCGTCCAGTAGTTCTGCTCGCCGATGAAGGCGCGCGGCAGGTCGCCGCGCGGCGTGTTCTCGGCAAGCTCCGCCAGCACGGCGTTGAAGTGGCGCCATTGCGCGGCGCTGCGCAGCTCCACCTTCGGCAGGCCCTCGCCGCGCAGCACGCGCACGCGCAGGTGGCGCGCCTCGCTCTCGGGCGTGTAGAGCGCATCGAGCCCGCCGTCGCTGCCGCGCACGCGGCGCAGCACGCGCCAGCGGCGGCCGTCGTCGGAGGCCTGCACGTCGTAGTCGAGGTCGCGCCGGTGCGCCGGCCAGCGCAGCGCCAGGCCGTTGAACTCGCGCGGCACCTGCCAGTCGATGTGCGAGCGTCTGCCCCTTCGCCGTCTCGCGCGCCTCGGGCCACGTGGCCGGGTCCGGCGCGCGCTCGTTCAGCGTGATGCGCGCCACGCACAGCGAGCCGCGCCCGCCCTCGCGCCCGGCCGCGATCACGAACTCCACGTCCTGCGTGCGGCGCAGCGTGCGGTCGGTGATCGGCCCCCACGCGAACTCGACGTGGCGGCGGCGGATCCGCAGATCGGTGAGCGCGGCCGGCAGCTCGGCGTTCGGCCGGTTCACCCACCAGACGTTGTCCCCGCTCGCATCGACGAACTTCACCTGCAGGTCGTTCACCGCGCCGCGGCCCTTGAGCCGCACGACGAGGTCGAAGTGCGCCGGCCACTCCACCGGCAGCGCGCGCCGCATCACCGCGTAGCCGGACACGGCGTTGAAGTCGTAGTCGAGGCACAGGCTGCCGTCGGCGTCGCGCCGCAGCCGCGCGCTCACCTGGTCGGAGCCGGCCGCGCGCCAGGCCGACGTGTCGCGCAGGTCGTCGAGCACCGCGGCCTGCGGCAGCGTGCAGGCTGCGCCGAGCACCGCGGCGGCAAGGCCGCGCATCGCCTTCCGGCCCTTCTTCGTCACTGCTTCACGCTCCCCATCAGCAGGCCTTGCATGTAGTAGCGCTGCAGCGCGAGGAACAGCAGCAGCACCGGCAGCACCGTGACCACGGCGCCGGCCATCATCAGCTCGGTGTCCTGCACGTGCTCGCGCGAGAGCGACGCCAGCGCCACGGGCAGCGTGTAGAGGTCGCCGTCGTTCAGCACGATCAGCGGCCACATGAAGTCGTTCCAGCTGCCGAGGAACGAGAACACCGCCAGCGTGACGAGCACCGGCTTGAGCACCGGCAGCACGATCGAGAAGAAGGTGCGGAACTCGCCGGCGCCGTCCATGCGCGCGGCCTCGATCAGCTCGTTGGGAATGGTGCGCGCGTACTGCCGCACGAGGAAGATGCCGAAGATGCCCGCAAGCCCCGGCACCATCGCGCCGGCGTAGGTGTTCACGAGCCCCATGCCCTTGAGCATGAGGAAGAGCGGCAGCATGGCCACCTGGCCCGGGATGACGAGCGCCGCGAGCATGGCCGAGAAGAGGCGCTCGCGGCCGCGGAAGTGCAGCTTCGCGAACGCGTAGCCGGCCATGGTGTTCAGCGTGGTGGAGATGATCGTCACCGCCACCGCGAGCCCCAGGCTGTTCAGGAACTGGCGCGCGATGCCGCCGCGCTCGAGCAGCGCGCGGTAGTGGTCGAGCGAGGGCGCGTCGGGCAGCAGCGGCGGCGGGTAGGTGCTCGATTCGCCGGCGGCCATCAGCGACACCGACACCATCCACACGAGCGGCGCCACCGCGAGCGCGGCGGCCGCCAGCAGCGCGCCGTTGACGCCGAACCACGCCAGCCGGTTGCCCTTCACGAGCGTCCCTCCGCGCGCGTGGCAAGCAGCAGCACGCGCGTGACGACGACGATGATCACGAACAGCACGAACGCGACGGCCGACGCGACGCCCAGGTTCCACCAGCGGAAGCCCTCCTCGTACATGAGGTAGAGCAGGCTCACCGTGCTCTGCAGCGGGCCGCCGCGCGTCATCACGTAGGGCTCGGCGAAGAGCTGGAAGTAGCCCGCGATGGTGAGGATGCTCACGAGCAGCAGCGTGGGCGCGATCGACGGCAGCGTGATGTGCCGGAACTGCGACCACGGGCCCGCGGCGTCCAGCCGCGCGGCTTCGTACAGGTCTTCCGGGATCGCCTGCAGCGCCGCGATGAAGATGATCATGTTGCCGCCGAAGTTCTTCCACACCGCGAACAGGATGATCGTGGGCATCGACCAGTCCGGGTCGCCGAGCCAGTCGATCGGCGCAATGCCGGCCTGCGCGAGCGCAGTGGTTCACCCAGCCGTAGCGCACGTGGAAGAGGTAGCGCCAGATCAGCGCCACGGCGACGAGCGTCGTGACCACCGGCGCGAACAGCGCGGTGCGCACGAACGGCTTGAAGCGCGCGAGCTTCGACTGCAACAGCACGGCGCACGCGAGCGACACGACGATGGACAGCGGCACGCCGATGACGACGAAGTAGGAGGTGTTGCCGAACGCGCGCCAGAAGAGCGGCATGCTCAGCACGTGCACGTAGTTGTCGAGGCCCGCGAAGCGCAGGTTGCGCAGGTCGGCGAGCGCGTAGAGATCGAAGTCGGTGAGGCTGAGCAGGAGCGCCGCGACCACGGGCACGACGAAGAAGAGCGCGATGACCGAAAGCGCCGGCGCGATGAAAGCCCAGGCCGCGAGCTGCTGCCGGTTCATTGGTGCCCTCGATCCAGCAGCCAGCGCCGCTTCTCCAGCATGGCGTCCGTGCGCGCGTTCAACGCCTGCAGCGCTTGCGGCACCGGCACGCGCCCGCGCACGATGCGCTCGGCCACGAGCTGCATCTCCTGCACGATGCGCTCCCACTCCGGCACGGCGGGCGAGGGCCGCACGCGTTCGAGCTGGTCGCGGAAGGCGCGCGCCTTGTCGTCGGTGGCCAGCGGCGGCTGCGTCCACACGCTGCGCCGCGGCGGCAGGTTCCCGGTGAGGCCGTAGAAGCGCTGCTGCACGTCGTGCCGGCACAAGTACTCGATGAGCCGCGCCGCCTCGGGCTTGAGCTTCGAGCGCCGGAACACCACGAGGCTGGAGCCGCCCGCCACCGACATGCCCGGGCCGTCGGGGCCGGGCAGCGGCGCGGTGTTCCAGCGCTCCTGCATCGCGGCCGGCAGCCGGCGCCGGAACTCGCCGATGTACCAGGGGCCCGTGATGTAGAACGCGAAGCGGCCGCGGCCGAACTCCTGCGCCACGTTGCCGAACTCGCCTTCGCCGGCGCTCGGCGCCCAGCCGCGGCGGTACATCTCCACGTAGAAGTCGAGCGCGCGCCGGAAGCCGGGGGTGTCGAAATTGCCGCGCCGGCCGCCGTCACGCAGCAGCGGCTCGGGCTGCTGCAGCGCGAGCGCCAGCAGCGGCTGGAACTCGTCGAGCGGCAGGATCATCGGGTGCGGCACGGCGCCCGCGTGCAGCGCCTGCATCACCGCCTGCCATTCGGCCCACGAGCGCGGCGCCTGCGGGTGGCCGGCGTCGCGCAGCAGGTCGGCGCGGTAGAACAGCAGCCGCGTGTCCACGTACCACGGCACGCCGAGCAGGCGCCCGCCCACCAGGTTGGTCTGCCAGATGCCTTCGAAGTGGTCGGCGGCCGGCAGCCGTTGCTGCACGTCCACGAGCCCCTCCAGCGGCTCGAGCGCATGGAGCGCGTCCATCTCGGCGAGCCAGGTGTTGCCCATCTGGGCGATGTCGGGGGTGGCGTCGCCGGCGACGGCGGTCAGCAGCTTCTCGTGCGCCGCGCTCCAGGGCAGCTGCTCCACGCGCACCCGCACGCCCGGGTGCTCGCGCTCGAAGCCCGCCACCAGCTCGGCGGCCACCTCGCCTTCGCGGCCCATGGCCCAGAAGCGCAGCGTTCGTGCGTCGGTGCGGCTGCAGGCCGCGGCGCAAGCGGCCGCGGCTCCCAGCCAGGCGCGGCGGGTCCAGGACATTCGGTCGTGTGAGGGCGAAGTGCGGCAGTGTGCCGCACCCGCGCAGACCGAGGTGTTAGCAGACCCTCAGCAGGGGGTTGTCAGGCCAGCCAGCCGCCCGTGAAGCCGGCGCGCTGCAGCCCGAGGCGCACGACCGGGTGCCGGCGCATCGTGGACCACACCAGGTCGGACCGATGGTTTTCCACCATCGCCAGGATCGGCCCCTGGTCGATGCCGATGTAGTCGTTGTCGACCCAGCCGAAGCCGGGCACCACCTTGCCGTGCGTCAGCGTGGCGCCGGTGGCGGTGAAGCTGCGGTTGAAGGCGTCGACGAAGCCGTACTTCTGGTAGATGACGCTGCCGTACTTCTCGTGCATGGCCTCCACGGCCGGGATCACGACTTCCGGTGCGAAGGGCAGCGACGAGATGGCCGCGGTGGGCGCGATCGTGCCGTCGTCGATGGTGTCCACGCGCCCCGCGCCGCGTGCGATGTAGTCGTGGAACGTGCGCACGCGGCCGGCGCGGTCGGCGATGGTCATCTTGCCCGGGCCGTCGCAGGCGGTCAGGCCCCAGCAGTCGGCGCCGTAGTCTTGCCACTGGTCGGGGTTCGCGATCGCGTAGGCGCGCTGCGCGAGCGTGGCGCGGCGGCTGTTCTCGAAGTAGTCCAGCGAGCGGGCGCGCATGAACTCGTCCTGGATGCCGCGGAAATCGAACCACACGTGCGTGTACTGGTGGCCGAAGAGCGGCGCGAAGCCCACGTGCTCGATGTCGTGGTAGGGGCCCCAGGCGTTGAGGTTGCCCTGCGTCCAGGCCTGCCACGACTCGGGCTCGACCGGGAACGTGGGCGAGGCGAGCGCCAGCAGGTACACCGCCATCGCCTCGTTGTAGCCGCGCCAGTCGTAGGGCAGGTGGCCTTCCTCGGGCGTCCAGCCGAGCACGATCACCGGCGGGCGCGGCTGGAACCAGCGCCAGTCCATGCGGGCGTAGATGCGGTCCACCAGTGCGCGGATTTCCACCTCGCCCTCTTCGGTGCCGTCGAACCAGGCCTGCGCGAAGAGCATGCCGGACATCAGCAGCGCCGAGTCCACGGTGGACACCTCCACGTCGCCGCTGCGCGTGCCGGTCTCCATGTCCAGGTAGCGGTAGAAGAGGCCGTGGTGGCCGGTCATGCCGGTGGGCGCGTCGCCCTGCGGGGCGTCGGCGAAGAACCGCAGCGTGGTGAGGGTGCGCTCGCGCGCCTGCTCGCGGGTGATGTAGCCGCGCCACACGCCGATCGGGTAGGCCGTGAGGGCGAACGCCACCGCGGCGATGCTGCTGAAGGTGACGTTGGGCCAGCGGTCGGGCACCAGGCCGTTGCGCGGGTTGGCGGTTTCCCAGAAGTAGTCGAACGTGCGCTTCTGCAGGTCGTCGAAGAGGGGCGGCATCAAGCCGAGCGGTGCCTCGCGCTTGGCCGCGGGCGCGGCTTCCATCGACGGGCCGCACCCTGCCATCAGCATCGCAGCCGCTGAAGCGGCAAAGCCGAGCATGTGGCGGCGCGTGTATCCCTGCTTTCTCATCGACGGTCCTTGACTGCAACCTTCTGACACGTATCAGGCAAAGCCTGACACTCGGATGCATATTATTGGACCGGGATTTCACGGTTGACGCGGTGATGCACATCACGGTGCGCCGCCGAAGGTTGTTTCAATTGCAACCCTGGAGGCTTCTTCCACGGCTGGCAATGGCCTCCGCATAGAGGCGGGCGCTCGTTTTCGGGGTGCGCTGCTGGGTCTGGAAGTCGACATGGACGAGCCCGAAGCGCTTCGAGAATCCATGCGCCCATTCCAGGTTATCGAGCAAGGACCACGCGAAATACCCTCTTACGTCTACGCCCTTTTGTATCGCGGTCGCCACGGCCTGGAGGTGCTGGCGCAGGTATTGCACCCGCAGCGGGTCGTCGCAGGTGCCGTCGAGGAGCGTCGGCGGGTCGTAGAAGGCGGCGCCGTTCTCCGTCACGTACAGCGGCGCACCGCCGCAGCGCGCGCCGAGCCAGGCGAGCGTGTCGGTGAATGCGTCGGGGCAGACCTCCCAGCCGGTCTCGGTGTAGGTGGCGCCGCGCTGCGGCACCGAGCTGGCGCGCACCGGCCATGACGCGGGATCGTGGCGCGTGACGCTGCGGGTGTAGTAGTTGACGCCGACGAAGTCGATCGGCTCGCGCAGCAGCGCCATGTCGGCGTCCGGCCATTCGGGCCACGCCTGGCCGAACACCTCGCGCAGCGCGCCCGGGTAGCGGCCGAGGAACACCGGGTCCACGTACTGCCGGTTCATGTAGGCGTGGGCGCGCCGCGTGGCGGCGAGGTCGTCGGGATGGTCGCTGGCGGGGTACTTCGGCTCGATGTTCACCACGAGCCCGATCTTGTGGCGCCCGCCGGCGCGGTAGCGCTGCACCGCCAGCGCGTGCGCGCGCAGCAGGTGGTGCGACGCGATGGGCGGCTCGAAGAGGCTGCGGTGGCCGGGCGCCAGCGTGCCGTGCAGGTAGCCGCCGTCGGTCACCACCCAGGGCTCGTTCAGCGTGGCCCACATCGGCACGCGGTCGTCGAGCGCGTCGAACACCACGCCGGCGTAATCGGCGAACCAGTGCGCGATGTCGGGGTTGAGCCAGCCGCCGCGGTCGTCCAGCGCGGCGGGCAGGTCCCAGTGGTAGAGCGTGGCCATCGGCTGGATGCCGGCTTCCAGCAGCGCGTCCACGAGCCGGTCGTAGAAGTCGAGGCCCGCGCGGTTCACGGGGCCGCGGCCTTGCGGCATGACGCGCGGCCACGCGATGCTGAAGCGGTAGGCGTTCAGGCCGAGCTCGCGCATCAGCGCCACGTCGTCGCGCCAGCGGTTGTAGTGGTCGCAGGCCACGTCGCCCGTGTCGCCGCCGTGCACGCGGCCTGGCGTGTGCGAGAAGCGGTGCCAGTTGCTGGGCCCGGCGCCGTCGGCGAGCGGCGAGCCTTCGATCTGGTAGGCGGAAGTGGCGCAGCCCCAGAGGAAATCGGCGGGGAACTCGAAGGAGGTGTCGGTCATGGCAAGCGTGGGTGCGAAGGCGTCAGGACGGCACGCGCGCCGCGGCCGCCGAGTCGAGCCCGCCTTCGCCGCGCGCGATCGCGGCGTCGTACATCGCCGCCACGCCGGGCGCGACATAGAGCTCCAGGCCGCCGCGCCGCGCCTCCTCGATCATCAACCGCAGGTCCTTGCGCGCCATCGAGACCTCGAACGACGGCTTCGTGACGTCGGCCGATTCGATGCGCGCGGCGCGCGCCGGCAGCGACTGGCCGGGGTTGAAGTGCTCGAACAGCGAGAACGCCTCCTTCGTGGAGATGCCCACCGCATGCGCGAGGCGGTTCACGTCGCCGAGGATGCCCACGATGCCGATCAGCGTGAGGTTGCCGAAGAGCTTGAACGCGGCGGCCCGCGCGGGATCCTCGCCGACCACGACGACCTTGCCGGTCATCGGCTGCAGCGACCGGCAGCAGCGCGTCGCAGCGCGCCTTGGCGCCGGCCAGCAGCATGAGCCCGGTGCCTTCCTGCGCGTTCGCCGGGCCCATGAACACCGGCGCATGCACGAAGGTGCGGCCGCGCGCATCCCAGCGCGCGACACGCTCGGCCGTGGGGCGCACGGCCGTGGTGGTGTGGTCGACGATCCAGGTGGCTGCGGGGATCTTCGCGGCGATCGGCTCCAGCACGGCATCGACGGACGCGTCGTCCGCCAGCGACAGGTGGATGCGCTCGGCGCCCTCGAGCGCGGCGGCCGGATCTTGCGAAAGCGCGGGCGCCGTGCGCCTCCAGCGCGCGCGCCTTCTCGGCGCTGCGGTTCCACACGTTCACGTCGTGGCCGTTCGCCCGCAGGCGGCGCACGAAGCCGGTGCCCATCAGTCCGGTTCCGAAAAAGGCGAGTCGCATGGCGTGTCCTTCCGGTGGCAATGCGTCACGATACCGTTTTCGCATCGGCTCGCGCTCCATGGCTCGCACAACCACTTCGATCGACCTCGCGCTCCAGGGCGGCGCCAGCCACGGCGCCTTCACGTGGGGCGTGCTCGACGCGCTGCTGGAAGACGGCAGCCTCGACTTCGCCGGCATTTCCGGCACCAGCGCCGGGGCGCTGAACGGCGCGGTGCTCGTCACCGGCCTGGCGCGGGGGGGCCGCGACGCCGCGCGCGAGGCGCTGCACGACTTCTGGCGCGACGTGTCGCGCGCCAGCACCTGCTTCGATCCGTTCTCGCAGCCGCAGGGCGGCGGGCCGCTCTGGGACGCCTGGACCGCCCCGATGGCGCAGGCCTGGGCCCACTGGACGCGCGCCTTCAGCCCCTACCAGCTGAATCCCTTCGGCCTGAACCCGCTGAAGGACGTGCTGGAGCGGCACATCGACGTCGAGGCGCTGCAGTCGGCGAAGGGGCCGAGCCTCTTCGCGGTGGCCACGGCGGTGCGCACCGGGCGGCCGCGCGTGTTCTCCGGCGAGGCGCTGTCGCTCGACGCGCTGCTCGCCTCGGCCTGCCTGCCGTACCTGTTCCAGGCCGTCGAGATCGACGGCGAGCCCTACTGGGACGGCGGCTACAGCGGCAACCCGGCGGTCTGGCCGCTGATCTACGAGACCGCCGAGGCCGACGTGCTGCTCGTGAAGATCCAGCCGCTGGAGCGCCCGGCCACGCCGCGCACCGCGTTCGACATCGCCGAGCGCGCCGCGGAGATCAGCTTCAACACGGCGCTGATCGGCGAGATGCGCGCCATCGCGTTCGTGAAGCGGCTGCTGATGGAGGAGCGCGTCGAGCGCGGCCGCTACAAGGATCTGCGCCTGCACATGATCGCCGACGAGGAGGAGCTCGCGAAGCTGCCGGCCAAGAGCAAGCTCGACACCGGCTGGGATTTTCTGCAGAAGCTGCGAGGCATGGGCCGCGCGGCGGCGCAGGCGTGGCTGAAGCTGCACCGCCGCGACGTGGGGGTGCGCTCCAGCATCGACGTCGGGCGCGAGTTCCTGGGTATTGATAGCCCCCACGCTCCTCCCGTCGCTGCCCCCGAGGGGGCTCTTGCTGCGGACCGGCGGAGCCGGATCCGCGCAAGCCCTTGGTGGGGCCGGAGCGCGCGGCTCACACCGGGGGCGGGTCGGTCGGCGCTCCCACGCGCGCGGGCCGGCCACGAGCGCGGCGAACTCCTCGCCGGCATCCGCGAAGCCCTGGTCGCGCGCGATGCGCACCCCTGGAGCGTCGGCCGCGGCTGCGAGCCCGGCCGCCTGCAGCAGTGCGTCGGCCGACAGCGCCAGCAGCATCGGCTTGCAATGCCGGAACTGCAGGCGCACGAACTCCTGCGCCTCGGCGCTCGTCGCCGAGCGCGGCGCCCACGCCGGGCGGCACGACGACGGCATCGAACAGCACCGAGGGCGCCGCCTCCATCGTCACTTCCACCGGCAGCGGGTCGCCGCCGGCGCCGCCCACCGTGCCGAGCCGCGCGCCCACGTAGCGCGGCACCGCGCCGGCCTGCGTCAGGGTGTCGTACAGCGCGGCGGTGGCGGAGGCGTCGATGCCGTCGGCGACGAGCACCGCGACGCGGCGCGCCAGCGGCCGTCCGTCGCCCGGGCGGGACATCAGCGACAGCGCGGGCGACACCTCCACTTCCGGCTGGGGCGGCGGCGTGACCTGCGGCATCGCCTGCGGCAGCGGCATGCCGAGCTCGTCCGCCACCTGCATCGCCAGTTGCTCGTCGACGTTGCGCAGCATGGAGACCATCCTTTCGCGCACGGCTTGCGTCTGGACCTTCGTGAGCTCGAAGCGGAACCCGCGCACGATGTGCGCCTGCTCCTCGGGCGTCTGGCTCCGGTAGAAAAGCCGAGCCTGGTTGAAGTGCTCGGCGAACTTCTCGGGCTTGGCGCGCAGCTTCGTGGGCTCGGCCGTGGCCTGCTGCTCGAGCAGCCGCTCGGCGAACGAGGCGAAGCCCTTGGCGCCGGCCTGGAACGGGCAGCCGCCGCCGAGCGAATTGGGCTCGTAGTTCGCGCGTCCGCGGTGGATGGCCTGGCGATGCATGCCGTCGCGCTGGTTGTTGTGCACCTCGACGATCGGCGCGTTGATCGGGATCTCGTGGAAGTTCGGGCCGCCCAGGCGCGGAGAGCTGCGTGTCGAGGTAGGAGAAGTTGCGGCCCTGCAGCAGCGGGTCGTTCGTGAAGTCGATGCCGGGCACCACGTGCTGCGTGCAGAAGGCGATCTGCTCGGTCTCGGCGAAGAAGTTGTCGGGGTTGCGGTTCAGCACCAGGCGGCCCACCGTGCGCAGCGGCACGAGTCTCTTCGGGCACGATCTTCGTCGCGTCGAGCACGTCGAAGCTGAACGCTTCGGCCTGCTCCTCGGAGAAGGTCTGGATCTGCAGCAGGTATTCGGGGAACGCGCCGCCCTCGATCGCTTCCCACAGGTCGCGGCGGTGGAAGTCGGGGTCGGCGCCGTTGATGCGCACGGCCTCGTCCCAGTCGAGCGAGTGGGTGCCGGCCACCGGCGTCCAGTGGAACTTCACGAGCACGGCTTCGCCGTTCGCGTTGACGAGGCGGAACGTGTGCACGCCGAAGCCCTGCATCGTGCGGTAGCTGCGCGGGATGCCGCGGTCGCTCATCGCCCACATGACCATGTGCATGGATTCGGGCATCAGCGAGATGAAGTCCCAGAACGTGTCGTGCGCGCTGGCCGCCTGCGGCATCTGGTGATGGGGCTCGGGCTTCACGGCGTGGACGAGGTCCGGGAACTTCATCGCGTCCTGGATGAAGAACACCGGGATGTTGTTGCCCACGAGGTCCCAGTTGCCTTCGTCGGTGTAGAACTTCACGGCGAAGCCGCGCACGTCGCGCACGGCGTCGGCGCTGCCGCGCTCGCCCGCCACGGTGGAGAAGCGCACGAACACCGGCGTGCGCTTGCCGACGGCGGCGAAGGGTGCGGCGCGCGTGAGGTCGGTGATGTCCTCGGTGCACTCGAAGTAGCCGTGCGCGCCGGAGCCGCGCGCGTGGACCACGCGCTCGGGAATGCGCTCGTGGTCGAAGTGCGTGATCTTCTCGCGCAGGATGAAGTCTTCGAGCAGCGTCGGCCCGCGCAGGCCCAGGCGCAGCGAGTGCTGGTTGTCGGCGACCGGCACGCCCTGGTTGGTGGTGATCGAGCGCCCGCCGGAATCGACGCGGTGCTTCTCCAGCGGGCCGTTGTTCGGGTTCGTGCCGGGCGCTGCCTTGGCGCCGTTCTTTTCGGACTCGTTGCTCTCGGTGATGGTGCTGCCGGTGGCGTCGTTGTTCTTCGGCGCCTCGGTTCGGCCCTCGGGCGGCGGCTGCGGTTCGCCGCCGATGGCGTACTCGGAGCGCTTGTTCGCGTTGTGCGGGATCGACGCGACCATCTCCTCGGTGGCGTCGACCTTCGACTGCAGCCGGTCGGCCACGGCGAGGTTGCGCACGTCGGCGTCTTCGCTGCTCGTGCCGCCGCCCATGGCGGTGGCCGCGCGCTCGGCCAGGCTGCGCCGCGGCTGCGGCGGCGGCTTGGCGGACGGGCCGGACATCGACTGCTTCGCGCTCGACGCGCCTTTCTCGCCGGCGGCTTTGGGGCCTGACGACGCCGCGGGGCGCTTGCCGGTGACGCCGGAACCCGGCGACTTCTTGCTCGTGGCCATGCTGATGCTCTCCTTCAGGGGTGAAGGAGCATTGGCAAATGGCGCGCCTTGGGGTAGCGTGCAGCCGGAGTGTGTCAAAAGATTGGCATCTCCTGATATCTTTCTGGGCTCTGACTTTGCGGAGGCAGCTCCCATGGGCATGAATGTCAATCTCACACCGCTCCTCGAAGAACTGGTGAGGCAAAAGGTCGAGTCCGGCCTCTACACGTCGGCAAGCGAAGTTGTGCGTGAGGCGTTGCGCCTGATGGACGAGAAGGATCGGCTGCGCCAAGCCAGGCTTGACCAACTTCGTAAGGACATTCACGAAGGCATGGAAAGCGGGGTGGCCAAGCCATGGGACGCCGAACAGGTCAAGCGCGACGGACGTGCCCGGCGGGCGTCCAAGCCTCGTGAATCGAAGGCTTGAGAATGGGTTTTGTGAAGCGGCGTCCGCTCGCACAGCGCGATGTCAACGAAATCTGGGACTTCATCGCGGACGACAGCGTGACCGGGGCAGACGCCTTCGTGGATCGCTTGGACGGCTGCCTTCAATTGCTGTCCACCCAGCCGATGATGGGGCGACTCAGAAGCGAACTGGCGCCGGGCTTGCGAAGCTTGCCCTTCGGGCGATACGTGGTCTTCTACGAACCCGTGAAGGGCGGCATCATCGTCGTGCGTGTCTTGCACAGCGCACGTGACGTGCACGTCCACTTCGACGGCCCTCTGGCCGGGTGACTGCGAGATTCAGCGCTTGCGGGCCAGCGTGATGCCGTCGCTGATCGCCAGCATCGCGAGGTCGATGCGCTCGTCGGCGAACAGCTTGTCGTTCAGGGCTTGCAGCGCCAGGGTGTCGGCATCCTGCGATGGCCGGGCGACGGCGCCGCTCCAGAGCACGTTGTCGATCGCGATCAGGCCGCCCGCGCGCAACAGGCGCAGGCAGCGCTCGTAGTAGGCGTCGTACGAGGTCTTGTCGGCGTCGATGAACGCGAAGTCGTACTGGCCTTCTTCACCCGCGGCGATGCGGGCGTCCAGCGTCTGGAGGGCCGGGCCGAGCTGCACGTCGATCTTGTGCGCGACGCCGGCGGCCTGCCAGTGCGGCCGGCCGACGCTCACGTAGTCGTCGTTGATGTCGCAAGCCAGCACGCGGCCGTCATCGGGCAGCGCGAGGGCGACGCACAGGGCGCTGTAGCCCGTGAACACGCCGATCTCGATGGTGCGGCGCGCCCCGATCAATTTCACCAGCAGCGCCATAAGCTGGCCCTGGTCGGGCGAGATCTGCATGCCGGCGTGGGCGTGGGTGCGGGTCGCTTCGCGCAGCGCTGCCTGCGCGGGATGCTCGCGCACGGAGTGGTCGAGCACGTAGCGGAAGAGCGGCTCGTCGAGCTTGAGGAATCGGGAGGACATGGGGCGGAGTATGCGACTTCCATCTCCCTCCCCGCTCGCGGGAGAGGGAGAGCGCGGCTGCCTACGTCGCCGCGGGTCGCCGCCGTGCCGAGGCCGCGACGGCGCGAGCGAGCTTCGCCGCGAGCGGCGTCAGCCCGGTCTCGGCTCGCGTGCACAGGCCGACCTCGAACGGTGGCAGGGGCTGCGACAGTGGGATTTCCACGAGCTGGCCGCGATTCAGCGGTCCGCCTAGCACCGACGCCGCGACGGCCATGACGGCATCCGTCCTGGCCATCAGCTCGAACGCGAAGGGAAAAGACTCGCACTGCACGTATCGGGGCGGGAAGACCAAGCCGAACGCGGTGAACGTCTTCTCCAGCCAGCCGCCCGACCCCGGGGCGTTCAGACCGAGCCAGCGGGCCTCGGCCAGGTCGCTCAGCGACCGAACCTTGCGCAACGGGTGGCCGCGGCGACAGGCGATCGCCATGCGATCGCTGAACAGCGTCTTGAACGCGAGACCGGGGCCCAGGGTGACCGGCATCTTCACGACGATGGCGAAGTCGAGCGTTTCGTCGCGCACCAGCGGCACCAGCAGGGATGGCGTACCTTCGACGATCCGAAGCCGCACGAGGGGATGGGCATCGAGGAATCGCGCGATGGCGTCGGGCGCCAGCGTCGCGGCCACCGGCGACAACCCTGCGCTGACCGTGCCTCCGTGCGGCATGGACCACTGCGCCAGTTCACCCTCGGCCTTGCGGACCTCGGCCCGGATGACGCGGGCGCGCGCCAGCAAGGCATGGCCAGCGGGTGCGGCAGACCACCCCGCGCGCGCTGCGGCGCAGGAGCGGCACCCCGAGGTCGTTCTCCAGCAGACGCAGGCTTCTTCGTCATCGCTGGATGCGAGACGCCGAGAAGTCGCGCAGCGGCCCGGATGCTGCCCGCGTCGATGGTCGCAACGAAGTAGTCCGAGCTGACGAGGCGCATGGTCGGCGGTGCCTTCAGGTTACCGCGGTGTAGCGCGCGGCATCTTATCGCCGGCCTTCGATCATGTTCCACTGGGGCACGGTCAGCGAGGAGTGCGCGATGCTTCACCTTGCCGAGTCATGCAGATGGGCTGCTGCCACGGCGATGCTGTCGCTGGCCGCGGGCGCCTCGCAAGGCGCAGCGATGCAAGACACGGACTACCCCTCCCGGCCGGTCCGTCTGTCGTTCCGTTCGCGGCCGGCGGGCCCGCGGACCGCGTCGCGAGGGCGATCGCCCCCGCATTGGCGAAGTCGCTCGGACAACCCCTCGTCGTCGAGAACCGGCTGGGCGCGGACGGCGCGATCGGCGCCCAATCGGTGCTGGCCGCGCTGCTGGACGGCTATACGCTGCTCATCGCGGGCGGCTCCCTCGTGCCGCTCGTCCTGACGAAGAAGGCGCCGCCATTCGACCTTCGGGCGGACTTCGTTCCGATCTCGAAGATCTCGCCGTCGCTGTTCGCGATGTACGTGTCGACGCAGGTTCCGGCGACCTCCGTTGCGGCGCTCGTCGCCCATGCACGGGCCCATCCCGGAGAGCTCAACGTCGCGATGAGCATGCTGAACGATTTCATGGCCGCCGCCCGATTCATGAAGGTGACCGGCACGAGCTTGACGAAGGTTCCTACAAGGGCGCCAGCCAGGCCATGCCGGACGTCATCGTGGGCCGCGTGCAGGTGAACTTCTCGCCCGTGTCCGCAGCGGGCATCCAGCATGTACGCGCGGCCAGCTGCGCATGCTCGCCGTGTTGTCGCCGCAACGCAGCCCGCTTGTGCCCGAGATTCCGACCATGGGCGAAGCCGGTGTTGCCGGTGTCGATGTTCCTGGGCTGGCTGGGTCTCTTCGCGCCGGCGAAGACCCCGCGCGAAGTCGTCGCTCGCCTGAATGCTGCGATGACGGCGACGCTGGCGGCACCCGATGTGCGTGCGCTGCTGGAACAGCAATCGGTGCAGGCCGAGGGGTCCACGCCGCAGGCGCTCGCGGCGCTCATCGATGACGACGTGCGGACCTGGCGCGTGTTCATCCTGGAGCACGGTCTCGTGCCGGAGTGAGATGCCCTGCGGCAAGCCAGCCGATGAAGATGCTCGACACCATCGTGATCGGTGCCGGGCAAGCCGGCCTGGCGATGAGCTTTCGATCTGCGCCGGCACGGTCGTGAGCACCTCGTGCTCGACCGCGGGCGCGTGGCCGAACGCTGGCGCACGCAGCGCTGGGATTCGCTCGACGTTCCAGTCGCCCAACTGGAGCCTCGAGCTGCCCGGCATGGCGTACGAAGGCGACGATCCCGACGGCTTCTCGCACAAGGATGACGTGCTGCGCTTCATCGAAAGATACTGCGCTCGCATCGAGGCGCCCGTCCTGACGTCGACGGCCGTCACCGCGCTTCGCCGCCGGGGGCACGACGGGCCCTTCGAGCTCGACGACCGATCGCGCGGTCTTCCGGGCGCGCCGCGTCGTGGTGGCCTGCGGGCCTTACCAGCGCGGGCGGCGCCCGGCCAAGGCCGCCGCGTTGCCGGCGGGCCTGGTTCAGCTGCATGCCAGCGAGTACCGCAACCCCGGTCAGCTGCCCGTCGGCGCCGTTCTTATCGTGGGCTCCGGCGCTTCGGGCTGCCAGATCGGCGACGAACTGGTCGAGGCCGGACGGCGCGTGATGGTCAGCGTCGGGCGGCACCACCGCGTGCCGCGCCGATATCGCGGGCGCGACGTGTTCTGGTGGCGACGCACGCTGGGAGAGCTTGACCAACCGGCCGACGGGACACCGCCGTCCATGAGACCGCCGGGGCCGTTGCTCACCGGTGTTGGCGGCGGTTATGAGGTGGATCTGCGCCGTTCCGCAAGGCGTGGCATGACGTTGCTCGGCCGCCTGACGGCCATCGACGGCGGCCATCTCTCGTTCGCCGACGACCTGGAGGCCAACCTGCGGCACGGCGACCTGCGCTCGGAGGAGTTCATGGCCAAGGCAGATGCCCATGCAATGCGTGTCGGCCTGGAACTCCCCGAGCGCCCGATTGCCGGCAAGCGGCGAGACGTGCCCGGCTGCGTTTCACCGAGCAGCCTGGACCTCGGCGGCGAAGGCGTGAAGTCGGTCATCTGGGCAACGGGTTACGGGTTCGACTTCGGCTGGATCGACTTGCCGGTACTCGACCGTGATGGTGCCCCCGTACAGCGGCGCGGCGTCACCGCGGTTCCGGGGCTGTATTTTCTGGGCCTGCCCTGGATGAGCAGCGCCAAGTCTTCGTTCCTCTTCGGAGTCGGCGAAGACGCTGCCTACATTGCATCGGTGATGGACGATCGGCACTCAGACTCTCCCTCTCACGCGTGCGGGAGAGGGTCGGGGTGAGGGCGGTGCGTCCGCGAAGGCGACGATGCTCGCTTGCGAGTGGCCGCGCCCTTACCCCGGCCCTCTCCCGCGAGCGGGAGAGGGAGACTCGATGGTGCCCTCCGCGACGCTCGCGACAGACCCGCCGACGCTCACCTCGAACGTCACGCCGTCCCGTGTGCGCGCCGCGGCGTTGATCTCGCTGCGCCGCCCCATGGCGACGCCCTGCAGCACGGACAACTGGAAGACCGCTTCGTCGCTGCTCGAGGCAGCCTCCGCCAGCGTGCCGACCAGCGCCGCGGCGGCCGCGCCGGTGGCCGGGTCTTCCTCGATGCCCATCGCCGGCGCGCACATGCGGGCGTAGAGCCGGCCGCCGTGGCGCTTGTCGCCGCAGAAGAAGTACACGTGCGGCGACCAGCGCTTGCGACAGGTGATCCTTCCAGGCCTGGCGGTCGATGAAGGCACGGTCGACGGCGGCTTCGTCGGTCAGCTCGATGAAGCAGAACGGCGTGCCGGCGCTGGCGAAGAACGCGTCCACGATGTCCGCCTCGGCGACCGACAGCACGCGCGCCATCTCGCCTCGGGCCGGCTTGACGCCGGGGCGCTGGATGCGGGTCTGCAGCGTGAGCGTGGCGCTCGGCACGTCGCCGGATCGGTCCACCACCACGGCCACCGGGCCGACGCCTTCCTCGAACACCATCTCCTTGCGGCCCGACCCCGACTCGGCCATCGCCAGCACGCACGCCGTGCCCACCGTCGGGTGGCCGGCGAACGGCAGCTCCATCTTCGGCGTGAAGATGCGCAGCCGGCAGGTGTGGGCTGCGTCGTCGGGCGGCAGCACGAAGGTGGTCTCGGCCAGATTGAACTCGCGCGCGATGGTCTGCATGGCCGCGTCGGACAGGCCGCGCGCATCGGTGAGCACGGCCAGCGGGTTGCCGCCGTAGGCGGTGCGGGTGAAGACGTCGACGACGTGGTAGTTGAGCTTCATGTGAGTTCTCCACGCGGCGAAGCGCGACCCCGCCCGCATGAACAGCCCGACCAAGGGCCTTGCGCGGATCCGGCTCCGCCGGTCCGCAGCAAGAGCCCCCTCGGGGGGCAGCGACGGGAGGAGCGTGGGGGCCAACAATCCCGGCTCCGCCGGTGCGGGGGTTGCGCCCCCTGGGGGGAGGCGCCGAAGGCGCTTCGGGGGGGTCACAACCTCGCCATCACGTGGCGCGCCACGGTGTAGTCCTCCAGAGCGTACATGCTCATGTCCTTGCCGTAGCCGCTGCTCTTCATGCCGCCGTGCGGCATCTCGTTCACGAGCATGAAGTGCGTGTTGATCCACGTGCAGCCGTACTGCAGCTTCTTCGCCACGCGCATCGCGCGGCCCACGTCGCGCGTCCACACGCTGCTGGCCAGGCCGTAGTCGCTGTCGTTGGCCCACGCGATGGCCTGCTCGGTGTCGGAGAAGCGCGTCACGCTCACCACCGGGCCGAAGACCTCGCGCTTGACGATCTCGTCGTCCTGCCGGGCGCCGGCGATCACGGTCGGCTCGTAGAAGAAGCCGGCGCCCGCGCGCAGCCGGCCGCCGGTGGTGATCTCCATGTGGCCGGCCATCTGCGCGCGCTCCACGAAGCTCGCGACGCGGTTGCGCTGGCGGTCGCTGATGAGCGGGCCGATCTCCACGTCGGGCTCGTCCTGCGTGCCGACCTTCAGCGTCTTCACCGCGCTCGACAAGTCGGCCACCAGCTTGTCGTACACCTTCGCGCCGGCGTAGACGCGGCAGGCGGCGGTGCAGTCCTGGCCCGCGTTGTAGTAGCCGAAGGTGCGCAGGCCGTCGACCACGAGCTGCAGGTCGGCGTCGTCGAACACGATCACCGGCGCCTTGCCGCCGAGCTCCAGGTGCGTGCGCTTGAGCGATTCGCTCGCCGCCTGCAGCACCTTGCGCCCGGTGGCCACGTCGCCGGTGACGCTCACCATCGCGACCTTGGGATGGTCCACCAGCGTCTGGCCGACCGTGCCGCCGCGGCCGCAGATCACGTTGACCACGCCCTTCGGGAAGATGTCGGCGGCGATCTGCGCGAGCAGCAGCGAGGTGAGCGGCGTCTGCTCGCTCGGCTTCAGCACCACGGTGTTGCCGGCGGCCAGCGCCGGGGCGGTCTTCCACGCGGCCATCATCAGCGGGTAGTTCCACGGCGCTATGGAGCCGACCACGCCGACGGGATCGCGCCGGATCATGCTGGTGTGACCGGCGAGGTACTCGTTGGTCACCGTGCCGCTCATGCAGCGCGCGGCGCCGGCGAAGTAGCGGAAGCAGTCGGCGATGGCCGGGATCTCGTCGCCGAGCGCGCGCGCGTACGGCTTGCCGCAGTTCAGGCTCTCGAGCCGCGCGAAGTCCTCGGCGCGCGACTCGATCGCGTCGGCGAGCTTCAGCAGCAGGCGCGATCGCTCCATCGGCGTCGTTTCGCTCCAGGCCTCGAACGCGCGGTGCGCGGCCGACACGGCCTTGTGCACCTGTTCGACGCTCGCCTCGGGCACGGTGGCGATCAGCTCGCCGGTGGCCGGGTTCAGCACCTTCTCGGCGTCGCCTTCGCCGGCCACGAACTGGCCGTCGATCAGCATGCGGGTGGGGAGGGCGGTGGCGCTCATGTTCGCTCCTTGGGATTCATCGGACACCCGCTTCGTCGGAGCGGGTCAAGAGGTAGGCGACGACGATCGGCACGAACGTGAGCGCGATGACGAACACCGCGACGACGTTCGTGACGGGCCGCTGGCGCGGTCGGATCAGCTCCTGCAGCATCCAGATCGGCAGCGTGGTCTGCTGGCCGGCGGTGAAGGTGGTGACGATCACCTCGTCGAAGCTCAGCGCGAAGGCGAGCAGGGCGCCGGCGAGCAGCGCCGAGCCGAGCTGCGGCAGGATCACGTGGCGCAGCGTCTGCCAGCCGTCGGCGCCGAGGTCCATCGAGGCTTCGATCAGGTGCGGGTTCAATCGGCGCAGGCGGGCCACCGCGTTGTTGAAGACGACGACGACGCAGAAGGTGGCGTGGCCGATCACGATGGTCCAGAACGAGAACGGGATCTCCAGCGTGTGGTACGCCGAGCGCAGCGCGATGCCGGTGACGACGCCGGGCAGCGCGATCGGCAGCACGAGCAGCAGCGAGATCGCGTCGCGGCCGAAGAATTTCGTGCGCGCGAGGGCGCCGGCGGCGAGCGCGCCGAGCACGAGCGCGATGGCGGTGGACCAGGCCGCCACCTCGAACGACAGCCGCATCGCGGCCCAGACGTCGGGGCGGTCGAGCGCGACGCCGAACCATTGCGTCGTGAGGCCGGGC
This sequence comes from uncultured beta proteobacterium, assembly GCA_963839465.1. Taxonomy (GTDB): domain Bacteria; phylum Pseudomonadota; class Gammaproteobacteria; order Burkholderiales; family Burkholderiaceae_C; genus CAWIVI01. The sequence goes on from CAWIVI010000023.1 coordinate 104,582, forward strand.
GGCGGGAATACGTAGCTCTTGTCCTCGGCGCTGAAGGCGTAGAGGAGGATGAAGGCGAGCGGGACGTGGAGGAAGGCCATGACGGCCCACGTCGTGATGCGCGCCAGGGCGGAGATGAGGGCCAGGCGGTTCCAGAGCGCACCGATCCGCGCGAGCGCTCCCAAGGCTGCTCGTCTTCGTGCGATCCACAGATACACCCCGATCACCGCGATCGGCACCAGCGAGAACGCCGCCGCGAACGGCAGGTTGCCGGCCACGCCCTGCTGCCGGTACACCACCTGGCCGATGAACAGCGTCGAGTCGCCGATCACCTGCGGAATGATGTAGTCGCCCAGCGTCAGCGAGAACGTGAAGATCGAGCCGGCGGCGACGCCCGGCATCGCGAGCGGGAGGATCACCTGGCGGAACGTCGATGCAGGCGTCGCGCCCAGGTCGCTCGACGCCTCGATGCACGACACGGGGATGCGTTCGATGGCGGCCTGGATCGGCAGGATCATGAACGGCAGCCACATGTAGACGAACACGATGAACGTGCCGAGCGTCGAGAAGCTGAGCGACGAGCCGCCGATGCGCGGCAGGGACAGCAGCGCATCGAGCAGCCAGGTGGCGTGCGCCTGCGCGGCGAGCCACGAGATGGCGCCCTCCTTGGCCAGCAGCAGCTTCCATGCGTACAGCCGCACCAGGTAGCTCGACCACAGCGGCAGCATCACGAGGATGTAGAGCGCGGCCTTCGTCGCGCCGCGCGCATGGCGCGCCATCGTGTAGGCCACCGGGAAGGCGAGGGCGATGCAGGCGAGCGTGACGGTCACGGCCATCGTGATCGTGCGCAGCGCGACGTCGACGTTCGCGGGCTCCGTGAGCGCGACGAAGTTCGCGAGCGTGAACTCGGGCTTCACCTGGCCGGTGAAGTCGTCGAGGCCGAAGAAGGCGTTGGCGAGCAGCGCGAAGAGCGAGCCGAGGTAGATCACGCCGAACCAGAGCAGCGGTGGGGCGAGCAGCGCGGTGACGAGCAGGCCGCGGCGTGTGTAGAGCAGGTCGGAGAGGCGGCGCACGGGACCGTGCGGCGCAGGAAGGGCCAGGGTGTTCGCGCTCACCGCGTGGGCCTGACTCCCTCGCCCCCGGGCACGGGGGCGAGGGCGGGGGTGAGGGGGTGCTGGCGGTCTGCGTCGGCCGCGCCCTCACCTCCCTCTCCCTCGGGGAGAGGGTCGGGGTGAGGGCCAGGAACACCCGCGAGGGGAGGCGCGGAGCGCGTCCCCTCTCCCGCAAGCGGGAGAGGGAGCAGGACGTGCACGGCGCTGTCGTCCCAATGCAGGTGCACGCGCTGTCCGGGCTCGGGCGCGCGCGCATCGCCGTGCACCGGCAGGTCCACCTGGATCGGCACGTTGCCGAGGCACTCCACGCGCAAACGCGTGAATGCGCCGAAGTACTGCACCTCCGTGACCACGCCGCTGGCACGCGCGCTGCGCTCTTCGCCGAGCCCGATGCGCTCGGGCCGCAGCATCGCCGACGGCGCGCCCGCGAGCGCGAGCGCGGCCTTGCCGTCCAGCACGTTCGCAGCGCCGACGAACATCGCGACGAAGCGGGTGGCCGGCGCGTTGTAGACCTCGTGCGGCGTGCCCACCTGCTCGAGCCGCCCTTCGTTGAAGACGCCGATGCGGTCGCTCATCGACAGCGCCTCGTGCTGGTCGTGCGTGATGAAGAGGAACGTGATGCCGAGCTTGCGTTGCAGCGTCTTCAGCTCGGTCTGCATCTGCTCGCGCAGCTTCAGGTCGAGCGCGCCGAGCGGCTCGTCGAGCAGCAGCAGCTGCGGCTCGTTGATGAGCGCGCGCGCCAGCGCCACTCTCTGACGCTGGCCGCCGGAGAGCTCGGCCGGCCGGCGGTCGCCCACGCCCGGCAGCCGCACCAGCGAGAGCAGCTCGTCCGCCCGCCGCTCGCGCTCGCGGCGCGGCTGCCTGCGCAGCATCAGCGAGTACGCCACGTTGTCGCGCACGTTCATGTGCGGGAAGAGCGCGTAATCCTGGAACACGGTGTTCACGGGGCGCGCATACGGCGGGCGCATCGTCATGTCGGCGCCGCCGATCAGCACGCGGCCCGACGTGGGCAGCACGAAGCCGCCGATCATGCGCAGGCAGGTCGTCTTGCCCGACCCCGAGGGGCCGAGCAGGGTGAAGAACTCGCCCGGCGCGATGGTCAGGCTGACGCCGTCGACGGCGCGCACGCTGCCGAAGTGGCAGCGAACGTCGTCGAGCAGCACCGCAGGATCAGCAGGCGGCATGTCACGGTTCCATCGCAAGCATCACCCCTAGCCGCACCACTCGTTCAACCAAGCCCTTGCGCGGATCCGGCTCCGCCGGTCCGCTGCAAGAGCCCCCTTGGGGGGCAGCGACGAGAGGAGCGTGGGGGCGTTCTATCTGCCGCCGAGCACCGCGATGTAGTCGCTGGCCCATTTGTGGTACGGCACGCACTGGTCCTTCTGCGATGCGCACTTCGTGGTCGGCGTCTTCCAGAACGCGATCTTCTCGAACGAGCCCAGTCCTTGCCGCTCGCAGCCGCCGTCGCCGAGCAGCTTGTTGCCCTTGCACGCGTCCAGCACCACCGGCACCGAGCCGAACCACGCTGCGAGGTCGCCCTGCAGCTTCGCGTTCAGCGAGTGCTCGAGCCACAGGTAGGCGCAGTTCGGGTTCTTCGCCTCCGAATGCATCATCGTGGTGTCGGCCCAGCCGGTGGCGCCTTCGACGGGCACCACGGTGGCGATCGGGCGGTTCTTCGACTTCAGGATGTTGGCCTGGAACTGCCAGCTCGACGACGCCACCACGCCTTCGTTGGTGAAGTCGTCGATCTGCACGAAGGCGTCGTGCCAGTACTTGCCCACGAGCTTGCGCTGGTTGCGCAGCAGGTCGAGCGCGGCCTTGTACTGCGCCTCGTTCAGCTCGTAGGGATCCTTGATGCCGAGGTCGGGCTTGGTCTTCATCAGGTAGAGCGCGGCGTCGGCGATGTAGATCGGGCCGTCGAAGGCCTGCACGCGGCCCTTGTTGCTCTTGCCGTCGGGCAGCGTCTGCTCCTCGAACACCACCTTCCAGCTCGTGGGCGCCTGGTCCTTGAAGACCTGGGTGTTGTACATGAGCACGTTCCAGCCCCACTGGTACGGAACGCCGTAGTGGGTGCCGTTCACGTGGTGCCACGGCGCCTTCTGCAGCCGCGCGTCCACCTTCTTGAAGCTCGGCACGAGGTTCACGTTGATCGGCTGCACGCGCTTGCCGGCGATGAGCCGCATGCTGGCGTCGCCCGAGGCCGTGACGAGGTCGAAGCCGCCCTCGTTCATCAGCGCCACCATCTCGTCGGACGTGCCGGCCGTCTTCACGTTCACCTTGCACTGGGTCTTCTTCTCGAACTCGGTCACCCAGTCGAAGTTCTTGTCGGTGGCGCCGCGCTCGATGTAGCCGGGCCACGCGACGATGTCCACCTGCCCCTCGGCCTTGCCGAGTTTCTGCAGCGGGCCCTTGGTCTGTGCAAGGGCGGAGGTGCCCAGCGCCAGGGCGGCGCCAAGGCCCAGCAGGGCGAGCGAAGGTCGGTTCATGCGGAAGCCTCCAAAGCGGTTGTGGGGCGCGCACGCAAGCGCGTCCGGGCCCGACGGTAAGTCGCCGGCCCGGCGCAGTGAAATTCAATAAACCGGCGCTTCGGTATCTCGGAACGAGATATCGGGTGCGACCCTAGTGTGTCGGCAGCCGCTAGCATGGCCGGTCTTCCGAGGAGAACCGCATGCAACGCAGACACTTCCTGGCCGCGGCCGGCGCACTCGTGACGTCGCGAGCCGCCCTCGCGCAGGAACGCCCCATCCGCATCGTCGTGCCCTTCGCGGCCGGCGGCCCGATCGACGCGACGGCTCGGCTCATTGCGGACAAGGCGCGCGACACGCTCGGCACGGTGCTGATCGAGAACCGCCCGGGCGGGGGCGGCGGCATCGGCGTGGCGGCCGTGGCCAAGGCGCCGCCGGACGGCCTGACTCTCGGCATCGCAGCGGTGGCCATGCACGCGATCAACCCGTGGCTGAGCAAGCTGCCCTACGACCCGGTGAAGGACTTCGCGCCGGTGACGCAGATGGTGCGCGTGCCCAACGTGCTGGTGATGAACGCCGAGGCCGCGCGGCGGCTGAAGATCGGCAGCCTGCAGGAGTTCGTCGCCTACGCGAAGGCGAACCCCGGGCGCCTGAACTACGGCAGCGGCGGCATGGGCAGTGCGGGCCATCTGGGCGGCGAGATCTTCAAGCAGCGCGCGGGCATCTTCGCGGTGCACATCCCGTACGGCGGCGGCAACCCGGCGCAGCTCGCGCTGCTCGCGGGCCAGGTCGACTTCAACCTCGACAACCTGGCCAGCGCCGCCCCCAACATCAAGAGCGGCAAGCTGCTGCCGCTGGCCGTCACTACCGCTCAGCGCAGCCCGCTGATGCCCGAGGTGCCCGCGATGGCCGAGCAGTGGCCGGGGTTCGAGGTGGACACGTGGTGGGGCCTGATGGCCCCGGCAGGCACGCCGCCGGATGTGGTGGCACGCCTGAATGCCGCATTCGTGGCGGCCCTCCAGTCACCGGAGGTCAAGGCCCGCTTCGCCGACCTGATGGCCGAGCCGGCGCCCAGCACACCGGCGCAGTTTTCGCAGCTGATCCAGCGCGAGCTCGCGCGCTACGAGAAGGTGGTGAAGGCGAGCGGGGCGAAAGCGGAGTAGCCGCGGTGGCGCACCACGCGCGGCTTGACGCGCCCGGGCACGGCGCGTTCAATGCGCCGCGTGCAGCCCCGTTTCGACGCTGAGCGCCGCGCCTGCCTGATGGCGGGGCTGGCGCTTGCATGCGGGCCGATCTCGGCGGCCGAGGAAGAGAAGCTCGTGGGCTTGTGGCTCGCCACGGTGGGCCCCGACGACAACCGCGCGCGCGTCGGCCTCGAGGTGGCGCGCGCAGCCGACGGCAAGCTGGAAAGCTTCTTCACGATCGACCTGGTCAACTTCTACCGCGTGCCACTGCCGCCGCTGGAGACCGCCGGCCCCGGCCGCTGGACGATCAAGGCCTACGAGATCGACATCGCGCTCTCCGGCGACAACCTGCGCGTGTCCGGCCTCGTCGACGACCCGGTCGACATGCGGCGCGCGGCCGCGCTGCCTCAGCGCCCGGCGCCGCCGCCCGCGGCGCCGACGCCCGAGGTCGCGTGGCGCGTGGGCCTCGGCGGCCCCCTCTACGCGCCCGCGGCGGTGCACGGATCGATGGCCTATGTGGGCAACGCCGACGGCGTGGTGTTTGCGCTCGACACGCGCGACGGCAAGGTGGCATGGAGCTTCCCGGCCGGGCGGCCGATCCACGGCGAGGCCACCGTCACCGAGGAGGCGGTGTTCTTCGGCTGCGACAACGGCGGCCTGTACCGGCTGCACCGCGACATCGGCAAGCAGGCATGGCGCTACGAGCTGGACGACGGCCGCGTCGCCCGCGTGCCGCCGAACCCGTTCGTCTTCGACTACGACCACATCGCCCCGCGCCCGGTGCTGGCAGGCGGCGTGCTCTATATCGGTGCGGCCGATGGCAGCCTGCACGCGGTGGACGCCGCGAGCGGCCAGCGGCAATGGCGCTTCGCCAGCGAAGGCAAGGTGCGCGCGAGCGCGGCCGTAAACGACGGCACGGTGGTGTTCGGCACGCTCGCCAACCGCATCCACGAGCTCGACCGCGCCAGCGGCCGCGAGCGCCTGCGCCGCGACACCGGCGGGCCGGTGACGAGCACGCCCGTCTTCGCCGGCGACCACTTCATCGTCGGCGACCGCGGCAGCCACCTCGCTGCCTTTCTCCCCGGGCGCCCGCAGCCGGTGTGGAGCCAACCGTACTGGGGCTCGTGGATCGAGTCGAGCGCGGCGCTTCACGGCGGCAGCGGGTACATCGGCTCGGGCGATCTGTTCCTCGTCTCCGCCTTCGACCCGGCGAGCGGCCGCAACCTGTGGCGCACGCAAGTCGGCGGCTGGGTGGTGCAGCGGCCGGCGGTGACGCCGCGGTTTGTCTATGCGGCGGTATCGGGGGCGCGGCGCCGGCCGAAGCACTTCATCGAGCAGGCTGGAGGGATCACCGCGATGGACCGGCGCGACGGTCGCGTCGTGTGGCACTGGCCGGCGCCGAGCCTTCCGGGCGCATTCCTGTTCGGCATGACGGCCGCGCCGGTGGTGGCGGAGAGGCACGTGATCTGCGGCGGGCTCGACGGCAGCCTGTACGCCTTCGCAAGCGCCGGATAGGAGTCTGCGCGGCAGATTCCCAGTTCGTCCAATCGTCAGCCGGTGATGACGAGCTGGTTGTCCACCGACTTCACGCCCTTGACCTTGCGCGCCAGGTCCTCGGCCTTGCGGCGCAGCGCCATGCTCTTCACCTCGCCCTTGAGCCGCACGTTGCCCTGGGTGCTGTCGACGTTGATCTTGTACGCGCTCAGGTCCGGATCGCCCGCCAGCCCGGCCTTGATCTGCGTGCCGATGCCCACGTCGTCCACGGCCTCGCCGGCGCTGCGGGTGCCGTCCCCGCCCGTCATCGAGGAGCAGCCGACCAGCATGAGGGCGGCGGTCATGGCCGCCGAAAGGAACATCTTCATCGCAAGTCTCCTGGCAGTTGGGAGGCGACCGGACAGGAGCAGACGCCGTGCCCGTAACCCGATGGCATGATGGCCTGCAAATTGCATTCGTGACGCCCACCCCCGAGGAGGAGAGCCCGTGGCCATCCATGTCGCGCTGAACCACGTCACGCACTATCGCTACGACCGGCGCGTGGCGCTGTCCCCCCAGGTGGTGCGCCTGCGCCCGGCGCCCCATTGCCGCACCCCGATCCTGAGCTACTCCCTGCGGGTGGAGCCGGCCGGGCACTTCGAGAACTGGCAGCAGGATCCGTTCGCCAACTACCTGGCCCGCCTCGTCTTTCCCGAGCGCACCTCGGAGTTCAAGATCACGGTGGACCTGGTCGCCGAGATGGCGGTCTACAACCCGTTCGACTTCTTCCTGGAGCCCGAGGCCGAGAGCTTCCCGTTCACGTACGCCGGCGACCTGGCGCACGACCTGGCGCCGTACCTCGCGCGCGACCCGCTCACGCCGCGGCTGGCCGCCTTCCTCGAGAGCATCGACCGCAAGCCTCGGCGCACGATCGACTTCCTGGTGTCGCTGAACCAGCGGCTGCAGCGCGAGATCCGCTACCTCATCCGCATGGAGCCCGGCGTGCAGACGCCGGAGCAGACGCTCGAATCCGCCGCCGGCTCCTGCCGCGACACCGGCTGGCTGCTCGTGCAGGCGCTGCGCCACCTCGGGCTCGCGGCGCGCTTCGTCTCCGGCTACCTGATCCAGCTGAAGCCCGACGTGAAGTCGCTCGACGGCCCCTCCGGCGCCGAAGCCGACTTCACCGACCTGCATGCGTGGTGCGAGGTGTACCTGCCGGGCGCCGGCTGGATCGGGCTCGACCCGACCTCCGGCCTGATGGCGGGGGAGGGCCACATCCCGGTGGCCTGCACGCCCGAGCCCGGCAGCGCGGCGCCGGTGGAAGGCGCGGTGGACGAATCGGAGGTGACGTTCTCGCACGAGATGAAGGTGACGCGCATCTACGAGTCGCCGCGCGTCACCCGGCCCTACACCGACGACGCCTGGCAGGCCATCGTGCAGCTCGGCCACGCGGTGGACGACGACCTGCGCGCGCACGACGTTCGGCTCACGATGGGCGGCGAGCCCACCTTCGTGAGCGCCGAGGACCGCGACGGCGCCGAATGGAACACCGACGCCCTGGGCCCGACCAAGCGCGCTCTGGCGCAGCAGCTGGTGCACGAGCTGCGCGAGCGCTACGGCCAGGGCGGCTTCCTGCACTTCGGCCAGGGCAAGTGGTACCCGGGCGAGCAGCTGCCGCGCTGGGCGCTCTCGGTGTGCTGGCGCGCCGACGGCCAGCCGTGCTGGGGCGACCCGACGCTGTTCGCCGACGAGCGCGAGCCCCAGCAGCGCACGACGGCCGACGCCAGCGTTTCATGCGCACGCTCGCCGGGCAGCTCGGCATCGACGTTTCGAACGTGATCCCCGGCTACGAGGACACCTGGTACTACCTGTGGCGCGAGCGGCGCCTGCCGGTGAACGTCGATCCGTTCGAATCGAGGCTCGACAACGAGATGGAGCGTGCGCGGCTGCGGCGCGTGTTCGACCAGGGGCTCGACGCGGCGGTGGGCTACGTGCTGCCGCTGCGGCGCGGCGACGACGAGAAGTGGGCGACGAGCCGCTGGTTCCTGCGCGACGAGCGCATGCACCTGATCCCCGGGGATTCGCCGATGGGGTCCGGCTGCCGCTGGATTCGCTGCCGTGGCGAAGGAGGAGGACCGGCAGGTGGTGATCGAGCGCGATCCGTTCGGGGCGCGGGCGGCGTTGCCGATGGCGACAGCGTGGAAGTGGCAGCTCCCCCTCACCCCAGCCCTCTCCCCCGTGCCCGGGCGAGGGAGGCGGCGCGCTACTCCCCGGGTGAGGGCGCGGCCTCCAAACCGCCCGAGCGCCAGGAACCCGCCAAGGACTTCACCCGCACCGCCCTCTGCATCGAAGTGCGCGACCCCCACGCGCCAACGGCCCCAAGGCCGAGGAGCAGAACAAAGGCGAGCAAGGCCGCATCGTCTACGTCTTCATGCCCCCCCTCGAGACCCTCGAGGCCTACCTCGAGCTCCTCGCCGCCATCGAGCACACCGCCGCCGAGCTGCGCCTGCCCATCGTGCTCGAGGGCTACCCGCCGCCGCGCGACCCGCGCCTGAAGCTGCTTCAGGTCACGCCCGACCCCGGCGTGATCGAAGTCAACATCCACCCCGCGCACGACTGGGAGGAACTCGTCGACCACACCGAGTTTCTCTACGACGCCGCGCACCGCACGCGCCTGTCGAGCGAGAAGTTCATGCTCGACGGCCGCCACACCGGCACCGGCGGCGGCAACCACTTCGTGCTCGGCGGCGCGACGCCGGCCGACAGCCCGTTCCTGCGCCGGCCCGACGTGCTCGGCAGCCTGCTCACCTTCTGGCACAACCACCCGTCGCTGTCCTACCTCTTCTCCGGCCTGTTCATCGGCCCGACGAGCCAGGCGCCGCGCTTCGACGAGGCGCGCGACGACCAGGTGTACGAGGTCGAGATCGCGCTCGCGCGAGATCGAGCGCCAGATGGCCGAGGCCGGCGGCAAGGTGCCGCCGTGGACCGTGGACCGCGCCCTGCGCAACCTGCTGATCGACGTCACCGGCAACACCCACCGCGCCGAGTTCTGCATCGACAAGCTCTATTCGCCCGACGGCCCCACCGGCCGCCTGGGCCTGCTGGAGCTGCGCGCGTTCGAGATGCCGCCGCACGCGCGCATGAGCCTCGTGCAGCAGCTGCTGCTGCGCGCGCTCGTGGCGTGGTTCTGGCGCGAGCCGTACGCCGGGCGCGGCGCGACGCGGCTCACGCGCTGGGGCACCGGCCTGCACGACCGCTTCCTGCTGCCCACCTTCGTGCAGATGGACTTCGACGACGTGCTCGCCGAGCTCTCGCACGCCGGCCTGCGCTTCGATTCGCAATGGTTCGCGCCGCACTTCGAGTTCCGCTTCCCGCTCGTCGGCGAGCTGGCCACGCAAGGCATGCGAGCTCACGCTGCGCAACGCGCTGGAGCCGTGGCACGTGATGGGCGAGTCGGGCGCGCCGGCGGCACCGTGCGCTACGTCGATTCGTCGCTCGAGCGGCTGGAGCTGAAGGCGACCGGGCTGAACGGCAACCGGCATGTCGTCGCCGTGAACGGCCGCGCGGTGCCGCTGCAGCCCACCGGCCGCGTCGGCGAGTACGTCTGCGGCGTGCGCTACCGCGCGTGGCAGCCTCCCAATGCGCTGCACCCGACGATCGCCTCGCATGCGCCGCTCACGTTCGACATCGTCGACACCTGGCTGTCGCGCTCGATCGGCGGCTGCCGCTACCACGTGGCGCATCCGGGCGGGCGCAACTACGACACCTTCCCGGTGAACGCATACGAGGCCGAGAGCCGCCGCCTGGCGCGCTTCTTCGCGCTCGGCCACACGCCGGGCACGATGCGCGTGGCGCCGGCCGCGCCGAGCCGGGAATTCCCGTTCACGCTGGACCTGCGCCTCGGGTAACGTGCGACGCGTGTCGTCGCTTCCGATCGAACTCACCGCCGGCGGCGCCGCGGCCGCGGAGCTGCTGCGCCGCGCCGGCGCGCCCGAGCCCGGCTGCCGCGACGAACTGCGCGACGGCAATGCGCGGCTGCGCACGCCGTGGAAGCACTTCGCGCAGTGGCTGCCGGCCGAGGGGCTCGCGGCCGACCTGGAGCGGCGCGGCGCGGCGCTGGCCGCGCAGATCCGCCCGACGGCGTCACGCACAACGTCTACGGCGCCGAGGGCGCATCCACCCGGCCCTGGTCGCTCGAGCTGCTGCCGCTGATCGTCGAGCCGGCCGACTGGGCGGCCATCGAGCGCGGCGTCGTGCAGCGCGCGGGCCTGCTCGACGACGTGCTGGCCGACGTCTACGGCGAGCAGCGCCTGCTGCACGAAGGCCTGCTGCCGCCGTCGCTGCTGTTCCGCCACGCCGGCTACCTGCGGCCGCTGCAGGGCGTGACGCCGCCGGGCGGGCTGCACCTGCACATCGTCGCCTTCGACCTCGCGCGCGGCCCCGACGGCCAGTGGTGGGTGGTGGCCGAGCACACGCAGAACCCGTCGGGCCTGGGCTACGTGCTGCACAACCGGCTGCTCGTCTCGCGCCAGTTCCCCGACGCCTTCCGCGAGCTGCACGTGCAGCACATCGCGTCCGGCTACCGGCGGCTGCTCGACACCGTGGAGTCGCTCGCCGCGCCGGTGGCCGGCAGCGAGCGCGCCGCGCGTCGCGCTGCTCACGCCGGGCCCGTACAGCGAGACCTACTTCGAGCATGCCTACCTCGCGCGCTACCTCGGCCTGCCGCTGGTCGAAGGCGGCGACCTCACCGTGCGCGGCGACCGCCTCTACCTCAAGACGGTGGAGGGCCTGCAGCCGGTGCACGCGCTGCTGCGCCGGCTCGACGACGACTTCTGCGATCCGCTCGAGCTGCGAGCCGACTCCACGCTCGGCGTGCCGGGCCTGCTGCAGGCGGTGCGCGCCGGCCGCGTCGTGATGGCCAACGCGCTCGGCAGCGCCTTCCTCGAATCGCCGGCGCTCCAGGGGTTCCTGCCGGCCATCGCGCGGCGCCTGCTCGGCGAGCCGCTACGCTGCCCTCGCTGCCCACCTGGTGGTGCGGCGAGGATCGCGGCATGGCAGGCGGTGCGCGGCGAGCTCGGTGCCAAGGCGTGGCGCCACACGTTCCCGCTCGATGCCGGCGCGCCGGAGCGGCCGGCCGGCCTCGCGCAGGTCGACGACGACCCAGACGCGTGGACGCTGCAGGGCCGCCTGCGCTTCGCGCGCACGCCGCTGTGGCAGGGCGGCTCGCTGCTGCCGCGGCCCGCGGTGCTGCGCGTGTACGCGATCGCCGACGCGCAGCGGCGCTGGCACGTGCTGCCCGGCGGCATGACGCGCGTGGCCGCCGGCGAGCCGGCAGCGTCTCGATGCAGCGCGGCGGCACCAGCCTCGACACCTGGGTGCTGACCGACGGCCCGGTCGACACCTTCTCGATGCTGCCGCGGCGGCTGCTCGGTGGACGATCGTCGCGCGGCGCAACGCCGGTGTCCAGCCGCACCGGCGAGAACCTGTTCTGGCTCGGCCGCTACACCGAGCGCACCGAGCAGTCGTGCGGCTCGCGCGCGCCACGCTGGCGCTGATCGACGCCGACGACGATGCGCCGCCGCCGGTGCTGGAGGCGGTGTCGGCGCTGGCCGCGAGCAGCGGCCTGGTGCCGTGGGGCACGCCCGGCGCTGGCACGCTCGCCGCAGGTCTTCGAGCGCAGCCTGCTCGGCTCGCTGGCCGACACGAAGCGCGGCCAGCATCGCGTTCAACCTGCAGGCGCTGGCGCGCGCGGCCGGCGTGCTGCGCGAGCGGCTTTCGCCCGAGCACTGGGGCCTCGTGCGCGCGATGGGCGAGCGCTTCGCGCTCGGCCGCCGCCAGCCGCGCCGCCGCCGGCGAGGTGATCGCAGCGCTCGACCGGCTCGCCGTGCAGCTGGCCGCCGTCACGGGCGCGCAGAGCGACCGCATGACGCGCGACCACGGCTGGCGCCTGCTGGCGGTGGGGCGCTGCTCGAGCGGCTGATCGGCACTGCGAGCCAGTTCGGTGCGCTGCTCGAGCAGGGGCACTGGCCCAGCGGCACCGGCGTGGAGCTGCTGCTCGAGCTGTTCGACAGCACCATCACGTTCCGCGCGCGCTACCAGCGCCACAGGAGCTGATCGCGCTGGCCGACCTGCTGGTGCTGGACGATTCCAACCCGCGGGCGTTCGCCTGCGTCCTGCGCCGGCTGCGCACGGAGCTCGGCAAGCTGCCGGGGCGGCGCACGAGCGAGCTGATCGCCGCGGCTGCCCCAGCAGGGGGCCGGGATGACGCTGGACGCTTGCGCGGCGTCGACGACGAAGGGCTGGCGCGCGGTTGGCGCGCTGTGCGAGCGGCTCGGCGGAGCGGGCGCGCTGCTGTCGGACGGCATCGGCGGGCGCTATCTTCGCGCACGCGGGCCGCGACGCGCTGCGGCGGGTATGAAGGCCGCGCCCTCACCCCGGCCCTCTCCCGCAAGGCGTGAGAGGGGGACGCGCGTCGGTTCCTCGCAGGGGTGAGGGGGTGTCGCCATGACCGCCATCGCCGTCACCCACGAAACCCCTACACCTACGGCGCGCCGGTCGCGCTGGCCCACCACCTCGCCCACCTGCGCCCGCTCGAGGACCACCGCCAGCAGGTCGAAGCCTTCGAGCTGACGATCGACCCGGCGCCGTCGCACCACGGCGCCGGCCGCGACGCCTTCGGCAACGCCGCGTCTTCTTCGCCGTCACGCAGCCGCACAAGACGCTCGCGGTGCGCGCCACGAGCCGCGTGCGCGTCGCCGCTCGCCCGAGCGCAGCCGCCGCCCACGACACACCCCCCTGGGAAGCGGTGCGCGGCGCGTTGCGCTACGCCGCCGGCCGCCCGTACGAGCCGGCCGCGCGAGTTCACGCACCCCTCGCCCTACGTGCCGCGCCTGAAGGCGCTGCGCGGGCTCGCCGAGGGCTGCTTCCCGCCCGGCCAGGCCGGTGGCCGCCGGCGCCATCGACCTGATGCAGCGCGTGCATGCCGAGTTCGCCTACAAGAGCGCAGCACCGAGGTCGACACGCCGCTGGCCGACGTGCTGGGACGCCGAGGCGTGTGCCAGGACTTCGCGCACATGCCGCATCGGCGCCCTGCGCATGCTCGGGCCTGCCGGCGCGCTACGTCAGCGGCTACCTGCTGACGCGACCGGACATCGTGGGCGCCGATGCGTCGCACGCCTGGGTCGCCGTCTGGTGCCCCGGCCTGCAGCGGAACGGCGACGGCTGGCTCGAACTCGACCCGACCAACGCCGTGCTGCCCGGCACCGGCCACGTGCGGCTGGCCGTCGGACGCGACTTCGGCGACGTGACGCCGTTGCGCGGCGTGATCCGCGGCGGCGGTGCCACACGCTGGACGTGCGCGTGCGCACGCGGCGAGGCTCGAAGTTGTGCGGAAGTTGCTAAGGAAATTTCGTGAAGGGATCGCCATGACACCGGGCTTCGACGAGATGCATGCCGCCGACAAGGCGGTGCGGGAGCACTACCGCAGCTACGACGGCTGGCTGCGCGCGCAGCCGGCGAGATGATGAAGGCGCGCCGCGAGGAAGCCGAGATGATCTTCCGCCGCGTCGGCATCACCTTCGCGGTCTACGGCGCCAAGGACGAGGACGGCGCCGGCACCGAGCGGCTGATCCCGTTCGACCTGATCCCGCGCGTGATCCCGAGCCCGAATGGCGCGAGATGGAGCGCGGCCTGAGCCAGCGCGTGACCGCGCTCAACCGCTTCATCCACGACGTCTACCACGACCAGGAGATCCTCAAGGCCGGCATCGTGCCGGCCGAGCAGGTGCTGAGCAACGCCCAGTACCGCAAGGAGATGATGGGCGTCAACGTGCCGGGCAACGTCTATTCGCACATCGCCGGCATCGACATCGTGCGCGCCGCCAATGCCGACGGCGGCGGCGACTACTACGTGCTGGAAGACAACCTGCGCGTGCCCAGCGGCGTGAGCTACATGCTCGAGAACCGCAAGATGATGATGCGGCTGTTCCCCGAGCTGTTCTGCGAACCGCGTCGCGCCGGTCGCGCACTACCCCGACCTGCTGCTGGAAACGCTGCGTGCCGTGGCGCCGGCCGGCGTCAACGAGCCGACCGTGGTCGTGCTCACGCCCGGCATGTACAACAGCGCCTACTTCGAGCACGCCTTCCTCGCGCAGCAGATGGGCGTCGAGCTGGTCGAGGGCCAGGACCTGTTCGTGAAGGACGACTTCGTGTACATGCGCACCACGCAGGGCCCGAGGCGGGTCGACGTGATCTACCGCCGCGTCGACGACGACTTCCTCGACCCGGAGGCGTTCCGCGCCGACTGCACGCTGGGCTGCGCCGGGCTGCTCGAAGTCTTCCGCGCCGGCAACATCACGCTGTCCAACGCCATCGGCACCGGCATCGCCGACGACAAGAGCATCTATCCGTACGTGCCGAAGATGATCGAGTTCTACCTCGGCGAAAAGCCGATCCTCAACAACGTGCCGACCTACCTGTGCCGCGAGGCGGACGACCTGAGCTACGTGCTGGCCAACATGGCCGAGCTGGTGGTCAAGGAAGTGCACGGCGCCGGCGGCTACGGCATGCTGGTCGGGCCGGCGGCCACGCGCGCCGAGATCGACGACAATTCGCGCGCAGGTGGTCGCCAACCCGAGCAACTACATCGCGCAGCCGACGCTGGGCCTGTCGACCTGCCCGACCTTCGTCGAAAGCGGCATCGCGCCGCGCCACATCGACCTGCGGCCGTTCGTGCTGTGCGGCAAGACGGTGCAGATGGTGCCCGGCGGCCTGACCCGCGTGGCGCTGAAGGAAGGCTCGCTGGTGGTCAACTCGTCGCAGGGCGGCGGCACCAAGGACACCTGGGTGCTGGAGGCGCTGAACGATGCTGTCCAGCACTGCCGACCACCTGTTCTGGATGGCGCGCTACATGGAGCGGGCCGAGAACACCGCGCGCATGCTCGACGTCAACTACCAGACCTCGTTGCTGCCGCAGTCGGCCGACAGCCGAGCAGGGCTGGCGCGGCTTGCTGTCGATCAGCGAGCTGACCCCGGCCTTCTCGCGAAGTACAGCCAGGTCACGCCCGCAACGTCATGGACTTCATGGTCCGCGACGAGACCAACCCGTCGTCATCGTCGCCTGCCTGCGCGCGGCGCGCGAAAACGCGCGCGCCGTGCGCGGCGCGCTGACGACCGAGGTGTGGGAGACGCAGAACCAGACCTGGCTCGAGTTCAACCGCCTGCTGCGCGGCAGGCGTTCGAGCGCGACCCGGGCGCGTTCTTCGAGTGGGTCAAGTTCCGCTCGCACCAGAGCCGCGGCGTCACGGTGGGCACGATGCTGAGGACGAAGCGCTGCACTTCCTGCGCATCGGCACCTTCCTGGAACGCGCCGACAACACCGCGCGGCTGCTCGACGTGAAGTTCCAGGCGCTGGCCGGCGGAAGTTCCTCGGCAGCCAGCAGGTGAGCCTGGCAGGGCAATCGCAGTCGCAAGCGCGGTCGCAGAGCGCAGAGCGCCGTCCAGAGCCAGCCGGCGAGTGCGCCGAGCGCAGGAGGTCGACTTCTACCACTGGAGCGCGATCCTGCGTTCGGTGTCCGGCTTCGAGATCTACCGCAAGGTCTACCGCAACGTGATCCGGCCGGAGAAGGTGGCCGAGTTGCTGATCCTGCGCCCCGACATGCCGCGCTCGCTGGCGGCCTGCATGAACGAGGTGGTCGTCAACCTGGAGCACGTGGCCAACGAGCAGAGCAGCGAAACGCTGCGGCGCGCGGGGCGGCTGCGCGCCGACCTGCAGTACGGCCGCATCGACGAGATCCTGGCGACCGGGCTGCACGCCTACCTGACGCAGTTCCTCGACCGCGTGGGCGACCTCGGCGTCGGCATCAGCCGCGACTTCCTGGTGCCGGTGGCGGCCTGAGGACTCTCTCTTTCTCCCTCTCCCGCTTGCGGGAGGGCGATCCGAGCCTCTCGACATCACTTGCCGGAAGCCAGCCGTGACAGCAGCTGCGACAACGGCGATGGGATGTTGCCGAGATCAAGTGCAGCTGCCAGCAAGGCGCCGTAGCGTATCTTGCGTCCCGCCCTCGTACCCATGAAGCGCCGCAGATGCGCATCCACCGTGCGACCGTGCTGTGCCGGCTGCACCTGGAAACGCCGGAACGCCCCGATCTCGCCTTCGGCAGCGATGACCCGCTCGACCGCTTCCGGCCCGAGCGCACGAATCAACTCATCCTCCAGATCCTCGCTGCAAGCATGGAACCCAAGGGTCTCGGCATCGGCTCGACTCGAAGCCGGGGTCACCATGCCTGCACTGACCGCGCGCAGAAAGTGCCGTTCTTCCGGGAGGTCGTACAAGCCGGCCAACCGCAGCCGAAGCCCTTGAGTGCCAAAGCGCACGGCAAACGGGTGTGCGTTCGTGGCGCCACCGATGGGCAGAACAACGACAGCCATGGCCGCGAGGTTCAGCCCAACGCGGTGGGCCAGCGTCTCGATCGCGGCCTGGTCACTCCAACCTTCGACAAGCACGACCGTGTCGGCCTTGGCCTCGGTGACGACGCACTGCGCTTCATCGAGGCTCAGGGGAGGGCGTGGCCCCCTTGCGAAGCCCGCTCGTGGGTTCGGCATGCGCCAATGCTCGCATGCCTGGCCGCGTCAGCCGGCGCTGGCAGAATCGACGCACCGTTGCTGAATCCGCTTTGTCGGCGGGTGAAGCGATTGAGCGTTTCAGGAGGCAGAACCCATGCAGCCCTTCAGCTTCATCCTCATCCCTGGCGCGGGCGGAGCAGCGTGGTACTGGCACCTGGTCGCGGCCGACCTCGAGAATCGGGGCCATGAGGCCGTCCCGGTGGCACTGCCCGCAGCGGATGAGACCGCGGGTCTTGCCGAGTATGCGAGCACCGCTCTCCGAGCAGTGGGGAATCGTGATCCACGGCGGGTGGTCATCGTTGCGCAGTCCCTGGCCGGCTTCGTCGCCCCTTTGGTGTGCGAGCAACGCCAGTTCAGATTGCTGGTGCTGGTCAATGCGATGATTCCTCGCCCCGGAGAAACACCGGGCGAATGGTGGGCCAATACCGGCCAGGCAGAGGCCAAGCGCCGGCAGAACGTGCGTGATGGTCGCCAGGTCGATGCGCCGTTCGATCCGCTCGTGGACTTCTTTCATGACGTGCCAAGACCCGTGATCGACGACGCCTGGGCACAGGGCGAGCCGCGCCAGTCGGATTCGATCTTCGCTTCCCGCTGCACCTTCAAGGAATGGCCAGCCGTGGCGACGCGCGTTCTCGTTGGGCGCGATGATCGGTTCTTGCCAGCCGAATTCCAGCGACGCGTGGCGCGGGAACGGCTCGACACGGACGTGGACGAGATGCCCGGAGGACATCTCGTCGCACTCAGCCAGCCCGAAGAACTGTCGTCTCGGCTCGTGGCCTGTGCGATCGAGGCGGGTGCCGCCTGAGAAGGCACCATTCACCTTCGCTCTGACCGTCCGATTCCAGATCGCGCCTCCGATCACGCTTGAGATTTTCTCAACCGACTGCGGCGCACAAGTCGTTTGTCGTCCCGGGTGCCATCGACCAAAACTAGGTCGACCCAACCAGCACCCAGGAGACCGACGTGTCAACGCTTCCCTACCCACTGTGGAGCTCCGCGCCTGAGCCCACCTTGCTCGCCTCGCGCGACATCGAGACGGACGAACGGGTCTTTCCCGCCGTCTCCGCCGACTCGCCGATCGCCGCGCGCCACGTTGCGGCGCCGGTCGATGGACCCGGAGTGCTCTACAGCTACACGGTGATTCATCCGGGCGCGCGCAGCGGGCTCGAGCCGCATGCGCTCGGCTATGTGGATTTTCCCGGGCCGGTGCGCATCTTCGGCCGCCTGCGCGGCGCCGCGCGGCCCGCCATCGGCCAACGCTTGCGCCCCGAGCCGGACGATGCGCTCGGCTATGTGTTCGTCGCGCTCGACGCCTGACCCCTTCGAAAGACTCCCATGCAAGACATCTTCATCACCGGCGGCGCAATGACGTCGTTCGGCAAGCACACCGGCGTGCGAGCGCCCGAGCTCGCGCAGCGGGCGATCCTGCGCGCACTCGACGACGCCGGCGTGTCGCCGGATCGCATCCAGGCCATCTATTGCGCCAACGTGCTCGGCGGGATGATCCTCGGCCAGCTCGTCGTGCGCGACCTCGGCTTCGCGGGCATCCCCGTGTACAACGTCGAGAACGCCTGCGCAAGCGGCGCCACCGGCGTGCACCTGGCGCGCCACGCCTTGCTGGCGCAGCAGTACGACACCGTGCTCGTGTTCGGCATCGAGCAGCTCACGGCGCTCGGCGGCGGCACCATCCCGTTGCAGCGCAACGATCACAAGACCGACCTGTACGCCAAGGCCGGCATGGTGCTGCCGGCCGTGTACGCGATGCGTGCCACGCGCTTCCTGCACGAGCGCGGCGCCACGCCGGCCGACCTCGCCGCCGTGGCCGTGAAGAACCGCCACCACGGCTCGCTGAACGAATACGCGCAGCAGCGTACCGAGACCACGGTCGAGGAGGTGCTCGCCTCGCGGATGATCGCCGACCCGCTGACGCTGCTGCAGTGCTGCCCGTCGCAGGTCGACGGCGCCGCGGCGGTCGTGCTGAGCACGCGCAAGCCCACGCAGCAGCGCCCGGTGAAGGTGCTCTCGTCGGTGGTCGTGTCGGGGCTGCGCGAGGCGGCCGACGACGACATCCTCGACGCCGAGATCACCGCGCGAGCCGCGCGCCAGGCCTACGAGCGCGCAGCGCTGGGGCCGAACGACGTCGACGTGGTCGAGCTGCACGATGCGTTCACCATCGCCGAGCTGCTGTACTACGAGGCCCTGGGCCTGGCCGCGCACGGCGATGCGGTGCCGCTGCTGCACTCCGGCGCGACGCGGCTCGGCGGACGCGTGCCGGTCAATCCGAGTGGCGGGCTGCTGGCGAAGGGCCATCCGCTCGGCGCCACCGGCGTGGCGCAGATCGTGGAATTGATGTGGCAGCTCCAGGGCCGCGCCGGCGCGCGACAGGTGCCGGACGCACGCATCGGCCTTGCGCAGTGCACGGGCGGCGGCATCGCGGGCGTCGACCACGCTGCGTCTTCGGTGCACCTGCTGGGATGTACCCCCCCCCCCCCCCCCCACTGATATGAACACACGCAAATTCGATCCCGACCACGTCGCAGTGGTCACCGGCGCGGCGCGCGGCATCGGCCTCGGCATCGCCACGCATCTCGCGAACGAGGCCTCACGGTGGCGCTGCTCGACCGCGACGGCGCCGCGCTCGACGAGGCCCTCACCGGCCTCGCAGGCCGCGGTGCGAGGGCGATCGGCCTCACCGTCGACCTCACCGACTCGGCGGCGGTCAACGCCGCGTTCGCCGACATCGCCGCGCGCGCCGGCCGTGTCGACTATCTCGTGAACAACGCCGGCGCGGTGCGCGACATGCGCTTCCTGTCGATGACCGACGACGACTGGGACCTGGTCATCGACACCAACCTGCGCTCGCAGTTTCTGTGCTGCCGCGCGGCGCTGCCCGGGATGCTGGCAACGCGGACACGGCCGCATCGTCAACATCTCGTCGCGCGCATGGCTGGGCGGCTTCGGCCAGGCCAACTACTCGGCCGCCAAGGGCGGCGTGGTGAGCCTGACGAGATCGCTGGCCATCGAGTTCGCGGCCAAGGGCGTGACCGTCAACACCGTCGCCCCGGGCATCGTGGACACGCCGCTGTTCCGCAACTTCGCCCCGGAAGTGCAGGCGAAGCTGCAGGCGTCGGTGCCGGTGCGCCGCATCGGCACGGCCGACGACATCGCCAACGCGGTGGCGTTCTTCCTGGATCCGCGATCGTCGTACGTGACCGGACAGACCCTGTATGTCTGCGGCGGGCGCAGCCTGTCGTCACCCAGCGTCTGAGGAGCACGCCATGACGATCCGATTCGACACCTGCGGGGCCGTCGCGGTCATCACGATCGACCGTCCGGGCGCGCTCAACGCGCTCGATGTGCCGTCGTTGCGCGAGCTGCGCGCGCGCCTTGCCGAGGTTCGCGACCGCGACGACCTGCGTGCCGCCATCCTCACCGGCGGCGATGCGCGCGCCTTCTGCGCCGGCGCCGATCTGAAAGGCACCGCGACATCGCCTGCGAGCTACGCGCAGGCGCTGTTCCACGCCGTGGAGAAATCCGCGGACCTGGGTCTCTACATCCGGCTCATGGATCTCACCGACCTCGTCGTCTGCAAGCCGCTGATCGCTGCGGTGAACGGCCACTGCCTGGGCGCGGGCCTGGAGATCGCGCTGCAGTGCGACCTGCGCATCGCCTCGACGCGGGCGACGTTCGGGCTGCCGGAAGCGTCCATCGGCTCCATTCCCGCAGTGTCCGGCCTGCACCGGCTGCTGAAGGCCGTGCCCTCGGCGCACGCCATGCAGATGGCGCTCACCGGCGAGCGCATCACGGCCGAGTGCGCCGCACGCATCGGCCTGGTCAGCGAAATGGTCGAGCCCGATGCGCTGCCCGACCGCGCCATGGCCATCGCCACGCGGATCGCCGGCAACGCGCCCCTGGCCGTGCAGGCGATCAAGAAGCTGTCGCGCCGCACCGGCCATCTGAGCGAGCCCGATGCGCAGGAGCTGACGGAGCTTTATGGGGCGTGCTGCGCGACACCGAAGACCGCATCGAAGGCCGGCGAGCCTTCGCCGAGAAGCGGCCGCCGAACTACGCCGGCCGCTGAACGCACAACCCTTCCAGCACTCTTCATTCAGGAGACGACATGAGACTTGCCTCTTTTGCCTTCCGCGCCGCGATGCTGCTCAGCGCCGCGACCGCTGCGCACGCGCAGCAGCCCTATCCGGCCAAGCCGGTCACGCTCGTCGTGCCCTTCGCCCCGGGCGGCGGCAACGACATCCTCGCGCGCGCCGTCGCGCCCCGGATGGGACAGATCCTCGGCACGACCGTGGTCGTCGACAACCGGCCCGGGGCCGGCGGCAACCTGGGCGCCGATTTCGTCGCCCGCGCCGCGGCCGACGGCTACACGGTGGTCATCGCGTCGAGCCAGGTGACGATGAATCCGTTCCTCGGCATGAAGGTGCCGTTCAGGATCGAAAGCGACTTCGAGCCGGTCGGGCTCATCGCTTCGGTGCCGATCATGCTGGTGTCGAACATCGCCGAACCCTTCAAGACGCTGAAGGAATTCATCGACTACAGCAAGGCGAATCCCGGCAAGCTGAGCTACAGCAGCCCCGGCAACGGCACGCCGCAGCACATGGCGGGAGAGGTGTTCGCCAAGCTCGCGAAGACCGAAATGCTGGATGTGCCTTACCGCGGCACGGGCCCGTCGATCAGCGACCTCATCGGCGGACAGGTGCAGGTCTCGTTCGCGACATTCGCCTCGGCGATCCAGCATGTCGATGCGGGCAAGCTCCGCGCGCTGGGGATCGCGGGCCAGAAGCGCACCGCGCTGATGCCCGACCTGCCGACCTTCGCCGAATCCGGATTGCCCTCCTACGATGCCGAGCTCTGGTACAGCCTGCTGGCGCCCGCGAAGACGCCGAAGGCGATCGTCGACAAGCTGAACGCGGCACTGATCGGCGCGTTGAAATCGTCCGAGGTGACGAGCCAGCTCACGCAGCAAGGCTTCGAGACCCGCCCGTCGACGCCCGACGAGTTGAAGGCGCACATCGCGAAGGACATGGTGCGCTGGCAGCGGGTGATCACCGACAACCGCATCAAGGTGGCCCTGTGAACAAACGTCGCGGGTGCCGCTACGGCCCCTTGGAGAACTGACATGCTGCGCCATGCCCTGGACGGATTGACCGTCATCGACTTCACGCAGATCGGCGCCGGCCCGACCTGCACCATGCTCCTGGCCGACATGGGGGCGCGGGTCATCAAGATCGAAGCGCCGCGACGGGGAGCTGGGCCGCGGGCTCGGCCCGGCGTGGATCGGCGCCGACAGCGCGCTGTTCCCACGGCTTCAACCGCAACAAGCTCGGTGTCGGCGCTGGACCTCAAGTCGCCGCAGGGGGCTGGCGGTCGCGAAGCGCCTCGTTGCCGGTGCCGACGTCGTCGTCGAGAGCATGCGGCCCGGGGTCATGTCGCGGCTCGGGCTGGGCCACGAGCAGCTGGTGGCGGAGCATCCGTCGCTCGTCTACTGCTCGATCTCGGCGTATGGCCAGGTCGGGCCGTATGCAGACCGTGCGGGCGTCGACGGCATCGTGCAGGCGGACTCGGGCCTGATGAGCCTGATCGGCGCTGCCGGGCGGCGAGCCGTGCAAGGTCCAGGCGCCCATCGTCGACGTGATGACCGGCTACGTGGGCGTGCGTGGGCGTGCTGGCCAAAATGGCACAGCGGTCGCGCGATGGCCGTGGCGGGCAGCTCGACGTGAACCTGCTGAATGCCGCGCTGGTGCTGCAGCAGTCGTCGCTCACGGGCTACCTGGCCGACGGCGCGCAGCCCGTGCGCTGCGGGCAGCGCGGCGCCGTACGCCGCGCCGAACCAGGCGTTCGAGACGGCCGATGGCTGGATCATGGTCGCGGCCTACATGCCGCAGCGCTGGGAAAAACTGTGCCGGCTGCTCGGGCTGGCGCAGCTGCTGTCGGACCCGCGCTTCGCCACTTCGCCGCTGCGCGTGGCCAACCGCGACGCGATGGTGGAGGCGCTCACCGAGGTCTTGCGCACCCGCACCACCGACGAGTGGCTGCCACGGCTGCGCGAGGCGGACATCCTGTGTGCCCCCGTGGCGACCTACGCCGACGTGGTCGCGCATCCGCAGGTCGCGGCCAACGGCATGGTCAGCGAGGTGCCGCACCCCACGCTCGGCGCGATCCGCATGCCGGGCTTCCCGATCGACAGCGCCGCGGCGAATGCGCAGCCGTTCCGCGCCGCGCCGTCGTGCGGACAGGACACGTGGGCGGTGTTGCGCGACGCCGGCTACGCCGACGGCGACATCGCGGCGTTGCTCGACTGCGGCGCGGTCCACGGAGCGCGCGACGAGGCCGGCGTCATGGCAATCCATGATTGAGGCGAGCGGCCCCGGGCGACTAGCCTGCGGGGCATGGATCGACTGCCGCCGCTCAACGCCATCCGGGCCTTCGAGGCCGCCGCGCGGCACATGAGCATCACGCTCGCCGCCGACGAGCTCCACGTGACGGCGGGGGCGGTGAGCCGGCAGATCAAGAGCCTGGAAGCGTCGCTGGGGGTGGTGCTCTTCGAGCGCAACCACCGGCAGATCGTGCTGACGCGCCAGGGCGGCGACTACCACCGCGCCGTCACTCGTGCGCTGGACGAGTTGCGCGAGGCCACGCGCCGGCTCAAGGGGCGCCGCAAGCGCAAGCAGCTCAAGGTGCGTGCCTACACGACCTTCGCGATGCGCTGGCTGATTCCGCGGCTGTCGGACTTTCATGCGCGGCACCCGGACATCGAGGTGCTGCTGAAGGCTTCGCTCGAGCCTGTGGACTTCCGCAAGGAGGACATCGACGGAGCCGTGCGCCTGGGCGACGGCCACTGGCCCGGCACGAACACCTACCGGCTCGTGCCGAACATCCTGGCGCCCGTGGCGAGCCCGGCGCTGCTGAAGGCCGGCCCGAAACTCAAGCGACCTGCCGACCTGAAGCAGCACACGCTGCTGCATTCGATCGCGCGGCCGGACGACTGGGCGACGTGGCTCGACGCCGCCGGCGCCCGCGACGCGGTGGACCCGCGGGCCGGCATGACGTACGAGAGCTCCGCGATGGCCTACGCGGCCGCCGTCGAGGGCCAGGGCATCGCGATCGCGCAGATGTTCCTCGTCGAGAGAGACCTGCAGGACGGCAAGCTCGTGATGCCGTTCAGGAAGACGCTGGACATGGGCGACTACACGTACTACCTGCTGACGCCGTCGCATCGGGCGGAGAGCCCCATGATGGCGACGTTTCGGGTCTGGATGCTGGAGCAGTTCGGGGCGGACACCGGGTCGACACCCCGTTGACTATTTCTTCGCCGCGGGGAACTGCTGCTTCGCACGCTCGGCTTCACCGTGCGCCTGCGTCACCAGCTTGTACGCCGCGTAGTACTTGAAGATGTTCCGCACGTAGGACGTGGTCTCGATGCCGATCTTCTCGGCAGTGACGATCTCCACGTTGTTGAACCACTGGTCCGGGTCGAGGCCGCGCTTCAGCGTCTCCGTGCGCATCTTCGAGATGTTGCCGGGCCCGGCGTTGTAGCTTGCGAAGGCGAACAGCGTGCGGTTCTGTTCGTCGAATTTTGCGTCCTTGAAGTACCGGGTCATCAGCTGGTCCATGTACTTGGTGCCGGCATGGATGTTCGGGTCGGCCCGCCGGATGTCGCCCACCTTGAGTGCGGCGCCGGTCGCGGGCATCACCTGCATCACGCCGATGGCGCCCACGGGGCTCTTGGCTGCCTGGTTGAGCTTCGACTCCTGGTAGCCCAGTGCAGCCAGCATGAGGGGATCGAAGTTGTACTGCTGGCCGTACTTTTCGAAGGTGTCGATCAGGGTCGTGAAACGCTTCTGGTCCTCAGTGGCTGTCGCGTTCGTCAGCGCCTTGACGCGAGCCATGTACGTGCGCTGCAGCGCGCGACTCCACCTGTCTGCTTGGCGTAGTACGCGTAGAACGCGGTCAGTTCGGCCGCGAGCTTCGGACTGCCCTTGCGGATCCCCCAGCCCAGCTTCGTCCTCGGCCGCAGCATGATGTCCTCGTGGACCTTCACCTTGGGCAGCACCTGGGCCCACATCCTGGCCTTCCAGTCGTCGACCACCACCGCCTGCAGCAGCCCGGCGTCGAGCATCTCGAGCAGGTCCTCGTCTTCGAGCGCGTTCGGCAGGTAGACGAGATTGGCTTCGGGCTTGCCGGCCCGCTTGTAGCGCTCGTTCAATGCCTTCATGGTCAGTGCCTGACTCGAGGCCTCGCGCAGGTGCACGGTCTTGCCCGAAAGGTCGTCGATCGAGGCGATGGGCGGCGTGGCCGGGCCGGTCACCAGGATCTCGACGCTGGCGGCTTTCTCGTCGGGGGCCACGAAGTCGACGTCTTTCAGCAACTCGGGGAGGACCTTGATGTTGCCGACCGCGACATCGGCGCGCCCTTCGTGAAGGTCTGCCCGCATCTTGTCGCGCGTGGCGACGACGACGAACGCGGTCAGCGGGCGCTTGCCGAGCCGTGCCGCGTATTTCTTGTTCACCCAGCGCTCGAATTCCCGGATCAGGTCGGCAGAGATGCCGCGCTCGCGGCCCTTGTCGATGAAGTACAGGGAGCGGCTGTAAGGCACGTAGAACCGGATGGACCGGCGTTGCAGCATGGCGTCGAAATCGCCCTTCCCGGCCTTCGTCGCCAAGTCGAGGCCTCGCTCATCGGCCTTGCCCGCGGCTGCCGGAGCAGACGCCGCCTGCGCCGAAGGCTTTGCTGTCGGGGTCTGCGCATGCGCCCCTGCGCCGAGAACGAGCGGCAGAAGCGCCGAGCCGAGCAGGCAAGCAAGTCGTTTCATCGGTGATGGCCCCGGAAGAGTCGATTGTCGCCAACGTAGGCCGCGAACACGGCGGTGCAATTCGTGGCGAACCCGTGGCGAACCATGTGCCTGCGCCTGGAGGCGGGGCATACGATGCAGCCCTGTGCACGGGAGGTCGCCATGTCCGTCCGCGTCGACGAAGAGATCACCTTCCGCAGGCTCGAGATTCTCCTGGCCTTCATGGAGACCGGCAATCTCGCGCGCGCGGCCGACAAGCTCGACATCAGCGCCGTCAGCGTGCATCGGGCATTGCATTCGCTGGAGACAGGCCTGCGCTGCGCGTTGTTCCGGCACGAAGGGCCGCAACCTGCATCCCAACGATGCCGCGCATGCGCTCGCGGAGGTCGCGCGCGAGGTTCTGCGCACATGTCCGAGGGCATCCGTTCCACGCGCGAGGTCGCCGGCTACTCAGCCGATCGCATCCGCATCGGCTCGCTCTATTCGCTGACCCACCACACGGTTCCGGCACTCGTCATGGGCATGAAGTTGCGCAAGCCGGAGCATGCAGACCGAACTCGTGCTCGGCTCCAATGCCGACCTGCTGCAGAAGCTGCGCGACGGTGCCATCGATGCGGCGTTGATGGGCACGCCCGAGGGCGCATCCGACGTCGAGTCGGAACCACTCTTCGAGGACGACATCTACTTCGCCGCCCCCGTCGGCTCACGCTACGCAGCACTGGAGCAGATCGACCTGGCCGCCTGCGCCGAGGAGCGCTTCGTCACTTTGAGCGAAGGCTTCGTCACCTACAGCGGATTCATGGAATCGTTTCGCATTGCCGGCTTCACGCCGAACGTCGTCATGAAGACCGGCGACATCTTCTCGCTGATGAACCTGGTCAGCGGCGGCGTCGGCTGCACGCTGCTGCCAGGTCGCGTGCGCAGCGTGATGCCGCAAAAGGTCCAGTTCATTCCGCTGCAGCCCAGGTACCTGATGCGCCAGACCATCGGGCTGCAATTTCCTGCGCACACGCGAGCGCGATCCCGAACCTGCTGGCGCTGCTGGCGGTCTGCCGCCTGGCGCGAGCCGAACTCGGCTGAGCGCGCGAATTCACGACTCGGGTTAACCCTCGATCGTTTCAGGTGGCGTAAAGGTCGGCGCCGGCCGCTTCATTGATCGTCCCGGACGGGGTGCGTACATTCGCACCCAGACGCACAAGCCTTGCGCGGCGAACCCAAAACCCCCGGAGACAGATCGATGAGTGCTCACTGGATTTCCATCTACACGCTGGTCGGCATGTTCGTGCTCGCCACCGTGCTGCCGATCAACATGGGCGTGATCGCCTTCGTCGGCGCCTTCCTGGTCGGCACGCTGGTGGCCGGCATGAACGCCAAGGCCATCATGGGCGGCTTCCCTGCCGACCTGTTCCTCACCCTGGTCGGCATCACCTACCTGTTCGCGCTGGCGCAGAACAACGGCACGATCGACTGGCTCGTCAAGCTGGCGGTGCGGGCGGTGCGCGGGCGCATCGCCGCCATTCCCGTGGATCATGTTCTTCATCGCCGCGCTGCTCACGGCGGTGGGCGCGGTCAGCCCGGCGGCGGTGGCCATCATCGCGCCGATCGCGCTCGGCTTTGCGGCCAAGTACGGCATCAATCCGCTGCTGATGGGCCTGATGGTCGTGCATGGCGCGCAGGGCGGCGGCTTCTCGCCGATCAGCATCTACGGCGGCATCACCAACAAGATCGTCGCCAAGGCCGGGCCTGCCGCTCAGCGAGCTGACGACCATGCTGGCAAGCCTGGGCGTCAACCTGGCGGTGTCGCTGCTGCTGTTCTTCCTGTTGGGCGGCATGAAGCTGCTGCGCCAGAAGGCCGACGCCAGCGGCGCGATGCCGGCCGTGCGGCGCGTCGCGCACGGCCAGGGCGGTGCCCAGGTGTACGGCGACGCCGAAGGCGAATCGTTCGCGGAGGAGCGCCGCACCGCGACAGCCGGACGGCGATTCCCTCATGGACGCCGCACCCGCGGCGCCCGCCGACAAGGGCTCGCGCACCTATCAGGTCGCCACCGTGGTCGGCCTGCTCGCACTGGCCGTGCTGACGCTCTTCTTCAAGCAGGACATCGGCTTCGTCTCGATCTCCATCGGCCTGCTGCTGACGCTGATGGCGCCCAACCTGCAGAAGCGCGCGCTGGGGCAGGTGTCGTGGCCGGAGATCATGCTGATCGTCGGCGTCAGCACCTATGTCGGCGTGATGGACAAGATGGGCACGATCGATTTCGTCGGGCCACAGCGTGGCGGGGCTCACCTCGCCGCATGATGGCCGCGCTGCTGCTGTGCTTCGTCGGCGCCGTGGTGTCGGCCTTCGCCTCGTCGACCGCGGTGCTCGGCTCGCTGATTCCGCTGGCCGTGCCTTTCCTGCAGGGCGACACCGGCGTCAGCGCGATCGGCTTCATCGCGGCCATGGCGGTGTCTTCGACCATCGTCGACGTCAGCCCGTTCTCGACGAACGGTGCGCTGGTGCTCGCCAACGCCAAGGGCGTCGACCGCGACGTGTTCTTCCGGCAGCTGATGGTGTATGGCGCCATCGTGACGCGTGGTGGCGCCCGTGGTGGTGTGGCTGCTCTTCGTGGTGCTGTGAAGCGGCGCCTTGCCTTCGACCGACTCCACTCAAAGCATCGAACCCATGAACACCAGACACTGGAACTCCAAGGCCGAGGACCGCGCCGCCCGGCTGGCGCGCGCGACCGACGCACTCGGCGCGCGGCTCACCGGCAAGCGCGTCGATGCGCGAAGCCATCGGCACCTTGCTCGAAGCGGTGATCGCGCCCGGCGACCGCGTCTGCCTCGAAGGCAACAACCAGAAGCAGGCCGACTTCCTGGCCAAGGCGCTGGTGCAGGTCGATCCGCAGCGCGTCCACGGCCTGCACATGGTGCAGTCGGTGCTGGCCCTGCCCGAGCATCTGGACCTCTTCGAGAACGGCATCGCCGTCGCGGCTCGACTTCAGCTTCTCGGGGCCGCAGGGCGCGCGCCTGGCCAAGCTGGTGTCGGGCGGCCGCATCGAGATCGGTGCGATCCACACCTACCTCGAACTGTTCGCGCGCTACTTCGTCGACCTCACGCCCAAGGTGGCGCTGGTCGCCGCGCAGGCGGCCGATGCGCAGGGCAACCTCTACACCGGCCCCAACACCGAAGACACGCCGGCCATCGTCGAGGCCACGGCTTTTTCGGGCGGCATCGTGATCGCGCAGGTCAACGAGATGGGTCGACGGCAAGACGACCACGCTGCCGCGCATCGACATCCCGGCCGACTGGGTCAGCTTCGTGGTGAAGGCGCCGCGCCCCAACTTCATCGAACCGCTGTTCACGCGCGACCCCGCGCAGATCAGCGAGATCCAGGTGCTGATGGCGATGATGGCGATCAAGGGCATCTACGCCGAGTACGGCGTGCAGCGCCTGAACCATGGCATCGGCTTCGACACCGCGGCCATCGAGCTGCTGCTGCCGACCTACGGCGAATCGCTCGGCCTGAAGGGCAAGATCGGCAAGCACTGGGCGTTGAACCCGCACCCGGCGCTGATCCCGGCGATCGAGGCGGGCTGGGTCGAATCGGTGCACTCCTTCGGCTCCGAGCTGGGCATGGAGGACTACATCCGCGCGCGCTCCGACGTCTTCTTCACCGGGCCGGACGGCAACCTGCGCAGCAACCGCGCCTTCTGCCAGGCGGCCGGCCACTACGCCTGCGACATGTTCATCGGCTCGACCCTGCAGATCGACCTCGACGGCAACAGCTCCACCGCCACGCTCGGCCGCATCGCCGGCTTCGGCGGCGCGCCCAACATGGGTGCCGATGCGCGCGGCCGGCGCCACTGCCAGCCCCGCATGGCTGAAGGCCGGCCGCGAGGCGCGTGCCGGGCGCAGCGGCGCCGCCGGCACGCCGCGCGGGCAGAAGCTCGTGGTGCAGATGGTCGAGACCTTCCGCGAGCACATGCAGCCGGCCTTCGTCGATCGGCTCGATGCCTGGACGCTGCAGGAGCAGTCCGGCATGGATCTGCCGCCGATCATGATCTACGGCGACGACGTCTCGCACATCCTGACCGAGGAAGGCATCGCCAACCTGCTCATGTGCCGCAGCGACGCCGAGCGCGAGCAGGCCATCCGCGGCGTGGCCGGCTACACCGCCGTGGGCCTGGCGCGCGACAAGCGCGCGGTCGAGAACCTGCGCGACCGTGGCGTGATCCGTCGACCGCAGGATCTCGGCATCGACCCGCGCCTGGCCACGCGAAACCTGCTGGCGGCGCGCACCATGCGCGATCTGGTGAATGCCTCGGGCGGGCTGTACCAGCCGCCCAAGCGCTTCAGAAACTGGTAGCAGGAGATCCGACCATGAGCGACGTTCCCGCAGGGCTCGAGACCCTGAACTTCTCGTTCTCCGGCGGCCACCCGGCGGGCGCCTTCGCGCCGGTGTTGGTCGGTGTGGTCGGCTCGGGCAACCTCGAGGTGATGCTCGAGGCCACGGCCGGCACGGATTGCGCGGTGCGCGTCGAGACATCGGCACGCGGCTTCGGGTCGATCTGGCAGGCCGTGATGACCGACTTCCACGCGCGCCATCCGCTGGCCGGCGTGCGCATCTCGATCAACGACATGGGCGCCACGCCCGCGGTGGTGAGCCTGCGGCTCGACCAGGCAGTGGCCGAGATCACCGGAGTGCAACCATGATCAGCTTTGCCGAATGCTCGGCCCGCGAGCGGCTGGCGCTGCTGCTGGACGCCGGCATCGTTCCACGAATGGCTGCCGCCGGCCGAGCGAGTCACCAGCCCGCACCTTGCGCAGCTCGGCGTGCCCTCGGCCTTCGACGACGGCGTGGCCATCGGCCGCGCCACGCTCGATGGCCACACGGTGTTCGTCGCTGCGCAGGAGGGCGAGTTCATGGGTGGCGGCGTCGGCGAGGTCCACGGCGCCAAGTTGGTCGGCCTGCTGCAGCGTGCGCTGCGCGATCGGCCGGCCGCCGTGTTGCTGCTGGCCGAATCAGGCGGCGTGCGTCTGCATGAGGCCAACGCAGGGTTGATCGCAGTGTCGGAAGTGATGCGTGCACTGCTGGACGTGCGCGCGGCCGGCGTCCCGGTCATCGTGCTGATCGGCGGGGCCAACGGCTGCTTCGGCGGCATGGGCATCGTCGCGCGTTGCGCGGATCACATCGTGATGAGCGACATGGGGCGGCTGGCCATGTCCGGGCCCGAAGTGATCGAGGCCTCGCATGGGGTCGAGGAATTCGATTCGCGCGACCGCGCGCTGGTCTGGCGCACGACCGGCGGCAAGCATCGCTGGCTGACGGGCGATTGCGACGCGCTGGTCGAGGACGACGTCGCCGCGTTTCGCGCGGCGGCCATTGCGGCACTCGGTGCGTCGAAGCCGCTGACCCCGGCGGCGCTGGAGGCGGAGCACGCACTGCTCGCTGCGCGCCTGCACGCCCTGCCGGCCGACAACGCCGGGCAACGACGAAGCCACGCTGCTGTGGAGCGCACTCGGCATCGTCGATGCGCAGCGTGTGCCGGAGTTGGGGGTGGACGCCGTCCGCGCCATGCGCCCGATCAACTGAGGAGCATCGGACATGCAGTGGAATTCTCTTGTCACCCAGCTGTTCGGCCCCTCCCACGGCATCCGTGCGGCCGGCGACTTCCTTCAAGGCGAAGTGATGTTCGAAGGCGAGCCGATCACCGTGATCGGCACAACGAACCATGCGCCGATCGGCGTCCAGCTGGCGCTCGCACAGGCGCGCGTCGTCCTTGACACGGTTGCGCGGCATCCGGGCCGGCCCATCCTGCTGTTGATCGACACGCAAGGGCAGCAGTTGCGCCGACGCGATGAGCTGCTGGGCATCAATCGCGCGATGGCACACCTCGGTGCCAGCATCGACCTGGCGCGACGCCGCGGCCACCGGGTGATCGCGCTCGTGTACGACCAGGCCTTGTCCGGCGGCTTCATCACTTCGGGGCTGATCGCCGATGCCTGCTACGCGTTGCCGGAGGCCGAGATCCGGGTCATGCGCATCCCCGCGATGGCGCGCGTGACCAAGCTGCCCGAGGACAGGCTCACGGCGCTGTCGCAATCCAACCCGGTGTTTGCGCCGGGCGTTCAGAACTACGTGGCGATGGGGGGTGTGCGTGCGCTTTGGGAGGGCGACCTGCAGGCCGCACTGCGCATGCGCTGAAGCAGACAACGACCGAAGACCGGCGCGCTCGCGACGGCGCCGAACGGGGCGGCCGCCGGCTTGCAGCCGCCGTCGTGCAGCGCGTGCTGGACGCTGCCTGAAACCTCGCGCAAATGCCATGAACGCGCTGCGCCGTCACCAACTCGCCCGGCTCTCGGAAGCCGGTTGGGCCACCATCCTGGCCGAGCCTTGGGATCCGCAAGCGCGCGACTGCCTGACCCATTGGGCGAACCATCGGCTGCCGGTGGTCGTGACGCGTCAGCCGGGCGATGCTGCTGCCCGTGGATTGATCGCACTTGGCTTGCCGGCACCGGCGCGTTGGGACAGGCGCCGGCTGGCGCTGCAGGTGTCGCGCGCTGCGGTGCTTTGCCTCGGCGAGTTCCCGCGCCTTGCCGAGGTGCAACCCATGCTGCCGTCGTCGGCGCAGTGCCCGATGCGCCAGCTGATCGACCGGCTCGACGCATGCCATGCGGCAGCGCGCGTGTTCGGCAGCTATGGGTGGCAAGCGATCAGCGGTCTCGACCACATGCGGCCCGGCTCAGACCTGGACCTGTCGGTCGCCGTCCACGGAGCAGCGCATGCGGACGCCGTGACGCACGCACTGCAGTCATTCGACGCGGCCCGACCCAGGCTGGACGGCGAACTCATCTTCAACGATGGCGCGGCGGTGGCCTGGCGCGAATGGATCGAGTGGCGCAGCGGGCGTGCGCGCGCGGTGTTGGTCAAGCGATTGCACGGTGCGACCCTGCAGCGCGATGCCACATGGTGTGAGCGCCGCGAGGTGGCGGAGGCTTCCGCATGAACAGCTCTGCGTTGCGCGTCCAAGCCAGCCCGGGGCTCACGCCCGCGGCGATCGGACGCGCTGCCATGCTCGCGCTGTACGACGAGCTGTCGCTGTCGCCCAAGCCCGGCTTGGTGACCTTGATCGACTGCGGCAGCCATGACGACATGGACGCGCGCACCTTCATGCGCAGCCTTCTCTCGCTGCGGCACTACTTCGGCCAGATCGCCGAAGCAGGTTTCGACGGGGCTGATTTCGCCGTGCTGGAGCGATTGGGCATCGATGCGGAGGCGCGCATGCTCGCCGCCACCGGCGGCGTCAACACCCATCGGGGTGCGATCTTCATGCTGGGCCTGCTGTGTGCCTCGGCGGGTGCGGTCACGCGCGAGCACCGCTGCGTGGAGAACCCCGCCCAGCTGCGCGAGGCGTTGCGCCGAAACTGGGGCGATGCGCTCGCCCGACGCAGCCAGCGCGCGCCCACGCTGCCGGGCGGCATCGCTGCACGACGCCATGGGCTGCGCAGCGCGTCCGAAGAGGCGGCGCTGGCTTTCCCGGTGCTGTTCGAGACGGCCATCCCCGCGCTGACGTCGGCGCTTGCCCGCGGCCTGACGCCTCAGCAAGCGCGGCTCGACACCTTGTTCCACATCATGGCCGTCCTGGATGACAGCAATCTCGCTCATCGCGGCGGCCTTGCCGGATTGCGTCATGCCCAGCGGCGTGCGCGGCAGTTCCTGGCGGAAGGTGGCGCAGCCGGTCCCGAAGGGCTTCGCAAGGCACACACCATTGCCGGCGAGTTCGTGGCGCAGCGCCTGTCCCCCGGCGGTGCGGCAGACATGCTCTCGGCGGCCTGCTGGATCACGCGCGTCTGCGCGAGCTCATGAGCTTCGCGTTGCTCTTCTCTGGCCAAGGCACGCAGCATCCCGACATGCTGCCGTGGTTGGCCGACGACGCACTCGTGCGCGATACCTGTGCGCGCCTCGGCGTCGACGACTGGCGCGGTGCCCTCGCAAACCCAGCCTGGGCCCAGCGCAACGACAACGCGCAGACGCTGCTGACGGGCCTTGCGCTGGCCGCCTGGAATCAGCTGGCACCCAAAGTCGCATCGCCCGCCGCGGTGGCCGGCTACAGCGTTGGCGAACTGGCGGCATTCAGCGCGGCTGGCGTGATCGAGCCCGAAACGGCTGCGGCGCTCGCAGCGGCGCGAGCCCAGGCGATGGATCGATGCGCTGCGCAGGCCCCCGGTGGCCTGCTGGCGGTCAGCGGCCTTCGCGAGACCAGGCTTGAACAATTGCGCCTCGCAACCGGCTTGGCGATTGCCATCCGCAACGGCATCGAGAGCGTGATCCTCGGCGGTTCGCACGCGGCGTTGGATGCGGCCGAACGCATGGCTACGCTCGACGGTGCGCAGTGCACGCGGTTGCGGATCAATGTCGCATCGCACACGCCGTTGATGCGAGAGGCGGCAGAGAGCTTCTCGCGGACATTGACGAATGTCCCCTTCGATGCACCGAAGACCGTGCTGTTCAGCAATGCCGGCGACCGCATCATGGACGCAGCGTCTGCGCGCATTGCGCTCGCGGCCCAGATCGACCGCACCGTTCGCTGGGACGAATGCATGGAAAACGTCGCAGCCAGACAAGTGACCTGCGTGCTGGAGGTCGGTCCCGGCCAGGCACTGGCACGCATGTGGAACCAGCGCTATCCCACCGTTCCGGCCCGCGCTTGCGACGACTTCCGCAGTGCGGCGGCGATTGCGGCCTGGCTGAACAGCAAGTCGAATTGGCCGGGGTGAGGGGCGCGTGCGCGACTCGGGAGCAGGTGCGTGGCTACTTCGGGTCTGCGTGCCACACTCGTCCCATCCGCCAGACCTCGCCGGCTGGATCCATGCGGACGCGCGTGTGGGTGTCGTCGCTGACGTCGACCGCGAGCAGATCGGCAAAGCTCGCGACTCGCTCCCCATGCCGGGTGTTCGACCCTTCCAGAACGGCCGCCTCCAGCACGCCGACTCGCACCTGCTCGAGCGCCCGCGGTGAGGGCACATCGGGGGTGTGCTCGTAGTTGAACGCGATGACGTCGAGGAACACCGGTCGGCGCAGCCGGTTGCCGCTCAGCCGCGTGAGAAGCGCTTCCGCGAGTGCCGGATAGGGCGTGAAGTCAGACGCGGCCGACCCCGTTCGGCGGCTCGTTCGGCGGATGCAGGATCGGGCTTTGGCCGGTCGCGGCCGAGGCCGGCGCAAGCGCCGCGCACGGCGCCACCCGGCGGCGGGAACGGGCGCTCGACGACACGGCCAAGGGTGAGTCAAGGTCGGCTGCGCAGCCTGCTCACCTATCATGCCGCTGACAACGGTGGACGAGGGGACATCAATGCGGACCGTCAAGTTCAGGGCTGGGGAAACGATCATTTCCGAGGGTGAAGACGGCAACACCGCTTTCCTCATCGTCTCGGGCTCGGTCGATGTCAGCGTCGGCACGGAGGCGAAGGCCCAGACCATCGGGACGCTGAACGCGGGCGAAGTATTCGGTGAACTGTGCCTGATCGAGCCCGGCCCGCGCTCGGCCACGGTCAAGGCGGCGACCAATGTCGAATGCGTCGCGATTGCTTATGACGACTTCATTCCATTGATGCAGAACGAGCCACAACGGGCGATCCTCTACATGAAGAGCCTCGTCAGGAGGCTTCGCGAGGTAAACAATCTGCTCTCCATCGCACCAGCCGAAGTGCTGGGCCGCCGCATCCAGCAGAGCCTGCACGTGATCCTCGCGGGCCTGGAAGAGCGCGACGCGCTGTCCGGAGCTGACTTGAAGGCCCTTGGACATGAACTGCGCATGTTGCTTGAGATCGACCGCGTCCAGATCGCGACTGGGGAGATCGACAAGGCTGAACAAGTGCTGCAATACATGCTGCGCCCGAACATCGAAGAGTGCCTGAACCTGTGGTTCGGCAAATCCGAGCAGACGGACCTGGACATCTTGAACCGGTTCGGCGCGGACGTGGCCCTGGCATCCAGCGGGCAGTACGACCACTGGGCGTTCAATGTCGAGCACCCGCGCCTGTTGGTGGCACTGGTGATCATGCTCGACCAGTTCAACCGCAACATGTACCGCGACACGCCCCAGATGTATGCCAGTGACGCACGCTGTCAGTGCCTGGTCAGGCGAGGGCTGCGCGTCGGCATCAGCGAACGCCTGCGCCCGATCGAGCGGGTCTTCCTCTGCTTGGCGCTGACCCACTCCGAGGCACTGGAGGACCAGCTCTTGTGCATGGACGAGTGGGGGCGGGCGATCGAAGAGCTGGCGCCGGATGACCCGCTGAATGTCTTCCACGAAATCTTCCACCGACACGTCGCGGTCATCATGCGTTTCGGCCGCTTCCCCCATCGGAACAAGATCCTGCAGCGGGTGAGCACCGCTTCGGAGCAGGACTTCCTGGACAACAGTTCGTTCCGTTTCGACCTGCCGCTGATCCGGCGGTCGGACGGCACGTTTGCGTTCGCCGGCGCGGTGAAGAAGCGCACCGTGAAGCTGCTCGACCACGAGTACGAGACCCTGCTGCCGG
Organism: uncultured beta proteobacterium; assembly: GCA_963839465.1. Lineage (GTDB taxonomy): Bacteria > Pseudomonadota > Gammaproteobacteria > Burkholderiales > Burkholderiaceae_C > CAWIVI01. The sequence goes on from CAWIVI010000023.1 coordinate 140,748, forward strand.
ACATCGACGAGGTCGGGCACCGGGTGTTCGAGTTCAACTATCTGGGACCGGACGGCGTCTTCACCAAAACGCAGGAGCAGCTCAGGAAGCAGGGCTACATCCGCATCGGTGACAGCGTCCCCGACTTCACCGCCGAGACCAGCATGGGGCCGATCACGTTCCACACGTTCATCGGCGACTCATGGTGCGTGTTCTTCTCGCACCCGGCGGATTTCAGGCCGGTGTGCACCACCGAGTTCGGGATCACGGCCAAGCTCGGGGACGAGTGGAGCAGGCGCGGCACGAAGGTCATCGGTCTGAGCGTCGACAGCGCTGACGACCACAAGCGCTGGATCGCGGACATCAACGAGACGCAGCACACCAGCGTGAACTTCCCGATCATTGCGGACAAGGATCGTCGGGTGTCGATGCTCTTCGGCATGCTCGACCCCACCACATTCCGCGACGGGTCCAGCGTTGGTGAGAGCATGACCGTGCGCAACGTGTTCATTGTCTCGCCGTCGAAGCGAGTCGAGTTGATCCTCTCCTACCCGGCCTACGTCGGCCGCAACTTCAATGAGATCCTGCGCGTCCTGGACGCCCTGCAGCTCTCGGCGAAGCATCCTCGCGTGGCCACGCCGGCGAACTGGCACCCGGGAGATGACACGGTGGTGCTGCCCTTCATCTCGGATGAGGAGGCAGAGCGCGTGTTCGCGGACCAAGGCGGCGTCCGCAAGGAGCGCTCCTACCTGCGCTATGTGCGTGATCCGTCGCTGCGGTGTCTCTGAGCTACCCGCAGCCGCTTCGAAGCCCGAGTTGCGCTCACCGAGGACGCCGGAAGCGCGCGGGCGGGGTCCTGGTCATGGGCAGCGGCGCCTTCAGGCCTTCGCGCGCGGCCTTCTCGATGGCGTCGATCCGCTCCCGATGCTCGGCCTCGAACCAGCCGGCCAGCCGCGCCGCGGCATCGTCGACACCCTTGCGTTCGACGAAGTAGTGGCGATGGTCCGCCTCGCTCTCGAGCACGCTGTCGACCGCGGCGGCTTCGCGAGGCGCGGACGATGCGGTCGGCACCAGCCAGTCGTCCGGCGCCTCGCCCGGCGGACGCAGCAGCTGCCAGATCGGCGCGGAGGGCGCATCGCCGCCGATGGCATGGATGCGCAGCCGGCTCGACGGGTCGGCGCGCCAGGCAGCCGCTTCGTGCTGCTCGAGATCGACCAGCCAGCGCCGAGGCCCGGCATACGGCAGCTGCTGCGGCGCGGGCAGCAGGTCGGCCAGGCCGAGGTCGGCATCGCCCATCGCGGTGCGCAGCCGCAGCAGGTCCGAGACGCTCATGAAGCCACGCGGTGCGACGCCGAAGGCGTCCGGCGCCGCGAGGCGTGCGATCGCGCCGAGCGTGCGCGGCGCGTTGTCGGCGCCCGGGATGCCGGCGTGCGGCGTGCCGAAGCTGACGCAGCCCAGCAGTCGCGGCCACTTCGCTCCGGATGCGGCCGAGCCCCGCTGCGAGTGCCAGTGGCGTGTCGCCGCGCGCACGACGAGGCCGCCGCGGTGATGTGCCACGAACGCGATCGCATGGCAGTGATCGGCCAGCCGCGCGATGAGCAGGTCCGCAAGGCCGCGCGCCGTGTCGTCGATCGGTTCGAGCGGGTTGTGCGGGTAGCCGATCATCTCGACGTCGTCGAGCGCTCGTTCCGTGCGCAGCCTGGCCACGAGGCGGTCGAAAGTGCCCAGGTCGGTCGAGAAGAGGCCGTGCACGAACACGATCGCGCGGCGCCTGGCGCGCTTCGGTTCGATCGTCTGCAGGTCCTGCAGAGAGGGTGCGTGTTGTGCATCGACCTGGCGTCGGCGCAACTCATCCAGCACCGCCTCGCGCGCGCCGAGCAGGTGGTCGACCGCCTGGCCGAGCAGCGGTCTGGCCACGGCCGTGAGGGCCCAGATCGCCGGCGTCGAGGCGGCGCGCGTCAGGATCATCGAGACGATCGAGCCGGGCGTGAGCACCAGCGCCGGTTCGTCGGCGTGCACCTGCACTTCGCGCCGGCCGGCGGACGGGCGATGCAGCGTGAGTTCGAGCCGCTCGGGCTCCGGCTCCTGGCGCAGCAGCCCGTCGAGCACGCCGAGCGCGGCGAACAGGTGCAGATACCGGCCCGGGCCCTCGAGGTCGTCGATGCCCGACGGGCCGCCCGGCACGGCGAACAGGCGTTCCCAGGACCGCACCAGGTTCGAGGTCGCTTCCGGGTTCCGTTCGAACCGGCGCCGCAACGCATCGGGAAAGGCGGGGTCGCTGCCGTAGCGGTCGAGCAGCGCCGTCGCATCGGGCAGCACGCAGACCATGCGCAGCAGGCCGATGTCGGCGGCCGCGAAGGACAGCACCATTCCGTCGGAGGCTGCCGGCATCGATCACTCCTTCCCGCACGTCACATGAGTGTTTCTTTCTCTTCGCGAGCGCCGACGTAAGCGCAGAGGTGAGCGCTCAAGTCGCGCGCATCGTCGCCCACGCCGTCGATCAGCGTCGACTTCCGGCGCCGCAGGAACGGCAGGCCGAGCACGTAGAGCCCGGGCGCGCCCGTGACGACGCCGCCCTCGTGCACGACGCGGCCCTTGCGATCGAGCACGGGCACCTGCAGCCACGGGTACTCCGCGCGGAACCCGGTCGCCCAGACAATCGTGCGGATGCCGCTTTTGGCGAGCGCCAGCCCAAGCGGCGGTGTCGCATCGACGCGCGTCGGCTCGGGGCGGTGCACCGGATCCAGCTCGCCGTCAAGATCGTGCGCCGACGCCCACTCGTCGAACATCTTCAGCAGCCGGTTCAGCTTGAGGTCGGCCAGCTCGCACAGGTTGCGCAGCGAACCCGAGAGCTGCAAGGTGTCGTCGCGGACGCCGGCCACGCGAGCGACGATGCGCACGCCGATCGCGCGCAGCGCGTTGAGGTCGATGTCGCGCCGGTCGGGATAGCCGGCAATCTGGAACGCCGGCAGGTTGCGCGCCCGGTTGAGGTTCTCCACGTGGTCGTACAACTCGTCATTCATGCCCGTGGCGTCCATCCACCACAGGATGTCGCGGCCTCGATAGGTGCGCGGCGCGCGGACATGCTCGCCGACGGCCAGCGTGACGTCGCGGCCCGAGCGCCTGATCTCGTCTGCGAGTTGTGCGCCCGTGGCGGCCGCGCCCACGACCAGCACGCCGCCGTCGGGAAGGTCAGCCGGAGTCCGATACCGGGAGGGCGTGATCTGCAGAAGGCCAGCGGACAGCGCACTGGCAAGCGTTGGCACCTGCGGCACGTTGAACGCGCCGGTGGCGATCACCACCGTGCGGCATTGCCACGTGCCGTCGCCGGACTCCACCTCGTAACCGTCGCCGCTCGCGCGCACCGCCGTCACCGGGCAGTTGCGGCGCAGCGGCGGCGCGACGCGGCGCGCGTACGCGTCCAGGAACGCGATCGTCTCGTCGCAAGTGCGGAAGGCGTCCGGGCGGTCGCCTTCGTAGCCGAAGCCGGGCAGGCGGCTCTGCCAGTTCGGCGTCAGGAGCGTGAGCGAATCCCAGCGCTCGGTGCGCCAGGTGTTCGCCACGTCGCCGCGCTCGAGCACGACATGGTCGATGCCACGGTGCGCGAGCCACCAGCTCATCGCGAGGCCGGCCTGGCCGGCCCCGATGACGACGCACGTCGTGCGCATCAGCCGCGCAGCTTGCGCGCGGTGACCCCGTCAGGCAACTTCGACCGAGACGTTGGTCGGGTTGGTGAGGATGTCGTAGACGGCCGAGCGTTTCTGCGACTGCGCGACGATCGCCTTGATGTCCTCGGGAGAAGCATCGGCGTCGATCTTGTAGGTCACCTTGATGCCGTCGAAGCCGTTGCGCACGTCTTCGTCCATGCCCAGGATGCCGCGGATGTCCATGCCGGCCTCCAGCGTGGCCGACACCGAACGCAACTGCACCTGGCGCGCCTGGGCCACCGCGGCGACGCCGGCGGTGAGGCAGCTCGCAAGGCTGGCGAGCACCATCTCGACCGGCGTTGCGGCCTGGTCCTCTGCCGCGAACACCTCGGGGTGATCGGCCTCGAACGTGTAGGGTTGCTTGTGCTTTTGCTCTTCGCCGAGCCCGTAGAAGGTCTCGATGGTCGAGCGGCTGTGCGTGCCCTTGAGCCACTTGACGGTCGCGCGCCACTTGAACTGCGCGGCCTCCGGAGCCTGTTTCAGCGCCTCCTGCGCGCCAAACAGCGCGGTCACGTTGACGCCGTTGTCGACCGTTCCAGGGGTGTTCATGCTTGTCTCCTGCAGGATCGTGGAAAGAGCGGGTGGACGAAATCCCGTGCACCGCCGCCCACGGTAGCCGCGCGTGGCGCGGAGTGCGAGAAGATTTCGAAGGTTCCTTATATGCATTTGACATATAGCAGCGGCGCCAGCCATGCTTGGCGATATGCGTGAAAAGCGGTGGCTGCTGTACGGCGCGTCCGGGTACACGGGTCGGCTCGTCTCGGACGAGTGCGCCCGCCAGGGTGGCCTCGCTCCGACGCTCGGCGGGCGCGACGAAGTTCGCCTGAGGGCGCTGGCCGAGGCGCGCGGATGGCCGCATCTCGCCGTCGGCCTCGACGACACCGGTGCGCTGGCCGCCGCACTGCACGACTTCGCGGTCGTCCTGCACTGTGCCGGCCCGTTCTCGGCGACCTCGGCGCCGATGCGCGCGGCCTGCCTGGCGTCGGGCACGCACTACCTCGACATCACCGGCGAGATCGACGTCTTCGTCGAGGCCCATGCGCAGCACGCCGCGGCGCAAGCCGCGGGCGTCGTGCTGTGTCCCGGAGTGGGATTCGACGTGGTGCCCACCGATTGCGTCGCTGCCTGCCTGAAGGAAGCCTTGCCCGACGCGACCGCGCTCATGCTCGGCTTCAGTGGCGTGGATCGCCTCAGCGCCGGGACCACCGTCACGTCGATGGAGGCCGTCTTTCGCGGCTGCGCTCGCGTGCGGCTTGGCGGCCGCATCGTCGACGTTCCCTTCGGTGAGCGCAGCCGCACCGCCGACTTCGGACGCGGACCGGAACCGACCTTCGTCATTCCGTGGGGTGACGTGGCGACAGCGTACTTCTCGACCGGCATTCCAGACATCGAGGTCCACGTGCCGGCCCGTTCGGCGAGTGCACGCGCGATTCGTGCGCTGCTGCCGCTGCGTCACGCCTTCGCCAATGCGCCGGCCCGACGGTGGGCGCATGCGCTGCTGCGCAAGGTCGCGGCGGGGCCGACGACGGCGCAGCGCCTGAAGGAACGAGCGATGGTGTGGGGCGAGGCCCGCAACGTCGCCGGCGAGGTCCGGCGTGCGACGCTGGAGACGATGAACGGCTACACCTTGACAGCTGCGACTGCGCTGATGGCCGTCCGCCATGTACTCGAGGGCGGCAGCATGGGCGGCTACTTCACGCCGTCGCAGCTGATGGGCCGCCGCTGCGTCGAGCGCGTCCAGGACGGCGGCAGGATCGTGTTGAGCTAGCCAAGCGCTTGCTGGCTCCCTCTCCCGTTCACGGGAGAGAGCCGGGCTGAGGGTAGTACCGCCTGTACTCTCGCAAACCCGACCCCAAGACCGGCAAGCGCCGCAACCTCGGCATGTTCGCGTCACGCGAGCTGGCCGAGAAGCACGAACGCGAGATCCAGTACTTCAAACGGCACTGAACCCGGCTGGCTCTCCCTGCCCGTGGGCTCGACATAGGCTCTATGGTCTCTGTCGCCTCTGTGTCCTCTGTGTCAAACAAGACCGGCGCATGCGGGCACCTTTTTCAACACAGAGGACACAGGCTTCGAGGCACAGAGGACGCGACAGGACAGCAGGACGGGTTCCGGGAAGAAAGCCGGCAGCGCTCTACAAATCAACTACTTGCGAAATCTCTTTCTTGAGAGGACACAGAGAGTAGGGAAGGAGACAGGGGGTCAGCGGGAGCGTTCCTGCGCCACCGCCGCGCCCAACTCGATCACCGCGAGCGCGTAGTAGCTCGACCAGTTGTAGCGCGTCACGACGTAGAAGTTCTCCGTCCCCGCCACATGGCTGCGCGGCGCGTCGCCGTTCTCCAGCTCGACCAGCGCCAGCGGTCCGTCGTGCGTGCGCGCCGCCTCCTGCGGCAGCACTGCGCCGAGTTGGAGCAGCTCGTCGGCGGTGAACATCGGCACGATGTCCGGCGCGAGCAGCACGGCCAGGTTCGACGGATCTTCCGGCGCGTTCGCCGCATAGTGGGTCGGCATGCCGCGGCGCCAGCCGAAGCTGGCAAGGTAGCTGGCCACGCTGCCGATCGCGTCGGAGGGGCTGTCGTGCAGGTCGATGCGGCTGTCGCCGTCGAAGTCGACCGCATACGCGTTCAGGCTGCTCGGCATGAACTGCGGCAGGCCGACGGCGCCGGCGTACGAGCCCACGACCTGATCGACGTCCAGCGTGCCGCGCTGCCCGAGCACCAGCAGCTGCTCCAGCTCGTCGCGGAAGAATGCGCTGCGGTCGCGGCGGCCCGGCGGGAAATCGAACGCGAGCGTGGCGAGCGCGTCCAGCGTGCGGAAGGTGCCCATGAAGCGGCCGTAGAACGTCTCGACGCCGATCACGCCGACGACGATCGAGGCGGGCACGCCGTACAACGCCTCGGCCCGCGCGAGATCGGCCTCGTGCTCGCGCCAGAACTGCACGCCCGCGTTCACGCGCTTCGGCTCGATGAAGCGCGCGCGGTAGGCCGCCCAGTTCTTCGCCGTGCCGGTGGCCGTCGGCATGATCAGCCGTTGCGCGGCCGGCACCCGGCGGGCGCCCGCGAGCCGCTGCTCCACCCAGTCGCGGTCGAGGCCGCGCCGCTGCGCGACATCGGCGGCAAAGCGCATCACGTCGTCGCGGCCGGCGTAGATGAGCGGCTGCGACGGCGGCTGCGCGCGGCTGCGCGCGGCGGCTGCGGCTGCGGCTGCGGCTGCGCCGGAGGCGCGGCGCGGCGCGGCTTCGCGTCGGTGCCGGCGCACGCGAGCACGAGCGCGCAGGCGATGGCCGCGACCAGGCGCATCAGCAACGCACGCACTCCGATGGCGAAACACAACATAGGCAGGGCGACCCCGGCATGCGGCGAATTATGAAGACGGCAGCGCCCGCACGAAGGCGCGCCACCAGGCGGGATCGGGCTTGCCGATCGCCCCGTGCCCATACCGCAGCCGATCGAGCTCATCCAGCGCTTCAGCCACTCCCGTGCCCGCCTCGCCGAGCTGCCGGCGCACGCGCGCGGCGAGTGCGCGCGGCGGCTCGTGCGGCTCGGCGGGCACGTCGATGTCGGCGAGCCGGTCCCGCACGCGCGACTGCAGCCGCTGCCAGGGATCCTGCCGCTTGCGGTCCCACCAGGCCCACGCGGCGCCGGCCAGCGAGGCGCCGCAGACGAGCGCGACGATCGCGATGGCGAGGTCTTCCCAGCTCGGCGAGTGCACGCCCAGCCGCTCCAGCAGCTCGAACTGATCGGTGCGCGAGTAGTTCAGCACCCACTGGTTCCAGTTGTTGTTCAGCCGCTCCCAGCGGCGGCGCAGCGAATCCATCAGGCGCGGGTTCACCGCGTGCAGCGTGCCGGCCACCACGCCGGGCTGCGGCACGAGGTTGCGGCTGCGCACCACGCGCTCGGGCGCCACGGCGGCGGTGGGGTCGGCGCGCACCCAGCCGCGCCCGGGCTGCCAGTACTCGGCCCACGCGTGCGCGTAGCTGTTGCGCACGAGGTAGTAGCCGTCCTGCGGCGCCGGGTCGGCGCCCTGGTAGCCGGTGACGACGCGCGCCGGCACGTTCATCGCGCGCATCACGACGACGAAGGCGGTGGCGAAGTGCTCGCAGAAGCCTTGGCGGCGGTCGAGCCAGAACTCGTCGATCGCGTGGCGGCCGCGGTCGTCGCCGTAGGTTCCCGGCGTGAGCGTGTAGACGTAGTTGGCGGTGCGCACGTGGCGCATCAGCGAGCGCGCGAGCGCGTCGGCATCGGCGCCGGGCAGGGCGGCGCGGAACTGCTGCGCCCAGGCGATGGTGCGCGGGTTGAAGTTCAGCGGGCAGCTCGAGCGCCGCCGCCAGCGAAGCATCCCACTCGGTGGGGCCGTGCTCGAAGCGCAGCCACGCCGCGGCTTCGAAGCGCAGGCGGTCGGTCACCGGCCGGTCGGTGGCCCACTGCAGGTCGGCGCGCTGCAGGAAGCGCCAGCCGGGCACCTGCGGCGCGGCGTCGGCGCGGTTGGGCGTGACGTCGAGCAGCGGCAGCAGCGGCAGGCGCGACGGCTCGAGCGTCATCTCGTAGCGCACGGGCTCGCCGCGCAGGCGCAGCTCGCTGTTGTCGGAAGCAGCGGTAAGCCGCCCACGGTCGCCGCGCCGCCACTCGAGGCCGTCGAAGCGCGTGAGCACCGGGCCGCGCAGGTAGAGCGATTCCGGTGCCGGCGGCCGGCCGAAGAAGCGCAGCCGCAGCGCCACGCTGTCGTCGATCGCGATCTCGGCCACCTCGCCCAGGCGCAGCGTGCCCGACAGCCCGGTGCTCGCCATCGCGTCGCTCGGCAGGCCCCACAGCGGGCCGATGCGCGGAAAGAGCACGAACAGCAGCACCATCGCCGGCGTGCCGATCAGCGCGGCGCGCGCGGCCAGGCCGCCGGCGCGGCGCAGGCTCGGCTGCCCGACCGGCATGTGCGCCAGCACGAGCGCGGTGAGCAGCCCCCACACCGACACGAGCATGGCCGCAGCCACCGGCATCGACTGCGAATACAGGAAGTTCGTGAGCACGAGGAAGAAGCCGAGGAAGAACACCACGAGCGCATCGCGCCGCGCGCGCAGCTCCAGCGTCTTGAGCACCATGAGCACGACGAGCATCGTGACGCCGGCTTCCTTGCCGAGCAGCGTGCGGTAGGTGGCTAGCGTGAGCAGCATCGCCACCGCCAGCACGGCGGCAATCCACCACCGGCTGGGCAGCTTGGCGTTCGACAGCGCCAGCAGCGCGCGCCACAGCAGCACCACGCCGGCCAGCGCGCCGCACCACCACGGCAGGTGCGCGAGATGCGGCAGCACCGTCCACGCGATCACGCCGAGCAGGAAGAAGACGTCGCGCGTCTCGCGCGGCAAGTGGCGCCAGCCGGGCCACGTCGGGAGCGTGGTGGTCAGCCCCATAGCGCGAGCATTTCCAGCGCGCGCCGACGGTGCGCGTCGCCCTGCGCCGGTGCGATCTCCACGCCGGGCAGGCGCAGCCCGTGCGCCATGCCTGCCCGCTCGGCCGCGAGCACCCAGGCGGCGAGCCGCGAGAGCCGCTGCTCCACGTGCGGCAGCGCCGTGGCCTGGTAGTCCAGCCACAGCTCGCGGCGGGCGGCCGTGCTGGTGTCGCGGCTGACGAGCTCGCCGGTCTTGGCGGCCTTCTTCCAAACCACCTGGCGCATCGAGTCGCCACGCCGGTAGGCACGCACGCCTTCGAGTTCGCCGCCCCCTTCAGCGCGACGGTTCTGCGCGTCGCCGGCCACGGGGTGGGGCGCCGGCAGCGGCGCAGCCGGCTGCTCGGGCGCGGGCCAGGCCAGCACCTGCGACGCCGGACGCCAGATCGTCCAGGCGCGGAAGAGGCCGAACGGGAAGCGCGTCTCGGCGCGCAGCACGGGCACGCGATGCATCCCGCGCCGCGGCGGCACGAAGCTCACGTGCGCGGTCGACGTGCCGGCCGCCGGCACGTCGATCCAGGCATGGCGCGCCAGGCGGTCGTCGAAGCCGATGCCGATGCCGTAGCGCTGGCGCGCCGGGCCGGTGACCACCACCTCGAGCACGGCCGGCTCGCCGGCGAAGGCGGGGGCGGGCGGGCGCAGGTGCAGCGTGAGGCCGCGCAGCGTGGCATGCGTCATGTGCATCGACATGAATCCGCTGCCGGCGAGCAGGAAGGTGAGCACGTAGCCCAGGCTGAGCTGGTAGTTGATGGACGCGAGCAGCATCGTGACCAGCGTGGCCGCGAACAAGAAGCCGGCGCGCGTGGGCAGGATGTAGATGTTGCCCTGCGTGAGCGTCCAGCTGTCGGTGACGGGGTGGCGGGAAACCCACCAGCGGCGGATGCGCTGACGCAAGTTCATGCCGCCCCCTGCTCGCATGCGCCGGACCACCAAGGGCCGCCGCGGATCCGGCTCTGCCGGTCCGCCGGAGGCGCCCCCTGGGGGGAGGCGCCGAAGGCGCTTCGGGGGGGTCTCATATCCCTAGGGCAAGGCCACGGCCTCGACCATCGCGCGCACCTGCTCGGCGCGGCCGCGGCCGGCGCCGGCCACCGGCACGAGCCGGTGCGCGATGGTCTGCGCGAGGATGGCCTGGATGTCGTCGGGCGCGACGTAGTCGCGCCGGTCGAGCAGCGCGTGCGCGCGCGCCGCGCGCAGCACGGCGATGCCGGCGCGCGGGCTCAGGCCCTCGACGAACCACTGCCCGTTGCGCGTGGCCGCGATCAGCGCCTGCAGGTAGTCGAGCAGGGCGTTCGACGCATGCACGGCCAGCACCGCCTGCTGCGCCACGAGCAGGTCGGCCGTGGTCATCACCGGCTCCAGGCGGGCGATCGCGGCGCGCCGGTCTTCGCCGGCGAGCAGCGCGCGCTCGCTGGCTCGGTCGGGGTAGCCGAGCGTGATGCACATCAGGAAGCGGTCGAGCTGGCTCTCGGGCAGCGGGTAGGTGCCGAGCTGGTCGCTCGGGTTCTGCGTGGCGATCACGAAGAACGGCCGCGGCAGCGGGCGTGTCTCGTGCTCCACCGACACCTGCTGCTCCTCCATGGCCTCGAGCAGCGCGCTCTGCGTCTTGGGGCCGGCCCGGTTGATCTCGTCGGAGAGCAGCACCTGCGCGAACACGGGGCCCGGATGGAAGACGAACGCCTCCTTGCTGCGCTCGTACACGGACACGCCGACGAGGTCGCTCGGCATCAGGTCGGCCGTGAACTGCACGCGCGAGAACTTCAGGCCGAGCGACACCGCGAGCGCATGCGCGAGCGTGGTCTTGCCGACCCCGGGAACGTCCTCGATGAGCAGGTGGCCGCCGGCGAGCAGGCAGGCCACGCAATCCTGGATCTGGGGCTGCTTGCCGACGATGATGGTGCCGATCTGCTCGATCAGCCGGTCCAGTTGCGGGGCGACTGACGGGTGGCGTGCATTCATGCGGCGCATCTTGCCGCAAAAGGCGTGCCCTCCTGGCCCCCCGTTCAGGCGACGCGGAACTGCGACACGACTTCGGCCAGCCGCGCGGCCGGGCCCTTGGGGCTGTCGGCCGCCGCGGCGGACTGCTCGCGCGCCCGGCTCAGCCGCGCAGTCCGAGCATCAGGGTCAACGGCTGAAGCGGCGATTCCGCGAAGCCATGCCGAAGATAGAACGCCTTGGCTTCGTCGTCGATGGCATGGCACAGCAAGGCGCACGCGCCGATGATCTCTGCGGCTTGCAGGGAGCGCGCAATGGCATCCTTCAGCAGCCCGCTACCGATGCCGCGTCCCGTCCAGCCGTCATGCACGCGAGGCGGCCGAGCACGATCACGGGAAGTGGGTCGGGCATGTTCCGGCGCAGCCGAGCGGATGCGGCTGTGATCGCCAGCGATCCGGCCGCCAGCGCGTAGAGGCGATCACGCGACGTCCTTCGCAGACGACGAACGTGCGGGTCGCGCCGCTCAATGAGTCGCCAAACGCGCTTCTGCAGCCACTGGCGCAGGGCGTCTTGCCTGCACTGGAAGCCGGTGGTGTCGTGGAGGCGTGAGCGGTACGGGCGGCGAAAGGACCGCCGTTCACTGGTCCCAAGGGGAGCGCTTGGAGAGAAGGCGCGGACGGCGGCGTTGGCGCTCAGCGGGGCGTCATCAGTGCGGCGAAAGCCTGTACTGCGGGGGCGACACGACGAACATCGTCTGGTCGAGCAGCACGTGCTGCGCCTTCTCACGCGCGGCCTCGAGCATGAACTCGGTGCGGCTCTTGCCCTGGAACGAGGCGGCGCGTCGATCAGACCCGCGCTGCGCGGCGGGCGCGCGCAGGTTGATCGTCGCGGATGGAGATGGGCGATGGCTGGCAGTGTAACGTTGTATGGACACTGTCACACCGTCACTCCAACCCACCCTCGACCGGCAGCCCTTCGGCACGCCAGCGCAGCATGCCGCCGGCGAGGTTCGCCACCTGTCGAAGCCCGACTTGCGGCCAGCAGCACCGTGGCCTGCGCCGAGCGGGCGCCCGAGCGGCAGACTGCCACGACGGGGCGCGTGCGGTCGAGCTCGCCGGCGCGCGCCGCCAGCTCCGGCAGCGGCAGCAGGCGCGCGCCGCGGATGTGGCCGAGGGCGTCGGTGAATTCGTCCGGTGCCGCGCACGTCGATCACCTGGATGTCGCTCCCGCCGCTGCCGCCGATGCGCTCGTGCAGGGCCTGCGGCTGGATCTCCCACACGCCGGAGAAGGTGCAGGCCAGCGGCGCCCAGCCGGGCTCGTCGGCGGCGGGCCGCGCCCCTTCGGCTGGCCGCAGCGCAGGTTGGCCGGCACGGCGATGTCCATCTCCTTCGGGTGCGGCAGCCCGAGGTGCTCCATGTAGCCCGCGAAGTCGGCCTCGTTCACGTTGCCGCCCAGGCGCGGGTTGTAGCGGCGCTCCTCGGCGACGCTCGTGACGGTGAGGCCGCGGTAGTCGTGCGCGGGGTAGAGCAGGCAGTGCTCGGCGGCAGCGAGAGGATCTGCCCGTGCACCGAGCGGTACAGCTGTGACGCGCTGCCTTCCTGGAAGTCGGTGCGCCCGCAGCCGCGGATCAGCAGTGCGTCGCCGGTGAAGGCCATGCTCGTGGTCGTCCAGCACGTAGGTGAGGCAGCCGCCGGTGTGCCCCGGCGTGGCGCGCGCCTGCAGGTGGCGCCGGCCGAACGGCACGAGGTCGCCGGGGTCGAGCAGCCGGTCCGCGTTCGTTGCGCCGGACGCGCGCGACACGACGATCTCGCTGCCGCAGCGCTGCTTCAGCAGCCAGGCGGCAGTGACGTGGTCGGCGTGCACGTGCGTGTCCAGCGTGGCCACCAGGCGCAGGCCGAGCTCATGCAGCAGCGCGGCATCGCGGCGCGCGTGCTCGAACACCGGGTCGACGATCACCGCCTCGCGCTGCGTCCGGGTCGCCGAGCAGGTAGGTGTAGGTCGACGAGGTCGCGTCGAAGAGTTGGCGGAAGACGAGCATGGCGGCAACGGGCGCACGAGGGCGCCCAAGCATCGTAGCGCTAGCATCCGCGTCATGGATTTCGACACCTGGCTTCTCTACTTTGCGGCCGCCACCGGACTGTCCTTGTCACCCGGGCCGAACGGGCTGCTCGCGCTCACGCACGGCGCTCTGCACGGTCGGCGCAAGGCACTGTTCACGATCTTCGGCGGCGCGCTCGGCTTCGTCGCCGTGATCGCGCTGTCCATGTTCGGCATCGGCGCGCTGCTGCAGGCGTCCGTCGTCTGGCTCACGGTGATGAAGTGGGTGGGTGGGGCCTACCTGGTGTGGCTGGGCGTCCAGGTGTGGCGCGCGCCGCCGGTGGGGGTGGACGTGCACGCGCGCGTGGCGCCGGCCTCCGGCGGCTCGCTGTTTCGCCAAGGGGCGCTGTCGGCGGTGACCAACCCGAAGGGCCTGCTGTTCTTCGCGGCGTTCCTGCCGCAGTTCATCGACCCGGCGCGCGGGCTCGTGGGGCAGTTCGCCATCATGGCCGGCACCTTCGCGGCCATCGAGATCGCCACCGAGCTGTTCATCGCGAGCATGGCGCATCGCGTGAGCCCCTGGCTGCGGCGCGTCGGCCGCCGGTTCAACCGGGCCTGCGGCGGCGTGTTCGTGGCGATCGGGGTGGCGCTGCCGATGCGCGGCCGAGGGGTCGGAAAAATGGGCCGCGCAGCCCCGCTCGGTCAAAGGAGGGAGGGAGGGAGGAGGAAGACCGAGTCGGTTGCTTCCGCGGCTGCGCGGCCACGGAAGAAGATTTCGGCAAGAGCCGTGCCCAGAGTCGGGTCATCCGGCGGTTTTCCCACGCGCCTCCAGGGAGAGCCGGTCGCAACGCGCCGCATCCGAGCGGCTGGCCGGCCTTGCGGAAACCGGCTTGCGCGGTGGTAAACCGTGCCGCAGCGGCTTCCCGGTCGGGCCAGGGTCGGACTACTGGCTCGCCGTGATGCCGCCGTCCACGTAGAGCACCTGGCCCGTGACGAAGTCGCAGGCCGGGCTGCTGAAGAACAGCGCCGCGCCGACCACGTCGCGCGGGTCGGCCACGCGACCGAGCGGGATGCGCTCGGTGATCTGCGCGCGCGTCACCGGGTTCTCCAGCCAGTGGCGCGCCATCTCCGTGCGCACTACGGTCGGCGCGACGCCGTTGACGGTGATGCCGTGCGGCGCGAGCTCCACCGCATGCTGGCGGATCAGCATTGCCAGGCCGCCCTTGCTGCTGCAGTAGGCCGAGTAGCCGCGGCCGCGCAGGCCGAGCTGCGCACGCACCGACAGCAAGTGCACCTGGCGCCCGCCGCGCCGGCCGCGGCCGGCGGCCGCCACCTGGTGCCGCGCCACCGCCTGCGCCTGGAACATCGCCGCCTTCAGGTTCACCGCGAGCACTTCGTCGTAGGCCTCCTCGGTGACCTCGAGCAGCGACTGCTCGCGCTGCATGCCGACGCAGTTCACGAGGATGTCGATGCCGCCGCATTGCGCGGCCACGCTGTCGACGCCGGTGCGGATAGCGGACACGTCGTGTGCGTCCATCGCAAGGCCGAGCGCGTCGTGGCCGGCGCCTTGCAGCGAACCGGCCAGCGCCAAAGCCTTGGCGGCATCGCGCCCGGCGATCGCCACGCGGGCGCCGCGCTGCGCGAGCCCCCAGGCGATGGCCTCGCCGAGGCCGCCGTAGCCGCCGCTGACGAACGCCGTCCTGCCATGCAGGTCGAACAGGCCCGCGAGCTCCTGCGTGAAATCGATGCGAGGCGTGATGTCGCTCATCCTGGTCCATTGCGCCGCGGCGCACCGGCGTGCACGAGCGCTGGCGGCGGCCAGCAAGGCGCTGCTTGGCGCGCGGATGCCGGCTGTCGCGCGAGGTCCGCGGGGCCCGAAGGGCCCCCTCGGCGCGGGGCAGCGACGGCCGACCGCGAGCGTCGGCGGGGCACGTTTGCAGCGCGTCAGTCCATCACGAGGCCGCCGTTGAGATCGACGATCTCCCCGGTGATGAAACCAGCAAGCGGTGACGCGAGGAACGACACCACGTGCGCGAACTCCTCCGGCTCGCAGAAGCGGCCCACGGGGATGTCGCGCAGCAGGGCCTGGCGCTGCGCCTCGGTGAGCTGCTCGGTGATCATCGGCGTCTTCACGTAGGCCGGCGAGATGCCGTTGGCGGTGACGCCGTGCGGCGCGAGCTCGCGCGCGAGCGAGAAGGTGAGCGAGGTGAGGGCGCCCTTGGACACCGCATAGGCCGTGCCGGCCGTGAGCCCGCCCGTCTTGGCCGCCAGCGAGCAGGTATTGACGATGCGGCCCCAGCGCCGCGCCTTCATCGCCGGCACGAACTGCTGCGACAGCAGGAACGCGCCGTCGAGGTTCACGGCCAGTACGCGGCGCCATTCGTTGAAGGGCGTCTGCTGCAGCTTGTGGTTCGACAGGATGCCGGCGTTGTTGACGAGGATGTCGGGGTCGCCGGCGCTGGTGCGGATTCGGTCGGCGGCGCCTGCCACGGCGAGCGGGTCGCTGATGTCGCAGGCCACGCGCAGGGCGTCGCCCCCGAGCGTCTCGGCCACGGCATCGAGTGCGCGCGCGTCGATGTCGATGAGCACGAGGCGGCAGCCGTCGCGCGGAGTGCGGCCGCGGCGGCCCGGCCCATGGTGCCGGCGGCGCCGGTGACGACGGCGAGCTTGTCGGTGAGATCAGACAGTGAATCGGTCATGCATCAGTTGCTCCCAGTGCGCTTGCGCGGAGAGGGCCCGCCGGTGCGAGCGAGGGCCCGCAGGGCGACGAGGTGGACCGCGCATGCCGCGGCCCACCGGGCGGGCGGCGACTGGTGAGGAGCGTGGGGGTCAGTTTACCGCACATCACTACGCATCCAGCACGCTCTTCTTGCCGAACAAGCCGCGCGCCCGAAAGCTCACGACGACAATGAACAGCAGGTACATCGACAGCAGCGACCACTCGGACGCATACGCACCGGTGATCCCCACCACCATGCCGACCATCAGCCCGCGATCACCGCTCCCCACAGGCTGCCCACGCCGCCGAGCACGATGATCAGGAACGCCGGCACGACCGCATCCACCCCGACTTGCGGCCGCACCCCCCAGATCGGCGCCATCACCACCCCCGCGATCGCCGCCAGCCCGACGCCGAGCGCAAACACGAACAGCCGCAGGCGCGACAGGTTGATGCCGAGCGCGCGCACCATCTCGCTGTCGTGCGCGCCGGCCTTGATGATCGCGCCATACGGCGTCTTCTCGATGAACAGCCACAGCAGCACGATGAGCACGCAGGCGAAGCCCGCGGCGAAGAACCGGTAGCGCGAGTAGATCAGGTCGCCGATCAGCACCGCGCCCGACACCGCTTCGGGCAGCGGCAGCTGCTTCTCGTTGGAACCCCACACGATGCGGATCAGCTCCTCGATCACGAGCGCCGCGCCGAACGTGAGCAGCAGCCCGTAGAGGGGGTCTCGCCCGTAGGTGCGCCGCATGCACAGCTCGAGCGCCATGCCGAAGATGCCCACGACGATGGGCGCGAGGAACAGCGCGATGGCGTAGCGCGTTCCCACCGGCAGCGCGAGGTAGGCCGCCTGAAGCTCGGGGAACACCCCGAGCCGCGGCGCCATCAGGAACAGCGCCACGTACATGCCGAGCGCGAACAGCGAGCCGTGCGCGAGGTTGATCGTCTCCATCACGCCCACGATCAGCATGAAGCCGAGCGCGATCAGCGCGAACAGCAGCCCGAGCGACACGCCGTTGACGAGGTGCGGCAGCAGAGTCGGTCATCGCGGCCGCCCGACCGGCTCAGGCCTCGTAGCTCGGCGTGGCCTCGTACGACTCCAGCTTGCAGGCGCCGGCGGCTTCCTTGTCTTCCACCTCCTGCGGCGGCGCCTGCGTGAGCATCTTGAAGATGTCGTCCTTCTCGGCCGGCTTGTCGTTGTAGGTGGCCATGTAGATGGTCTGCTGCATCTGGTGCGTGGTGGGGCTCATGTAGGCGTCGAAGTGCTGCATGCGGTCCTTCGCGCTCACCTTCAGGCCCTCGAGCTCGCGGATCACCTTCAGGTTGTTGGTTGAGCCCGCGCGCTCCACCGCGCGCAGCAGCTCGCGCGTGGCCATGTAGCCGTTGTAGTAGCAGTTGCCCGGCACCTTCATCGCCACGCCGGGGTAGGCCTTCTGGTAGGCGGCCACGAATTCCTTCACGCCGGGCAGGTCGAGCCGGTAGTACCAGTTCGTGCCGAACACGCCGAAGATATGGTCGGGGCCGAGGCCGTACACGTCGGCCCAGTCCTGCTGGTTGTTGATCCACGCCGGCTTGTTGTTCAGGTTCATCTGCACCACCTGCTGGCGCAACGACTTCACGTCGTCGCCGCCCACCGCGGCGGCCACCACGTCGGGCTTGATCTGCTGGATCTTGAGCAGGTAGGAGGCGAAGTCGCGCGTGTTCTGCGGCACCAGCAGCTCCTCCATCACGCGGCCTCCGTTGGCTTCGACGATGGCGCGCGTGGCCTTGGAAGTGTTGTGGCCCCACACATAGTCGTTGGTGAGCAGCAGCCAGTTCTTGCCGTTCACCTTCATCGCGTTCTTCACGATGGCGTGCGAGAAGTTGGTGCCGTTGCCGTCCCACACGAACTTCACGCGGTGGCAGTTCACGCCGGCCTCGGTGGGCGAGCTGGAGTTGGTGTTCAGGTAGACGCAGCCGTACTTCTGCGCCACCTGGGAGATCGCGTTCGCCACGCCGGAGTGGAGGGCGCCCACGAGAAACGCCGCCTCGTTGCGCGTGATCATCCGCTCGGCCACGCGCGAGCCGGTGGCCGGCGTGGTTTCGGTGTCCATGTGGATCGCCTCGATCATGCGGCCGAGCACGCCGCCCTTCTCGTTGAACTCCTTGATGGCCATCATCGCGCCCAGCCGCTCCTCGCCGCCGGACGCGGCGTACTGGCCGCTCGCGTCCATCGTGAGCCCGATCACGAGCGGCTTCTTCCCCGCGGCCTGGGCCCAGGCATGGTTCAGCTTCCAGGGGCCGAAGAACGGCGCCGCGCCGAGCCCTCCGGCGGCCAGGGACAGCGCGGAAGCCTTGAGCAGCTGGCGACGCTGGCGTGCGTGATTGCTTGACTCGTCCATGGTGGTCTCCTGGTGGTGTGTCTGGTCTCTCGGTCCGGGTCTTTTCATCTCGGAACGATCTGCACGCTGCCCAGTTGCTCCTGCGCCTCGAACAGCGATGCGATGTACTTGTCGGACAGGCCCATCCCCGCGGCCTGCACGAAAGCCTGGTGCGCGACGTCGGCCACGCGGCGCGCGGACGGCAGCGGCTCGGCGAGCCGGAGGTAGTAGCCGAGGTCCTTCTGCCCGTTGGCGATGGAGAACTTGAGCCCGGAGAGGTCGCCCTGCAGCATGCGGCCGACCATCATCTGGAAGATGCCGGAGTTCACGCCGCCGGCCGACACCACCTCGTACAGCTTCTGCAGCGGCAGGCCGGCGTGGCTCGCGACCGCCACGGCTTCCGCGATGGCCGCGGCCTGCGACATCGCGAGCATGTTGTTGACCAGCTTGAGCACGTGCCCGGTGCCCGGCGGCCCGACGTGGAAGATGTTCTCGCAGAAGGCCTGCAGCACCGGCTTCAGCCGCTCGAAGTCGGCGGCTTCCGCACCCACCATGATGTTGAGCCGGCCTTCCTCCGCCTCCTTCGGCGTGCGCGCCATCGGGGCGTCGACGAAGCGCACGCCGCGGCCTGCGAGGTCGTTGCGGATGCGCTCGGTGGAACGGGGTTCCGAGGTGGAGGTGTCGACCACCATGGTGCCCTCGCGCGCGGCCGAGAGCAGCCCCGTGTCGCCATACACGATCTGCTCCACCTGCGGCGAGCCGGTGACGCAGATCAGCACGACGTCCGACGCCTGGGCCACCTCGGCATCGGTGCGCGCTTCGCGCGCGCCCGCGGCGAGCAGGTCGGCCAGCGTGCTGCGGTTGCGGTTGGCCTTCACGGTGAGCGCGTGGCCCTTCGTGACGAGGTTCTTCGCGATGCCGTGGCCCATGAGTCCGACGCCTATGAGTCCGATCCGGTCTGCCATGCGTGTGCTCCTTCGTTCGTTCACGGGGTGGTCAGCAGCGCGCCGCTGCGCGCCTCTTGCCACAGGCGGATGAGCCGCGCATAGCGCGCGGCCACCACCGAGACGACCTCGTCATCGCTGCATTCGTCCTTGAACCAGGCCGCCGCCGCCTCCGCGAAGATCGAGCGCCCCACCGCGAAGCCGCGGCAGATCGGGTGCGGCGCGGCGAGCGCGAAGCTCTCCTGCAGGTCTTCCTCGCTCGCCTCCAGGCCGAGCAGCAGCACGCCGCGGCAGTGCGGATCGGCCCGCGCGATGGCCTCGGCCACCGACTCCCAGGCCTCGGCCGACGCGGGCGGCGGCAGCTTCCACCAGTCGGGGCGGACGCCGGCCGCGTAGATCTGCTCCATCGCCCCCGCCAGCGTGCGTTCGTCGGCCGGCATGAGGCGCGGCGGGATCACCTCCACGAGGAACTCGCGATCGGTGGCCACGCAGGCGAGCTGCAGCACCTGGAGCTGCTCCAGCTGCGCAGCGCGCAGCGCGGGCGCGTCGTCCGGGTGGTAGGCGACGAGGCACTTCGCGACGTGTTCCGTCGGCCACGAGCGCAGCGTGAGCGCGAGCTGCGAGCCGGCCTCGAACGCGAGCGGCCGCGACCCCGGAAGTTCCACGGGTCGCGCCACCCACCAGTGGCTGCCGGTCATCGCCGGCAGCACGTCTTCGCCATAGCGGTCGTCCACGATGATGCCGACGTTCGGCGCGGCGCCGAGCGGGCCGGCGCCGGCGCTCGCCGCGCGCGCCACCAGCGCCTTGAAGGCGGCGATGCGGCGCGCGCGATCGCCGCAGCCGGCGGCCAGGTCTTCGAGCTGCACGCGGTGGTCGAAGGCCAGCACCGCGAGCTCGCGCGTGGGAGCGAGGCGCGTGGTGACACGGTGCAGGTGCTCGAGCGCGGCGTCATCGCGCAGGCGGTGGTGGGGCGAGCCGTGGCCGATGAAGTGGGCCAGCTCCGCCCAGCTCGGCATCGCCGGCGCACAACCGTGGCGCGAGACCACGATGGCGCCGCACGCGTTCGCATAGCGGCAGCAGACCCGCAGCGGCTCGTCGCGCAGCCAGCCGCGCAGGAACCCGGCCATGAAGGCATCGCCCGCGCCGAGCACGTTGAACACCTCCACCGGGAAGCCGGGCGCCGATATGCCGCCGTCCAGCGAGCCGGGAATGGCGCCATCGAACACCGCGCAGCCCATCGGCCCGCGCTTGACGACGAAGGTGGCGGCGCTCGCGGCGCGCAGGCGGCGCAGCGCAGCCAGCGTGTCGGCGGTGCCGCCGGCGATGTGGATCTCCTCCTCCGTGCCGACCACCAGGTCGCACTGGGCCACGATGGCCTGCAGCCGCCGGCTCACGTCGTCCGACGCCACGTACCGCTGCTCGCCGAGCCCCGGGCTCGTGAGCCCCCACAGCACGGGGCGGTAATCGATGTCCAGCACCACCTGCGTGCCGGCGCGGCGCGCGAACGCAATGGCGCGCTCGCAGGCGGCCAGCGGGCCGGCTTGCGACAGGTGCGTGCCCGACAGCAGCACCGCGCGCGCCGACGCGATGATGCCGTCGTCGATGTCGTTCGCGTCGATCGCCATGTCGGCGCACTGGTCGCGGTAGAACACGAGCGGAAAGGTGTCGCGGTCGCGGATGCCGAGGAACACGAGCGCAGTGAGGCGATGTGTGTCCGTGGCGACGTGCGACACGTCCACGCCTTCGGCCGCGAGCCGCTCGCGCACGAAGCGCCCGTGGTGCTCGTCGCCCACGCGCGTGACCATGGCGGCCCTCAGCCCCAGCCGCGACGCGCCCACGGCCGTGTTGGCCGGCGAGCCGCCGAGGTACTTGGCGAACGAGCGCATGTCCTCGAGGCGGCCGCCGACCTGCTCGCCGTAGAGATCGACCGCCGCGCGGCCGATGCAGACCACGTCGAGCGGCCGCGCTGCGCGGGGCGGTGCGTGCAGAGCGGCGTGCAGGGTCATGCCTTGCCGTTCGTGAGCCGGCCGCGCCGGTGCGCCGCGGCGCCGCGCTTGGGCGGTGAGGCGGGCGCCGCGGCCAGGTGGTGGCCGGCGCTCAACACCAGCGCCTGCGCGAGGCACAGCGGGGCGACGAGCGATCGGAACGGCTGGCCGGAGTCGTCGCCGAGCTCGAAGCACACGTCCGCGAGCGGCTTCAACGGCGACAGCGTGCTGTCGGTGATGGCGATCACCTTGGCGCCGCGCTCGCCGCACGAGGCGGCGGTGGCGATCACGTCGGGCGAGTAGTTGCGAAAGCTGGCGGCGAGCAGCACCTCGCCGCGGCCGATGGTGCGCGAGAACTCGTGCAGCATGCCGCCCAGCCCGTCGTGCAGCCGCACCGGCAGCTCGAGCTGGTTCAGCGCGTAGCCCAGGTAGCAGGCCACCGGGAACGCGCGGCGCTGCGCGAGCACGTGGATCTGCGAGGCCCCGGCGAGCAGCCGCACGGCGGCCTTGATGTCTTCCGCGCGGACGTTCTCTTCCATCCGGGAAAGCTCCCCCACCGCGTCGCCGACGAACTGGTGCAGCACGCCTGCCCCGCGCGGCTCGCTCGCGCGCGCGCCGCGGCGGATGCGCTCGATGCGCTCGCGGTACGAGCCGGAGCGCTCGACCAGGTGGCCCTGGAACACCTGCTGCATCTGCGAGAAGCCGCTGAAGCCGAGCGCGTTGGCGAAGCGGATCATCGACGACGGCTGAACCTCGGTGGCGCGTGCCAGCGTGGCCACCGTGCCCAGCGCCAGGTCGTGCGGGTTCTCGAGCGCGAAGCGCGCAATGCGCTGCAGCTGCGGCGACATCCTGGGATAACCCTCGGAGATCGCCGCCTTGAGCTCCTCGTAGCTCCGGGCGCGCTGTGTGGGTTGCTCCGTCATTTGAATAAACAGTCTTGCTAGAACACATCGTAGAACGTACATTCAAATCCGTCTACTCTCTTTTTCGATGAGCCCGATCCCTCCCGCCCGCGCCGGACTGGTGCCCCCACCGATGGCCCTGCTGCTCGTCGTGCTGCTCACGACGCCGCTGTGGGTCGCGCACGTGGGCCTCTACCAGTACCTGGCGCTGGAAATCATGATCTGGATGCTCTTCGCGCTCGGCTACAACCTGCTGCTCGGCACGAGCGGCCTGCCGTCGTTCGGCCACGGCGCGTTCTTCGGCATCGGCGCCTACGCCTTCGGACTGCTGCAGCAGCGCGTGTGGGCCAACCTGTGGTTCGACCTCGCCGGCGCGGTGGGCGTCACGGCGGCGCTGGCGGCGTTCGTGGCGCTGTTCATCTCGCACCGGCGCGGCATCTACTACGCGCTGCTCACCATCGCCTTCGGCCAGGTGTTCTGGTTCGTGGCCATCAAGTGGCACACCGTCACCGGTGGGGAGGACGGGCTGCTGAACATCGTGCGCCCGGTCCTTCCGCTGGGCCTCGCCGAGCCCAGCCTGAAGAGCAACGACGCGCTCTTCTACTTCTGTTTCGCGGTCTTCGCGCTGGCGGTCGTCGCACTGTGGCGCCTCGTGCATTCGCCGTTCGGCCGCATCCTCACGGCCATCAAGCAGAACGAGCAGCGCGCGGCCGCGCTCGGGCATCACGTCTGGCTGTACAAATGGCTCGCCTTCGTCGCGGCGTCCGCGGTGGCGGGCCTCGCCGGCGCCCTGTTCTCGATGGCGCAGATGTCGGCCTACCCCAACGTGATGAGCCTGCACAACTCCGGCTTCGTCGTGATGATGGTGCTCATCGGCGGCGGCCTCGTCAGCTTCTGGGGCCCGGTGATCGGCGCGCTCTTCTTCATCCTCGCGCGCGACCTGCTCGGCGCGGCCACCGACACCTGGCTGCTCTGGTACGGGCTGCTCTTCGTCGCCATGGTGCTGTGGCAGCCCGAGGGCGTTGCAGGGGCGTGGCAGGCGTGGCGGCGCCGGCAGCGCGCGGGCCGCGCGGCCACCTCGGCGAACGCGGCCAAGGAGGTGGCGCATGGCCCTGTTTGAGGCGCGCCACCTGCACAAGCGCTTCGGCGACCAGGTCGTGCTGCAGGATCTGAGCCTCGCGTTCGAGGAGGGCGAGCTGTCGGGGATCATGGGCCCGAACGGCGCCGGCAAGACCACCTGCTTCAACGTGCTCACCGGCCGCTACGCGCCCGACCGCGGCCGCGTGGAGTTCGCCGGCATGGACATCACCGGCCTGCCGCCGCGGCGCATCGCGCGGCTGGGAGTCTCGCGCTCGTTCCAGGTGATGAACCTGTTCAACGACTACAGCGCGCTCGACAACGTGCTGGTGGCGCTGCCCGGCGTGCGTGGCGCGCGGCTTCGACCCCTTGAGCGATCTCGCCGCCGATTCCGCCGGCCAGGACGAGGCGGCCGGCATCCTCGCGCGCGTCGGCCTCGCCGGCAAGGAGCACGTGCCGGCGAAGAGCCTCTCGTACGGCGAGCGGCGCGCGCTCGAGATCGCCGTGGCGCTGGGCGCCCGGCCGCGCCTGCTGTTCCTCGACGAGCCCACCGCCGGCCTCGGCGCCGAAGGCACCGAGCGGCTGGCCGACCTCGTCGGCGAGCTCAAGCGCCACCTCACGATCGTGATCATCGAGCACGACATGCGATTCCTGTTCCGCCTCGCCGACCGCGTGTCGGTGATCCACTGGGGGCAGGTGATCGCCGCCGGCACGCCGGAGGCGCTGCGCGAGAACCCCTGGGTGCGGCGCTCGATCCTGGGAGCGCTGGGGCCTGTCAGCTATGCCTGAGGCCATGCTCGAGGTGCGCGGCATCGACACCTTCCACGGCGACACGCAGGTGCTGTTCGGCGTCTCGCTGCGGGTGGCGCCGGGCGAGGTGGTGGCGCTGCTCGGCCCCAACGGCGCCGGCAAGACGACCACGCTGCGCTCCATCCTCGGCCTCACGGCGGCGCGCCGCGGCGCGATCCGCTTCGACGGCCGCGACATCACGCGGCTGCCCACGCACGAGATCGCCTGCATGGGCCTCGGCTGGGTGCCCGACGACAGGCGCGTCTTTCCCACGCTCACCGTCGCGCGCAACCTCTCCATCGCGCGCAAGAAGACGCGCTTTCGCGCGTGGACGCTGGCCGAGTGCTTCGAAACCTTCTCGGCGCTGGAATACCTCATGCACCGCGAGTGCGAGAACCTGTCGGGCGGCGAGATGCAGATGGTGGCGATCTCGCGCGCGCTGCTCGGCGCGCCCGGCCTCGTGCTGTTCGACGAGCCGAGCCAGGGCCTCGCGCCGAAGGTGGTGCAGGACGTGATGAAGGTCATCGAGCGCCTGCGGCAGCACGGCGTTTCGGTGCTCGTGGTGGAGCAGAACGTGCAGAGCGTGCTCGCGGTGGCCGACCGCGTCTACGTGATGGACCGCGGCTGCATCGTGCACGAGACACCCGCCGCCGCGCTGCGCGACGATGCGGCGCAGCGCGCACACTGGCTGGGGCTGTGACCATGGGCACGACGCCGCTGCTGCAAGTGAACGGCCTGAAGAAGGAGTACCGCCGCGGCGTGCTGCATCCGCGTGTCACGTTCTCGCTCGCCGCCGACTTCACGGTGGAGCGTCCCGCGGTGATCGGCGTCATGGGCCCCAACGGCTCCGGCAAGACCACGCTCTTCGAGCTCATCACCGGCGGCAACCGTCCGACGGCCGGGCGCGTGCTGGTGAACGGGCAGGATGTGCACGCCGTGCGCTACGGCGAGCGCGACCGGCTGGCCATCCACTACCACCAGTCCTACCAGGTGCGATCCTTCAAGCGCGTGAAGCCGGCCTTCATGATGGAGCGCGCGAAGAGCGACTCGCCGCTCGTGCACCTCTTCGACGAGCCGCAGTTCAACACGCAGGACGGCTACATCGGCTTCATGCTCGACTTCTTCCGGCGTCTGCGCCGCGAACAGCGCATCGTGTTTCTGTGCCTGCACCCCAACGAGCCGTTCCACGTCGACATCCTGCGCGAAGCGTGCGAGCGGTTCATCTTCGTGCACCGCGGCGAGCTCGCGCATGCGGCGTCGTTCGACGCGCTGATGGCGGACGACCGCGTGCGCGCCTACCTCGGAAAGCTGGCGCCGAACTGAGGGAAACCTGTTCCAGCGGCGACAATGGCCGCCGCCATGGAATATCCCCAGTACGACCCGACCATCGCCAACACCGCCTTGAGCGACGACGAGCTCGAGGCCCTCGACCGCATGCTGCGCGCCACGCCGGCCGACGCGGCCATGAACGTCGAGGTGATGGATGGCTACCTCACCGCGCTGCTCGTCGGCCCGCGGCTCGTGGACCACCTGCGCACGCGGGCGTGGATTCCCGCCGTGTGGGGCGGCGACGGCGAGGGGAGCGCCCCGTTCGAGAGCAACCGGCAGCGCAAGAAGGCCACCGTGCTCGTGCTGCGCCACCTGCACGGCATTGCGTGCCAGCTGCGCGACGCCCCGGATGCCTGGGAGCCGGTGTTCAGCATTGCCGAGGTCGAAGGGCGCGAGCTCGTCGACGCCGAAGACTGGTGCATCGGCTTCCTCCAGGCCGTGGCGCTCGACGCGGACGCCTGGACGCCGTACTTCGAGCGCGACGACCTCGCGCCGGCGCTGCGCCCGATCGTGCTGCTGGGCGCCGACGAAGGCGAGCTGGCGGCCGAAGACATCGAGCGCCTGGCCGACGCGGAGGCCCGCGACGAGACGAGCCGCGCGGTGATCGATGCCGTGCTCGCGCTGCGCCCGCAAGGCCGCGCCGGCCGGCGGGTAGACTCGCAGCGGGTGTCGCCGAGCGCCGTGCAGGCGACAGGTTCACGCGATGGTCGGGCCGCCACGCGCGGAGGCCCGTGCATGCAACCCACACCGATCGATCTCGTCGCCGCGGTCCTCTTCGGCCTCGCGCTGATCCACACCTTCGCCACCAAGCAGATCGAACGGCTGGCGCACCGCTTCCCGCGCCACGCCGGGCTGCTGCACCTCCTGGGCGAGGTCGAGGTCGTCTTCGGCTTCTGGGCCATCGTGCTCATCGCCGCGATGGCGCTCCTCGGCGGCGGCGACGCGGCGCTGAGCTACGCCGAGTCGCGCAACTACACCGAGCCGCTCTTCGTCTTCGTCGTGATGGTGGTGGCCGCGTCCAGGCCCATCCTGCGGCACGGTCACGAAGACGGTGGACCGGGTGGCGCGGCTGCATGCCGGTGCCGACGACGCTCGCCACCACGTGGCTCGGGCCTCGCCGCCGTCCCGCTGCTCGGCTCGCTCATCACCGAGCCCGCGGCCATGACGATCGCCGCGCTGCTGCTCGCCCCGTCGGTGTTCCGGCCCGGGCTGCCCGAGCCCGTGAAGTACATCGCGCTGGGCGTGCTGTTCGTCAACGTCTCCATCGGCGGCACGCTCACCTCCTACGCGGCGCCGCCGGTGCTGATGGTGGCCGCCACGTGGCAGTGGGACAGCGCCTTCATGCTGTCCACCTTCGGCTGGAAGGCCGCCATCGCGGTGCTCGTCAACGCCTCCGTGGCCACGTTCGCGCTGCGCCGGCACCTTCGGCGCGCCGCCGCCGTCGCCGGGCTCCGGGCCGGGCGACCGTCCCGTGCCGATCACGCTCGTCGCGATGCACCTGGCGCTGCTCGTCGGCATCGTGCTGATGGCGCACCATCCCGTCGCCTTCCTCGGCCTGTTCCTGCTCTTCCTCGGCGTCGCGCAGGCCTACGAGCGCCACCAGGACGCGCTGATCATCCGGGAGTCGCTGCTGGTCGCGTTCTTCCTCGCCGGGCTGGTGGTGCTCGGCGGCCTGCAGAGCTGGTGGCTGCAGCCCGTGGTGGCCGGCCTGGAGCCGCTCGCGCTCTTCTTCGGCGCGCTCGGCCTCACGGCCATCACCGACAACGCGGCGCTCACGTACCTGGGCTCGCTCATCAGCGGCATCTCCGACGAATCGAAGTACATGCTGGTGGCCGGCGCGGTGGCCGGCGGCGGGCTCACCGTGATCGCCAACGCGCCGAACCCGGCCGGCGTGGCGCTGCTCAAGCGCGGCTTCGCCGACGAGTCCATCGGCGCCGGCGGGCTGCTGCTCGGGGCGATCGGGCCGACGATCGTCGCGGCGGCGGCGTTCCTGCTGCTCTGAGCGCCGCAGCCGCTTGCGCGCCCCGGGGCGCTTCCCTAGACTGGCCCGAACCACCCCCGAGCCCCAACCGAGTCGCGGCCGCCATGCCTGGTTCCCCACCGCAGCGCTTCGGCTCCGTCGCCGAACTGGAAGACTTCCTCGCGCTGCCGTCACGCGAGCTGATCGACGATCTGTCCGCCGTCGACGGCGACCTCATGATCCTCGGCGTGGCCGGCAAGATGGGCCCCACGCTGGCCCGGCTGGCCAAGACCGCCGCGCCGCACAAGCGCGTGATCGGCGTCGCGCGGTTCAGCGACGCCGCGGTGCGCCAGCGGCTCGACGGCTGGGGCATCGAGACGGTGGCGGCCGACCTGCTCGACCGCGCGGCCATCGAGGCGCTGCCCCGGGTGCCCAACATCGTGTTCGCCGCCGGCCACAAGTTCGGCGCCAAGGACAACCAGCCGCTCACGTGGGCCATGAACACGCATGTGCCGGCGCTCGTGGCGGACACGTTCCGCGAGTCGCGCATCGTGGCGTTCTCCACCGGCAACGTCTATCCGCTGACGCCGCTCGGGCAGCAGGCGCCGAGCGAAGCCACGCCGCCGTCGCCGATCGGCGAATACGCGCAGTCGTGCCTCGGGCGCGAGCGCATGTTCGAGCACTTCTCCGCCCGCCACGGCACGCCGGGCCGCATCGTGCGGCTCAACTACGCCATCGACATGCGCTACGGCGTGCTGCTGGACATCGCCTCGCGCGTCTGGCGCCGCGAGCCGGTGGACGTCACGATGGGACACGTGAACGTGATCTGGCAGGGCGACGCGAACACGCAGGTGCTGCGATTGCTGCGCCATTGCACGACGCCCTCCACCCCGATCAACTGCACGGGGCCCGAGACGGTCTCGGTGCGATGGCTCGCCGGCCGCTTCGCCGCGCTGCTCGGCGTCACCGCACAGATCACGGGCGCGGAGGCCGGCACGGCGCTGCTGTCGGACACGACGCAGGCCAGCCGGCTCTTCGGCTATCCCCGCGTGCCGCTCGGCTCGATGATCGAATGGGTGGCCGACTGGGTGAGGAACGAGGGGCCGAGCTACAACAAGCCCACGAAGTTCGAAGTGCGCGATGGAGCGTTCTGACGGCGCGCCGGCGTTGTCGCCCGAGCCGCAGCGGCTCGTGGCCGCCGATGCGGCGGGCGGCCTCGCGCTGTCGGCGGCGGCGGGCTGGAACCAGACGGCGGACGACTGGGCGCTGTTCATCGAGCGCGGCCATGCCTTCGGCTGGCGCGATGCGGCCGGCCGGCTCGTCGCCACGGCGGCGGCGCTGCCCTATGGCGGCGGCCTGGGCTGGATATCGATGGTGCTCGTCGCGCCGGTGCATCGCCATCACGGGCTGGCCACGCAGCTGATGGCGCGCTGCGTCGAGGCGCTGCAGCGCGACGGCATCCGGCCGGTGCTCGACGCCACGCCTGCCGGCGCGCCTGTGTACCGGCGCATCGGCTTCGAGCCGGGCTTCGAGCTGGAGCGGTGGGAGGGCAAGGGTGGTCTGCGCGACGAGGACGCATCGGTCGACCCCGAGGCTGCGACGCCTCGGCCGGCCGGCTTGCGAGATGCCGACGCCATCACGCGGCTCGACGCCGTGTCCACCGGCCTCGGCCGCGGCTGGCTGCTGCAGGCGTTCCTGTCGCGCCCCACGACGCGCGCGTGGCTGTCGCGTGCGGGTGACGGCTTCGTCATCGCCCGCGCCGGGCATCGCGCCACCCAGGTCGGCCCGCTCGTGGCGCCCGACGAAGCGCGCGCGCTGGCCTTGCTGCGCGCGGCGCTGGCGGCGGTGTCTGGCCCGGCCTTCCTGGACGTTCCCGTGCACTGGACGGCCATTGCCGACTGGCTGGATGCGGCGCGGCTTCCGGCGCCAGCGTCCCTTCGTGCGCATGGCGCT
Organism: uncultured beta proteobacterium; assembly: GCA_963839465.1. Lineage (GTDB taxonomy): Bacteria > Pseudomonadota > Gammaproteobacteria > Burkholderiales > Burkholderiaceae_C > CAWIVI01. The sequence continues at coordinate 169,860 of CAWIVI010000023.1, forward strand.
CGGGCAGGCGCAAACTCTCGCCGTGCCGCCGCACCTGTTCGTGCTGGCTGGCCCGGAATTCGGATGAGTCGATGACGCCGCATGCCCAGACCCTGCCGATCTCGCGCCTGCGCGCGCGCTTGCGCGCCGGCCACGTGATCCCGGCCCATCCGCTGGCGCTCGACGCGAAGCGCCGCTTCGATGCGCGGCGCCAGCGCGCGCTCAGCCGCTACTACATCGACGCCGGGGCGGGCGGCCTGGCGGTGGGCGTGCACACCACGCAGTTCGCGATCCGGCAGGCCGGGCTCTACGAAGAGGTGCTGCGCAGCGCGATGGATACCGCGCGCGAGTGGCAGCCGCTCACGCCGGGCACCGGCGGCCCGCTCGTGATGGTCGCGGGCGTGGTGGGCCCGACCGCGCAAGCCGTGGCCGAGGCGCGCCAGGCGCGCGAGCTCGGCTACCACGCCGGCCTGCTCAGCCTCGCCGCGATGAAGGGGCGGGGCGACGACGCGCTGATCGAGCACTGCGAGGCCGTGGCGCGCGAGATCCCGCTGATCGGCTTCTACCTCCAGCCGGCCGTCGGCGGCCTGCACCTGGGCGCTGCGTTCTGGCGCCGCTTCGCCGCCATCGAGAACGTGGTGGCGATCAAGGTCGCGCCGTTCAACCGCTACCGCACGCTCGACGTCGTGCGCGGCGTGGTGGAGGCCGGCGCCGAAGACCGCATCGCGCTCTACACCGGCAACGACGACCACATCGTGCTCGACCTCGTCACGCCCTTCAGCGCCATGCGCGAGGGCCGGCCCGTCACCGTGCGCTTCAGCGGCGGACTGCTCGGCCACTGGTCGGTCTGGACGTCGAAGGCCGTCGAGCTGCTGCGCCGCTGCCAGGCCGCCGTGGCGCGCAACGGCGGCGCCATCGATGCCGAGCTGCTGGCGCTCGACAGCCGCGTGACCGACTGCAATGCGGCCTTCTTCGATGTCGCGAACGACTTCCACGGCTGCATCGCCGGCTGCCACGAGGTGCTGCGCCGGCAGGGCCTGCTCGAAGGCACCTGGTGCCTCGATCCCGAGGAGGGCTTGAGCCCCGGCCAGCGGCAGGAGATCGACCGCGTCTGCGCCCAACATGCCGATCTGTCCGACGATGCCTTCGTCGCCGCGCACCTCCAGCGCTGGATGAAATGAAGCCCCCACGCTCCTCCCGTCGCTGCCCCCCGAGGGGGCTCTTGCTGCGGACCGGCAGAGCCGGATCCGCGCAAGGCCCTTGGTTGGGCCGGTTCATGCCGGCGGGGTCGCGCTTCACGGCGGTGGAGACCTGAACCGAACGGAGCACGAATGAAAATCGCCCACCTCGAGGTCTTCGTCCTCGGCTTCCCGTTCAAGTCGGTGTTCGTGCTGGCCGGCGGCGTCGCGGGCAGCGCGAACCAGCTCTCGCACCGCGTGCTCGTGAAGCTCACCACCGAGTCGGGCGCCGTCGGCTGGGGCGAGGCCACGCCCACGCCGCGCTGGACCTACGAGACCACCGAGACCATCGTCAGCACGCTGCGCCGCTACCTCGCGCCGGCCGTGGCCGGCATCGAGGTGTGGAACTTCGACGCGCTGCACCGCGCGATGGACCGCGCCATCAGCCCCGGCGTGACGCCCGGCTCGCCGCTCGCGAAATCCGCCATCGACGTGGCCGCCCACGACGCGCTCGGCCGCGCGCTCGGCGTGCCGGTGTACCAGCTGCTCGGCGCCTGCCGGCGCACCACGTTCGACCTCACGTGGATGGTCTCGGTGCAGCGCCCCGACGAGGCCGAGCGCGCCGTGGCCGAGGGGCTCGAGGCGGGCTACACGATGTTCGACGCCAAGATCGGCATGCACGGCGAGCCGGGCGACCTGGATCTGCTGCGCCGCACGCGGCGCGCGGCCGGCGACCGCGTGGTGCAGGTCGATGCCAACCGCGGCTACCGCGTCGACGCGGCGATCCGGCAGGCGCGCCGCTTCGAGGAGCTCGGCATCGCGCTCTTCGAGCAGCCGCTGGACGGCTTCAATCTCTCCGGCTTCGCCCGCCTGCGTGCCGCGAGCCCGGTGCCCATCGGCATCGACGAGTCGCTGCGCTCGGTGCCCGACCTGCTCGAATACGTGCGCGCCGACGCCATCGGCGTCGCGGTGGCGAAGGTGCAGCGCAACTCCGGGCTGCACCGCTCGCGCCAGCTCTGCGAGGCGGCGCTCGCTGCCGGCCTGGAGCTGTCGCTGTCGGGCCTCACCGAGACCGATCTCGGCCTGGCCGCCGGGCTGCACCTGGCCGCCGCCTTCGACATCAATCCGCTCCAGCTCAACGGGCCGCAATACATCGAGACCGACTATCTGCGCGAGCGCGTGTGGAAGGGCGGCGGGAAGGTGGAGCTGCCCACCGGGCCGGGGCTGGGCGTCGACGTGGACGAGGCCCGCGTGCGCAGCCGCGCGCTGGCGGTCGAGCCGTGAACCGCGCGCTGAAGTGGACGCTGCGCTACCTGCCCGCCATGGCCGTCTTCGCGGCGTTCATCGCGCTGTGGCAGTTCAGCGTGTCGTTCCTCGGCATCCGCGAATACTTGCTGCCCGCGCCGGCCGCCGTGCTGCGCGCCATGGGGCCGAACGGCGACATTCCCTGGAGCGGCCACCTGTGGGTGACCACGGTGGAGGTGCTCGGCGCCTTCGTGCTGGCCGCCGTGTCGGGCGTCGTGCTCGGCATGGCGATCGCGTGGTCGGCCACGATGGCGCGCGCGCTCATGCCGTTCCTCGTGTTCGTGAACACGCTGCCCAAGGTCGCGATCGCGCCGCTGTTCCTCATGTGGCTGGGCTACGGCATCTGGCCCAACATGCTCATCGGCGCGCTCATCGGCTTCTTCCCGGTGGTGGTGAACACGGCAGTCGGCCTGACGCAGATCGACGACGACCTGCTGGACCTCGGGCGCGTGTTCAACGCGCCGAAGTGGAAGGTGTTCCTGAAGATCCGCGTGCCCAATGCCTACCCGTACATCCTGAGCGCCCTCAAGGTGACGGCGTCGGCGGCGGTGATCGGCGCGGTGGTCGGTGAATTCGTGGCGTCGCAGCGCGGCCTCGGGTTCGTGATCATCACCACGCAGAGCAGCATGAACACGCCCGCCGCGTTCGCGGCGCTGGTGTGGATCTCCATCCTGGGCCTCCTGCTGTTTGGCCTCGTCGCCGGGCTTTCCCGCCTCCTGGCGCCGTGGGCAGGAGGGAACGAGCGTTGACCGCGGCATGAGTGGAACAAGGAGAACCGTGATGAACATGGACAAGCGATGCACCGTGAAGGCCTTGCTCGGCGCCGCGCTGCTGGCGCTCGGCTCGGCAGCGCAGGCGCAGGGCGCGCCGGAGAAGTTCACCTTCGCGCTCAACTGGTTCGCCGTGGGCGACCATGCGGCCTACTGGGTGGCGCTCGACAAGGGCTACTACACGCAGCGCGGGCTGGAGGTCACGCTCGAGAACTCCAAGGGGTCGGGCGATTCGATCGCGAAGGTGGACACCAACCGCGCGGACGCAGGCCTCGCCGACGCCGTGCCGGTGCTGGCCGCCACCGCGCGCGGCGCCAAGGTGAAGATGGTCGGCATGGTGTTCGACAAGACCCCGCTGAACTTCTTCAGCCGCAAGGACAACGCGGTGCGCAAGCCGAAGGACCTCGAAGGCAAGACCATCGGCGCGCCGCCCGGAGACGGCCAGCGCCAGGCATGGCCGGCCTTCGCCAAGATGCACGGCATCGACGAGAGCAAGGTCACGTGGGTCAACATCGAGCCCACCGCCAAGCCGGCGGCCCTCGCGGAGAAGCGCGTGGACGTCGTCGGCGACTACTCCACGGGGCTGCCTTTCATGGCCAAGGCGATGGGCGCCGAGCAGGTGGTGATGATGCCGTGGGCCGAGACCGGCTTCGACATGTACAGCATGTCGATCATGGCGAGCGAGAAGACCATGAAGGAGCGGCCGAAGGCGCTGCGCGCGTTCCTGGAAGCCTCCTACCTCGGATGGCGCGACGTGATGGCCGACCCGAAGGCCGCGCTCGCCATCTTCAAGAAGCGCGTGCCCGAGATCGATCTCGCCATCATCGAGGCGAACATGATGCTGGGCCTGGAGCTGATGCGCACGCAGCGCTATGCGGACAACGGCATCGGATGGATCGACGAGAAGAAGATGTGCGCATCGGTGGACATCATCAACACGCACATGGGGCTCGCGCGCAAGGTCGACTGCAAGGAAGTTTTCACGACCGAGTTCCTGGCCAAGGTTGCGATGCCCGTTCCGGCAAAGTGAGCGGCCGGCAGGACGCTCATTTCCATCGACCGCGTCGGCATGACCTACGCGGCCGAGAGCGGGCCGGTGGAGGCGCTGCGCGAGATCTCGCTCGACATTCGCGAGGGCGAGTTCGTCGCGCTCGTGGGCCCGAGCGGCTGCGGCAAGTCCACGCTGATGCGCATCATCGCCGGCCTGCGGCCGGTGACCGAAGGCCGCGTGAGCGTCGATGGCGTGCTCGTCACCGGCCCGGTCTCGCGCGTGGGCATGGTGTTCCAGGCGGCGGTGCTGCTGAAGTGGCGCACCGTGCTCGACAACGTGCTGCTGCCGGCGGAGCTGTCCGGGCTGAACCCGGCGAAGTACGTGAATCGCGCGCGCGAGCTGCTCGCGCTCGTGGGCCTCGCCGGCTTCGAGGACAAGCGGCCGCACGAGCTGTCCGGCGGCATGCAGCAGCGCGCCTCGCTGTGCCGCGCGCTCATCCTCGATCCGCCGATCCTGCTGATGGACGAGCCGTTCGGCGCGCTGGACGCGATGACGCGCGACGAGATGAACCTGGAGCTGCTGCGCATCTGGGGCGAGGGCCGGCTGGACGGCGGCGGGGCGCGCAAGACGATCGTCTTCGTCACCCACTCGATTCCCGAGGCGGTGTTCCTCGCCGACCGGGTGGTCGTGATGACGCCGCGGCCGGGCCGCGTCGCGGGCGTCCACGAAGTGGCGATCCCGCGTCCGCGCAAGGTCGAGACCCGGGCCGATCCGGAACTCGGGCGCCTCACGCTGCAGATCTACAACGAGCTGAGCGGGGCCAAGGCGCCGCGCGCAGCGCCCTCCGGAGTGCCGCTGTGAACGACTACGAAGATCACGACGGCCTTGAACTGGCCGCGCTCGTGCGCAGCGGCGAGGTGTCGCCGCGCGAGCTGCTCGACGCTGCCCTGGAGCGCATCGAGCGCCGCAACCCGGAACTCAACGCCGTGGTGACGCCGCTCTACGAAGCCGCGCGCGAGGCCGTCGGCCGCGGCCTGCCCGAAGGGCCGTTCACCGGCGTGCCGTTCCTCGTGAAGGAGCTCGTCGCGTCGGTGGCGGGCGCGGCCACCACGTTCTCATCACGGCTGTATGCGCACAACATGCCGGCGGCCGACAGCGAGATCGTCGCGCGCTTTCGCCGCGCGGGCCTCGTCATCATCGGCAAGACGAACTCGCCGGAGTTCGGCCTCTCGCCCACCACGGAGTCGCTGCTCTACGGCATCACCCGCAACCCTTGGCGCACTGATCTCGCGCCGGGCGGCTCGAGCGGCGGGTCGGCCGCCGCCGTCGCGGCCGGCATGGTGCCGCTGGCGCATGCCACGGACGGCGGCGGATCGATCCGCATCCCGGCGTCGGCGTGCGGCCTTTTCGGCCTGAAGCCGACGCGCGCGCGCATCACCTCCGGGCCGGAAGGCGCCGAGGGCCTGAGCGGGCTGGCCGCGCAGCACGTGGTGAGCCGCAGCGTGCGCGACAGCGCCGCACTGCTCGATGCGATCGCCGGCCCGATGCCGGGCGACCCGTACACCGCCGTGCCGCCCGCGCGCCCCTTCCTGGAGGAGACGCGCATCGAACCCGGGCGGCTGCGCATCGCGTTTGCGAAGTCGGCGCCCAACGGCGCCGCCGTGGACCCGGCCTGCATCGCGGCGGTGGAAGATGCCGCGCGACTGTGCGAGGCGCTCGGCCACCACCTGGAGGAGGCCTCGCCCGACCACGATGCGCAAGCGCTGGAGCAGGTCTTCCGCATGGTGTTCGTCGCGAACACGATGGCCAACATTGCGCGCGTCACCGGCGGCGCCATGCCCGACCGCGCGCTCGTCGAGCCGCTCACCTATGCGATCGCCGAGCGCGGGCGCGCCGTGGCCGCGCCGGACTACATCCTCGGCATTCACGCGATGCATCGCCAGGCGCGGCGCATCGCCGCGTTCTTCGAGCGGCACGATGCCTGGCTCACGCCCACGCTGGCCCAGCCGCCGCGACCGATCGGCCACTTCGACATCCGCTCCGGCGACGTCGACGCCTGGCTCGCGCGCCTCTCCGCCTTCGTTCCCTTCACGTACCCCTTCAACGCCACCGGCCAGCCGGCCGCCTCCGTGCCGCTGTACTGGAGCGACGACGGCCTGCCGATCGGCGTGCAGTTCGCCGCGCGCCAGGGCGACGAGGCGACTGCTCTTTCGGCTCGCGGCGCAGCTCGAACGCGCGCGGCCATGGTTCGATCGGCGTCCGCCGATCGCGTCAGCGTGACTGCATCCGCAGCTGTCGCATCGCTTCCTCGCTGCGCGCGTCATCCACCTCGCGCAGCACGCCCGCCACGTCGACCGCCTTGCGATCGTGCTGGTAGCGACCCGTGAGCGGCGCGTCGATGTGCAGCAGGCCGCGTTCGTACAGGTGCCAGATCTCGTGCCCGTGCTCCAGGGCGAGCAGCTCGGGCGCGAAGCGGCCGAAGAACTCGTTCAGGTTCGTCACGTCGCGCAGCAGCATGCGCTTCGCGTGGTTGTTGCCGGCGGCATCCACGGCCTGCGGCAGGTCGATCACGACGGGCCCATCGGCGGCGAGAAGGATGTTGAATTCGGACAGGTCGCCATGCACGACGCCGGCGCACAGCATGCGCACCACCTCGCGCAGCAGCGCGGCGTGGTGGGCGCGGGCCTCGTCAGCAGTGAACGACACGTCGTTCAGGCGCGGCGCGGCATCGCCCTCGGCGTCGACCACCAGTTCCATGATCAGCACGCCCTCGAGGAAGCCGTGGGGGCGCGGCACGCGCACGCCGGCCGCAGCCAGCCGATAGAGCGCATCCACCTCCGCGCTCTGCCACGCCGCTTCCTGCGCCTGGCGCCCGAAACGCGTGCCCTTGGCCATCGCCCGCGCCTGGCGCGTGTTCTTGACCCTGCGGTTCTCGGTGTAGTCCACCGCCTGCCGGAAGCTGCGCTGCTCGGCTTCCTTGTAGACCTTGGCGCAGCGGGTGTCCTCGCCGCAGCGCACCACGTAGACGGCGGCTTCCTTGCCGCTCATGAGCTGGCGCACGACGGCATCGACCATGCCTTCGTCGATCAACGGCTGGAGCCGCTTCGGTGCTTTCATAAAAATGCGGACGGGAAAAAGCCGCGGCGAGCCGCGGCTTTCCTCGTCAGCGCTGCTGCTGCTCGAGCACGCGGATGTTCGAGGCTTGCGGGCCCTTCTGGCCCTGCGTCACCTCGAACTCCACGCGCTGGCCTTCGGTCAGGCTGCGAAAGCCGTCGCCCCGGATTTCCTTGAAGTGCGCGAAGAGATCCTTGCCGCCGCGCTCAGGGGCGATGAAGCCGAAGCCCTTGCCCTCGTTGAACCACTTCACGACGCCGGTTTCGGTGGTGTTGTCTGACATGATGATTTCCTTGAGAAAGTAGAAGACGACGCGCGGCACAAGCCGGCGTCAGCAGGACACGCAAGGGATCACCAGGGAATTCAGACCGAGCCTGTCGCGGAGCCGGACAGGAGACAGAGCTGACCTCAATAGAGACGGTCTTGTGTATGACTACGTGCGGGCACTGTAACAGACGACCCCGTCGCGAGCTCGGCAGAGAAGCCCTGCAAGACGCGGGAGATGTCACGTTGTGCGAAGGCAAACTACGGTCATGACCCGCTCATACCTCTTCGTTCCCGGCGACCGGCCGGAGCGCTTCGACAAGGCCCTGGCCGCCGGCGCCGGCCACGTGATCCTCGACCTCGAAGACGCTGTTGCGCCCGAGTCGAAGCAGCAGGCACGCGATGCGGTGGCCGCATTCCTGCGCGCCGATCGCCCCGTCGTGCTGCGCATCAATGCCGCAGGGACGCCCTGGTTCGATGCCGACCTGGCGCTCGCCTCGAGAACCGGCGTCGCGGCCGTGATGGTGCCGAAGGCGGAAGGCGCCGCCACGCTGGCCGGCGTGCAGCGCGCCGCGCCGCAAGCGCGGCTGCTGCCGCTGATCGAGACGGCCGCCGGGCTGGCCGCCGTCGACGAGATCGCGCAGGCGCCGCAGGTGCAGCGTCTCGTCTTCGGCTCCATCGACTTCCAGCTCGACATGGGCATCGAAGGCGACGGCGAAGAGCTGCTGTACTTCCGATCGCGCATCGTGCTTGCGTCGCGCCTGGCCGATCTCGAGCCGCCGGTGGACGGCGTCTGCACCGCGCTCGACGACGCCGAAGCCTTGCGCGCCGACGCCCTGCGCGCCCGGCGCCTCGGGTTCGGCGCCAAGTTGTGCATCCATCCGCGGCAGGTGCCGGTGGTCGAGGCGGCGTTCGCGCCGAGCGCCGAGGAAACCGCCTGGGCCACACGCGTGCTCGACGCCGCGGAAGCGGCGCACGGGGCCGCGGTGGCGGTCGACGGCCGCATGGTCGACCGGCCGGTCTTGCTGCGCGCGCGCAGGCTGCTGGGGCGGTAGAGCCCGCACTGGTTGCGCAGGTTTCTCCGGCTCGCGCGGTGGAACGGCATTTGCCCGCTCCATCATCCATCTTCGTGAGCCATTGTTGCCACCAGGAGTGCCGCATGTCCCCCCCGAAATTCGATGCCTGCATTGCGGCCTGCAATGCCTGCGCAGATGCCTGCGATGCCTGCGCAACCGCCTGCCTGCGCGAGCAGGATGTTCCGAGGATGGCGCGATGCATCGCGCTCGACATCGATTGCGCCGCCATCTGCCGCTTCGCGGCCGGCGCGATGGCGCGCGACAGCGAGTTCGCGCGCCGCATCAGCCGGGTCTGCGCCGACATCTGCAAAGCTTGCGGCGACGAGTGTGACAAGCACCACCACGAGCATTGCCGTCAATGCGCGCAAGCCTGCCGCGACTGCACGCGCGAGTGCATGCAGGTGGCCGGCTGAGCGAGGAACGCGACTTGCCGCAGTCGGGTGGGCGCAGCCGCGCCGATCGCCACATCCCTATCCAGGAGAACACCATGATGCAGATGAACCAAGTGCAGCAGCGCATGAACCAGATCGAGCAATGCGCGGACAGTGCCCTTTCAGCGACCCGCGCCGCCAACGCCCCGGACGACCTGCAGCAGTGCGTGGACGAATTGCACCGCAAGGCGCGCGCAGCGCGCGACGAGTGCAGCCAATCCGCCGACGAAAGCCAGGTGGTGCGCACCGTCGACGACCTGGAGCAGGTCGGCGACCGCGCCATGCGGGCCTGCCGGAGCGCCGGCAGTATGGACCCGCAGGTGCAGTCGGCCGTGAAGCGCGCGCACGACGAGATTTCCAGCCTGAAGAAGCAGTTGCACTGACGACTATCCGGCGCGCGCGAGGCAGCGCCGGTAGCGCTCGTCCACCCGGTTCGCGAACCACGCCGTCGTGAGCTTGCGCGTGATCTTCGGGCTGCGCAGCTCGATGGTCGGCACCACCGCGCGCGGCAGGCGTCGGCCCTCGAGCTTGTCGGCCAGCGTGTAGACGCGCTCGTACAGCGTCGTGCGCTCCAGGGCCTCGCCGTCGCCTTTCTCCAGGTCGCGGCGGATATCGCTCTCGCTCATCCGCAGGCGCTCGGCGAGCACGCGCGCTGCCGTCTCGGTGTTGCCTGCCGGCGCGTCGCCATCAGTGCCGTGGCGCACGAGGTCGCCGTCGAGCACGAGCGGGATGCCCGAGGCCACGCTGATCGCGTTCTGCAGCGCCGCGTTGCGGCTTGCGTAGTGGCCGGCGTTGAAGTCGGCGAAGCGGTAGAGCGGCCGGTCGTAGCGGGCCGGGTAGTCGAGCAGGTGCGCGATGCCGAAGTACATGCCGCCGCGCCGCGTGAACACCTCGTGGCGCACGGTGTCGTCCATCGGGTAGGGGTAGGGCTTCTCGTCCGCGTGCCGCTGCGCGAAATCGATGCTCACCTGCATCGGCCCGCCGGTACGCACCGGGTTCCAGCCGGCGAAGAGCTGCCGGCCCATCGGCGCCATGCCGATGAAGTCCTCGAAGATCTCGCTCAGCTCGCGCTCGGTCTTCACCGCGTCGATGCGCTCGGCGTAGGTCTTGCCGCCGGTCGACGAAAGGTTCAGCGCTGTGCGCACGAGCAGCATCGGCACGCCGGCGCGCTGCGCCCTTTGCTCGATCTGCTGCCAGGCGATCTTCGGCAGGCCGGGCACCGAAGGGTCGGCCTGGAACCCCGATTCCTGCTCGGTCACGCCGATCACCGCACAGACGTTGCTCGCGCTCGGCTCGAGCCGCAGCACGGCGAGGGCGGCGTAGATGTCGGTGGCCCAGCCGGCGCGGTCGCCGACCTGCGCCGGCAGCACGCGGGCGATCAGCTCGCGCGCATCGGCCGGGCGCAGGGGCGTCTGTTCCGGGGCCGGCTCACGCGTCGCGCAGCCGGCGAGCAGGGCGGCGAGCAGCACGGCGATCGCGCTCGATCGGCGGGGGCGGCAGGTCATCCGGCGCATTCTGCCCAAGGCCCCGGTCCGGCCGCCGGGCGATACAGTCGATGCTTTCGTCCAACGGAACGACGGTCCGAAAAACATGCCTGAAGTGGCCCCGGAAACTCCGGGCTTCCTGGCCGGCGGCGGGCGGCTCGGCCGGCTGATCGCCGAGTACGAATGGAGCCGCACGCCGCTCGGCCCCATGGAGCGGTGGCCCGCGCACATGAAGACGGCCACCGCGGTGATGCTGCGCTCGCGCGTGCCGATCGTCATGCTGTGGGGCGAGCGCGGCGTGATGATCTACAACGACGCCTACTCGGAGTTCGCCGGGGCGCGCCACCCCGCGCTGCTGGGCTCCAACGTCCGCGAGGGCTGGGGCGAGGTGGCCGACTTCAACGACAACGTCATGAAGGTCGGCTTGGCCGGCCGCACCCTGAGCTACCGCGACCAGGAGCTCACGCTGCACCGCCACGGCCGTGCCGAGCAGGTGTGGATGGACCTCGACTACTCGCCGCTGCTCGACGAGGGGGGCACGCCCGTCGGGGTGATGGCAGTGGTCATGGAGACGTCGGCCAAGGTTCTGGCGGAGCGACGCCTGCTCGGCGAGCGTGAGCGCCTGGCGGCGCTCTTCGAGCAGGCGCCGAGCTTCATGGCCATGCTCGAGGGGCCGGAGCATCGCTTCGTGCTGGTCAACCCCAGCTACGTGCGCCTCGTCGGCCACCGCCCGCTGCTCGGCCTCACGGTCCCCCAGGCGCTGCCCGACGCGGAAAGCCAGGGCTACGTGCGCCTGATGGACGAGGTCTACCGCACCGGCACGGCCTACACCGACCACGGCGCCCGCTACGACAGCCAGGTACTGCCGGGCGGCCCGGTGGTCGAGCGCTACGTGGATTTCGTATTCCAGCCGATCCGGGCCGAGTCGGGAGAAGTCACCGGCATCTTCATCGAGGGCGTGGAAACCACCGCGCGTGTCCTGGCGGAACGGCGGCGCGAGGGTCTGGCCAGGTTCGCCGAGGAGTTGCACCGGCTCGACGATTCGGCGTCCGTCGGCTACGCGGCGGCCCTTCTGCTCGGCACGCTGCTGGATGTGAGCCGCGTGGGATACGCGACGATCGACGACGTGGCCGAGACGTTGCACGTCGATCGCGACTGGACGGCGCCGGGCGTCGAGTCCTTGGCCGGCGTGCTGCGTCTGCGCGACTACGGCTCGTTCGTCGACAATCTCAAGCGCAACGAGATCGTCCGCATCGACGACGTGCGGGAGGACGCCCGCACGCAGGAAGCCGCGTCGGCGCTCGAAGCGCGCAGCGCGCGATCGTTCGTCAACGTGCCGGTGGTCGAGCAGGGCTGCCTCGTGGCGGTGCTCTTTGTCAACCATGCGCAGGTGCGATGCTGGTCCGACGAGGAACTCGCCTTCGTGCGCGAGGTCGCCCACCGCGCCCGCACGGCCGTGGAGCGCGTGAAAGGCGAAGCGGCGCGCGAGGCCGAGGCGCTTGCCCGGCGCGAAGCGCAGGCGCAGATGAGCGCGCTGGACCAGCGCTTCCGCGCGCTCGTCACCGCCACGTCGGACATGGTCTACCAGATGGATGCGCAGTGGACCGAGATGCGCCAGCTCCAGGGGCACGGCTTTCTCCCGGACGCGCAGAACCCGAGCAGCGACTGGTTCGAGCGCTACATCCCCGAGCCGGACCGGATGCGCGTGCGCGAGGCGATCGCCCAGGCCCTCCAGACGCGCAGCATGTTCGAGCTCGAGCACCAGGTGTTCGAGGCGGACGGGGGCATCGGCTGGGTGTTCTCGCGCGCCATCCCGATGCTCGACGAGCGCGGGCGTGTCACGGGGTGGTTCGGCGCCGCGAGCGACGTGAGCCGGCGCAAGCGCGTCGAGCAGGAACTGCAGCTCAGCGAGGAGCGCCTGCGCGACGCCGACCGCCGCAAGGACGAGTTCCTCGCGACGCTCGCGCACGAGTTGCGCAACCCGCTGGCGCCTATCCGCAACGCCGTGCACCTGCTGGGGCTCCTGGGGCAGGACGAGCGCATCGGCAAGGTGCGCGCGATCCTCGACCGGCAGGTGAGCCACATGGTGCGCCTGGTCGACGACCTGCTGGAGGTCTCGCGCATCAGCCGCGGGCGCATCACGCTGCAGCGCGAGCACGTCCGGCTCGGGCGGGTGATCGACGCGGCCATCGAGGCCAGCCTGCCGGGCATCGAGCGCGCGGGCCACCGGCTCACGGTGACGGTGGAGCACGAGAACGCCTGGGTGCATGCCGACCCGGTGCGCCTGGCCCAGGTGTTCGTGAACCTGCTCAACAACGCCGCCCGTTACACGCCCGCCCGCGGACACATCGAGCTGTCGGTGGCCCGCCAGGGCGACGACGTGGCGGTCACCGTGGCCGACGACGGCATCGGCATCGCCGCCGAGCAGCTGCCCCGGCTGTTCGAGATGTTCTCGCAGGTGGATCCCGGTCCCGGCCACGCGCAGGGCGGCCTCGGCATCGGCCTCAGCCTGTCGCGCCGGCTGATGCAGCTGCACGGCGGCAGCTTGCATGCGCACAGCGACGGCCTCGGACGCGGCAGCCGCGTCACCGCCATGCTGCCCCTGGCCGTCGAGGGCGCCCGGGGTGCCGAGCCGGCAGCCCCGTCCGAAGCGCAACCTCAGGCGCCTCGGCGGGTGCTCGTGGTCGACGACAACCGCGACGCCGCCGAGAGCACGGCCTTGCTGCTCTCGACGCTGGGCGCCCAGGTCCAGGTGGTCTACGACGGCGCCAGCGCGCTCGACGTGGCGCGGCAGTGGATGCCCGAGGTGGTGCTGCTCGATATCGGCATGCCGGGCATGGACGGGCATCAAGTGGCCCGCAGCCTGCGCGCGCAGGTCGGTGCTTGCGTTCCCTTCCTCGTGGCCCTCACGGGCTGGGGCCAGGCGCAGGATCGCGAGCGCACGCGGCACTCCGGCTTCGACCACCACCTGGTGAAGCCGGTGGAGATGAAGACCCTCCAGCGGCTCCTGTCGGCGCTCGACGCATGACGTGTGGACGGGGGGCCCCCACGCTCCTCCCGTCGCTGCCCCCCGAGGGGGCTCTTGCAGCGGACCGGCGAAGCCGGATCCGCGCAAGGCCCTTGGTGGGGCCGTTTCATGCTGGCGTGGTCGCGCTTTGCGGTGGAGAACTGACGTGGCGCGCGCCCTCCGCCGGGCTCAGGCCCGCTCGAAGTCGATGAAGCCCTTGCGCCGCGTCCACCGCCACCAGCCGCAGCCGCACCGCGTCGCCCACGTCCAGGCCCTCGATGGCCGCGCACCACCCGGCCTTCGACCATCGGGCGCGCGATGCGCACGAACGTGCCCTTGGCCGGCGCGCCCGTCACGATGGCGTCGAACACCTCGCCGATGCGCTGCTGCAGCAGGAAGGCGGCCGCCGCCTTCAGCACCTGGCGCTCCACCCGGTTCGCGTTGTCTTCCTGCAGCGTGCAGTGGCGCGCGATGTCGCCCAGCGCCTCGAGCGGAGTACGGCGGCGCGTCGCCGGCGACGGCCGCCTTCAGCAGGCGCTGCGTCACGAGGTCCGGGAAGCGGCGGTTCGGCGCCGTGGAGTGCGCGTAGTCGTTCACCGCCAGGCCGAAGTGATGGTGCGACGTGTCGTGCCGGCGGCTGCGCGGCGTATTCGCCCGACCCGAGCAGCTTGACCACCGCCAGCGACAGGTCCGCAAAGCCGTCGTGGGTCGGCGGCGCGCCGCGCGCCGAGGAAGCGATCGAGCGCCACCGCGTCCGGCGTCGGGGGCAGCTCGCCGCCCTGCGACGCGGCCAGCGCCACGATGCGGTCCCAGCGCCGCGGCGACTGCAGGAAGCGCCGCAGCGACGGGAAACCGCGCTCGGCGAGGAAGCGCGCCGTGGCGCTGTTGGCGGCGATCATCACGTCGGCGATGAGGTCCTTGGCGCGGTTGCTTCTCGTCGGCCTGCAGGTCCACGAGCTCGCCGTCCTCGAACACCGGCCGCGCCTGGCATCGTCTGCACGTTCAGCGCGCCGCGCCGCTGCCGCCACTGGCGCAGCGCGCAGCGTCAGCGCGTCGTGCAGGCGCAGCTGGCGCGCCAGCGCTTCGACCTGCGCGACACGCGGCGGCGCGTCGGCGCGCGCCATCGAGCCAGGCGCCGACACGCGTCGTAGGTGAGCTTCGCGTGGTTCTGCACACACGCCGCGATAGATCTGCGTGGCCGCCACCGTGCCGTCCGGCTGCGACCTCCATCTCCACCACCACGGCCAGCCGCTCCTGGCCTTCGTGCAGCGACGTGAGGTCGGTGGACAGGATCTCCGGCAGCATCGGGAACACGCCGGCCGCCGTGTAGACGGAAGTGGTGTTCGTCGCCGCATGGCCGTCGATCGCGCTGCCGGCGCGCACCAGGGCATCGACGTCGGCGATGGCCACGCGCAGCCGCGTGCTGCCGCCGGCGAGCGGCTCGGCCACGCTGAGCTGGTCGAGGTCCGCGTGTCGTCGTTGTCGATCGAGAACCAGGCCATGCGCCGCAGGTCGCGGATGTCGCCGGCGCCGTCGGGCCTGCGGGCCGACTGCGCCTTGGCTTCGCGCATCGCCTGCGGCGAGAACTCGGGCAGCAGCCCGCGCGCGCGCATGGCGTCGGCGGCGATCCGGTGAAGTTGCGCGGCATCCATGCGTGGGAGCATAAGCGGCCATTCCTCCCTCTCCCACTTGTGGGAGAGGGCCGGGGTGAGGGCGGTGCGTCCGCGAGGAGGCGTCGCTGCACATCGTGAGGCCGCGCCCTCACCCCAGCCCTCTCCCGCGCGGCGGGAGAGGGAGCAGCGCCTCACGCCGCCCAGCGCCCCATCCCGATGGCTCCCGCGATCAAGCTCGCATACACCACGAAGCCCAGCGCGACGACCACGAAGAACGCACTCGGCGGCGCCTGCAGCCAGTGGACGCAGGCCCAGCCGCCGGCCGCCACGATCACGAGCCGGGCCAGCGCTGCCGACCAGCGGCCAGAACATGCGCCCGGCGCCTTGCGACGCGAAGAGCAGTGCCAGCCCGAGGCCGAACAAGCCGTACGCGGCACCGACGATGCCCAGGTACTGCGCGCCGAAGTCGCGCACCGCGGCGTCCTGCGGTGAACAGGTTCATCCACAGCGACGGCTCGATGGCCGCCGCCACGCCGATCGACGCCGGTGATGGCCGTCACCACTGCCGCGCCCAGCCAGGTCGACGCGCAGCGCCCGCGCCGCCTGGCCGGCGCCCATGTTGGTGGCCACCATCGCCGTGAGCGCG
This sequence comes from uncultured beta proteobacterium, assembly GCA_963839465.1. GTDB lineage: Bacteria > Pseudomonadota > Gammaproteobacteria > Burkholderiales > Burkholderiaceae_C > CAWIVI01. The sequence continues at coordinate 185,718 of CAWIVI010000023.1, forward strand.
GTGCCGAAGCCGAACGCGATCGGCACGAGGATGTACTCGAGCCGCGCCGCCACGCCGTAGCCGGCGAGGGCGGCGATGCCGTAGTGGCCGACGTAGGCGGTGGCGACGGCGATCGACATGTTGCTGATCACCGGGTTGACCGAGGCGGGGATGCCCACGCGCAGGATGTCGCGCAGCAGCGGTGCGCCGCAAGCGCCACGCGGCCCGGCGCAGCTGCACCGCGCCGTCGCGGCGCAGCAGGTGCGCGGCCAGCACGAGCGCGGCCAGCGCGTTGGCCGACAGCGTGCTCACGGCCGCGCCCGCGATGCCGAGCCCGTCGAATCGGTCCCCAGCCGAACACCAGCAGCGGGCACAGCAGCAGGTGCACGGCGCGGTGGCCAGCAGCATCAGGGCGGGCAGCAGCATGTTGCCCGCGCCGCGCACCACGGCGGCCAGCACGTTGGTGGCCCAGATCACGGCCGCGCCGCCGAACAGGACGTTGGAGTACGCGAGCGCCGCCTCGAGGGCCGGTCCCCGGCCGCCCATCGCGGTGTACGCGGCGCGCCCGAAGGCCAGCATGCCGGCCATGAACGCGGCGGCCATCAGCAGCGCGATGAGCAGCGCGTGCTGCGCCAGGCGGTCGGCTTCGTCGCTGCGGCCGCCGCCCAGCGCGCGCGCGACGGCTGCCGTCGACGCGCCGCCGATGCCGCCGGCCGACATCTGCAGCATGAGCATCGACAGCGGAAAGACGAGCGCGATGCCGGCCAGTGCGTCGTGCCCCAGGCGGCCGAGGATGTAGCCGTCGTAGCCGATCACGACCGTCATCGCGAAGAGGCCGACGACGTTGGGCGTGGCGAGCCGGAACAGCGTGGGCAGCAGCGGCGCGTCCAGCATCTGGCGCGTGCGCGCCGTCATGGCGGTGTCCATGCGATTCAGCGTTCGCGCGCTTCGTGCTGGGCGACCAGCGCGCGGCGGGTGGCGGCCAAGCAGCGCCTTGCCTTCGGCGTTGTCGCCCAACGCACGCGCCAGCTGCAGTGCACCGACCAGCTGCGCGGCGACCGCGCCGGCGGCCTCGGGCGGCGTCCCCGTGGGCAGTACCTCGCGCACCGCGGCGACGAGGCTGCGCACCCGCTGGGCAGCGGCAGCGCTCACCTCGCGCGACTGCCGGGGCATCTCGGAGGCCAGCGCCGCCACCGGGCAGCCGCTTTCGAGCGCCGAGAGGTGCGCGTCGGACAGGTAACGCTCGACGAACGCCTGGAAGGCGCTTCCGCCGCGCGACCGGCGCAGCAGCGCACTCTTCGCCAGCCGCGCCGCGCTGTCTCGGCCGGCGCGATCCAGAGCCTCGCAGACCAGCGCGTCGCGCGATTCGAAGTGCGCATAGAAGCCGCCGTGGGTGAGGCCCGCCTCTTTCATGATGTCCGCCACGCCCACGCCGTTGAAGCCGGCCCGGCGGATGGCCCGCGCGGCCGTGTCGACGATCCGCTCGTGCGTGAGCTGCTTCTTGCTGGGCGTGCCGGAGGGGGATGCCATGTACGCAGCATAGCACTGAATATGACGATCGTCATACCAGTCGACGGACGACTGCGCCGGAAAGCGCCGTCACGGCCTTCAGAGCGGTTCGTCGAGGGAGGCGGAGCAGACCTCGGGGGCGCAATAGTCGCGTCCGACGAGCGAACGGGCGCGCAGGTAGTTGGCGCGTCCACGGTCGGTGAGCCGGTCGACGTCCACGAGGCCCTCGGCGCTGCATGGGAACGCGAGGCCGGCGCCGCCGTTCAGGGCGGCGTAGCGCACTTCGAACGCAGCGGCTGCGCTGCCCGGCGCGGAAACGCCGAGCGTGCGATCGTGTTCCTGGCGAGTCATCGTCCGTCCTCCGGGGTGACCGGGCGCAGGTCGTGCTCGCGCAGCATCACGGGCTCGAGCGAGCCGGCCAGCAGGCGCCGCCGAACGGCTGCGTCGATCTCGCGCTCGTTCGCCTTGAACGTCTCCATCGGATCGTCATCGCTGGCCTTGGGCCGGAAGCGGTAGTGCAGCGTGGCGCGGCTGATGCTCGCCCCCAGCGGCTGGCCGTCTACCATCACCCAGAAGCGGACGGCACCGGACGGTTCATCGAGAGTAGGGCAGGGGCGGCATCGTCCTTCCAGGGGGCTGGCAGCGAGGGCGTCTCGAGATCGAGCGCCTTGCGGATCATGCGCGTCTCTTCGGCCAGGCGCTCGGCGCCCCCGTTGTCGGCAGGCGGAAGGTTCTCGATCGCCCAGCGGTCGATCATCTTGCGGTCGGCGCCGGTGGTGGAGGACTCGCGGAGGGGCTTCATGGCCGACACGCTACACCCTGTGGCCGCGGCCATCTGTTCGCCACCGTACGCAGCCCACGGGCGCGCGGGGGCGCTCCCTATACTCGATCGGATGGCGCCCCCGCAGGATCCTCGAACGAATCGGCTGTTGGCGGCCCTGCCGGCCGAGGATCTTGCGCGATGGCTGCCCGCGCTCGAGCTCGTCGAGCTGCCGCTGGGAAGCGTGCTGTACGAGTCCGGCATCGCGATGGATCACGTCTACCTGCCCACCACGGCGCTCGTCTCGCTGCTCTACGTGCTGGAAGACGGCGCCTCCGCCGAGATCGCGGTGGTCGGCAACGACGGCCTGGTGGGCGTGTCGCTCTTCATGGGCGGCGAGACCACCACGAGCCGCGCTGTGGTGCAGAGCGCGGGCGCCGGCTACCGCATGCGCGGCCAGGCGCTGAAGGACGAGTTCAGCCGCTCGGGCACCGTGCTGCACCTGCTGCTGCGCTACACGCAGGCGCTCATCACGCAGATGGCGCAGACGGCCGTGTGCAACCGCCATCATTCGCTGGACCAGCAGCTGTGCCGCTGGCTGCTGCTGAGCCTCGACCGGCTGGACGGCCCGGAGCTCACGATGACGCAGGAGCTGATCGCCAACATGCTCGGCGTGCGCCGCGAGGGCGTGACCGAGGCCGCGGCCAACCTGCAGCGCGCCGGGCTCATCCGGTACCGGCGCGGCCACATCACGGTCATCGATCGGGCGGGCCTCGAGCAGCGCACGTGCGAGTGCTACTGCGTCGTGCGCCGCGAGTACGACCGGCTGCTGCCGGTGGCGCCCGACCTGCCCCAGCGGCTCACGCCTGCGTGAGCGTCAGCAGCACGTCGGCGTACCAGGCGCAGTTCAGTCCGAGCGATTCGTCCTGGCCGGCATCGCGGCCCAGCATGTCGAGCCGCGACGAGTGCACGCCCAGCAGCTTCCACGGCAATTCATCCACTGCGAGCGCGCCGCTGCCCGGTGCGCTCATCACGACCGGCGCGCCGCTGGAGCCACGGTGGGTTCGCGCATCGGTGAGGAAGTAGCCGAGCCCCTGGAACCGCATGCCCCAGGCGGACGCGATCACCGAGTGGCGAGCCACGGGCAGATGGTGCAGCGTGTCGTGGAATCCGAGCGGGAAACCGACGGTGAGCACCGAGGTGCCGATCTGCACCGGTTCTGCGGAAGGCTGCAGATGCTCGGGCGTGAACGCGTGCAGCAGCGCCGGCCCGGGGAGCACCGAGCGGTCGATCTGCAGCACCGCCACGTCGATCTCGCCGCCCGAGTCGACGCCCTGCTTCCACAAGGCCCGCCCGTCGTCGTCATAGAGCCGCGCCGAGATGCTCACCGATTGCCCGAGATTGTCCGGGTCGGCATGCACCTCGAGCTCGATGCGGCTGGGCAAGTGGCCGCTCTGTTCGTCGTGGACGACATGGCGGCTCGTCACGAGGTATAGGCGGCCTTCCCGCGCGAAGAAGAAGCCGCTCGCGTTGGTGAGCGGTCGCTCGCTGTCGAACGTCGCGACCCGGGCGGCGGCGAGGAGCAGGGTGTCTATCGGCGTCACCTGCGTCGCATCATCCCAGCCCTTCGGTGAGCTGCTTGCACACGTTGGCCCCGGTGGTCGTGAGGCGCAAGCCGCCGCCGTTCCACTCGAGCCAGTTCAGCGCCACGTAGTCGTCGATGTCGCGCTCGGCAATCTCGCCGGCGCGGCGCCGCTTGAGCAGGTCCACGGTGCCGAGCAGCGCGTCGCGCAAGGCCGCGCGGCGAAGAAGGCGTGCCGGTGTCGTGGGGGTCGTCATGGAAGGCTCCGAGGAAGATGTCCGACGATACACCTCCCGACCGGCCTGGCCGGAGCCGGGATCGGGGATTGCTGAATCACGCATCAGGGGCGTCGTCACGTCGCTCCGCCAACCAAAAGGAGCCGATCGTGAACAGCATCATCTGGTGGGTAGGCTTGATCGTCATCGTCCTGTTCATCCTGGGGTACTTCGGCCTGGGCTGAACCGGCACGCTACCGAGAGCCGTTTTTGTCCCGGACATCGTCACGGCCCGGGTGGTGCTTGTCGGTTCGGAGCAGCGCAAGCACGACCCAGGCGAACACCGCGCTCAGGACGGCGGTGGCTTCGAGCCCCATCCCGGCGGCCACGCCGACGGCGGCGGTGAGCCAGACGCCGGCGGCCGTCGTGAGCCCCTTGATCACGTTCTCGCTCTCCAGCTTCAGGATCGCGCCGGCGCCCAGGAATCCGATGCCGGCCGTGATGCCCTGCATCACGCGCGAGACGTCCTCCACCGGCATGCCGGCCTGCAGCGGCACCAGCACGAACAGCGCCGAGCCCATGCACACCAGCATGTGCGTGCGCAGCCCCGCCTGCGCGCCGGCCACCTCGCGCTCGTAGCCCAGCAGCGCGCCGAGCAGCAGCGCCACCCCGAGCCGCACGCACACGCGCGTGATGTCCTGCGCGTCGCCGAGGTCGGAGAACTCGGCCTGCAGGATCGCAAGGGACCGCGCCAGCCACATGCCGTCTTCCATCCGGGTTCCCTTCAGGGCCGCCGCACCATCTTGTCCGTGAGCCGCCGCAGCGCAAGGTCGAGGTCGTCGCAGCGCCCGGCGTGGACCGGCGAAGTCTGGATGCTCGTGCTGCGCGGCGCCACCAGCCAGTCGAACCGTTCGCGCACGGACAGGCGCCCGATCGGCCCGGCCGCCTCGCCGCCGGCGCAGAGCGCGGGAATCGCGTCCAGTGCCTCCCGGATCGGCTCCAGATCGAGCGCGCTGTCCAGCGCCAGCACGCGGGCCTCGTCCATCTCGATCAGCGCCTTCAGGAAGCCTTCGGTCGCGCAGCAGACGATCACGCCGACGTTCACGAACTCCCCGCGCTCGACGTGCGGCACGACCCGCACGACCGCGTAGTCATAGGTGCATCGATGCGGCACGGACGGCCTCCTCGACGAAAGCGCGCGGCGCCTGCAGGCGAGCAGTGAAGTAACGCGCGTAGGCCTGGCGCTGGTCCTGCGGCGAGTCGAACGCCGGCGTGCTTTCGAGCCAGTCGTCCGGCACGAGCGCGACGATGTCCTCGATCACCGGTGCCGTCAGCCGCCGGGTCATCTCGGCATCCGCCTGCTCGATGCGGGTCGCGAAGCCGAGCAGGACGTGGTCGCGGATCATCGGGAATGCGCCGGTGCTGCGTTCCAGGTAGCCCTCCCACTGGTGATGGAAGATGAGCGCCGCCCCGTGGTCGATGAGCCAGAGCCTGCGGTGCCACATCAGCAGGTTGCTGTTGCGCGCGGTGCGGTCCACGTTCGAGACGAAGGCGTCGTGCCAGACGATCCGCGATGCGAGATCGGCCGGCGGCCGGTGCGCCAGCGGGTCGAACGTCACGGCACTGGGCAGGTAGTCGAGCGCCAGGTTGAGCCCTGCGCTGGCGCGGATCAGATCCTGGATCTCAGGGTCCGGCTCGGTGCGCGCGAGCTCGGGGTCGAGCTCGATGAACACGATCTCCGGCACCGGCAGGCCGGCGGTGCGCGCCAGCTCGCCGGCCACGAGCTCCGCGACCAGCGCCTTGCGGCCCTGGCCGGCGCCGCGGAACTTCAGCACATACAGGCCGTCGTCGTCGGCCTCCACCAGCGCGGGCAGCGAGCCGCCTTCCCGGAGCGGCGTGACGTATCGCGTGGCGGTGACCGTCCTCATGCGGGCAGTGTAGGGGTGGCTGCCGCGCGGCATGCAAGTGCCGATTGACACCTCCGAGCGGGGCGAAGCACCCTTCGCCACATGACACGCATGCGCAAGATTCTCTTCATCCTCCTCGCGGTCTCGGCGGTGCTCGCCGTGGCGACCTGGGCCGTCTTCCAGCTGCCCCAGTTCGGCGGCCGGTTCGACGGCGAGCGGCTGGAAAAGATGCGCCGCTCGCCGCAATGGGTCGGCGGCCGGTTCGAGAACAACCCACCGCAGGACACCGACTCGTCGCTCGCCTCGACGATCAGGCTGTATTCACAGGGGCAGGTGAGAGAGCCGCAGTTCGAGATTCCCGTGGTGCCGGTGCCGCCTGACATGCTCGCGCGTCCCGCCGGCGAGGGCCTGCGCGCAATCTGGTTCGGCCATGCGTCGGTGCTCGTGGAACTCGACGGCCTCCGCTTCATGGTGGATCCGGTGCTCTCCGACGTGGCGTCGCCGCTGCCGCTGGGGCCGAGCCGGTTCCATCCGCCGCCGATCGCGCTTGCGCAGCTGGGCGGCATCGACGCGGTGCTGATCTCCCACGACCACTACGACCATCTCGACATGAAGACGGTGCAGCATCTCGCGTCGCGCGGCGCGCAGTTCTACGTCGGGCTGGGCGTGGGCGCGCATCTCGAGCGCTGGGGCATACCGGCCGCGCAGGTGCACGAGATGCAGTGGTGGGAGTCTTTGATGCTGAAGGGCGTGGCCATCCACAGCACGCCCGCGCGGCACTACTCCGGCCGCAAGCGCATGGACAACTCCACGCTCTGGACGTCGTGGGTCGTCAAGGGCCCCGCCCATGCCGTCTTCTACAGCGGGGACACCGGTTACGCAGACCACTTCAAGGCCATTCGCCGCCGCCTGGGCGACATGGATCTCACGATCGTGAAGGTGGGCGCGTACGGCTCGACGTGGCTCGACATCCACATGGACCCCGAGCATGCCGTCCAGGCCCATGCGGACGCGGGCGGCAAGGCGATGCTGCCGGTGCACTGGGCCACGTTCAACCTGGCCTACCACGCGTGGGAAGAGCCGATCGTGCGCACGCTGGCCGCCGCAAAGGCGATCGACGCCAGGGTGATCACGCCGCGTGTGGGCGAGGTCTACGAGGCTGGGCGGCCGTTCGAGAGCACGTCGTGGTTTGCGAAGTGAGGCTGACAAAGGAAGAACGCCGCCCAGGGGCGGCGTTTTCGAGACCCGGCGTGCTGTCAGCTCACATTGAGCAACTTCATCGCCTTGCCCAGTGCGTCGACCGACTCCTGGTGCTTGCCGGCCTTGTGCAGCGTCTCCCCTTCCGCCCGCAGCTTCTTCACCTCGGCCATCTGCTCGGCGGTGAGCTTGGGGCTCTTGGCGAGCGCCTCGTCGATCTTCTTCATGTCCGCTGGCCAGTGAGACCGACTCCTGGTGCTTGCCGGCCTTGTGCAGCGTCTCGCCTTCGGCGCGCAGCTTCTTCACCTCGGCCATCTGCTCGGCCGTGAGCTTCGGGCTCTTGGCCAGCGCCTCGTCGATCTTCTTCATGTCGGCAGGACAGTGGAACGCGAAAGCGGCGCTCGATGCGAGCCAGCGCGGCCGCCGCAACCATCGAACTCAGTTTCATAGGGTCTCCTGCTTGGATAGAATGTGCCGGGGGCCGGTGCGCGGAGTCTAGTCCGCCGCGAGCGATGCCCGTCGACATGCTGCAGTGCAGCATGTTTACGACTATCATGGGCGCATGCCCGGTCGCACCTCCGTTCGCCGCCAGACGGCGCCCCGCACCTCCGAGGTGCTTCACGCTTCGGAGCGCGCGGAGCTCAGCCGCGCCTGGCGATGCGGCAAGTGCGGCGCGCGGGAAGTCACGCACGCGCCTTCCGCTCGGCCGCAACGCTGCCTCGCCTGCTTCGCGCTGGAGGGAAGCGACAGCGAGTTCACGCCGCTGGACGACGCGAGCTAGAGTCGTTCGCTCCCTCTCCCACCCGTGGGAGAGGGCTGGGGTGAGGGCGCGGCCTCCCGCAAGCCACGGCCATGGTTGCCCAAGCAGCGCCCTCACCCCCAGCCCTCTCCCGCGCTGCGGGAGAGGGGGCCCGCACCATAATCGCCGGCGCTGACCATGATTCGTCCGCCCCGCGGCTTCCTCACCGCCGCCCTCGTTGCGTTCGCGCTGCTGTTGCCGCGTTCGTCGCCGCACTCCACGTGGCGGGCTCGCAACTGCAGCCGCACGTGCAGGCGGCGCTGGGCCCGCGCGCCAGCATCGGCTCGATCGGCCCCGGCTGGACGGGCATCGTGCTGCGCGACGTGCGGATCCAGGCGCCGCCGGGGTGGCCCGTGAAGGACGAGCTGCGGGCCGAGAGCATCACGGTGCTCCCGGGCGTGCGCAGCCTCTTCGGCGGGCCGTGGCGCGTGGTGCGAGTGAGAGTGGAAGGCGGCTACGTGTCGGCGGTGCGGGGCCGCAACGGCAAGATGCGGTTGCTTCCCGCGCTGCTCGAAGACGGCACGTCGCCGGCGAAGAAGGCCAAGGCGTCGACCCCGGCGCAGGTCGGCAAATCGAGATCCGGCGCGTGATCCTCGACGGCGCGACGATCGAGTTCTTCGACCACTCGGTGCGCCAGCCCGCCGCTGGCGCTGCGCATCGAGAAGCTCGATGCCGAGGCCGGCCCGTTCTCGCTGCCGGCGCTGGACCGGTCCATCGACATGACAGCTCGCCGGGGTCTTCAAGGGCCCTCAGCGGGACGGGCGCATCGCCATCGACGGCGCTTTCACGCCGATCACGCGCGACGCCGACCTGCGCGCGCGCTTCACGGGCGTGGACATGGTGCCGCTGCAGTACTACCTGCTGTCAAGGGCTCGGACACCGCCATCCGCAGCGGCGCGCTCGACCTCGACCTGCGCGCGAAGGTGGCGCGAGGCCAGCTTGAACGCGCCGGGGAAGCTCACGTTGACGAATCTCGAGCTCGTCGACGAAGGTCCCGCTCGCGACCTTCGCCGGCGTGCCGCGCAAGGCCGTGCTCGCCGCGATGACGGAGCGCGGCCGGCTCGAAGTGAAGTTCACGCTGGAAGGCCGGCTGGAGGATCCGTCGTTCTCGCTCAACGAGAACCTGGCGACGAAGATCGCGGCCGGCGTGGCGGAAAGCCTCGGGGTCAGCCTGTCGGGCGCGGTGAAGGGCCTCGGAGGCCTGGTGAAGGGCCTCCTCGGCCGCTGAACGCTCAGAACAGGATCGACGGCAGGCCGCACGCCGGCCACGCGCCGGTCGGCCGCGCGTTCGAGCACCGCCTCCGGGCCATGATGACGGCGTTTCGATCGTGCTAATCTGCCGCGCTCCCCCTTGCGCGCCCATGCCGACCGCCTTCTACACGCACCCCGACTGCCGCCTGCACGACATGGGCGACGGCCACCCGGAATGCCCCCAACGGATCGATGCGATCACCGATCACCTGCGCGCCACCGGGCTCGAATCGCGCTCGACATGCACCATGCGCCGGCGGTCGCGATGGCCGACGTCGAGCTGGCACACAGCGTCGCCTACGTGCGCGAGCTGCGCGAGTTCACGCAGCAGGTGGAGGCGGCCGGCCAGCCGCGCAACATCGATCCGGACACCGTGGTGTGCCCGGCCACGTGGCGCGCCGCGCTGCGCGCCGCCGGCGCGGCGGTGGCCGCCACCGACGACGTGATCGATGGCCGCGCCGCGAACGCCTTCTGCGCCGTGCGCCCGCCCGGGCCACCATGCCACGCGCGACCAGGCCATGGGCTTCTGCTTCTTCAACAACGTCGCGATCGCCGCGCGCCATGCGCTCGACGTGCGCGGGCTGGAGCGCGTGGCGATCATCGACTTCGACGTGCACCACGGCAACGGCACCGAGGACATCATCGCCGGCGACGAGCGCGTGCTGATGGCCAGCATCTTCCAGCACCCGCTGTACCCCGGCAGCGGGGCCGTGCCGCGCGGCACGAACATGGTGAACGTGCCCATCCCGCCGTACACGCGCGGCATGGACGTGCGCGACGCCATCGACGTGATGTGGATGCCGCGGCTGGAGGCGTTCCGGCCGCAGATGATCTTCGTGTCGGCCGGCTTCGACGCGCACCGCGACGACGACCTCGCGCAGCTCGGCCTCGTCGAGGCCGACTACGAATGGATCACGTACCGCATCAAGGAAGTCGCCGACCGCCATGCCGGCGGCCGCATCGTGTCGTGCCTCGAGGGCGGATACAGCCTTCCCGCGCTCGCCCGCAGCGTGGCGGTCCACCTGCGGGTGCTGGCCGGTGTTTGACCTGCTGACCCGGCCGGCCGATCTGGACGCACTGCTGCAAGCGGTTGCGCAGCCGCGCGCCATCGTCGAGCTGGCGGTGCTGGCGGCCTGCCCGTTGTTGTCGTACGCGGCGGTGCGCGCCCTCGGGAAGCACCGCCGCGTGCACGAGGGCAGCGTCTGGTTCAGCGCGCGCATCGTCGACGGCGTGCTGTTCCCCACGCTGGCGCTGATGCTTGCGGTGGTCGCCGGCTTCGTGATGCTGCGCTTCATGCCGCTCACGCTGTTCCGCATCGGCGTGCCGATCCTGATGTCGCTCGTGATCATCCGCGTCGGCGTTCGCGTGCTGCAGGTGGCATTCCCCAAGTCGCCGGCGGTGCGCGTGATCGAGCGCACGCTGTCGTGGGTGGTCTGGATCGGCCTCGTGATGTGGGTCACCGGGCTGCTGCCATTGCTGCTGGAGGAACTGGACGCCATCCACTGGAAGATCGGCGGCGCGGACGTGTCGTTGCGCCGGCTCGGCGAGGGGATCCTCACCGGCGTCGTGGTGATGCTCATCGTGCTGTGGGTGTCGGCGGCCATCGAGCAGCGCCTCACGCGCGACGTGGCGGACTCCGCGCTGTCGCTGCGCAAGATCGCCGCGAGCGCCACGCGCGTCGGGCTGCTGGTGGTCGGCGTGCTGTTCGCGCTGACGGCAGCCGGCATCCCGATCGCGGCGCTGTCGGTGTTCGGCGGCGCCATCGGCGTGGGCATCGGCTTCGGCCTCCAGAAGCTCGCCGCCAACTACGTGAGCGGCTTCGTGATCCTCGCCGAACGCTCGCTGCGCATCGGCGACATGGTGAAGGTGGACAACTTCGAGGGCCGCATCACCGACATCAGCACGCGCTACACGGTGATCCGCTCGCTCGGCGGCCGCGAGTCGCTCGTTCCCAACGAGATGCTGATCACCCAGCGCGTCGAGAGCTTCACGCTCGCCGACCCGAAGATCTCGGTGAACACCGTGGTGCAGGTGGCCTACGGCTGCGATCTCGACACGCTCATCCCGAAGCTCGTCGCCGCCGTGGCCGCCGTGCCTCGCGTGCTCGACGACCCGGGCCCCGGCGTCTCGCTGTCGAATTTCGCGCCCGACGGGCTGGAGCTCAACGTGGGGTGGTGGATCGCCGATTCGTACAACGGCACCGGCAACGTGAAGAGCGATGTCAACCTGGCCATCCTGCGCACCCTGAACGAGGCGGGCGTCGACATCCCGTTCCCGCAGCGCACCGTGCGCATCGAGCGCCGGGCCCCCGCGGTCACTTCCCCTCGAAACTCCACCGCAACCTGACCTGCGCCTTGCCCTCGTAGGTGCCGCCCGCGCCGGCGTGCAGCCGGTCGCGCACCAGCGGCAGCTCGGTGCTCGCCGCGCCGCTCTTCGGCATGCGCTGCAGCTGCTTGCCCACCCACTGCAGCACCTCGGCGGGCGGCTGCAGCGCCACGGTGGCGCGGTGCCCCTCGCGGAGCGATGGCACGGTCATCTCCGGCAGCGGCACGTTGCCCGCGCTGTAGAGCGTGCCCGTGGCGGTGTCCAGCACGAAGTTCATCTGCATGCACAGCGCCATCAGCGCACCCGCGCTCGCGCGGCCCTCGCCCTGCGTCGTCACGGCGTAGGGCGCCGCGCCATGCACGTCGTTCAGCAGGCCGTCGATGCGCTCGTCGGTGCTGGCCTTCACCTTCGGGTCGCATGCGCTGAAGGCCTGGAAGTCGAGGTAGCGGTTCGCGACATGGGCCACCGGGTGCAGCATCGTCGCCGTGTCGAGCCGGTTGAAGGCGATGGCCTGGCCGTCGGTGCGCAGCGTCGCGCTCAGGTGCCACGTCTGGCGGGCGCGACCGTCCGCGCGCTCGGCGCCGCGCTGCCAGTGGTCTCGCGTCTCCACCTCCAGATCGAGCACGAAACGCGCGTTGCGCTCGGCCCCGCCGGCGGCATTCGCGGCGCTCGCGGCAACGGCAATCCATAGCGCGGCGGCAGCGCGCCGGGCCTTGGTCTTCATGGGGAACTCCTCGGGAAGGTCAGTGCTCGGCCGCGGCCGGCAGGGTCTTCAGGTAGAGGTGCAGCGCTCGCACGTCCACGTCGCTCATCACCTTCAGCGAATCGAACGGCATCACCTTCGGCTTGCTGCCGTCCGGCCGCTGGCCGGTGCGGAACATCGCGAGGAAGACCTGGTCGACCGCGTACGGCTTCATGCCTGGCGCGCCGGGGCGCAGATCGGCGGCGGCCGGCCAGTCCGGCGGCGCGCCGGGAATCTTGCCGCCGACGAACTTCTCGCCGTGGCAGCCGATGCACATCTGCGCCACGTACTGGCCGTGCGCCACCGTCACGCCTTCGGCCACCGGCTTGCTCGGCGGCAGCGTGTGGTCGATGCGCGAGGCCGCGTCGGGAATGGCGCCGAAGCCGTACATCACGCGCACCACCAGCGGCAGGTCCAGCACGGCCGGCCGGCCCGGCTCGGGCGGCAGCCGGCGCACGTAGGCCACGAGCGCGGCCAGGTCGTCGTCGGTGAGGCGGTTGTAGTCCTCGCTCGGCATGATGAGCGTGGGCCGGCCGTCGGGCTTCACGCCGTGGCGGATGGCGCGCTCCCAGTCGGCGGGCTGGTACTTCGCCGTCACCGATCCGGCGCCGGTGCCGATGGCCGGGCCGCCGAGCTTCAAGCCCTTGCCATCGTCGACGAAGACGTTGCCGGCGCCCGCGGCGCCGTGGCAATGCACGCAGCCGCGCGACTGGTAGAGATAGCGCCCGCGCTCGATGCTGGCGGCGTCGTCCTTCATTGCCACCGGGTAGGGCGGCAGGTCGATGCGGCGGTTCATCTTGCCCTGGGCCAGCTCGTCGCCGGCCACGATGGCGCTGCCGACGAGCGCAACGAGTACCCCCGCGGCCGTCAGGCCGCGGCGCAGCCACTTGTTCATCACAGGTTTCTCCTCCGGGGGAATCAGGCGACCAAGTCGCGTTGGAGCGCGGCCCAGCGGCGCGCGTCGACGTGCGAGCGTACCAATTGCAGCACAGCCGCGAACACCCCGGGCGGCGCCTTTGCGCGCATGTCGCCCAGCATGCCGGCAAGCTCCGCCGGGCTCAGCGCCACCGCGAACCAGCGCAGCCAGCCCATCATCTCGGCCGGCGGGATGCTGGCGATCAGGCGGTCGTGGATCTCCTGCAGCTCGGCGTCGGTGTAGTGGGCCCACAGCAGCGCGTTGTTGGCCGTCTCCTCGAGCTGCATGTGGTTCAGGTTCTCGGCCACGAACAGCGCCAGGTGCCGGTAGAGGCGGCCCATGCGGTGGTCGCGCTGCTCGCGCGGGGCGGCGCGCAGCGCCAGCACGTCGGCCTCCAGCGCCGCGATCGACTCCAGATGGCCCACGTGGTCGTCGGCCGTCTGAAGCGCGCCCGCGGGCTGGCGGGCCTCGATGGCCGCGTGCACGAAGTCGTTCTCGTGCTTCAGGTGGCTGCGCATCGCGTGGAGCAGCGATTCCACCTGGCCCAGCGTGTCGGCCAGGTCGGCGTCGTCGAACGGGTCGGCCGAGCCGGCGCGCTGCAGCGTGTCGCCCATGAAGCGGCGCAGCGCCTTGTGCACGGGGCCGTACAGGTCGTGCCGAGGCGCCTTGGGGGCGCCGTGGCGGGTGGGGAGGAGGGCGTCGAGGAGGGCGGACATGGCTTCTTTTCCGGTCGAGTTCGTGATGGGAGTGAAGTGTCCGGCGGCGCGGCGCATGGCGCATCGCCCGAAAGAGCCATGGCCCGCAGAAGTCAGCCTGCGTGCCGGCGGTGCCAGGCCGCGGCCTGTCCGCGGGTGGAGGCGCCCAGCTTGTCGAGGATGTTCGCCACGTGCCGCTTCACGGTGTGCGGGCTGAGGTCGAGCGAGCGGGCGATGAGCTTGTTGCTGTCGCCGCTGGCGAGGTGCGCGAGCACCTCCTGCTCGCGTTCGGTGAGGACCGGCTGGATGCGCTCGTGCATCGTGCGGGCCTGCGGGCGCAGTGCCGCGGCCTCTGCGGCCCAGCGCCCGAGCAGGCTCGCGGTGTCGGCGGGCCAGCGCGCCCGGGCCAGTTCCTGAAGCACCGCCGGACCGGCGATGAGCACCTGCGTCGCCTCGCCCGAGGCCATCGCCTGCTCCAGCGCGGGCGCGAGCACCGCGTGCGCGCGCGCCGCCTCGCCCAGGCGGCACAGCGCGCGCGCCATCGCGATGCGGATCGAGGTCTCGCTGTTGAGCATGTCGTGGGCGGCGGCCGTCTCCAGCATCGGCTCGAGCCGCCGCAGCGCCGCTGGCGCATCACCCGCACGCAGGTCGAACTCTGCGCACAGCGCAGCGCGGGCGCCGCGCATGAACGGCCACTCCTTCTCGCTCGGCGTGGCCGCCAGCGCCTGCTGCGTCTCTTCGGCGAACGACCAGTCGTCCTGCGCCACCGCGAGCCGGCCGACGTGGTAGAGGTACACCCCACGCCAGGTGGCTCGCCGCTCGGCGTCGCGGTCGACGTCGGCCAGCATCTCTCGAGCGGCGGCCCGGAAGGCGTCGCGCTCGCCGCGCAGCGTGTGCAGGGCGGCGAGGAAGGCCAGCGTGGTGATGCGCAGGTTGCGCGGCTGGCCGAGCCAGCGGTCGTCGTCCTGCACGTCGCGGATCAGCGCCTGCGCCGCGTCGAGCCGGCCTTGCCAGAGCAGCAGCCAGGCCGAGAGGCACTGGGCGCCCGCGCGCAGCGGCGAGTGGCTCTCGCCGGCGCTGTCCAGCGCCAGGCGCGCGAACCGCTCCATCGGGGCACGCATGCCGGGGCGCCCGACGAAGAGGAAGTGCGGGATGCAGCGGTACCAGACCGGCGGCGGCGCGCCCTCGGCGAGCAGGTCGACCATGCGCTGCAGGTGCAGCGCGGGCGCATCGGCCGGGCCCAGGGCGCCGGCCTGCCAGTACGACATCAGCTCCACCAGCGCGGCCGTGTCGCGCTGCATCGGCAGCGCCCGAACCTGCGCCAGCCGCTCTGCGGCCGCCTCGAGCCGGCCGAGCGCCGTGAGCGCCACCGATTCGAACGCCTTCGCCTGCTGCGTCTCGCCGGCCAGGCCCAGCCGGTCGAAGCCCGCGGCCGCGCGGGCCATCGCCTCTTGCATCGTCACCCACTCGAAGCGCGGCCAGGCGCACAGCCCGCGCACGAACGCGAGCAGCGGGGAGCCGTCGCGCAGCGCAGTCGGAAAGCGGTCGATGAGCCGCAGCGCCTGCGCGCTCGCGCCGTCGAGCAGCAAGGTTGGCGTGGCGGCGGCCAGGGCGCGCTGCGCGGCCGCCAGGTCGCCGGCGCGCAGCAGCAGGTCGACCTGCCGCACCGGGTCCGGCTCGCCGGCGGCGGCGCGCACGAGCAGGGCGGCCAGGTCTTCGCCCGGCTCGCGCTGCAGCCGGTCCAGGAGGAAGTCGCGGAAGAGGTCGTGCAGGCGCAGCGTGAGCGGCATCTCGTCGAGCACCGTCACGAACAGCCCGCGCCGCTCGATCTCGTCGAGCCAGCGCGCGGCCTGCGCGTCGCCGCTCACGGCCGCGCAGCGCGACGCCGTCAGCTCGGCCAGCACCGAGCAGCGCAGCAGGAAGCGGCGCAGTGGCGGCGGCATCTGGTCGAGCACCTCGCTCGCCAGGTACTCGAACACGTGTCGCTGGGGCGTGGCCGCGGCCGGGCGAGCGGCATTTGCCGCGCTCAGGCTCAGGCGCAGGCCGGCCGCCCAGCCGTCGGTGCGCTGCAACAGCTCGCGCAGGTGCGGGGGCGCGGGGCTGCCCGTGCGCTGCACCAGGGCCTCCACCTCGCCGGGCTCGAAGCGCAGGTCGGCCTGGCGGAACTCGGCCAGCTCGCCGCGCGCGCGCCAGCGCGCAAGCGGCAGCGGCGGATCGGCGCGGGTCGCGATCGCCATCGTCCACGGGGCGGGCAGCCGCTCGATCAGCGCCTCCAGCAGCGCCGGCACGGCGGCATCGGCCAGGTGGTGCGCGTCGTCCACCACGATCAGCCCGTGCGCGACCTCGGTGGCGCCGAGCGCGTCGAGGATCTCCGCGGCCGCGGCCTGCGTCGTGCGGGCCGTGCCGTCCACCGATGCCAGGAGCGCCGCGGCCGAGCGCCGCCACGGGGGGTCGAACGGCTCCAGCGCGGCCACGAGGCAGGCGAGGAAGCGCACGAGGTCGTCCTGCGCGTCCACCGTGATCCAGGCCGTGGCCCACGCACCGGGCTGCAGCGCGAGCTGGCGCATCAGCGCGGTGGTCTTGCCGAAGCCCGCCGGCGCGCTCAGCATCACGAGCCGCGCGCCCGCCAGCGCCTCGCCCAGGCGCTGCTCCAGCGCGGCGCGCGGCACCGTGTCGGGCCGCGGGCGCGGGGGCTGGATCTTGGTGAGGGCGAAGCCGCCGTGCATCAGGCGACTCTGGCGTGATCGCGCCACCACGCCGCGGCCTGTCCGCGGGTGGAGGCTCCCAGCTTGTCGAGGATGTTCGCCACGTGCCGCTTCACGGTGTGCGGGCTGAGGTCGAGCGAGCGGGCGATGAGCTTGTTGCTGTCGCCGGCCGCGATGCGTTCGAGCACTTCGAGCTCGCGCGCGGTGAGCCCTTCGGCGGCCCGGGGTGGCGCGGGCGTGGGGGCCGCGGCGCCGGCGGCGACGAGCGCATGCCAGCCGCGCAGCGTGCGCTGGTCGTCCTGCGCGAGGCGCGAGCCCCAGTCCGCCGTGGCCAGCGCGGGCAGCACGGAGCGCGCGAGCAGCACGCCGCCGACGCCCGAGAACTGCGCCACCCGGCCGATGGCCGGCGCGACCGCCGCGGCGGCCGCGTCCAGGCGGCCCAGCGAGATGCACGCCGCCGCGAGCCGCAGGCGGCACTCCACGCTGTGGCCGAGGCGGTCGATGCGGTCCTCGTCGGCCAGGGCCTGCTGCCACAGCCCCACGGCGTCGTCCGCGCGGCCCTTCAGCCACGCTTCCTGCGCCGCCAGCGGCAGCATCATCGCTGCGTGCAGCGGCACGTCGGCCATCGAGCGCAGCTGTACGAGGTGGTCGACCAGGGCGGGCAGGTCGTCGAACGCGGCGGCAATGCGCGCCGCATAGAACACGTTGCCCCAGAGCGACCAGCGCCCGCGCGTGCTGGAGTGCCCGCTGACGCACCGGCGCGCGGCCGCCAGCGCCGCGTCGCGCTCGCCGCGCAGCGCGTGCAGCATCGGCTCGAGCACCTGGAGGGAGCCCGTCACATTCGGCGGGTCGCCCAGCCAGTGCGCGTCGTCGGCCACGAGCGCGAGCGTCTGCACGGCGGCGTCCAGCCGCCCGGCCCAGGCCTCGCGCCACCCGCGCTGCGCCAGCGCCATCGCGCGCAGCGGCGAGGGGCGGCCTGCCGTGAGCAGGAGCACGCGGTCCACGTAGCGGTCGAGCGCACGCGCCGTCCCGGGCAGGCCGTTCAGGCGCGGAATCGGATGCGCCCGGTACCACAGCGACAGGTCGGTCGACGGCTCGAGCGTGTCCATCAGCTCGTCGAGCAGCGGGCCGATGCGGTGCAGCGAGCCGAGGTCCAGCGCATGCCACAGGCAAGCCACCAGCACCACCACGCGCGTCTCCACGTCCATCGCCTCGCGTCGCAGCACGGTGAGGCGCACGCCGCTCTCCGCGGTCTGCCCGAGGGCGTTCAGCGCGATCGACTGGTAGGCCGCCGTGAGCCGCGCCCGCTCGGCGTCACCGGCCGCGCGGAAGCCCGCCTCGGCGCGCCGCATCGTGTCGAGCATCGCCTGGAAATCCCATCGCGCCCAGGCCATCATGCCGCGCACGAGCTGCAGCTGCGGCGAGGCGAGGGCGGCTTCGCGCGGGAACTCGTCCAACAGGCGGGCGACGCTCGGCAGTGCACCTTCGGTCAGCATCGTGGGCGTCACGTCCAGCAGCACGCGCGCCGCAGCATCCATATCGCCCGCGCGCCGCAGCAGCGTGATTCGCCGCACGGCGTCCGTCTCGCCCTCGGCGGCCCGCCGCAAGAGCGCCGGCACCTCGCCGGCCTGCTCGCGCTCCAGGCGGTGCTGCAGCGCGTCGCGAAACAGGTCGTGCAGCCGCAGCGTGAGCGGCTGCGCGGGGTCGGACCGGTCGAGCACGCTGGCGAACAGCCCCAGCCGCTCGATCTCCTCGAGCAGCCCGGCGCTGCGCGGGTTGCGCGAGACGGCGGCGCACCGGGTGGCGGTGAGCTCCGGCAGCACCGACGTGCGCAAGAGGAACTCGCGCAGTTCGGGCTCCAGGCGGTCGAGCACCTCGGCGGCCAGGAACTCGAACACATGGCGGTCGATCGACTTGGCCGCGCCGGCGCCGCCGCGCTGCGCGTTCAGCGCCAGCCGCAGGCCGACGGCCCAGCCCTGGGTGCGTTCGAGCAAGGCGCCGGCGAGTTCGTCCGGCAGGCCGTGCGCCGCCAGCAGGGCATGCACGTCGGCATCGCCGAATTCGAGATCGCCCTGGCGGAACTCGGCCAGCTCGCCGCTCGCGCGCAGCCGTGCGAGCGCCAGCGGCGGCTCGTGGCGCGCTCCGATGGCCACCGTCCAGCGCGGGCTCAGGCGATCGAGCACCAGGTCGAGAAACTCGAACCAGGCCGGGTCGTCGACGCGGTGCAGGTCGTCCAGCACGATCACGCCGTGCGGCACGTCGCATGCGTCCAGGGTGTTGATGAGCTCGTTGGCGATCGTGCGCCGCGCCGCCGGATCGGCCACGCCCGCGGCCAGCATCTCCGGGGCCGTGCGCCAGGGCGGATCGAACGGCTCCAGCGCCGCCACCAGGCATTCGAACAGCCGGTGCAGGTCGTCGCCCTCGTCCGCGGCCACCCACGCCAGCGCCGTGCCGGGCGGCAGGCAGGCAATCTCGCGCGTGAGCGCGGTGGTCTTGCCGTAGCCGGCGGCCGCGCACAGCAGCACCAGCCGGTGGGTGAGCAGCGCCTCGGTGAGGCGCGATTCGAGCGCCGGCCGGGCCACCAGGGAGCCGGCGCGCGGGCGCGGGGGCTGGATCTTGGTGCGGGCGAAGCGGGCGGCCTCCATCAACGCGAAGTATTACGTGCACGCCTTGCGCCGCACTTCGGACTTGCGCTACTACGCCAGCCTGTCCGACCAAGGTCTTGCGCGGATCCGGCTCCGCCGGTCCGCAGCAAGGGCCCCTCTGGGGCAGGACGGGGAGCGTGGGGGCTACGCGATCTCGATTGGGATCTTTCCGATCTTGGTCTGCCACTCCTTGGGGCCCGTCTGGTGCACGCTGGTGCCGCCGGCGTCCACCGCCACCGTCACCGGCATGTCGCGCACCTCGAACTCGTAGATCGCCTCCATCCCCAGGTCGGCGAAGCCCACCACGCGAGCCGCCTTGATGGCCTTGGCCACCAGGTAGGCGGCGCCGCCGACAGCCATGAGGTAGGCGCTACGGTGCTTGCGGATGGCCTCGATGGCCGCCGGCCCGCGCTCGGCCTTGCCGATCATCGCGATGAGGCCGGTCTTGGCCAGCATCATGTCGGTGAACTTGTCCATGCGCGTGGCGGTGGTCGGGCCGGCCGGGCCCATCACCTCGTCGCGCACCGGGTCGACCGGGCCGACGTAGTAGATGACGCGGTTCGTGAAGTCCACCGGCAGCGGCTCGCCTTTGGCGAGCATGTCCTGGATGCGCTTGTGCGCGGCGTCGCGGCCGGTGAGCATGCGGCCGCTCAGCAGCAGCGTGTCGCCGGGCTTCCAGCTCGCCACTTCGTCCTTCGTGAGCGTGTCGAGGTCGACGCGGCGGCTCTGGTTGTAATCCGGCGCCCAATGCACGTCGGGCCACAGGTCCATGGACGGCGGCTCCAGGAAAGCCGGGCCGGAGCCGTCGAGCACGAAGTGGGCGTGCCGCGTGGCGGCGCAGTTGGGGATCATGGCCACCGGCTTGCTCGCCGCGTGGGTCGGCCAGGTGGCGATCTTCACGTCGAGCACGGTGGTGAGCCCGCCCAGGCCCTGCGCGCCGATGCCCAGCGCGTTGACCTTGTCGTAGAGCTCGACGCGCAGCTCCTCGAGCTTGTTCGACGGCCCGCGCTGCAGCAGCTCGTGCATGTCGATCGGGTCCATCAGCACTTCCTTGGCCAGCAGCATGGCCTTCTCGGCCGTGCCGCCCACGCCGATGCCGAGCATGCCGGGCGGGCACCAGCCGGCGCCCATCGTCGGCACCGTCTTCAGCACCCAGTCGACCAGGTTGTCGCTCGGGTTCATCATCGCGAACTTGGTCTTGTTCTCGGAGCCGCCGCCCTTGGCGGCCACCGTCACGTCGAGCGTGTCGCCGGGCACCACCGTCATGTGGACGACGGCCGGCGTGTTGTCCTTCGTGTTCCTGCGCTCGAAGAGCGGGTCGGAGAGCACCGAGGCGCGCAGCGTGTTGTCCGGGTCGAGGTAGCCGCGCCGCACGCCTTCGTTCACGGCGTCCTCGATGGAGCCCGCAAAGCCCTCGAAGCGCACGTCCATGCCGATCTTCAGGAACACGTTGACGATGCCGGTGTCCTGGCAGATCGGCCGGCGCCCTTCGGCGCACATCTTCGAGTTGGTGAGGATCTGCGCGATCGCGTCCTTCGCCGCCGGGCTCTGCTCGCGCTCGTAGGCGCGCGCCAGGTGCGCGATGTAGTCGGCCGGGTGGTAGTAGCTGATGTACTGCAGCGCGGCGGCGACGCTGTCGATCAGGTCGGCCTGGCGGATGACGGTGGGCATGGCGGGGTACTGCTGCGGAGGGGGGAGGCCCGCATTATCCGGCGCCCCCGGCGCCCTTTGCTTCAGTCTCCATGGCGCCGAAGCGGCACCCGCGCCGCCGGAAGGAGCGCTGGGGGCCAACAGTCCGCGGCTCCGCCGGTCCGCAGCAAGAGCCCCCTCGGGGGGCAGCGACGGGAGGAGCGTGGGGGCCCCTTGGGGGTAGCGACGGTGGGGGCTTCAGTGCGGACTCGACCGCGAGCCGGCGAGCACCCGGTCGGTGTACGCGATCGCCAGCGCCGACAGCAGGAAGGTGATGTGGATCACCGTCTGCGCGATCAGCGCCTTGTCGGAGTAGTTGTCGGCGTTGATGAAGGTCTTGAGCAGGTGGATCGAGCTGATGCCGATGATGGCGGTGGCCAGCTTCACCTTCAGCACCGAGGCGTTCACGTGGCTCAGCCACTCCGGCTGGTCGGGGTGGCCTTCCAGGTTCATGCGCGACACGAAGGTCTCGTAGCCGCCGACGATCACCATGATCAGCAGGTTGGAGATCATCACCACGTCGATCAGGCCAGCACCACCAGCATGATGGCCGTCTCGTTCAGGTGCGTGGGCCGCTCCGCGGCGAGCCGATGCCCACCGCCGCGATAATCTGGTCGAGCGCGGCCTGGCTGCCGAACGCCGCCTCGATCAGGTGCACCAGCTCGACCCAGAAGTGGAAGACGTAGACGCACTGCGCCAGGATCAGGCCGAGGTACAGCGGCAGCTGCAGCCAGCGGCTCACGAAGATCAGGTTGGGCAGCGGGCGCATGCGCGCCGCCGCAGGGTCTTTCAGCTGGGCCATGAGGGGGACCGGGTCGGGGGAGGGCGCGATTCTAGTGGCGCCGGGCGAGCCGGCTTCGCTAGAGTAAGGCGTTCGTCAGGCGCCGCGGCCAACAGTCCGGCGCAGCCGAGCACCACAGGAGACACCATGAGCGACATCGAATCCATCTGGCGAGAACCGCGTCCCTCGGACGAATGCCGTCAAGGGCGCGCACGTGTCCGGCATGGCGGCCTACCGCAGCTGTGCGACGAGGCCGAGAGCGACTACGAGGGCTTCTGGGCCCGCCTGGCGCGCGAGAACGTGAGCTGGAAGAAGCCGTTCACGAAGACGCTCGACGAGTCGAACGCGCCGTTCTACAAGTGGTTCGAGGACGGCAGCTCAACGTCTCCGCCAACTGCCTGGACCGCACGTCGAGCGCGGCCTCGGCGGCCGCGATGGCCATCATCTTCGAGGCCGACGACGGCACCGTCACGCCCGTCACCTACGGCGAACTGCTGGGCGCGTCTGCCGCTTCGCCAACGCGCTGAAGGCGCGGGGCATGAAGAAGGGCGACCGCGTCGTCATCTACATGCCGATGAGCGTCGAAGGCGTGATCGCCATGCAGGCCTGCGCCCGCATCGGCGCCACGCACAGCGTGGTGTTCGGCGGCTTCTCGGCCAAAGCGCTGCACGAGCGCATCATCGACGCCGGCGCCGTGGCGGTGATCACCGCCAACTACCAGATGCGCGGCGGCAAGGAGCTGCCGCTGAAGGCCATCGTCGACGAGGCGCTGGCGCCTGGGCGGCTGCGAGACCATCACGCCACGTCGTCGTCTACCAGCGCACCGGCGGCCCCGTCACGTGGAACAAGCGCGACGTGTGGCTGCACGACGAGATGGCATCGCAGGCGGCACGTGCGAGCCCGAGTGGGTGGGCGCGGAGCATCCGCTGTTCATCCTCTACACCTCCGGCTCCACCGGCAAGCCCAAGGGCGTGCAGCACAGCACCGGCGGCTACCTGCTGTGGGCCAAGCTCACGATGGAGTGGACCTTCGACATCAAGCCGGCGACGTCTTCTGGTGCACCGCCGACATCGGCTGGGTCACCGGCCACACCTACATCGCCTACGGCCCGCTGGCGCCGGCGCCACCCAGGTGGTGTTCGAGGGCATCCCCACCTACCCGGACGCCGGCCGCTTCTGGCAGATGATCGAGAAGCACAAGGTCACGGTGTTCTACACCGCGCCGACCGCGATCCGCTCGCTGATCAAGGCGGCGGAAGGCGACGACAAGGTCCACCCGCGCAACTACGACCTCTCCAGCCTGCGCATCCTGGGCACCGTGGGCGAGCCGATCAATCCCGAAGCCTGGATGTGGTACCACAAGAACGTGGGCGGCGAGCGCTGCCCGATCGTCGACACCTTCTGGCAGACCGAGACCGGCGGCCACATGATCACGCCGCTGCCGGGCGCCACGCCGCTGGTGCCGGGCTCGTGCACGCTGCCGCTGCCCGGGCATCATGGCCGCGCCATCGTCGACGAGACCGGCAAGGACGTGCCGAACGGGCAGGGCGGCATGCTGGTGGTCAAGCGGCCGTGGCCGTCGATGATCCGCACCATCTGGGGCGACCCGGAGCGCTTCAAGAAGAGCTACTTCCCGCCGGAGATGGGCGGCTACTACCTGGCCGGCGACGGCGCGGTGCGCAACGCGGAGCGCGGCTACTTCCGCATCACCGGCCGCATCGACGACGTGCTGAACGTCTCGGGCCACCGCCTGGGCACGATGGAGATCGAGTCGGCGCTGGTGTCCAAGACCGACCTGGTGGCCGAAGCCGCCGTGGTGGGCCGGCCCGACGAGACCACCGGCGAGGCGGTCTGCGCCTTCGTCGTGCTCAAGCGGTCGCGCCCGACCGGCGAGGAGGCCAAGCAGATCGCCAACGAGCTGCGCAACTGGGTGGCCAAGGAGATCGGCCCGATCGCCAAGCCCAAGGACATCCGCTTCGGCGACAACCTGCCCAAGACCCGCAGCGGCAAGATCATGCGGCGCCTGCTGCGCTCCATCGCCAAGGGCGAGCCGATCACGCAGGACACGTGCACGCTGGAGAACCCGGCGATCCTGGAGCAGCTCTCCGAAAGCCTCTGAGCCTCGCAACCAAACAGAAAGCCCCGCAATGCGGGGCTTTCTTCATCCAGCGCCTCAGCGGCCAGTAAGAGCCGGCCGCAGGCCCGGCCCCCTCAAGCCTCTTGCGCGGATCCGGCTCCGCCGGTCCGCCGCAAAGCGCCCCCTCGGGGGGCAGCGACGAGAGGAGCGTGGGGGCATCATTTCTGCGTCAGCACCCAGGCGGCCAGTTTCTTCGCCTCGGCGTCGTTCACCTGGGGGTTGGCCGGCATCGGCACCGGGCCCCACACGCCGGAGCCGCCCTTGATGATCTTGTCGGCCAGCTTGTCGACGGCGTCCTTCTGGCCGGCGTACTTGGCCGCGACGTCCTTGTAGGCCGGGCCGACCAGCTTCTTGTCGATCGCGTGGCAGGCCATGCAGTTCTTCTTCTGTGCCAGCTCGGGGCTGGCAAGTGCGGGACCGGTCACGAATGCAGCGAGAGCAAGTGCAAACAAGGGCTTCACGTGATTTCCTTTCGGTCAAGCCGATGAATCGTTGCGTTACATTGAGGCCAACGCGATTTTAGGGGCGGCGGTTGACGCCACTCTGTCACAAAAGAGGGTAAGCGCATGTGGTTCGTGGTGCTCGGGGTGATCTTCATCGGAATGAAGCTGCGGGGACATCGGGTTCGTCGCGCCGTGGGCGTGGTGGTGGGTGCTGTCGCCGTTCGCGCTTGCGGTGGTCTGGTGGGCCTGGGCTGACTCGATCGGCCTCACCAAGAAGCGCGAGATGGACAAGATGGAGGCGAAGAAGGCCGAGCGCCGACGCAAGAACCTGGAGAACCTCGGCCTGTACGACCCGTCGCGCAAGGGCGGCCAGAAAAGGGAAGTGGACGTGCGCCACCGCGTGGCCGAGAAAATCGAGGCCAAGCGCTCGCGCATCCGCGAAGAGAACAAGGAAGTGGTGCGCCACAGCCGCTTCGACGAGAACAGCAGCTCCGGCATGGAGAGCAAGCCACCGGGGGGCTGAACCACCTCCGTTCGTTTCAGCGGTAGCTGTCGAGCACCGCGCCTGTGGACGCGCTGGAGGCGTTGAACGCGAACTTGGCCAGCACGCCGCGCGTGTAGCGCGGTGCGGGCGCTTCCAGGCGGCGCGGCGGCGCGCGATCTCGTCGTCCGGCACGTTCAGCTGCAGCAGCAGCCGGTGCGCGTCGATGGTGATCGAGTCGCCTTCCTGCACGAACGCGATGGTGCCGCCGTCGTAGGCTTCCGGCGCCACGTGGCCGACCACCATGCCCCAGGTGCCGCCCGAGAAGCGCCCGTCGGTGATCAGGCCCACCGACTCGCCCAGGCCCTGGCCGATCAGCGCGCTCGTGGGCGCGAGCATCTCCGGCATGCCCGGGCCGCCCTTGGGGCCCAGGTAGCGCAGCACCATCACGTCGCCGGCCTTGATCTTGCCGGCCATGATCGCCTCCAGCGCCGACTGCTCGTCGTCGAACACGCGCGCCGGCCCGGTGATCACCGGGTTCTTCAGGCCCGTGATCTTGGCCACGCCGCCTTCGGGCGAGAGGTTGCCCTTCAGGATGGCCAGGTGGCCTTCGGCGTACATCGGCTTGCTCGATGCGGGCGGATCACGTCCTGGTCGGCGCGACGGCGGTCCGGCACGTCCGCCAGCGACTCGGCCATCGTCTGGCCGGTGATCGTGATGCAGTCGCCGTGCAGCAGGCCCGGCGCCCAGCAGCACCTTCATCACCTGCGGGAATGCCGCCGGCGCTGGTGCAGGTCGACCGCGAGGTACTTGCCGCTGACGGCTTCAGGTCGCAGAGCACCGGCACCTTGCGGCGCATGCGCTCGAAGTCGTCGATCGTCCACTCCACCTCGGCCGCGTGCGCGATGGCCAGGAAGTGCAGCACCGCATTGGTCGAGCCGCCGGTGGCCATGATCACGGCCACCGCGTTCTCGAGGCTCTTGCGCGTGACGATGTCGCGCGGCTTCAGGTCGCGCTTGACGGCCTCGACCAGCACCGCGCGCCGATTCGCGCGTGCTCGCCACCTTCTCGTCGTGCGGGTTGGCCATGCGTGGAGGAGTAGGGCAGGCACAGGCCCAGCGCCTCGAAGGCCGACGACATGGTGTTGGCGGTGTACATGCCGCCGCAGGAGCCGGTGCCGGGGATGGCGCGGCGCTCGATCTGGCAGAAGTCTTCCTCGCTCATGCTGCCGGCGGCGAACTGGCCCACGGCCTCGAACACGCTCACGATGTTCAGGTCCTGGCCCTTGTAGTGGCCGGGCAGGATGGTGCCGCCGTAGACGTAGATCGCCGGCACGTTGGCGCGCAGCATGCCCATCATGCCGCCCGGCATGTTCTTGTCGCAGCCGCCGATCACGAGCACGCCGTCCATCCACTGGCCACCGACGCAGGTCTCGACGCAGTCGGCGATGACCTCGCGCGACACCAGCGAGTACTTCATGCCCTCGGTGCCCATCGCCATGCCGTCGCTGATGGTCGGCGTGCCGAACACCTGCGGGTTGCGCGCCGGCTTCCTTCGAGCGCCTCGATGGCCGCGTCGGCCAGCTTCTGCAGGCCGGAGTTGCACGGCGTGATGGTGGAGTGGCCGTTCGCGACGCCGACCATCGGCTTGGCGAAGTCGCCCTGCTCGTAGCCCATCGCGTAGTACATCGAGCGGTTGGGGGCGCGGGCGACGCCCTCGGTGATGTTCTTCGAGCGGCGGTTCAGGCTCATGGTGCGTCTTCCTCGGTGAGGCATGCAGTTTATTCCGGCGAGCGGCTACGATCGGCGCCTTCCCAGGAGGAGTGGCCGTGCTGGTGCATCCGCAGTTCGACCCCGTGGCGTTGTCGCTCGGGCCCATCCAGGTGCACTGGTACGGGCTCACGTACCTCGTGGCCTTCGGGCTGTTCCTGTGGCTGGCGGCCTTGCGCGCGGGCCAGCCGTGGTATGCCGGGCGCGGCTGGACGCGGCGCGACGTGGAAGACCTGCTCTTCTTCGGCGTGCTCGGCGTCGTGATCGGCGGGCGCATCGGCTATGCGCTCTTCTACAAGCCGGGCTACTACGCCGCGCATCCGCTCGAGGTGCTGATGGTGTGGAAGGGCGGCATGTCGTTCCACGGCGGGCTGGTGGGCGTGATCGTCGGAATGGCGTGGTTCGCGCGCCGGCGCGGACGCAGCTTCTTCGAGGTGGCGGATCTTGTCGCGCCGTGCGTGCCGGTGGGGCTGGCCAGCGGGCGCATCGGCAACTTCATCAACGGCGAGCTGTGGGGACGGGCGGCCGATCCATCGCTGCCGTGGGCGATGGTGTTTCCGCAGTCGGGCACGAGCGTGCCGCGCCATCCGTCGCAGCTCTACCAGTTTGCACTCGAGGGCCTGATGCTCTTTGCGCTGCTGTGGTGGTTCTCGCGCCGGGAGCGGCCCGAGGGCATGGTGTCGGGGGCATTCCTCGCCGGCTACGGCGTGTTCCGCTTCATCGCCGAGTACTTCCGCGAGCCCGACGACTTCCTCGGCCTGCTCGCGCTGAACATGAGCATGGGTCAGTGGCTGTGCGTGCCGATGATCGTGGCGGGTGTCGCGCTGATGGTCTGGTCGGCGCGCAGGGGGCGGCCTGCGGCGGCGTGAAGCCTCGGCGATCGGTTCTAATTCCGCGATGCGACAGATCTTCCTCGACACCGAGACCACCGGCCTTTCGCCCGAGAGCGGCGACCGCATCATCGAGATCGGCTGCGTCGAGATGGTGGGCCGGCGCCTGACGGGCCACAACAAGCACTTCTACGTGAACCCGCAGCGGCGCAACAGCGAAGACGCCATCAAGGTGCACGGCCTGACCGACGAGTTCCTCGCCGACAAGCCGCCGTTCGCCACCATCGCCGACGAGCTGATGGAGTACCTGGCCGGCGCCGAGATCATGATCCACAACGCGGCGTTCGACGTCGGCTTCCTCGACGTCGAACTCGACCGCCTCGCCCGACGTCCGTTCACGCAGCACGTGGGCAAGGTGAGCGACAGCCTGTCGATGGCGCGCGACCTGTTCCCCGGCAAGTCGAACTCGCTGGATGCGCTGTGCAAGCGCCTGGAAGTGGACAACTCCAACCGCACGCTGCACGGCGCGCTGCTCGACGCCGGGCTGCTCGCGGAGGTGTACATCCGCATGACGCGCGGCCAGGAAACGCTTGCGATCCTGGACGGCGACGACAGCGTGGCCGACGCGCTCGCGGCGCTGCACAGGATCGATCTCACCGCGTTCACGCTGCCCGTGCTGCTGGCCACCGACGACGAAGTCGCCGCCCACGAAGTGCTGCTGGTGGACCTCGACAAGGCCAGCGGCGGCAAGACGCTCTGGCGAGCCCTTGTGGCATAATCGCCGGCTTCTCGCAGCGCCCTGGCTATTGCGCTTTGACCCATAGTCTTGCGGCGCGCGGCGGGTGGTTAGCTCAGCGGTAGAGCACTGCCTTCACACGGCAGGGGCCACAGGTTCGATCCCTGTACCACCCACCAGGAAAATCAAGTACTTAGCGGCGTCTTCGGGCGCCGTTGTCGCTTCTGGTGTAAATCCTGGTGTAATTTTCCGAGCTTGGCGAGGGCTTGGCGCTGCGGCGCGACCATCACGTGTGCGTAGCGCTCTGTCGTCTTGATCGATGTGTGGCCGAGGATCTCTCGCACGACGTGCAGGTCCACGCCGAGCTGCAGCAGGATCGTCGCGCACGAGTGCCGCAAGTCGTGGAAGTGCACGTGCGGCATGCCAGCGGCCTCGCGTGCCCTGCGGAAACCTGACTTCAGTCCTTCGAAGTAGTTGATCGGCAAGGGCAGGTGCTTCAGCCACGGACGCAGGGCAGGAACGATAGGCACCTCCCGGTAGCGCAGGGTCTTCGTGTTGCCGGCTTGAATGCGGATGGTTTGCTTGCCGATGTCCTCGGCAGCGATCTTGCACACCTCCCCGCGGCGGCAGCCCGTCAGGAGGGCTATCCAGATTGCCGCACAGACGGATTCGCTCGCCTGGTCAGCGATCGCCTTGACCTCCTTAACGCTCAGGTACACCGTGCGCTGGTTGTTCTCGGGCAGGCGCTTGACGAGCGTGCTGTAGTCAGCGGTCGTACTGCCCCGCTCCCAGGCCAGCTTCAGCGCTCGCTTCATCGTGCCTAAGCTGCGGTTGATGGTCGCGGGCGCATACGCCTTGCGAAGGTCGTCGACGATCGCGGCTGCAACCTCTCTTGATTCGGATGCGCGTCGTCCTTCGATCCAGCGTCCAATGCGATAGGCGTGGAACTTGGCCGTTTCTGGGCTGCGCAGATGCGCCGAGTCCCGTTCCGTGTAGTCGGCCAGAAGGTCGCTCAGCAGCGGGTCGCCCGGAATGTTTGGGTTGTGACGGGGTCGCTGCGCGTGCAGCGCACGTCTCAGCTCGGCTTCGACGTGCTTGGCATCACGCGCAGATGCACTTGGCGGGAGGCGTCGATGAAGCCTCTTGCGCCCGACACAGACCTCCGCGTGCCAGCGGCCTTCCTCATCTCTACGGGTGGGCATGTTCGCGTTCTCTCCCTCGTCCAGGCAGTCACGGCCTCTAGCTCGAACCTGCGGCGTGCACCCACCAGCAGGCTAGGGCAACCGTGGGCGACCATTCGAGCGATGGTGCGCTCGCTGACGCGCAGGTGCGCGGCAAGTTCAGCGGGGGTCAGCATGGTGGACTGCTTGCTGGTTGGTTCGGTCGCAGTTGTACGGCTCACTGAGCCGCTGAGCAACGGCACAGCAACAGAAAATTCCTACGGATTTCTATAGCTGAGGATCAACCTTCGGCACGCCGAAGGGTGGCCCACGGACTGACGGACCAACGGACGACGTCTGGTTCGGCCCTCTGCCGCACCAGGGCTTGGCCCGAACGACCGGAACAGTTAA
>CAWIVI010000024.1:0-36874 GCA_963839465.1 uncultured beta proteobacterium
CGTTCCGCGCAAGGCGTTCAATAGCGCAGGACCGTCTTGGATTCGAGGTTGCGATCGACGTCCTTCGCGTCTAGCCAGGTCGGCTTGCAGGCGAAGCGGCCGAACAGGTCGAGCTGGTCCTGGTAATGTTTCGAGCGCGTGCCGTCCGGCGCGATGAAGCCGCTCTGGCCGGGCGGGGTGACCTCGCAGCTCGTCACCTTGCCGTCGCGATCGAAGACGATCAGGTCGTTCTCGGTGCCACGGTTCATGTACGCCGGGTTCTGCAGGCCCTCGCCGCTGCCGGCCTGCGGTATGCCGAGGAAGTTGTTTGTCAGGTAGAAGTGCTCGGCCACTGGCGTCAGCCACTGCCGCACGTCCTCCCCGTGCTGCACCTTGAGCTGCGCGACCGCGTCGCCGAGCGCATCGCGCACGATGTCCAGTGGGTCGCGGCCGTTGAAGAAGTCGAACTTCTGCGGCACGCCGGACTGAACGCCGCGCAGCGCGTGGTACAGCGCCTTGGTGCCGGGTTGAATGTTCACCGGCCCGCCGTGGGCATGCCGGCGACCGGATAGCCGGCCGACGCGTAGAACTTGAAGTACGCCTCCGGCACATCGTCAGCCAGGGAGCGCTTCAGCATCGCCGGCAGCCAGGCACGCAGAACGCTGACGGCCGGGCCGTCGTACTTGCCGTCGCCGTCGCGATCAACCGCCTGCTGGTCCCAGGAGTCGAGGAGTGCGACCGCCTGCCGGCGCGCGTCGTCGGCCGCCAGCGTGGCCGCCGCCTGCCTGAGGTAGGGCAGGAAGTAACGCGCGTTGACGTCGACGAACGACGCGCCCTTGTTGATGTCCGCCACCTGCTCGGGCGTGAAGCGGTCGCGTGCCTTCAGCCGGTCGAACAGATACTCGACGCGGTCAGTCTCGGCCCATGACAGGAAGAACATGTCCGGGCTCGGGTACCCGGGCGCCGGCTTGTTGTTCCAGTTGGCGAGCCAGCCCTGCTGCGGGTTCAGCATCTGCGGATTGGTGCGGAACGGCAGGACACGCTCCCACTCCATCTCGCCGGTGCCAGGCGCCGGCAGCCGCGGATCGTGGTTCTTCCTGCGCTGCGGGAACTTGCCGGTGTAGGCATAGCCGATGTTGCCGCTGCGGTCGGCGTAGTACCAGTTGATCGTGATCGCCATGCGCGCGGCCTGCGTGATCCACTGGTCGTAGTTTTGCGCGCGCATCTGGTGCACCCAGGCAAGCAGCGATCCGATCTCGTGACCGTCCCACGTGCGCTTCTTCGCATAGGCGACACCCTTGTCCTTGTCGGTCGCGACGACGAGGCCGTGCACCGTGCCGAAAACCTCCAACGCGACCGGCGTGCCACCTTTGACGCGGATCACCTCGAGCCGCCTCGACATCGGCAGCGATCGGCCGTTGTGCAGGTAGCGCGTCGGATCGGCCGGATCGAGCTTCTCCTGGTAGATGTCGACGCCGTCGCCGAAGCCAGCGGTGCTGCCCCAGGCCACCTTGCCGTTGTGGCCGAAGAGGATGTTCGGATAGGCGAAAGGCGTGTTGCCGACCACGTCGAAGCCGGCGCCGTGCAGGCCCACCGAGTAAACGTAGGCCGGGTTGAACCAGCCGAACTGCGGCCCGTTGAGGAGGATCGCGTTGGCGCCGTCGGCCTTGCCCTTGCCGACGATCCACATGTTGCTGGCCTGCGGATAGCCGGCCATGCCGGTCAGCCCCTCGCGCGCCAGGCCCTCGGCCAGAAGAACCTGCGCTTCGGCCGGCGCCAGGTGCAGCAGTTCACCGCGCTCGCCCTTGGGTAGGCGGGTCAGCGCCAGCAATGTCTGCTCCGACGGGGAGACCAGCGCCGCCAACTGGGCCGCGTTGTCGGGGTGCGCCTGTTGCGCGAGCGGCCCGACGACCTTGCGCTCGGCCGGCCCCTGCGGCACGGTCGTCGGCGCGTGCGGGTCGTTGATCCACTTCAGCTGGTTGAAGATCTGCGGGCCCTTGTCATCGCCGTGCCGGGCCTTCAGTGCCGTCAGCAGGCTGAGGTTGTCGATCTCAGTGTTGAAATCGGAGAAGCGGTTGCACATCGAGCCGACAAAGATCATGACCACGTCCATCGGTGTCCAGTCCTCGGGCTCGAAGCCGAGGTCGATGAACTGCTTGGGCATGAGCCGGCCGCGGTCCTCGCGCACCGCGCGCAGCCAGGCGTTGAAGCCAGCGGCATAGCCGTCGAAGATCGCGCGGTCGTCCTTGCCGAGCGCGTCATACTGGCGCTGCAGCGACGCCGGGGTGTAGTTCGAGCGGGTCGAGCGGTCGAACGCGACGTGCTTCTCCCCGAGCACTTCGGCCACCCGGCCGGTAAAGGTGCGGCGCGACATCTCCATCTGGAACAACCGGTCCTGCGCGACCGCGTAGCCGTAGCCGTAGTACAGCCCGTACACCGTGGTCGCATAGACGTGCGGCGTGCCCCAGGTGTCGCGCTTGATCGTGACCGTGCGCGACGTCGACTGCGTCTGCTGCGCCGATGCGGGCAGCGCCAGGGCGCCGGTGATCGTGACCGCCAACAGCGGCCCGAGGAGCGATCGCTTCATCTTCGTACTCCGTTTCAGATGGCATCCACCGACAGTGGGTGATTTTCGACCGTTGTCGATGACCCTCTTGGCATTGCTTGTCGAGGTGCGCTCGGCGCTGCCGCTGGCGAAAACACGCGCCAGCCGGCACTTCGAGTGCGTCGCGTGTGCTCAGCGACCGGTGCGTCGTGGGGCGACAGGGGAAGAATCGAGGCCCACGGTGGCGCTTGACCTGCTGCTGCCCTGCCTGCACCCCCCAGCCGGGCATCACGTGCGGCGAGGGTGCCCCGGAACATGGTAGGACATGAATTCAACGCCTGTTGGCGGAGTAGATCGCGATGCACAGCAGCGTGAGCGCGAGCAGGAGGTATTCCATGATGGGAGCTGAAATGTGAGATTTGCCCATTTTGCGCCTTTGCCACCGTTCGCCGGGCGTCGACGGCGGACACACCATAGTTCGAGAATGCTGGTATGATGGTTTTATGCAAGAAGAGCAAGCCGTCACTGCCTTGGGAGCCCTAGCGCACTCCGTCCGTCTTCGCGTGTTCCGCGCTCTCGTCGTGGCCGGCCCCCGAGGGATGACCCCGGGCGTCATGCAGGAGGGGCTCGCGATACCTGCGACAACCCTGTCCTTCCACCTGAAGGAGCTGGCCGGCGCCGGCCTCGTCACGCAGGAGCGCGCCAGCCGCAACCTGGTCTACCGGGCAGCGTTCGACCGGATGAACGCATTGCTCGGCTATCTGACTGAGAACTGCTGCGAGGGCGCCGGCTGCCTCGTTGACTCCAAGTCCTGCAGCACTTGCTAACCAGCCCTGAGAAGGAGATCACCTTGAAGCGATTCCACGTCCACGCCCACGTCGAAGACCTGCAGAAGAGCATCGCCTTCTACTCGGCAATGTTCGGCGCCGAGCCGAGCCGCGTCGAGCCCGACTACGCCAAGTGGATGGTCGAGGATCCGCGCATCAACTTCGCGATCTCCACGCGCGGGCGCAGGCCCGGCGTGGACCATCTGGGGATCCAGACCGACACGGAGGAGGAGCTGGCGGAGCTCAAGGCGCGCGCACGCTCGGCCGACATGACGCTACTGGCCGATGGCGAGGTGAGCTGCTGCTACGCGCGAAGCGACAAGTATTGGGTCACCGATCCGCAGGGCATCGCCTGGGAGCAGTTCCACACGCTGGCCAGCATCCCCACGTTCTCCGAGACAGCGCCCTTGACCGGGCAGGGGGAATCGGCCTGCCGTGCTGGAAGCAAGAGCGAGCAGCGCGTTGCTGTTCACGTCGGGGCCGAAAGCAGATCCTGCTGCTGACGGTGCTCCCCGAGCCATGACCGCGGGCGGTGGGAAGTTGGCCGCGGGAGCTCATTGGTCTCGCTGCGTTCCGGCGGGCGTTACTACCTGCGGTACGGCTGCGCCCGAAAGCGCAGTTCGAAGCGGCCTACGGTAGCCCCGCGATGGCATACCGTCGGACGGCAGGCCGATCCCATGGGCAAGCTTTCCAACGAGCTCTGGCGCAAGGTGCGTTGAATTGGAAGATCAGCGCCATGCTTGAGCCGGCGCTCGGCGGCGTCGTCCTACGGGCATGGGACCAAAGCCTGCCCTGTCGCATCGCGTCGTCTGGGTGCCCATCCTGCGGGCTGCCCCGGTGAGCTGGAGCGCGCTTCGCGACGCGAATGACCGCTCGGGGTTGCCGATCAGCTATGCCATGCATTCGCTGGCGGAGTCGAAACTCGCTGCCTGTGGGCTGAGCCGACTGTTTCTTGCGCTATAGAAGTGAACCAAGGGCGAGGTGCTCGCAGCCGGGGGACGCTCGGCCCGGCAGCCTAACTGCACACGATGGCAGCGCGCTACGAAGACCTGACGGCCCCCTTGCTGGCTGCCGGTGCCGACGGCAGCCAGTCGTGTCCGAGATGGAGCGGGCCTTGCGCCGCTGCATGCGCTGCAGTGCGCAGCGGCGCGCCGCGCGGCAGCTTCACAAGGCGCGGCGACGCCTTGGGAAGGGGCGGCGCCGTGATCGCCGTGGCGTTTGACCCAGGGGCCCACCGAGTCCATGCTGTGCGGTGCCCCACCGTCGCCCGGCAAGCACGCAGGATGGACGTGAGATGGACACCCCGAAACGCGCGATGAAATGGCTGCACCTTGGCCTGGCGCTGCTGCTGGGCCTGGCAGCGCTGGCCACGCATGCGGCTCCAGTGCCGGTGCTGCAGGTCAAGGATGCGATCGGCCCCGCCAGCGCGGACTTCATGATCCGCGCCATCACCCAGGCCGCTGCTGCGGGAGCGCCGCTGGTGGTGATCCAGCTCGATACGCCGGGTGGGCTGGACACGTCGATGCGGGAGGTCATCCAGGCCATCCTCGCGTCGCCGGTGCCGGTGGCGGTGTACGTCAGCCCCGAAGGCGCACGCGCGGCCAGCGCCGGCACCTACATCCTGTACGCCGCGCACATCGCCGCCATGGCGCCGGCGACGACGCTGGGCGCAGCCACGCCCGTGGCCATCGGCCTGCCGGGCGCCGACCGCAAGCCGCCTGGCGACCGGGGCGACAAGCCGGCCAGCGGCGGTGCCGACACCCCGAAGGACGGCGCCGGCCAGGGCGACGCGAAGCCCGGGGCTGCGCCTTTGGCAGGTGCCGATGCGATGACGGCCAAGCAGGTCCATGACGCCGCGGCGTTCATCCGCGGGCTGGCACAGCAGCGCGGCCGCAACGCCGAATGGGCCGAGCGTGCCGTGCGCGAGGCGGTGAGCCTGACCGCGCGCGAAGCGCTGCGCGAGAAGGTGATCGACATCGTCGCCGCGGACGTGGCCGACCTGCTCACGCAGGTCGACGGCCGACGGGTACACGTTCATGGCGCGGAGATCACGATGGCCACGCGCGGACTTGCAGTGCAGGCCGTGCTGCCCGACTGGCGCCAGCGGCTGCTGTCGGTGATAGCCAACCCGAGCCTGGCGCTGATCCTGATGATGATCGGGATCTACGGCCTGATGTTCGAGTTCTCGTCGCCGGGCTTCGGCGTGCCGGGCACGGTCGGCGCCATCTGCCTGCTGCTCGCGCTGTTCGCGCTGCAGCTGCTGCCCGTCAACTACGCCGGCCTGGGCCTGATCCTGCTGGGGCTGGCGCTGCTGGCGGCCGAGGTGCTGACGCAGAGCTTCGGCGTGCTCGGCGTGGGCGGCATCGTGGCCTTCATCGCCGGGGGGCTGCTGCTGTTCGACCGCGACATACCGGGATTCGGCGTGCCGCTGCCGCTGCTGTTAGGCCTGGCTGCCAGTTCGGCCGCCGTGGTGCTGCTCGGCGGGAGCATGGCGCTGCGGGCGCGGCGACGGCCGGTGGTGAGCGGCCGCGAGCAGATGGTCGGCGCCGAGGGCGTCGTGATGGAGAGGGCCGACGGCGGGGCCTGGGTCCAGGTGCAGGGCGAGCGCTGGCGCGCGACCAGCGCCGGTCCGCTGCTGCCCGGGCAGCGCGTTCGCATCGTCGGCATGCAGGGGCTGACGCTCCAGGTGCACGCCGAGCCCGTTCCGGTCACCCAGGGAGACGCCACATGATCGACTTCAACATCGGACTCGCCGGCGTGCTGGTCCCGCTGCTCGTTGTCCTGGTAGCCAGCTCGTTGCGCATCCTGCGCGAGTACCAGCGCGGCGTCGTATTCCAGCTCGGCCGTTTCTGGAAGGTCAAGGGCCCGGGGCTGGTGCTGGTGATCCCCGGCATCCAGCAGATGGTGCGGGTGGACCTGCGGGTGGTCACCATGGACGTGCCGCCGCAGGACGTGATCTCGCGCGACAACGTTTCGGTGAAGGTGAACGCCGTAGTGTTCTTCCGCGTCGTCGATTCACAGAAGGCCATCATCCAGGTACAGGACTACCTGATGGCCACCAGCCAACTGGCGCAGACCACGTTGCGCGTCGTGCTCGGCAAGCACGAGCTCGACGAGATGCTTGCCGAGCGCGAGCGCCTGAACCTGGACGTGCAGCAAATCCTCGACGCACAGACCGACGCCTGGGGTGTCAAGGTCACCAACGTCGAGATCAAGCACATCGACCTGAACGAGTCGATGGTGCGCGCCATCGCACGCCAGGCGGAAGCCGAGCGTGAACGCCGCGCCAAGGTGATCCACGCCGAAGGCGAGAAGCAGGCCTCGGCCGCGCTGCTGGAGGCGGCCCGCATGCTCGCCCGGCAGCCCGAGGCCATGCAGCTGCGCTACCTGCAGACCATGACGCAGGTGGCCGGCGATCGTGCTTCCACGGTGGTGCTGCCGCTGCCGCTCGATCTGCTGGGGGCGCTGCTCGGGAATGGCGCTGACCGAAGGGCCGACGCGGCGGGGCGGGAGTCGTCCACCCGAGCGGAAGGATGAGCCTGATGGAACAGCAGGCGAAGCAGCGCCCGGTCAGCGCGACGCCGCGCGACGGGTGCGCTTGCCCGCCGGCCCGGATGCCGCCGGAGCGCCCAGCAGCGGCGCGTCGTGCGCCGACAGGTGCGCCTCGCCGCGCTCGATGATGAAGTAGCGGAACGCCTCGGCCGCCGGCGACAGCAGCTTGGACTGCAAGTGCACGACGTTCCACGCGCGCATCACCGGCGCGCCCTCGACGTCGACGATCTGCAGCAACCCGCTGCGCAGCTCCAGCCCCAGCGTGTGCAGCGACAGGAAGGCGAGTCCCATGCCCGCGATCACGGCCTGCTTGATCGTCTCGTTGCTGGCCATCTCCATCACGATGCGCGGCTCGGCTTGGTGCTCGTGGAGGAAGGCCTCCATCGCGTTGCGCGTGCCCGAGCCGTGCTCGCGCGCGATGAACGGGCTGCCGTCCAGCGCCTCGGGGCGGATGCGTCCTTGGCGCGACAGCGGATGGCCTGGCGGTCCGACGAACACCAGCGGATGGGCGGCGAAGGGCTCGGCGCGGCATGCCATCTCGCGCGGGGGGCGGCCCATCACCGCCAGGTCGACGTCGGCCGCCTGCATCAGCGCGACGAGCTGCTCGCGGTTGCCGGCCACGCGCAGCCGCACGTCCACGCCGGGATGCTCCTCGCGGAAGCGCGCCAGCAGGTGCGGCACGAAGTAGGTGGCCGTGCTGACGAGCCCGATCGTCAGCAGGCCCGTCTCCAGCCGCTTCAGGCGCGCCATCGCGTCGCCGGCGTCCTTCAGCGTGCCCAGCAGCCGCTTCGCATAGACCATGAAGTACTCGCCCGCGGTGGTCAGCGAGACCTGGCGTCCCTGCCGCTCGAACAGCGCCAGCCCGAGCGCCGATTCCAGCTCCTTGACCTGCATGGTGACCGCGGGCGGCGTCAGGTGCAGCGCTTCCGCCGCGCGCACGAAGCTGAGCTGCCGGGCCACTTCCGTGAACACGCGCAGCTGCCGGAACGTCGGGTTGCTCATTCAGCATTTCCTGAACCGATTGCGAAAAAACTCTGAATTCATCTTATTTCCGCAGCAACTTATATTGCTTCGCACGGGGCGTCAAGCAAATGCCCGGATGAAGGAGCCGCAGTGAACAGACCGGTCGACGAAGGCGTCATCACCGACGCCAGGCAGCGCTACCGCGCCGGGGTGCTGAAGTACCGCCAGATGGGCTACTGGATGCCCGACTACCAGCCGAAGGACACGGACATCGTGTGCCTGTTCCGCATCACGCCGCAGGACGGCGTGGACCCGATCGAGGCCGCCGCCGCCGTGGCCGGCGAGTCGTCGACGGCGACGTGGACCGTGGTCTGGACCGACCGCCTCACCGCGTGCGACAGCTACCGCGCCAAGGCCTACAAGGTCGAGCCGGTGCCGGGCAACCCGGGCCAGTGGTTCGCCTGGGTGGCGTACGACCTCATCCTGTTCGAGGAAGGCTCCATCGCCAACATGACGGCCAGCCTGATCGGCAACGTCTTCAGCTTCAAGCCGCTGAAGGCGGTGCGGCTGGAGGACCTGCGCATCCCGGTAGCCTACGTCAAGACCTTCAAGGGGCCGCCGACCGGGCTGGTGGTCGAGCGCGAGCGCCTGGACAAGTTCGGCCGGCCGCTGCTGGGGGCGACGACCAAGCCCAAGCTCGGCCTGTCGGGCCGCAACTATGGGCGCGTGGTCTACGAGGGCCTGAAGGGCGGGCTCGACTTCATGAAGGACGACGAGAACATCAACTCGCAGCCCTTCATGCACTGGCGCGACCGCTTCCTGTACGTGATGGATGCGGTGAACAAGGCGTCGGCCGCGACCGGCGAGGTCAAGGGCAGCTACCTCAACGTGACCGCCGGCACGATGGAAGCGATCTACGAGCGCGCGGAGCTGGCCAGGGCGCTCGGCAGCGTGGTCGTGATGGTCGACCTGGTCGTCGGCTGGCCATGCATCCAGAGCCTTTCGGAATGGTGCCGCCGCCACGACATGATTCTGCACATGCACCGGGCCGGCCACGGCACGTACACACGGCAGAAGGCGCACGGCGTGAGCTTCCGCGTGATCGCGAAGTGGCTGCGTCTGGCCGGCGTCGATCACCTGCATGCCGGCACCGCGGTGGGCAAGCTCGAAGGAGACCCGATGACGGTGCAGGGCTACTACAACGTCTGCCGCGACGCCTTCACGCGGCAGGACTTGCCGCGCGGCCTGTTCTTCGACCAGGACTGGGCCGACATGAAGAAGGTCATGCCGGTGGCCTCCGGCGGAATCCATGCCGGCCAGATGCACCAGCTGCTCGACCTCTTCGGCGACGACGTGATCCTGCAGTTCGGCGGCGGCACGATCGGCCACCCGGCCGGCATCCAGGCCGGCGCGGTGGCCAACCGCGTCGCGCTGGAGGCAATGGTGAAGGCGCGCAACGAAGGGCGCGACATCCGCGCCGAGGGCCCGCAGATCCTGCAGCAGGCCGCGCGCTTCTGCCAGCCGCTGAAGCAGGCGCTCGACACCTGGGGCGAGATCACCTTCGACTACACGCCCACCGACAGCTCCGACTACGCCGTCACGCCGGCGCTGGCGTGAACGCACCCCCGACACGAGGACACCGACCATGCTGACCAACCCGACCGGCCGCCTGACGCAAGGCCAGTTCAGCTTCCTGCCCGACCTGAGCGACGACGAGATTCGCCTGCAGATCGACCATGGCCTGGCGCGCGGCTATGCGTGGGGCGTGGAGTACACGGACGACCCGCATCCGCGCAACACCTACTGGGAGATGTACGGCCCGCCGATGTTCGACCTGCGCGACGCGGCCGGCGTGATGCTGGAGCTGCTGGCCTGCCGCAAGATCTTCCCGCAGCACTACGTGCGGCTGGTCGCCTTCGACGCGACGCGCGGCGTCGAGTCGGTGGCGATGAGCTTCATCGTGCAGCGCCCCGAGGTCGAGCCGGGCTTCTTCCTCGACCGCCAGGAGACCGCCGGCCGCTCGATCCGCTACTCGACGCGCGCGTACTCGGCCGCGCAGCCCGAGGGCGAGCGCTACGGCGCGGGCGGGCGCTGATCGCCATGAGCGCACACCAGGGCGCGACGACCCGGCCGCTGTACGCGATCGCCGGCGCACAGGCGGCTCCCGCCACGGGCGCCGCCTGCGCGGCCCCCGACACGGGCCCAGCGCCCGCCCGCACCGTGGTCGAAGTGCTCGCCTCCACGCAGGTGGAAGCGGTGCTCGACGAGATCGATCGCGAGCTCGTCGGCCTGCTGCCGGTGAAGCAGCGCATCCGCGACATCGCCGCGCTGCTGGTGATCGACCGCCTGCGCGCGGCGCACGGGCTGGCCGCGCAGCCACCGTCGCTGCACATGTGCTTCAGCGGCAATCCCGGCACCGGCAAGACCACGGTCGCCAGCCGCATGGCGCAGATCCTGCACCGGCTGGGCTACCTGCGCCGCGGACACCTCGTCGCGGTGACGCGCGACGACCTCGTCGGCCAGTACATCGGCCACACCGCTCCGAAGACCAAGGAAGTGCTGAAGAAGGCGATGGGCGGCGTGCTGTTCATCGACGAGGCCTACTACCTGTACCGCCCCGAGAACGAGCGCGACTACGGGCAGGAGGCGATCGAGATCCTGCTGCAGGTGATGGAGAACCAGCGCGACGACATCGTCGTGATCCTTGCCGGCTACCGCGACCGCATGGACACGTTCTTCAGGAGCAATCCGGGCCTGTCGTCGCGC
Source organism: uncultured beta proteobacterium (assembly GCA_963839465.1). Lineage (GTDB taxonomy): Bacteria > Pseudomonadota > Gammaproteobacteria > Burkholderiales > Burkholderiaceae_C > CAWIVI01. The sequence continues at coordinate 10,633 of CAWIVI010000024.1, forward strand.
ATCGCGCACCACCTGGACTTCCCCGACTACGTTCACGACGAGCTGATGCGCATCGCCGGGCTGATGCTGCGGGAGCAGTCTTTCCGCTTCGACGACGACGCCGTCGCCGCCTTCGCCGAGTACCTGGTGCGGCGGCTGCGGCAGCCGCATTTCGCCAACGCGCGCAGCGTGCGCAACGCGCTCGACCGTGCGCGCCTGCGGCAGGCGAGCCGGCTCTTCGCCGAGCGCTCGCGCGAGCTGTCGCGCGAGGACCTCGTGACGCTGCGCGCGCAGGACATCCGCGCCAGCCGGCTCTTCACCGAGCCCGCGGACCCCACAACCACACCACCGGAGCACGCCGCATGACCCCGATCGACCTTTCCGCCTGGCTCGCCGGCGAGTCATCCGTGCTCGCCGAGCCGCTGCTGGCGATCGCCGCCGCCTGCGCCGAGATATCGGCCGTGACGCGCCTGGGCCCGCTGGCCGGATTGCACGGCGCTGCCGACAGCCACAACACGCACGGCGAGGCGCAGCAGAAGCTGGACCTCGTCGCCGATGCGAAGTTGGCCGAGGCCCTGGCGCGCTGCCCGTCGGTGGCCGGCTGGGCCAGCGAAGAGCATGAGCACCCCGTCGTCTCGCCCGAGCACGGCGATCATGGCGGACTGCTGGTCGTCTTCGACCCGCTCGACGGCTCGAGCAACGTCGAGGCGAACCTCTCGGTGGGCACCATCTTCTCGCTGCTGCCGCACCCGCTGCGCGGCGCCGCGCCGGGCGAAGCCGCTTTCCTGCAGCCGGGGCGGCGCCAGCTCGCGGCCGGCTACGTGATCTACGGGCCGGCCACGGTGCTGGTGCTGAGCATCGGCCGCGGCGTGCAGATGTTCACGCTCGACCCCGCGAGCGGCCGCTGGCTGCTCGTGCGCGAGGCGGTCACGGTGCCCGCCGCCACCGCCGAGTTCGCGATCAACTGCTCCAACCAGCGCCATTGGGAGAAGCCGGTGCAGCGCTACGTGGCCGAGTGCATCTCCGGTGCCGCCGGTCCGCGCAGGCGCGACTTCAACATGCGCTGGCTCGGCTGCATGGTGGCCGAGGTGCACCGCATCCTGGCGCGCGGCGGCGTCTTCCTGTACCCGCGCGATGCCCGCTTGCCGCTGAAGCCGGACCGCCTGCGCCTCATGTACGAGGCCGCGCCGATGGCGCTGCTGATGGAGCAGGCTGGCGCGGGCGCCGTCACTGGCACGCAGGCGCTGCTGGACATCGTGCCCGACGTGCTGCACCAGCGCGTGCCGGTGATCCTGGGCGCGCGCGAGGAGGTCGACCGCATCGTGCGCTACCACGCCGAGCCGAGCGAGAACGTGTCGTGGCAGCTGTTCCGCACGCGCTCGCTGTTCGTGCAGCCGCTGGCTTGATCGAACCCCAAGAGCACACACATGTCCAAGAAACACCCGGTGATCGCAGTCACCGGCTCCAGCGGCGCCGGCACCACGACGGTCAAGCGCGTGTTCGAGAACATCTTTCGGCGCGAGGGGATCCGGGCCGCGGTGATCGAGGGCGACGCGTTCCATCGCTTCACCCGCAAGGAGATGAAAGACCGCATCGCGCTGGCCGATCGCGACGGCCGGCCGATGAGCCACTTCGGCCCCGACTCCAACGAGTGGGCGCTGCTCGAGCAGGCCTTCCACGGCTACGGCGAGAGCGGCCGCTGCCGCACGCGATGCTACCTGCACAACGACTCCGAGGCCGCGCCGTGGCGGCAGGAGCCCGGCAGCTTCACGCCGTGGCAGGTAACCCCGGTGGACACCGACCTGCTGTTCTACGAGGGCCTGCACGGCTGCGTGAAGGCGAGCGGCGTGGACATCGCGCGCCACGTCGACCTCAGGATCGGCGTGGTGCCGATCATCAACCTCGAGTGGATCCAGAAGCTGCACCGCGACACGCGCGACCGCGGCTACTCGAAGGAGGCGGTGGCCGACACGATCCTGCGTCGCATGCACGACTACGTGCACTACATCTGCCCGCAGTTCGGAGAGACCGACATCAACTTCCAGCGCGTGCCCGTGATCGACACCTCGAACCCGTTCATCGCCCGCGACATCCCGACCGCAGGCGAGAGCATGACGGTCATCCGCTTCCGCGATCCGCGTGGCATCGATTTCCCGTACCTGCTGTCGATGATCGGCGACGCGTTCATGTCGCGCGCCAACACCATCGTCGTGCCGGGCGGAAAAATGGACCTGGCGATGCAATTGATCCTCACGCCGATGATCCTTCGGCTGATGGAGATCCGCCAGGCGCAACTGCAATGAATGGAGACCTCCGATGGAGCCGATCACCGACCCTGCACTGCAGCGCGCGCATGGCCGACGCGCTGCGCATGCTGGCCGCCGATGCGGTGCAGCGCGCCAACTCCGGCCACCCCGGCGCGCCGATGGGCATGGCCGACATCGCCGTCGCGTTGTGGCGCAGGCACCTCAAGCATCACCCGTCCGATCCGCTCTGGCCCGACCGCGACCGCTTCGTGCTGTCCAACGGCCACGGCTCGATGCTGCTGTACGCGCTGCTGCACCTCACCGGCTACGACCTGCCGATGGCCGAGCTCGAGCGCTTCCGCCAGCTCGGCAGCCGCACGCCCGGCCACCCCGAGGTCGGCCTGACACCGGGCGTCGAGACCACCACCGGCCCGCTCGGCCAGGGCCTGGCCAACGCGGTCGGCATGGCGCTGGCGGAGAAGCTGCTGGCCGACGAGTTCAACCGCCCGGGGGTGCCGATCGTCGACCACCGGACCTGGGTCTTCGTCGGCGACGGCTGCCTGATGGAAGGCATCAGCCACGAGGCCTGCTCGCTGGCCGCCGCCTGGCGGCTGGGCAAGCTGTGCGTCTTCTACGACGACAACGGCATCAGCATCGACGGCGACGTGGCGCCCTGGTTTCCCGACGACACGCCGGCGCGCTTCCGCGCCTACGGCTGGAACGTCGTCGGGCCCATCGACGGGCACGACATCGGCGCGGTCGATGCGGCTATCGTGCAGGCGGGCGCCTGCACCGACCGGCCGTCGCTGATCGTCTGCAAGACGGTGATCGGCCGCGGTGCGCCGACGCGCGCCGGCAGCGCGAAAGCGCACGGCGAGCCGCTCGGCGCGGACGAGGTGCAGCGCACGCGCGACGCACTGGGCTGGCATGCGCCGCCCTTCGTCGTGCCCGAGGACGTGCGCGCGGCCTGGGACGGGCACGCCGCGGGCGCCGATGCCGAAGGTCGGTGGCGCGAGCGCTTCGGCGCCTATCGCACGATGCACCCCGACCTGGCGCGGGAGTTCGATCGCCGCATCGCGGGCGCGCTGCCGGAGGGCTTCGCCGCCGATGCCATCGAGCTCGTCGCGCGCCACGCGCAACGCGACGATGCCGTCGCCACTCGCAAGGCTTCGCAGCAGGCGCTGGCCACGCTGGCGCAGAAGCTGCCGGAACTGCTCGGCGGCTCGGCCGACCTCACGGGCTCGAATCTGACGGACTTTCCCGATTGCGGCGCCGTGCGCGGCGACCGGCCGGGCGGGCGCCACATCCACTACGGCGTGCGCGAGTTCGCGATGGCCGCGGTGATGAACGGCATCGCGCTGCACGGCGGCTTCATTCCGTACGGCGGCACCTTCGTGACCTTCAGCGACTACAGCCGCAACGCGATCCGCATGGCCGCGCTGATGCGCCGGCGCGTCGTCCACGTGCTGACGCACGACTCGATCGGCCTCGGCGAGGACGGCCCGACGCACCAGCCGGTCGAGCACGCGGCGACGCTGCGCCTGATCCCGGGGCTGGACGTCTGGCGGCCCTGCGACGCGGCCGAGACCGCGGCGGCCTGGGTGAGCGCGCTCGAACAAGCCGCTCGCCCGAGCGTGCTGCTGCTGTCGCGCCAGGCGCTGCCGGCGCAGCGCCGCACGCCCGAGCAGGCCGTGGCGATGCGGCGCGGCGGCTACGTGCTGTCCGACCGCGACGGCGCGCGCGCCGTCCTCATCGCCACGGGTTCAGAGGTCGCGCTGGCGATGGACGCGCAGCAACGGCTGGATGCGATGGGCGTGGCCGTGCGCGTGGTGTCGATGCCGTCGACCAGCGTCTTCGACGCTCAGCATGCGAACTACCGGCGCAGCGTGCTGCCCGCGCGCGTGCCGCGAATCGCAGTCGAGGCGGGCGTCACACGCTTTTGGGGCGCGTACGGCTGCAGCGCGGCGTTGGGGCTGGACGACTTCGGACAATCGGCGCCCGGGCCGCAGCTCATGGCGCACTTCGGCTTCACGCCGGCGCGGCTCGCCGAGCGCGTGCTGCAGGTGCTGGGCCTGACGCAGGAGGCCGCGCAATGACCGCCTGCACGCTTCTGTGCGTCGATCTCGACGGCACGCTGGTCGACACCGCCGGCGAGATCGCCGAGGCCGCGAACCGCACGCTCGACGACTTCGGCGTCCCGCGCCGGTCGGTGGCGCAGATCTCGCGGCTGATCGGCATGGGCACGCGCGAGCTGATGCTGCGGCTGCTGGCCGAGCTGATGCACGAGGAGCCGGTGCTGGTCGAGCGCCTGCGCGTGGACGATGTGCTCGCGCGGCTGGAGCGCCACTACGGGATGACCGCAGGCACCTGCGCCGTGCCCTTCGCCGGCGCGCGGGAGGCGATGCAGCGCCTGGCCGCCGCCGGCGTGCGGCTGGCCTGCGTCACGAACAAGGAGTTGCGCCATGCGCGGCGGGTGCTGGAGGCGACGCGGTTGATCGACTGCTTCGAGCTGGTGGTCGGCGGCGATAGCCTGCCGCAGAAGAAGCCGCACGCGTCCGTGCTGTGGCACGCGCAGGACGCGTTCGGCGTGCAGCGCGAGCACATGGCGCACGTCGGAGATTCCGCGATCGACGTGATGGCCGCCCGCGCGGCGGGCGTGCGGGCGTGGGTGGTCGCGCACGGCTACGACGGCGTCCACGGGATCGCCGACGCACGGCCCGACCGCAGGTTCCGCGACCTCGCCGAGGTGGCTGCTCACGTGCTCGCCGGCCGCATCGATCTCGCGGCCGCGCCGATGCCGCGCCGCCGCGCAGGCGTGGCGCAACCCTCTTTCGGCTAGGAGTGAACGCGCGATGGCGCAGAAGTCCTGAAGCGCATGCCGCCGTTCAGCGCACCGATGGCCCGCCGCGGACCGCAGCGGCGTCCAGCACGGCCCGCGCTTCAATGTGACGGGCAAACAGGTAGGCCTCGGCCGCCGCGATGCTTGGCAGCCGCGGCGTGCATGTGCCGTCGCTTGTCACCACGCCACCGCCGACGCACGTGGTGTCCTCGAACAGGTCGAAACCCGTCTTCTCGAACCACATGGGAGGGTGTGCGCGGTTTGGGCATTGGCTGAAGGATCTGAAGCGCGCTGACCTCGCGATGCACCGGTGGCCCGCCACGACGAGTTCCACCTCCTCCAGCCGTGACGGGGCCTCCGGATGGGCAGCACGCCGTGGCGAGCGAACCGAGTCCGCGCGGCCGTGGAACGCTCTCCACTGGTCGCGAACCGCACGCGCCTGCGGGCACTCCGACTCAGCGCACGTAAGCCGGAGCAGGACAGGCCGCGGCACGCGCGTGCCGTCGCAGAAGTACTGCTCGTGTCGGCGCCCTTCGCGATCGATGCGCGCGGCGACTGCGACGGTGTGGGTCGCCCCACAAGTTGCCACCTGGCCCTGTGCCCGATGCCGAGCACCGAAGGGTGCATTTTCGGGAACGTGGAGCTCCACCTGCGCGATCAGCTCGTGGACGTTCATGCCGTGCTCTCCATCAAGGTGTGCATGTCCCGGAATGACGATCGCAGCGCGCCCGGCAGGCGCTGCGTCAGGCCTGCCGGGCGCGGTGCGATTCGACACGAACGATGCACCTGATGAGGCAGGCCGTGCAAGCAAAGCCAACGCGGTGGCCCCTGGGTATCAGTTGCTGCGGGCCTCGTGGCGTGTTACGCAGCCGCTGAGCTAGACCTGGGCTACTGGGAGTTCCGATCCCTCACTACCGCCTACCGCCTGCTTGCGCTCTCATGAACTTCGGCAGGAAGCCGCGCTAGCAACCACCTCAGCGCGAGCGGCACCAGGATCAGGTCGTCCGCCAATCCAAGAAATGGCGCGAAGTCGGGGATGAGATCGATCGGCGAGATCAAGTACAGCGCCGTCAGGGCGACGCCGAGCTTGAACCACCGTGGCGTCAGCGGGTGGCGCAGCGCCATCCACACTCGGCGGGCATCGGTGCGTACCAAGGTCCAGAGGAACAGCAGGCGTTTCATGGAGTCTCCGTTCGATCAGTTCAAGCGGCTCCTCACGCAGAGGCTTCGGAAGATCTCAGGGCGGGTTGAGCCTGGTGTCCAGCACCAGGCGGCCCTGACCGAGCACGACGTACCTTCCCGCGGCACGGTCGGGCCGGAAGACAACGTTCCAGCTCAACTTGGAGACGACGCTCGGAAATGCAACGAACGCGTGCGAATCGAGCAGAGTTGCACCCCACGCCTGCTGACCGGCGCTCGGAATGCCGCCGTGCAGCCAAGCGGGGTTTGGCACGTCCGCGGGGAGAACGATCCTCACGTCGATGGGGTTCGGGATGGACATGCTCGTGAGCACGAAGGGCTGAGTGTCGAGGACATCGAAACCGCGATGCACGGAGGACTCGAGGATGGTGGTGGACGGGTCGAAGCTGCCATAGACGACCTTCAAACCCTTCGGGTTCCAGCGGCCGCCGCCTCGCTCGGCGCCGATGCCGCTGTCCCAGGCGGATGCGTGGGCCGCGGCGTCGACACGCCAGGCGACGATGGGAGCACCAGGTGCCAGAGCACCTGGGAGGGGCGTCATGTCCACGATCAGCTGTAGACGCCGTACTCGAGCCGCGTCAGGAAGTCGTTGACCAACTCGGCGCCCTGAACCGTCTGGAGCAGGTCGATGGGGCGCTGTCTATCCAGGCCCATGGCCGGCTTGGACATCCAGCGCTCGGCCTCTTCCTTGCCGCCGAAGACTTCCGTGGCCTTGGCCAACGTCTCCGCGAAAAGCCAAGCCTTGCTGGCCAAGTCGGCCGGCATTTGCTTCTTGGGCGTCTCGCTTTGGCGGCGCAAAGTACGCGTGCTGATGCCCAACACCTTGGCGACATCGCCTTCTTCCAGGCCCTTCACCTGACTCACCAGGAAGATGAGCGAGCCATAGGGGACACCGCTCAAGATGGCCGAATGGACATCGGACCTGCTCGTGAGCCTCCGATGCCAAAACCTCTTGCCGCCCAGGTAGCTGCAGGACAAGGAGTAGAGCCGTTCTTCGTGCTCCTCAAGAAAAGCGAACGTCGAGCGGCCGACGCCGGTGGGATCGGCCATGACGGCGGCAGAGGCCAAAGCTTCAGTGCTCATGCGAGGAAAGGGGGTCGGCGGAGGCAAGACAAGTGTCATAAACGACTGGTCACTTGTCAAGTGATGTCGAGACTGCTGGAGCCACTTTCCATCCGCCAGTGTGTCTGTCACGATCGGGTCGGCCGCGACTTCGTCCGTGGCAAGAACGAAGGACCGAGATGACTGCCATCTTTGCCGTCGGCCGCTCCGATCTTCGGCGTACTCAATGGCTGGAGCAGCCCAGCATCCCGCTCGTTCCAGGCACGGTCCGAACGCGTATCGATCGCTTCGCCCTGACATCGAACAACATCAGCTACGGCGCGTTCGGTGAGAGCATGAGCTACTGGGGCTTCTTTCCCACCGGCAATGCCGCTACCGGCTGCATCCCGGCATGGGGCTTCGGCACCGTGATCGAGTCACGCACGGAGGGCGTGGCGGTGGGCGAACGCTTCTACGGCTACTACCCGATGGCCGACCAGGTCGTGCTGCACCCGGTGGCCGTCAATGGACAGCGCTTCATCGACGGCGTGCCACACCGACGGGACATGCCCAGCGTCTACAACCAATACCTGCGCTGCAGCAGCGACCCGCTCTACCGGCCCGAGGACGAGGACGTGCTTGCCTTGTACCGACCGCTTTTCCCAACCTCGTTCCTGATCGACGACTTTCTCGCCGACAACGGCTTCTTCGGCGCCAGCGAGGTGCTGGTGTCGAGCGCCTCGAGCAAGACCGCCTACGGCCTCGGCTTCTTGCTTGCCGTGCGCCGTGCCGCCGGCGGCGGTGTGCCCTGCATCGGCCTGACATCGCCGGCCAACGTCGCGTTCACGGCGGGTCTCGGTTGCTACGACGACGTGATCGCCTACGCCGATCGCGAACGAGGGCCGAATCCTGGCGGTTTGAGCTGCCTGATTCAGCGCAACTGCCCAGAGCAGTAGCTGAAGGAGCGCTGAGGGATCGCCAGACTCTCTAACGACCGTCGGCTGGCTCTCCACTTGTTGGCTGCCGCCGGACCGACGTCGATTACGAAGCGGCAACGAATCGAAAGTCCGCACGATACATCCGGTCAGTAAGGTTCGGTCCGTTGCCCAGACCATCGACCTTCGAGACCCGTGATGCGCGCGACCGTCAGCACTTCCAGACTTGCGTTCGATCCAACATACGCGGCACTTGCCCTGACTGCGCTGCTGTGGTCGAGCAACTTCGTGATCGGCCGCGCCGTGCGCGACGACGTATCGCCGACGACGCTGAACTTCCTGCGCTGGGCCATCGCCCTCGTGATCCTGGTGCCGATCACGCTGGGCGACCTGCGCACGCATCGCATGGTCCTTGCAAGCAACTGGAAGCTGATTGCCGCACTGGGGTTCACCGGCATCGCGGCGTTCCAGACGCTGTGCTACGTCGCGCTGACGAAAACGACAGCGATGAACTCGGTCCTGCTGCTTTCGCTCGCGCCGCTCGCGATCGTTGCCCTTTCGTGGCTGGCGCTGGGCGAGCGTGTGAACCGCAGCCAGGCACTGGGACTCGCCACTTCACTCGGCGGCGCGGCGGTGCTGATTCTGCATGGCGACCTGGCGACGCTGGCCGATCTGGACCTCAATGCGGGTGACCTCTGGATGCTCGTCGCCGTCGTGCTCTGGGCGGTCTATTCGGTGCTCCTGCGGCGCCGTCCGGCCGAAGTGCCGCCACTCGCGCTGCACACCACTTCGGTGGCGGCCGGGACCCTCTGGATGCTGCCGGTGTTCGGCTGGCAGGCCGCGGACGGCGCCGGCCTGCCGACGAGCCTCACCGCGTGGATCGCGATCGGTTTCGTCGCGGTCTTTTCGTCCGCGCTCGCTCATGCCCTGTGGGTGCGCGGTGTGGCGTCGATCGGCCCCAGCCGCGCCGGCGTCTTCATTCACCTGCTGCCGCTGTTCGGCGCCCTGCTTGCGATCACGTTCCTCGGGGAGCGATTCGCGACCTACCATGCGATCGGTGCGGCGCTCGTGCTCGGCGGCGTCGTGCTGACGAGCCGGAAGTAGCCAGGCCGTCTTCGCGCATGCGGACGCCTGCGGCGAATGACGAGCCGACGGCGGCCGGGTAGGGCTGTCAACTGCGGAGTCGGCAGCATTCGGGACGTTGATCGAGGGGACGGCCCTAGACTTCGCGAATCCCAAGTGCAGGAGGCGAACCTTGATCACGCTGTGCGGCATGGCCATATCGAACTACTACAGCAAGGCAAAGCTGGCCCTCCTCGAGAAGGGCATCCCGTTCGAGGAACAGTACGTTGCTACCAAGAGCAAGGACGAGGCCGTGCTCTCGTGTTCCCCGCTCGGCAAGGTGCCGTTCATCAAGACCGAGCATGGTGCGCTGAGCGAGAGCCAAGCGATCCTCGACTACATCGAGGCCGTGTGTCCGACGCCCCCGCTGCTGCCCGCCGATCCCTGGGCGGCGGCCAAGGTCCGCGAACTCGCGATCTACATCGACCTGCACATTGAGCTGGTGGTGCGACAGCTGTACGGCGAGGCGTTCTTCGGCGGAAAAGTGGACGACGAGACGAAGGCTCGCGTTCGCAAGCAGCTGCCCCGGAACCTGGAGGCGTTCAAGCGGCTTGCCAGGTTCGCGCCCTTCGTGGCCGGCGCGAACTTCACGCAGGCCGACTGCTCCGCGTACGCGAGCCTCCCGCTGGTCGGCATGGCGACCAAGGCGATCTACGGCGAGGACCTCATGGCCGCGGCCGGCGTCGACCTGAAGCCATATACGCGGATGATCGGTGAGCGGCCGAGCGCTCAAAGGGTGGTTGCGGATCGCAAGGCCGAACAGGCTGCCTATAAGAAGAGCTGAAGGCCTCCCGCCGAAGGCGCGCGAAGCGCCGCTCGCCCGGGGGGACCCCAAGTCCCAGAGGGCGCGCGGTTAGGCTGTGGGCCTGTTGTCAACGCTTGCGCCACGCATCGTCGAGATGGGCAGCAGCCGCGCGATCACGCGCGCGCAGCTCATCGCCGCCATCCGCCCGAGCATTGGACGCCGGGATGTTCCATCTCGACACCCCTGCCTGCGATCAATGTGCGGGTGCCAGCGCTTCGACATGCGGTCACGCCGGGCACTCGAACTTAACCCCCCTTTAATCCTTCACACCGGCTGCGTGGCCGCATCGGCACCGTCCCCCTGGCGGCGCTGCAGCGTGGCTCGGGCGGCGGCCTGGCCGGTCGCGATGCCGGCCGCCTTTGCCGGGCCGTCGCGCACCATCGTCAGCGCGAGGCCGTACGCGCTGTCGACCAGCGCCGCCTGCGCGGTGATCGCGGTCGATCGTCCGCGAAGGGAGCGTCGGTGCCGCTGTACCTGCGCCTGTTCGGTCGACCGAGCGTCGAAGCGGCGGGCCACTCGCATGCCGCGCATCGACCGTTCGAGACGCCTTGAAGGTCGCGGGCGTGGCAGACTCCAGCATCGAGCTGCGTCACCTCGGCTCGTCGGAGTCGGCGCTGCCGGGAGCGACGCTGAAGCGCGCCGCGTCGAGATCAACATGAAGTAGCGTTCAAACGACCGAGTCGTGCGGTGGCAGTTCTCGGGCAGGGCCGCCGGCGCGAGATGCCTCTCAACTCCCGCGAGGAGACAGCCATGTCAAGACAGGACACGTTTACCGCCGAGGAATGGACACAACTGCGGCTCGCGCCGTCGTTTGTCGCAGGCGGCGTCGCCGCCGCCGATCCTTCGGGCATCCTCGCGTCGATCAAGGAAGCCGCCTCGGGAGCGCAAGGCATGGCCGAGGCCCTCGGGTCCCACAACGGGCTCGAGCTCTTCGCCGCGCTCGCCGCCGATCGGAGCATTCCCGGCCTGCCGGATCCGAAGACCGTCCTTGGCGAAGGCTCGCGTGAGCAGCAGATGCAGAACCTGAAGGCTGAAGTGCTCACACGCATTGAGGCGGCGGTGGAGCTCGTGGCGCGGAAGGGGTCACCGCCCGAGGCAGACGCCTATCGCAAGATGCTCATCGATGTTGCGCAGCGCGTCGCAAACGCCTCCAAGGAAGGAGGATTCCTCGGGTTTGGCGGCGTGCGCGTCAGCGACGAGGAGTCCGCGTTCATCGACGAGGTGAAGCGGGCGGCCGGCGCTTGAGCATGGCCGCTGGTTCCATCTCCTGGTCGGGCGTCGCGCTGCGTGTCCTCCTTGCGCTGGTGCTCGTGCTGGCCACGTTCAATCCGACTGGCTGGTCGTTCTATCATTGGATTTCGGCCCCACCCGTCGGCCTCACAGCGGTAAAGGCATTCGCGGGAGTGCTGCTCCTGATTGGCTGGCTTGTGTGCCTTCGCACCGCATTCGTCGCGCTGGGCATTGTCGGCGCGGTTCTGCTGACCGCTCTTCTTGCGACCGTCGTCTGGGTGCTGATCGACTACCACATCATCGACGTGGCCGGGCGTTCCGCGATGGTCTGGATCGGCCTCACGATCACCGGCCTTGTACTGGGCTTGGGCTTGTCGTGGTCGCTTGTTCGCGCCCGTGCGACAGGTCAAATCGAGGTCGACTAGCTGTGATGTCTCCAACCAGAGGGTTGTTGGGAGGCGCCAACCGAGGGTCGCTCCGGCCTGCAGACCCGAGCGCCGGATTCGGCTACGTGCAGAGCATGAGCGCATAGCTCCGGCACCGCCGGCCCGAAGGTAATGAAGTCAGGGCTCTGCCCGTGGTAGTACCCCTGCAGCCCGCCGATGTCGATGCCGTCCGTCCCTGTCCATTCGCCCTGAAGCCCAAGAGCGTCAACGGCCGAGTCGCCCGGCCTTGGCCCGGACGGCACGACGGTTTGCCACAGGGAGCTCACGAACTGCCCCCCGGGTTAGCTGTGAACCGTCAAGAGGTTATGTCTGGCTTTGGGGAGTCTGGACATGGGTGCAAGGCGCCGCCGATCCCGCGATGCGGGCGGTGCCAGTTGTAGTGATGCTGCCAGCTGGCCAGTGGCAGAGTTCGTTGGGCCGAGTTCTGGTAGATCCAGCCGTAGGCCCACTCGCGCAGGGCGGACTGGATGAAGCGCTCGGCCTTGCCGTTGGTCTGTGGGCGGTAGGCTCGGGTGAACTTGTGCGTGATGCCCAGCGCTTCGCAGGCTTGGCGAAGTCATTGGACCTGAACGCCGAGCCGTTGTCGGTCAGCACGCCGCATGACGGTGAGCCCAGCTCGGCGTAGTAGGCCACCGCGTGGCGCAGGAACTGCACCGCCTGCTGCTTCTTCTCGTCCGGGTGCATGGCGGTGAACGCGATGCGGGCATGGTCATCGATCGCCACGAACAGCATCTCCCAGCCGGCGCCGTCCACGGAGTCACGCCGGTTCCCCGTGACGCGATGGCTGGGCCGCTCGATGCGGCCGAGCTTCTTGGTGTCGATGTGCAGCAGGTCGCCAGGGGCGTCGTGCTCGTAGCGAACCACCGGCTCGACGGGCTCCAGGTCGCTGAGCTTGGACAGCCCAGCCCGTGCGAGCACCCGGCTGACGGTGGCCTCGGAGACACCGACGCTGAGCGCGATCCGCGCCTGCGTCATGCGCCTGCGTCGGAGCTCTACGATCAGCAGCGCCTTGGCAGGCGCGATGGCACGCGGCGATCTGGCCGGCCGCGATGAGGCGTCAACAAGTCCTGCCTCTCCAGCAGCCAGGTAGCGGCCATGCCACTTGCGCGCAGTGGCCGCCGTCACTCCGTGCTCGGCCGCTGCTCGGCTGAACGTGAAGCCTTCGAACGTCATCTGCCGGACCATCTCAAGGCGACGGGCGTACGTGAATCGGGCATGCTTGTGGCTGTTCATCCGGTTGGCTTCCTTGAGGATTGGGTGTTTGGCGACTTCCAGTCTCTCAAACCCAATCCGGATGAACACCGGATACAACCTATTGAAGCTTCACAGTAGCCGGGTGGCGACAGCCCCCACCGCAATGGCAGCATATGGCCTTCCGAGCCCGGCAAGGCGCAGAGGAAGATGAATGAACGGATGCCGGGAACGACGGAAGCAAAGTAGAAATGGAGGAACGTGAACTTCTCCGATTCACCACAGCGTCCGACCGCCAGCGCGGACACTTTGGCGTTTGGCGAGTTCACGCTGGATCCGCTGCGACGTATGGTATGGCAGCGCGACGGCAGCGCGCTGCCGCTGACGCCGCGCCTGTTCAACGCGTTGCAGCTCTTCGTCGAGCACCCTGGCGAATTGCTCGGCAAGGACCTGCTGCTGGGCGCACTGTGGCCGGGGGTGGTGGTCGAGGAGAACAGCCTGAGCCAGGTGATCTCGGCGTTGCGGCGCGCGCTCGGCGACGATGACCGGCGCTACATCCAGACTGACCCACGCCGCGGTTTTCGCTTCGTCGCAGAGGTTTGCTTGCGGGGCCCGGTACGTCCGGCGAACGAGGCATCGGCGAGCGAGTCGGCGTGGCCAAGCGCGGTTTCTGCGCGCAACCCGGCACTGGCCGTGTTGCCCTTCATCTCGCTAGCGTCTGACGGCCAGGACGACCTGCTGGAGGTGGGGATGGCCGACAGCCTGATTGCCCGGCTGTCGATGCTGCCGGGGCTGGTCGTTCGCTCGGTAGGGTCCGTCCGGCGCTTCGCCGGGATGGACCAGGAACCATTGAAGGCAGCGCGCACCCTCGATGTCGTCTGGGTGGTTGACGGTTCGCTCCAGCGCCACGGAGACCAGTTGCGCGTTGCTGCGCGGTTGCTGTCGGTGCCCGATGGCACCGCGGTGTGGAGCGGGCGTTTCGACGAGCGGTTCACGAGTGTGTTCGACGTGCAGGACGCGATCGCGGGTCGCGTCGCTGAAGCGCTCTTGCGCCAGCTGCAGGACTCGATCACCACGCCGCAGCCGCTGCCCGCGCCCGCCAACGGGGGCACGCGAAATGTCGATGCATATCAACACTACCTCGCTGGTCTGGCGAAGTCCCATGCGCGCGTGGTTTGGCTTCTTCATGCCGCGCGGGATAGTGTCCAGCACCCTGCGCAGCGCTGACAGACTGAGCATCGCGCGCTTCCACACCGAGCCGCCCGAAGGTCTTTCCTGGGCGCGCAACCTGCGGCAGTTCGCCACCGCGAGTGCCAGCCTGCCGGACAACGCGCGGTTGCTCGCCATGCTGTCGGTCGCTTTCCGTGATGCCGGCAACGGGTGCTTCGAGAGCAAGTACCAGTACAACTTCTGGTGTCCGCTCAGCGCGATCCCGCTGGCCGACACGGACGGCAACCCGGCGACAGAGCCTGACCTGCTGTGGACGCCGGTGGTGGTACCGACGCCGAACCACCCGGAATACCCGGCGGCTCACGGCTGCGCGTCGGGCGCGGTGATGGAAGCGGTGCGCTCGTTCTACGAGACCAAGAACGTGAGCTTCGACTTCAACAGCATGGCCACCGGAACGACGCACCACTTTGATCTCACCGACGACCTCGTCCACGAGATCCGGGACGCGCGCGTGTGGGGCGGGCATGCACTTCCGCTCCTCGGTCAACGCAGGTGCCGAGCTGGGCAAGGAAGTCGGCAAGTGGGTCGCGAAGAACCACTTCCGCCCGGTCGATTGAAAGCCTGCCGGCGGCGGGCCGCGCGAGCCGATCCGATCACGGATGCTCGCTCGACCCGTCCAGCCGGTCGTCGTGCGACAGGATCACCGCCCGCGGATGCTCAAGTAGGCTTCCGGCCCGCGACCAAATAGCTAGTCGGATCAAATAGGTCAAAGGCCCGGCCCTGTCTCATGACCACCTCCGACGACGAGGAGCTCTGAGTCGGGGGTTAGGCCGCAGGTCTCGCTCCCTGGAGACGCATATTGCGCGATGACCTGCTGCTCAGTGAGCAGTGGGGGTCTGGTTGGCGAACGAGTAGTAGCCGGGCTTCTTGTCGATGTAGATCTGGGTGGCGAGCTGGAAGTCACCAGAGTCGAAGACGCCGGCAGGTACGAAGTACTCGCCAGTCGCCAGGAGCTTGTAGTAGAGGTGGGTGCCACAACGCTTGCAGAACGCGCGCTCGGCCCACTCGAAGAAGGGTAGACCGCCGATGTTCACCGCACCTGAACTGAACGATTGAGGCCACAATGGACCGCCAGCATCGGGCCGCCACTCCATCGCCGGCAGAAGCCACAGTGGCAGGCGCCGATCTCTCTTCGCTTCAGGTGACGTGAAGTTGACTGCTCCACACAGGCAATGACCGTTGATTGATTGACCCTCTCGCGGTGCAGTGGCTCTGCGGCCTAGCATTGGAGTTGAGCGGCGGGTACTGGCTGGTCTGGCGCCCGTCTCGCGAACGACAGGTTAGAGCTCGCCGCTACTGGCCACGGGTGACCTGGCGCGGAGCCAAGAGTATAGAAATACTCGCGGACTCACCTAAGCTGGTTGCCCCCGGGCAAGTAGACGTGTTGCGCGTCCCCGCGTAGTTCGACGTCACACGCGCCGCGGTGGGAGCCATGTGCTGCGAGGTGCAGCCCCTTCGTCGTTGTTGAGTAGGCGCATGGGTTGGCGCCGCCGCGCAGCGCAGCAGCAGATCAGGAAGCGGTGCAGGTCGTGGGCAACCATCGCCGATGGCGTCGATCTGGGCAGAAGCCACCCGCTCGCCGCTTGCACTTCGACTAACGTCGGCTCAGCCCTTGGGTCTTAGAACGGTTGTGCATCCTATTGGGGCGTGCTCGCGTGCTCGGTGCAGCGGAAGCCGAGCCCTGGCCAGGTCGATGCCGACAAGCAGGGCCTCGCCGTGGCCCAGCAGCGTGGGCGAGATCGCGAGGTGCATCTCGTCGACGAGGCCCGCCTCGAGATACTGGCGCACGGTGGCGACGCCGCCGCCTCTACGCACGCCTCCCTGGCTGCCTCGCGCGCGCGCTCCAGGCCTTCATGAATGCCGCTGGTGACGAAATGGAAGGTGGTGCCGCCTTGCATGGGGATGGATTCGCGGGCGTGATGAGTCAGCACGAACACCGGCACGTGGAAGGGCGGGTTGTCGCCCCACCAGCCCTTCCAAATGTCATCAGGCCAGGGACCGCGCACTGGCCCGAACATGTTCCGGCCCAGGATCCATGCGCCGTGATTCAGGAAGCTGCGCTGCACGAAGTCATCGTCCACGCCGGTTCTGCCGTCACCCTCTCCGACCATCTGCTGGAACGTGCGGGTGGTGAGCATCCATTCGTGTAGTGACTCGCCGCCCACACCCAGCGGGTTCTCCAAGCTTTGGTCGGGACCGGCGCCGTAGCCGTCGATGGACACTGCAAAGGCTTGAACCTTGAGCTTGGACATCGAAACCTCCATGGAAGTGGCCTTTCCAGGCAACGTCTGCGTAGGTCGACTCTTACAGGCGCCAGACGGTCGACCGGCACTCGAACGCGACACCGGCGGATGGCTGCCGTGTCGTAACAGGCCTAGCCTAAGTGACTCTTACCATCCCGCGCCCTGGAGCACGCCATCAAATATGGCCGATTCTGAGGCGCATAGCCAAAGGAGTGAGTGATGAAGGATCGCAGCAACGAGCGCAGTCTAGACTCGGACAAGGAAAATCATGGGGAGGCCAAGGGTGCGGTCACCGGCGGCGTGGCTGGTGGCGTGGCCGGCGGTGTGGCGGGCGGCGCGATCACCGGTGCGCTGGCCGGCGGTGTAACGGGTCTTGCAGGCGCGGCCATCGGAGCGGCCGCAGGTGCCGTGGTGGGCGCACTGGCGGGGAAGGCCAAGGCTGACCCAGTCGTGGAGGACAACTACTGGCGCGACAACTACGGCGCTCGTCCATACGTGCAAAGCGGCGCGAGCTATGACGAATACAGCCCCGCCTACCGTTACGGCGTCGACGCGCACAACCGGTACCCGGACCGCCACTTGACGAGATCGAATCCGACCTGGGTCGCGACTGGGCACCGAGCGCGGAACCTCCTCTCTCGAGTGGGAGCACGCCAAGCACGCATCGCGCGACGGTTGGCAGCGCGTGAAGGACACCGCCGAACGCGCGATGCCGGGTGACGCCGATCGCGATGGCCGTTGACACAGCGGCAGCAGTAGAACCGCGGGCGCTTCGGCGCCCATTGCTTCGCCCGGGCGAGCGACGCGATGTCAGGCGGCCGGTTTGCGGTGCCGATCCACCCACCACCCGAACAGCACGAGAAGCCATTGAGCTTGCCCGACGATAGCGATGTCCGCTTCCGCGGGCAATGGCCCGAAGAGGTTCGCCGCGTAAATGGCCACCAGCAACCCGACGAGCCCGATGAGACCCCAGCGGCCCGCTCTGCCGGTGGGCGGGAACCCCCGCGCGTACATCGCAACGGCGGCCGCGAAGAGAAGCCCTTCGACAGCGATCGTCGCCGGGACTGAATGTCACAGGCCCAACCCGACGCGTGCCTCCCCGCCAGGGGCTAGCGGAAGGTCGGGCACATGCACGATGCTGTCGAGCAGCCAGTGGCTCACCACCAGCAACGCGATGATCGCCGCAGTGCGAGCGTTCCTGTGGAGGGCCGCGTGCGCGAGCCCGAGCGCCGCGCCCCACGCCATAGCGGCCAGGAGGCTGTGCGAGTACGGATAGTGCTCGAACGCCAGCGGCGTCACGGCTGTATGGCCAGGGACGATTGGGACCGACTCGAGTCCCGCGAGCAATAGCGCGGGCCAAGCAGATCGAGGAACTGGGCCGCAAGGAAGGCTGTGCCGAGGGACATCCGGGGGCTTGCGCGTTTGGCCGCGAAGCCGAGCGCAAAGTGGCCGAGGAACATCGGACGCAACCTCCTCAAGCTATGCCGCCGGGGCGGTTCCGGCGGCGGCGAACCCATCGGCCGCTGTGCCCCGATTCTGGGCCATGAGTGCCGGGCTTCGGAGTAACGGAGACGAGCCCCGGGACCGTAGATGCCATCGACGGTCGGCGGCAGGGTGCCCGTGAGGAAACCTGGGGAGTAATTATCGAACGCGACGCCTGACGAGTTTCGCCTCACCACTTGCTCGCAGGCCATCGATCAGCAGGGCCGTGCATCGGCGTGCTGCATGGCGCACAAACTCAGCATCCACCTTCACGCCGGGGATGCGCTGGCCGACGATCAGCAGCGCCAAGCCATGAACCAGCGACCACGCCGTGAGCGTCAGGTCGCCCAGGGCGCCGGCACGCAGCTCGCCGCTGTGCTGCCCAGCCTTCACGGTTTCGGCCAGGGAGTCGGCGAGTGCCGCGCTAGCCTGCACAAGCGACGGGTACGCCTGCCAGTCGGCGATGACGCCGCCGAACATCAGCTGAAGCAGGTGCGGCTGGCGCACGCCGAACTCGACGTACGCGCGGCCGCACGCTTGAAGCTGCTCGACCGGGCCTCCGCGCGTCGTGTCGATGGTCCGGCGGTTGATCGCGGCCAGCTCCCGAAAGCCGGCTTCCGCGAGGTCGGCCCATAAGGCCTGCTTGTCGGCGTAGTGACGGTATGCCGCGGCGTGGCTGACGCCGGCCGCCTGAGAGATCTCGCGCAGGCTCACCGCTTCGGCACCGCGCTGGGCCAAGAGCTCGGTGGCCGCGGCTTGCAACGCGTTCTTCAGGTCGCCATGGTGATAGGTGCGCCTGGCGGGGGCCGGCGAGGTCATGGGAGGGGATTTCGCTCAAGTTGACAGTGGCCACATTATGGCCTAGCATTTCAATGTATCCACTGTAAACATTGAGATCGGGCCTCAACGCCCTCTGGAGTCGACCATGAGCTTTCTTGCCTTCGTCCTTGTCGGAACCCTGCTGGCCTACGTTCCGCAGTACTTTTTCGGCAACCGCCGTGACCACCGCATGGCCATGCGCCATGGCCTGGCCCTGGCGCTTCTCTTCACCGGGGTTGATCACTTCGTGCATGCGCACTCGCGCTACGTGCCGATGATCCCCGACTTCCTCGCGCCGCTGGCGTTGCCGCTCGTGCATATCACGGGCGTGGCGGAGTTGCTGGGCGCCGTGGGCCTGCTGGTGCCGGCGTCGCTGTACCGTCGCTTGGGCTGGCCGGCGCTGCAACGCGCAGCCGGCGTCTCGCTGGCCGTGCTGTTCGCCTTGCTGGTGGTGGCCAACATCAACGTGGCGGTCAAGGGCACTGGCGTCGAGGGCCTGGACTTCGGCTCGGCCTACTTCGTGTTGCGGCCATTCTTCCAGCCCCTCTTCATCGCCTGGGCACTTTACAGCGTCGGCTTCAAGCTCTCTCTCCGAAGGGGACAACGATGAGCTTCGGCATTCTGCTGCCTACGTCCACTTCGTACTGTCCGGCATTGTTCTTGTGAGGCTCCCCCGCGAGCTCGTTGGCGAATCGCTGTCCGAGGGGGTCAGCCGAACGCCGGGCTCTGCGGCACCTGCGCCAGACCTTCCGGCAGCGGCGCCCAGGACAGCGCAGAGTCGCACCAGATCGCGGCCTGCGGGCGCACCCACGACGCATCGTCGAGGCTGCCCGTCTTCAGGAAGTGCATGTTCGGCGCCGCCTCGGCGTCAGTGACGAGTGGCGATCCGCACGTGCCGCAGAACCGCCGGTAGACGGGCAGCCCGCTGGTGCCGGTGTCAACGTAGGTGGCGGGTGTCCCGCCGCTGAACTCGAGAGATCCCCTCGGCAGCGCGAGCATCACCGAGTAGGGGCCGCCGGAGGTGCTCTGACAATGCGTGCACTGGCAGACCACCGTCATGAGGGGCTCGGCGCTCGACCTATAGCGAACGGAGCCGCACAGACAACCGCCTTCGATCTTTGCCATGGTCATCTCCGGTGTTCTCCCCGAGCGGGTCCCCACGTCGGAGCTACTCCGAGAGGTCACCCGGAACGGTGGTTATGTCATCGTGCTCGATGATGGTCAGCCCCACTCGAAGCTCCCATGACGACAGGTACCAGGAGGGCGGCTCAGGCAGGCCACCGTCACCGTTGTCGTTCACGGGCTGAGGTGTCCGTGATGGGGCGTGCTCTGTCCGAGACTCGGTTGGGGAGCGCATTCTCACAGTCATGAGACTACGGAGGAGCCGGCAAGGTAGCTCGCGCGGGCAGTTGGTCCAATCCCTAACTTGAGTGGAAGGCGGTATAGGTGCGAGGGAACCACCGGGGGGCGAAGACGCACCTCACAACACGAACCTTCATGTCCGCTGCGCCAGATGACCGAGGGGAAGGCGGTAAAGCAGGTGAAGGCGGTATGTCACGAAGCGAGGGAAACACCGGCTTCGCCGCCTCTCAAACGCCCGTTGTCCAGATGCAGGCAATGGCGCTTTTACGGCGGGCTGTCCAGCCCTCCCTCCGTGGGCCGCGCGGGGAAATTCGAGCGAGCGGCGGCTTGCACCGACCATCGCGCGGCGTGCGCCTGTGCCACACGTGCGGCAGCCTGGAGCTGCGCAGAGGAGACTCGCGAGTGGCAGATCCCGATGCCAGCGCGTGGCACGCCATTCACATCCTGGCTCGGCGGGACCAGGAGGCCGCAAGCTTCCCCATCGCGTGAGCGTTTCATCGTTCCCTCCAATGTCGGCATTGTTCTGTACGACAACAACTGTCTGATTGCGCGAATGTTTTGCCTATCCCTAGGCTTAGCAACGCCCGTAGAGGTTGCCTCGCGAACAGCTTTGGGGTCAGTCTCGCCGATCCGCGCCGAAATCCGTGTGGTGAGGGGTGAGGCAACTCAGCGAGCCTCCGCAAGAAAGCCGGTGAAACCGGTGAACGCGGTGGTGTGGGGAAGAGCTCCACCTTCGCCGCCCATGCCACCTTTCTTCTGCTGTTGCACGTAGTGGAAGTCGGCCGTCTCCTTCCACGAGCGGCTGCCCAGGGGCCCCCCGGCGGGAAAACACTTAGTCCGAGTTGTCAGGGCCGGGGCGCCCGCCGGTGTTGACCTGGTCGTCGCCCACGGCTGGGCTGCTGCGCTCCCGGGCGGGTGCCTTGGTGTCGGCGCCAGTCGGCTTTGGGACCTTGTCCGTCGGCCTGCCCGGCTCGGGGTCCACTCCCTGGCTGCTCTCCGGTCCCTCAGGGTCGCCTTGCTGCCGTGCGACCGAGCGAGCTGCAACAGAATCGACATCATCCGCGCCCAGGCCCGGCGAGGAGCTCGTCGAGTTGGTTGAACGTCTCGTCCATCCCATCCGTGCTTCCGGAGCCAAGCGTCGAGCGCCTCCTTCGAAGGGTAGAGGTCGTGCATGACGAGCAGCGTCCTGTCAGCTCTTTCCTCGAACGTGACCGTGGTGACCTGCCCGTTGTCGCCCGCTTCTTCATTGGTCCAGACGAGGCGCGAAGGCGGTACTACTTCGAGGTATCTGCCGTGGAATGCCATAGGCTCCGGAGCAGCAGGGTGGCGGAACACGAGGCGGTACACGCCGCCCACGCGAACATCGAGCTCGCAGGAAAGCAGCGTCAGGCCAAACGACTTCGGAACCCACCAACGTTGGAACAGCTCGGCCTTGGTCCACGCCTCGAACACGATGCGCGGCGGGGCATTGATGATTCGCGAGACGACGAGCTCACGCTCGGACTTCCGCTCCACCGACGTTCGATTCTTCATGGGGCTTGGCTGACTATTTCTTCCTGCGTCCATCGACTCTCTCCTTGCGTTTCAATTCCTCGACAACCTCGTCCAACTCGTCGAAGCGTGCGTCCCAGAGCTGGCGGTACCTCTCAATCCACATCACCTCTTCCTCCAGTCGACGCAGGCCAAGCCTGCAAGTTCGCACGCGCCCGACCTTCTCCGTGGTGACGAGCCCCGCCTGCTCCAAGACGCCGACGTGCTTCTTCATTCCCGTGAGGGTCATGCGGAACTTCTCAGCCAGGTCCGTGATGGAAGCGTCAGCGCGCCCTAGCTGCTCCAGAACGCCACGTCGGGTGGCGTCAGAGAGCGCGGCAAAAGAGGCATCGAGGTGGGTGCCTATATACTGAACCATATGGCTCACTATAGCGCCCGCACGGGCGGGTTGCAAGGGGACCGCAGAGTTTCAAGCCGCACGCGCGCGGCTCAGTCGCCTCGACGTCCTCAGATGCGTGGGTACAAGTCTGACCGGCAGCTTTGCAGCAACGAGATCAGGACAGCGGATGACTCCTGGGGGTCGGGTGCGGAAGTCCCCGACCGTCTGCGCGCCCGTGGCCCGCTCGTTTCTCCTCAAGATCTGCCCGCACCGATACACTCCTAGACGAATCATGGACGACTCTGGGGAGCGACCGCATGATGCGCGGCTGCACTACCCGCTGCGAGTTCTCGCCAGCGCAATCGTGATTGCGTCAGCGGCCATCCTTCTACTTGTTCCCGCAATCGGTACTCCGCAGCCCAATGCGAACAAGAGCGCGGGCCAGCCGTTCAATGACAACATCGACGACCCGGCCGAATGGGGCAAGGCTTTCCCGAAGCACTACGAGCTCTACAAGAAGTCGGTCGACATGCAGCGCACCAAGCACGGCGGCAGCGAGGCGGTGCCGCACACGCCGACCCAGGCCGACCCGCGCTCGGTCGTCGCGCGCTCCAAGGTCGATGAGGACGAGGGCCTCAAGGCCATCTGGCGAGGCTACGCCTTCTCCGAAGACTTCCGCGAGGAGCGCGGGCACGCGCACATGCTCGAAGACCAGCGGCTCACGAAGCGCCAGGTGGTCGTCAAACAGCCGGGCGCGTGCGTGAACTGCCACGCATCGATGTACCTTGCATACAAGCGGGCGGGCAACGGCGACATCACCAAGGGCTTCGAGAAGATCAACGAGATGCCTTACGCGGAGGCGAGCAAGCTCGTCAGCCATCCGGTCGCCTGCATCGACTGCCACGATGGCGCAACGCTCGCCCTGCGGGTCACCCGACCCGCGTTCATCGAAGGCATGCGTGCCTACAAGGCTTCGCTGGGCGTGAAGGACTACGACGTGAACAAGCAGGCCACGTCCTCCGAGATGCGCGCGTACGTGTGCGGCCAGTGCCACGTCGAGTATTACTTCAAGGGTCCCGAGAAGCGCCTTGTCTATCCCTGGTCGAAGGGCCTGAAGATCGAGGAGATCACCGCCTACTACGACGAGATCGGCTTCCGTGACTGGACTCACAAGGACACTGGCGCCCCCGCGCTCAAGGCCCAGCACCCCGAGTTCGAGATGTGGAACCAAGGCCCGCATGCGCGCGCCGGGGTGACTTGTGCCGATTGCCACATGCCGTCGATTTCACCGTCGTTCACCGATCACTGGGTTCGCAGCCCGATGTTGAACGTCCAGGCCGCGTGCGTCGCCTGTCACAAGAAGCACGACGAGAAATCCACGGCGGAGGACCTGCAGGCCCGAGTGCACCAGATCCAGGACCGGCACTGGGCGATTCGCGAGAAGGCAATGGCGGCGGTGGTCGGATTGATCGACGACCTCAAGGCGGCGAAGGCGGCGGGGCGCAACGAGGCTGACCTGCTCACCGCCCAGTATCTGCAGCGACGCTCGCAGTTCTACCTCGACTTCGTCGAAGCGGAAAACTCCACCGGATTCCATGCGCCGCAGGAGGCCGCGCGCATCCTGGGCGAGTCGATTGACTTCGCGCGCCAGGGTCAGATCGCGCTGCGTGACCGGGCCTTCAAGCCGACCGTTCCCGTGGTCAACGTTCCGCCACCCGCGCCGGCGAAGCGCTGAGGGCTATGGCCGGGAATCCAGAGGGAACCCGGGGCCAGCCCGGCCTGCTCGTGCGCGCATGGCGGCGGCTGCGCAGCCCGAGCGCACGGTGGTCGGTCCTGGCGATTGTCACCCTGGGCTTGGGTGTGGGCGCCACCGCGGTCATCGGCACCCAGGTGATGGTTCACGCCACTGGAACGGATGAATTCTGCGGGGCGGCGTGCCATTCGATGCAATGGGTCGCGAAGGAACATCAGGACAGCATCCATGGCATGAACAGTACCGGCGTGCGTGCGACCTGCCACGACTGCCACATTCCCAGGGAGTACCCGGAACTGCTCTTGTACAAGGCAACGGCGGGCACCAAGGACGTCATCGGCGAGATCCGCGGCATCATTTCCACCGAAGAGAAGTTCGAGCAGGAGCGCAGGCGCATGGCCGGGCACGTCTGGGCGGAATACAAGGCCAACGATTCGCGCGCGTGCCGGGGTTGCCACGAGTTCTCCCAGGACGTCCTAGCGAAGCAGGAAGAACTGGTGCGGTCAATACACGCGCCGGTGCTCGAGGGCAAGGCGACCTGCATCGACTGCCACAAAGGGGTTGGGCATGCGGCGCCCTGAGGGTCTGGCACGAGGTGAATGCCCCGCGCTTGCGACCGGATCCAACCATCAGCAATATTGCGTCCGGCTAGTTCCACCGACTGACCACCCCTTCCCCCTCTTGTCGCGAGCCCTGCTTGAACTTCTGAACAGGACAATCAGGGTCTTCCGACAGCCCTGGCCGAGCAGCACCGGCGTGTCGCAGCGGGCCAGCACCTGCTTCACCGTGGAACCGAGCGGAATGCCGAGATCCGCATGGCCATGCGTGCCCATGACGATCATGTCGTGACCGCCCTGTTCCGCAAGCGCTGCGATGACGTTGCCGGGCCTGCCGGCGCCGTGCTGGTGCTGAGTGTGCCAGCCATGCTCCTGGGCAAACCGCACGGCCGGCTCGAGGACTTCGCGCGCCCGGGTGGCGTAATAGTCGTCCAGCGACGGCGTCGGGATGAGGCCACCGATGCGCGATGGGAGCGCGTCCACCGCCGTCATCACCGTGAACTCGGGCGCGGGGCCGAGCGCTTGGGCATGGGCCGCGAGGTAATCGAGCATGCGCCCGGTGTAGGCGCTGCCGTCGATGGCGACGAGGATCTTCATGACGTGCCGTTCGTCAGTGCAGCACGAGCAGCGGAACGCGCGACGCGGCCATCACGCGCTTGGTGTTTGAGCCGAACAACAACTCGCCGAACGCGCCGCGGCCATGCGTTGCCATCACGATCATGTCGCACTGTGCTCGGCGGCGGCTTCGGCGATGGCGTCGGGAACCTGAGGCGCCTGCCGGTAGTGGCCTTTGAACGCGACGCCCGCGGCGCGCGCCCGCGCCTCGAACGTCTTGAGCACTTCGGTCGCATGCTGCGCGATGCGCAGGTCGTGCACTTCATTCTCGGCCATCACGATGGCCGCCGGGCGGCCGACGGCCGGCAGCGGCTGCGTCGGCTCGACGATGAAGGCGGTGATGGTGGCCGCCAGCTGCTGCGCCAGCTCGATGCTGCGCAGCATCGCCGTGTCGGAAAGCTCGGTGCCATCGACGGGGACGAGAAGGTTCCGGTACATGGCGTGCGGTCGGTGTGGGCGTGAGGCCAGACTAGTCGATCCGCCGAGCGCCCGGGTTGACGTGGATCAGCCGCACCTTCATACGGCGGCGGGTCCCGCAGCGTCGCGCGGCGGCCAGCTTCGTAGCGAGACAGCGGTCATCCCGCCGGCGAAGAACGTCGCCGGACGCGGCATGTTGAGCTCCGGCATGACGAAGATCCGGGCTTGTCTCGGGGACCGAGCCGAGGCACAGTTCGGCCGCGGAGGAGTTACTCCTTTGAGACAGCCACGATATTTCTGTATGGATGCACGGGCAAGGGTCCGAACGCCAAGCCTCCCCGCGCCGGTCAGCTCTACGCTAGACGCCAAGGAAACATCATGACGGTAACGCGCATGGACAACGTCGGCATCGTGGTGGAAGACGTCGATGCCGCCATTGAGTTCTTCACCGAACTTGGTCTCGAGCTCGAGGGGCGTGCCCCCGTCGAAGGAAGCTGGGCAGATGGCGTCACTGGATTGCGCGACATGCGCGTCGAGATTGCCATGATGCGTACGCCGGACGGTCACAGCCGGCTCGAGCTATCCCGCTTTCTCGCGCCTCCCGTGATCGCCGATCACCGCAGCGCCCCAGTGAACGCCCTCGGTTACCTGCGCGTCATGTTCACCGTGGACGACATCGACGATACGCTCGTCCGGCTCGGCAAACGCGGCGCGAAGCTCGTCGGCGAAGTGGTCCAGTATGAAAACATGTATCGGCTCTGCTACATCCGGGGTCCCGAAGGAATCTCATCGGGCTCGCCCAACAGCTCGGGCAGCAGACCTCCCGAGAGGATCCCATTGGACATGAGCGTTGAGAACCA
>CAWIVI010000025.1:0-70109 GCA_963839465.1 uncultured beta proteobacterium
CGGTTGCGCGCTGGAGTGGGGCAGGCGCTGCGCCGTCGCTTTCTTTGGGCTGGGCGCGATCTCGGGCAGGCGCTGTCGCAGAACGCTGGGGCAGTGCTGGGCCACTGTGCGCGACTTGGGCTGTCGTCCGACGATCCCAGCGTGCGCATCTACCAGACCCGGGAACGGCAGACCTTTCACACCGACTCGGGCGACATCGTCGGCTTGCTCTGTCTGCAGCCGGCGAAGGGCGGCGGGCTGTCGGCCTGTGTCCTCCGTCACGCTGTACAACGAGATGCGCCAGCGGCGGCCGGATCTGCTCGCCTGCCTGTTCGAGCCGATGGCGACGGACCGGCGCGGTGAAGTGCCGCAGGACGCGAAGCCGTACTTCGCGATCCCCGTCTTCAACTGGCACGCCGGGCTGCTGTCGGCGATCTACCAGCGCCAGTACATCGACTCGGCCGGAGCGCTTTGCCGAGGCGCCGCGCCTGACCCCACAGCAGGTGGAAGCGCTGGACCTGTTCGACGCCCTGGCGGACGATCCGGGACTGCATTTCTCGATGGAACTGCAAGCCGGCGACATGCAGTTCGTGCACAATCACGCGTTGCTGCACGACCGCACGGCCTTCGTGGACTGGCCGGAGCCGAAGAGCGGAAGGCATCTGCTGCGGCTTGGCTGGCGCCGACTGCGGCGCGGCCGCTGCCGGCAGTCTTTGCGCAGCGCTATGGCGGCCGGCCGCCGGCAGACGCGGTGGGGTCGCAAGTGCCGACGGGCGGCTGCGGGCGAACCTGGATTCGGTGGCGTGAGCCGCCGCGGGTCTGCCCGCCTGAGGGTCAGTGGGCAGTCGCGTCCACGGGCGTCTCCGTGTGCATGGCGCATCGCCACTGCCCCTCCCTGCGCACCCATACGGATGTGTCCGTCATCTTCTGTGTCACGCCACCGTCGGACCGGCCCCGCGGCGAAAGAGACTGCTCGACGGTGTAGGTCAGGGTCGCCGTGTCTCGCTGGGTGACAAGACCCGCATGTCACTCAGGTGGTAGTCCTTGAGCACCATGCTCCCCTGTTTGGCCATTCGCCGATACGCGGTATGGTCAAACTGCATCGCGCCGTGCGGGCTCACCATGAGCGCCGGCACGCTCAGCATGGAGATCGCCGTGTCGGTGTCCTCGTCGACCATCGATTGCCAGAACTTGGTTTCGAGATTGACGAGTTCGTCATGAGGTTGGAACATGACAGGCTCCTTGCTTCCGTGGGAACAGAGCCATTGTCAAACGGCAGGCGCCGCGGGCACTAGGTACACCGGCAGTTCTTGGAGTAGGCGTGATCCTACGGGCGCGTGTTGTAGGTCGTCGCCGATGTTGCCTTCCGAGATGTCGGTCGCTCATTGGCATCCGCCCGTTCCAGCGTCTAACCTGACGCTCGATGAGGAAACACGACCCCACCCGAGAGCCGAGTCCGCAGGCCCAGGTCATGGCGCAGATTGCGGACGAGGACAAACCCATGCCGAGCGATGACGATGTCAAGCAAATTGCTCGCGAGCATCACCTGCCCGAGACGGAAGCCGAGGCGCTCGTGCGGTTCGCTCGTGCGGTGACCAAGATAGCGGAGGAGTGACTCCGCACCAGGGCGGGGCGAAGGCCGCGCCTCGCGACGCGACCCTCTGCAAGGGCTAGTGCGCGGTTTGTGAGTGCGCCCCCCCGGGGGTGGAGATGCCCTTGACGGCCTTGCCCGTCTGCCGGGTGTCCTCGAACCCGGCGAGATCGCTGACCGCCACGATGCCCACGAGGCGCTTGTCCCGGCTCACCACCGGCAGCCTGCGGACCTGGATCTTGCCCATGTTGGCGGCGATGCCATCGAGGTCGTCGTCTTCGAAGCAGTACATCACCTGTTCCCTCGACATCACCTCCGCTATCTTCGTGTCCGGACCGAGACCCTCGGCAACCGCCCGGACGGCGATGTCGCGGTCGGTGATCATGCCAACGAGACGATCGCCCTCGCTGACGGGAAGGGCGCCGATGTCGCGATCGGCCATCATCCGGGCAGCGTCGCGGATGCTCTGATCGGGAGCGGCCAGGCAGACCTCGCGGCTCATTGCTTCCTGGACCTTCATGTCAAACCTCCTTGCGGCGCAAAGCGAGACAGAGGGACTCCGAACGTAGCGCCGATAAGACCGGAGCCCCTTCGGAAAACCGCGAGCAGTGCGTGTGCCCGGCGCGGGTCGGCCAGTCGGGCGCGACGCCTGCTCCGCGATCCGTACCGTCTCAGCGCAACCGCGGTGATCCGTTCAGCGCCAGCCAGGCGCGCAGCGGTTCCGAGTCGGGCTTCTCCATCAGTTCCTCCCAGCCCGTGTCCATCTCGCGGCGCGCGTCCTTGAGCACCTTGAGCACCGCCTCGCGGGTTGCCGGGTCGGACGCCGCTCCGGCGGCGAAGGCCGGATCGAGGTGAACCGCGCAACGCGCGCGGTTGTACTGATAGAAAAAGCCTTCGTCCACCCGATCGCCACGCAGCTTCACGGCCCTGTCCAGACAGTCCTTGGCGCGCCGCCAGTCCGGCGCGACTTTGTCGACCAGGGCGTAGCCCAGGTTGCCCCAGGCGAAGTGCCAGGTCGGGTCGCTGCGCGTCAGTGCCTCGAAGACCGGAATGGTGCGTTCCATCAGGCGCTTGTCGGCGAGCCAGGTTTCGCGCCGCATGGCGCTGGCCATCTGGAACAGCGTGTCGCGCACCTGCCGGCCGGCTCGCTCCGCTGCGGCAGTCATGCGCTGCACGTCCACAGCGCTGGTGCCGTAGAGGTGCCGGTAGGTCAGCAGCAGGGCGACCTCTCCCACCTGCATCGGCGAGGTGTTGTCTGCAATTTCCTGCGCCGCCGAGCCTTCCTCGCCATAGAGCTTCTCGAGCTGCATGGAGAACTGGTACTGCAGGTCCTCGGTGTTTCGATAGGTCGTGACGTAGTGCTTGAGCTCCTTCAGCTTGGCCTTGAAGTCGAGCAGGCTCTTGATGTTCTCGTCCACGTCACCGGTGAGGATGAAGTCGTTTCGAAAATAGGTGTAGATGCGCGGGCGGCTGTCGTCCTTCATGCCTTCGAAGGCAGTCGTGAACTCCTGCAGCGTGTAGCGGCCGACCTTCGTGAAGAACATCATCACGAAGATGTCGCAGTCGGCAACGGCCTTGTCGTATTCCTTCTGCAGCCCCTCGGGTGACATGGCATCGACGAAGTTCTCCCACACCACGAGATCGAAGCTGTAATCCCGCGCGCGCCACTGCCGGTTGAGCCGCCCGAGCATCAACTCGAAGGCACGGCGATCCTCCTTCAGTTCCTCGGAGGAGGCGAGAAAGATCTTCTTGATCTGCATGGTAGGCCTCGTTAGGGCGACCGCGGGAAGTATCCACCTGAGGTTCACCCGCCGCGAGATCTCAGTCGCACGAGTCCCCGGCCAGCAGAAGCAGCGCACAGCGCTCGGCACGCGCGACATCCAGTTCCGCCGCCCGGAGCGCTCGCTGCAGATCCACCAGAAGCTCCAAGCTCCTTGCCTTGTCCCGCGCACTGGCGGCACCCAGCAAGGTAACCTGCAACAGCTCATGACACTCGGAGATGTGCTTGAGCAGGCAACGCCGCTCGAGCCCTGACAACGCCGGGCGCACCGGCAGCTCCTCGGGCTTGGCCCAGCCGGGGCGATGAACGGCCGCCATGGTACGAGTCGATGGCCAGGTGCCGGCTCAGCGCTTCGGCAGGTCGCCCGGCGCCAGCCGGTGGCTGCGGCCGACACGCGCGATCGTGATCACTGCCACGCCGGCCACGGCCCAAGTGCGAATCTTCATGTCGACTCCCTAAGCAGATGGCTTCGCCATCTGCTTGAGGAATAGGCACTGCGGCTCATTATGTCAAGTATTTTATGTTTACTTTTCGTTAGCACCCGAGGCACGTTCCCCGCACAGCGCATCGACCACGCGCCGGATGTCGTCCACCCGTTGACGGGGCACGAAGAACTGCACGGCCACCCATCCCGGCGGCGCTTGGGGCCCTTCGGGCGCCTCGTGCAGGCGCCCCCACCAGCGCAGCACCGCCTTCACGATCATGGCGACGTCCTGCTTGCTCAGTCCAAAGGGCTCCCCGGAGGAGACGAGCGTCCAGCCAAGCACCAGCCGGTTGTACGCCGCACGCTGTCGGTTGGGATGGATGTTCTTCAGGAGGGGCTCGAGCCGGCGCCAATCCGCATCGGTCAGCACCGGGTTCCGCGGTCCGCGGACAGTCTTCCTGGCGCGTGGCGGGGATGGCATGGCCACGAGTGTATGAATCGCCGGTCGCTTGGGTCAATCCTTTATGTTTACCCTTCGCAACGTTGCAGTCCGCTACCTGCCTGAAAATCCCTCCAGCGCCTGTCCTGCGGCACTCCAGCGAAAATTGCCCCACCCTCCTCCGAGCCCAAGCTGCTCTCCTCCTCTGATGGCCACCCTGCACATCGACCCCGACTTCCCGGTCATCACGCCGGAACTCAGCCTCACGGGCTGGCGCCGCGAGTTCTGCGTCGAGCTCCAAGGCGACGGTGCGGCACGTATCTTCGTCCGCGCCGTCGAGACTGCCTCCCTGAAGGCCGACGAGCTTCACCGCGCCGCCCTCTTCCATCGGCTTGAAAACCGGTTCTCCGACCTGGCGGGCTGCGTCGAAGCACTGCGCCCGGGCCTGGAGCGCCTGGCCGAGTCCGCACAGAGGGTCCGGCCCAGCAAGGACAACCTCTTCGCCGCCGTGACCTACGACAAGGCCGCCTGGGAAAGCATCACGAAGGATCTCGACCGCTGGGCCCGCCGCCCGCCCACTGCCCCACCGACCAGCAGCAGCGCGTGAGGAACGACAGTTGCTCGCCAAATCGGGCAGCACCCGTGATTGCGCATCGAGATCGTGAGTGCTCGCAACTGTCATCGATTGGAGAAACGCAAATGGCAAGCAAGAACATGATCTGTCTCTGGTACGACGGTACCGCCTTGGACGCCGCGCGGTTCTATGCCGAGACGTTTCCGGACAGCGCGGTGGGTGCGATCCATCGCGCGCCCGGCGACTATCCCGCCGGCAAGCAGGGGGATGTCTTGACGGTCGAATTCACCGTGATGGGCATCCCTTGCCTCGGACTGAACGGCGGCCCGGAGTTCAAGCACAACGAGGCCTTCTCGTTCCAGGTCGCGACCGAAGATCAGGCCGAAACCGACCGCTTGTGGAACGCGATCATCAGCAATGGCGGCCAGGAGAGCCAATGCGGCTGGTGCAAGGACAAATGGGGCCTGTCGTGGCAGATCACGCCACGCGCCCTCATAGCCGCGATCACCGATCCCGATCGCGCGGCGGCGAAGCGCGCTTTCGAAGCGATGATGGAGATGAGAAAGATCGACATCGCAGCGATCGAAGCGGCTCGGCGCGGCTGATGACATGCCGTCGCGCCCGAACGTCGTGATCATCGGGGGCGGGATTGGCGGCTTGTTCGCCGCCAATGCCCTGATCGACCAGGACCTGCGCGTTTCAGTTTATGAACAGGCGTCCGCTCTGGGCGAGGTCGGCGCTGGTGTCTTTGTGACTCCGAATGCGGTGCGCCACTTGGAGCGTGTGGGTCTCGGGCCCGCCGTCGAAAAATGGGGCGCGCGAGTGGGTCCAGGCTCTTCCTACTTTCGTCATGACGGTACGCCGATCGCCCCGGTGCAGTTGTCGGACGCCTCCGGCTGGCACGCGGCCTTTGGCATGCACCGCGCCGACTTGGTAGATTTCCTTGCAGCCAACCTGCCCGCCGGGATCGTGCATACCGGCCACCGTGCCGTCGGATTCGAGCAGAACGGCGACCTGGCCCGTGTCGAATTCGCAAACGGCGCCACCGCCGAGGCCGAAGTTGTGATTGCCGCGGACGGAATCCACTCCGAATTGCGCTCCTACGTCTTTCCGCCCTCGAAGCCCGTCTTTCACGGCACCATCTCCTATCGAGGTCTGGTCGCGCGCGAGCGCCTGCCGAACTGGCCCATGGATCGCTGGCAAATGTGGGCCGGTCCGTCCAGGCATTTCCTGACCTTCCCTGTTCGCCACGGGACGATGGTCAACTACGTCGGTTTCGTGCCCGCCGATGAGGAAATGAAGGAATCGTGGTCCGCGCCCGGGGATCCAACAGTGCTGCGCCGCGAGTTCGAAGGTTGGGATCCGCGCATCGGGGATGTACTGCAGCAAGTCGACAGGACATTTCGCTGGGCGCTCTATGACCGCGAGCCGCTGCCGACTTGGACCAAAGGCCGGCTGACGCTGCTCGGCGACGCGGCACATCCCATGCTGCCGCATCTCGGTCAGGGGGCCAACCAGTCGATCGAAGACGGCATGGCGCTCGCGACGATCCTGGCGCAGGTGAACACATCGGCCGTCCCGGCGTCGCTGCTTGCATACGAGCGATTGCGTCGCGAGCGTGTGGCGCAGGTTCAGCTTGGCGCCCGGCAGAATGGACTGCGTCTCGATTCCGCCTGCGCCGATCTCAGTGTTCGCGACGCAGAGCTCGCCGCGCACGCCGAATTCCGCAAGCGCCTCTATTCCTACGACGTGGTGCCGGATGCGCGCGCCGCCGCGGCAGCGCTGCTGCAAGAGATCTGAAAACGAGCAACCCGCCCAAGGCATTGCACCTGGGGCGGGCTGTTGAGTCATCCCGGCGGCAGCGTAGAAGGCACAGGTTCAGGCCACTGAGGACCAAGGTGTTGAGAGCCTTTGGCCTTGCGTGTCGCGGATGACGTGGCCAGTGTATGCCTGTGAATCCAAAGCAAGGGCCATGTGGAGAAGCTGAAAGGGGCTCTCAAGTTCCAAACTGCTTGGCCGCAAACGCCCACGCCATGCGCGATGCGTCGGGTCCCTGGTGGTCGCTGAACGGACGATCCGCTGCCCCGCCGCTCCACGCGTGGCCGAGTTGCCCCACTTCAACCAGCTTGGCGATCGTGTTTATCTCACCGCCATGGATCACCATCAGCGCCGGCCATGACGTGGTCGTCGATCCGGCGCTCGTCGTCAGCGGCCTGGTGGCGCGATGGCCTTTCATCGCGCCGAGCGCCGACAGGGAGGAATGCGCAGTACCCGGCGGGATGCCCGAATGCATGATCAGTGCCTTGAACCGGTCGGGATGCCGCGTCACCAACAGCGCAGCCATGCTCGCGCCGGCCGACAGGCCGGCCACCGCAACACGCGCGCGGTCTGCCGGATACAGCAGACAGACCTGGTCAATGGCTTTCATGATCAGCGCTGCTTCTCCGTAGGCCCGCGCGGACGTGGTGTCGAACCAGTTCCAGCAGCCTTGCGCATTGGCCACGCGGTCCTGCTCTGGGTAGAGCACGAGAAAGCGTTCACGCGCCGCGATTCGGTTCATGCGCGTGCTCATCGCAAAGCTCTTGGCGTCCTGCCCGCAGCCGTGCAGCATCACCATCAGCGGCAGCCGCTCGCTGATGTGTACATGCGGCGGGCGGTAGAGCCGGAAGCGGCGCGCTCCGGCGGCGCCCAAGGCGACACCGGGAATCCAGCTGCCCGATCCCGGCGGTGGCTTGCGTTTCTCGACGGCCGGTCGCAGTGCCTCGCCCATTGCCCGCGTCCCGGCGCGCAAGGCTTGACGCGTGACTGCCGCAAAACCTCGCTCGAAGCTCTTGGCCCACACGGAGGCGCGCATCCCTTTTTTTCGCATGCGGCATTGTCCGCGCAGCTCTCGCACAGCCCGACGTTTGACAAGGCCATCGACACGACAGGCCCCATGGTGGCGCCCCCGGCAGGCGGGTCGATTTGCGGCAAGATCCGGCCATGCCCCTGACCGTCGAAGAGCTCGATCGAATCTCCGCCTTGACGCTGGCTCATTACGACGAGCGGGCCGAGGACTTCTGGCAGGGCACGCGCGAGCACGACGTCAGCCAGAACATCGCCGCGCTGCTGCGGCACATCGAAGGTACGCCGCCGTTCACGATCCTGGATGTTGGCTGCGGCCCGGGGCGCGACCTCAAGACCTTCACGGAACTCGGCCACCTGGCCATAGGCCTGGAAGGTGCGCAACGGCTCGCGGCGATGGCGCGGGCCTACAGCCGCTGCGAGGTGTGGGAGCAGAACCTTCTGGCGCTGCACCTGCCGACGGAGCGATTCGACGGCCTGTTTGCCAACGCTGTGCTCTTCCATGTGCCGAGCGAGGAGCTGCCGCGCGTGCTGCGCACACTGCACGCCGCGCTGAAGCCCGGCGGAGTGCTGTTCAGTTCGAACCCGCGCGGCGAAGGGCAGGAAGGCTGGCACGGGAGCAGGTACGGCGCATTCCATGATCTGCCGACGTGGCGCGCGCACATGGCGGCGGTCGGGTTTGCCGAGCTGGAGCACTACTACCGGCCGGCCGGGCTGCCGCGCGAACAGCAGGCATGGCTGGCGAGTGTCTGGCGGAAGTGACGGGCCACGACCCCGACGGGGGCTCAGTTCCGCTTCGTCAGCTCTCCGAGCGCAACGACGGAAAGTCGTCCTCGATGTACTCCCGCTCCCCACGCGCACCGGCCGCCTGTCGATCCGCCTCCTGGGCCCTCAACTGCACGCGGCGTATCTTGCCGGAGATGGTCTTGGGCAGCTCGTCGACGAACTGAATGCGCCGCACCCGTTTGTAAGGTGCCAGCCGCTTGCGGCAGAAGGCGAACAGCGCCTCGGCCAACGCCGGGCCAGGTTGGGCGCCGGCGGTGAGCGTCAAGTAAGCCTTGGGCACGGCCAGCCGCACAGGGTCGGGGAAGGCACGATGGCAACCTCGGCCACGGCTTCGTGTTCGATCAGCACGCTTTCCAGCTCGAAAGGGCTGATGCGGTAGTCGCGGCCTTGAACACGTCATCCGCGCGGCCAACGAAGGTGATGGTGCCGTCGGCGTCGCGCGCGGCGACGTCGCCGGTATGGTAGTAACCATCACGCATCGCGTCGGCCGCGTGCGCGTCGGCATCCTGGTAGCCCGCCATCAGGCCCGTGGGGCGATGCGCCAGGTCGATGCACACCTCCCCCTCGTCGGCCGGCTTGCCGTCCACGTCGAGCAGGGCGATGCGGTAGCCCGGCAGCGGCTGGCCCATGCATCCCGGCTTCACCGGCTGGCCGGGAGTGTTCCCGATCTGGGCGGTGGTTTCGGTCTGACCGTAGCCGTCGCGCAGCGTCAAGCCCCACGCCGCACGCACCTGCTCGATGATCTCGGGGTTCAGCGGCTCGCCGGCGCCGACCACCTCGCGCAATTGCAGGCGCCCGCGCCAGGCGGCCAGGTCTTCCTGGATCAGCATGCGCCACACGGTGGGCGGTGCGCACAGGCTGGTCACGCCGTGCGTTGCCAGCACGTCCAGCAACGCCTTCGCGTTGAATCGCGCGGTGTTGTGGATGAACACGCAGGCGCCCGCATTCCACGGCGCGAAGAAGCAGCTCCACGCATGCTTGGCCCAGCCCGGCGACGAGATGTTCAGGTGCACGTCGCCCGGCTCGAGGCCGATCCAGTACATGGTGGACAGATGGCCCACCGGATAACTTTGATGGGTGTGAAGCACCAGCTTGGGCTTGGACGTGGTGCCCGAAGTGAAGTAGAGCAGCATCGGATCGTCGGCCCGCGTGTCGCTGTCGGGAGTGAAGTTAAACGACGCGCGCTCGGCATCCTGAAAGCACTGCCAGCCCGGCACGTCGGCCCCGATCGCCACGCGGGTGTAGTCACCCGCCAACTCGGCGAACTTCGGCGCCAGTGCGCTGGCCGCCAGCACGTGGCGCACCTGTCCGCGCTCGATCCGGTCGCGCAGGTCCTCGGTGGTCAACAGTGCGGTGGCGGGAATGAGCACCGCGCCGAGCTTCATGCAGGCCAGCATCGCCTCCCACAGCGGGAGCTCGTTGCCCAGCATCAGCAGCACTCGGTCGCCGCGCTGCACGCCCAGCGAGCGCAGATGGTTGGCCACTTGTGCCGAGCGCTGCGACATCTCCTTGAAGGAAAGCTTCCGCTCGCCTCCATCCTCGGACACGATGTGCAGGGCCAGCGCGTCGTTCTCACGGGCCATGACATCGAAGTGGTCCAGAGCCCAGTTGAAGCGTTCGAGCACGGGCCATCGGAAGTCGCGGCAGGCAGTGACCGGGTCTTCGCGATGGCGCAGAAGGAAGTCACGCGCCTCGGTGAAGGAGTGCGAGCTGCTCATGGATGTCTTCCTCAGGCGGTCCCGTAACGTTCATGATCATCGCATCGGCACGCCCCGGCAGGGCGCCCGGCACCAACGACAATGCGTCATCGCTCCCCTGGAGGTCCGCATGAGCATCGTTGTGATCCGCGACCGGTCGCACAAGATGAAGCACACGGTCCACGTGCGCGAGCATGCGCTGCCCGTCGACGAGCCGCCCGCCAACGGCGGCGAGGACCTCGGCGTCACCGCCCACGAGCTCTATGACAGCGCGCTCGGCACCTGCAAGGCCATGACGGTGCTGTGGTACGCGCAGCGCAAGCAGATTCCGCTCGACGACATCCGCGTGCACGTCGTGCGCGACGACACCGACGAGCGCGCCGGCACCTATCGCCTGAGCGTCGTGCTCGAACTGGGCGGCGCACTGACCGACGCGCAGCGCGCGACGCTGCTCGCAGTGGCCGAGAAGTGCCCGTTGCACAAGCTGATGACGCAGGTCGCGACCGAGGTTCGCACCGAGCTGGCGCCGCCCGGCGCGGGGGCGTGAGCCATGCATGGTCATCACCGTCCACGCGCCTCAGGTTTCCGATAGATAGCCGCTCTGAACCTTGGCGGCCTGGTCTTCGAAGATGGCCATGGCGGTCTTCATGCGCAGGAAGCCGAACTTCCGATAGAAGGCTTCCTTGCCGGGCACCGCATACAGGATGATCTTCTTGTGGCCGCGCGACAGCTCCACGAGCCGGCCGACGATCTGCTTGCCCAACCCCGTGCCCTGATGGCTCGGCATCACGGCGATGTCGCAGACGTAGGAGCAGTCCGCCCCGTCCGCCAGCGCCCGGCCGGCCCCGACCAGCCGCCCGTCGTCGTGGACGAAGCAGCGGTACAGGCTGTTGGAGAACACCGTCTTCAGCCGCTCCGGCGGCTTCTCGCCCAACGGGGCCGCCTTGTACAGCTCCGACAGCTCCTGCCAGCCCACCCTTGCCAGGTCATCCGTCCATTCGAGCGCCACGTCCATCTCCTCGGTGAT
Organism: uncultured beta proteobacterium; assembly: GCA_963839465.1. Taxonomy (GTDB): domain Bacteria; phylum Pseudomonadota; class Gammaproteobacteria; order Burkholderiales; family Burkholderiaceae_C; genus CAWIVI01. Next base: position 11,142 of record CAWIVI010000025.1, read on the forward strand.
TGATGCGAGCGGGCCTTCGGTCCGGCGTCAACGGTCACGCGGTCGCCGTCACGAGTTCCTTGAACCGAGCCAGTGACTGCGACGCGTCGCCGACCCGGCAGTTCATGATCACCGGCGAGCTCAGTCCGGAATCGGCGAGCGCCACGTAGACAAGTCCTTCGCGGTGCAAGCCCTCGACCGACCGCGGCACCAGGGCGTAACCCACTCCCGCGACGACGAGCCCGATGGCGGTTTGCATTTCGTTGGCTTCGAGCGCTACCGTTGGCGCGAGCCCGCGCGACCGAAACATGTCCAGGACCTGGTCCGCATAGCTGGGGCGCGGCTTCGCGGGGTAGAGCAACAGCGCTTCGCCGACCAGTTCGGCCAGCGGCAGGCGCTTGCGGCGCGCCAGGCGGTGGGTCGCCGGCAGCGCGGCCACCACGGGCTCCTCGACGACCACCTCACCCTCGATGCGGTCATCGTCGAACCGCAGCCGGCCGAATCCGACATCGATGCGACCCGCCTTCAACGCCTCGATCTGCTGGAGCGTGGTCAACTCCGACAGGCCGACATCGACCTCCGGCTGGCTTTCGCGGAAGCGCCGGATGACCTCCGGCAGCGGACCGTAAAGCGTCGACGGGACGAATCCGATGCCGAACCAGGTGCGACGGCCCTGCGCGATGCGCCGGGTGGTCGTGCGAACTTCCTCCAGCCGCTCCAGCATCTGCACCGCCTGGCCGTGGAAGAACTGGCCCGCGGGGGTGAGCCGCAGCGGCCGTGCGCGCCGGTCGAAGAGCTCGGCGCCGAGCTCTTCCTCGAGCTGGCGGATCTGCCGGCTGAGCGGCGGCTGGGCGATGTGCAACTGCTCCGCGGCCCGGCTGAAGTTGAGCTCGCGCGCGACGGCCGCGAAATAGCGCAGGTGGCGAAGTTCCATGGCGATACCTGGAAGGTATGAAGGCGGACCCAAACGATATTGGACCCGGCGTCCTTCAGCAACGAATATCCGGTCATGAAAACGCGCCCCCGGATCGAATCGATAGAAGCCGTGCTGGTCGACCTGCCGACCATTCGCGCCCACAAGCTTGCCATGACGACGATGTCGCGACAGACGCTCGTCATCGTCCGGCTCCTCGACAGCGACGGCATCGTCGGCCTCGGCGAAGCCACCACGATCGGGGGCCTGGCGTATGGCGACCAGAGCCCGGAAAGCATCAAGAGCGCGATCGACACCTACATTGCGCCGCTGCTGCTCGGCACGGATGCGACGAACGCCAATGCCGCCATGGCGCTCGTGGCCAGGTCGGTCCAGGGCAATTCGTTCGCCAAGTCGGCCGTGGAGACCGCTCTGCTGGACGCGCAAGGCCAGCGGCTCGGCCTGCCGATTCATGCGCTGCTCGGCGGTGCAGTGCGCAACGCACTGCCGGTGCTGTGGACGCTGGCCAGCGGCGATGCCGCCCGTGACATCGACGAGGCGCATGCGCTCATCGAGGCTCGGCGCCACCGTGTCTTCAAGCTGAAGATCGGCGCCGGCGAGCTGGCCGCGGACATCGCTCACGTGCAGGCCATCCGGCGCGGTCTGGGCGACGACGTGATGCTGACCGTCGATGTCAACCAGGCGTGGGACGAGCCGACCGCGGTGCGCGGCATCGCAGCGCTCGAAGCCGCCGGCGTGGGCCTCATCGAGCAGCCCGTGGCCAGCCGCAATCGGCGCGCGCTGGCGCGCCTGGCGCAACGCTTCGACGTCCCCATCATGGCCGACGAGGCCGTGCACGACGCGGTCGACGCCTTCGACCTGGCGTCCGCCGGCGCCGCCGATGTCTACGCGCTCAAGATCTCGCAGGCCGGTGGACCGTGGCCGACGCTGCGCGCCGCGGCAGTGGCCGACGCCGCGGGCGTGGGCCTGTACGGCGGCACGCTGCTCGAGGGCAGCATCGGCAGCGTCGCTGCCGCGCACACGTTCGCTGCCTGCCCGCGGCTCGCGTTCGGCACCGAGCTGTTCGGACCGCTGCTCCTGAAGGACGATGTCGTGCTGGAGCGTCCCGTCTACCGGGACTTCGAATTGGTCCTGCCCCAAACCCCGGGCCTGGGCATCCGCCTGGACACCGACAAGCTCGACTTCTACCGGCGCGACCGCGGCACGCGGCCTGTCGCCGTCACAGCCTGAGGACCGCCATGCTCTTCCACGTGCAGATGACCGTCCGGCTGCCGCACGACATGCCGCGTGCAGCGGCCGATGAATTGAAGGCGCGCGAGAAGGCGCTCGCGCAGGAACTGCAGCGCGCAGGAACGTGGCGCCACCTCTGGCGCATCGCCGGCCGCTACGCGAACGTGAGCATCTTCGACGTGCCGGACAACGCCGCGCTGCACGACACGCTGATGTCGCTGCCCCTCTTTCCCTACATGGACATCGAGGTGCAGCCGCTCTGCCGCCACGCATCGTCCATCCACGACGACGACCGCTGACGCTGTCGTGCGCTCGCTTCAAACATATACTTCTGGAGACACCGTGATTCGTCGAACCCTCCTTGCCGGCGCCGCCGCGGCCCTGTGCTCTCTTTGCGCCGGCACCGCACTCGCGCAGCCTGACGCCTACCCCAGCAAGCCGATCAAGTGGATCGTGCCGTTCCCGCCCGCCGGCGCGATGGACACCATCGCCCGGACACTCGGCGATCACATGGGCCGAAAGCTGGGCCAGACCTTCGTCGTCGAGAACCGGCCCGGCGCAGGCGGCAACATCGGTGTCGACGCGGTCGCCCGAGCGGCCCCCGACGGCTACACGATGATGATCGTGGCAAACGGGATGGCGGTGAACAAGTTCCTCTACAGCAAGCTGAGCTACGACCCGGAGAAGAACTTCGCGCCGGTCTCGCTGCTTGCCGTGGTGCCCAATGTGCTGGTCACCAACGTCGCCCAGTCGAAAGCCAACACGGTGGCCGACGTGATCGCCCAGGCCAAGGCCCAACCCGGCAAGGTCACGTTCGCCTCGGCGGGCAACGGCACCTCGATCCACCTCGCCGGCGAACTGTTCGCTTCGATGGCCAAGGTCGACATGCTGCATGTGCCGTACAAAGGCAGCGGCCCGGCCGTGACCGACCTCATGGGTGGACAGGTCGACTACATGTTCGACAGCGTCACTTCCGCGGCACCGCACATCCAGTCGGGCAAGCTGCGCGCAATCGGCGTGACCACGCTCAAGCGCTCGTCGGCCTTGCCGGGCGTGCCGACCATCGCCGAAGCCGGACTGCCCGGATACGAGCTGGCGCCCTGGTTCGCGGTCTATATGCCTGCGGGCACCCCCCAGCCCATCATCGACAAGATGAATGCGGCGCTTCTCGAAGCCATGAAGCTGCCGGAGGTCCAGGCCCGCTTTGCCGCTATCGGCGCCGAGCCCATCGGCAGCACGCCGCAACAGCTCGCGACGCACCTCACCGCCGAGATGGCGAAGTGGGGCAAGATCATCCAGGAACGCGGCATCCGGGCAGACTGAGCAGGACAAGACCAGCGGGCCCGCTACCAGCCGAGCGCCTGGCACATGTTGTAGGCGGCGATTTCGGCCGGCCGGTCGGGGTCGATGTACTCCATCAGCACGACCACGTTGGAGAGGCAGCCCCAGCCGTTGTAGCTCGCGGTGAAGCCACGCTCGGGACCGGTGGCGAGCAGCGAGTTCTGGAACGTCGGGTGGTCCATGCGATAGGTGATCACCGCGACCTCGCGGCGCAGCTCGTCGAGCGCGTGCTTCGGCATCAGGGTGAAGAGGTAGACCGTCTGTCCCTGAGGGTTCTTGTAGCCGAGAGGTGTCGCGCTGGCGCCAAAGACGAGCGACGACTTCGCGCTCGGTGACTCGAGGTAGCGCGCGATGCGCTCACGGTCTCCGGCGAGCACCGCCTGCTTCATCCCGATGCTGTCGATCACGCGCTTCAGGCGCTCCTGCGCGATTCTGCTCTCGCTCGCTGCGCGCGCGGCCTGTCGTTCGGCCTCGGCACGCGCCTGAACGGCCTCTTCGCGCGCGGCGAAGGTGACCAAGGTCAAAGCGGTGACCGCCATCAGCATGAGCGCCAGTGCGACGGCGAGCCCCTTGAAGCGCCTCGCTTCGCGCAGCTCGCGCACGACCTGGCGTTCGCGCTCGGCGCTCTGCTCAGCCTGCAGCCGCTCCTCGAGTGCGCGGCGCTCGGCTGCGGCGCGGGCGGTGGCAGCGGCGCGTTCGTCCTCCTGCCGCAATCGATCGCGCGCTTCGCGCACGACGCGCGTCAGCAGGTCGTGCGTCAGCTCGATGCGCTGCATGCCATAGCGCTCCTCGACGCGCAGCAACCGGCGGTCGATCAGCGTCGAAAGCTGCTCCTCGCTGAGATGCTCGGGCGTCGCGTCGTCCTTCGACACGCTGTTGCGGTAGCCCTTTTCGGTGATCAGCTCGGTGGCGATGAAGCGGCTCACCGATTCGGGCATGCCGTTGAAGCAGGCGCGGTAGTAGTCGGCGAGGATGCCCTGCTTCGCGCCGTCGAGCAGCGCATCGTCGAAGCGCGGCTTGCGCTCATGCTTGCGCGTTTCGTTGAGTCCGCGGCAGAAGAGCGACAGCAGCGCCGGCTCGACCTGAGCCGTGCGCAAGTCGGGCCCCGGCGTTTCTCCGCCTTCAGCCGCGGGCTCGGTCTGCGCGGCGGCGACGAACTCGACGATACGCTGCGCGAGCCGCTCGTCCATCAGGTGTGGCGCGGCCGCGTGGACGGCCTCCAGGGCTTGCGCCGCCCGCAGCGGCGCGAGCCGCATGCGCACCTTGCCGAGGCTCGGGATCGCGGCGCGCCAGCCCTCGAGCTCCGGAAGGAAGTCCTCGCGCATGCTGATGAGGAACTTGTAGCGCATCTCGCGCAGCTGCAGACCGACCGACGCGTCGAGTCCGGCCGGAATGCGGTTCTCTGCCAGGTCGCCGAGGTCGACGCGCAGCCGCGCGATCGTCTCGGGCCGACGCTCGCCGAGCGTGAAGGCTTCCTCGAACTGGTCGAGCACGAACACCGGCATGCAGGGGAAGTTCTGCGTATTCCAGAACTCGAGTCCGCTGCGGTGCAAGTAGGCCCAGCAGCGTCTCGCGGTCTGCGAACGGTGGCGCGTCGATGCCTTCGCCGGCGAGCGCAGCACCCAGCGCATCGCGCAGCTGGTCGACCGGCGCCGGCGCGCCCTCCTGGAACACCAGTCGCACGTAGACCGGGACGAAATGGCGCTCACGCAGCCGTGGCATCAACCCGGCTTTGAGCAGCGAGGTCTTGCCGAGCCCGGATTTGCCGAACAGCAGGACGAGCGGCGAGCCCTCGACCCGGCGCGCCAGCGTCTCGATCTCCTCATCGCGCCCGTGGAAGAAGCGGCGCGAAGCCTCGTCGAACGCATCCAGTCCCGGCCAGGGGCTGTCCGCGTCGAGCCGCTTGCCGCCGGTCATGGCGTCGCGCCGCGCCGCATCGCGCGAATCTCGTCCTTCAGTGCGGCGAGCAGCTCGTCGTCGGGACGGCCGGCGCGCGCGATGCCGAAGTGGAACTGGCGAAATGCCTCTGGCGTCTTGGTGTAACGCGCGGGGTTGCCGTCGTAGTCGTCGTCGATCACCACCGGAACGATGAAACGCCGGCCCGGGATGCCTCTTGCGCGCTCTGCCGCCTCGGTCCATTCCTTGAACACGTAACCCTCGTCGCGTGACTCGGTCTGCTTCGAGATCAGGGGCACGAACAGCCGCACGCCGCGGCGGATGCTGCCGAGAATCTGGGCTTCCCAGCGGTCGCCCGGCTGCAGACGGCGCTCGTCGAACCACACGTCGCCGCCGATCGCGCCGATCGCGTCGGCGACCCGCCGCGCCGCTTCGGCGTCCTCGCGCACGTAGCTGATGAAGATGCTGCCGGGCAGGCGCGATTCGACCGCGGCGACGACGCCTGCCGCCGGCGTTGCCGGCTGCCGCAGCCGCCAGCGGCGGTGCAGCTCGGCGACGAACTCGGCGGCATCCTGCTCGACGATCTGCACCCGCGTCGGGCTGCACCAGGTCGTGAAGAACGACGCCAGCTCGGGGTGACGCGCAATGCCCCGGCCGACGATGAAGATCTGCTTCTTGCTCGCGGAGAGCCGCTCGCGGCTTGCCAGCCGCACGAGGAAGCGCCCGATCCAATCGGGCAGCTGGCAGCCGAGCAGCAGCAGCGGCCTCTCCTTCAACGGACCGGCGATCCACTCGGGAAGCTGCGCGCGCTCGCTCAGCAGCGCGTGCAGCCATTCGAGCGTGTCCTCGTCGTGGATTGCATACTGCGGCACCGACGAGGCTTCGCCGAACAGCTTGAAGACCACCGGCTCGGGGCCGGGGCGGCGCGCGTTGCGCTCCTGCGCGTCGGTCGCCTGGTTGGGCGCAAACGCAAGCTGTTGAGTCAGCGGCTCGCCGCCGTGGCGCACGTGGTCGATCGCGCGCGCGAGCAGGCCGTCGAAGGTGGTGCTGATGTACAGGTTGAGCGTGGTGACGCTTGCGATCTGCAGCAACGCGTCGGTCGGCTGCGCGCCGATCTCGGCCAGCGTGTCGTTGATCACGCGGTACAGCCGCTCCTGCTGGTCACGCCCGCGAAGCGCGAGGAAGGCGCGTACCGCCGCGTCGAGCCCGGTGCTGCGCTCCCAGTCGACCTCGAGCTTGTAGCGCGCGGCGAGCCGTTCTCCAATCAGCCGTTCGAGCGGCAGGCGGCGGCCGCCACCGTCGTCTACGAGAACGAGTTCGGGGCCCACGATCGGGACAAGATGGCCGCCGAGGATGTGGCCAACGAGGTCGTCCCAGAAGTCTTCGTCCGGCTGCATTTGTTGCTGCGGGTGCCGGTGGATGGTAGCCGTGCGGACGCTGTCGCTCAACCGCCCCCCTCACCGGCCCTCGCCCGAACGCGAGGAAGGCAAGGACACCTACTGCAGGCGCTGGCCGCTGAAGTGGCCGTGCTGCGCGTCGCGCATCAGCTCGCCGAACTGCTGCTGCGACAGCCGCAGCAGCCGCTCGTGGTCGCCGGCCTCGACGTAGACAGCGTCGCAGCCGGCGAGCTCCTCGTCGACCACCGTCTCGAGGTTCCACGCCATGCCGAACGCCGGCACGGCGCCCACGTCGCAGTCGTCGAACAGCGCGGCGATCGAACGCTCGTCGGCCAGCCGCAGGTGCGGGCGGCCGAGCAAGCGCGACAGCGGCCCCAACATCAGGCTGCGGTCCCCGGGCAGGACCGCCACCACGCGAACGCCGTTGTCGTCCTCAACGACCACCGACTTGGCGAGCTGGTGGGGCGGGATGCGTGCGGTGCGCGCGGTCTCGGGGCTGCAGCGGCTGTGTTCGTGCAGGTACACCTCGTAGCGGGCGCCACGCTGGTCCAGATAGTCCGATAGACGCGACGGGATGGACATGACTGCCTCCATGCTCAGGTGGTCACGCAGGATCGCTCTCGCGCACCCTGCTTTCCGCAGCTTTCGTGGACGAAGAACGGCGGGATTTTCGAGAGCGAAGGCGATCCTGAAGGTCTGCCTCGGCCTGGTCGATGAGTACCAGTGCGGCGCGCTCGGCCGCTTCCGCATCGCCCATTTCGATCGCCACGCAGATCGCTTCGTGCATCGGCAGCGAAAACGCCGGGCCGCCCGGCTTCTCGGAGATCACCTTGAAGCTCGCCTGCAGCATGGCGGACATCGCCTCCTGCATATGCTGCAGGAATTGATTGCCGCATGCCAAGAGGATGGTGGCATGGAAGGCGAGGTCCGCCTTCACGTAGTCGCCCTTGCCTGCAACCGCGCGCTCCATCGCCATGTAGGCCGCGCGCAGCGCCTTGCGGTCGTTGTCGCTGGCACGGATGGCGGCCAGGCGCACGGCGGCCGGCTCGACGACTCTGCGCAGCTCCGCGAGATCGCGGGACATCGTGGGATCGGGCTCGTTCGATTCGGCGCGCCACGCAATGACATCCGGATCGAAGAGGTTCCATCGCGAAGGGTCGAGCACCAGCGTGCCCACCCGGCGGCTCACTTCCAGCATGCCCTTGGCGACCAGGGACTTGATGGCTTCGCGGATGACGATGCGGCTGTAGCCGAAGCGCTCGCAAAGCTCCGGCTCCGAAGGAAGCAACTGACCTGGGCGGTAGCGGCCGGCGCAGATGTCCCTGCCCAACCTGCGGAGGACTTGTTCCTGGAAGGTGGCTTTGGGTTCCGACGCGCGTGCAGCCATGCGACTCTTATAGCACGTATGACGAAGTCACTACCCCACTATTTCGCCCAACCACTTCACATGTCCCCTCTGGAGACCGGAGATCTCACGCTCTCCAAACATCATACGTGATACAAATGCGGCCAGACCAGGAGACATCGATGCCCAGCTCTCTCTTTGACCTGTCGGGCCGCACGGCTCTCATCACGGGCTCGTCACGTGGCATCGGCCTGGCCCTCGCCCAGGGGCTGGCCGAGGCGGGTGCCCGGGTCATCCTGAACAGCCGGAAACAGGCGGACGTGGACGAAGCAGTCGCCAAGCTGAAGAGCCAGGGATTCGACGTGCGCGGCGCGGCGTTCGACGTGGCAGACCAGGATTCCGTGGCGGCGGCGTTCGCGGCCTTCGACGCGCAGGGCCTGGAGATCGACATCCTCATCAACAACGCCGGCATCCAGCATCGCGCCCCGATGCTGGAACTGGACCTGAAGGATTGGCAGCGCGTGATCGACACGAACCTCACGGCGGCCTTCCTCGTCGGCAAGGAAGCGGCCAAGCGGATGGTGGCACGCGCCCGCGGCGGGAAGATCATCAACATCGGCTCGCTCACGAGCGAGGCTGCGCGTGCGACGGTAGCGCCTTACACCGTGGCCAAGGGTGGCATCAAGCTCCTTTCGCGCGCCATGGCCGCCGAATGGGCCAAGCACGACATCCAGGCCAATTCGATCGGGCCCGGCTACATCCTGACCGACATGAACGAGGCCCTGGTCAACGACCCCAAGTTCGACGCCTGGGTCAAGAGCAGCAATCCCTCGCAGCGCTGGGGCAAGCCGGAGGAACTTGCCGGCGCGGCCATCTTCCTCGCATCGGCCGCTTCGAACTACGTCAACGGCCAGATCATCTACGTCGACGGTGGCTGGCTGTCGGTGCTCTGAGTCCGCGCTCGCGCAACACCCATGGCCACGCTCATCACCGACGTCAAGGTCGTCCTGACCGCACCCGAGGGCATCAACCTCATGGTGGTCAAGGTCGAGACCAACCAGCCGGGCCTGATCGGTCTCGGCTGCGCCACCTTCGCCTACCGGCACCTGGCGGTGAAGTGCCTGGTCGAGGAATACCTGCGCCCGCTCCTGGTGGGCCGCGATGCCCAGGCGATCGAGGAGCTGTGGCAGCTCATGCACCAGAACGCCTACTGGCGCAACGGGCCGATCGAGAACAACGCGATCTCCGGCGTCGACATGGCGCTGTGGGACATCAAGGGCAAGCTCGCCGGCATGCCGCTGTACCAGCTCTTCGGCGGCAAGTGTCGCGAGGGCGTTCCCATCTACCGGCATGCCGATGGAGCCGACATCGCCGAGCTGTGCGACAACATCCAGAAGTACCGCGACCAGGGCATCAGGCACGTTCGCTGCCAGAGCGGGGGATACGGCGGCGGCGGGTTCGGCAAGACGCCGGCCAGCGCGCCGGAAGGTGCGCCGAGCGGCGTCTATCTCGACCAGCGCAAGTACATGCACGAGACGGTCAGGATGTTCGACGAGATCCGCAGCCGCGTCGGCCCCGACGTCGCGCTCTGCCACGACGTGCACGAGCGGCTGAAGCCCATCGATGCGATCCGCTTCGCCTGCGAGCTGGAGCGCTACGACCTCTTCTTCCTCGAAGACGCGATCGCGCTCGAGGAGGGCGAGTGGATCCGCCAGCTGCGCGCCAAGACCAACATTCCACTGGCGCAGGGCGAGCTGTTCAACCACCCCTTCGAGTGGCGCACGCTGATCTCGGAACGCCTGATCGACTTCATCCGCGTCCACCTGAGCCAGATCGGCGGCATCACGCCCGGGAGAAAGCTGCAGATCTTCGCCGAGCAGTTCGGCGTGAGGACCGCGTGGCACGGTCCCGGCGACATGTCGCCGCTGGCGCATGCGGCCAACATCCACATCGACCTGGCGTCACGCAATTTCGGTGTGCAGGAATGGTCCGGCACCGAGCCGCCGAACTTCGTGATCCAGGAGCTCAAAGGTCCTCGCGCCGCGCTGCTCGACGTCTTCCCGGGCCTGCCCGAGTTCCGCAACGGCTACGTCTACGCCAACGACAAGCCTGGCCTCGGGGTGGACCTCGACGAGGTCGAGGCCGCCAAGTACCCGTGCGACAGCGGCGTGACGACGTGGACGCAAACGCGCCTCATGGACGGCACGCTGCAGACGCCATGAGTCAGGAGGAGCAACCCACCTTCCTTCGGCGAGCCGGGAGCTGACGACCCGACCGCCGCATTCGTTCACAAGCCAGACGGAGACAAGACATGCATTCCAACGCTCTTCCCTTCCCGGCAACCCGGCGGGTTGCCCTGGCCGCCATGGCGGCGCTCGCGCTGACCTCGACCGCGGCCCTGGCCGAGGTGAAGGCCAAGATCGGCCACGCGATGCCCGAGACCCATCCGCAGGCCGCGGCGATGAACAAGTTCGCCGAGCTGGCATCCACCTACACCAAGGGCAACGTCAAGGTCCAGGCCTACCACAGCGCCGTGCTGGGCAGCGACGAGAAGCAGCTGCAGGCCGTGCAGGCCGGCACGCAGGAGCTCTACATCGGCACGCTGGCGCCGCTGTCCACCCGCGTGAAGGAAGTGCAGGTCTGGGACCTGCCGTTCATGTTCCAGAACACGCGCGAGGTGTATGCCGTGCTGGACGGCGCCTCGTCGAAGAAGATCTTCGAGAAGATCGAGCCGGCCGGGCTGGTGGGACTCACGTGGACGGGCATGGGCTTTCGCAACCTGTCCAACAGCAAGCGAAGCGTCGCCAAGCTCGAGGACGTCAGCGGCCTGAAGATCCGCGTGATGGCCAATCCGGTCGCCCTCGACACCTGGAAGTCGATTGGCGCCAACGCCGTGCCGATGGCCTTCGCGGAGGTCTTCCCCGCGCTCGAGATCAAGGCGCTGGACGGTCAGGAGAACCCGCTGCTGCACATGTACGCCAACAAGATGCAGGAAGTGCAGAAGTTCATCTCCGTGACCAACCACGTCTACACGCCGGTGGCGCTGGTCGCATCGAAGAAGTTCTGGGACGCGCTGTCGCCCGACGACAAGGCGGGCCTGCAGAAGGCTGCCACCGAGGCCGGCCTGCTGCAGCGCAAGCTGCTCGACGAGGGCGATGCCGACGTCATCGCCAAGTTCAAGGCGGCCGGCGTCACGATCAACACCGTCAGCCCGGCAGAAGTGGCCCGCATCCAGGAGAAGGTCAAGCCGACGGTGGCCAAGTTCGCACCGGTCATCGGCGAGGACTTCGTCAAGGGCTTCTACGCGGAGATCGAGAAGGCACGCGCCGCCAAGTAGCCGCGGCGCAACCGGGCGTGCACCGGGGCCGCCCGAAAGTCCTGTCGACAACAACCCAGGGGATGCCATGGGCAAGACATTGAAGGCGCTCGTCGATGCAGTGATTCGCGTGCTCGAAGTCGTCATGGTGCTCTGCATGGTCGTCATGCTGATCATGGTGTTCGGCAACGTGGTGCTGCGCCTGTTCTTCAACACCGGAATCGACCTGTCCGAGGAGATCCCGCGGTTCGCCTTCGTGTGGATGACATTCCTGGGCGCCATCGTGGGCATGCATCGCCGAGCCCACCTCGGTGTCGACATCGTGGTCCAGGCGCTTCCCGTCCTGGGACGCAAGGCATGCTGGGGCATCAGCCAGGCGATCATGCTCATCTGCTGCCTCTACATCGTCTACGGCACCTGGCTGCAGCACGACATCATCAAGGGCAATGCGTCACCGGTGGCCCAGATCAGCATGCTCTGGGTGTTCGGCGTGAGCTACGTCACCGGCACGGCGATCGCACTCATCTGTGCCTCGCACCTGCTGCGCCTGTTCGCCGGAAAGGTGACCGAAGCCGAGCTGATCGACGTGCATGAGGAAGGGATGAGCGAAGCCCTCGAGGCCGAGCACGAGATCGAGGCGCAGACCGCCCAGCATCCGGTCACCGGGAGCGCCAAGCCATGACCATCTTCGTCTTCATTTCGTCGCTGCTCGGCCTGATGGCGCTGGGCATGCCGGTGGCTTTCGCGCTCATCGGCTGCGGGCTGGTCATGATGTTCTTCATCGGCGCCACCGACCCGCAGATCGTGATACAGAACATGTGGGACGGTGCCAACAGCTTCCCGCTGCTGGCGGTGCCCTTCTTCATGCTGGCGGGCGAGTTCATGAATGCGGGCGGCATGACGCGGCGCATCATCATGATGGCCATGGCCTGGGTCGGGCACATCCGCGGCGGCCTGGGCTACGTCGCGGTGATGGCGGCGGTCATCATGGCCTCGCTGTCGGGCTCGGCGGTCGCGGACACCGCCGCGCTGGCCGCCGTGCTGGTGCCGCTGATGCGCAACGCCGGCTACAACATCAACCGCTCGTGCGGGCTCATTGCCTGCGGCGGCATCATCGCACCGGTGATTCCGCCTTCGATCGGCATGATCCTGTACGGCGTGACCGGCGGCGTGTCGATCACCAAGCTGTTCATCGCCGGCATCGTCCCAGGCATCCTGATGGGCCTCTCGATCATGATCGCGTGGCGCTGGTCGATCGGCAAGGACAAGCCGAAGGTCGAGCCCAAGCGCTCGATGGCCGAGCGCCTGACGGCCACGCGCGAAGCGCTGTGGGCGCTCGTGCTGCCGGTGGTGATCGTCGGCGGCTTGAAGTTCGGCATCTTCACGCCCACCGAAGCGGCGGTCATCGCGGCGGTGTACTCGCTGCTCATCGGCCTGCTGGTCTACCGCGAGATCAAGCCCAAGCAGCTCTTCCACCTCTTCTATCGCGCTGCCGAGACCACCGCCGTCATCATGTTCCTCGTGTCGGCGGCGGGCGTCTCGGCGTGGCTCATCACCACCGCCAACATCCCGCAGCAGCTGGCCGACCTGGTCCAGCCGCTGATGCACAACAAGATGCTGCTGACCTTCGCACTGATGATCCTGGTGCTGTTGATCGGGTCGGCGCTGGACTTCACCCCCACGGTGCTCATCATGACGCCGGTGCTGATGCCGGTGCTCAAGCAGGCGGGGATCGACCCGGTGTACTTCGGCGTGCTGTTCATCATGAACAACGCCATCGGCCTGGTCACGCCGCCCGTGGGCACGGTGCTCAACGTGGTGTGCGGCGTGGCCAAGATCCCGATGAGCGGAGCCATCAAGGGCGTCGTTCCGTTCATGGTCGCGGAGACTGTCGTCATGCTGCTGCTCGTGATCTTTCCGCAGATCGTGATGTGGCCGCTCCAGATGATGACCCGCTGACCGCCCTCAACCCAACCGGCACTCCACGATGGACGCTCTCGTCATTCACGCTCCCGGCGACCTTCGGGTCGAGGACTGCCCCACGCCGGCTGTCGAAGCCGGCCAGGTCCGCGTGCGCGTGCGCACCGGCGGCATCTGCGGCTCCGACCTGCACTACTACCAGCACGGCGGGTTCGGCACGATCCGCATCCAGCAGCCCATGGTGCTGGGCCATGAGATCGCCGGCGTCATCGACGAGGTCGGCGCGGACGCCGCAGGCTTCGCCGCGGGAGATCGCGTCGCCGTCAACCCGAGCCAGCCTTGCGGCGTGTGCCGCTTCTGCCAGCTCGGCCTGCAGAACCACTGCCTCGACATGCGCTACTACGGCAGTGCGATGCGCATGCCGCACGTGCAGGGCGCGTTCCGCCAGCAGATCGTGATCGCGGCCAGGCAGGCCTACCCGCTGGCCGACGGCGTCACCGACGCCGAAGGCGCGATGGCAGAGCCGCTGGCCGTTGCGCTGCATGCCGTCAACCGCGCGGGGCCGCTGCTGGGACGATCGGTGCTGGTCACCGGCTGCGGGCCGATCGGGGCGATGGTCGTCATCGCCGCGCGCCGGGCCGGCGCGACGCACATCGTGGCGACCGATGTGGTCGAGCAGCCGCTGCGCAAGGTCGCCAAGGTCGGCGCCGACGAAACGATCAACGTCGCGCAGCAGCCCGAGGCGCTGTCGCGCTATGCCGCCGACAAGGGCCGCTTCGATGTGCTGTTCGAGGCCAGCGGCAACGAGCGCGCGCTGCGCTCGGCATTCGAGGTCGTTCGCCCGCGCGGCCTGCTCGTGCAACTCGGGCTGTCGGGCAGCGAGATGACGATGCCGTTCAACACGGTGGTGGCCAAGGAGTTCGACATCCGCGGCGCGTTCCGCTTCCACGAGGAGTTCGGCGTCGCCGTCGACCTGATCAACAAGGGTCTGGTCGATCTCAAGCCGCTGATCTCCGCGACCCTTCCCTACCGCGACGCGAGTCGCGCCTTCGCGCTGGCCGCCGACCGGTCGCAGTCGATGAAGGTGCTCCTGAACTTCGATTGAGGACAGCCCCCATGGAACGTCGAATCGTCAACCGGGCGCTGGCTGCCGCCGGCGCCGCGCTCCTCCTCGGCTGCGCGTCGATCGCATCGGCCCAGGACGTCAAGAAGGCCAAGCTCGGCCATTCGTTCGCTGATTCGCACCCGCGCGCCGCGGCCATGAAGCAGTTCGCGGCCGGCGTCACGAAGGCAACCAACGGCAAGGTGGCCATCGACGTCTACGGCAGCTCGATGCTCGGCTCCGAAGAGAAGATGCTGATCGCCCTGCAAAGCGGCGTGCAGGACCTCTATCTCGGCGCTGTCTCGCCGATTGCCTCGCGCAAGAAGGAGCTGCAGATCTTCGACTTCCCGTTCCTGTTCGGCTCCGACGCCGAGGCGGCCCACGTGCTCGACGGGCCGGTCGGCAGCAAGCTGCTCGACAGCCTGGACGACATGGGCATGCACGGCCTGGTCTGGGCGGGAGGCGCGTTCCGCAACATGTCGAACAGCAAGCGTCCGCTCAACAACATGGCCGACATGAAGGGCCTGAAGGTGCGCGTGATGCAGAGCCCGATGGCGCTGGCGAGCTTCAACGCGATGGGCATGAACGCGGTGCCGATGGCCTTCACCGAGGTCTACCCTGCCCTGGAGATCAAGGCCTCGACGGCTACGAGCATCCGGTGGTCGACATGTACGCCAACAAGATGTTCGAGGTGCAGAAGTACCTCACCATCACGAATCACGTCTACACGCCGGTGGCGCTGCTGGCGTCGAAGAAGTGGTGGTCCAGCCTCACGCCCGAGCAGCAGGCCGCGGTGCAGAAGGTGGCCGAGGAAACGCGGGCGTTCCAGCGCAGCGAGGAGCTGCGGCAGGCGGCCGAGGTCGTGTCCCAGCTGAAGGACAAGGGGATGAGCGTGACGGAGATGCCTCCTGCAGAGCTCGACAAGATCCGCAGCGCCGTGCAGCCCGTGATCGACAAGAACTCCGAAGCCATCGGCAAGGACTTCGTGCAGGCCGTGTATGGCGACCTGCAGAAGTTCCGCGCAGGTCGCCGCTGACGGTTCGATCATGGCTGCGGCCATCGTCTTCATGGGAGTGGCCGGCTGCGGCAAGTCCAGCGTGGCCGCCGCCGTCGCCGCCGACGCGGGCCTGCCCCTGATCGAAGGCGACGACTTTCATCCCCCCGGCAACCGCGAGAAGATGAGCGCGGGCGTTCCCCTGACGGATGCCGATCGCGCTGACTGGCTCGCGACACTCGCCGCGCAATTGCGCGCCCACCCCGACGGCCTGGTGCTCACCTGCTCGGCCCTCAAGCGGGCCTACCGGGACACGCTGCGCGCGGCCTCCCCGGGCCTGCGCTTCGTGTTTCTCGACATCGCGCGTGACGAGGCGCAGCTGCGCGTCGCGGGCCGCGGGTCCGCGCACTTCTTCTCGGCCGATCTGGTGGACAGCCAGTTCGCCACGCTCGAGTCGCCGGTCGGCGAACCGCATGTCCTGCGTGTCGACGCGCTGGCACCGGTGGCGGACCTGCGACGCGAGGTCAGCGCGTGGCTTCGAAAGGAATCGACGACATGACCTGGCCCAGCCGTTTGCCCCTCATTGCCATCCTGCGAGGCATCCGCCCCGATGAAGCGGTATCGCACGCCGGCGCGCTGATCGACGCGGGCTTCGATTCGATCGAGATTCCGCTCAATTCGCCCGACTGGCGCACCAGCGTGAGCCGCGTCGTGCAAGCGTGCGGCAGCGTGGCGCTGGTGGGCGCAGGGACCGTGCTGCGCGATGCCGATGTCGACGAGCTGGCCGCTGCCGGCGGTCGTCTGGTCGTCACTCCGAACACCCGGCCCTCGCTGATCCGGTACGCGGTTCAGAAGGGACTGTGGGTCGCCGCGGGATTCGCGACGGCGAGCGAGGCCTTCGATGCGCTGGACGCCGGCGCGCAGGCGTTGAAGGTGTTTCCCGCCACGACCTACGGCCCCGGCCACGTGAAGGCACTGCGCGCCGTCTTGCCTGCGGTGCCGATCTTCGCCGTCGGCGGCATCACGCCCGACAACCTGGCGGAGTACCTGCGCGCCGGCTGCGCGGGCGCGGGCCTCGGCGGCGATCTCTATCAACCCGGTCAGGACGTCGCGCGCACGGCGTCACGCGCCCGCGGCTTCGTCGCCGCGTACCGGGAGGCGACCGCCTGAGGACACCTCATGAAGATCACCCGCCTCACCACCTACCGCGTCGCACCGCGCTGGATGTTCCTCAAGATCGAGACCGACGAGGGCATCAGCGGCTGGGGCGAGCCCGTCCTCGAAGGCCGCGCCCGCACCGTCGAGGCGGCGGTCCAGGAGTTCGCCGAGACGCTGGTCGGGCAGGACCCGACGCGCATCAACGACCTGTGGCAGACCATGTACCGCAGCCACTTCTACCGCGGCGGCGCGATCCTGATGAGCGCCATCGCCGGCATCGACCAGGCGCTGTGGGACATCAAGGGCAAGGCGCTGGGCGTGCCGGTATACGAACTTCTCGGCGGCAAGGTGCGCGACAAGATGAAGGTCTACAGCTGGGTCGGCGGCGACCGGCCGAGCGACATCGTCGAGCACATGCAGCACCTGATGGAAGGCGGCTTCGACACCTTCAAGCTGAACGGCACCGAGGAAATGGCCATGCTCGACACGCCGCGGGCGGTCGACGCGGCGGTGGCCAAGATCGCCGGCGTGCACGACGCGCTCGGCTCGCAGGTGAGCTTCGGGCTCGACTTCCACGGCCGGGTCGCAGCGCCCATGGCCAAGCCCCTGCTCAAGGCGCTGGAGCCTTTCCGCCCGCTGTTCGTCGAGGAGCCGGTGCTTGCCGAGCAGGCGGAGCACTACCCGCGCCTGGCCGCGAGCACGTCCATTCCGCTGGCCGCGGGCGAGCGCATGTATTCGCGCTTCGAGTTCAAGCGCGTGCTGCAGGATGGCGGCATCGCGATCCTGCAGCCGGACCTCTCCCACGCCGGCGGCATCACCGAATGCCACAAGATCGCCTCGATGGCCGAGGCGTACGACGTCGCGCTGGCGCCGCACTGCCCGCTGGGCCCTGTCGCGCTCGCCGCCTGCCTGCAGGTGGACTTCGTGGCCTGGAACGCCGTGCTGCAGGAGCAGAGCATGGGGATCCACTACAACCGCGATGCCGAGCTCCTCGACTACGTCCTGAACAAGGACGACTTCCGGATCGACGGCGGCTACATCCACGCCCTGCCCAAGCCGGGTCTCGGCGTGGAGGTGGATGAGGAGCGCGTCATCCATGCGAGCCGCAACGCCCCCGACTGGCACAACCCCGTCTGGCGTCATGCCGACGGCAGCGTCGCGGAGTGGTGAGTCCGAGGACATGATCGCGATCGACTGGGGCACGAGCAGCTTCCGGGCCTATCGCCTGGACGCTACGGGTGGGGTGATGGAGCAGCGCAGCGCCGCTGCCGGCCTGCTGGCCTGCGGCGGGGCCTTCGAAGCCACGCTGGCCGAGCAGGTCGCGGGCTGGGACGATCCGCTCATCGTGATGGCCGGGATGATCGGCAGCCGCAGCGGCTGGCGCGAAGTGCCGTATGTCGCGTGTCCGGCGGGCATGGCCGAGCTTGCCGCGGGGCTCTGCCGACTCGGCGCGACGATGCTGGCCGATCGGAGCGTCTTCATCGCACCGGGCATGTCCTGCCACCCGCCGGACGGACCCCCCGAGGTGATGCGCGGCGAGGAGACGCAGTTGCTCGGGCTGCTCGACAGCCTGCCCGACGACGGGCCGCACACCGTGTGCCTGCCCGGCACGCACAGCAAATGGGTTCGCATCGCGGCGGGCCGCATCGAGACGCTCCACACCGCGATGACCGGCGAGCTGTACGCCCTGCTGCGCAAGCACAGCCTGCTCGCCGCCCTGATGCCGCCGAGCAGCGACGACGACGTGGACGACCCGGAGGGCTACGCGCGAGGCGTCGCCGACAGCGCGCGCGAGGGCGGCCTTTCCAACCACCTGTTCGGCGTGCGCACCCAGGGGCTCTTCGGCTCGCTGGATGCGGCGCAAGCGCCGTCCTACCTGTCGGGCCTGCTGATCGGTCACGAGCTTCGCGCGCTCGCGCCTGCCCACGTACGCACCGTGCACCTCGTCGGCGGGACCGGGCTCGTGCAACGCTACCGGCGCGCGCTCGAACTGCTGGCCGTGCCGTCAACGGTTCACGGCGAATCGCTCACGGCGACCGGACTGTTCCGCCTGGCGCGAGCGCGGGGGCTGCTTGCTTGAGCGTTCGTCCGCGCCCGCCTGCGGCTACGCCGCCAGCGCGGCGGTGCGGTCGTCCACCTGCACTTCGAAGCCCGCGGCCTTCCAGGCGTTGAAGCCGCCCTGCAGCGGCCTGACGCGCTTGAACCCGCGCGCCAGCAGCTTCCTGGCCACCATGGCCGCCGCCATGTCGTTGGGGCACGCGCAATAGACCACGACGAGCGATTCGTCCAGCGGGGCGCGCAGGCTTTCAGCCGAGCCCTCGTCCTTCAGGAACACCGCGCCGGGTATGCGTTCCCCGCCGCTGTGGGGAGACCGCACGTCGACCACCAGCGGCGACTCGCCGCGCTGCAGCATCTCCGACAGCGCCTGCACGGAGATGCGGTCGACGCGCAGCCGCGCCAGGAACTGGTAGCGGCGCCACGCTTTCATCGCGATGACGACCGCCAGCGCTGCAACGAGGAACAGCAGCCCCCAACGCCCCATCTCCTGCAGCACGGCCAGCACGTCGCCCACGGCGGACGAGAACAGCCAGCCCAGCCCCAGGCCGAGCGAGGCCCACAACGCGGCCCCGATGGCGTCGAACACCACGAAGGCGCGCCGGCTGACGCCCGTCGACCCGGCCATCGCCGTGGCGACGGTGGCAAAGCCCGGGATGAACTTGGCGACGACCAGCGAGGGGGCGCCCCACCGTTCGAAGAGCGACCGGGTCTGCCGCAGGCACGCGTCCGGCGACAACGACACCCGGCACAGCTGCGCCAGC
The DNA here is from genome assembly GCA_963839465.1 of uncultured beta proteobacterium. Taxonomy (GTDB): domain Bacteria; phylum Pseudomonadota; class Gammaproteobacteria; order Burkholderiales; family Burkholderiaceae_C; genus CAWIVI01. Next base: position 30,573 of record CAWIVI010000025.1, read on the forward strand.
ACCCGGTTGCCGAAGCGCTTGCCGGCCGCGTACCACAGCGCGTCGGCCACGAGGGCGGCCGTCACCGCGGCGGTGAGCAGGCCGCCGAACGGCAGCGAACCCTGCGCGGCCAGCGATCCGGCCACGAGCAGCACCGGGTAGGCCGGGACAGGCAACCCTGCCTGCTCGATGAGCACGCATGCAAAGACGAACGCCATGCCATAGCGGGCGACGAGGTCGAGCAGGAGTTCCATGGCGTGGGCCGGGCAATTCGTGGAGGAGGTTCAATAGCCGAACTGTATGAACGGATCGGCGCCGGAAAAACCACTGCCCGGCGAATGGATCGTTCCAGTTTCGCGATCAATCGCCGGGCTGGCGCATGGTGGCAGCCGCTGGTGACCGCGGTGTATCCGGTGTGTTGCGGCTTGGTGTCATAGACTGACCAGCCATGGAAGGTCCCGTCCACTCCCTCTCGTGGGACGCGCTCGCCGCCAAGGTCGGCACCGAGATCGGCGTCTCGCCCTGGTTCACGATCGACCAGCCCAAGATTGACGCCTTTGCCGAGCTGACCGGGGACCACTATTTCATCCACGTCGACCAGGCGCGCGCGGCGGCGCTGCCCTTCGGCGGGACGATCGCGCACGGCTTCTTCACGCTCTCGCTGCTGTCGCAGATGAGCTATCACGTCTGCCCGCACATCGAGGGCACGCGCTATCCGTTGAACTACGGCTTCAATCGCGTGCGGTTCGTGAGCCCGGTGCCCGAGGGCTCGCGCGTGCGCGGGCGCTTCGTGCTGCGCAGCGCCGACGCCATCGACGCGAACCAGCGCCAGGCCGTCTACGACGCGACGATCGAGATCGAAGGGTCGCAACGGCCGGCGCTCGTCGCCGAGTGGCTGACCCGTGCCGTCTTGTGAGACTGCAAGGGGTCTTCTCTGTGTCTCTGTGTCCTCTGTGTTGAAGAAGCGTGCCCGCATGCGCCAGTCTTGTTTGACACAGAGGACACAGAGGCACAGAGGACACCGAGCCTATGCAGTCCAGGGCGTGATGTGATGCAACGTAAAGCAAACGCAACGGGTTGCGAGCGACGCAACCGCGTTTCGTTTTGCTCCGAAACCTGTCAGCCGCGCACCTGCCTGCCGCGCTAATGCTGGAGCGCCCCGATGGGCGCGCCCGTGGATCCGCACGGGCCCTTTTTTCTTCCGGTCCTGTCTCGAGGAAGGGATCATGGGATTCGTGCGCCCTGGAGTCGTGGGCATGGGGGCGGCTGTGCTCGTGTCGATCACGAGTGCTGCCTGGGCCGCGGCGCCACTGCGCCTGGAAGCCTTCGACGTCGAGCAGGTGCCGCACCTGACGCCCGGAACGCGGCTGAACTTCAGCCTGTTCGGCACGGCGGGCGCCACGGCGACGCTGCGCATCGAGGGCGTGCGCAATCCGCTCTCGCTGGCCGAAGTGCAGCCGGGCATCTACGAAGCCAGCCACACCATCGACGAACGCGACCGCATCGCGCCCGATGGCCGCGTGGTGGCAACGATGCGCCGCGGCGTCGAGGCGGCATCCATCATGCTGGCCGAGCCGTTGCAGATCGGCGCGAGCGCGCCGGTGGCCGTCCCATCGGCTCCTCCTGCTCCTGCTCCGATTCAGGCCCAGGCTCCGACTCGCGCTGCGGCACCGGCGCCGCGGCCCGCGTGCGTCGACTGTGCCGTCGTCGTCTCCATTCACGAGGTTCAATCGCAGGACCCGCGGGACCCTGCCGGAGCGGTCATCGGCGCGGTGCTCGGGGCCCTGCTGGGAGACCGGGTGGCCGAACACGACCGCCGCCCTGCGGCGCGGGTGGCCGGGGCGATCGGCGGCGCGCTGGTCGGGTTCGGGATTCAGCGCACTCACGCCTCACGCCCGCGGTACGACGTGGTGCTGCGGCGCGCGGACGGCGCCACCCAGCGCCGCCGCTACGAAGACGTGCCGCCGTTCAACGTCGGCGACACCGTGAGAGTCGGCCCGGACGCGCAGTGATGGAAATCGCGGCAGACGTTCGCCCCCGCAGGCGCGCCTTTGCGCTGCAGGGGACGATGGCGCCGCTGCTGGAGTGTCTCGCGGTGTTGGCGGCCATCGCTGCATGGCTGCCGGCGTTCCACGACGCGGCCGCGTTCGGCGAGGGTCGCGACGGCCGGTACGCGGACGCGGGCTTTCGCGTCGACGGCCTTCCCGAGCCCGTGCTGCCGGCGATGTGTCGCGGCGCGGCGTCGTTCGCCGACCCGCCGGTGCGCGACAGCTTGTGCAAGTCGGCGCCGGTGGCTCGGCCACCGCCGTCGTGGCAGGCGCTGTCGGAGTCCCTGGCGCAGGCGGCCTCGCGCGCCGCACGGGCCTTCAACGCGCCGGTGATCGACGCACGCCTGCGGCTGGAGGCGTTGCGGCTGCAGCAGCGTGAAGGCCTGGGCGACTTGCGGGACGTGGCCGGCGCGATGGCCGCGATCGAGTCGGACCTGCGGCCCTACGTCGAGCGCTTGCGGCTCGACCCCGCAGGCGAGCGCGCCCCGCAGCCGCTGGCGTGCGCGCTGCAGTGGGCGCAAGCCGCCATCGGCACGCCGGGCGACGAGACCGCGCGCGCCAACGCCGTCCTGCTGATGGCCGCCGCGCTCGATGGCCGCCGCGCCACCGCCGGGCTCGCGGCGCAGGCGACGCTGCCGGGCGTGCCGCGCGCGGCGTCGCCGTGCGATGCCGGTGGCACGGAGGCGTTGTCCGCCACCGCGGCGTTGATGGACGACGCGCGGCAGTCCCGGTCGCACGCCCGCAAGAACGAGGCGATGCGCGCGCTGCTGGCCAGCGCGGCCTGGCAGTGGGCCGGCGCGATGCTGCTCGGCTTCGTCTTCGTGGTGTGGGCCCGGCATGCATCGTCTTCGCTCGTCGGCGTGGCCACAGCGCTGGGTGCGTGGGCGATCGCCGCCTGGCTGGCGCGCGTGCCGTGGCCCCTGGTCGATGCGCGCGCGTTCGAGCCGGCGCGGCACGAGGCGGCGCTCGGCAGTGCGCCGGCAGCGTTCGTGCTGGTGCTCGGCGCCGCGGCCCTGGTGCTGCTGGCATGGGCCATGGTGCGCCGCCGCGCCGAGGCCGCGCGCATCTGCGCTGCGCAGACCATGAGCTCGCGCATCGGCTATGCCGGCCTCGTGCTCGCGACGGGCCTCGGCTGGCTGCTGCTGCTGGACCTGTCGGCGCACGGCCACCCGGTGAATCGCTACCTCGCGCTCTACCACCAGGGCCACCTGTGGCTGGGCATGACGGTGTTCTCGGTGCTGGTGTTCCTGCGCCGGCCGCTGTCGCGCGCGCTCGGCGGGGCGCTGTCGCTTGCGGGCGAGATGGAGCGCCACATGGCCCGGCGCCTCGGCGTGCTGGCGGCGCCGGCCGTCGTTCTGGCCGCCGCGGCGGCCGGTGCTCGCGCTCGGCCTCGGGCTGTCGAACCTGCGCCAGTTGACGTCCGAGCTCGGCCGCGTCTGGCTCGTCGTGGGCGCGGCATGGTTCTTCTTCCTGCGCGCGGGGCCGTTGGCGCAGCGGCTGGCGAGCGCGCCGGCGGCCGGCGCATCGTACCTGCGCTATGCATGGCCGCTGCTGTTCGTCGTCGGCGTCGTGGCCGCAGCGATGGGCGTCACGCGCGACATGGGCCCGCTGCTGATTGCCGGCTACGGCGCCGGCGCCTTCCTCGCCGCATCGGTGGCCATGTGGTGGCACCTGCGCAGCGGCCGCACGGTCGCTGCCTTCATGCTCGCCATGGGGCTCTTCGCGTTGTGGATCGGCGCCGCCACGGCGGGGCTGTTCCAGGTCGGCCCTGTCGATGCCGTGACGGCCGCGCGCCTGGAAAGCATGGCCGCGCCGCTGGCCTCGACGAACGACCAGCTCGCGCTGGTGACGTGGTTCCGGCAGGCCACGCCCGAGGGCGGCTTCGGCCTCGGCGCGGCGCCCTGGTGCGGCTGGGCCGCCGCCGGCCAGTGCAGCGGCGTGCCGGCCCAGATCCACAGCGACTACACGTTCACCGCCATCGTCGGCGTGTTCGGCGCGCCGGCGGCCGTGAGTGCAGCGCTCGGCTGCGCGTTGTGGCTGCACCGGCTGATCCGGCACCACGGGCGCGTGACACGCGGCGAGCCCCGTTTCGTGGCCGCCGCCGGCACCCTCGGCAACGACGGCCAGGCGCTGCTCAGCTGGATGGCCGTCGGCTGGGTCGTGCTGTGCCTGTGCCAGCTGGCCGTGACCGTGGCCGGCAACCTCGCCGTGCTGCCCCTGACCGGCGTGACCTTTCCGTTCGTCAGCTTCGGCATGACATCGCTGATCGTGAACCTGGCGTTCCTCGCCGTGTGCCTGAACGTCGACCTTGGAGGCCGCCATGAGTGAGCGGCGCACGGCCTCTCTGCTCGACTTCGCCATCGCGGCCAGCCTGGCGGTCGTGCCCGTGATGCTGGCGGTGCTGGTGGCCGTCGGCACGCTTCGCCCGGCCGACGCGTCACGCGCACCGCCCGACCGCTACGTCAGCGTGCGCCATGTCGCGGCCCTCAAGACCTTCGAGCAGGCGGTCGTGGCGCGCAACGCCGCGTCGGCGTTGCCGACGGCGGCCGAGCTGCTGCGCGGCGTGCCGCGATGCGAGCGCGAGTGGGGCCCGTCGTGGCGCGCGAGCCCTCGGCTGCCTTCGGCGCTGCGCGATGCGGCGCCGTCGCGCGCCGAGCAGGTCGCGTCGCAGCTGACCGCGCTCGACGCGGCGCTGCAACGCTTCAGCACGCGAGCGAACAGGCGCGTGGCCGAGGCCGTCGGCTTCGACGCAGCGCGCTGGTTCGCGGCCGTCGACAAGCGCCTGGGCCAGCCCATCGAAACCGCGGCCTACGCCGGGCGCCGCTTCGAGCTGCGGTGCGTCGATCTCGTGGACGCCCTGGGCGCTCTCCTGCGCGCCGACGCCCGCATGCTGGATGCGCTGTCGTGGCGCGGCACCGAAGCCGGCGCCACGGTGGCGCGCTGGCGCCCCGACCAGCAGATGGAGATCACCGAGCGCCACGTGATGCGCCCCAATCCATGGAACGGCATTGCCGGCTGCATCTACCTGGGGGACCGTCACTTCGTCGCCGGCGCCCGCAGCGTGCAATCGAGGCTGTGCGCGACGCAGATGGCGCGCGCGGCGGGCGCGGCGACGCCGATCGCGCTCGCCGGCGAGCCGCGGCCGGCCGACGCCGCCGACGACGACACGCGCTGGATGGTGCCGCCGTCGCTGCACACGCTGCTGGGGCCGCTCGAAGGCGTGCGCCAGCCGTCGCACGCGCTGTATCGGCTCTACACGGACGCCGACGCGCCGGGCTATCGCCATGGCCCCCATCGCATCGTGCTCGACGGCTCGACGGTCGACGTCGGCTTCTCGGTGCACCTGACCATCGACCCCGCGCTGCAGGCGCTGGCACAGAAGACCGCCGCCTGCTACACCGGCCGCCACGACGTGTGCCGCGCGCTCGGCCTGCGACGCGCCGAAGACGGCGCCGGGCCGGTGGGCCAGCGCCTGCTCGAAGGCGCGATGGTGCGCATGGCGGCCGTGGCGGTGGTGGACGTCGCCAGCGGCCGCATCGAGGCGCTGGCCGGCGCGCTGTCGCCGTGCGCGCGCCAGTCGTTCGACGGCCCGGGCCGCGACCCCGGTTGCGACGCTCGCGTGCCCTACCCCGTGCAGTACCGGCCGGACGCCCTGCTCAACCCGGCCGTGTTCCAGGACGCGATGCCGGCGTCGACGATCAAGCCGATCCTGGCCGCTTCCTTCCTGTCCGACCCCGAGGTCGGCGCGCGGTGGCTGGCCGCCGAACGCGCGGCGATGGGCCGGCCGGCCGCACCCGCGCGCGACAGCCTGCGCGGCCAGCTCATGCGCTCGGACTCGGCCCGCTTCCTCGACCGCATGTTCTGCCTGGACAAGCGCTACACCGACTGCCGTCGCCCGTGGGCGGTGCAGTCGCAGGCCTCCGCCTTCGGCTGGAACGCCGGCTGCATCGACGCGAATTCAGACTGCGGCAAGCACGACCTGCTGTTCGGCCGCGCCGTGGATGCCCATGCGGAATCGGGCGTCATCCGTCCCTTGTCGACGCTGGTGTCGTACGGCCGGCTGATGAGCGAGCCGCCGCGCGGCGTCGGCCACGCGATGCGGCTGATGCCGCCCGCGATGTTCGACCCCGCGATCGTGCGGCGCTGCGCGGCCGGCGCCGACGGTACGCGCCTGAGCGACGACGACTGGGAGAAGTGCCGCGGCGCCGGGGTGGTGGACATGGCGGCCGAGGGCTGGGGCCAGGGCCATGCCCGCGCCAGCGCGCTCGGCGTGGCCGGCATGATGGCCACGCTGGCGGCCGCCGCCAACGGCCAGGCGGAGTTGCGGCGGCCGCACCTGGTCGATTCGGTGCGCGGGGCCCACGAACCGCTCGAGCTGGCGGTGACGCGCTGGAGCCTCGCGCCGCCGCAGCCGGTGCGGGTGTCGCGCGAGGCGGCCGAGGTGATCCTGAACGGGCTGTCGTTCGCGCACCGCGCCGGCACCTCGCGCACGGCTTGCGAGCAGGTGTTCGATGCCCTCCGCTGCCGCGACTTCGACTGGCTGGCCGGCAAGACCGGCACGCCGAGCTTCCCGAGCGACGGCGTGCCGCTGGACGAGCTGGCCCGCGTGTGCCGCAGCGCCGCGCCAGGCGCGAAGGCGACCGCGTGCAGCTCTCTGCGCCCGCACAAGTGGTACGTGGCGGCGTATCGCTCGGACCCGGCGCGCCGCGGGCCCTGGACCAAGGCCATCGCCGTGCTCACCGAGCGCAACTGGGTGAAGGCCAGCGGCCAGGTGCACGGCGCCGGCGACCACGGGCCCAATCCGGCGGCCGAGATCGCCATGCAGATCGCCGGCCGTCACGTCGGTCTGCTCACTGCGCATTCGCCATGAGCACCGAGCCCTTGCCGGCCCCGCTGGTGTGGACGTTCGACGGCCCGTTCGAGCGCTGCCTCGCCGACCTGGAGCACACGCTGCGCCGAGCCATCGTGATGGTGGGCGACGTGTCGCGCGTGGCGCTGCAGATCGACCTGTCGCTGCCGGCCCTGCAGGCGCGCGTGGACGCCGGCGACGCCGTGCAGCCGGCCTGGGGACAGTTCCTGGAGCGCATCGGGCGATACGGCCTGCCGGGCGCGCCTCGGGTGCGCCACCTGCGCAATGCGGGGCCCTTGGCGACGCTGATCGTCGCGTATGTTGAGGCCCCCACGCTCCTCCCGTCGCTGCCCCCCGAGGGGGCCCTTGCTGCGGACCGGCGGAGCCGGATCCGCGCAAGACCCTTGGTGGGGCCGTTTCGAAAGGTCAAGCCATGACGCTCAAATCGAAGATCCTCGGCCTCGTGTCGCGTGCCGACCTGCCGCCGCGCGTGCCGCCGGCGTTCGAGGCGACGCAGCCGGCAGTGGCTGCCCGCAGCCCGCACAGTGCCGAGCCGGCGCTGGCGAACGCCGAGCACCTGGGCATGTACGGCGGCCTGGTCGCCGCGGTGCGCGAGGCGCTCGAGCACTTCATCGTCAGCCAGCTGCGGCTGCACCTGGCCATCGCCGATCGCGACCGCTTCGTGCTGACGTCGATCCAGGTGCATTGCCACGATGCCGAGGCGGCCGGCCTGCTGCGCCGCTTCATGCAGGAGTTCAAGCCCGAGCAGGTCAAGCGCTACCTGGCGCGTGAAGTGATCGCCGGCCTGCCCAATGCGGCCGCGATCGATCTTGCGCAATTCGCCGGCCTCGAGAACCCCGATTCCGCTGCCGATGCGGGCGAGTACGACGACCTGCTGGCCGCGCTGGGCAGCGGCTCGCCGCAGCCCGAGCCGCTGTTCCGCGTCGAGATCGCCGGCCGCTGGAGCGAGGTCGACGCACGGCCCGAGCCCGGCACGCCGCCGCGAGCCACGCCGAGCACGCCATTGGCCGGCCAGCGCTGCGAGTTCGAGCTCGACGACGCCGACGGGCGCCGGCGCGTCGTGCTGCAGGCGGTGGTGCCGGGGCGTCGCTACGTGATCGGCAAGGGCGAAAGCTGCGACATCTGCGTCAACGGCACCTACGCGAGCCGCCGCCATGCCGAGATCTGGCTCGAGGGCGGCACCTGGTGGGTCGCCGATGCCGGGTCGACCAATGGCCTGCGCATCGAGTCGGACGCCGGCGTGGCCGTTGCCGTCGCGTCCGCACCGACCGCGCTGGGCGACGGCGCCCGCCTGGTGCTTTCCGCGCGCAGCGAGGGCCCCGCGAGCGATCACCCCTGGATCGCGTTGCGCTCGGGCGTTCACGCGCCGTCGCGCATCACGCCCATTGCCACCGCCTCGCCGACGACGCCGCTCACGGCCATCCGCCCGGCGGCCACCGCCGGCGCCGCGTTGCGCGTCACCACCGTGCAAGGCGGCAGCCCGCGCACGCTGGAGCTGCGCGAAAGCGACCTGCCGCTGACCGTGGGACGCTCGCGCAATCAGGCGCTCGTCATCGACCGCCAGCACGACAGCGTGTCGGGCCATCACCTCGACATCCTGGAAGTCGACCCGCAGTCGGCCCTCGTGCTCGTGCGCGGCGACAACGGGGTGCTACTGGACGGGCAGCACCACGGGCCGGGCACGCGAGTGTGCTGGCACGCGGGGACTTCCATGGTGCTCGGGGCGTCGGCATTCGACCCGGCGGCCTGCACGCTGGCATTAGGGCACGGCGGCTAGAAATGAAGCCCCCACGCTCCTCTCGTCGCTGCCCCCCGAGGGGCTCTTGCTGCGGACCGGCGGAGCCGGGGATTGTTCGCCCCCACGCTCCTCCCGTCGCTGCCCCCCGAGGGGGCTCTTGCTGCGGACCGGCGGAGCCGGATCCGCGCAAGGGCCTTGGTGGGGGCGCTTCATGCCGGCTTGGTCACGCTTGGCGGCGGTGGAGAACTGACGCAATGGCCTCGCCGCTGTCCTTGATCACACCGCTCGATCCGGGCGAGCCCGGCGGCACTCGGCGCCACGCGCTCGCGGCGCCGGTGATGCAGCAGGCGGCATGCACGACGGCATTTCGCCGTCTGGAAGCTGCCGTGGCCTCGGCGCGCGGCAGCCGGCGCGACGCGAACCAGGACGCGCACAGCGCATTGCACGGCCAGGGCCGCATCTTCGTCGTCGCCGACGGCGTGGGCGGCGGCGCGATGGCACGCATGGCCAGCGCGCAGCTGGTGCTGCAGCTGCACCGCGCGCTGGACGGCCCTCGGCTCGACGAAGCGCGCATCGTCCGCGCGATGCTGCAGGCCGACCGCGAGGTGGCGCGCTGCATCGCGCAGGCGTCCTGCGCCCCCGGCGCATCGACGGTGGCGCTGTGCGCGCCGGCCAACCTGCTCGCGTCGCGCTGGTGGGTGGCATGGGTCGGCGACTGCCGCGTGTACCGGCTCGCGCAGCGCGGCGACCGCGGCATCGAGCTGCTGACCCGCGACGACACCTTTGCGCACCTGAACGAGACCCCGCCTGAAGGCAGCTCGGCCGACGACCCGGCGCGCATGGTGGGCAACGGCGCCATGTGGGGCGCCAACGTGGCGCTGCACGACCTGGCCCGCGGCGACCTCTTGGCACTGTGCAGCGACGGCGTCCACAAGCACCTGGACGACCTCGACTGGGAGCGCGTGCTGCGCCAGCCGCTGCCGCTCGCGCGGCGATGCGAGCGGCTGATTGCTCTCGCGCGGCGCCATGGCAGCGCCGACGATGCCACCGTGCTGCTCGTGCATCGCGGCCGACCGGCCACGGCCGGGGAACCCTTGACATGAAGCCCGCGGACATCGAGCGCGTGTTCGGCCGCAGCCGCCTGCGCATGGTGACCGGCGACCATGTGGAGGTGTATCGCGAAGCGGCGCAGCCCGGCGAGCGGCGCCGCTACACGAAGCGCTTCCTTGCCACCGAGGCGGGCGACTTCCGCCTGTGGACCGAGCGGGAGTGGCGCATCCTCGCGCGACTGGTCGGCCATGGCATCGGGCCGGTGCCCGACGTGGTGCAGTTCGACCGCGGCGCCAAGGGCCGCCCGGCCATCGTGCAGACCTATGACGCGGGCGTCACGGTGGACCATTGGGCCACGCTGCTGCCCGTGCAGCGCGACGGGCGCGTGCTGCGCCACGTGTTCGAGGATTGCGCCCATTGGTGGGCACTGGCACGGCAATGCCTGATCGCGCTGGACGCCATCCACGAACTGCATCTCGTTCACCTGGATCTGAAGGCGGACAACGTCTGCATCCCGGCGTGGCCGCCCGGCTTCGACCCGCGTGCGGACGGCCAGGCGCTCTTCCCGCGCTTCCAGCAGCTCGCGCTCATCGACTTCGCCTTCTCGCTGGTGTGGGGCGAGAGCCTCACGACCGCACTGCCGATCGCCCGGCAGACGGACTACCACTACCAGTCGCCGCGCCTGCTGCAGGCGCTGGAAGCCGGCCGCCAGGGGGATCTGGCGCCCACCTGCCAGCTCGATTGGCGCTGCGACCTCTTCAGCCTGGCCGCCATGCTGCGCCGCTACCTGCCCGACCCCGAGGCGCCGCTGCCCGAAACCTGGACGGCCCCGCGCTGCGCCCAGGCCCGCCTGCTCGTGCGCCGTCTGCTGGAAACGCACGATGCCCCGCGGCCGGCACAGCGGCCGCATGCGCAGCTGATTGCAATGGCGTCGCAGCCGCTGCAGGACAGCGACCTGTCGGCATCGCTGCAACTCGGCTGGGGGCTGGCCGAAAGCGACGCGTGGGTCGAGAGCGACTCGCCCACGCCGATCACCCGCATTGCCATGCCCTTGGCGGGCCGCGGGGGAGAGACGGTGCGGCAGCACGCCGCTACTGCGCCCAACCACGTGCGGTGGCGCCGGGTGTTGGGGACATCCGGCGTCGCCGCGTTGACGGCGTTGAGTGCGGCGCCGCTGCACGATGCGTGGAGAACGGCAACCCCTGCACAGCCCACGCTGCAGGCGGCATCCGCCGCGGCCGCGGTCCCTGCGGACGTGGCGTCCGCGCCGGTCATTGCACAGGCGTCGCCCGCGCAGCCGGCGTCCGCAGCAGCAGTCGTCCGATCGCCCCCGCAGGCCGCCGCAACGCCGGCGCCACCACCCCCGAGCGCGACGGTCGCACCGAAGCGCCTGCGCGTCGCGACATCACCGCCGCCTCGTCCGCTCGGGTCGGAGCGCCGATCCGAAAAGCAGCGACCGGCGAACCCGCCCGCCCGCGCGCCCGTGATCGTGGAACGCCGTGCCGCCCAAGCACAGACGCAGGCGCCCCAACCACCGACGCCGCGCGCACCGCCGCAGGACGACATCGCGATGCCCGCGCCGCGAGACCTGCTGGCCCGGGCGAACGAACTGATGGCCACCGACGTCCCGCGCCTGGCGCAACGCGCCGAACGCCTCGTGCTGAGGGCGCTCTTCATCGCAGCGCAGCCCGAAGGCGCGGACCGCGACGACGACGTGCGCCAGGCCGCGAGCAGGGTCCGCCTCGCTCCCCCGGAGCCCCTGGCGGTGATCTCGACGCAAGACGCACGCGTGATGAGCGAGCAGGCACGCGACATCGTCGCTCGCCGTGGCGACAGCGAAGCAGCGCTGGGCCTGTTGACACGCGCCTTCGCGGCCGACCCGGTGGACACCGAGATCGCGGGCAACCTCGCGTCGCTGTGGCTGAGGCAACGCCCGGCGCAGGCCGACACCGCGCGCCAGCTCTCGCTGCACGCACTGGCCCTTCCCCATGCGGCTCACCCCTATGGCCGCATCAAGGACTGGACCACCTTCGCCGTGGCGAGCGCATTGACGGGCCGCGAGCGCGACGCGCGCAACGCCTGGCTCGTCACCCTTGCGCTTGCGCCCAACGTGGAAAGCCAATGCCGCGCCGCGGCGAACGCGTACGCCACGCATGGCGAACCGGTGCGTCGCTCGGTGGAGGACATGCTGGCCCGATTGCACTCGACCGGCCGGTCGCAGCGAACGCCGTGGTGCGAGTGGCCACCGCATTGGGCCGGTTCGGGCCGGTAGTCGAAAGTGCTGTTCAGGCCCCCTGGCTTGCACAACGCGCCGCAAGCACCTAAGTTCTCAACAACAACAATAGGGGACAAGCATGGCGCATCGGGAATCCGGTCCCGAAGGTAATGCCGCGGTGTCGCGTCGCAAGCTGATCCGTGGCGTGGGGGCGGCCATCGGCGCCTCGATGGTGGCGCCGCGGTGGCTGCAGGCGCAGCCCGCCGCGAACATCGGACCGCCGAGCGTCATCACCACGCCGCCGCGCGACTTCAGCGCGCGCGGCGCGCCCACCACCTACTTCACCGACCCGGACGTGCTGACGGTCCAGCCGGCGTTCGACGGCCTGCGCCAGCCGAACGCGCCGATCCAGCGACTGTGGACCGGTGCGCTGTGGGCTGAGGGCCCGGCGTGGAACTCCGTCGGGCAGCTACCTCGTGTGGAGCGACATCCCGAACAACCGCCAGATGCGTTGGATCGAGGACGACGGCCACGTCAGCGTGTTCCGCACGCCGTCGAACAACAGCAACGGCAACACGTTCGACTTCCAGGGCCGCCAGCTCTCGTGCGAGCACCTCACGCGGCGCGTCGTGCGCTACGAGCTCGACGGCTCGGCGACCATCCTCGCGTCCATGTTCAACGGCAAGCGGCTCAACTCGCCGAACGACGTGGTTCCGCATCCCGACGGCAGCTACTGGTTCACCGACCCGCCGTATGGCGCGCAGTTCTACGAGGGCACGGTGGACGCGGCGGGCGGGCCGGCCAACAAGGCCGGCCGCATCAACCCGCGGCTCGGCCAGCCGCCGGAGATCGGCCGCTACAAGCGCGAGCTGCCGACGGCCGTCTACCGCCTGGACCGCGACGGCACGATCGACGCAGGTCGCCGGCGAGGACACGGTGCCCGACCCGAACGGCCTGTGCTTCTCGCCGGACTACAAGAAGCTCTACATCGTCAGCACCGGCCAGGGGCCGGGCGACACCATCGCGGGCGGCAAGGGCGACATGTGGGTGTTCGACGTCGGCTCGGACAACAAGCTCGAGAACGGCAAGCTGTTCAGCAACTTCATGGTCGACGGCGTCAAGTGCGGGCCCGACGGCGTGCGCGCCGACGTGGACGGCAACCTGTGGTGCTCGAGCAATGCCGGCCGCAACGTCGGCTACAGCGGCGTCACGGTGTGGAACCCGCAAGGGCAGCTCATCGGCCGCATCCGGCTGCCGGAAGTTTGCGGCAACGTCTGCTTCGGAGGGCCCAAGCGCAATCGGCTGTTCATGGCCGCCAGCCAGTCTCTGTACGCCGTGTACACGGCGACGCAGGGAGCAGCGCCGGGCTAGGCAGAGCAGCACAGGACGGCTGCCTTCTGCCCCGGGAGAGTCCGATGAAGCGAGCGCTGTTCCGATTCCCCGTGCGCTTGGCTCTTGCCGTGTCGCTTGCCGCATTCGCGCAGGCGGGTTTCGCTCAGTCCAAGATCGTCGAGCAGTTCGGCAAGGACATCGACGCGTCGATCGAACGTCAGTACGCGTCGCGAGCCTGGTCGGCACCGCGCGAACGCTTGCTGCACTGAAGACCCGCTGGCAGGGGACGCTGATGCTCGTCGCCCAGCCCGCGGAGGAGGAGGTCTCGGGCGCGAAGGCGATGCTGAGCGACGGGCTCTACACGCGATTCGGCAAGCCCGACTTCGCGTTCGCGCTCCACACATCGCCAAGCGCGTACGGCGAGATCGGCTTCAACACAGGGGCCGATGACATCGAACTCCGACGCCCTCGAGCTCGTCTTCAAGGGCCGCGGAGGCCACGGCTCCGCGCCGGACAAGACGATCGACCCGATCGTCGTCGCGTCCCGTTTCGTCGTCGACGTTCAAGGCGTCGTCAGCCGCGAAAAGGATCCGTTCGAGTTCGGCGTCGTCACGATCGGAGCGATCCAGGGCGGCAGCGCGTCGGCAACATCATTCCCGACAGTGTCGTGCTTCGCGGCACGATCCGCTCGTACAAGCAGGATGTGCGCGAGAAGCTGCACGACGGCGTGCAGGCGGACCGCGAAAGCAGTCCGCGCTGATGGCCAATGCGCCGGAACCCGAAGTGAAGATCATCGCCGGGCGGCGACGCGATCATCAACGATGCGGCGCTGGTACGAGCGCACCGAGGCCGTGCTTCAAGTCGGCTGTTCGGCGCCGCCAAAGTGCATCGCGTGCCGCCGATCACGGCCAGCGAGGACTTCTCGGAATTCGTCAACGCTGGAGTTCCGTCGATGTTCTTCTTCGTCGGCGTCTACGATCCGAAGGACGTGGAAGCGTCGCGCAAGCCGGGCGGCAAGCCGCTGCCGTTCAACCACTCGCCGTTCTTCGCGCCGGTCCCGGAGCCGTCGATCAAGACGTCGGTGAAGGCGATGAGCCTGGCCGTGCTCGGGGCGCTGGAGCGGTAGTTCCTCGAGGAGCGTCCTTTTGGATCAGACGGCGTCTGGCGGCGTGTCGCGCAAGAAGAAAGGCGGGAGCATGGCCTGCTCGAGCATTTCGATGCTGCGGAGCTCGACGCCGCGTTTGGTGAAGAACTCGCGCCAGCCGCGGACGACGGCGAGCATCCCGTCAATCAGTCGTCCGAAGCTGAGGTTGCCCGCGCCATCGTCTGGCCCGTTTAGCAGGTACTCCACTTCCTGGATGTCCGCTTCGGGCCGCTGCAGCTTCGCCTGGATGACTCTGCGGCCCCATGCGTCCGGGCTCGCGTCCCGAACGGCACCGGGGATGCCCTTGAGGAGCTTCGTGAACTTCTGGGGCGCGTCGACAAGGGCAGGTGGAACGGGTCCAAGGCCACCACCTCAGGCCGTTCGAGATACCGCTTGCCGTACGTGAAGCTGCCTTCGAAGGCGCCCGCGCCGACGGTGCGTACCTTGAGCGAGGCGCAGGGCACCGTCTCCATCGTCCCTGGAAGCCGGATGTAGACGTAGCAGACCGGGTCGTCGTTGGGCCATGGGTCAGAAGTCGTTGTCGCTGTCGCTGTCGACCGGGTTGCGTACGCGCTTGGACCGGCGGGCAGCTTGCGCGGATCCGGCTCCGCCGGTCCGCAGCGAGAGCCCCCTTGGGGGGCAGCGACGGGAGGAGCGTGGGGGCTTCATTTCGGCGGATCCGGCTCCGCCGGTCCGCAGCGAGAGCCCCCTTGGGGGCAGCGACGGGAGGAGCGTGGGGGCCAACAACTCCGCAGCGACGGGAGGAGCGTGGGGCCCTTTCAATCGGCGAACTGGCCCGCGGCCTTGATGACCGGCGCGTAGCGCGCGGTTTCCTGCTTCAGCCAGCCTTGGAGGCCCGCGGACGTCAGCTTGTCCTCGGGCACGATCACGGCGCCCAGATCGTCGAGGCGCGGCACCACCGCCGGATCCTTCAACGCCGCCTTCAGCGCCGCGCCGAACTTGTCGATCGCCTCCTTCGGCGTGCCCTTGGGCGCGTAGATGCCATGCCAGACGACGACCTCGAAGCCCTTGAGCCCCTGCTCGGCCAGCGTCGGCACGTCGGGCAAGGTCTTGATGCGCGACGGCGTGGTGACGCCGAACAGCTTCACCGACCCGGCCTTGATGTGCTGCGTGGTCGACGTGGTCTGGTCGCACAGCAGGTCGACCTGGCCGCCGAGCAGCGCGTTCATCGCCGGGCCCGGTGCCCTGGTAGGGAACCGTGGTGACTCCGGCGCCGGTCGCCTGGCGGAACAGCATGCCGCACAGGTGCGAGACCGCGCCCAGGCCGGCATGCGCCAGGGTGACCTTGTCGCCGTTGGCCTTCAGATAGGCCAGCAGCTCGTTGAAGTCCTTGGCCGGCAGGTCCTTGCGGCCGACCAGCGTCATCGGAACGTCGATCACCTGGCTCACGTACTCGAAGTCGGTGAGCGGGTTGTACGGCAGCTTGCGGTACAGCGCCGGCGCCGTCGCCATGCCGTTGTGGTGGATCAGGAAGGTGTAGCCGTCGGGCGCGCGCGCGCGTCGTGTGGGTGGCGGCGATGGTGCCGCCGGCGCCGGTCTTGTTCTCGACGATCACCGGCTGGCCGAGCGTGCGGGTCATCGCGGCGCCCAGCGTTCGCGCGACGACATCGGTCGGGCCGCCGGCCGAGAACGGCACGACCAGCGTGATCGGCTTGGCTCGGATAGGCCTGCGCCCAGTGCGCGCGGACCGCCACGGCGGCGGTCAGAGCGACGACGTGCGCCGCAGGAGGCGAGCGAGGTCGCGCGATGGCAAGGTACTTCATGATTGTCTCCTTGAGTGGTTCAGATGGCGCCCGCCGGTGCGCATGCGCCGCGATGTCGGCGCGGATCCAGCCGAGTTCGGCCAGGATGGCATCGGTGTGCTCGCCCAGGCCGGGCACGGCGTCCATGCGCGGGGTGAAGGCGTCGGTGTCGCCGGGCGGCAGCAGCGCCGGAATCGGGCCGGCCGGCGTGGCCACCTCGGTCCAGCGCCCGCGCGGCTTCAGTTGCGGGTGCTGCCACACGTCGTGCATGTCGTTCATGCGCGCATTGGCGATCTGCGCCTCGTCGAGGCGCGCGATCGACCTGCTCGGCGGTGAGCGCCGCGAAGGCCTCGACGATGATGGCGCGCAGCGCCTGCCGCTGTGCCGTGCGCCGCGAGTTCGAGGAGAAGCGCTCGTCCGTGGCCAGCTCGGGCCGGCGCAGCACCTTGCTCGCAGAAGGCCAGCCACTCGCGCTCGTTCTGCAGCCCCAGCATCACCGTCTTGCCGTCGCCGGCCGGGAACGGCCCGTACGGGTAGATCGTCGCGTGCGCGGCGCCCTGCGCGCGGCGGCGGCGTCGCGCCGTCGAAGGCGTAGTACAGCGGATAGCTCATCCACTCGACCATGCTTTCGAGCATCGACACGTCGATGCGGCAGCCGCGTCCCGTGCGCCCGCGCTGGATCAGCGCCGCCAGGATGTTGGTGTAGGCGTACATGCCGGCGGCGATGTCGGCGATCGAGCAGCCGGCCTTCGCCGGCTCGTCGGGCGAGCCGGTGACCGACAGGAAGCCCGACTCGCTCTGGATCAGCAGGTCGTAGGCCTTCTTGTCGCGATACGGGCCGTCGGCGCCGTAGCCCGAGATGTCGCACACGATCAGCCCGGGGTGCTGGTCCGCAGCGCCTCGTAGCGACAGGCCGAGGCGCGCCGCGGCGCCGGGCGCGAGGTTCTGCACCAGCACGTCGGCGTGCTCCATCAGCTTGGCCAGCACCTGCTTCGCCTGCGGGTGCTTGACGTCGAGCGTCAGGCTCTCCTTGGAGCGGTTGCTCCACACGAAGTGCGACGCCATGCCGCGCACGCGCTCGTCGTAGGCCCGCGCGAAGTCGCCGCTGCCGGGCCGCTCGACCTTGATCACGCGTGCGCCGAGGTCGGCGAGCTGGCGCGTGCAGAACGGCGCGGCGATCGCGTGCTCCAGCGTGACGACGGTGATGCCATCCAGAGGTCTCATGGGCTGCCCCTTCAGAAGGATCGCGGCAGGCCGAGCAGGTGCTCGGCCACGTACGCGAAGATCAGGTTGGTCGAGATCGGCGCCACCTGGTACAGCCGCGTCTCGCGGAACTTGCGCTCGATGTCGTACTCGTTGGCGAAGCCGAAGCCGCCGTGCGTCTGCATGCACACGTTGGCCGCCTCCCACGACGCCTTGGCGGCCAGGTACTTGGCCATGTTCGCCTGCGCGCCGCAGGGCTGGTTGGCATCGAACAGCTCGCAGCGCCTTGAAGCGCATCAGGTTGGCGGCCTCGATCTCGATGTAGGCATCGGCGATCGGGAACTGCACGCCCTGGTTCTTGCCGATCGGCCGGTCGAACACGACGCGCTCGTTGGCGTACTTGGTCGCCCGGTCGATGAACCAGTAGCCGTCGCCGATGCATTCGGCGGCGATCAGCGTGCGCTCGGCGTTCAGCCCGTCCAGGATGTACTTGAAGCCCTTGCCCTCCTCGCCGATCAGGTTCTCCTCGGGAATCTCGAGGTTGTCGAAGAAGAGCTCGTTCGTCTCGTGATTGACGAGGTTCGGAATCGGCCGCACGGTGAGCCCCTTGCCGATCGCCTGGTGCAGGTCGACGATGAAGATCGACATGCCCTCGGACTTCTTCTTCACCTCGGCCAGCGGCGTCGTGCGCGCCAGCAGGATCATCAGGTCGGAGTGCTGCACGCGCGAGATCCACACCTTCTGGCCGTTGACGACGTAGCGGCCGTCCTTCTTCACCGCCGTGGTCTTGATCTTCGTGGTGTCGGTGCCGGTGGTGGGCTCGGTCACTGCCATCGACTGGATGCGCAGCTTGCCTGCGGCGATGCGAGGCAGGTACTTGTCCTTCTGCGCCTTGCTGCCGTTGCGCAGCAGCGTGCCCATGTTGTACATCTGGCCGTGCACGGCGCCGGAGTTGCCGCCGGAGCGGTTGATCTCCTCCATGATCACGGTCGCCGCCGTCAGGCCGAGCCCGGTGCCGCCGTACTCCTCGGGAATCATCGCGGCCAGCCAGCCGGCTTCCATCAGCGCATCGACGAACTTCTCCGGGATAGGCCCTTCTGCTCGTCGACCTTGCGGAAGTACTCGTCGGGGAACTGGCTGCACAGGTGGCGCACGGCGTCGCGGATCTCCTGGTGCTCGTCGGCTTGGTTCAGCATGGTCGTCTCCTGTCTGCAATCGGATGGCCGGTCAGGCGCAGCGTGGCGGTCGCATCCATGGCGAGCGCGCCGTCGGTGTCCTGCGCCCAGAGTTGGACGGTCTTGCCGTCTCGGCTCCGCGCCGGCCGCAGACCTGGAACGGTGCGATGTCGAACAGCGGCTTCACGGCGCGGAAGGCGAACCGCGCCACCTGTCGCGTCGGGCAGGTTGCGCCGAAGCAGATCCAGCAGCAGCGTCGCGATCAGCGGCCCGTGCACGACCAGGCCCGGGATAGCCCTCCACCTCGGTGACATAGCGGCGGTCGTAGTGGATGCGATGCCCGTTGAACGTCAGCGCCGAATAGCGGAACAGCAGCACGTCATCGGGGCTGGATCGTCCCGCCGCCACTGCGCATCGGCCGGCGCGGCCTGCGCTGGCGGCGCGGGATCGCCCGGCTTCGGGTTGTCGCGGTACACGATGTCGTGCTCGTCGACCAGCGCGAGCCCGCCCTCGTCCAACGACCTCGTGGCGCACTCGCACGAACACCAGCGGCCCGCTGCGCCCCTCCTTCGCGCTGACGTCGGCGATGCGCGAGGTGCGCGGAGATCGCGCTGGCCGACGCGTCAGGGGCCGCAGGAATTCGAGTCCGACTGCCGGCCCACATCCGCCGCGGCAGCGGCACGGGCGGCAGGAAGCCGCCGCGCTTCGGGTGCCCGTCGGGGCCGATCTCGGACTGGCGGTGCACCGGCAGGAAGTACAGCCAGTGCCACAGCGGCGGCACGGTGTCGCCGGGCCGCGGCTCGGGGTCGTCGCGGTCGAGCGTGGCGGCCAGCGCCCGCACCGGCGTGGCCGTGGCCGTGTCCGCCCATGTTTCCGCGCGGCCGATCCAGGATTTCAGATGTTCGATGTCGCAGTCCACGGGGCGTCTCCTGTGTGTCTCTCGGGTGCGGCTTGATTCATTGTGGTGGGCGCACCGCTATTTGTGAAATACTTCATGCGCCTATTCAATATAGGAAGGGCCTATAGCCATGGAACTGCGGCAGCTGCGCTACTTCGTGGGTATCAGCGAAGCGGGAAGCCTGCTGAAGGCGTCGGCTCGGCTCCACGTCGCGCAACCTTCGCTGAGCCAGCAGGTCGCTGCGCTCGAGCATGCCGTCGGCGCGCGGCTGTTCGATCGATCCAGCCGCGGCATCACGCTCACCGAGGCGGGCAAGGTCTTCCTCGAACACGCGAAGGTCGTGCTGGCCGACGTGGAACGCGCGCGCGGCGCGGTGCGTGACTCGACGGCCGTCGTGCGTGGCGACGTGTCGATCGGGCTGCCGACCACCGTGGGTCTCATCGCCACGGTGCCGATCCTGCGGGCCTGTCGCGAGCAATATCCGGAAGTCCGCCTCAAGATCGTCGAGGCGTACAGCGGCTACGTTCGCGAATGGCTTCAGACCGGTCGACTCGACCTGGCCATCCTGTACGGCGACAACCCGGACGCCGGGCTCCACAAACGACCGCTGCTGGACGACCGCCTCGTTCTGGTCACGTCCGGGCGTGGCCCCAGTCCCCCGAAAGCCCTTCCGCTGCCGTCCATCACTCGATGGCCTCTCGTGCTGCCGGGACGCGAGCACGGTCTGCGGCGCCTCATCGACGACGCGTGCATGCCGCTGGGCATCGAGCTCGAGGTCATGGCGGAGATCGATGCGCTGAACAGCGTCAAGAAGGCCGTCGAGGCCGGCATCGGCAGCACGATCCTGCCGCTCGGCGCGGTGGCCGAGGACATCGCCGCCGGCCGCCTGCGCGCGTCGGCGATCGAGCGCCCGAGCATCGTGCGCCGCGTCTTCTGCGCGACCAGCGCGACACGGCCGACCACCGCTGCGGGGGTCGCTGTCATCAACCTGCTGGGCGACGTGCTCCGCAGCATGGTTCAGCGCGGCGAGTGGCCGGCACGCTGGGTTGGAGAACCCGCGCCCACCGCACGAGCCACGCCGTCGGACGCCTGAGCACGAAGCCCGGCGCCCGCGCAACGACGCAGGCGTTGCCCTGGATGCTCAGCCGAGCAGTTGCTTCTGCAGCTTCTTGGACAGGCCGGCCAGCACGAGCGCGTGCGATCGTTCGACCAGCGCTTTCAGGTCCGGCAGCGGGAGCGCCTTGGGGTCCGTGAGTTGCACCCACTTCACGCGCGCCAGGTAAGGCGCCGGCGCGAACCCCGGCAGGCCGGTGATCTCCAGGAAGCGATGCTCGTCCACCTTGAACGAGCAACCTGTCCATGGCCCCGGCTCCGGCCCGCCGACGAGGAACATCTTGCCGCCCACGCTGGCCACCCAGTCGCAGCCCCACTTGATGTCGGTGGTGATCCCCGGCAGGGAGGCGGCGTGCTTCTTGAGCGCGGCGTAGTTCATGACGATCCTCCTGATACAGAATTCAGGCACTCGCCGAGCAGTGCCGTTGCTGCCCGCAACTGCTTGGCAGACAGGGCGGCATATCCCAGCAGCAAGCCCTGCGGCGCGGGCTGGCGCCGGTAGTGCGGGCCAATCGGGTGCAACCCCAGGCCACGCACCGCCGCATGGGCAGCCAGCACCTCGACCTGGCGCGAAGTCCAGTCGGGGAGCCAGCCCACGATGTGCATGCCGGCACGCGAATCATTGACCACCAGATGCCTGCTGCAATGTGCGCACAGACCTTCCATCAACGCGGCTCGGCGGCGGCGCAGTTCCGCGGCGGCATGCCGCAAGTGGCGATCGAAGGCACCGCTTTGCATCAGCGCGGCAAGCGCCGCCTGCTCGATGCTGCCGCACCCCAGGTCGTCGTTCATCTTGGCGGCGACGAGATCGTCGTGCAGCCCGCTCGGGCAGACCACATAGCCCAGACGCAGCCCCGGGAACAACACCTTCGAGAAGCTGCCGACGTAGATCACCCGTTCGCGCACATCCAGCGATCGAAGCGCCGGGATGGCGACGCCGTCGTAGCGGAACTCGCCGTCGTAGTCGTCTTCGACCACCCAGCAGCCACGCTCCGCGGCGTAGTCGAGCAAGGCCATTCGTCGCGCGAGCGACATCACGGCCCCGGACGGAAACTGGTGCGACGGCGAGACGTGGACCATGCGGACACGGTCCCCGCGCGGCAGCGCCTCGACCCGTAGACCCTCGGCGTCAACCTTGACCGGCAGCAGGCGCGCGCCGTGCGCCTGCAAGGAGCGCGACGCGAGTTCGTAGCCGGGATCTTCGATCGCGACCACCGACCCCTCGTCGATCAGCACGCGGGCGAGCAGCGTAATCGCCTGCTGCGTCCCGCTGACGACGACCACGTCGTCGGCGTGGCACACCACACCGCGCCGCCGCGCGAGGTATTCGCTGATGGCCTGGCGCAGGACACGCAGGCCGGCGCTTGGCGGGTAGCCCCACTCGCCGACCGTCGCTGCGCGTGCCAGCTCGCGCCGCCATGCAGTGACCAGCGGCGGATCGACCCAAGGCTCGCCATAGTGCAGGTCGTAGCGCAGGCGACGCGCAACGCGCCGAAGCGTCAGCCGCGGCAAGCTCCGCAGGCGGGCGGCGTAGCGTGTCTGGGCCGGCAACTGCGCTTTGATCGGCGGCTTGTCGCCCGATGCCATCGATGCCGGCACGAAGGTGCCGGAGCCGATCCTGGCCACTGCCAACTGCTCTGCACACAGCATCTCGTAGGCTGTGATCACCGTGTTCCTCGACAGCCCCAGCTCGGCTGCCAGCGCTCGCGTCGGTGGCAGCGCCGTGCCGCCTTTCACCTGGCCTTGCAGGATCGAACGCTTGAGCGCCCGAGCCAGCTGGGCATACAGCGCGCCATTGCCATCGAACTGCAGGAACATGGATTGGTACCTGAGCAGACGCGTGGATTGGACCTTCATGGTACCGGCTGGAGTGCATAGCCTTGGCGTCGAGTCCACCCTTCACCCGAGGAGCCATCCGTGCCTATTACCCTGACCCCTTACCTGAGCTTCGGCGGCAACACGCGCGAGGCCTTCGCCTTCTACGAGAAGGCGCTCGGCGCCAAGATCGAAACGATGATGAGCTACGCCGACATGCCCGCCATGCCGGAGGGCGACGCAGGTTGCGCCGATGGCCCGCCGCCCACCGGCGACGGCATCATGCATGCGTGCCTGGCGCTGCCCGGCGGCGCGATGCTGTTTGCCGGCGACACCCCACCGGGCATGCCTTACGAGGGCGTGAAGGGCGTGATGCTCGCGATCCAGTACGACACGGTCGACCAGGCCCATGGCGCCTTCCACGCGCTGTCGCAAGGCGGCCAGGTGACGATGCCGCTGGCGCCCGCGTTCTGGGCCAAGACCTTCGGCATGCTCACCGATCGCTTCGGCGTAAGCTGGGGCGTGAATGGCGAACCTGTCCCGTTCGGGTAGCGCGCAAGCACGATGAACCCTCTGCAAGACCGCAGGAGCCTGCTGCGATTCGCCGCCGCCTTTCCATTCCTGTCGGGCGGCGTCGCTGCGGCGCTGGCGGGCCAGCCGACACCCGCCACGTCGACCGCGCGCTGCCGCCCCGGCGATGCCGGCTGGCCCACCGAAGGCCAATGGCAGGAGTTGCGACTGCAGGTCGGCGGGCGGCTGCTCCAACCGCGGTCGCCGCTGGAAACGTGCCTGCAGGCACCGGGCAGTGCGGCCTGCACCGCGTTGCTCGAATCGCTGAAGAACCCCTACTTCATCGGCGACGAGGTGGCGCTGACGCAGACCTCCGGCTGGGTCGATGCCTGGACCTCCAAACCCAGCGCGTACGCGGTCGCCGCCCGGAGCACGCAAGACGTCGTGGCCGCGGTCGACTTCGCACGCCGGCACAACTTGCGCCTGGTCGTCAAAGGCGGCGGCCACGGCTATCAGGGCGCGTCCAGTTCGCCGGATTCGCTGCTGGTGTGGACACGCCAGCTGAACGACATCACGCCTCACGACGGCTTCGTCGCCAGCGGATGCCAGGCCGAGCCGACGCGCGCCGTCACGGTGGGTGCCGGTGCCGTCTGGGCGCAGGTGTACGACGCGGTCACGACCCGCGCCGGCGGCTATGTGCAGGGCGGCGGCTGCACCACCGTCGGCGTGGCCGGGCTGATCCAGAGTGGCGGTTTCGGCAGTTTCTCCAAGGCCTACGGACTGGCCTCGGCCAGCCTGTTGCAGGCCGAAGTGGTCACCGCCGATGGTGCGGTGCGCATCGCCAACGCCTGTACCAATCCCGAGTTGTTCTGGGGACTGAAGGGCGGCGGTGGTGGCACCTTGGGGGTCGTCACCCGCCTGACGTTGCGCGTCCATCCGCTGCCGGAATCGTTCGGTGCGGTGAACATCAGCATTCAGGCGGCTTCTGCCAGTGCGTTCCGCAAGCTGATCGGCATGATGGTCGAGTTCTACGGCAGGAGCCTGATGAATCCGCACTGGGGTGAACAGATCCGCCTGCGCACGGACAACATGCTGAAGATCTCGATGGTCTTCCAGGGGCTCAGTCGAAGCCAGGCGCAACAGGTTTGGCAGCCGTTCCTGAGTGCCGTGGAAGCGGCGCCCGATGAATTCGGAATCGAGTTCGCACCATTGAAGATCGTTTCCACCTCGGCCCGGGACTTCTGGGCGCCCACGACACTCAAGAGTCTGCTCGGTTTCATCAAGAGCGACGACCGGCCGGGCGCACCGAAGGAAAACGTCTTCTGGCCGGGCGACCAGCACCAGGCCGGCCAGGTCCTGCATGGCTATCAGTCGACCTGGCTCGAGCGCGTCGCTGTTGAAGGACGACGCGCGCACGGCGCTGGTCGATGCGCTGTTCGCCGCGAGTCGCCACTGGAACGTCTCGCTGCACGTCAACAAGGGGCTTGCGGGTGCGCGCGCCGAGGTGATCGCCGCGGCTCGGGAAACAGCCATGAATCCGGCGGTGCTCGACGCCTTCGCGCTGGTCATCTGCGCCGCAAACGCGCCGTTTGCCTACCCTGGCTTTGCCGGTCGCGAGCCCGATGCCGCCCTGGCGCGCCGGCAATCCCAGGCCATCGCGCGTGCGATGGCCGAGCTCCGCAAGCTGAGCCCGAACAGCGGCTCGTACGTGGGCGAGAGCAACTTCTTCGAGCCCGATTGGCAACAGTCCTTCTGGGGCGCGAACTACCGGCGACTGCTTGCAGTGAAGCAACGCTACGACCCGGACGGCCTGTTCTTCGTGCATCACGGCGTCGGCAGCGAGGCCTGGAACGCCGATGGTTTCCAACGGGCGGCGTAACGCTCGAGGCCATGCCGGTCGAAGGTCGCAGTGCTCTCAGTGCAGTCGGACGGCAGTATCGAAGTGCCAGGTTCGACGGATCTCGATCACGTCGAAGTCGCTGGCCAGCGCTGGTGGGAACGCCTGGTACGGCGTTTGGCTCTCCACGATACGCCGTACTGCTTCGTCAATCTCGGGCTCGCCGCTGGAGAGTACGAAGGTTACCGACTCCACGGACCCGTCGCGTCGAATGGCGACCGTCACGACGGGACTGACGTGAGGCCGGCTCGCCGCTTCGCGCACCATGTCGAACGTCATGTTCAACTGGACCTTCCGGGCCCAGGCTTCGGCGTACATGACGAGCGCGGCGTTGGGGTCTGTGCGCCCTAAAAGCCGGGCTCGACGTCTGCTGCTCCATGAGTGTGGACGCCCGTCGGGCTGGGGCGTCGGCATCGAAGCCGCTTCTCGCCGGGCCGCCGCCTCATCCAACTCTCTTCCGAGCGCCCGACGCCTCGCTTCCCGCCTGGCCTCCTCGTCTTCGTCCTGTGCCCGCGCGGTCTCCTGTCCGGGCGCGACCTGACGCGATGCCTCCTGGCGCTCGACTTCCAACCGAGCCGCTTCGGCTCGCGCCGCTTCCTGGCGCGCGCCGGCTTCCTGCCGTGCCGCTTCCTGCCGCGCCGCTTCCTGCCGCGCCGCTTCCTGCCGCGTCGCTTCCTGCCGCGCTGCTTCCTGCCGTGCCGCCTCCTGCCGCGCTGCTTCCTGCCGCGCCGCCTCTTCCCGGGCTGCCGCCTGACGCGCGGCTTCCTGGCGTTCATCCTCCGACCGAGCCGCCTCGGCTCGCGGCCCGCTTCCTGACGAGCCGCTTCCTGACGAGCCGCCTCCTGCCGCGCCCCCTCTTCCCGGTCTGCCGCCTGACGCGCGGCTTCCTGGCGTTCAGCCTCCAATCGAGCCGCCTCGGCGCGCTCCGTTTCCTGGCGGGCGGCCTCCTGCCGCGCTGCCTCGCGCGCCTCGCTGTCCGCATCGCGCGGCACCGGCCGCTCGGTCTCCACGCTCGAGGCGCTCTGCGTCGGCGTGGCGGCGGCGATCGGCTCTGGTGGAGCCGGGGGAACCACGAACGTCGGCTCGTCGGATCGCTCCACCGCCATCACGTCCGGCTCGGAAATCGATGGGGCCGCGTGCTCCTGGACCGGATCGGCGCGTGTCGGCGCGTTCGCATCCTCAACGATGGAACCGTCGACGTCGGGCGTGACCGGCGCTGTCTGCCTGGCTTCGTTCACGATCCCGGCGGCGGCTCGCGGCCGCACCATGGAGGGCACGAGTGGCGTTGGCACCGGTCCTGCCGCAAGCTCCTGATCGCTCGATGCCTGCGGCGGCGGCGGCGCGATCGACGCGGCCGCCTGCCCTTCATCCGTGGGCCGCGACGGAACGATCAGCACGTGCAGCTCGGGCACGCCGACCCGCCGTTCCTGCCAGGGGAAACGGACGCCCGGAAGCCCGAGTCCCGCATCACCGAAAGTCAGGCTCAGCAGCAGCGCATGAATCAACAGCGAAAGCAGCAGCGCACTGGTGACTCGCCTGCGTTCGTCGCGCTTGCGGTCATCAGCGCGGGGCAGGACGGCACGTGGCCGAGTGATCTCGGACATCCTCGTGATCCGCATGCGGGCCATTGTCCACCTCCACCCAGGATCAAAGGACAAGGCGCCCGCATCACCCAAAAACCGTATAAACTGTTTCTCTACCGTGCCGGACAACACCGAGATCGAGCTGAAGTTCCAGGTGCCTGCCGCATCGCGCGCAGCGCTGCTGGCCGAGATGAGCCGCGCGCAGGTGCCTGCCGCCCGCATCACGTTGGCCGCCAGCTACCTCGACACGCCCGACCGCCGTCTCGCCCGTGCCGGCATCGCATGGCGCATGCGCCGCGAGGGCCGGCGCTGGGTCCAGACGCTGAAAGCGAAAGGCCCGAACCCGCTGGAACGCTTCGAGCACGAGGTGATCCTTGCCGATCCGACCTTCGATGCCGGGCTCCACGCGGGCACCCCGGCGGGGGAACACCTTCTGCGCGAGCTGCGCAAGGCGCGCGCCGACGGTGCCGACGTCGGCGTGCGCTTCCAGACCACCGTGCGCCGGACGTCACGCCGACTGCGCACGCGGGGGGCTGTCGTGGAGGTGGCGTTCGACGAAGGGCGGCTGGCCGCGGAAGCGCGGGACGTTCGCATCCGGGAGGTCGAGTTCGAGCTCGTGTCGGGATCCCCAGGCGCCATGGTGGCGCTCGCGCAGCGCTGGCAACGGAAGTTTTCGCTGGTCTACGACCCGCACAGCAAGGCCGAGCGAGGCGACCGGCTGGCCGACGGCTCGCCGTTCCCGCCGCTGCGCAAGGCCGGCGCGCTGTCCTACGGGCGCGACGCCACTGCGCTGCACGCGTTCGGCGCCGTGCTGGACGAGTGCCTCGAGCACATCTGCCGCAACGCGATCGGGCTGGCCGGCGGCGACCCGGAGCAGCGGGTGGAGCATGTGCACCAGATGCGCGTGGGCATCCGACGCCTGCGCAGCGCGCTGCGCAGCTTTGAAGGCTTGATGCCGGCGCCGCCGCCGAAACTGGTCGAGGACTTGCGCGGCGTGTTCGCGACGCTCGGGCAGGTCCGCGAGGCCGACGTGCTCGGCAGCGGCGTGGCGGCCGACCTGGCGCGCGCCGGCGCGCCGCCGCTCGCCGGCCCGCCCCCAGCGGCGGGGCCGGATCCGGACGAGGTCGCGCGGTCGCCCGAGACACAACACATGCTGCTGGACTGGATCGGCTGGCGGATGTCGCTCGCCGAGGCCGGCGACGACCCGCGTGGCTTTCGGCGTCTGGTGCAGAAGCGCCTGCGGAAGTGGCATCGCCGGCTGGCCGACGACTGCGTGCGCTTCGACGAACTCGACGAGAACGCGCTCCATTCACTGCGCAAGCGGATCAAGCGCCAGCGCTACGCCATCGAGTTCTTCGCACCGGTGCTCAGGCGCAAGAGGGCGAAGCGATACATCGCCGCGCTCACCCCGATACAGGATCGTATGGGGGAGCTGAACGACGTGTTCGTGGCCCGCGGCAACTACCAGTTGCTCGCGCCGCAGGAACCGGCTGCCTGGTTCGCGCTGGGCTGGCTGGCCGCGAGGGCCAATCAGCTTCGCGCGCAGGCCGGGCAGGAACTTCAGCGTGCGGTCAAGGTGGACTCGCCAGCCACTCGGCGGTAGGTCCAGCGCGTCAGTCTGACTGGTCAGTACCGCTCCGGCACGAACATCTCCCGCGGCACCGGACGGCGCGCGTAGTCCGGGTGGCGCAGGCGCTCCGGCAGCCGGGTCTCCGGCCTTTCCACCTCGTTGTAGGCGAACTGGTCGAGCAGGTGCTGGATGCAGTTCAGCCGCGCGCGCTTCTTGTCGACCGCCTGCACGACCCACCACGGCGCCTCGGGGATGTGCGTGCGCTCCAGCATCGCCTCCTTGGCCTTGGTGTAGGCCTCCCAGCGCCTGCGGGACTCGAGGTCCATCGGGCTGAGCTTCCACTGCTTCAGCGGGTCGTGGATGCGGCTGAGGAACCGCAGGTGCTGCTCTTCGTCGGTGATCGAGAACCAGTACTTGATGCAGCCGGATGCCCGAGCGCGACCAGCATGCGCTCGAACTCCGGCACGGAGCGGAAGAACTCCTCCACTTCCTCTTCGGTGCAGAAGCCCATCACCCGCTCCACGCCGGCGCGGTTGTACCAGCTGCGGTCGAACAGCACGATCTCGCCCGCCGCCGGCAGATGCGGCGCGTAGCGCTGGAAGTACCACTGCGTGCGCTCGCGGTCGTTCGGCGCCGGCAGCGCGACGACGCGGCACACGCGCGGATTCAGCCGCTGCGTGATGCGCTTGATCACGCCGCCCTTGCCGGCCGCGTCGCGGCCCTCGAACAGGATGACCACCTTGCCCTTCGTGGCGACGACCCAGTCCTGCAGCTTGACCAGTTCGCCCTGGAGCCGGAACAGGCTGCGGAAGTAGCTCGATGCGCTCGCTGCGAGCGCCCTCGGTGTCGTCGGGATGGAGCGCCTCGTCGAGCGTGCGGTCCTCGATCTCCATCTCGAGCTCTTCGTCGTAGCCGTCAAGCAGATCATGTCGCATGCGCTCGACCAGCGCGTCGTGGTCTGAAGAATGGCCCATCATTCCCTCCGGTGGCAGTCGATTCGCGAGCATGCAGATTGTCGCGCGGACACGTGAAGTGCGCGCAGCATAGGCCGAACGGGAGCTGACCCATGAAACTCATCACGTGGAACATCCAATGGGGCCGCGGCGCTGACGGTCGGGTCGACCTGGACCGCATCGTCATGCACGCGAAGCGCCTGGCGGACTTCGACATCCTGTGCCTCCAAGAGGTGTGCGACAACTTTCCCGAGCTGCCCGGCTGCGATGGCAGCAACCAGTTCGATGCGCTCGCGGCCAGGCTGCCCGGCTTCGAGGCCGTGGCGGCCGTCGCCACGGACTCACCCCACCCTGGCGGCGGCCGGCGTCGTTTCGGCAACATGATTTTCAGCCGGCTACCGGTCGGGCCCGTGCGCCCCCACCTGCTGCCATGGCCGCCGGACGCCGCCGTGCCCAGCATGCAGCGCGTTGCCCTCGAGGCCACGGTGACCACGCCGTTGGGGCCGGTGCGAGTGACCACGACTCACCTGGAGTACTACTCGTTGCGCCAGCGCAAGGAGCAGGTCGAGGCGATACGCTGCCTGCATCGCGAGTCGGTCGCTCACGCTGCGGCGGCACGACCCGGCTCGGCCGCAGAAGGCCCGTTCGAATACGTGCCGCGCGGCGGACCGGCGATCCTCGCGGGAGACTTCAACTTCGAGCCGCCCAGTGCCGAACGAACAAGGCTGATGGCTCCGTTCGACGACGGCACCCCGGCGTACTGCGACGCGTGGCACCTCTCGAATCCGGGAGTCGCTCATGCTCCCACCGTCGGGGTCCATGACAAGCAGCAGTGGCCCGGTCCGCCGTTCACGTGGGATTTCGTCTTCGTCAGCGCCGACATCGCGTCTCGCGTCGTCTCGCTCCAGGTGGATCAGACGAGCGACGCATCCGACCATCAACCGCTCCTGCTCGAGCTCGATGACAGGCCGTATAACATGGCCCGGTGACGTCACCCACCCACCTCGCGGTGCTCGACGACGAAGTCGACATCACCCAGCTCCTGGCCGGCTATCTCGCCAGCCAGGGCTTTCGCGTCACGCAGGTGCATTCGGGCCCTGAGCTGATGGACTTGATGTCGCGCGACACGCCCGCCCTGGTGTTGCTCGATCTCGGCCTTCCTGGCGAGGACGGCTTTACGATCGCGCGTCAGCTGCGCGAGCACTGGCGCTGCGGCCTCGTCATCGTCACCGGCCGCGGCGACGCGGTGGACAAGGTGGTAGGCCTCGAGGTCGGCGCCGACGACTACGTGACCAAGCCGTTCGACCTGCGCGAGTTGCTCGCCCGCATCAAGGCCGTGCTTCGCCGCCTTCAGCCGGCCGCCGGCGCTGCGCCGGCCGGCGCGAGAACCAAGCTGCGCTTCGCGGGCTGGGAGCTCCATACCGCGGCGCGGCGCCTGCTGAGCCCGAACGGGCAGGAGGTGGCGCTGACGACCGGCGAGTTCGACCTGCTGAGCGTCTTCGCCCGAAGCGCCGGCCGTGTGCTTTCGCGCGACTTCCTGATCGAGCAGACCCGTGGCCGCGAGGCCAACCCGTTCGACCGCACGATCGACGTGCAGGTCGGGCGGCTGCGCAAGAAGCTCGAGACCGACCCGGAAGATCCGCAGATCATCAAGTCGGTGCGCGGCGCGGGCTACATCCTCGTGCCGCCGGTCGAGGCGGCCTGACGTCGTGCCGAGCTCGCCTCAGTGCACCGCGGCGGCCGCCGGCGTCATGCTGCGCTGGATGAAGGCGGTCAGCGCGCTGCACCTCGGGAATCTGGATGTCGCGCCGGCCCTTCTCGTTGAAGCGGATGACGTCGCCGCGCGCGAGGCGCGACAGCGCACGGCTCACGCTCTCGAGCGTCATGCCGAGGTAGTTGCCGATCTCCGCGCGCGTCATGCGCAGCGTGATCTGGTCGGTGCGCAGGCCGCGCTGTGCCAGCGCGTCGGCCCAGGTGCGCAGGAAGTCGGCCACCCGAGCATCGGCCGGCAGGGTGGCGAGCGACATCATCGAGTCGCGGTCGCGCCCGATCTCGCGGCTCATCGCCTGGTGCATCACGCTCAGCACCGCCGGCTGGCGCGTGGCCGCCTGGATCAGGGTGTTGTAGCCGATCGCCCACACTTCGCCGGTGTCCATCGCCACCGCGTTGCAGCCATAGTGGCCGTTCGCGATGCCGTCCAGGCCCAGCCAGTCGCCCTTGAAGTGCAGCGCGACGACCTGCTCGCGGCCGTCCGGCGACGAGTTGACGATCTTGAAGAAGCCGGAGTTCAGGATGTAGAGGTTGTCGAAGCGCTGGCCGGCCTGGTACAGCGTGTCGCCGGCGTGCACGACCCGGCGCTGGATCGGCAGGTGGTCTTGCAGCAGCTTCAGACTCTCGGCGATGCGCTGGGCGGCTTGCTCGTTCGTCTGGGCGGTCATTGCAGTCCCCTTGTTGTCGGTGACTGAAGCGTAGAAAGCCGGTGGCAACGGCGTGACAACGGCGCTTGCCATTGCGTAACGCTGGGTGAACGGTTCGTGTCCGGCGTGCTTCAGCACCTCACTGTGCTGCTGGCGCAGCGCAAGCGCGCGGTCACGACGCGCACCACGCCAGCACGCGCTCCCGGACGCCATGGCCCAGCGCCCAGGCCGACGAGCCTGCGAGCAGCGCTCCGGCGACGCGCACCGCCGCGCCTTCGCTCGCGTCGCGGTCAGCCGCTTCAACACCAGCGGTGCGACAGCCAAAGCCGGCAGCGAGCCGAGCGAGAACGCGGCCATCACTGCAGCGCCCCCGAGCGGCCCGTCGGCAAGCGCCGCCATGGTGAGCGCGCCATAGAGCAGGCCGCAGGGCCACGCGACCCAGGCCAGGCCCGCCGCGCCGGCACGCGCCGGGCCGCCGATCGGCACCCAGCCGCCGGCCGTGGCCAGGACGGCCGGCGGGCGGCCGAATCGCCAGTCGGGCTGGCGTCCGGAGGCCAGGAGCCACAAGCCGAGCGCGAGCACCGCCACATGCAGCAGCCCCCACAGCGGGCGCAACACCGGCCAGGCGTCGCGCGTGGCGCCGAGCGTCGAGATGCTCGCGGCGGCGAGAGCGCCGGCGGCCATGTAGCCGAGCATGCGTCCGCCGTGGAATCCGGCGGCGCAGCGGCCGCCGCCGCGCGTGAGCGCCGCGCACGGTGCGCCGCACATCGCCGCACAGTGTGGCGAGCCGCCGAAGCCGAGCAACAACGCGCCGAGGACCAGCGTTGCACTCACCTCAGATCACGCGTGAGAACCGTTCGCGCTGGCGGTCCAGATGAACGTAGCGGTCGAACACCATCGCGACCGCGCGCACCACGTACCAGCCCGCCGCGGTGACCTGGATCGCGTCCGGCTCGATCGCCACCAGCCCCGCCTCGACGAACGGCTGCAGCCGCTCCAGTTCGTCGGCGAAGTACGAACGCAAGTCGACCAGGTGCGCGAGCTCGATCGACTCGAACTCGACGCTGCCCTGGCACATCAGCGCCATGATCACCGCGCGCCGCAGCAGGTCGTCACGGTTCAGCGCGGTCCCGCGCACGATGGGCAGCTGCCCCTGGCGCAGCGCGTCGTAGTACTCCGGCAGTGTCTTCGCATTCTGGCTGTAGCTGGCGCCGATGCGGCCGATCGCCGACACGCCGAGCGCGATCAGGTCGCAATCCGGCTGCGTGCTGTAGCCCTGGAAGTTGCGGTGCAGCCGGCCCTGCCGCTTGGCGACCGCGAGCGCATCGCCGGGCAGCGCGAAGTGGTCCATGCCGATGTAGACATAGCCCTGCGCCAGAAAGCCGGCCACCGCGTTGCCGAGCATCGCGACCCGGCTCGCGGCCATCGGCAGCTGCGCCGCGTCGATGCGCCGCTGGGGCTTGAAGCGCTGCGGCAGGTGGGCATAGGCGTAGAGCGCGATGCGGTCGGGCTTCAGGCTGCAGACCTGCGTCACCGTGCGCGCGAAGCTCGCTTCGCTCTGCTTCGGCAGGCCGTAGATCAGGTCGACGTTGATCGATGCGAAGCCGATCTCGCGCGCGCTGTGCATCAGTGCCTGCACGCTCTCGAACGGCTGCACGCGGTGCACCGCCTGCTGCACGTCGGGGTCGAAATCCTGCACGCCCAAGCTCAGGCGGTTGAAGCCGAGCGTGGCCAGCGTGCGCAGGCGCTCGGGCGTGACGGTGCGCGGGTCCACCTCGATGGACAGCTCCGCGCCGGCCGTGAAGCGGAACACGCGGCCCAGGGCCTTCATCAGCCGCTCGAGCTCGGCGTCCGAGAGGAAGGTGGGCGTGCCGCCGCCCAGGTGGAGTTGCGAAACGTCGTGCCCCGCTCCGAGCACGCCGGCGTACAGGCCGATCTCCGTCTCGAGCGCGTCCAGGTACTCCGTGGCGCGCTCGTGGTGCTTGGTGATCACCTTGTTGCATGCGCAGTAGTAGCAGACAGACTCGCAGAAGGGGATGTGCACGTACAGCGACAGCAGCGGCGATGCGACCACCATCGCACCGGCCGCGCGCTGCTGCAGCGCCTGCATCGCCTCGGGCGCACCGTAAGCCTCGACGAAGCGGTCGGCGGTCGGATAGGAGGTGTATCGCGGCCCGGGCGGGAACGTCGAAGCGCTCGAGCAGGGTGTCGTCCAACATGCCGGCACTGTGCAGCAGGCTCCAGCCTCGCGGCTTGATCCCGGTCAAGGGCCGACCCCGGCGGTGCCGGCGGAACATCCGAGTCATGACGACGCTCAACGGGCTTCAAGGTGGCCTGCTCGAGCTGCAACCTGCGCGAGCTGTGCCTGCCGATCGGCCTTTCCAGGCCGGACCTGGACCGGCTCGACGGCCTGGTGGCGCAGCGCAAGACAGTGCCCCGCGGCCAGGCGCTGTTCCGCAGCGGCGAGGCGTTCCGCACGATCTACGCCGTGCGCACCGGCTTCTTCAAGACCTGCGTCTCGACGCCGGACGGGCGCGACCAGGTGACCGGCTTCCAGATGGCCGGCGAGTTGCTCGGGCTGGACGGAATCGGCACCGACCAGCACCACTGCGACGCGGTGGCGCTCGAGGACTCGCAGGTCTGCGTGATCCCGTATTCGCAACTGGAGGACCTGTCGCGCGAGTTCACCGAGCTCCAGCGCCAGTTCCACAAGATCATGAGCCGCGAGATCGTGCGCGACCACGGCGTGATGCTGCTGCTGGGCAGCATGCGCGCCGAAGAGCGGCTCGCGGCGTTCCTGCTGAACCTGTCCCAGCGGCTGAAGGCGCGCGGGTTCTCGTCGTCGGCGCTCGTGCTGCGCATGACACGCGAGGAAATCGGCAGCTATCTCGGCCTCAAGCTCGAAACCGTGAGCCGCGCGTTCAGCCGCTTCCAGGACGACGGGCTGCTCGCGGTCAAGCAGCGCTCGATCCGCATCGTCGACGAAGAATCGCTGCGCAAGCTGGTGAACCGGGCGGGCTGCTAGGGCCTGCCGAAGCCGGCCTCCATCCACTGGGTGATCGCACCCGAAGTCGCGATCGTCGTCCAGAACACGAAGAAGGCCACGGTGTAGACCGCCTGCACCGGCCAGCCGAGCGGCTCGACGCCGAACCACGTCAGGTTCGCGGGGTCGACGACGGCGAACACCAGCATCTCCAGCACGCCGGCCATCAGGAACGCGGGCCAGAGGATCACGAGGCCGTGGCGCGCGTCCATGGCGCTACCGCTTCGGCGCCGCGGCGTGGTTGCGCGCCTGCAGCGCCGGCGCCTGCGATGCCGTCGGAGGCTTCGCGGTCACCAACGTGTCGGCACCCCGGACCGCGAGAACGGTCGTCACGACGCCGGCCGACACGACCAGCGCGGGCCCGGCGATCACGAGCCAGACCATGCGCACGCGCCACCAGGCGAGCGCGGGCCGATCGGGTTGGGCAGCCATGGGCGTTCTCCTATCGGGGCACGATGAACGTGGACTTCTCGCTCACGAGCAGGCCGTCGCCGGTGCGGATCTCGAAGCGGATCGGGTGCGCGCCGGGCCCTGCAGACTGGGCCGCGTCGTGCGGCACGCGGACCTGCACCGTGAACCAGCGCCCCTGCGCCGGATCGACCTTGAAGTCGGCGTTCGACATCAGCGTGCACGCCGTCGATGCCCTTCACGTCGACCGTGTAGCGCTGCGACTCCTCGGTCGCGTTCATCAGCTGCAGGCGGTAGACGTTCTCGATCCGGCCGCCCTCCACCAGCCGCGCGAGCGACGCGCGGTCGCGCACGACGTCGACCTTCAGCGGCGAGCGCAGCGCCAGGCTCGCGACGAACGCTATCGACAGCGCCAGCAGCACCGCCGCCGTAGACGAGCACGCTCGGGCGCATCGCGCGGCGCCAGGATCTGCTGCCGCGTGAGCTGCTGTGCGAGCCCGTTCTGGGTCGAGTAGCGGATCAGGCCGCTGCGGGTAGCGCATCTTGTCCATCACGCCGTCGCATGCATCGATGCAGGCGGCGCAGGCGATGCATTCGTTCTGCAGGCCATCGCGGATGTCGATGCCGGTCGGGCACACCTGCACGCACAGGCTGCAGTCGATGCAGTCGCCGAGCTTCGGCGCGGCGAGGTCGGCGCTGCGCGCGCGCGTGCCGCGCGGGTCGCCGCGCTGCGCGTCGTAGCTGATGATCAGCGTGTCGCGGTCGAACATCGCGCTCTGGAAGCGCGCGTACGGGCACATGTACTTGCACACCTGCTCGCGCATGAAGCCGGCGTTGCCGTAGGTGGCGAAGCCGTAGAAGCATCACCCAGAACCACTCCCACGGGCCGAACGCGAGCGTGAACGCCTCGGCCCACAGGGTGCGGATCGGCGTGAAGTAGCCGACGAACGTGAAGCCGGTCCACAGCGCCGATCGCGAGCCACACGCCGTGCTTGGCACCGCGGCGCCAGAGCTTGTCGAGGCTCCAGCGGCGCGCGTCGAGCTTGAGGCGGGCGCCGCGCTCGCCCTCGATCCTGCGCTCGACCCACATGAAGATCTCCGTGTAGACCGTCTGCGGGCAGGCGTAGCCGCACCACAGCCGGCCCGCCACCGCGGTGAAGAAGAACAGCGCCATAGGCGCTAGATGACCAGCAGGCCGGTGAGGTAGATGAAGTCCTGCGGATAGAGGACGAGGTCGAAGATGTAGAAGCGCCGCGCCGCGAGGTCGAACAGCATCGCTGGCGGCCGTTCCACGTCAGCCACGGCAGGCCGTAGAACACGGGCTGCGTGAGCCAGACGAGCGCCCAGCGCCAGCCGGCGAACCAGCCGCCGCACCGACGCGCGGCTGGATCTTCGCCGCTTCTCGTAGAGCGATGACCAG
The DNA here is from genome assembly GCA_963839465.1 of uncultured beta proteobacterium. Taxonomy (GTDB): domain Bacteria; phylum Pseudomonadota; class Gammaproteobacteria; order Burkholderiales; family Burkholderiaceae_C; genus CAWIVI01. The sequence goes on from CAWIVI010000025.1 coordinate 66,717, forward strand.
CGCAGCGACGTCGGCGACCGCGGTTTCGACCTGGTCGATCTCACGGCTTCTGCCGATCGCTCCGTCGCGGCTGCGACAGGCCCCAGACAAAGGCGCGACAGCAGCCGGATCTGGTCGGGCGTCAGCCGCTCCCCGTGCGCCGGCATCACGTTGGTCTTGCCGTTGCGTGACCATCGCCACGATCTTCGCCTCGCCCCAGCCGTGCAGCCAGATGCCGTCGGCGAGGTTCGGCGCGCCGAGCGCCGGGTTGCCCTTGCCGTCGCGCGCCATGGCAGGCGGCGCAGGCGGCGAACTTCGGCGCGCCCGAGCTGCGCGGCAATCGAGTTGTGCGGGCTGCCCGACAGGCTGAGCACGTAGTGCGCGACGTTGCGCACGTCGTCGGCGTTGCCGACCGCCGCGGCCATCGGCGGCATCATGCCGCTGCGGCCGTCCGCGATGGTCTCGGCGATTCGCTCCGGCGTGCCGCCCCACAGCCAGTCGCCGTCGGTCAGGTTCGGGAAAGCCCTTGCTGCCGCGCGCGTCGGAGCCGTGGCAGGTGGCGCAGTTGTTGACGAACAGGCGCTCGCCGATCGCCATCGCCTGCGCGTCGTGGCCGAGTGCGGCGGCCGGCATGTCCGCGAAGCTCGCGTACAGCGGCGCGGCGTCGGCCCGCGCCTTGGCCTGCTCGGCGCTCGTGCTGGCCGGCGCTGGTCCAGCCGAGCGTGCCCTGCGCGCTGCCCAGGCCCGGGTAGAACGCCAGGTAGCCGACCGAGAAGACGAGCGTGAGGACGAACAGCCACATCCACCAGCGCGGCAGCGGGTTGTTCAGCTCGCGCAGGTCCTCGTCCCAGACGTGGCCGGTGGTGTTGTCGTCGCGCCATCACGCGGCGCCGCGCGCGGCGATGACGCAGCAGCGCCAGGCAGGCGAGCAGGCTGACCACGGTGCGCGACCGCGACGAAGATCGACCAGCCGCTGTTGAAGAAGTCGCTCATGGCCGTCCGCTCGCTCCTCGTCCTCGAACGGCAGCTGCGGCGGCCCGTCGAATCGTGCGCGCTGCGCGGCATCCAGACCCACAGCACGATGCCAGGAAGAGCAGCAGGCTCAGCAGCGTGACGCCGCTGCGAAGGTCGTTGATGTCCATCGTGCGGCTCTCCTTACTTCACGGCGGTGCCGAGCACCTGCAGGTACGCGACCAGCGCGTCGAGCTCGGTCTTGCCCTGCCAGCCTTCGGCCGCCTCGCGATCTCGTCGTCGCTGTACGGCACGCCCAGCGCGCCGCAACGCGCGCATGTGGGCGGCGATCGCCGCGGCGTCGACGGCGTCGCGGTCGAGCCACGGATAGGCCGGCATGTTGGACTCCGGCACCAGGTCGCGCGGGTTGTCAGGTGCACGCGGTGCCACTCGTCGCTGTACTTGCCGCCGACGCGGTGCAGGTCCGGCCCGGTGCGCTTGCTGCCCCACTGGAACGGCTGGTCGTAGACGAACTCGCCGGCCATCGAGTAGTGGCCGTAGCGCAGCGTCTCGGCGCGCAGCGGGCGGATCATCTGCGAGTGGCAGTTGTAGCAGCCCTCGCGCACGTACACGTCGCGGCCCGCGAGCTGCAGCGCGGGTACGGCTTCAGCCCGGCGACCGGCTGCGTGGTCGAGCGCTGGAAGAACAGCGGCACGATCTCGACCAGCCCGCCGACCGCGACGACCAGCAGGATCAGCACGATCAGGAGCCAGATGTTGGTCTCGATGCGCTCGTGACCGGTGGCTTGGCTTCGTATCTCATGTCGTGTTCTCTCGGGTCAGGCGCGGCAGCGCGAGCGCGGCATCGGACGCCGCGGCGCGGCGCGGCCGCCGCGCACCGTCTTACACGTTCCAGGCCATCAGCAGCATGCCCGCCGAGGTACAGCAGGCCGCCCAGGAGGCGGATCACGTAGAACGGGTAGGTCGCCTTCACGCTCTCGACGAAGGTGTACATGAGCGTGCCGTCGGCATTCACCGCGCGCCACATCAGGCCCTGCATCACGCCGGCGATCCACATCGCGGCGATGTAGAGCACGATGCCGATGGTCGCGATCCAGAAGTGCAGCTCGATCGCCTGCACGCTGTACATCTGCGTCTTGCCGAACATGCGCGGGATCAGGTAGTAGAGGTGCCCATCGTGATCAACCCGACCCAGCCCAGCGCGCCGGCAGTGCACGTGGCCGACGGTCCAGTCGGTGTAGTGCGACAGCGCGTTGACCGTCTTGATCGACATCATCGGCCCCTCGAAGGTGGCCATGCCGTAGAACGACAGCGACACGATGAGGAACTTCAGGATCGGGTCGTCGCGCAGCTTGTGCCACGCGCCCGACAGCGTCATCACGCCGTTGATCATGCCGCCCCACCTGGGCGCGAGCAGGACGAGCGAGAACACCATGCCGACGCGACTGCGCCCAGTCGGGCAGCGCGGTGTAGTGCAGGTGGTGCGGGCCCGCCCACATGTACGTGAAGATCAGCGCCCAGAAGTGCACGATCGACAGCCGGTACGAGTAGACCGGGCGCTCGGCCTGCTTCGGGATGAAGTAGTACATCATCCCGAGGAAGCCGGCGGTGAGGAAGAAGCCGACCGCGTTGTGGCCGTACCACCACTGGACCATCGCGTCCTGCACGCCGGCGTACGCCGAGTAGCACTTCACGGCCGGCCGGCATGGCGGCGCTGTTGACGATGTGCAGCACGGCGACGGTGAGGATGAAGGCGCCGAAGAACCAGTTGGCGACGTAGATGTGGCGCACCTTGCGCCGGCCGATCGTGCCGAAGAACACAACCGCGTAGGCGACCCAGACGACGGCGATCAGGATGTCGATCGGCCACTCGAGCTCGGCGTATTCCTTGCCCTGCGTGAAGCCGATCGGAAGCGTGATCGCGGCGAGCACGATCACGGCCTGCCAGCCCCAGAAGGTGAACGTGGCGAGCTGGGCGCGAAGAGCGCACCTGGCAGGTGCGCTGCACCACGTGTAGGCTGGTCGCGAACAGCGCGCAGCCGCCGAACGCGAAGATCACCGCGTTGGTGTGCAGCGGGCGCAGCCGCCCGTAGCTGAGCCACGGGATACCGAAGTCGAGCTCGGGCCAGGCAGCTGCGCGGCGATGAACACGCCCACCAGCATGCCGACAATGCCCCACAGCACCGCGGCCAGCGCAAAGCCGCGCACGGGGCCATCGTCATACACCACCGGCGTCGCACCAGCCATCGCGAGTCCTCCATTCATCGGCGCGCATTCTTCCGTGCGGCGGCTTCAGCGTCCTTGACCGCGATCAATAGTTTCGCAATCCAGCTCCCAGAATGCCCTCGCCGACAATTGGAGGTCGTCGAACTGGCCGCCGTGCAGCGCCCAGGCGAACACGCCGAGGATCGCTAGCGCCAGCACGGCCGACAGCGGGATCAGC